>NZ_JBEZGO010000007.1:0-465335 GCF_040650035.1 Actinoplanes sp. NPDC048796 | reverse complement strand
ACATCGTCACCAGGAACGATCGCCCGAAAAGCACACCCAGAAAGAAGCCCTCAACCACTCCACGGCCACGCCGAACAGGTTAAAACTCAAGCTAGGCCGTGTTTCGTAGTGCGCGGAGCCATTGGTTGATGGCGGCGATGGTGAGGGTGGCTTCGTAGCGTACGGCGAGTTTGTCGTACCTGGTGGCCATGGCGCGGTGTTGTTTGAGCTGGTTGATGCCGCACTCGACAGCGTGGCGCAGGCGGTAGACCTCGGGGTCGAAGGCGGGCGGGCGCCCGCCTTTCGACCCTTTGGCTTTGCGGTGCGCGTCCTGGTCGGTCTTGCTGGGGATGCATGCTCGGATGCCACGCGAGCGCAGGTGAGCCCGGTTGGCCTTGGACGTGTATGCCTTGTCGGCGAGGACGGTGTCCGGCCGCGTGCGTGGCCTGCCGCCACTGATCCGAGCGACGCGGAGTCTGGCCAGCACCGTGATGAACTGCGGGCTGTCGCCGCGTTGTCCGGCAGTCACGATCACTGCCATCAGCTTGCGGCCTTGTTCGCAGGCCAGGTGCGTCTTGGTGGTCCAGCCGCCCCGAGATCGGCCGAGTCCGTGATCTGCCGGCTCGGCCCGCACGCCACCGGGCGGCTCCTTCTGAGCGTGGCCATCACGGCGAGCTCCAGCCGCGTGCTGATGGGCGCGGCTGATGGTCGAGTCCACGCTGACGGTCCAGCCGATCAACCCGGCCGCGTCCGCCCGAGCCTGCAATAGAGCCAAGATCTGTTCCCAGACGCCGTCACGCTGCCAACGGCGGAACCATCGATAGAGGGTCTGCCAGGGCGGGTACACCTCGGGCACGTCCCGCCAGGGCGAGCCGGTCCGCACCCGCCACCGAATCCCGTCAATGATCACTCTGATGGTCCATCTGCGCGGCCGATCACGACCCGTTCCCGCAGGCAGCAACGGCTCGAGAACCGCCCACTGCATGTCGGTCAGGTCGTGTCGCCTCGCTGCCGCTACGCTCGGCACGAGGTCTCCGGTGTGAAGTTCTAGCTTGGTCGCTGAACCAACTACCGGAGACCTCTTCTGTTATCGATCACCAACACGCCTCAACATCGACGCCGCTACGAAACACGGCCTAGTCGGCGGGTTCGGTTAACCGAACCCGCCGAGGGAGCGGCGCGAGGGCGCGGATCGCGGCCACGGCGAACGGGACGAGCGTGAGGTGGCAGAGGGCGAGCGTCACGGTGCTGACCGTGTCGAAGTCGGCGGGCAGGGTCAGCAGCGGGATGGTGGCCAGGGCCAGCAGCGGGGCCAGAACCAGCGCGGTGCGGGCGGCCCACGGGCCGAGCAGGGCCACCGCAGTCAAGCCGATCAGCAACGGAACGGCGCTGAACCCGGCGACGGTGAGGGCGTCCACCTCGGCCGGCTCCCCCGACGTGGTGAAGCGGAAGGTTCCCCCGGCGGCGCGCCCCACGGCGTACACCAGGAGGTTGACGGCGACCGCGACGGCGACGGCGAGAATGAGAAGGACGGTCTTAGGCATCGCTCTTCGCCGTCAGGAAGGCCTCGATGCGATCGAGCGCGCCGGTCCAGACCTCGCCGGTGAAGAAGTCGCGGATCTCGGGGGCGGGGAAGCCGCTCTGGACGACGGTCATCAGGGTGCCGCCGTCGTGGGGTTCGAAGGTGATCTCGATGCGGGTGGTCATGGTGGTGCCGTCCGGGCCGGAGCCGGTCGAGTCGGTGACCAGCCGGTGCGGCCGGTCGATCTCGACGAAGGTCTGGGTCTCGCGGAACAGCGCGTCCGGGCTGGGGCCCCACACCGCGGTCTGCCGGCCGCCGACCCGCAGGTCCACCTCGATCTCGACGATGCCGGGCTCCTCATCGAGAATGCTGAACCAGATCTTCTGTTTCTCGGCGTCGGTGTACGCGTCGAAGACCTCCTCGGGCGTCGCCGGCAGCTGCCGCGTCACTCGCATGTCAAGCGTCATGGTCGCCGTTCCCTTTCCGGAGCGTGAAGTAGACGTCCAGCCCGTCCAGGCGGCGAGCCCAGAGACGCTGGTAGAAGCTGATCCAGTTCATGGCGTCGTCCAGCGGCGCCGGCGCGAGCCGGCACTCCCGCGCCCGCCCGACCTTCTCGGTGACGATGAGCCCGGCTTCCTCGAGCACCCGCAGGTGCTTCTTCATCCCGGTCAGGCTCATCCCGGCCGGCTCGGCCAGCTGCCCCACGGTCGCCGGCCCTTCACCGAGCCGGATCAGAACTTCACGCCGTACCGGGTCGGCCAGGCTTGAGAAGACGCGATCGAGGGCCGCTTGCTGAACCATGTGGTTCACCATAGAACACTGAACCGCCGGGTTCAATGTCGAAATCCATCCCGGTTTTCCCGCCGGTCGAGGGCCACCGCCGCCTCCTGTCGCAAGGCGGCTTCCGAGCACTGCCCGGGCCATCGGGGCCCCGGTACGGTCGTGGCCGTGACGGACGGGGGACTGGCCGTCGAGAGTGGCGCCAAGGCGCGCTGGGCTCCGGCACCAACGGCAAGGGCGGCACCACCCGGCTCGCCGCGAGCTCTGGCAAAATCGCGGCCATGGAGCCGGAGCTGGTGTTGGTGCTGCGTTACCGCAAGGCGGTGACGTATGGCTTCCATGTGCTGCTGGGCGCGCTGGGTGAGCACGAGACCGCCACCCGGTACGAGGTGCGGTTCGGGGCTGACGTGGAGGAGACCGCGCGGCACATCCGGGAGGCGGGCGACGTCCGTACCCTCGTGCTCTGGTCCTTCTACTCGCCCGATGCGGCGGCGCTGGCCGAGGAGCTGAAGCAGATCCGCGGGCTCGCCGACGGGCCGAACGTCACGCATCTGGCCGGGGGAGTGCACGCCACCGCCGAGCCGGTGCAGACGCTGGACGCCGGGTGGGACATGGCGGCCGTGGGCGAGGGGGAGTCCACCCTGCTGAGCCTGGTCGACGCCAAAGGGGATCCGGCCGGGATCACCGGGCTGGCCTACCGGGACGCGGCCGGCGAGGTGAAGCGGAGCGGCAAGGCCAGGCAGCGGGATCTCAACGACTTTCCGGGGTTCGCGCTCAAATGGGGGCGGTTCAACGCGCTCGAGATCACCCGGGGTTGTGTCTACGCGTGCCGGTTCTGCCAGACGCCGTTCATGTTCTCGGCGCGGTTTCGGCATCGCAGCGTGGAGAACGTGCGGTGGCATGTGGATCGGATGCGGGAGCGTGGGCTTCGCGACGTTCGGTTCATCACGCCCACGGCGATGAGTTACGGCAGTCGGAGTGACGAGCCGAACCTGGCCGCCGTCGAGGAGCTGCTGGCCACCTGCCGGGAGGGGATCGGGCCGAACGGACGGGTTTTCTTCGGCTCGTTTCCGAGTGAGATCCGGCCCGAGCATGTCAGCCGGGAGGCGTTGCGGCTGGTCAAGAAGTACTGCGACAACAAGAACATCATCGTGGGTGCGCAGTCCGGGTCGGACCGGGTGCTGGGTGCGGCCAAGCGGGGGCACGGCGTCGAGGAGGTACGGCGGGCCGCGCGCCTCGGCATCGAGGAGGGGTTCCAGATCAACGTGGACATGATCTTCGGGATGCCGGGGGAGGATCAGGGTGACGTGGACGCGTCGCTGGGTCTAGCCCGGGAGCTCGCGGATCTGGGAGCCCGGATCCACGCCCACACCTTCATGCCGCTGCCGGGTACGCCGTGGCGGGACGCCCCGCCGGGTGACGTCGCCCCCGAGACGATCAGCGAGGTCGACCGGTTGTCGCAGCGGGGGCGCTCTACGGGCACTGGCAGCGGCAGCGCGACCACGCGCAGCGCCTGGCCGCGGCGGCCGAGGCGTACCCCCGGCCCGGTCGTAGCCGTACCCTGCTCCCGACGCTGCCCACCGACGGATAGGCCACCATGGAGCGCATCCTCTACGGGCTGATGGCGGTCGCCGGCGTCGCCGTGATCGTCGGTCGCCTGCGGTTCGTGAGATCCGGCTCGCGCGCGAGCCGGGAGGTCTTCGGGCGTGCGACCGGCCCGCGGGAGGCGGCCTTCCAGTCCGTCTTCACCCAGGTGCTGGCGTTCGTGGTCGGCGGGGCGTTCATCGCGATGGGGGTGCTCGCGGCGTTCGGCGTCATCTGGAACGACTAGGGGCGGTCGGCCGGGCGGTCCCAGCCGTCGCAGGCGTCTTCCTCGTCCAGTTGCTCGCGGAGGACGTCGAGCAGGTCGGGGCCCTCGTGGCCGGTGTCGATGGAGCGGCCGGTCAGGCCCAGCTGGGTGGCGCAGTCGCGGCCGAAGCCCTTGACCATGCGGTCGGCGCGCGTGAGGTGGCCGCAGCGGGGGCAGCGGCGCATCACTGGTGCTTCGGGTGGGACCATCGCCCTTCAGTATCACGTGCGGATCTTCGGTGTGGGGGTTAAGGTCTGAGTCGTGGGCGTGCGGACCTGGATCGAGGGCTGGCCGGTCTACCGGCAGTTGACCGGGACCGACCCGCTCGGGCGTGGTGCCGCGGCCCAGTCCGACCGGTCCAAGGAGCTCACGGCGCGTACCGAGACCGCCGATCGGGTGGCCAAGTCGGTGTGCCCCTACTGCGCGGTCGGCTGCGGGCAGCGGGTCTTCGTGAAGGACGAGAAGGTCGTCCAGATCGAGGGCGACCCGGACAGCCCCATCTCGCGGGGGCGGCTCTGCCCCAAGGGCTCGGCCAGCAAGAGCCTGGTCACCACGGACCGCCGGCAGCAGAAAGTGCTCTACCGGCGGCCGTACGGGACCGAGTGGGAGTCCCTGGACCTCGACACGGCCATGGACATGATCGCCGACCGGGTGCTCGCCGCGCGCGAGCAGACCTGGGAGGACAACGACGCCGAGGGGCGTCCCCTGAACCGTACGCTGGGCATCTCGAGCCTGGGCGGCGCGACGCTGGACAACGAAGAGAACTATCTGATCAAAAAGCTCTTCACGGCGATCGGGGCCATTCAGATCGAGAACCAGGCCCGTATTTGACACTCCGCCACCGTTCCCGGTCTGGGAACCTCTTTCGGCCGTGGCGGGGCCACCGGATTCCTCCAGGATCTGGCGAACGCCGACTGCATCATCATCCAGGGTTCGAACATGGCGGAAGCGCACCCGGTGGGCTTCCAGTGGGTGATCGAGGCCAAGAAGCGCGGCGCGAAGATCATTCACGTCGATCCGCGGTTCACCCGGACCAGCGCGCTGGCGCACAGCTTCGTGCCGGTGCGGGCCGGGGCCGACATCGCGTTCCTGGGTGGAGTGATCAACTACATCCTCGAGAACGAGAAGGACTTCCGGGAGTACGTGCTGGCGTACACCAACGCGTCCATGATCGTCAGCGAGGAGTTCCAGGACACCGAGGAGCTGGACGGGCTGTTCTCCGGCTTCGACCCCGAGACCCGGGCGTACGACCAGTCGAGCTGGCAGTACGCGGGTCAGCAGGATGAGGGCCAGGAGGAGGGCGAGTCGCACGTCGACCGGGAGACCGCCTCCGGCCTCGAGCAGGAGTCGCACGGCCCGCCCATCCCGGCCGACGTTCCCCGCGATCCGACGCTGCGGGATCCGCGCTGCGTCTACCAGATCCTCAAGCGGCACTACGCGCGCTACACGCCCGAGGTCGTGGAGCGCCTGTGCGGCGTACCCCAAGACAAGTTCCTGGAGGTCTGTGAGGCCTGGACGGCTAATTCGGGGCGGGAGCGCACGACGGCGCTCGTCTACTCGGTGGGCTGGACGCAGCACAGCGTGGGCGTGCAGTACATCCGGACCGGCGCCATCATCCAGCTGCTGCTGGGCAACATGGGCCGGCCCGGCGGTGGCGTCATGGCGCTGCGCGGACACGCCAGCATCCAGGGCTCGACCGAC
Source organism: Actinoplanes sp. NPDC048796 (assembly GCF_040650035.1). Taxonomy (NCBI): domain Bacteria; kingdom Bacillati; phylum Actinomycetota; class Actinomycetes; order Micromonosporales; family Micromonosporaceae; genus Actinoplanes; species Actinoplanes sp. NPDC048796. The sequence continues at coordinate 459,504 of NZ_JBEZGO010000007.1, read as the reverse complement.
ATCCCGACGCTGTTCAACCTGCTGCCCGGCTACCTGCCGATGCCGCATGTCACCCAGCACGAGACGTTCGACCAGTGGATCGACGCGATCCGGCATCCGGAGCAGAAGGGCTTCTGGGCCAACGCGAAGTCGTACGCGGTGAGCCTGCTCAAGTCGTACTGGGGTGACGCGGCGACCGAGGAGAACGACTACGGGTACGACTGGCTGCCGCGCCTGACCGGCGACCACGGCACGTACCAGCAGGTCCTCGACATGATCGACGGCAAGATCAAGGGGTACTTCCTGCTCGGGCAGAACCCCGCGGTCGGGTCGGCCCACGGTCGCGCGCAACGGCTCGGCATGGCCAACCTCGACTGGCTGGTGGTGCGCGACCTGTTCATGATCGAGAGCGCCACGTTCTGGAAGAACGGTCCCGAGGTGGAGACCGGCGAGATCGTGCCGGAGCAGTGCAAGACCGAGGTCTTCTTCATGCCGGCTGCCTCCCACGTGGAGAAGGAGGGCACGTTCACCCAGACCCAGCGGCTGCTGCAGTGGCGTGAGAAAGCGGTGAACCCGCCGGGCGACGCGCGCAGTGAGCTGTGGTTCTTCTACCACCTCGGCCGCCGTTTGCGGGCCCGCCTGCACGATTCCGGCAAGTCACGAGACGAGGGCATCAAAAACCTGACTTGGGAGTACGGCGACGACGAGCCGGACGCCTCTCTCGTGCTCAAAGAGATCAACGGGTACGACCTGACGAGCGGCAAGCTGCTCAGCTCGTTCACGGAGATGAAGCCGGACGGCTCCACCTCCGGCGGCTGCTGGATCTACACCGGCGTCTACAAGGACGACGTCAACCAGGCCGCTCGGCGTAAACCGGGCGGCGAGCAGAACTACGTCGCCCCCGAGTGGGGCTGGGCCTGGCCGGCCAACCGGCGCACGCTGTACAACCGGGCCTCGGCCGACCCGGACGGCAAGCCGTGGTCGGAGCGGAAGAAGTACGTCTGGTGGGACGAGGCCGCCGGGGAGTGGACCGGCGAGGACGTCCCCGACTTCGAGAAGACCAAACCGCCGTCGTACCGGCCGCCCGAGGGCGCCTCCGGCGTCGAGGCGATCTCCGGCGACGACGCCTTCATCATGCAGGGCGACGGCAAAGGCTGGCTGTACGCGCCGAGCGGGCTCATCGACGGCCCGATGCCCACGCACTACGAGCCGGCCGAGTCCGGGGTGGCCAATCCGCTCTACGGCCAGCAGGCCAACCCGACCCGCAAGGTGTACGACCGGACCGACAACCTGACGAACCCCAGCGCGCCCGATCGGCACGCCGAGGTGTTCCCGTACGTCTTCAGCACGAGCCGCCTCACCGAGCACCACACCGCCGGCGGGATGAGCCGCCAACTGCCGTACCTCTCCGAATTGCAGCCGGAGATGTTCGTCGAGGTCTCGCCGGCCCTGGCCGAGGAACGCGGCCTGACCCACATGGGATGGGCGCACATCGTGACGGCGCGGGCGGCCATCGAGGCCCGGGTCATGGTCACCGATAGGCTGAGGCCGTTGCGGATCGAGGGCCGTACCGTCCATCAGCTCTGGATGCCCTATCACTGGGGCAGCGAGGGCGTGGTCACCGGCGACTCGGCGAACGACCTGATCGGCATCACCCTCGACCCGAACGTGCTGATCCAGGAGAGCAAGGTCGGCACGTGTGACATCCGGGCCGGGCGACGGCCCGCCGGTCCGGGCCTGCTCGCGTACGTGCAGGACTATCGCCGCCGTGCCGGGCTGGAGGACGACAGTGGGAAGTAACAGCCTGTACGGGCCGATCGACCCGGCGACCGACGCCGGTTACGTCGACGCGCCCCCGCGCATGGGTTTCTTCACCGACACCTCCGTCTGCATCGGATGCAAGGCGTGCGAGGTCGCGTGCAAGGAGTGGAACGCGGTCCCGGACGACGGTTTCAATCTCCTGGGTCATTCGTACGACAACACGGGCGGCCTGTCGGCGAATTCGTGGCGCCACGTCGCGTTCATCGAGCAGCCGGTCACCGGTGACGTTCTCGGCGACACGGCCGGACCTCAGTTCCTGGGAATGCCGACGACGGAGCTGCCGGGCAAGGCGTCGCCGGGGCCGACGTCGGATTTCCGCTGGCTGATGATGTCGAACGTGTGCAAGCACTGCACGCACGCGGGATGCCTGGATGTCTGTCCGACCGGCGCTCTGTTCCGTACGGAGTTCGGCACCGTCGTGGTGCAACAGGACATCTGCAACGGTTGCGGTTACTGCGTTTCCGGTTGTCCGTACGGCGTGATCGATCGTCGTGAGGACGACGGGCGGGCCTGGAAATGCACGCTGTGCTACGACCGTATCGGCGACGGTCTGACGCCGGCCTGTGCGAAGGCGTGCCCGACCGAATCCATCCAGTATGGCGAATTGTCGGAGTTGCGCACCCGGGCCGAGCAGCGGGTCGCCGACCTCCATTCTCAGGGTGTTCCGGCGGCGCGGCTTTACGGACACGACGAGAACAACGGCGTCGGCGGGGACGGGGCGTTCTTCCTGCTGCTCGACGAGCCCGAGGTGTACGGGCTGCCGCCCGACCCGATCGTGGCCACCCGTGACCTGCCGAAGATGTGGAAGCGGGCCGGGCTGGCCGCGCTGGCCATGGCCGCCTCGGCCGTCGTGGCCTTCGCCGGGAGGCGCTGATGAAAGACCGTTCCATGGTGCCCGAGGCGGAGTTCGAGTCGTACTACGGGCGCCCGATCGTCCGGCCGCCGGTGTGGACCCACGACATCGCCTCGTACCTGTTCACCGGCGGCCTGGCCGCCGGGTCGGCGCTGCTGGCGGCGGGCGGGCAGGCCACCGGGAACACGAACCTGCGCCGCGCGGGGCGCCTCACGACGCTCGGCGCGCTCGGCGCCAGCACGTACTTCCTGATCATCGACCTGGGCCGGCCGGAACGCTTCCACCACATGCTGCGGGTGGCCAAGCCGACCTCGCCGATGTCGGTCGGCACGTGGTTGCTGGCCACGTTCGGCGGGGTGGCGGCGGTCGCCGGGGCGGCCGAGTTCGCGCCGCTGCTCCCGTCCCGCCTGCTTCGCCGGCTGCTGCCGCCCGTGGGCGACCTCGCCGGGTACGGGGCCGCGGCGCTCGCTCCGGCGCTGGCCACCTACACCGCGGTGCTCTTCGCGGACACGGCCGTGCCGAGCTGGAACGCGGTCCACCCGGAACTGCCGTTCATGTTCGCCGGCAGCGCGCTGGCCAGCGGGGCCGGCGTGGGCCTGATCGCGGCGCCCGGCACGCCGGCCCGGCGGATGGCGGTGCTGGGCGCGGGCATCGAACTGGTCGCCGGCCACCAGGTCGAACACGGCCACGGGCTGCTCAGCGAGCCCTACCAGCGGGGCCGCCCCGGCAAGCTGCTCAAGGCGGCCCGCCTGCTCACGGCGGCCGGAGCGGTCGGTGCGGTGCTCGGCCGCCGCTCACGTGCCGTGTCGGCCCTCTCGGGCCTGTCCCTATTGGCCGGCTCGGCCCTGACCCGCTTCGGCGTGTTCGAGGCCGGCGTGGCGTCGGCCAAGGACCCGAAGTACACGGTGGTGCCGCAGCGGGAGCGCCTCGCCCAGCGTGATCAGCTTAACGAACGGCGGACGTGACCTCACGCTGCTGCCGATCGAGCTCCCCGTAGATCTCGATCTTGGCGTCGAGGACGGCCAGGTCGGCCTGGAGCTCGGCGATGCGGGCCAGCACCCGCTCCTTGTGCTCCACGAACAGCCGCAGCCGGTCGCCGACCGTGTCGTCGCCGGCCCGGACCATGTCGGCGTAGCGCCGCATGTCGCGCACCGGCATGCCGGTCGTCCGCAGCCGGATCAGCAGCTCGAGCCACCCCAGGTCGGCGTCGCTGTAGCGGCGGCGCCCGGCGGTGTCCCGCTCGACCGGGTCGACCAGGCCCTCCTGCTCGTACCACCGCAGCGTGTGCACGGTGAGCCCGACCCGCTCCGCGACCTCGCCGACGGTCAGCCCGCTCGCCATGGTTCCTCCCTCAGGCATCGATGACCAGGGTCTTGCCATCCCGGGCCGGGATGAGCTCGCCGATGACCGGGTAGCCCGGCACCTCACCGGCGACGAGCAGCCCGCCCGAGGTCTGCGCGTCCGCGAGCAGCAGAAGCTCGTCCTCGTTGACATCACTGTCCAGGTGCGGCCGCACCCAGTCGAGGTTGCGGCGCGTGCCCCCACTGACGTAGCCGTCCTTGAGGGCCCGCCGGGCCCCGTCCAGATAGGGCACGGCGGCGGCGTCGACCCGGGCGGTGACCCCGCTGGCCCGGGCGAGCTTGTGCAGGTGCCCGAGCAGCCCGAACCCGGTCACGTCGGTGGCGCACACGACGCCGTTCTCGAGCGCCTTCCGCGAGGCGTCGGCGTTGAGCGTGGTCATCGCGGCCACGGCCTCGGCCGAGACGTCACCGGTCGCCTTGTGCCGGCTGTTGAGCACGCCGATCCCGAGCGGCTTGGTCAGCGTGAGCGGCACCCCCGGCTTCCCGGCGTCGTTGCGCATGAGCCGAGCCGGATCGGCCACCCCGGTGACCGCCATGCCGTACTTGGGCTCGGGATCGTCCACGCTGTGCCCACCGGCCACGTGACAGGAGGCCTCGGCCGCGACGTCGAGCCCACCGCGCAGAACCTCGGCGGCCAGTTCCATCGGAAGCACCTCCCGCGGCCAGGCGAGCAGGTTGACGCCGACGACGGGCGTACCGCCCATGGCATAGACGTCGGAGAGCGCGTTGGCCACAGCGATACGACCCCAGTCGTACGCGTCGTCCACCACCGGCGTGAAGAAATCGGCCGTGGCCACGATCGCCGTCCCGTTGGCAATCTTCACCACCGCCGCGTCATCCCCGTCGTCAAGCCCGACGAGCAGCTCCCCGGGTCCTTCCGGCGTCGTCACCCCGACCAGCCCGGCCACGACCGCCTCGAGTTCCCCCGGCGGAATCTTGCAGGCACATCCACCACCATGGGCGTACTGCGTAAGACGAGTCACCCGCCCACTCTGGCACGTCGCGACCCGCTAGGCTCGCGCGCGGAGGCGTTCAGGTGGCTGGTGCCCCTCCCAGTCTTCAAAACTGGTGTGACCCGGCATCCGGGTCAGGCGGGTTCGATTCCCGTCCGCCTCCGCTGACGTCACGCACCGAGATCTCACTCGAAAGAGTGACGGATCTCTCATATTTACCCGCGTACTGTGTGTATGACATGACGAGTAGTGTGTATGACACGCGCGGAGGCGGCTGTGCCTGAGATATGGCCAGAGCACATCGAGTGGGACGACCACAATCTCGAGCACGCCACGAGGCACGGCGTGTCGGCCGCCGAAGTAGATCAGGTACTCAACAGTGGGCCGAAATATTATCGGAACAGGAAAGGGCGCAGCGGCGATCTGGTGGCAATTGGTCTCACCCGCGGCGGCAGGACCGTGGTGGTAGTCGTCGAATGGCGTCCCGCCACTGCTGTGATGCGACCGATTACCGCGTGGGAGGAGGGCGCGTGAGCAAGCAGCCAGAGGAGATGAGCCAGGCAGAGCTGGCTGACTTCTACTACTCCGAGCGGCACGATCTCGTTGGCGAGCCTGTGCCGACCCTAAGTCCGGCGAAGCTTGATGTCATGTTTTCGGTTCGAGTGTCCACCGAGGAAGCCGCGGCGATTCGGGCCGGCGCCGGAAAGGCCGGACTTTCGGTTTCTGCCTTCATGCGCCAGGTTGCGCTGTCGGCCGCGTCGAGCGAGGAAGCAGTGGACCTCGAACGGCTGCGACGAGATGCCGGTCAGCTTCAAAAGCTTCTTACGGCCATGGTGACAGTGGCCGCCGAGGTCGTCAGTCTCGCGAGTGCCGGCGGCATCAAGAAGCCCCCGGCCTAGCACCTGTTTCGTCCCTGAGGCGGTGCTGCGGCTTGGCCAGCTTCCGCCTGGGCCCCTACCGGACGAAACCTGGACCCACCCCAGGTACGAAACAGGCGCTGGCGGTGTATGACGTCGAACGAGGCGGGAGCCGTCAGCGGTCCAGGGCTCGCAGCACCGCGTCGGTGACGGCGCCGTAGGCCAGGTGGGGGAGGGCGTCGCTCAGCCAGTCGGTGACCGACCAGTGGCGAGGGTCGGTGACGCCGAGGGCGATCATCGACGCGTTCGTCGAGGCCATGGTGGTGGCGCCGATCAGGGCGGTGCCGGCCAGCGGGCCGGGGCGCAGGCCGGCCCGGCGGAGCAGGCCGAAGGCCGCGCCGATGGCGACGCCGGTGGCTATGCCGGTGAGGCTGGCCAGGCCCGAGACGCGGTGGTCGCGGGTTTCCGGGTCGCCGGGGATCGAGACCGGCAGGGCCTCGATCGAGTCCTCCGGGGCCGGGCTGGCGGGGCGGCCCCGCAGGGCCATGTCGAGGTAGGTGGCGGCGTTCAGGGCCGCGGTGCCGGCGGCCCCGGCTGCGGCTCCGGCGAGCAGGCCCGTACGCATGAACAAGCTCCTGCCCGGTCAGGTGGCGGCGAAACCTCGCAGGGCGCGGGCGACGTCGAAGTCGGTCAGCTGGGTGAAGTCGTGGTACCACTGGCCGACCGCGCGGAACTCCGCCGGGGCGCTCAGGCAGATCACCGCGTCGGCGTCGCCGGTCAGCGCGTCCCGGGCCGGTGGGGCGCAGACCGGGACGGCCAGGATCAGGCGGGCGGGGTGGCGGCCCCGGAGCCAGCGCAGGGCGGCCCGGGCGGTGACGCCGGTGGCCAGGCCGTCGTCGACGACCACGACCTCGCGGGCCGTGGGGTCCGGGGTGGGCCGGTCGGCCCGGTATTCGCGGGTACGGCGGGCCAGCTCCGCGCGTTCCTCCACCACCGCCGGGGTCAGATCGGACGGGGTCAGGCCCAGGGCGGCCAGGGCCGGCTCGTCGAAGACGGGCGGGCCGTCCTCGGCGATCGCGCCGAGGCCGTACTCGGGACGGCCGGGTGCGGCGATCTTGCGGGCGATGACCACGTCCAGTTCGCCGCCGACGCGGGCGGCCACGTGGACGGCGACCGGCACGCCGCCGCGCGGGAGGGCCAGCACGAGCGGGGCCGGGCCGGGGTGGCGGGGCAGCTGGGCGGCGACCGCGTCGGCCAGCTGGCGGCCGGCGTCGTCGCGGTTCTCGAAGATCAGCGCAGGTGCGTCGCGAACCATGCGGCGGCCTCCTCGGCGACGGTGTCGAGGGCGCCGGGCTCCTCGAACAGGTGGGTGGCGCCGGCCACGACGCGCAGTTCGGCGGTGACCGTCATGGCGTTGCGGGCCTCCTCGTTGATCTCGATCACGGTCTGGTCGTTCCCGCCGGCCAGCAGGAGCGTCGGCGCGCTCACCTGGACGAGCGCGGGCCCGGCCAGGTCGGGGCGGCCACCCCGGGAGACCACCGCCCGTACGGGCCGGGGACGCGCCGCGGCGGCGACGAGCGCGGCGGCGGCGCCCGTGCTGGCCCCGAACAGGCCGATCCGGGCGGTGGGGTAGGCCCCGACCAGCCAGTCGACGAGACCGATCAGGCGGTCGGCGAGCAGGCCGATGTCGAAGCGCCGATCCTCCTCGTCGTGGGTGAGCAGGTCGGTCAGCAACGTGCCCAGGCCGCGCCGGTTCAGCTCGGCGGCGACGGCCCGGTTGCGCGGGCTGTGCCGGGAGCTGCCGCTGCCGTGGGCGAAGAGCACGATCCCGTACGCGTCGTCGGGCAGGGTGAGATCCCCGGCCAGTTCGGTGCCGGCCGCGTTGAACGTGCGTTCGTGCGTCACGGTGGCCATGCCCCCGGGATACCCCGGAGGCATGCGTCCTATACGTCCGACTTGTCAGCTCTTGAAGCCGGCCAGTACCAGGTTGAGGCCCGTGTCGGCGGCGACCACCGCCCCCTTGAAGCCGGCGGCGGTCAGCAGTTCCAGCCGCGCCGTGGGCCCGCCCTGGGTGCCCAGGCCGTACGCGCCGGGCTGGCTCAACGACCCCGGCGTGCACAGCGCCGTCGACGCCGCGTAGTTGGCCCGGGCCACCGGGTTGCCGACGACGGTGGTGAAGTCGTCGGCCGACCACGGCTCGACCGCGACCACGATGCCGCCCGGCTCCAGCACCTCGTAAGCCGCCTTCAGGGCGGCCGGCGGGTCGCCGAGGTCGTGCAGCGAGTCGAAGAACGCCACCACGTCGAACCGGCCGTACCGGTCGATCTCCGTCGCCGAGGCGACGTGGAAGTCGACCCCCGGCGCCAGGGCGGCGCGGGCGTTCACGATCGACGCCTCGTGGTTGTCGAAACCGGTCACCGTGGACGCCGGCCAGGTCGAGGCGATCAGCCGGGTCGCGACGCCGTGCCCGCATCCGATGTCGGCCACGCGGGCGCCTTTCTCGAGCTTTTCGAGCAGACCGGGCACGGCCGGGAACCATTGTCGCGCCAGATGATTGACATAGGCCGTACGGAAGAAACGCTCGATGCCGTGGTGCAGACATCCCGGCATGTCGCCGTAGGGGAGGCCGCCGTCGCCGCGGAAAGCGGCCTCGAGCCGGGGCAGGGCCAGGAAATAGCCGGCGATGATCTCACCGCCACCCACCATGTAGGCGGGTGAGTCGACGACCGAGAGCGCCAGCGCGTGCTCGATCGGCAGTTCGAAGGTCTCGCCGTCGCTGGTCACGTATCCGGAAACGGTCTGTGCGCGCAGCCATTCGGTGACCAGCCTCGGATGCAGCCCGGTGGCCGCCGCCAGTTCGGCCGGGGTCATCGGGCCGGCGCCGGTCATCGCCCGATAGAGCCCGAGCCGGTCGCCGGCAACCGTGAGCGCGGTGCTGCCGGCCCCGGCGAAATCGGTCAGGAGTTGTCCCGCGAACGCTTCGGCGCGGGCTTCGTCAATGCGTGTGTCGGTCATGCCGCCTACGGTGCGGCCGCGTCCTTGCCGGCTCCTTGCTGAAGCCTTGCCAGGGCGAAATCGGCCGCGTCCGCCGCCGGCAAGGCGCCCGCCGCGCGCAGCCGTTCCAGCCGGTCACGGTCGGGGCCCATGACGGCCGGGGCGTACGGGTCGGCGTCCGCCGCGGCCACTATCGCGGCGGCCGCGGCATGGTCCCCCCGGTCGGCGAGCAATTCCGCGGTGAGCCGCAGAAGCGTCCACAATTGCGCGGTCATTCCCGCGGCGCGAACGGCGGCGATGGCCTCCCGGCAGGCGTCCGCGGCCTCGTCGTGGCGGCCGAGCCGGATGAGGACCGCGGCCCGGCCGGTCCGGGCGATGTTCGCCGTGTAATCCAACCCGGCGCGGGTGGTGCGGCGCAGCGACTCCTCGTAGCACGCGAGCGCCGCCACCGGATCGCTCGCGGCCAGCAACTCACCCCGGGTGAACGGCTCGAAACCGTCGTCAGAGCCGCCCGTCAACTCCTTCTCGTACGTTTTCAGCCAGCGCATTCCGGCCGCCGCGTCCCCGTTGTAGGCGTCCATCAGGGCCGCGCAGCACAGCCCGGTCACCCGCACCCACCCCGACGCGCCCGGCTCGTCGCGCAACCGCAACGCGTCCGCCCGTACGTCCCCCGCCCTTCCCGCGAACATCGAGCTCGAGATGCGGATGAGAATCGCCGGCCCGCGCACCGGATGTCCCGCCGGCAGCACGGCGAGAGCCGCGTGCAGCAGGCGTTCGGCCTCGTCCAGATTGCTGGTGAGCCATTCCCCGGTGCCGGCGGCGACCGCGCGCAGGGCATCACTTTCGGACACGACGGCCGGGGGAGCGCACCGCACCAACTGCGCCGTGAGCCCCGGGTCGGGCGCGTCGGACCCGGCCACCGCCGCCCAGGCCGCCAGCCGGGCCCCCTCGTCGCGGTCGCCCAGCCAGGCCAGCGCCTCCTGAACATTGCCCAGCTCACGCCGCAGAGCCGGCGACGTGTGCGGATTACGGCGCCGCTGCCGCTCGACGAGTTCGGTGACGAAGTCGAGCATCCAGCGCGCGTGGGCGTCTCTCGCCGCAGCAAGATCTTCTCCCAGATGCGCGAGCCCGACATGTCGTACGGTGTCGAGCAACCGGTACCTCGGCGGCCCCGCCGACAGGTCACACACGACCAGCGAGGCGTCCACCAGCTCCGCGAGCAGCGGCTCGGCGCCGTCCGCGAAGTACGGCAAAGCCTCGAGCCCGAACCCGCCCCGGCACACCGCGAGCCGGTCGAGCAGCCGCCGCGCCGCCGGGTCGAGCAGCTGGTACGACCACTCGACGGTGGCCGCGACCGCGGTGGCCCGGTCGCCGCCGCGGGCCGGGTCGAGCACCTGCAACCCGGCGCCGAGCCGATCCCGCAGATGGGCCAGCCCGAACACCGCCTCCCGCCGGGCCGCCAGCTCGACCGCGAGCGGCAGCCCGTCCACCAGCCGGCACACCTCGGCCGCGAGCTCCCGGCTGCGCGCGTCGGGGGAGAACCCGGCCCGCAGCAGGGCCGCCCGATCGCAGAACAGCGCCACCTGGTCCTCCTCGGGCAGCGGCCCCAGCCGCAGCACCCGCTCCCCGGGCACCCCGAGCCGCTGCCGGGAGGTGGCCAGAACCCGCACTCGCGGGCAGCGCGACACGATCTGAGCGACCAGGTCCCGTACCGCCGCAAGCAGATGTTCGCAGTTGTCGAGAACCAGAACCACGGCCGACCCGCCCAGCCGCTCCGCGACCGCCGCCACCGCACCGCGCGGCGCCGCCCGCAGCCCGAGCGCCCCCGCCACGGCCGCGCCGACATCGTCCGGCACGGACCGCTCGGCCAGCTCCACGACGAGCTCGTCCCCGGTCAGCGCCTCGCTCATCAGCCGCGTCTTGCCCACCCCACCGGGCCCGACGATCGTGGTCACCCGGCTGTCGGACAGGGCTTTCCGCAGTACGGCCATCTCGTCCCGCCGCCCGAAGAACCGGTCCGGCCGCGCCGCCCGCGGCGCCCGGACGGCCGGCCGCAGCGTGGGATCCGCACCGAGGATGCGCTGTCGCAACTCGTCCAGGGCCGGCGAGGGATCGACGCCGTGCCCGTCCACTACCCGGTCCCGGAACGCCCGCGCCACGGCCAGCGCCTCGGCCGTACGGCCGGTCTGATGTAAAGCCCGCATCCAGAGCAGATGGGGCCGCTCCCGCATCGGCTCGGCCGTCGCACAGGCCTCGATCTCCGGCAGCGCCTCGGCCCCACGGCCGGCCGCCACCCGCCGATCCAGGAACTCCTCGCGCAGGTGCCGCCGCCACTCGGCGAGCCGGGCCACATCAGGCGCGAAGCTCAGCCGGCCGGCCACACCGGACAGCGGATCACCCCGCCACACCCCGAGCGCCTCGGCGAGCGTGTCCGCGGCCTGCTCGTCCCCCTGCCGGCCGGCGGCGGCGACAAGCCGCTCGACCCGGCCGATGTCGACGGCCCCGTCCGGCAGGACAAGCCGATAGCCACCGGGTTCCCGCCGAATGACGTCCCCACCGGCATGCCGCCGCAGCCGCGACACGTAACTGTGCAGATTGCCCAGGGCGTTCGCGGGCGGCTCACCTTCCCAGAGCGCCTCGATCAGCTCACCGACCGGCACGACCCGCCCACCGGCCAGCGCGAGCCGGGCCAGAAGTACCCGCTGCGGCGCCCCGGTGAGAGCCGCCGTCCGCCCGCCGACGCGCAGCTCGACCGGCCCCAGCAGGCACACCTCGACGCTCACGGCCCCATTCTCGGCCGCTGACCCACCACAGACCAAGACACTTTCCGCCCGTACGCGACCCCACCGCACCCCGCATGGTCAACCACCCCTGGCGGTAGGTTGGTCCCATGCCCCAGGATCCACACCCGACCGGCCCCGCACCGGCCGCACCCGAGGATCCGCGGCCGTCCACTCCACCGTCGCCCACCGCTCCTTCACCGGCCGCCCCGGCTTCCGGTTCGCCCGCCACACCCTCGTCGCCCGCCACACCCTCGTCGGCCGCTAAACCTTCGTCGGCCGCTACACCTTCGTCGGCCGCCCCGGCTTCGGGTTCGGCCGCCGCCTTGCCGGCGACTGCGGGTTCGGGTTCGCCCGCCATACCTTCGTCGGCCGCCCCGGCCTCGGGTTCGGCCGCCACCGCCTTGCCGGCCACTCCGGCTTTGGGTCCGTCCGCTGTCCTCTCGTCGGCTGCTTCTCCCTCGGGCTCGCCGGCTGCTTCTGCCTCGGGCTCGCCGGCTGCTTCTGCCTCGGGCTCGCCGGCTGCTTCTGCCTCGGGCTCGCCGGCCGCTTCGGCTTCAGGCTCTTCGGCGGCTTCAGGCTCTTCGGCGGCTTCGGTGGCTTCGGCGGATCCGCGGCGGCGGGTACCCCGTACCGACGCGGTCCTGGCCGATCCTCAACTTCTGGCCGCCGCCGGGACGCTGGGCCGTGCGGCCGTCAAGGCCGCCGTCGTCGCCACGCTTCAGCGGGTCCGCGACGGTGAGCTGGCGCCGGCTGACGCCGTGGACGCCGCCCTGGCCGCACTGCCCCGGGGTCCCCGCCCGGTCCTCAACGCCACCGGCGTCGTCCTGCACACCAACCTGGGCCGCGCCGCCCTGTCGGCCGCGGCCCGCGAGGCCATTGTCGCCGCCGCCGGGCACACCGACGTCGAACTCGACCTGGAGACCGGCCGCCGCGCCCGCCGGGGCCGCGCCACCATGGCCGCCCTGGCCGCCGCCGTGCCCGCCGCCGGCGACGTCCACGTGGTCAACAACGGTGCCGCCGCCCTGGTCCTGGCGGCCACGGCCCTGGCCGCCGGCCGCGAGATCATCGTCAGCCGAGGCGAGATGGTGGAGATCGGCGACGGCTTCCGCCTGCCCGACCTGCTCGAGTCGACCGGCGCCCGCCTCCGCGAGGTGGGCACCACCAACCGCACCACGCTGCGCGACTACGAACGGGCCATCGGCCCCCACACCGGCTTCATCCTGAAGGTCCACCCCTCCAACTTCGTGATCCGCGGCTTCACCAGCGACACCCCCGTCGCCGCCCTGGCCACCCTGGACCCACCGGTGGTGGCCGACATCGGCTCCGGCCTGCTGCACCCCGACCCCCTGCTCCCCGGCGAGCCCGACGCCACCACGACCCTGACCGCCGGCGCCGCCCTGGTCACGGCCAGCGGCGACAAGCTTCTGGGCGGCCCCCAAGCCGGCCTCCTCCTCGGCGAGCCTGCCTTGATCGAGCGCCTGCGCCGCCACCCCCTGGCCCGCGCGCTGCGCGTCGACAAGCTCACCCTGGCCGCGCTCCAGGCCACCCTGACCGGCCCCCTCACCCCCACATGGCAGGCTTTGCGCGCCGACCCGTCCGCCCTGCGCACCCGAACGGAGGCCGTCCGCGCCCAGCTGGCCGCCCAGGGCATTCCGGTCACCCTCACCGAGTCGTCGGCGGTGGTCGGCGGCGGCGGCGCCCCCGAGGTCACCCTTCCGTCGTGGTCCCTCTCATTGCCCGAGACGTACGCCCACACCCTGCGCACAGGCGCAACACCCGTGGTCGGCCGCGTGGAACGGGGCCACCTCCTCCTGGACCTGCGCTGCGTCCCCGTCGACGCCGACCCCCAGCTGACCGCCGCGATCCTGACCGCCGGCAGGGCCTTGGCGTCCACACCGCGTGCCGCCATCGACCCGACGGCGATCGCCGTTCCGGCCGGACCGGCCGCGACGGCTGAAGCCGCGGCGCCTGTTGCTACGGACGGACCCGCCGTTTCGGCCGGAGCGGCCGCGACGGCTGGAACCGCGGCACCTGTCGCTACGGACGGACCCGCCGTGCCGGCCGGGGCGGCACCGAGTGGTGCGCCTGCGGCGCCGGCGGTGGCGGGGGAGTAGGCGTGCACGTCATCGCTACGGCCGGGCACGTCGATCACGGGAAGTCGACTCTGGTTCGGGCGCTCACCGGGATGGAGCCGGATCGGTGGGCCGAGGAGCGGCGCCGGGGGATGACCATCGACCTCGGGTTCGCCTGGATGGGGCTGCCGTCGGGGGAGACGGTGGCGTTCGTCGACGTACCCGGGCATGAGCGTTTCGTGCCGAACATGCTGGCCGGGGTGGGGCCGGTGCCGGCGGCGATGATTGTGGTGGCGGCCGATGAGGGGTGGATGCCACAGTCGGCCGAGCACCTGGCCGCTCTGCACGCGCTGGACGTGCGGCACGGGCTGCTGGTGGTGACCCGCAGCGATCTGGCCGAGCCGGAGACCGCGATCGAGCTGGCCCGGTCGGAGATCGCCGGAACGTCGCTCGGCGACGTGGAGGCGGTCGCGGTCAGCGGGGTCACCGGGGCCGGTCTCGACGATCTGCGGGCCGCGCTCGACCGTCTGACCGGGCGCCTGCCGGCCGCCGAGCCGGGACCGGTCCGCCTGTGGATCGACCGTGTCTTCACGGTCAAGGGCGCCGGAACGGTGGTCACCGGCACCCTCGGCGCCGGCCGGCTCCGCACCGGCGACGAACTGACCCTGGGCGACAGCACGGTACGGGTCCGCGGCCTGCAGAGCATGGGACAGCAGCGGGACGAGGTGACCGCCGTGGCCCGCGTGGCCGTCAACCTGCGCGGCACTCCCCGCGACGACCTGCGCCGCGGCGACGCCCTGCTCACCCCGGGCCGGTTCCGCTTCGCCGGTCTGGTCGACGTCCGCGTGCACGGCGACCCCGTGGCCGACCTCCCCGCCCAGGCCACCCTGCACGTCGGCTCCGCCGCCGTTCCGGTCCACATCCGCCCCCTCGGCACCGACACCGCCCGCCTGCGTCTCTCTCATCCCCTGCCCCTGCGCATCGGCGACCGGGCCCTGCTCCGCGACCCCGGCCGCCACCACGTGGCCGGCGGCGTCACCATCCTCGACGTAGCACCTCCCGGCCTCAAACGCCGCGGCGCCGCCGCAGCCCGCGCCGCCCAGCTGACCAGCATGGACGCCCACCCGTCGCTCCGTTCCGAACTCAGCCGCCGCCTCCTGATCAAAGGCGCCGACCTGGCCGCCATGGGCGTGCTCCTGCCCACCCCCTCGTCCGAGCCCATGTCACCCGCGGACGCGGCGGCTGGGCAGCCGGTGGCGGGGGACTGGTACGCCGATCCGGATCATTGGTCGGCGCTTGGTGGGCGGCTCGGTGAGGAGGTGGCCGCGTACGCCAGGGAGCACCCGCTCGAGGCGGGCATGCCCGTGGAGGCGCTTCGGCATCGGCTGGGACTGCCGGATCGGATCCTGGTGACGGCACTGGTTCGGCCTCCGGTCGTGGTGCGGAACGGGCGGGTGGTGGCGGGCCCGACGGGGGCGCCGGACGAGCTGGTGGGGCTGGTGGGCAAGGCGTTCGACGGGCTTGGGGCGTTCGCCGCGCCTGAGTCCTACGACCTGGCGGCGCTCGGTCTGGGTGCGCGGCAGGTGGCGGCGGCCGAGCGGACGGGGCTGCTTCTTCGGCTCACGCCGCAGGTGGTTCTGCGCGCGGGCGCGGTCGAGGAAGCTGTTCGTCTGCTGGCCGCGCTGCCGCAGCCGTTCACGCTGAGCGAGGCACGCCAAGCCCTGGGCACGACGCGGCGGGTGGCCGTGCCGCTGCTGGAGCTGCTCGACCGCAAGGGCCACACGCGCCGGCTGCCTGACGACCGGCGGACGATCGGGTCATAGCCGGGCGATCGCCGTCACCTCCACTTCCAGAACGGCGCCGGGCAGGAACAGGCGGCTGACTTCCACCGTGGTGCTCGCCGGTGGGTTCCCGGGGAAGAAACGGCGTCGGACGGCGCCGTACGCGGGCAGGTCGTCGAGGCTCGTCATGAACGTGCGGACGTGCATGACGTCGGTCAGGGCCGCCCCGTGCGCGGCCAGCAGCTCGGTGATGACCTCGAAGACGCGGGTGGCCTGAGCGCCGGCGTCGCCGGGCGACACCACGGCGCCGGTGGCGTCGACGGCGACCTGGCCGGAGAGCAGCAACAAGGCGCCGCCGCCGGGCAGGTCGGCCCGGGCCACGTGCGCGAATCGGTCGCCGAAGGGCGCGGCGACGGTGGCGGGGTTGTCGAGGGTCAAATTCGGCATGGGCTCGACGGTACGGAGGGGCCACGTATGCGACCAGCGAATGTCTGGCATGGACGGGATGCGGCGCTAGCATGGCTCGGCATGGAGACCCAGCTGCTGGAAGTGTTCCGGACCGTGGCTCGTCTGGGCTCGATCACCGCCGCCGCGAAACAGCTTCAATTCACGCAGTCGGCGGTGTCCCGGCAGATCGGCGTGCTCGAGGCGGAATGGGGTGCGCAGGTCTTCGACCGGTTGCCGCGCGGGGTGGCGCTGACCGAGGAAGGACGCGTGCTTCTGCCGCACGCGGAGGCCGTACTCAATCGGCTTTCGCATGCCCGGAAGGCCGTGGCGGAATTGCGGGAACTCGGCGGTGGCAGGCTCCGCGTGGGTGCTTTTCCCACGGCCTTGGCGGCGTTGGTGCCTCGTGCGCTTGCCGGCTTTCGCAAGGCGTACCCGCAAGTGGCTCTGGGTCTGGTCGAGGGTTTGACCCCGACGCTGCTGGAAAAACTCGCCGAGGGTGAGGCGGACGTGGCCGTGGTGAGTTCGTCACCGACCGGTCCTATTGACGCCAATCGCTTCGCATTGCGGCACATCCTGGACGAGCGTCTCCTGGTGGCCGTCGCGCTGGATCATCCGCTGGCGAACAGGAGAACGGTCCGGCTGGCGGAGTTGGCCGGCGACCCGTTCATCGCGGGGTCGGCCAACGCGGAGGAGACGCTGTTGCGGGCCAGCCTGCCCGACGGATTCCAGCCGCGGATCGAGATCGTGGCCGCGGAATGGACGGGGAAATTGGGCTGTGTCGCGGCGGGACTGGGAGTGGCGCTGGTGCCCGCGCTCGCCTTGCGGAGCACGCCGCCCGACATTGCTCTGTTACGCCTTCATCGCGACGACGAGCCGACCCGGCGGGTGTACGCGGCAACGGTGGCCGGTCGTTCGATGCCGCCCGCGGTCAGTCAATTCCTGCGCTTTCTCGCGCACGCCGTGCCGGGGATCTGACGATTCCGGCCGTCGCGATCGGTTGCCTTGAGAATGGCAACCGATCGCCGACGGACCGATCGGATAATTATGAGGTACGGGTCAGGCGCCACCACGCCGACGGCGATGCGATGGCGCTGTCGGTGCGCAATTCCACCCGTACACCGGAAGCCTGCACCGTGCCCACCGACTGGGCCGCCGTGACCTCGGCCGACGGCGCCGTTGTGGTGACCTTGAGCGGCACCGTGAGGCCGGGCCAGCCGACCACCTTCAGAGCCTGGGCCGGGCGGACCGTGGTGGTGGCGCCCCACGCCGTCTCCACCTGCCCGACCGGATCGGTGGGCAGGAGGGTGTATTCCTTGACGACCTTGGCCGTGGCGGTCAGCAACTTCTTGACCTCCCGGTTGACCTTGGCCAGCTGCTGAGGAGTCTGCGCGCCCGGCTGATTGAAGACGGCACCGACCAAGGTCAGCTTGCGGCTACCGACGGTGAGGTGAGAGGCGAACACCAAGTTACCGCCGGCCTCGTCGGTGGAGCCGGTCTTGATGCCGAACACGCCGTTCACCCCGAGCAGGTCGTTGTAGTTCTTGATCGTGCCGACGACCGGGATCTCGGCCTCGGGCAGGGCCACGATCTCGGCGAAGACGGCACTCTTGAGCGCGGCGCGAGCGAGAATGACCTGGTCGGGCGCGGTACTGGTGGTGGTCGGCAGATAGCCGCTGGGGTCGGTGTAGTTGGTGTTCTTCATGCCCAGGTCCTCGGCGGCGGCGTTCATCTTGGTCAGGAACGCCTCCTCGGACCCGGCGTCCCAGACGGCCAACTGGTGGGCGATGTTGTTGGCCGAGGGCAACATCAGGGCCTCGAGGGCGTCACGCTCGGTAAGTTTTTCGCCGATTTCCACCTGTACGAGGGACTGGCCGCTTGCGATCCGCGACTCGAAGTCCGCGACGTCGGCCGCGGTCACTGTCAGTGTCGGCCCCTCCTCGGTGCCACTGAGCGGGTGGTCACGCAGGATCACGTACGCGGTCATGACCTTGGCGACGCTGCCGATGGGCGCGGCGGCGGTGCTACCGGAACCGCCGATGCGGCCCAGCCCTTCGATCATGAGCTCGGCGCTGCCGGTGGCCGGCCACGGAAGCTCGGGCGCGGCCCCCGGGATCTTCATGCTGGCGGCGATCGACGTGGTCAGGGTGGCGGCCGGCAGCGAGCGCGTCAGTTGGAGGGTGGCGCCGCCGCCGAGCAGAACGACGAGCAGAACCAGGGCGATGAGTACGGGAAGACGCCGGCGCCGCCGGGCCGGGGCCGCCGGGTGTTGGCCGCCGTAGACAGTGGAGCCGGGGCGGTCGGGCGGCGGGGGTGTGACGGAGGAAGGGCGAGTGCCCGGAACTGTGACGGCAGACTTGGCACTCACCGTGACCGGAGCCGCGGCGCTCATCGGCTGAGTGAGATCGGCTTCCGCAGTCCGCGCGCCAGGCGGCGTAGCGGGCCACGCGCCGGGCCGCGTCGAAGGTGGCGCGGTGGGCGCCGTGGCGGGCCGTGTCGAAGGTGGCGCGGTGGGCGCCGTGGCGGGCCGTGTCGAAGGTGGCGCGGTGGGCGCTGTGGCGGGCCGTGTCGAAGGTGGCGCGGTGGGCGCTGTGGCGGGCCGCGTCGAGGGTGGCGCGGTGGGCGCTGTGGCGGGCCGGGACAGCGGCATCGCTACCTGCGCGACGGGAAGAGCCTGAGCCGTGCCCGGCGGGGTCTGCGGTGGCGTTACTGGGGAGGTGGCCTGCGGCGGCGTGGCTCGAGCCGAGTTCGGGATGGGCTGGGTCGGTGGCGTCGTGACCGGCTGTGAGGGAGGTGTGGTTGCCGCCGGAGGGCGAGGCAGGGGCATGGCGGCTTGCGCCGGCGGTCGCGGCAACGGCATCGCGGCCTGTGCCGGAGACTGCGGGGCCTTCGAGGGCGTGGTCGAGGGCTGTGCGGAAGACGGCGGGGTCGAGGGCGGCGAGGTCGAGGGCGCCGTGGACGGCGGTGGCGAGGTGGGGGTGGCCACGGCCGGCGGCGCTGAGGGGGAAGCGGTCAGCGGCTGCGTGGTGTCGACGGTGGCGGGCGAGCCAGGCGTACGCGGCAGCGGTTGAGTCGCGTCGGCCGGCGCGGGCGGAGGAGGCGGTGAGGAGGGTGCCGGCGGGGAAGGTGCCGAGGGTTGAGCGGGAGGGGGTGAGGAGGGCGTCGGCGGAGAAGGTGCCGAGGGTTGAGCGGGAGGGGGCGAGGAGGGTGTCGGCGGGGAAGGTGCCGAGGGCTGAGTGGGAGGAGAAGGGGGTGAGGAGGGCGCCGAGGGCTGAGCCGGAGGAGGCGTGCTCGATGGGCCGGCTTTTGTGTCGGCCGAGGGCTTCTCGTTTTTCGCCGACGGGCCGGGAAGGGCGAATGGCTTGGTCGGCTCGTCGCCGGAATCGGGCTGAACAGGGGCGGCGAAAGGCTCGGTGGGCTCCTCCTGGCTTGCCGGCTCGGCCGCTGGAGAAGCCTCGGCGCCGTACACCTGGCCCTCCGGTTGTCGTGGGGCTGGGGCCGGAGCCTTTGGCTCGGCGGGGCCCTCGTTCTCCTGCGAGAGCGGGCGGGTCTCGTCGGTCGGCTTCGGCGGGTGGGTCATCTCTCTCCTTCCGGTCCCGGGTGCCCGGGCGTCCGGCAAGTATTGCCGGAGCGCGCCACCTTTCGTTCGGGTGATTGCGCGTCAGTGGCATTCACCGCTACCTGTGAAGGATGAGTGCCGACACGGAACCCGCGCTGACGCGACGAGGCGGCCCGGTGCTCACGGCGTACGTCATGCTTTGGACGTTTTTGCTCCTTGACCTGGCGATCGTCGAGCTGATGTTCCTCAATCCGGCGACACCGACGTACGACACCCTGACCTCGATCGGTCGGTTTCTGGGGCTGCATCTCGCTTTCGTGATGGCGCTTCAACTGCTGCTGATCGCCCGGCTGCCGTTCCTCGACCGGCGGATCGGGATGGACCGGCTCACCACCTGGCACCGGTGGACGGGATTCACGATTTTCTGGCTCGTGGTGCTGCATCCCACCTTTGTCCTGCTCGGATATGCGCGGCTCGGGAACATTTCATTCCTCGCCGAGGTCGCCGATCTGGCCCGGCAGACGCCGGTTCTGCTGGGCATGATCGCCGCCGGCTTGGCGGGGATGATTGCGGTTTCTTCGGTACGCCTTTCTCGCCGCGCCCTGTCCTACGAGGCCTGGCACGCCGTCCACCTGCTGGTCTACGCCGTCGTGGTGCTCGGCGTGATTCATCAGGTGTACGAGGGCAGCGCCTTCAAGACGAACGGGCTCACCCAGCTCTACTGGTGGGGTTTGTGGGCCTTCGCGATCGGCTCGCTCATCACCGGGCGGCTCGTCGTCCCCCTGGTCCGTAACGCGCGGCACCGGCTGCGAGTCGCCGCGGTCGTCTCCGAGTCGCCCGACGTCGTCTCCGTCCACGTCACCGGCCGTGACCTCGAGCGCCTGCGGGCCCGGCCCGGCCAGTTCTTCCTGTGGCGGTTCCTCGGTCACAACAGGTGGTGGCAGGTCAACCCGTTCTCACTGTCCGCCGCGCCGGACGGTCGCTCGCTGCGGCTGACGGCCAAGGGCATCGGCGTCACCAGCGCCGGCTTGCGACACCTTCCCCTCGGTACGAGGGTGTTCGCGGAGGGCCCGTACGGCGCGTTCACCACGACACGCCGCGTCCGCGAGAACGCGGTCCTGATCGCCGGCGGCATCGGCGTCACCCCGATCCGGGCGCTGCTCGAGGACGAGACCCTGACCGGTGACATCGTCGTCCTGTACCGTGCGCGCACGCCGGCCGACGCGGTGCTGCTTCCGGAGTTGCAGAACCTGGCCCGGTTGCGCCGGGCGCGCCTGCACCTGCTCACCGGGCGTACAAGCGCGGGGAACCAGCCGTTCAGCGCCGGCAACCTGCTCGAGCTGGTGCCCGACATCGCCCAGCGTGACGTCTTCGTCTGCGGTCCGTCCGCGATGACGACCGCGGTCCTGCGCGGTCTGCGCCAGCTCGGTGTGCCGGCCCGCCAGCGCCACGCCGAGACGTTCCGCCTGGCAAGCTGACGGCATGGCCACCGACACAGCGCACCTGGCGGAACGCGTCGACCGTCCCGCCGGCGAGGTCTACGCGTACGCCTCGAACCCCGCCAATCTCCCGGAATGGGCCCCCGGCCTGGGCCAGGGCGTCGAACAGGCCGACGGCGACTGGTTCGTCCTGACCGGCACCGGCCGCGTCAAGGTCACCTTCGCCCCACCGAACGACTTCGGCGTCCTCGACCACTGGGCCACGTTCCCCGACGGCCAGACCTTCCTGAATCCGTTGCGCGTGGTCCCGTACGGCGAAGGCTCCGAGATCGTCTTCTCGGTCCGCCGCGCCCCCGGCACCTCGGACGCCGATTTCGCCCGCGACACCGCCCTGGTCGCCGCCGACCTGGCCCGCCTCAAGCAGATCGTCGAGTCCCGCGCTCTCTGATCAGGTGGCACGCCGCTTCCGGTGGACAGGTCGCTTGCGGAGGGGAAGGCTGGTCGGAGCTACACCGAACCGGAAAGAGGTATGACAATGCAGTACCGGCAGCTCGGCCGCACCGGCCTCCGGGTTTCCACCTTCACCCTGGGCACCATGGGCTTCGGCGGCACCGGTTGGGCCACCCCGGTCGGCCAGATCGACGTGTCCGGCGCGCGCGAGCAGATCGCGATCGCCCGGGACGCGGGTGTCAACCTCATCGACACCGCCGACGTCTACTCGGCGGGCCTGTCCGAGGAGATTCTCGGCGAGGCGCTCGGCGGCGACCGCGACCAGGTGCTCATCGCCACCAAGGCGCGCATGCCGATGGGCGACGGGCCGAACGACGCGGGCCTGTCCCGCCACCACATCGTGCGGGCCGCCGAGGCC
Organism: Actinoplanes sp. NPDC048796; assembly: GCF_040650035.1. NCBI lineage: Bacteria > Bacillati > Actinomycetota > Actinomycetes > Micromonosporales > Micromonosporaceae > Actinoplanes > Actinoplanes sp. NPDC048796. The sequence goes on along the minus strand of NZ_JBEZGO010000007.1, from coordinate 437,740 downwards.
AGCCTGCGGCGGCTCAACACCGACTACATCGACCTGTACCAGGTGCACGAGTGGGACGGGCACACCCCGCTCGAGGAGACCCTGACCGCCCTCGACGACCTGGTCCGCAGCGGCAAGGTCCGCTACATCGGCTGCTCCAACTACGCGGCCTGGCAGATGATGAAGGCCCTGGCCATCTCCGACGCGCGGCACCTCGAGCGTTTCGCCAGCACCCAGGTGTACTACTCGCTGCAGAACCGCGACATCGAGGCCGAGATCGTTCCGGCCGTGGTCGACCAGGGGCTGGGCATCCTGGTCTGGAGCCCGCTGGCCGGCGGCCTGCTCTCCGGCAAGTACCGCCGCGGCGTCGAGGCCCCGGCCGGCAGCCGCCACCTGAGCGAGTGGTCGGAACCGCCGATCAACGACGAGGACAAGCTGTACGACACGATCGAGCTGGCCGTGAAGATCGGCGAGTCGCACGGTGTGTCGGCGGCGCAGGTGGCCCTGTCCTACATCGCCCAGAAGCCCGGCGTGACCTCGCTGATCGTCGGCTCCCGCACCCCGGCCCAGCTGCGCGACAACCTGGCCGCGGCCGACCTGGAGCTGACCGCCGACGAGGTCAAGGCCCTCGACGACGTCAGCGGCGAGCCGCTGCGCTACCCGTTCTGGCACCAGCGCAACACGAGCTCCGACCGTCTCTCGGCGGCCGACCTCACCCAGATCCAGCGCCACCTCTGATTCGAACCCGTTTGTGCCCGCGGCCCGCGGTGGCCGCGGGCACAAGTGTTTCCACGGGCGCGGCTTCGGGGCGGGTCAGCCGAGGGCGGCCGCGATCTCCACCGACGGCAGCCCGAGCGCGGCGCCGACCTCGGCATTGGTCAGGCGCCCATCGTGCACGTTCAGCCCCAGCGCCAGCGCCGGGTCCTGGCCCAGCGCGTCCTTCCACCCCAGATCGGCCAGCTTCACCGCGTACGGCAGGGTCGCGTTCGTCAGCGCGTACGTCGACGTGTTCGGCACCGCCCCCGGCATGTTCGCGACGCAGTAGAAGACCGACTCGTGCACCTTGTACACCGGGTCCTCGTGGGTCGTCGCGTGCGAGTCCTCGAAGCACCCGCCCTGGTCGATGGCGATGTCGACCAGCACCGAGCCCGGCTTCATCCGCTTCACCAGGTCGTTCGAGACCAGCTTGGGGGCCTTCGCGCCGGGCACCAGCACCGCGCCGATCACCATGTCGGCCTCCAGGAGCGACTGCTCGATGGCGTACGACGACGAGACCAGGGTCTTGACCCGGCCGCCGAACTGGGCGTCGATCTGGCGCAGGCGGGGGAGGGACAGGTCGAGTACGGTCACGTCGGCGCCCAGGCCGAGGGCGATGGTGGCCGCGTTGACGCCGGAGACGCCGCCGCCGATGACGGTGACCTTGGCCGGGCTGACGCCGGGTACCCCGCCGGGCAGTACGCCGCGGCCGCCGCTGTTGCGCATCAGGCTGTACGCGCCGACCTGCGGGGCGAGGCGGCCGGCGACCTCGGACATGGGGGCCAGCAAGGGCAGCGAGCCGTCGGCCAGCTGCACCGTCTCGTACGCGATGGCGGTCGTGCCGCTGGCGAGAAGCGCCTTTGTGCCTTCGGCGTCGGCCGCCAGGTGCAGATAGGTGAAGACGACCTGGTCCTTGCGGAGGCGGTGGTATTCGGAGGCGATCGGCTCCTTGACCTTGAGCAGCAGGTCGGCCTGCTCCCAGACGGCGTCGGCCTCGTCGAGGACGGCAGCGCCCGCGGCGATGTAGTCCTCGTCGGTGATGGCGGAGCCCGCGCCGGCGCCGGCCTGGATGACCACGTCGTGGCCGCGGCGGACGAACTCGGCGACGCCGGCCGGCGTGATCGCCACCCGGTACTCGTGGTTCTTGACCTCGGTCGGCACACCGATCCGCATGGCTGTCTCCTTCATCACGCCGTTGTGGCCCTTAGCGTGAAACGATGTGCTGCCACCACGCAAGATGACCGAATATGATTCTGATTGGCGGCAGAAACAAGAGGAAGATGCGGACAGGGGCCTCGTGGTGACCGATCAACCGAAGGATCTTCGAGCTCTGGATCACATCGACCGCGAGTTGCTGACCCTGCTCGAGGCCGACGGCCGCATGCCCAACAACGCCCTCGCCGAGCGGGTCGGTATCGCCCCCTCCACCTGCCTGACCCGGGTCCGGCGGCTGCGCGAGATCGGTGCCATCCGCGGCTTCCACGCCGACGTCGACCCGGCCTGGATCGGCCGGCCCATCGAAGCCATGATTGCCGTACGGATCCGGTCGGAGTCCCGCGACGCGATCGGCAAGTTCGCGTCCTCCCTGGCCGACATCCCGGCCGTACGGGACGTCTATTTCGTCTCCGGCTCGTACGACTTCCTCCTGCATGTGGCGACCGCCGACGTCGAAGACCTCCGTGCCGTGATCACCGAACGCCTCAGCGGCACGCGGCTGATCGCCGGCACCGAGACGTACCTGATCTTCGAGCACCGCCGCGGGCAGGGTTGATCCCCCTCTGCACCGGGGCCATCACTCAACAAACCGCGGCGCCGGCCGACCCTTTCTCATGGTGGAGTCAGCTCGAGACGAGGACGGGCGAGATGTCGGACACTCTGGTCGCGGAGCGCGAGCGCCTGGCGGCGCTGCACGGCTACCGCGTGCTGGACACCGCGCCGGAGAGCGACTTCGACGACATCGTGGTCCTGGCCGCCCAGCTCTGCCGCGCCCCGATGGCGGCGATCAGCCTGATCGACGGCGAGCGGCAGTGGTTCAAGTCGCGGATCGGCATCGAGGCCTGCGAGGTCGCCCGCGACCGGTCGTTCTGCGCGCACGCCATGTTCAGCGACGGGATCATGCAGGTGCCCGACGCCCGGCTCGACCCGCGGTTCCGCGACAACCCGGCCGTCACCGGCGACCCACACGTCGTCTTCTACGCCGGCGCGCCGCTGGTCACCCCGGCCGGCCAGGCGCTGGGCGCGCTCTGCGTGATCGGGCCCGAGCCCCGGCTGCTGACCCCGGCCGAGGCGACCGGGCTGCGCACCCTGGCCCGGCACGTGATGGCTCAGCTGGAACTGCGGCAGTACGCCCACGGGCTGAACGCGCGGCTGCGCGACGCCGACCGGGTCCGCGACGAGTTCCTGTCCCGGGTCACCCACGAGCTGCGCACGCCGCTGACCTCGATCAACGGATACCTGGAGCTGCTGGGTGACGGCGAGAGCGCCGACGGCGAGTTCGTGGCCCGGATCCGGCGCAACTCGGAGCGGCTGACCGCCCTGGTCGACGACATGCTGCTGGCGGCGAGCACCGGCCGGGAGCGCCTGGTGCTGAACAAGCGTGAGCTCGACCTGGCCGAGATGGCCCGGGACGCCGTACGGCGTAACGTCGGCCTGGCCCTGACCCGGCGCCTCGACATCATCGCCGACGCGCCGCTGCCGGTGATGGTGGAGGCCGACCAGGAGCGGCTCGGTCAGGTGCTGGAGCGGCTGCTGCTGAACGCGGTCAAGTTCACCCCGCGCGGCCGCATCACCGTGCGCGCCTCGGTCCGGGGCGACGACGCCGTGCTCGAGGTGCGCGACACCGGCATCGGCATGAGCGCCGAGGAGAGCGCCCGCGCGCTGACCCCGTTCCGCCGCTCGGCCGCCGCCGAACGCCACGAGGTCCAGGGTGCCGGTCTGGGCCTGAGCATCGTCAAGGCCATCGTCGACGGTCACCACGGCACCCTCCGCATCGACAGCGAGCCCGGCCGCGGCACCGCGATCGTGGTGACCCTCCCGTTGAGAGAAACTGTATAAGCGCTGTTACATTGCTCAGGTGGACCTCCTCGACAGCAATCACTGGAGCGACCTGCACGCGTTGCTGGCCGCGCTCGACTCGGACATCGCCGATCTGTACGCCGCCGGGGACATGCCGGAAGTCCGGACGCGGTTCGTCGGGCCGCTCATCGCGCTGCACCGCTTCGGCCCGATGACGATCCGGGCGCTGTCCGAACGCCGCGGCGTGAGCCACTCGGCGATGAGCCAGACGGCGGCCGCCATGACCAAAGCCGGCCTGGTCGAGAGCGTTCCCGGCGACGACGGGCGGACCCGGCCGATCCGGCTCACCGCGCGGGCGGCCGAGATCATGCCGTTCCTCGTGGCCGAGTGGCGGGCCACCGAGGCCGCCGTCCGGGAGCTCGACGCCGAACTGCCGTACTCGCTCACGCAAGTCACCGCCGATCTGCGGGAGCTGCTGGCCCGGCGGTCGTTCGCCCAGCGCCTGCGGGATCATCTCGGATGAGGGCGCTGGCCGACCTCAGCCCGCTGCGCGAGAACCGCACGTTCCGCCGGCTGTGGCTGGGCACCACCGCCTCCGGCTTCGGCGGGCAGTTCGGCTCGTTCGCGGTCCTCTACTACGTCTGGGACCGCACGCACAGCGCGGCCGTCGTGGGCCTCGTCGGGCTGGCCGTCGGCGTACCACTAATTGTCTTGGCTCTTGCCGGTAGTGCCTTCGTCGACCACGTCGACCGGCGGCTGCTCACCCTGCGGTGCACCGTCGCGCAGATCGTGGTGAGCGCGGCCATGACCTTCGTGGCGTTCACCGACACCGGCGGCGTGCCCGCGATCCTGCTGCTCACCGCCGTCCAGTCGGCGATCGGCGGCCTCAACGCGCCCGCCCGTCAGACGTTCGTGCCGGCCCTGCTCACCGGCGAACGCCTCGCCGCCGGTCTCGCCCTCAACCACCTGTCGTTCCAGCTCGCTATGCTCGCCGGGCCGGCCACCGCGGGCGCGCTCACCGCCATCGCCGGCGTCGGCTGGTGCCTCGCTTTCGACACGCTCACCTACGGTTTCGCGCTGTTCGGGGTCGCCGGTCTGCCGCCCGGCGTCCCCACCTCCGAGGGCCGGTCCGGCGTGCGGGCGGTCCAGGCCGGTTTGCGGTACGCCGTGAGCACCCCCCAGGTGCGAGGGGCGCTGCTGGCCGACCTGGCGGCCACGGTCCTGGCCATGCCGTTCGCCCTGTTCCCGGTCATCAACCAGGAGAAGTTCGGCGGCCGCCCGGAAATCCTGGGCCTGTTCGCCACGGCCGTCGCGGTCGGCGGCGTCCTCGCCTCGGTCCTGTCCGGCCTGGCCACCCGCAACCCGCACCCCGGCCGCATGCTGCTGGCCTGCGGCGCGCTGTGGGCGGTCACGCTCGGCCTGGCCGGCCTGAGCACCAGCCTGTACGCGGTCCTGGGCTTCCTCGCCGTGGCCGGCTTCGCCGACACGTGGGCCGTGGTCTCGCGCGGAACCGTCGTCCAGGGCTCCACACCGGACACCTACCGGGGCCGGGTGGCCGCCCTGGAACACATCGCCGGCGCGGCCGGCCCGCACCTCGGCAACCTCCGGGCGGGCCTGGTCGCCTCCCTCACCTCGGGCGGCGCCGCCCTGGCCATCGGCGGCGCCCTGGGCGTGCTGGGGACGGCGTTGATCGCCCTGACCATCCCGGCTCTGCGCCGCTATCGCATTCCCGCTTGACCCCCATGCCACCATCCTCGGCGTGGGCTCTGACGCGTGGATTCACCTGTTCGACTACGAGCGTTACCGCGCCGAGGTCGTGCCCGGCGTGCTGGACCTGCTCCGCGGCGGCGCCGTGCCGCCGTGGCTGGCGCGGCTGCCCGCAAGCGAGTGGACCGACATGTGGTGGCCGATGGCCGAGCGCCTGCGCGCCCGGCCGGTCGACCTGGCCGCGTACTGCCTGTGGCTCGGGGCGGATCTCGGCTACCTGGGCAACGAGCCGGTGATGCGGCCGGACGGCGCCCGGCAGTGGCTGCGGTGCCCGTCGACGACCTGCCCCGAGCGGACCCGGTGCTCCTTCCACACCACGGCGGAGCAGGAGAACGTCGAAGAACTCGCTTTCCTGTACGCGGCCTGGGTCACCCTCCGCTGCCTCGGCGAGGGCCAGTTCGTCGGGCGCTCGGCCCGGCCGTCGGGTTACCGGCCGCTGCTCGACCACCTCGGCGTACCCGAAAACGATCCGATCCGCCTGCACCTGGCGGCGCTCGACGTTCGGGGCGCCGTCGTGGGCTTCGAGTTCGAGAACACCGACGGCACCTACGGCTGGCTGACCCCGGCCGAGACCGCCGACCTGGCCACCCGCCTCGACCGGCTCGACCTGCCCCGCTACGAGCCGACCTTCGCGGCCGCGTCGGCCGCGTTCGGCGCCTTTCACGGGGAGCCGGCCGGCGAGCTCGGCTGGCCGGCCCTCACGCTGTCGTTCGTTCGCACGGCCGCCACCGTCGCCGCCACCACCGGCCAGGGGATCCTGTGGGGCGGCGACCTCTACCCGGAATCCTGGCGCGACCTGCTCGGCCTGACCGCCTGAAGCGGCGGAGAACGGCCGGCGGCGGCCGGGCCGCGATCGCCGACCGGCTGGACGGCACCGACGCCGGCGGCGTCGTGGGCGCCCGCACCGGCGTCGGCGGACTGCCCGCGGAGTGGCTGTCCGCCGCCGAGCCGGTGTCCCTTCGCCAGTCTCTCGACTGATAGCGGGTGCGATCCGCCACGGCACTGTGGACGGGTGCTCACCATTGACGTCTTCACCAGCGGATACAAGCCGATCGTGGCGGACGGCCACGACGCACCGACCTGGCCCGCCAGTACCTCGACGCTGATCGCCGGCGAGCGGGACGCGGTCCTGGTCGACGCGCTGATCACGGCGGCCGAGGCCGGCCGGCTCGTCGAGTGGATCAGAAGCAAGGACCGGAACCTGACCCACGTGTACGTCACGCACGGCCACGCCGATCATTTCCTCGGGCTCTCCGTGGTCCAGCGGGCCTTCCCGGCCGTCACCGCGGTGGCCCTGCCCGAGGTCGTCCCGTACGCCCAGGAGCAGGTAGCGCCCGGCTATCTGGCCTACTGGGAGTCGCTGTTCCCGGGCCAGCTGCCGAGCGGGCCGCCGGTGGTGCCGGTCCCGCTGGACAGTGACGTGATCCTGCTCGAGGGTGCGGAGATCCGGCCGGTGGCGGTCGGGCAGAGCGACACCCACCCGTCGAGCGTGGTCCACGTGCCCGGCGCGGAGGCGGTCGTGGGCGGGGACGTGGCCTACGACGGCATCCACATGTGGCTGGCGCAGACCGACCGGGCCGCCCGGCGGCGCTGGCTGGCCGCGATCGACACGGTCGAGGCGCTGCGGCCGCGGCGGATCGTCACCGGGCACCGCGATCCGGGCGCCCCGGACGAGGACGCCGCCCGGATCCTCGCCTTCTCCCGGGGCTACCTGACGGCGTTCGACGAGGCGCTGACCGGCGCGCCGGACGCCGCCGCCCTGATCGCCGCCATGGACGCCGCGTATCCGGGGCTCGGGAACCCGTACACGCTGAGCGCTTCCGCCCTTGGTCAGTTCTGACGGCTCTCGGCCGCGGTGGCGAAGTCGTCGAGGAGGCGGGCCAGGCCGCTGACCGACTCCTCGGGCAGGACGGCGGTGACCGCCCGGCGGAAGTCCTGTTCGCCGAGGGCGGCGCGCAGGCGGGCCAGGTCGGCCACCTCGAGGCGGGCGTCGGGCAGGCCGAGGGAGATCTCGATGGCCAGCGCCTGACAGTGCAGGGCGACGGCCTCGCTGAGGCGGTTGGTGAGCGTGCAGAGCAGGGCGAGCCGGTGCTGGCCGGTGGCCAGGCCGGTCCGGTTGCCGTTCTCGGCGTCCAGCAGCAGCGCCTGCCGCAGGCGGCGCTCGGCCCCGGCGTGGTCGCCGCGGTCCTCGGCCAGCCGGCTCAGCTTGTGGCCGATCGTCGCCTGCTGGACCCGGTCGCCGGCCGTCTCGCTCACCGACAGCGCCCGCTCGAGCAGCCGTTCGGCCTCGGCCGTCTCGCCGCGCCGGTGGGCCAGCAGGCCCAGGTAGTGCAGCAGGGTGCCGGCGTCGCGGCTGCCCGGCTCGACCCAGCCCAGGGTCTGTTCGCAGACCGCGCGGGCCCAGTCCCAGGCCGACCACATGTCGAGGCGCTCGCGTACCAGGAAGCTGAGCCGGATCGCCTCGTCCACCCGCCCGGCCCGGAACAGGTGGTACCGGGCCTCGATGAGGTCGTCCAGATCGGCGACCGGGTCGCCGTCCCGGGGGCGTACGCGGTGCCGGTAGTAGTCGGCCGCACGGCCGTGTGCCGCCGCCGTGTCCTGGGGGTGGAGCCGGGCGATGGACGCGGCGGTCCACGGGTGGACGGTGTGCCGTACCCCGTCTTCGTCGGCGATCTCGCTGACCAGCCCCAGACCGGCGAGCGTCTCCAGGCCGTCCGGCAGGCCCGGCAGGGCGCTCTGCCGCACCAGCGCCGGCTCGTCGGCCGGGCGGCGGTAGACGGCGGCGCCCACGAGCAGCCGCCGGCTGTCGTCGTCGAGCAGCGCGAGCAGGTCGCCCAGCACGGCGTCGTTGACGGTGGTGGCGATCGCCTCGGCCAGGGCCAGGCCGGCCCGGCGGTCGTCGGCGGCGGCCGAGCGCAGGTCGGCCGCCCACCGCCCCGGCTCGGGCACACCCTGCCGGGCCAGCAGCTCCTCGAACCGGCCGGCCACCTCGCCGAACCCGGCGTCGCCACGGCGCAGCAGCGCGTCGAGATGTTCCAGCGTGCGCGGGTGGCCGCCGGTGCCGGCCCAGGCGCGGTGCTGCTCGGCCGGGGTGAGGGCGGCCAGCGCGGGCAGGCGCGAGCCCAGCACCCGGGCCTCGGCCTCGGTGAGCGGGCCGAGGTGGTGCTCGGTGAGCTGTTCGTGCAGGTTGCCGGGGAGGGTGAACGGGAGGCGGCTGGTGATCAGCAACCGGTGCGGTCCGGGCTCGCGGATCCACCGGGCCAGGAAGGCGGCCAGACCGGGGTCGGCCGGTTCGGCCCGGTGCCCGGCCCGGCGCGCCCGCGGGTCGATCGCGAAGTCGTCGACGACCAGGGTGACCGGCCGGGAGCCGAGCACGGCGAACGCGGTGGCGAGCCGGTCGCGCCAGAATTCCTCGGGTGTACGCAGGTAGGCCGCGAGCCGGCGCCGGCGGTCCTCGGCCGCCGTCCGGGCCGCCGACGGCTCGTCGGCGAGCAGCCGCCCGAAGGTGTCGAGGATCTGCTCGCCGGTGTCGGTCCCGCTGACCCGCAGCACCAGTCCGGCGTCGTCGCCGAGCCGGCGCACCAGCTCGCCGGCGAGGCTGCTCTTGCCCATGCCGCCCAGGCCGTGCAGCACCACCCCGGCGTGGCCGGGCCGGCGCACGTCTTCCAGCAGGGTTCGCAGGTCGTCGCGGCGGCCGACGAAACCCTCGGGCTCGTCCATATCGGCCACGGTAACTCCGTGCAGCGGCGTGGGCGCGCCCCGGCAGTACAGAACGGGCGCTGTCCACTCCGTGCCGCCGGCCAGCCGGCGCGCCCCGGCGACGGCGCCGGGCACCGACGGGAAGCCGGCGAGCAGCCGGTAGAAGTGGCCGAGGAAACGCGCCGCGTACCCGTCGGTGACCGGTTCGGTCATGGCCAGGACCTGCGGTACGCCGGCCGCCAGGAGCTCGGCCACCCGGGCCCGCCCGGTGACGACGACCAGGCCCGGACGGGTACCGGAGGGAAGCCACTCGGCGTCGTCGAGGTGCGCCACGTGCACCGGCTCGCCGGTCGCCTCCCCGTCGAGGATCCGCAGACCGGGGCCGGGCTCCACCACGTCGAGCAGTCGTTCCAGGTCGCCCCCGGCCAGGATCCTCAGTGGGCCCGGCAGGGTGCCGGTGGGGTAGGCGACGCCGGGGGCCGAACGGTACATCCGCACGTTCGGGTGCAGCCCGAGCGGCTTCCCGGTGCCGGGGACGACCAGCGCCTCCCACGGCAGGTCCTCGTCCGCGCGCACCTCGAGCAGCAGGTCTCCGGCCTCGACGAGCCGGCGCAGGGCGTCGCCCACCGCCGCCGGCGCGTAGATCCGGGCCAGCTCGTCCCCGGCCGCGCGCAGGGCCTCGCCGACCGGCGCGGCCGAGCGCGCCACCACTCCGGCGCCGTCGAGCCGGCGGGCGCGGCGCAGGTCGCGAAGCCGCTCCGCGAGACGGTCACCGGCGCCCACCGGCGCGGCGACGGCCTGACCGCGCGCGGCGACCTCGACCGTGCCCGCGTCGACGCGTAGCCTTCCGGACTCCACACTCTCAGTGAACCCCGGAGCGCACGGGAGACGAACTACCCCGAACGGTCAGACCTACCGCTCGGCCTGAGCCTCGTCCTCGTCGCCGACCTGGTCCTCCTCGCTGTGCCGCTGAGCCGGGACGGCGTCCTCACGGTCGTCCGGGGCACCGTGCCGCGGGCCGGTCTCCGGCTCGCCGAGGTCGCCGGTGACCTGCGGCTGGTCGACCCAGAGGGCACGCAGCTGACCCTGCATGAAGGTGGTGAGCCGGGACCGGTACTCCCGGTCGAACGACTCCAGCGCCTCGATCTGCTGCTGGAGCGCCTCGCGCTTGCTGCCCAGGCTGCCCACGACGTCGTCGTAGCGCTGGCGGGCCTGCTGGTTGAGGTGGTCGGCGTTGGCCTGCGCGTCCTGGGCGATCGACTCCGACTGGGCGCGGGCCTCGGAGAGGATCTTCTCCGCGTTGCGGCGGGCCTCCTCGGTCCGGGCGTGCGAGTCGCGGGCGATCTGCTCGGCGGCGGCGCGGGCGTCGGAGAGGATCTTCTCGGCCTCACGGCGCACGTTGTGGGCGTGCACCTGCGCGTCGCGGGCGATCTGCTCGGCGGCGGCCAGCGCGTCCGTACGGATCTTGTCGGCCTGGTGGTGCGCCCGCGCGACGTGCTCCTCGGCGGTGCGCTGGGCCAGGGTCAGAACCTGCAGGGCCTGGTTCGGGTGCTGACCCGGCTGTCCGGGCTGGCCGGGCTGGGCGGCCGGACCGGGCTGAGCGGTGCCGTTCTGTGCCTGCGCGCCCGCCGGCTGGGCCGGGGCGACGAGGGCGTGCTCCGAGGTCTGGCTGTCCGTTGACGTCCCATTGAGCAGCACTTTGACACGATCCTTCATGCGGTTGTTGTCGGACACGGGGTAAGACCTCCGAACCTGAGAGTCGCGGGATGCTATCAAGCTGAACTGGCAGTTCGCGAGGTCTTGTCACCCGGGGATGTCCCCGACGTACCGGGCGTGCGTCGCCGCCCACTACGCTGAGCGCATGGCCGGCGACGAGGTGGCCCGGGTCGTTCAGGAGATGCTCGCCGTCATCCCGGTGGGCTGCTCCTGGCTGCTCCCGGTCACGGCCCCGGACGGCGCCGTGCGTGACTTCCGGGTCGCCGCGGCCAGCGGTCAGGGCCGCGACATCTACCGCCGGGGCACGAGCCGGGTCGACCGCCTGCTGAGCGAGCTGTACCCCAGCATCGTCGGCGGCGAGCTCTGGCAGATCTACCTCGACGTCGTACGGACCGGCGAGCCCCGCGTGTACAAAGAGTTCGGCTACGACGAGAGGAAGGCCGGCGTCGTCGCGCACTCCCTGTTCGACGTCACCGTGCACCCCGTGCTCGGCGGCCTGCTGGTCTGGTGGCAGCGTCTCGACGAGGACCGCCGCCGGATGGCCAACACCGAGATGCTGGGCAGCCTCGGCTGGACCGAGTTCGACCTGATGACCGGGACCAGCGAGTGGTCGCCCGGCATGTACCGGATCTTCGAGCGGGACCCGGATCTGGGGCCGATGTCGCGGGTGGAGCAGGCGGCGGCGATGCTGCCCGAGGACCGCGGCGTCGCCGAGACGGCCTGGCAGAGCATGGACAGCGGCGGAACGGCCGACGTCACGGTGCGCTTCGCCGTCGGGCACGGGATCAAGCACCTGCGGATCCTCTCCGACGTCACCACCGACGCCGGCGGCCGGCCGTTGAAGATCAACGCGGTGGTGCAGGACGTGACCGCGCGGGAGAGTTCCCGGACGGCCATCGACCGTCTCCGCGACCAGCTGCGCACCCGGGAGATGACCGCCCTGGCCGAGCATCGCCTGGCCGGCCAGCTCCAGCACATGATCCAGCCGGTGCCGCGCGAGCCGTTCCCGCTGCCCGGCCTGGAGGTTCTGGTCCACTACCTGCCGGCCGAGAACACGGTGCAGGTCGGCGGCGACTGGTATCACGCGCAGGAGCTCACCGACGGGCGCGTGCTGCTGGCGGTCGGCGACGTGGCCGGGCACGGGCTGGCCGCGGCGAACGGGATGGCGCACCTGCGGTTCGCGCTGATCGCCTGGCTGTCCATCGGGGTGCACGACCCGGCGACGCTGCTGCGGCACCTCAACCGGCTGTGCGGGCAGCTGCGGCTGACCGGTACGGCCGTGCTCGGCGTCTTCGACCCGGCGACCCGGTCGCTGGCCTGGGGCCGGGCCGGGCACGCGCCGCCGTTGCTGGCCCGCGGCGGGCACGCGCGCCCGCTCGAGCTTCCGGTGGGCCTGCTGCTCGGCGCCGACGGCGAGGCGGCGTACGAAATCGCGACCTCGGCCCTCGCCCCTGACGATCTTCTGCTGCTCTACACGGACGGCCTGGTCGAGCGGCGCAGCGGTCCGCCGCTGCTGCCGCGCGTGCTCGACACGCTGGCCGCGGCGGCCGGCGCCCTGCCCGCGGTGACGACGATCAACCGGCCGAGCCCGGACGACGACACCTGCACGGTGCTGGTCAAAGTTCTTTGAGGTCCAGAGCCAGCCGTACGCGGGTGCCCTCGGCGGCCGCCTCGACGCCCACCTCGTCGCAGACGCGCTCGACGATGGCCAGGCCCCGCCCGCGCAGCGCGTCGGCGGCCGGCATGTCGCGCCCCAGCACCCGCATCGGCCCGCCGTCGATCACGTCGCAGTAGACCCGGCCGTCCGAGGCCCACAGCCGCACCCGGCCCCCGCCCTCGGTGTGCTGCAGGGTGTTCGTGGCGAGCTCGCTGACCGCGAGGGTGAGCAGATCGGCGCGGCTGCCGGGCAGGCCGAGGGCGGTGGCGTGCAGCCGGACGAAGTCGCGCAGCGGGGCCAGATCGCCGGGCTCGTGGTAGGTGGTCTCGTACGGCGCGGTGGCGGGTTCGGTGTTCATCCGCCGGTCCTGCGCTCTACCGCGGGCGGGGCGGCGTCGCTCAGCAGGCCGGCGACGCCGGTGATGTCGAGGACGGCCGCGACCGCGCCCTTGGCGTTGACCACGACCAGGCGGCCGTGGCGGCCGAGGGCGGCGTGGTGGGCGGTGATCAGGCCGTGCACGCCGGTGGAGTCGAGGAAGCCGACCTCGGCGAGGTCGACCACGACGCGGGGGTGACTTCCGCCGGCGGCGGTGAGCGCGGCGTCGAGGACGGTCAGCAACTCGTCCCGTACGGAAAGGTCGCAGTCGCCGGAGAGGACCACCCTGGTCTCGCCGGCTCCCTCGAAGGTTCGTGCCTCGAAGCGCGCCATCGCGAACATCATGTCATCCGGGCGCTTTCTTCCCAACCAAGTCCACTCGTTATTGAAGCTTCACCCTCGGGGACGCCCGCCGCATGCGTACACTCAAACCGTCAAAACGGATATAGCGCGCCTACGGGGATAACCATGAAGAAACGGCACTTTTGGATGGTCTCCGTGGCGGCCTTCGCGGCGGTCACCGCCGTCGCGGCGCCGGCCTCCGCCTCGGCCGAGCACGAGATCGCGTTCTGGGGGATGAACGAGGCCCCCGGTTCCTCAACGATGCGGGACGGCAGCGGGCACGGCTTCAACGGGCGGATCGGCCGCGACATCGGCGTCGGCCTGCGCACCGACGACGGGTACGGATACCGCTTCGACCGCCTCGAGCCGGACACCCCGCCGACCCACCCCGGGCACCTGGCGGTCGTGCCCGACGACGCCGAGCTCGACCCGGGAAGCCGCGACTACGCGGTCACCGTGCGACTGCGCACCCGCGAACACTTCGGCAACATCATCCAAAAGGGACAGGCCACCGTCTCCGGCGGCAGCTACAAGATCCAGATCCCGAACGGGAAGGTCCAGTGCTGGTTCCGCGGCACCTCGACCGCGCTGCTGGTGACCGCGCCGCGGGCCATCAACGACGGGCGCTGGCACACGGTCCGCTGCGAACGGACCGACGACGGCGTCTTCCTGACGATCGACGGGCGTACGGTCGCCGGGCGCTACGGCTGGACCGGCGCGATCGCCAACTCGTGGCCGGTCGCCATCGGCGGCAAGACGGACTGCGACCAGGTCGACGTCGGCTGCGACTACTACGCCGGCGACATCGACTACATCGCGATCGAGGTTGACCAGCACGCCTGGTGACAGTCGGCTCACCCGAGTTGACACCCGCCGGAATCCGGGCGAATGTTCCCTCGTGAGCGAAGACTGGCCGAGCGCGGGAAGCCTGCTGGCTTCGCGGTACCGCCTGGCCGAGCTCCTCGAGATCGGTGGCATGTCGCAGATCTGGCGTGCCGACGACGAGCTGCTGGCGCGCCCGGTCGCGGTGAAACTGCCGCTGGGCGCGCAGGTGGTGTGGCGCGAGGCCCGCATGGCGGCGAAACTGCAGCACCCGAACATCGCCGCGGTGCACGACTACCGCGAGGCGGTGCGCCCGGACGGCTCAATCACCCCGTTCGTGGTGATGGAACTGCTGGCCGGCGAGTCGGTCGCGGCCCGCCTGGAACGCGAGCCGATCGGCCTGCCCGAGGCGGCCCGTATCGGCGCGGCGGTGGCCGACGCGCTGGCCGCGGCCCACGCGTCCGGCGTCGTGCACCGCGACATCAAGCCCGGCAACGTGATGCTCACCCCGACCGGCGTGAAGATCCTCGACTTCGGCATCAGCGCCACAGCCGGCGAGCCGGACGACGACGAGTCCGGCTCCACATTCGGCACCCCGGCCTACGTGGCCCCCGAGCGCCTCGACGGCATGCCGTCCGAGCCGGCGACCGACGTGTACGGCCTGGGCGTCCTGCTGTTCGAGATGGTGACCGGCGACCCGCCCTACCCGGTGGACACGTGGGAGGAACTGGCCGAGGCCCGAACCCGGGGCCCTCACCGCTTGCCACCCGACCTCCCGGGGGCGTTCCGCGACCTGGTGGACCGCTGCCTGGACGAGTCTCCCACCGCCCGCCCGACGGCGGCCGAGGTCCGCTTCGACCTGACCGCCCTGTGGCTCAAAGCGGAGCCCGCCCACGTCGCTCCGCCCGGCAGCTCGGCCACCCAGCCCGGCCCTTTCCCGTCGCCGGCATCCGCCGCGCCGCTCACCCCGCCGGCCTCTCCCGGTCAGCTCGCACCCTCCGCCCGCTACGACGGCTTCGCGCCGGGAAAGCGCCCCTCTCCGTCGGCCGGCCTCGAGCCCGACGACCGGCCTCACCCGCCGGGCGGCGTTGAGCCCGAGGACCGACCTCACCCGCCGGGCGGCTTTGAGTCCGACGGCCGCCCTCACCGGTCGGGCGGTTTCGCGGCGGGGGAGCGGCCCGATGTGTCGGCGGGGTTCGCGCCTGGCCGGGCCGCGCCGGCGAGCCGAGCGCTCAACGCCGGACGAGGCTCCAGCGCGGAGGACGGTCTTAACGCGGGGAGCGGCTTCAACATGGGACGAGGCTTCGCCGCGGGACGAGGTTTTGCCGCGGGACGAGGTTTCCGCATGGGCCGAGAGTCCGGCGTCGGGCGGACGGCCGCGAGTGGTCGTGCGCCGGCCCCGACGCTCGCGCTGACCAAGCCGCCGGGCCGCCGAATGGCTCTGATCGTGGGGGTCACGGCGCTCGTCGCGGCCCTGGCCGGGTCGTTCGTCGTGATCAACTGGCCGGCGAACGAGAAGATCGACGCCAATCCGGAGCTGCCCCCGCCGCCCGTGGTCGTCACGTCCACAATAGAGGCGCCCCCGACGCCGGCGACCACGGCGCCGCCGACGTCGTCCTCGCCGGCGCCGAAGCCGGCCCCGACGCTCAGCTTCGACGACGCCGTGAGCCGTTTCCGCCGCGCGGTCGAGCGCGGCGCCGCCGGCGGCGACATCCGCTCCGACGTGGCCACCGACCTGCTGAACCTGGTCCGCCCCCTGACCCGCTCCGGCGGCAACACCGGCGACCAGGTCGATGCGTTACGCCGCAAAATCGACGACCGCGCCGGCGAGGGCAGCGTGTCCTCCGCCCAGGCCGCACTGCTCCGCTCCCGTCTCGCCGACGTCGACAAGGCCGCCCGCACGTTGTGATCCCGCGCCCGCCCGCGCTCGCGGCGGGGAAAAGCCGGGCCGCACTCGATCCCGCTCGCGGCGGGGTAAGCCCGGCCGCGCCTGGTCCCGCTCGCGGAGGAACGTCGGGCGGCCTCCGATTCCGCTCGTGGGGAACGTCGGGCCGCGCCTGGTCCCGCTTGCGGGGGAACGACGGGCCGCCTCCGATTCCGCTTGCGGGGAACGTCGGGCAGCCCGGTCCCGCGTGCGAGGGAAAGTCGGGCCGCGTCCCGGTCCTGCTCGCGGAGAAGGGCGGGCCGTGGCGGGGTGGATCGGCCGGGCCGTGGCAGGTCAGGCACTTGACGGAGGGGAAGGCCGGGCCGTGGCAGGTCAGGCTCCCGGCGGAGGGAAAGCCGGGCCGTGGCCTCTCGGGCACGTGCGCGAGGGAAGGGCGGGCCGTGGGCGGGGGTCAGGCTGAGCCGCGGATGACCAGGCGGGTGGGGAGGACCACCTGGGTTTCGGCGGGCTCGTCGCCGTCTATTTTGGCCAGCAGGAGGCGGACCATTTCGCGGCCCATTTCGGCTATGGGCTGGTCGACGCTGGTCAGGGAGGGCTCGGTGTGGCGGGTGATCACCGAGTCGTCGAAGCCGATCACCGCGACGTCCTCGGGGACGCGGCGGCCGTGCTGGCGCAGCACGCGCAGGGCGCCGGCCGCCATCATGTCCGAGGCGGCGAAGACCGCGTCCAGGTCGGGGTACTGCTCCAGCAGCCGGTACATCGCCGCGGCGCCGCTTTCCTCGCTGAAGTCGCCGAAGGCCACCGGGCCGTCGCCCACCACGTCGCGGTAGCCCTCGAGGCGGCCGATGCCGGCCGCCATGTCGAGCGGGCCGGTGATCGCCGCTATCCGGCGGCGGCCCCGCGACCACAGGTACGACACCGCCTCCCGCGCGCCGCCCCGGTTGTCGGCGTCGACATAGGAGCCCCGGTCCGCGTACGTGGGCCGGCCCGCCCGGACCGTGGCCACCCCCCGCTCCTCGAGCACCGCCGGCAGCGGGTCGTCGCCGTGCAGCGACAGCAGCAGCGCCCCGTCCACGTGCTGGCGGGTCAGGTAGCCCTCGAGCCGCCGCCGCTCCTCCGGCGCCTGCGCGATCATCAGAACCATCTGGAGGTTGCGCGCCACCAGCACCGAGGAGGTCGCCTGCACGATGCGGCCGAAGAAGGGCTCGGCGAAGAACCGCTCCCCGGACTCGAAGATGACCAGCGCGATCGAGTCGGTCCGCTGGGTCACCAGCGTCCGGGCGGCCCGGTTGGGCACGTACCCCAGTTCCTGGATGGCTTCCTCGACGGCCTGCCGGGCGCGCGGGCTCACCTGCGCCGACCCGTTGACCACGCGTGACACCGTTCCGCGGCCCACGCCGGCCCGCGCGGCGACCTCTTCCAGCGTCGGCCGCCCCGTCGCCCTGTTCCGCTCGGTCGTCATCGCCTGGCACCTTCCTCCGCGCGCGAAAAGGTGGTCGCGCCCGACACAAAGTACCTGGCCCGCGCAGCCTGCCCTAATGCGGTCGCGCCGCGATGGTGGCACCGTTACCGTCGGCGCGTGCGCGTCCGAGACTTCGAAGATCACGATTGGCCCGCGGTCTGGTCGATCATCCACCAGGTGGTGACGGCCGCCGACACTTTCCCGTACGACCCGACGATGTCCGAACAAACGGCCCGCGCCATCTGGATCGAGGGCCTGCCCGGCCGCACCGTGGTCGCCGTCGACGAGCCGTCCGGCCGGGTCCTGGGCACCGCCAAGATGGGCCCGAACCGGCCCGGCCCGGGTTCGCACATCGCCACCGCCAGCTTCATGGTCGCCGCCGGGGCGCGAGGCCGCGGGGTGGGCACGCTTCTCTGCCGCGACGCGCTCTTCTGGGCGCGTTCCCAGCCGTACGACGGAATGCAGTTCAACGCGGTCGTCGCGTCGAACCACGCCGCCGTCTCCCTGTACCAGCGCTTGGGTTTCGCCATCCTGGGCACCGTGCCCGGCGCTTTCGCCCACCCCACCCAGGGCCGGGTGGGGCTGCATTTGATGTACCAGAGTTTCGATCGGCGAGGCTAGTCGAGGCACTGCCGTAACGCGGTCAGGAGCTGGTTCTTGCTGAACGGCTTCTCGACCAGGGTGACGTCGGGGTCGAGGGTGCCCTGGGAGGCGAGGACCGGGCGGGCGTAGCCGGACATGAAGAGCACGGCGGTGCCGGGGCGGGTCTCGGCGAAACGCTCGGCCAGGTCCTTGCCGAGCATGTGGGGCATGACCACGTCGGTCAGCAGGACGTCGATCGGGCCCTCGTACTCGGCGGCCAGGGTCAGCGCGGCCGGGCCGTCGGGCGCGACCAGCACGTGGTGGCCGGCGCCGGACAGGATGCGGCGCAGCACGTCGCGCAGGGCGGGTTCGTCCTCGACGGCCAGGATCGTGCCCCGGCGGTAGTCGTCGGCCGGCGGTTCGGCCGGGGGCTCGGCCTCGGCCGGGGCGGCGTCGGTGGTGGGCAGCAGGATGGTGAAGGTGGTGCCCATGCCGGGTTCGGAGTAGACGTTGAGGTCACCGCCGGCCGCGGTGACGATGCCGTACACCGTGGCCAGGCCGAGGCCGGTGCCCTTGCCGGCGGGCTTGGTCGTGTAGAACGGCTCGAACGCGCGCTCGATCACCTCGGGCGGCATGCCGGTGCCGGTGTCGCTGACCCGCAGCCGGACGTACCGGCCGGTGCGCAGGTGCGGGCGGCCCGACGCGTAGTCGTCGTCGACGTGGAGCACCTCGGTCTCCAGGGTCAGCTCGCCGCCGCGCGGCATGGCGTCGCGGGCGTTCACCGCGAGGTTGACCAGCACCTGGTCGAGCTGGCCGGGGTCGGCGGTCACCGACGGCAGGTCCGGGGCCAGCCGTACGGTCAGGGCGATGTGCTCGCCGATCGAGCGCCGCAGCATCTGCTCGATGTCGGTGACCACCTCGTTGATGTCGAGCGGCCGCGGCCGTACCACCTCGCGGCGGGCGAAGGCGAGCAGCTGGTGGGTGAGGTCGGCCCCGCGCTGGGCGGCCTTGGAGATCTGCTCGGCGTCGCCGGTGATCTCGGTGAGCCCGGCGTCGGTGGCCGCCTCGGCGATGAAGGTGGCGTAGTTGGCGATCACCGCGATGAGGTTGTTGAAGTCGTGCGCGACCCCGCCGGCCAGCTGGCCCAGACCCTCGAGGCGCTGCGCGCGCTGGAGCTGTGCCTCCATCCGGGCCCGCTCGGCTTCGGCCTGGAGCTGCCGGTACCGGTCGTCGGCGCGGATCCGGTCGGTGATGTCGCGGATCACCGCGCACCGCATCCGGCCGTTCTCGGTCGGCAGCACGCTCATCGACACCTCGACGGGCACGGTGCTGCCGTCGACGCGGTGGGCCAGGGTCGGTGTGGGCGGGGTTCCGGGGGCCAGCAGCTCGGCCGGGGACTCGTCGGCGTCCCGGCGCGGGGCCGGGTCGTCCGGCAGCGACGGCGTGAGCAGCCGGCTCACGTCGCGGCCGATCAGCTCGTTGCGGGTGAGGCCGAACAGCAGTTCGGCCTGGGTGTTGGACAGGGTGATCCGGCCGTCGTCGCCGACGCCGACGAACGCGTCCGGCGCGGCTTCCAGCAGCGCCTGAAGGCTGGACTCGAGCCGTTCCCGGGCGCTGGTGGCGCGGGCCATCACGGTGAAGCCGAGCAGGTCGCCGTCGTCGCCGGCCAACGGCGACACGCTCAGGGTGACCGGGATCCAGCGGCCGTCGCGGTGCCGCCGGCGGGTACGGAATCGTTCCATCCGGGCGCCGGCCGAGATCAGGGCGAACATCTCCCGCTGATCGGCCCGCCGGTCGGGCGCCACGAGCAGGTCGAGGTCGCGCCCGACGATTTCCTCGGGGGAGTAGCCGAGCAGTGCCTGGGCGGCCGGGTTCCAGGAGAGGATGGTGTAGTCGCGCCCGACGGTGTAGATCGCGTCGTGGGCCGAGCCCACGATGGCCCGGAGCAGGTCGGCCTGCTCGGACAACCCGGAATTACCGCGCGATCGGACCATATGACGTCTACGTTAACGATTCGGTTCTAGGCTCGCATCATGATCGGTGAGGCCGACGCTCAGGCCGTGCCGGAGGTCGACATGCAGCGGCCCAGCGTGTCCCGGATGTACAACTACTTCCTGGGCGGCCGGCACAACTTCGCCGCCGACCGGGAGGCCGCGGCGGCCGCGCTGACCGC
This sequence comes from Actinoplanes sp. NPDC048796, assembly GCF_040650035.1. NCBI lineage: Bacteria > Bacillati > Actinomycetota > Actinomycetes > Micromonosporales > Micromonosporaceae > Actinoplanes > Actinoplanes sp. NPDC048796. The sequence continues at coordinate 417,510 of NZ_JBEZGO010000007.1, read as the reverse complement.
GATGCCCGAGCTGCCGGCGATCGTCCGGCTCAACCGGCGGTTCCTGCGCCGGGCCGTCACCCGGGCCCACGAGGCGGGCGTCGGGCAGTTCCTCGACCTCGGCTGTGGCATTCCCTCGCCCGGCGACGCCCGCGAGGTGGTACGGGAGCTCGACCCGCACGCGCCGGTGGTTGGCGTGGACGTCGAGGCCTCGGCCTATCTGCACGGATGTTGCGTCACCGAGGACGACCCGCACGCCGGAATGGTCCTGGCCGATCTCACCGACCCCGGCCTGGTGCTCGGCTCCCCGGTGGTCCGCGACCTGATCGATCTGGACCGCCCGGTCGGCCTGCTGCTGGTCGCGGTCGCCCACTTCATCCCGGACACCGAGCGCCTGGCCCGGGCGCTGGACGACTATCGCCGGGCGCTCGCGCCCGGCAGCGTGCTGGCCCTGACCCACGGATCCCGTAAGGGCTCGTCCGAGCGGACCGAACGGGTCCGGCGGATCTACAACAACACCACCGCTCCCATGGTGATGCGCGACCAGGCGGACGTCCGCGCGTTCTTCGGTGACTGGGCGCTGCTGTCGCCCGGCGTCACCCTGGTCGGCGAGTGGATGGCCGCGGAGGACCTGGACGAGGTCGCTCAGCGAGCCTTCATCGTTGGGATGTCCCGCAAAATCGGTACATGACGGACTTATTGCCGCATGCTGGGGAGATGGCAAGCGTGCTTATCGCGGAGGACGACGAGGACATCGCCCTCATCCTGACCAGGCTGCTCAAACGCGCCGGGCACACGGTGAGCCACGCGCCCGACGGAGCGCGGGCGCTGGAGATGGCGATCGCCGACCGGCCCGACGTGGTGCTGACCGACCTGGGCATGCCTCGGATGGACGGCCTCGAACTGACCCGGGCCATCCGCGAACACGCCGACATCGGGAAGACGCCGGTAGTCATGCTCAGCGGGCACCTGCATCCCGGCGACAACGCCCCGATCGCCGCCGGTGCCTGCGCCGTACTGCTCAAGCCCTGCCCCAACGACAAGTTGCGCGAGGTGATCGGCGACCTGGCCGACCTGGGCCCGCACGGCCATCAGGGCGCCGACGCCGCCTGCCCCGCCCGCTGGCCGGTCTCGGCCTAGGTGGACCACGACGCCTTCCTCGACGCGCTGCTGGAGAGCCTGACGGTCGGCGTGATCGCCTGTGACGCCGACGGCGAGGTGGTCCTGGTCAACCGGCCGGTCCGCGAGTTGATGAGCCTGAGCGAGCAGACCGCCGCACGGGACTATCCCCAGCGCGCCGACGGCGTCCTGTTCGACGCCGGCGGCAACCCGATCACCTGGGACGAGGCCCCGGTGCAGCGGGCGGTCCGCGGCGAGGTCGTCGACACCGACATGATCGTGCGCGTGCCCGGCCGCCGGGAACGGGTCGTCGCCGTCACCGCCCGGCCCATCCCCGGCGCCGGCGGCGGGCATCTGGGCGCGGTCGCGATAGCCCGCGAGGTGACCGCGCTGCGCCGAGCCGAGCGGTTCCGGGCCTGCCACCGGGCCGTCGAGCAGGCTCTGCAGTCGGCCGGGTCGATCGTCGAGGCGGCGCCGGGCGTGCTCGCCGCCCTCGGCGAGGCGCTCGGCTGGCCCGCCGCCGAACTCTGGCTCAACGGCGAGGACGACAGCGAGCTGGCCTTCGGCGGCCGGTGGTGCGCCCCCGGCAGCGGGCTCGAGGCGGTGCTCGGCTTCGCGCCGATCCGCGGATCCGGCATCACCGGCCGGGTCTGGGTCACCGGCAAGCCGCTCTGGGTGCCCGACATCGCCCACACGGTCACCCTGAGCAGCTCGCTCGAACGGTCGCGGGCCGCCGCCTGCCTGCGGCACGGCATCCGGTCGGTGCTGTCGGTGCCGGTGCGCGACGGCAGCACCGTGCTCGGCGTGCTCACCTGCTATGCCTCGATGCCCGAGCCGCACGAGGACCTGCTGGCCGTGCTGCTCGACGGGGTGGCCGCCCAGATCGGCGTCTACCTGGCGCTGCGCCGGGCCGAGGCGCTGGCGTCCCAGCTCACCCGGGCCAAGGACGACTTCATCGCGCTGGTGAGTCACGAGATGCGTACCCCGCTGACCACGATCGTGGCCAGCTCGTCGATGCTCGCCGAGGCGGCGGCCGGGCTCGACGAGGAAAGCCGCGCGATGGTGGACGCGGTCCAGCGCAACGCCACCGCGCTGCGCGGCGTCGTCGACACCCTGCTCGACCTGGCCGGCCTCGACTCCGGGCACATCGACCTCACGATCGGACCGGTCGACCTGGCCGCCGTCGTGGCCACGGCGATCGCCGCCGCCACCCCGGCCGCGGCCGCCAACGGGGTGCGCCTCGACGCCGACCGGACCGCGCCGCTCCTGCTCGACGGCGACGCCCGCCGGCTCCGCCAGGTCGTCGACGACCTGCTGGCCAACGCCGTCAACTACAGCCCGCGCGGCGGCGACGTGCACGTCGGCCTGCGCGAGCACGGCGCCTCGGTCGAGCTGACCGTGACCGACAACGGCATCGGCACCCCGGCCGAGGAGCGCGAGCGCGTCTTCGACCGCTTCTACCGCGCCAGCAACGTCCGCCACAAGGGCATCGCCGGCAAGGGCCTGGGCCTGAGCCTGGCCCGCGCGATCGTCGGCCTGCACGGCGGCACCATCAGCCTCACCGGCCATCTGCCGCACGGCACCACGGTCCACGTCCGCCTGCCCACCCGCAGACCCTAAAGCCTCATCCCGGTGATGCCGATAGTGGCGGTATGACTGACACGCAGGCGCGCCCCACAGTGCTGCTCGTGGACGACGAGTCCACCATCCTCGAGACGCTGGCCCTGCAGTTGCGCCGCGACCACCAGGTTCTGATCGCCGACAGCGGCGCCGAGGCGCTGCGCCTGCTCGCCGAGAACGGGCCGGTCGCCGCGGTCATCAGCGACCTGCGCATGCCGGAGATGGACGGCGTCGAACTGCTGCGCCGCGTCCAGGTCGAATATCCCGACACCACCCGCGTGCTGCACACCGCGCAGAGCGACCTCAACTCGGCCATCGCCGCGATCAACGACGGCGGTGTCTACCGCTATCTCGCCAAGCCGGTCAAGACCGAGGAGCTGCGCTCGACCGTACGGGAGGCGGTGGAGCTGCACGGCCGCTCGACCGCCGACCGCCAGCTGCTCGACAAGACCCTCAAGAGCAGCCTGGAGGCGCTGTTCGGCTGTCTCGAGCTGGCCAGCCCGCTCGCCTTCGCCCGCGGCGGCCGCATCCGTACGCTGGTCGGCGAGCTCTGCCAGCAGATGCAGCTCGGCACGCTGTGGGAGATCGAGGTCGCCGCGATGGCCTCGCAGCTCGGCGCGGTCACCCTGCCGCCCAGCGTGCTGGCCAAGCTCGACAAGGGCATGCCCTGCACCGCCGAGGAGCAGGTCATGATCGACCACATGCCCGAGGTCGCGGTGCAGCTGCTCAAGAACATCCCGATGCTCGAGGACGTGATCCAGATCGTTCTGGGGCTGAGCGTGAAGCCGCCCCGCAACCCCAGCCCGCTGGTCGAGGCCGCGGTCGCCGTCGTCCGCACCGCCATCGACTACGAGACGCTGGAGAGCCGCGGGCTCGAGGTGGACAGCGCCATCGCCGTCCTCGAGTGCCGCGAGGACAGCGCGATGCCCGTGCTCGCCGCGCTGCGCCAGCTCAAGGGCGTCGTGCACGTGGCCGAGAAGGTCCGCGGCCTGCGCGTGGTCGACCTCGAGGTCAACATGCGGGTGGCCGAGGACATCGTCGCCGTCAACGGCCTCGTCCTGATCGGCCGCGGCATGCTCGTCACCGAGCTGCTGCTCGACCGGCTCACCAACTTCGCCCGCACCATCGAGATCGTCGAGCCGGTGCTCGCCATCCCCGGCGGCCGCCGCTTCGACGAGGACATGCTCCTGCCCGAGCCCGGGGCCCGCTAGGAACTCTCGAGCTCGGCCGCGAACCGCTCCAGGACCTCGAACGCGAGGGCCTGTTCGGCGGCCACGCGGCCGAGCGTCACGTCCGGGTCGGGCACGAAGCCCTCCCGCGCGGCGTTCTCCACCTCGGCCAGGATCCCGGCCAGGACGCCGGCGCCGATGTTGGCCGCCGAACCCTTCATCGTGTGCGCGTGATCGCGCAGCTCCGCCGGGTCGCCGCCGCGCAGCAGCTCACCGAGCCGGTCCACCGCGCCCGGCGTCTTCGCCAGGAACGAGCGGATGAGACGGCTCATCAGCGCGCGTTCGGCCGTACCGGGGTCGCCGCCGGCGATGTCCCGCATCCGGTCCCGGACCTCGTCCTGGCGGCTCCGCTCCATGTGTCCAATCCTGCTGGCTGACGGCCGGAGGAGGTGCCCGGTCCTGAAAAGTCCTTTGGTTTCCGTCGTCCGCGCCGATTCGTCGGGGGTGGGCACCGACTTGCGTACGCCGGTCCGCTACGTCGTCGCGGCCGTCACCGTCACCCTGCTGGGCGCGGTCTGGTTCCTGACCCGTCCCGGCCCGGACGCGATCGCGTACCTCTTCATGCCCGCCGGCGGCGCCGCCGGCATCCTGGCCATCCTGTCCCTGATGCGCGGGCGGAGCCTCGACCCCGTCACCAGACGGTTCTGGTGGCACATCCTGACCGGTATGAGCGTGCTCAGCGCCGGCTATCTCATTCTCGCCGTCGTCGCCTTCCGTACCGCGCCGACGCTGCCCGCGATCCCGTTGCCCGCCGCCGCCCTGGCCGGCATCGGCATGCTGACCGCGATGTGGGGGGTCATGCGGGTCCCGCTCGGCGCCGGCGGGCCCGGCGCCCGCCGCCGGCAGCTGATCGACCGCACGATCGCCTTCGTCGGCGTCGGCACGCTGCTCTGGACCTTCGGCCTGGCCCCGATGATCACCGGGTCCGACGGCTGGAGCGCGCAGTCCACCGCGCTGATCGGCATCTCCTTCCTGCTCGGCCTCGGCGGCATCACCAAGGTCTCGTACATCGACGGCGGCCCGGTCGACCGCAGCGCCATCCGGCTGATCGCCGCGACCGCGCTGACCGGCGTCGGCGTGGCCCTGCTGTCGACCGGCGGCGACCGGAACGTCCTGCTCGCCCAGGCCATCGTCATGCCGCTCACACACGCCTTCGTGGCCACCGCCGCGTACCGTCAGTCGATCGCCACCGGTGCTCCCGCGCGCCGCTCCGGCACCCTGCTGCCCTACCTGGCCCTGGCCGCCGCCGACGCCTCCCTGCTCTCCCTGCTGTGGCACGGGCACGGCTGGACCGCGAACGTGGTCGTGGTGGCCACCGTGCCGCTCACCGGCCTGGTCGCCGTGCGCCAGATGATGGCGCTGCGCGAGAACGGCCGCCTGCTGCGAGCCCAGCGCGTCTCCGAGGACCGCCTGCGCCACGAGGCCACCCACGACGGCCTGACCGGGCTCGGAAACAGAGGACTTTTCCGTACGCGGGTGGCCGAGGCCCTCCAGCAGCGGGACACCACCGTGCTCCTGGTGGACCTCGACGACTTCAAGACGGTGAACGACTCGCTCGGCCACGACGTGGGCGACCAGCTTCTGATCGCCGTGGCCGGCGCGCTCAGCGCCGCCGTCGGCCCCGACGGCCTGCCGGTCCGGCTCGCCGGCGACGAGTTCGCCGTGCTGCTGGTACCCGGCGCCGACGGCGAGACCGTGGCCCGGCGCGTGCTCGACGAGTTCGCCCAGCCGCTCAGCGACCACCGCCTGCTGGTGCACGCCAGCATCGGGATCGCCACCGCCGGCGCGGGTGCCGGTCTCGACCCGCTGCTGCGGCACGCCGACGTCGCCATGTACGCCGCCAAACAGCGCGGCAAGGGCAACGCGGTGCGATACCACGACGGCATGGAACAGCCGGTGCTCGCGCACGCCCGGATCGGCGGCGAGCTGCGCCGCGCCCTCGACGCGGGCGAGTTCCGCGTGCACTACCAGCCGCTGATGGAGCTGGCCACGGGCCGCGTCGTCGGCGTCGAGCCGCTGGTGCGCTGGCAGCACCCCACCCGCGGCCTGGTGCCGCCGGGCGAGTTCATCCCGGCCGCCGAGGGCACCGGGCTGATCGTGCCGCTGGGCCGCTTCGTGCTGCGCGAATCCTGCCGGCAGGCCGCCGCCTGGCTGGCCGAGTTCGGCCCCGACTGCATGCGCAAGCTCGGCCCCAACGTGTCCGTGCGGCAGCTGCACGACCCGGACTTCGTGGCCGACGTGCGGGCGGCGCTGGCCGATTCCGGCCTGCCGGCCGACCGGCTGGTGCTGGAATTGACCGAGTCGGCCGTACTGCGCGGCCCGCAGGTGTCCCGCACACTGCGCGAGCTGCACGAGATGGGCGTACGGCTGGCGCTCGATGATTTCGGCACCGGCGAGTCGTCGCTGAGCCTGCTGCGCTCGTTCCCGGCCTCGATCGTCAAGCTCGACAAGTCGTTCGTCGACGGCATCGAGCTCGACGAGATGGGAACACCGGAGGCGGAGGCCCGGCAGGCGGTGGCCCGCGCCGTCGTCCAGCTGGCCGGTGCGCTCGGCCTGGACACGGTGGCCGAGGGCATCGAGAACCAGGAGCAGGCCGACCGGCTGCAGCGCCTGGGCTACACGCTCGGCCAGGGCTACCACCTGGCCCGCCCGATGCCGGCCGAGGAGATGACGCGGCTGCTGTCCGGCCGGGTGGAGCTGGCCAAGGCGGCATGAGGGGAGGGCTTAATGTACGGCGATGGACACCGCGCACTCGTTGGAAGCTCGGCTCGCCGATCTGCGCTTCACCGACCTGAGCAACGACCAGGCCACGGCCCGGATCATCGAGGAGATCGCGGACTGGGGCTCGACCCTGGGCTGGCGGGTCTACCGGCGGGCGCCCAGCGTCTTTCCGCTGCCGCCACCGCTGAAGGGCCACTCGGTGCTCGACGTGGCCTGCGCCCGGCCGTCGGCGGCGCCGATCGCGATCGAGGTCGACCGGCTGGACCGGCCCCGCACGGTGGAGAAGCTGCTCGCCGAGGCGGCGGCCGGGCGGGAGGCGATCTGGGTGCGCTGGGGAGCGGGACCGTTCACCCCGCCACCGCTGCCGGTACGCATGGTGACCCGACCGGCCGTACGCAAGTCCGGCACCTGGTCCACCGAGGCCGTGCTGCCGCCGCCACGGCACTCGGACGCGCCGATCGAGTCGGCGGCGCCGGCGTCGCTGCCCGGTCTGGGGGCCGACGAATGAGCGAGTCGCCGCAGCGGCGGGCCTGGCGCGTCACCGAGCCCCTCCACTCGATGATCTATTTCGTCCCGGAAGCCCCCGCGCGCTACGCCGAACTCGGTGTCGGCCCGACCGACGGCTACTTCGCCTCCCGCGGCGCCGGGTTCGGGCGGGTCGGCCCCGACGTCATCACCGCCACCTTCTACAACTTCAATCCCACCCTCGTCGCCCGCGCCCTTCCGGCGGTCTGGGAGAAGACGGACCCGGCCGCGATGGCGCGGGCCCGGCTCGAAGCGGCCGGCGCCGCCCTCACCCGCGGCCTCGGCGCCGCGACCCTCGCCTCACCGGAAGTGGCCGAGGCGGCCACCCTGGCCCGGCGGGCGGCCGAGGCGGCGGCCGCGTGGCCGCAGGGCCGGCCCCTGTTCGCCGCCCATCTCGGCCTCCCCTGGCCCGACGAGCCGCACCTCGTGCTGTGGCACGCGCAGACGCTGCTGCGCGAGTTTCGCGGTGACGGCCACGTGGCGGCGCTGCTGGCCGCCGGGATAGGGGGACTCGAGGCGCTGGTGCTGCACGTCGCCTCGGGCGACATGGACGAGCGGTTCCTGCGCCTGAGCCGCGGCTGGGGCCGGGATCACTGGGCCGGCGCGGCCGAGGCCCTAAAGATCAGAGGTTTGATTGCCGAAGACAGTGGCGTGCTTACCGACGCGGGCCGCGAGCTGCGCGCGGAAGTGGAAGCGGTGACCGACCGGCTGGCCCAGCCGGCGTACGACGCGATCGGAACCGACGCGTGCGTACGCCTGGCCGAGCTGACCCGTCCGCTCAGCCGCACATTGGTGAAGGCCGGGATGTTGAGTCCGGCGAGCTACACGGAGGGACGATCGTGAGCACGGGGGTAGTGACCGTCGGACATCCCGCCTCGTGGTGGGGGCAGTTCCAAGAGGTCTCGGAGCGTTTCGACGCCGCGACCGCGGCGGAGGGGCTCTCCGACGTGATCACGCCGAAGATCGCCTCGCCGCTGCTGCGCCGGGAGGCCGAGATCGCGGCCGAGGTGGTGGTACGCCACCTCAACAAGCCGGCCAGCGAAGAGCTCGCCGAGCGGGCCACCAAGGGCACCGATCGGCTGGTGGCCACCGTCGAGCGCCTCAACGAGCGCTCGACCGGAGACGCCGGCACCACCGAGGCGTACGCGCTGATCCATGCCCTGCAAGGCCGTTTCGCCGACGCGGCGGCGGAGATCGAGCCGGTGGTCGGCACCCAGGCCCTGATGCGGGTCTTCGTGCACGCGCTGCGGCTCGAACAGTTCGACTCGGCGCTGGCCCTGCGGCTGCTGCGGGCCGGCCAGCGGCCCGAGCTGGCCGTACGGTCGGGCCTGGCCGTCGGCAAATACGGCTGGTGGCCGACCTGGCTGCTCAAGGTCGTCACCGAGCGGGCCATCGCCGGCACGCTCGACGCCGAGACCATCACCGCGCTCGACCAGTGCGCCTACGCCGACCTGAGCCCGGCCCAGGCCCGCATCGCCAAGCGGCTGCTGGCCGGCGACGACCAACTGGTCGACTCGTCGGCGCACCGCCTGGAGAACCTGGGCGAGCACTCGGCAGCCGAGAAGCTGCGCCAGGGCGACCTGACCTCGGTCGCCCTGGCGGCCCGCTTGATCACCGAATAGCTGTCTCAGGCGCCGCCTTCCGTGAGGGTCACGGTGGCCGGCTGGAACGACGTGCCGTTGACGTCCACGCCGGCCGCCTTGGCCGCGGTGATCGCCTGGTTGATGTAGTCGTTGGTGTACGCCAGCCCCTCCGGCGCCTTGGTGAGAACGGTGTCACCGGTCTGGTTCTTGGTGGTCATCGAGATGTCCACGGTCTGCTTCCAGGCGGCCTCGTCGATGACGCCGACACCCCCGGTGGCCGGCCAGATCAGCTTGTTCGTCTCGTTCATCTGCCACAGCTGGTGGCTCTTGCCCAGCTTCGAGCCCTTGGCCACGACCAGGTCCCGGCACTTCTCGGCGTTGTCCCGGCAGAACGCCCAGCCCTTGATGGTGGCGGTCAGGAACTTCACGGTCTGCTGCTGGTACGCCGGGTCGCTGAGCTTCTCGGTGTTCGCCCACACCGCGTCCTGGAGCATCGAGGTGCCCTCGGACTTCCAGTCGATGATCGAGAAATCGTCGGCGGTGTAGAGCTTGCCGGTCTGCGGGTTCTTGGCCTCGAGCAGCTGGGCGTACTCGTTGTAGCTCATCGCCTGGGCGGCGTCGATCTCCTTCTTGAGCAGCGCCTGCATGTCGAATTGCTGCTGTACGAGGGTGACGTCCTTACCGGGGTCGAGCCCGGCCTTGGTCATGCCGGCGAACAGCTCGTACTCGTTGCCGAAGCCCCAGTTGCCGACCTTCTTGCCCTTGAGATCGGCCGCGGTCTTGATGCCGGAGTCCTTCCAGGCGACCTGATAGGTGCCGGACCGCCCGAAGATCTGCCCGACGTCGGTGATCCCGGCGCCCTGCTCGCGGGAGGCGAGCGCCTTGGGCACCCAGGCGACGGCGTAGTCGGCCTTGCCCTGCGCGAGAACGGTCTGGGGGACGATGTCGACGCCGCCCTCGAGCAGTTGCACGTCGAGGCCCTGCTCCTTGTAGAAACCCTGGTCGACGGCGGCGATGTAGCCGGCGAACTGGGCCTGGTAGAACCATTGCAGCTGCAGCTTGATGGGGGTCAGGGCGCCGCCGCTGCCGCCGGGGGCGGGCGTGGCCGAGTCGTCGGCCGTCCCGCAGCCCGCCGCGAGCAGGGCGGTCGCGGCGGCCACGGCCGTAAATATCCGGATTCGTCGCATGGATACCTCCGAAAATGGGCTCTAGAGTGCTCGATAGGGCGCGTGCCGGTTGTCCACAGGTCTCCAGCCGAGATTTCGTGAATGCGGGAGGATGGCTGTGTTGGATGGGGGCCCCCTTGGGAGGGCGGGCCCTGGTCTGGCGGCGGGGGGGGTCAGGCGATCAGGCGGGTTCGCCAAGGCATGGCCAGGCGTTCCAGCAGCAGCGTGGTCAAGTAGAAGACGAGGCCCAGCAGGCAGGCGCCGACCACGAAGGCCCAGGCCCGGGGGTACGCGGTGAACGCGGCCGCGCTGGTGATCCGCGAGCCCAGGCCGGTCTGCAGGCCGCCGAAATACTCGGCCACCACCGCCGCGATGACGGCCAGCGAGGACGCCTGGCGCAGGCCCGTGAAGACGTAGGGGAGTGCTCCCGGCAGGCGGACCTTGCGGGCGAAGGTCCAGCCGCTCGCGGCGTACGTGTGCATGAGCTCCCGGTGGATCGGGTCCACCTCGCGGAGGCCGCGCAGGGTGTTCACGAAGACCGGGAAGAAGACGATGATCGCCGTGACCAGGCGGCGGGGGATGCTGCTGGTCGACTCGAACATGTTGTTGAGGATCGGGGCCAGGGCGATGATCGGCAGTGCGTTGAGCACCGCCGCGAACGGGATGGAGACCTCGGTCAGCGGCGTGAAACGGCTGGCCACCATGGCCGCCAGCACGCCCAGGACGGCGCCGGCGGCCAAGCCGATCAGGGCGTTCGCGCCGCTGGCCAGGGCGGCCTCCCACACGTTCTGCCGCTGGGCGACCAGCTCGCGCCAGATGGCCGAGGGGGCGGGCAGGATGAACGGCGCCACCCGGCCCAGCGAGACCGTGAGCTCCCAGGCCACGATCGCCAGCACCCCGACGGCCACGGGCGGGACGACCGAGCGCACCCACTTCATGAGGCGGTCCTGACCGGTGCGCCGCGCAGGGCCTGGCGGACTTCGGTGATCTTGTCGAAGAACGGGGGTGACTGGCGGGCGGCGTCGTCGCGGCTGGGCAGGTCGACGGTCACCGAGGCGGTGATGCGGCCGGGGCGGGCCGACATGACGACCACCCGGTCGGACAGGAAGACCGCCTCCGAGATGGAGTGGGTGACGAAGACCGTGCTCGTTCCCGTCTTGGCGCAGATGCCCAGCAGCTCACTCTGCAGGCGTTCCCGGGTCATCTCGTCGAGGGCGCCGAACGGTTCGTCCATCAGCAGCAACGGCGGCTGCACGGCCAGAGCCCGCGCGATCGCCACCCGCTGCTGCATGCCGCCGGAGAGCTGGGCCGGATAGTGCCCGGCGAACTCGGCCAGGCCGACCAGGGCCAGCATCTCCTCGGCCCGCGCCCTGCGTTCGGCCTTGCCCAGGCCGCGCAGTTCGAGGGGGAGTTCGACGTTGCGGAGCACCGTGCGCCACTCGAAGAGCCCGGCCTGCTGGAACGCGATCCCGTACGCCTGCTCCTTGCGGGCCTGGCCGGCGCCCTTGCCGGCCACGGTGACCGTGCCGGTGGACGGCTCGATGAGGTCGGCGATCAGCCGCAGCAGGGTGCTCTTGCCGCACCCGGACGGCCCGATGAGCGACACGAACTCCCCGTCGCCCACGGTCAGGTCCACGTCGGACAGTGCTGCCACCTCGTCCGGGCGTCCCTGATTGAAGACCTTTGTGACGGACGAAACCATGACAGCGCTCATAGCGTCACCACCTCCACGTGCCGGCGGTGCCGCATCAGCGGCAGCTCCAGCAGGCTGACGAGACCGGCGACGACGAGGCCGAGCAGGGCGGCGCCGAGCATCGCGGTGTAGACCTTCGCGGGGTCCGAGGTGGCCTCGCGCGAGTATTCGATGATGAGGCGGCCGACGCCGCCGCGGGTGCCGGTGGAGATCTCGCCGACCACCGCGCCGACCACCGCCGCCGCCCCGGCCAGGCGCAGGGCCGGGAACAGGTACGGCAGGGAGGACGGGAAGCGCAGCTTGACCAGGGTGCGCCACCAGCCGGCGGCGTAGCTGCGCATCAGCTCGACGCCGCTCGCCGACGGGGACTGCAGGCCGCGCAGCATCCCGACGGCCACCGGGAAGAAGGCCAGGTACGCGGCGATCACCGACACCACGGCCCAGGCCGGCATGATCGTGCCGCCCCAGCCGGCCACCAGCGGCGCGAGCGCCACCAGGGGCACGGTCTGGCTGAGGATGACGTACGGCAGCAGGCCGCGCTCGACGATCCGGAACCGTTCCATGGCCACCGCCAGCAGGAGCCCGACCACAGCGCCGACGACGAAGCCGACGGCCGTGATGCCGAGCGTGAACAGGCACGCCTGGACCACCACGATCCAGACCGGCCGGCCGCCCGTGAGCTCCGGGCGGCCGAGCCGTTCGAGGACCGTCCACAGGTGGGGCATGGACAGGTCGTCGGCGCGGGGCAGGACCCGTACCCCGAAAAGCACTGTCCCGTCGGGGTTGCCGACCGCCTTGTAGCCCTCCCACAGCACGACGGCGACGGCGAGCCCGAGGACGGCGTACAGAAGCTTCCTCACGAGATCGCCGGGATGATGTGCTCGCCGTACGCCCGGAGGGTTTCCTCTTTCGCGTCGTGCTGGAGATAGACGGCGAACTGGTCGACGCCGAGCGCGCGCAGCTCCTCGAGGCGCTTGAGGTGCTGCTCGACCGGGCCCAGCAGGCAGAACCGGTCGACGATCTCGTCGGGCACGAACGTGGTGTGCGTGTTGCCGGCCCGCCCGTGCTCGGCGTAGTCGTAGCCCTCGCGGCCCTTGATGTAGTCGGTCAGGACCTGCGGGACCGTGCCGTCCGAGCCGTAGCGGGCCACGATGTCGGCCACGTGGTTGCCGACCATGCCGCCGAACCACCGGGTCTGTTCCCGCTGATGGCCGAGATCGTTCCCGACGTACGCCGGTGCCGCCACGCAGAATTTGATGGCCATCGGATCGCGGCCGGCCGCCTCGGCCGCCCGCCGCACGGCGCCGATCATCCAGGCCGCGATGTCCGGGTCGGCCAGCTGCAGGATGTAGCCGTCGCCGACCTCGCCGGTCAGGGCCAGGGCTTTCGGGCCGTACGCGGCGACCCACACGTCCAGCCGGCTGTCCGGCGCCCACGCGAGCTGCTGCTGTTTGCCGCGCAGCGTCACCTTCTCGCCGTTGGCCAGGCCGCGGATCACCTGCACCGCCTCGCGCAGCTGCCCGAGCGACTGCGGCGTCGCGCCGAGCACCCGCAGGGCGGAGTCGCCCCGGCCGATGCCGCAGATCGTGCGGTTGCCGTACATCTCGTTGAGGGTGGCGAACAGCGACGCCAGGACCGTCCAGTCGCGGGTGCCCGGATTGGTGACCATCGGGCCGACGATCACCCGCTCGGTCTCGTCGAGGATCTTCGAGTAGACGACGAACGGCTCCTGCCACAGCACGTGCGAGTCGAACGTCCACACGTGACTGAAGCCGGCCGCCTCGGCCTGCTTGGCCAGCTCGACCACCTGCATGGCCGGCGGGTTGTTCTGGAGTACCACTCCGATGTCCATGCGGGCTCCGTTCAGACCAGGTAGTCGGAGAGCGCGCGGGGAACGTACTTGCCACGGCCGGCGCGGCCCGTGTACTCGCCATCGCGGGAGATGACCTCGCCGCGGGACAGGACGGTGTCGACCCGGCCGTCGATCTCCCAGCCCTCCCAGGCCGAGTAGTCCATGTTCATGTGGTGCGTCTCGACGCTGATCCGGGTACGCCCGTTCGGGTCGTACAGCACGATGTCGGCGTCCGAGCCGGGCGCGATGACGCCCTTGCGCGGGTACATGCCGAACATCCGGGCCGGGGTGGTGGCGATCGTCTCGACCCAGCGGGCCAGCGACAGCTTCCCGTCGACCACGCCCTGGTAGAGCAGGTCGACCCGGTGCTCGACGCTGCCGATCCCGTTCGGGATCTTGGAGAAGTCGCCCAGGCCCATCTCCTTCTGGTCCTTCATGCAGAAGGGGCAGTGGTCGGTCGAGACCACGGACAGGTCGTTGGTGCGCAGGCCCTGCCACAGGTCGGCCCGGTGGCTCTCGTGCTTGCTGCGCAGGGGAGTGGAGCAGACCCACTTGGCGCCGTCGAAGCCGGGCGCGCCGAGCTGATCCTCCAGTGTCAGATAGAGATACTGCGGGCACGTCTCGGCGAACACGTTGCGGCCCAGGTCGCGGGCGGCCCGCACCTGTTCCAGGGCCTTCGAGGCGCTCAGGTGCACGATGTACAGCGGGCAGTCGGCGGCCACGCTGGCCAGCCAGATGGCCCGGCTGGTGGCCTCGGCCTCGAGCTCCTGGGGCCGGGTGATGCCGTGGTAGATCGGGTCGGTCTGGCCGCGTTCCAGCGCCTGCTTGACGAGGACGTCGATGGCCGGCCCGTTCTCGGCGTGCATCATGATCAGGGCGCCGTTGTCGCGGGCCTTCTGCATGGCCCGCAGGATCTGCCCGTCGTCGGAGTAGAAGACGCCCGGGTACGCCATGAACAGCTTGAAGCTGGTGATGCCCTCGCTGGTGACGAGCTGGTCCATGGCCTTGAGCGACTCGTCGTCGACCCCGCCCACGATCATGTGGAAGCCGTAGTCGATGTGGCAGGTGTCCGCCGTCTTGGCGTGCCACGCGGCCAGTCCGTCCTGCACGACCTCGCCGTACCGCTGAATGGCGAAGTCGATGATCGTGGTGGTACCGCCGATGGCGGCCGCCCTGGTGCCGGTGTCGAAGGTGTCGCTGGCCTCGGTGCCGCCGAACGGCATCTGCATGTGGGTGTGCGCGTCGATCGCGCCCGGGATGACGTACTTCCCGGTGGCGTCGATGATCTCCGGACCCTCGGGCGCGCGGCCGGGAGCGAAGATCGCGGCGATCGTCTCGCCGTCGATCAACACGTCGGCGGCGTACGGGCCGGTCGTGCCGACGACGGTCCCGCCCTTGATGAGGATGCTCACGAGGCCACCGTCCGGGTGTAGCTCTCCGGGCGGCGGTCGCGGTAGAACTGCCAGCGCTCGCGAACCGTCTTGATCAGGCTGAGGTCGAGGTCCCGTACGATCAATTCGGGGTTGTGGGTGTCACCGACCTCGCCCACGAACTTGCCCTCGGGGTCGACGAAGTAGCTCTGCCCGTAGAAGTCGTCGTCGCCGAGCTCCTCGATGCCGACCCGGTTGATGGCGCCGATGAAGTATTCGTTGGCGACCGCGCTGGCCGGCTGCTCCAGCTGCCACAGGTAGCTCGACAGGCCGCGGCTGGTGGCCGAGGGGTTGAAGACGATCTGCGCGCCGCCCAGGCCCAGCTCGCGCCAGCCCTCGGGGAAGTGCCGGTCGTAGCAGATGTAGACGCCGACCTTGCCGACCGCGGTGTCGAAGACGGGGTAGCCGAGGTTGCCGGGCCGGAAGTAGAACTTCTCCCAGAATCCGTTCACCTGCGGGATGTGGTGCTTGCGGTACTTGCCGAGGTACGAGCCGTCGGCGTCGACGACGGCGGCGGTGTTGTACAGGACGCCTTCCTGCTCTTTCTCGTACATGGGCAGGACCATCACCAGGCCCAGCTCGGCGGCGAGGGCCTGGAAGCGCTCGGTGGTCGGGCCGGGGATCGACTCGGCGTACTCGTAGTAGGCGGCGTCCTGCACCTGGCAGAAGTACGGCCCGTAGAAGAGCTCCTGGAAGCAGATCACCTTGGCGCCCTGTGCTGCGGCGTCGCGGGCATAGTCCTCGTGGGCCTTGATCATCGATTCCTTGTCGCCCGTCCAGGTGGTCTGGACGAGGGCGGCGCGAACGACGTCGGACATGACTGCTGCCCCTCTCAATTGATCTTTATAAGCGTTCACACGGCCGCAACAGGCCTGTGATCGTGTGTCTACTCCCCGTCATAGCCCCTGCGCTAGCCCTCCTGGCTCCGCTTCGCTCCGCGGCAATCGCCTTGTAACCGGTGACAGGCCAGGCGATTTCCCAACGTCCGCAAACCCGGCGGCCGTCGAGAAATCGCATGCCCTGTCACCGGCGGCGATTGCGGCTTGCTTTGAGCTCCCTGATGCCGTAGGACACTAACGACACAGATTCATGCGAACAATTGCCCGTACGTAACGGAATGTTTCTGAGAGGTAATTTGATCGGGCCAATAGTGGACGCTGTGGACGATCGCAGCGCCCGGGGAATCGCTGCGGCCATCAGCCGGATGATCACGGCGGGGACGCTGCCGGCGGGCGCGCGCCTGCCGACCGTACGAGACGTCGCGCGCTCGCTTCAGGTGAGCCCGACGACCGTGAGCGAGGCGTGGCGAAGCCTGACGCGAGCCGGTGTTCTCCGGACGCGCGGGCGGTCGGGGACGTTCGTCGCGACCGCTTCGTCGCGGCAGCGTCTGCGCTACTCGCAGATAAGCGCGGTGGGCGCGGTCGCCCACGATCTGTCGACCGGTGTGCCCGACCACGACCTGTTGCCGGATCTCACGGACGCGCTGAAACGCATCGGGGACGGGCGGCTGACGTCGAGCTACCTCGACGCGCCGGTGCTGCCGAGGCTCGAGGAGGTGCTGCGCGCTCGCTGGCCCTTCGCGCCGGACGCCCTGACCGTTGTGGACGGTGCTCTGGACGCGATCGACCGGCTGATAGGCGTGGCGGTGCGCTTCGGGGATCACGTGGTCGTCGAGAATCCGGCCTTTCCGCCGCTGCTCGACCTGTTGCAGACTGTCGGTGCGACAGTGATCGGAGTGCCGGTCGACAAATCCGGCATGTCGCCCGAGGGCCTGGCGGCCTCGCTCGCGTCGTACCCGGTCGTCGCCGTGTTCCTGCAGCCGAGGGCGCACAATCCGACCGGCGTGAGCATGACCGCGATCCGGGCCGCCTCACTCGCGAAGATCATCGGCTCTTATCCCGGCGTGCTCGTGGTCGAGGACGATCATGCCGGCGACATCGCCTCGGCGCCGCCGGTCAGCCTGGGCACGCCGCGGACCGTGCACATCGCCGGCTTCTCCAAGTCGCACGGCCCCGACCTGCGCCTGGCCGCGGTGGGCGGCCCGGCCCAGGTGATCTCGGCCGTGGCCGACCGCCGCCTGCTCGGCCCCGGCTGGTCCTCGCGGCTGCTCCAGGCCGTCCTGCTCGACCTGCTCACCGACCCGGCCGCGGCCGCCCAGGTCTCCGACGCCCGCGAGGTCTACGCGGCCCGGCGTTCGGCTCTGCTCGCGGCCCTGCACGCCCGCGGGGTGACGGCCACCGCCGACGACGGCATCAACCTCTGGATGGCCGTCGACGACCAGCAGATGGCCATGGTCGCCCTCGCGGCACACGGCATCGCCGTAGCCCCCGGCGCCCCCTTCTGTGTGACCCCGCTGCCCTCCGACCACGTCCGCGTCACCGCCGGGCTGGTCTCCACCGACGTCGAGGCCCTCGCCGACGCCCTGGCCGCCGCCGCCCTGCTCGACACCCGGGGCAGCGGCCCCCGAGCCCGCCCGCACCCCCGCGGCTGGCGGTAGCCGTGCCCCACCCCTCCACCCGTCTCGCATCTGGGATTCATCCGATTCACCCCGCTAAGGAGCGACCATGACCGATGATCTGCTGGCCCGCCACAAGGCTGTGCTGCCGAGCTGGATGCCGACCTACTACGGCGACGACGCCCTCGAGATCGTCAGCGGGTCGGGGCGGCGCGTCACCGGGAGCGACGGCCGCTCCTATCTGGACTTCTTCGGCGGGGTGCTGACCACGATGGTCGGCTACGACGTTCCCGAGATCAACGAGGCGGTTCAGCGTCAGCTCGCCACCGGGGTCGTACACACCTCGACTCTGTATCTCATCCGGCAGCAGGTCGAGCTGGCCGAGAAGATCGCGCGGCTGTCCGGCATCCCCGACGCCCGGGTCTTCTTCACCAACTCGGGGACCGAGGCCAACGAGACCGCGCTGCTCATGGCGACCAACCTGCGCCGCTCCAACCAGATCCTGGCCATCAAGAACAGCTACCACGGCCGGACCTTCGCCACCATGGCGGTCACCGGGCACCGCAGCTGGTCGTCGAGCGCGCTCACCCCGCTCAACGTCTCGTGGCTGGCCTCCGGCGACCGGCTGCGCGGGCGGATGGCCGGCCTGGACGGCGACGCGATCCTCGACGCCGCCGTCGACGACCTGCGCGAGGTTCTGGCCACTGTCACCGCGGGCGATGTGGCGGCGCTGATCGCCGAGCCGGTGCAGGGTGTCGGCGGGTTCGTGGCCGGCCCGGACGGCCTGCTCGGCGCGTACCAGAAAGTCCTCTCCGAGACCGGGATCCTGCTCATCGCCGACGAGGTGCAGACCGGGTGGGGCCGCACCGGTGAGCATTTCTGGGGTTATCAGGCGCACGGCGTCACGCCCGACCTGATCACGTTCGCCAAGGGCATCGGCAACGGGTTCGCGCTCGGCGGTGTCGTGGGCCGGGCCGAGGTGATGAACGCGGTGCCGGCCATCAGCTTCTCCACCTTCGGCGGCAACCCGGTCTCGGCGGCGGCCGGCAACGCCGTCCTGGACTACGTCCTCGACCACGACCTCCAGGGGAACGCGGCCCGGGTCGGCGCGATCCTGCTCGACGGTCTGCGCGCGCTGGACCTGCCGATCGTGGGGGAGGTGCGCGGCAAGGGCCTGATGATCGGCGTCGAGATCGTCCATCCGGGAACGACCGAGCCGGACCCGGCGGCCACGCTGCGCGTCTTCGACGAGTGCCGGGCCGGTGGGCTGCTGGTGGGCAAGGGCGGTCTGTACGGCAACGTGCTGCGGATGGGGCCGGCGCTGACCCTCACCGAGGCCGAGGCGCGGGAGGGTCTGCGCATCCTCGTCGATGCGCTGTCACTTGTCGACGCTGACAGCCGCATCTAAACGATGTTTTGTCCGGACAGCGAGAACTTTTGCTTGATCTGAAGAAACTTAGCTTCACTTTCGACGAAACAGATCGGTAACCTATCGAGCGACGTCGTTCGATAGGGAGACCGCAATGCCGCATTCACTGAACCGTCGTCAACTCCTCGGCGCCGCAGCGGCGGCCGGCGCCGCCGCGACCATCGCCGTTCCCGGAGCCGCCCAGGCAGGCGGCTCCCACGGGGGCCACCTCAGCCGAGTCCCGCGTGACCAGATCAGCGTGCAGCTCTACACGCTGCGCAACCAGCTCGCGATCGACCTCGACGCGAGCCTCGCCGAGCTCGCCGAGATCGGCTACAAGAGGGTCGAGCACGCCGGCTTCGTCAACCGCACGGCCGCGCAGTTCCGGGCCGCGCTCGACAAGGCCGGCATCCGGGCCACCTCGGGCCACGTCGGCATCCCGCAGCCGTGGAACGCCGACACCTGGAAGCGTGCTCTCGAGGACGCGGCCATCGTCGGCAACAAGTTCATCGTCCACCCGTTCTTCGGTCAGGGCGCCAACGGCCCGATCCGCGACGCCGCCGTCTACCGGGCGTTCGCGGCCGACCTGAACAAGGCGGGCGCGCTCGCCCGCAAGGCCGGGCTCCAGTTCGGCTACCACAACCACCACGCCGAGTTCTTCCGGCAGAACGGGACCAGCCTGACCGGCATGGACATCCTGTTCCGGGAGACCGACCCGCGCCTGGTGCACTTCGAGGTCGACCTGTTCTGGGCCTTCCGGGGCGCGCACGACCCGGTCGACCTGATCAAACAGAACCGCGGCCGCATCAAGCAGGTTCACGTCAAGGATCTCGACGTGAACGCGAGCTTCGCCGACCCCGGCGACGGGCTCATCGACTTCGGCCGCATCTTCGACCACTCGAAGGAAGCGGGACTCATCGAATACATCGTCGAGCGCGACGACGCCGGCTCCCCGCCGCGTACGCCCGAGCAGGCCCTCGTGACCGCCGAACGCGGTTACGACTACCTCGCCGGATTGAGGTTCTGATGATTCGTAAGTTGTCCGTCCTCGGCGCGATCAGCGCCGCCGTCCTGGTGGCGCCCGGCGCCGCCGTGGCCCACCCCTCGCCGCCGGCCCAGCCGCTGCCACCTTCGTCGGACTTCCAGAAGGTGACCCTCAACGACTTCCCGGGCGAGCCGATCGCTATCGCCGTCCTGCCGGACCGGCGGGTGCTGCACACGGCCCGGACCGGAGAGGTACGCATCCACGAGCCGGCCACCGGCCGCAACGTGCTCGCCGCGAAGATCCCGGTCTACCTCCACGACGAGGAGGGCGTGCAGGGCATCGCGATCGACCCCGACTTCAAGCACAACAAGTGGGTGTACGTCTACTACTCGCCCGTGCTGAACACGCCGAAGGACGACCCGACGACGCCCCAGGTCAACGAGGGCGACGCGCCGAACGAGGGCACCGCGGCCGACTTCGCCAGGTTCAAGGGCCACCTGCAGCTCTCGCGCTTCAAGCTGCAGGGCAGCACGCTGCGTCTCGACACCGAGCAGAAGATCCTGCAGGTGCCGGTCGACCGCGGCCAGTGCTGCCACGTCGGCGGCAAGATCGACTTCGACAGCAAGGGCAACCTGTACCTGTCGACCGGTGACGACTCCAACCCGTTCTCCTCCGACGGCTACGCGCCGATCGACGAGCGGGCCAACCGCAACCCGGTCTTCGACGCCCAGCGCAGCGCGGCCAACACCAACGACCTGCGCGGCAAGGTGCTCCGGATCAAGGTCGGCAAGAGCGGCGGCTACACGATCCCCAAGGGCAACCTCTTCAAGCCGGGCACGGCGAAGACCAAGCCGGAGATCTACGCGATGGGCCTGCGGAACCCGTTCCGCTTCACCATCGACCCCAAGACCGACGTGATCTACGTCGGTGACTACTCGCCGGACGCGCAGAACGCGAACCCGGCCCGGGGCCCGGCCGGGCACGGCCGCTGGCTGGCGATCGACAAGCCGGCCAACTACGGCTGGCCGTACTGCGCCGACGCCGACAAGCCGTACGTCGACTACGACTTCGCCACCGGCGTCTCCGGGGCCCCGTTCAACTGCGCGGCGCCGGTCAACGAGTCGCCCAACAACACCGGACTGCGCAACCTGCCGCCGGTCGAGAAGGCGGAGATCGCTTACTCGTACGGCGCCTCGGCCCAGTTCCCCGAGCTCGGCACCGGTGGCATCGGCCCGATGGGCGGCCCGGCCTACGACTACGACAAGTGGTCCCGGTCGCCGATCAAGTGGCCGGCCGCGTTCGACGGCAAGCCGCTGTTCGCCGAGTGGACCCGCGACTGGGTCAAGGCGCTCACCCTCGACCGCCGCAACCAGGTCACGAAGATCGAGTCGGTCCTGCCCGAGCTGGTCTTCGACAACCCGATGGACCTCGAGTTCGGCCCGGACGGCGCGCTCTACGTCCTCGAGTACGGCGACGGCTACTTCGCCGAGAACCCGGACGCCCAGTTGTCCCGGTTCGATTACGTGCGCGGCAACCGCACCCCGATCGCCAAGGTCGCCGCGACGCCCACCTCGGGCCAGTCGCCGCTGACGGTCCAGTTCTCCAGTGCCGGCACGGCCGACCCGGACGGCGACGCCCTGCGCTACGAGTGGTACCTGGACAACGACAACCGGGTCGACTCGCGGTCGCCGAACCCGACGTTCACCTTCACGGCGAACGGCAACTACCGCCCGACCCTCAAGGTCACCGACAGCACCGGCCGGTCCTCCTCGGCCGAGGTGATCCTGCCGGTCGGCACGGCGGCCCCGAAGGTCTCGTTCACCAGCCCGCAGGCCGGGCAGCCCTTCCACTTCGGTGACACGGTGAACTTCCAGGTCCAGGTGACCGACGACCAGCCGGTCGACTGCGCCCGGGTCACGGTGACCTACGTTCTCGGCCACGACCAGCACGGGCACCCGCTGTCCACGGCGTCCGGCTGCACCGGCTCGATCACCACGTTCCTGGACGCCGGTCACGCCGGCGCCTCCAACCTGACAGCGGTCTTCGTGGCGTCGTACACCGACACCGGCGACCCGGCTCAGACCGGCACGGCGACCGTCGTGCTCCAGCCCACACCCTGACAAGTTGCCATTCACCCGGCCGAG
Organism: Actinoplanes sp. NPDC048796; assembly: GCF_040650035.1. NCBI lineage: Bacteria > Bacillati > Actinomycetota > Actinomycetes > Micromonosporales > Micromonosporaceae > Actinoplanes > Actinoplanes sp. NPDC048796. The sequence goes on along the minus strand of NZ_JBEZGO010000007.1, from coordinate 395,601 downwards.
CTGTATGGCTCGGCCGGGTGAAACGTGTGTGCGCGCGAAACCCTAGATGGACGTCAGGTTAACGAGGGCGCAACATTTAGATGCTGATCACCTGAACCTTCCGCGCGCGCGTTGCTCGGGTGAATCTGGCTTCGTGACAGAGTCAACGGTCATTCTGGTGCTGGTGGTGGTCACCGCTCTCGGGTTCGACTTCACCAACGGGTTCCACGACACCGCCAACGCGATGGCCACGTCCATCGCCACCAAAGCGTTGCGGCCGAAGGTCGCCGTTGCCCTCTCGGGCATCCTCAACCTGATCGGTGCCTTCCTCTCCGTCGAGGTCGCGCTCACCGTCAGCAACGCCGTTGTCAAGATCCAGAATTCGGACGGTACGCCGAAGGAATCGCTCACCGCCAACGGCGGCGAAGCACTCCTGCTGATCATCCTGGCCGGCCTGATCGGCGGCATCATCTGGAACCTGCTCACCTGGCTGCTCGGCCTGCCCTCCAGCTCCTCCCACGCGCTGTTCGGCGGCCTGATCGGCGCCACCATCGCCGGCCTCGGCTGGGCCGGCGTCAACTGGAACGGCAACGGCACCAAGCTCGACGGGGTCGTCGGCAAGGTGCTCCTGCCGGCCGTGCTCTCCCCGGTCATCGCGGGCGTCGTGGCCGCCGTCGGCACCTGGTTCATCTACAAGATCACCGTCGGGGTCGCCCAGCGGTTCACCGACAACGGCTTCCGCTGGGGCCAGATCGGCAGCGCCTCCCTCGTCTCGCTGGCGCACGGCACCAACGACGCCCAGAAGACGATGGGCATCATCACCCTGGCCCTGATCGCCGCCGGTGACTGGACGGACACCAAGAGCATCCCGTTCTGGGTGAAGGCCTCCTGCGCGATCGCCATCGCCCTCGGCACCTACCTCGGCGGATGGCGCATCATCCGTACCCTCGGAAAGGGTCTGGTCGAGATCGCCCCGCCCCAGGGCATGGCCGCCGAATCCTCCTCGGCCGCGGTCATCCTCGCCTCCAGCCACCTCGGCTTCGCGCTCTCCACGACGCACGTGGCCACCGGCTCCATCCTCGGCTCCGGCGTGGGCAAGCCCGGCGCCCAGGTCCGCTGGCGCGTAGCCGGTCGCATGGTCGCGGCCTGGATGATCACGCTGCCCTCGGCCGCCATCGTGGGCGCCCTGATGTGGTGGATCAGCGACGTGATCGGCGGCCTCACCGGCGCCATCGTGATCTTCGCGCTTCTGCTGGCCGCGGCCGGCGCCATGTACCTGCGCTCGAAGCAGACACCGATCGACCACAACAACGTGAACGACGAATGGGACGCGACTTCCGGGGAAGACACCCGTGAGCCGGCCAAGACGGGGGTCTGATCGATGAGCAACCTGGGATTCGCCCTCGAAGGCGCCTGGAAGGTCCTGGCCGCCGGTCTCGTGCTCGGCGCCGGGCTGCCGGCCCTGTTCGCGCTCGGTATCCGCTCCCTGGCCTGGGGCGCAGGCGGCGACGCGGAGGACTCGCACGCCCGCCCGAACCCGGCGGGCACGGTGCTCGGCTACGTGCTGTTCACGATCGTCATCCTGGGCGTGCTGCTGGGCATCACGTTCATCGTGGCCAGCGGCTTCGGCAAGACGATCAGCTTCGACCACATCTTCCCCACCATCGTGGACAAGTAATGACCGACTCCTTTCTCACCCGAGCCATCGACTGGCTGCGGGCCGGATATCCGGCCGGCGTGCCGAGGCAGGACTACGTGGCCCTGCTGGGCCTGCTGCGCCGGAGCCTGACCGAGGACGAGGTCCGCAAGATCGCCGCCGACCTGGCCGCCCAGTCCGAGACCACCGGCGGCGACCCGATCACCGCCACCGACATCGAGGCAATGATCAACGACGAGGTCCTCCAGGCCGCCACCCCGGAAGACATCGTCCGCGTCTCCGCCCACCTGGCCGCCGGCGGCTGGCCCCTGGCCGACCCACCCCGCGAATAGTTCCGCCGCAACCGGCGGCGCGCGGCCCGGGACAGTTCCGGGCCGCGCGCCGCCGGCAGCTTCGTGAACGTGGAGGACGGGTGGCTGCCGAGCGTCCCTGGTGGCACAACCGAACGGTGCTGTGGTCGATGGCCGTGTCGTCGATGTGCGTTTTCGCCGCGCGCTTCCTCGACGACCCATACGACAACTTCGGCGGCCCGTGGCTTCACTTCACGGTGCTCGGCGGCTCCGGGGGCCTCTTCGTCACGGCAATCGTGCTGCTGGTGTCGCGGCGCGGAGATGGTCCGGGCGGCGGATAGCTCAGTCGGCATGCGATTTCCAGCCCAGGCCGGCCAGCGGGCCGTGGATCGCCGTCCACACCGTCTGGGGGCCGCCCGGGAACGGCACGTGGGCGGTCGGGATGAACGGCGCGTTCGCCTCGGCGATCGGCTTGCCCAGCAGGCCGGTCAGCGCCTCGAGGATGCTGTCGTTCGTGACGCCGGACGAGGTGAGCAGCGCTTTCGTCGTTCGGTCGCAGTGCCGTTCAGCCTCTGAGGTGACAGAGCCGGCGCTCAGGTGAGCGCCGGCCCGGTCATCCGGTGAGAACTCAGTCGAAAGCGAGCGTGCGGGAGAGCACGCCGATGTCGGGCTGGTCGGTGAAGAGGCCGTCGATGCCGGTCTTCAGGAAGGTGATCTGCTCGTCGATGGCCCGGCCGTAGGCGTTCGGGTCGGTGCCGACGCGGTAGTCGGCCGGGAGGAACTGGTTCTCGGCCCGGAACGTGTACGGGATGACCTTGAGGCCGGCCGCGTGGGCGTCCCTGACCAGGCTCGACGGCGTGCCCAGCGTGCCGTCGGCGTTGCGCGGGATGACCTGGCTCTTGTCGGGGCCGATGCCGTCCACGAAGGACGAGAGCTCCTTCAGGCCGGCCGGGGTGAGGTATTGCGCGTACGTCCTGCTGTCGTTGAACGGCGAACCGGCGGCGGAGGTCAGGAAGACCAGGTTGACCTGTACGCGGTACTTGTGGTTGAGGTCCTTGAGGTTGACCGCCTCGAACGACTGGATCCACACCTTCGCGCCGCGCCGGTTGAGGCGGGCCCGGTCGAGGGCGCGCACCAGCGGCGTCTCGAGCTCGAGGCCGAGCCGGCGGAAGAAGGTGGGGTGCTTCGTCTCCGGGATGACGCCGATGTCGCGGCCGAGTTCCTTGGACAGCTTCGCCCGCAGCGCCAGCACCTCGGTGAAGGTCGGCACCTCGAACAGCTTGTCGTAGAGGGTGTTCTCCTGGCGCACGGCGGGCAGGCGCTCGATCGCGCGCAGCGTCTTCAGCTCGGCCAGGGTGAAGTCGTTGGTCCACCAGCCGGTGACGCTGACCCCGTCGAGGACCACGGTCCGCTTACGGTCGGCGAACTCGGGGCGTGACGCCACGTCGGTGGTGCCGCTGATCTCCGGCTCGTGCCGGCAGACCAGCACGTGGTCCTTCGTCGAGACCAGGTCGGGCTCGATGTAGTCGGCGCCCATCCGGGCCGCGAGCTCGTACGACGCGAGCGTGTGCTCGGGCCGGTAGCCGGAGGCGCCGCGATGTCCGAAGACCTCGGTTCTCGTACGGCCGTGCGCCTGCGCCGGGGTGGCGATGGTGGCGGCGGCTCCGGTGAGGGCGGGAGCCGCGGCGGCGACAGCGCTCATGCGCAGCACCTGACGTCGGTCGGGCACGGGGTCCTCCACGGGACTCGGCGCCGGCGACCGTCGCCGGCTGGTCCCTCGCAGAGTCGAAGCGACGCGATCGACATACAGGGAACAGTGACGTAGCGATCACGGAAACTGCGCGAAAAGGGCGGCGCGTTAATCCCGGGTTCACCCAGAGTTAGACGGTCGCGCTGACTCTTCGCACCGAAGGGGTTCGCGGCGCCGAGACGTTGCCGCGCCTGATGCTCGGCCGGTAGGTACGCTCGGGCGATGTTCTCGCCACAGGGACCGTCGCTCCGCGAACTGTTCGTCCAGGCGATGTCCTCGGTCGAGCGCGGCTACGACCTCCTCGCGCCGAAATTCGACCACACCCCGTTCCGTACGCCGTCGGGCGTCCTCGAAGCGACGGCGGCGGCGCTGACCGGCCCGTTCGAGGCGGGCCTCGACGTCTGCTGCGGCACCGGCGCCGGCCTGTCGGTCCTGGAATCGGTGGGCTGCGCCCGGGTCACCGGCGTCGACTTCAGCGCCGGGATGCTGGCCGAGGCCCATCGCGCCCACCCGGCGGCCACCCTGGTCCGGGCCGACGTGCGCTCCCTGCCCTTCGCGGGCGACTTCGACCTGGCCGTCAGCTTCGGCGCGCTGGGCCACTTCCTCCCGTCGGAGCGCCCGGCGGTCTTCGCGGGTGTGCGCCGAGCGCTGCGCCCGGGCGGCCTGTTCGCCTTCCCGATCGGCGACACCCCACCCGTGGCCTCGGTGGCCGGGGTGGCCACGCTCGGCTTCGACCTGGCCATGCGCGTACGGAACGCGGTGTGGCGTCCCCCGTTCGTCATGTACTACCGCACCACACCACTCCCGGCCCTGCGCGCCGACCTGACCACCGCCGGCTTCACCGTCGTCTCCACCGACCTGATCACCCCCGGCTGCCGCCTCGTCCTGGCCCGCACCCCGGGCCCCTGATGCCTCTCGTCGCGGTGACCGGCACGTCCGGGCTCGTCGGGGCGGCGGTGGCCCGGGCGGCCGTGACGGCCGAGGCGACCGGCATTTTCGTCGTCGCCGGCCGCCACCCCTTCCGCCGCACCGGCTGCGGCGCCCTGCTCGACGACGCCGCGGGCCTGATCGCCGCGCGCGCCCCCGAGGTCGCCGCCGCCTTCGCGGAGCGGGGCTGGCCGCTCCCGCGAACCCTGGACCGGGTCTACGGCTCCAGCGCCGCCACGGCCGCGCTTCGGCTATCGGCCCACGCTGTCAGCGCTTGATTGTGTACGTGACATGGGTGACCAGCGACGCCGCGCGTGAAGAGATCCGCTCCAGGTTCAGCGGCGGCACGCCGTCGAACAGGCGCGCCCCGGCCCCGACGGTCACCGGCGCGATGTGCAGGCGCAGCTCGTCGATCAGCCCGGCCCGGAGGAACTGGTTGACAGTGGTGGCGCCGCCGGCGACGGCGATCGTGCCGTCCCCGGACGCCTCGATCGCCCGCTTCAGGGCCTCGTCGACACCGCCGGTGACGAAGTGGAACGTCGTGCCCCCCGCCATCGGCAGGTCGTCCCGCTCGTGGTGGGTCAGGACGAAGACCGGTCACAGGTGATGTAGGCCATGCCTTCAGACCGTAGTCCGACACTGTCGTTTCCGTCCAAGACGGCGGGGCGGTCAGGCTCTAGCGTCGTTTTCGGCAGCCCGCTCTCGGCAGGAGGAGACAGAACGATGCGCAGTCTGGTCTACACCGGTTTCATGTCGCTCGACGGGGTCGTGGACTCGCCCGGTGGGCCGTCCGAAGGGCATCGCAGCGGCGGCTGGGTGTTCAAGGACCTCGAGTTCGTGCCCGAAGCCTGGTCGCTGAAGGGGGAGGAGCTCGCCGACACGGCCGCCCTGATGTTCGGGCGGCGCAGCTACGAGGCGTTCGCGCCGGTCTGGCCGGGCTCGGAGGACCACGCCGGCTACAAGGACCTTCCCAAGTACGTGGTCTCCTCCACCCTGACCGACGACGCTCTCGTCGACGGGTGGGGGCCGATCACGATCCTGCGTTCCACCGAGGACGTGGCCGAGCTCAAGCGGGGCGAGGGCGGCGCCATCTTCATCCACGGCAGCGCCGAACTCGCCCGGCGGCTGTCCGACGCGGGCCTGATCGACCAGTACAACCTGCTCGTCTTCCCGGTGCTGCTCGGCGCCGGCAAGAGCCTGTTCGGCCGGGCCGACCGCGACAAGCACATGCTCAGCCTGCGCGAGTCCGAGGCGTACAAGAACGGAATTCTGAAACTCGTCTACGACGTCGAGCGCTGAGGAAGGTCGAGCCCGATCGCGCCGCCGTCGCCGCCCCGCAGCTGCTTGACGGTGCGCCCGACGTACGACCGCAGCGCCCGGGCCAGGTGCGGCTCGTCGAAGTAGTCCAGCTTGGCCACCACGTCCCCGGCCGTCCCGCCGGCCGCCAGCAGCTCCGCCGCCGTCCGGGCCCGCTCGATCTGCCGTACCGCACCCCGCGTCAGCCCGGTCGCGGCCCGGAACCGCCGTTCGACGGTCCGGCCCGACACCTCCGGGCGGCCCCCGCGCAGCACCTCGGCGACCAGCGGATCGCGCACCACGGTCCCGCCCCGCACGAGCCGCGCCACCAGGGCTTCGGCGTCATCCACCCCGGGCGTCTCCCAGCGCGCCCCGTCGAGCCGGAACGTCCGGCGCGAGGTGTCGGGAAGCTCGATGCCGCTGTCGACCAGCGACGGTGCCGGCGCGATCCGCAACGACGTGCCCACAGCGAATTCGATGCCGGTGAAGCTGGCCCCTTCCGGCACCGGCGCCGTGCTGGTCCGCGTCTCGGGCCCGGTGACACTCGCGTACGACCGCCCGTCCCGCTCCCAGAACACCAGCCCCCACCGCACCCCGGCAACGGCCGTCATGGAGTCGACCCGCTCGCTGCCGCACGTCCACACGGCGTCGACCCATGCCGAATCCGACCCTCGTGTCGCGAACCGCAGCCCCACGCGCGAAGAATACGCCGCCGCGCTAATCGCCGAGGGAGACGCGGGTCTTGTCCAGTTGGTGGCCGAGCCAGGCGTTGAGGGCCAGCACGGTGCCGCCGCAGATCAGCAGGACGATGACGAAGATGCCGAGGATCCAGCGCCAGATCGCGAAGCGGCTCTCCCGCGGCGCGTCCGCGCCGGTGCCCTCGAAGGGCCAGGCCGAGTCGTCCTCCGGGTCGTCCACGAAGACGGACGGTACCCAACCGGCGTACCCCAACCGGGGGTTTAAGGCAAAGATGACCCCTTAGAGCATGATGGTCGTCCGCGTGGGGGCGACCGGAGACACCGCCGCGCGGCTGGTCGTCCTGCTGATATGCCGGCCCATGAGCGCCGGAAAATCCTCATGCACTATCCGACCTCGCCGGACTGCACGTCGCCGTACGCGCCGATCTGGATCGCGGAAATGGTGCGCCGGCGGAAAGGCTAATCGAACAGAATGGTACGGATCGTCGCGGTCAGCCGGGTGATGAGGTCGTCGGCGGACATGGTCGCGACCGGGCCGTCGGCCAGCACATAACGGCTGAAGGCGACGCCGATGAGATGGGCGCCCATCATGTTGACACGGGCGTCCAGATCAGGCCGGTCGAGCACCCGCGCGTAGCCGTCGACGGCCGTCTGCTGGAGGGTCCGCAACAGGGCCTTGGCCGCCTGCTGGTCGCCGGCCGCGCTGCGGATGAGGGCGATGACCGGGTCGGCGCCCTCGGAGGTCTCCATCCGGTGCACGAAGGAGGCGGCGATGCGTTCTGGCAGCTTGGCGACGTCGTCGTCGAGGACACCCTGGAACAGGGACTCCGGGTCGGGCGTGGTGGCGGCGACGAACAGCTGCTCCTTGGTGGAGAAGTGCAGCACGACCAGGCCGTGGGTGACACCGGCGCGGCGGGCGATCTCGCGGATGGTGGCGTTCTCGTAGCCGCGCTCGGCGAACACGGCCCGGGCCGCCGCGAGGATCGCCGCCTGTTTGCGGATCGGATCGCGGGTCCGCCGGGGTGAGGGGTGTGACATACCCCCTACTGTACACCCGGACAGTAGGGGGTGTTTTCCTGATGGGCGAGCGGCTGCCGAAATGGCGTGACCGCTATTTTTGTGCCAATACACACGACGGTGAACCGCCCCGACGGTGTTGCCCGCAAACAATTCTCTTCCGAATCCGCCGCGTTCGACCGGACAGATAAATGGAAGGGGAGAAATCGTGAACGACAACAGGGCGACATCTCTGCTGACCGCCGCCGGAACGGTCTTCCTGCCGGGGGATGACGGATACGACCGGGCGCGCGGCACCTGGTCGCTCGAGGCCGACCTGCGGCCGGCGGCCGTGGTCTACCCGGAGAGCGCCGACCAGATCAGCGCCGTCCTGCGCGCCGCCGGCCGGGCCGGCCTGCGGGTCACGCCGGTCGGCACCGGGCACAACGCCCACCCACTGCCCGACCTCGGCCGTACGGTCATGCTCCGCACCTCGCGCCTCACCGGCGTCACTGTCGACGCGGCCCACCGCCGGGCCCGCGTGCGGGCCGGCACCACCTGATCGCCCGTCGTCGAGCAGGCGGCCGGGCACGGCTTCGCCCCCGAGCTGCCCGAGCCGTTCCGCGGCCGGAACTGGGTGATGATCGACGGCGCCGTCCAGGCCGGCGACGAGCGGGCCGAGCGGCTTCTGGCCCCGCTGCGTGAGCTCAAGCCGGAGATCGATACGTTCGCCCGGGTGCCGTCGCCCGTGGTCTCGCGCATCCACATGGATCCGGAGGAGCCGACCCCGGGCTTGAGGTACGCGTCGTCATGAGCCTTCTCGAGCGCCGTACCCCCGGGAAAGCACCTGGCGATCGGCGGCCTCACCACGGACGTGTGCGTGCTGCACACGGCCCTGGGCGCCCGGCGCCACCACCACGAGCTGGATGTCGCTGGCGACCGAACTGGCCGGCCTCTACGCCAACGACACCAGGGGCGTCCTGCCCCAGCTCCTGGCGCTGGACGCCAACCTGACGTCGGCCGGGCTCAACGAGGTGCTTTCCGACCTCTCACCCACTCAGCCCTGAGCGCCTTCGACAGGTAGCCACAGCTCCCGGGCCTCCCGATCGACCAGCACCACGATCTCGGGGCCCGGGCGCAACCGCCACGGATTCGACGGGAACCACTCGGTCGCCGTGGCGGCCCAGGTCTCAGGCAGAGACGCTTCGGTCGTACGGAACACCGCCCACGCCCCGGCCGCCACCTCGAGAGTGTCCAGATCGGCGGGCACGGGCGTGCCGGCCGTGACGGCGGCTCCGTGCAGATAGGTGAGCTCGCTGCCCTCCGTACGATCGGAATCCAGGTCGTCGAAGACCTGGAGCAGACCGCCCGGCTCGGTGTCACTGAGCTCCTTGAGGCGCTGGTGCTCGGCGGCCGGCAGGCCGGCGATGTGCTGCTGGATCAGCGGATTCGGGCCACGGTGGATCAGCGGAACCCGGGCCGCGTGTCCCGCGACGCGGAAAGCGGGCCGGTCGGCGATGCGAGTTTCCATGGGGTTGCCTCCTTCGACGGTCAGACGGAACGTGAGTCGCGGCTGCGTGCGGAGCGGCCCACCGTTCCGGCGGACGTCACCGGGCGAGGCGCCGTGCACCGCCCGGAACGCCCGGCCGAACGCCTCGGCCGACCCGTAGCCGTAGCGCACGGCGATGCCGAGCAGGTCGTCCCGGCCCCGGATCACGTCGGCCGCGGCCATGGTCATCCGCCGCCGCCGCACGTACTCCGAGAGCGGCATGCCGGCCAGCGACGAGAACATCCGCCGCAGATGGTGCTCGGTCGTCCCGAGTTCCTTGGCCGTCTCGGCGACGTCGAGTTCGTCGGCCGCCTCGACGAGCGAGACCAGCCGGTTCAGTGCCGCGATCACGGGTTCCACTCTGGCGGAGACCTCAAGGCCCGCGCCCGACCGGCGCGGCCCGATGCGATCAGGTGGGGTCAGACGTCGAGGGCCCAGCTCACGAAGCGCAGCTTCGGGGTGAAGCCGGCCCGCTCGTAGACCTTCAGCGCGGGGCTCTCCGAGTCCGCCTCGACGAGCGCCCGGTCGTAGCCCTCGGCGGCCGCGGCCCGGAGCGCGTGCCCGATCAGGGCGGCGGCGACGCCCCGCCGGCGGTAGGCCGGCTGCGTCGCGATGAACATGAAGCGGGCGTCGCGGACGCCGGTGGCCGCGGTGTCGGCGTCCCAGGACATCGTCACCAGCATGCCCGCCGGGGTTCCGTTCGCCTCGTCGCGGAGCAGGAAACTGACTGTGGGACGGAACGCCTGGTTCGTGATCTTGCTCTTCCAGGACTCCACGGTCATCGGCGCCCGCAGCAGGTCGTCCTGGAACGCCTCGTTGCGGATCAGCCGGAAGTCCTCGTCGTTCCGCTCCGACCAGGGCTCGACGCGCAGCCCGGCCGGGATCGCCGTCCCGGTGACGTTGTCGCCGAGCGGGTGCTGCATGTGCTGGTAGTAGCTGACCGGCGTGAAGCCCTGGGCCGTCATCAGCTCCGGCAGGCCGGCCATGCTCTCGGGCTTGTGAACGTCGACGGCCAGCTTCAGCGCCGGGTGGTGCCGCGCGTGCAGATCCTTCGCCGCCGCCACCCCGGCCGTCACGAGCCGGGTGCCGAGTCCGCGGCGCCGGTAGCCCGGGGCCACCCCGCCGTCCATGACGATCCGGTGGACTCCCTCCGGCGCCGCCTGGTACCGGGTCTTCATGAAGCCGGCCATCACGTCGCCGTCGAAGGCGGCGAGGCTCCCGCGCTCGAGATCGGTGTAGGGGTCGATCAGTTCCTGGAGGGTGTCCTGCTCGTCGTAGTACTCGCCGATCCGGTCGACCGCCTCCATGGCGTTCAGCAGGTCCGCCGACGTCCTCGCGTCGCCGGGGGAGAGCGGCCGCCAGGTCAGTGCGCTCGATGCTTCATGCATTCGGGGGAGGCTAGCCCCTGGCGCCCGAGTCGTCGCCTCATTTCACCGCGCGGGGCCGAAGGGCGCGAGCCGCGCGGCCGGAGGGGTGCGGGCCGCGCGCGGCCGGAGGAGTGCGGGCCGCGCGCGGTTGCGAGGGTGTACGGGCCGCGCGGGGTGCGAGGGTGAACGGGCCGCGCGGCGCGAGGGCGATCGGGCCCCGCGCGGCGCACGGGTGGGGGTGCGGTCAGAGGCGCAGCTCCGGCCAGTCGAGGAGGCCGGCGCCGAGGTCGCGGACCGTGGCCAGCAGGCCCAGGCGGGCGGCGCGCAGGGCCGGGTCGTCGGCCATGACGAAGACCTCGTCGAAGAAGCGGGCCAGCGGGGCGACCAGCGGGCCCACCGCCGTCGTGAAGGCGGCCAGGTCGGTGCCGAAGTCCGTCTTCACCCCCGAGACCGCCTCGTGCAGGGCCAGTTCGGCCGGCTCGACCAGGGCCGCCGGGTCGTAGCCGGCGGCGGTGTCGGCCGGCAGGATGCGGCGGGCCCGCTGGATGGCCGCGGCCACCGCCACGAAGTCCGGGTTGCCGACCAGCGTGTCCAGCTGGGTGAGCAGGCCGTCCACCACCGACGGGCGGTCGTAGTGGATGAGGGCGGCCCGGACCCGGTCGACCGGGGCGCCCTCCTCGGTCAGCACCTGCTCCAGGCGGCGGGCCAGGAACTCGCCGGCCGCCGCCAGCACCTCGGCCGGCACCGGCACCGGCTGCTGCGCGGCCGCGGCCGACAGGCCCGACGTGAGGGAGAAGCCGGACAGGGCCGGGTGGGCCCGGTGCACGGCGAGCAGGCCCAGGACCGCCCGGCGTACGGCGAACGGGTCGCTGCTGCCGGTCGGCAGGCCCACCGTGGCGGCCAGGCCGGTGACCAGGTCGAGGCGGTCGGCCAGCGACAACAGGGCGCCGGGGATCGACGCCGGCAGCGCGTCGCCGGTGTTGCGGGGCAGCTCGGCCTCGTAGACGGCGGCCGCCACGTCGCGGGGCTCGCCCGCGTGCAGCGCGTAGTCCTGGGCCATCACGCCGGCCAGCGACGTCATCTCGGTGACCAGCTGCGAGCCGAGGTCGAACTTGACCAGGCGGGCCGCGCGGCCCAGGGTGGCCGAGCCCAGGCCGAGGCCGTCGGCGATGGACAGGGCCAGCGCCGCGATCCGGCCCGACCGGTCGGCCATCGAGCCGAGCTTGTCGGTGAAGGTCAGCCGGGTCAGGCGCTCGCGCATGTCGGCCGGGGAGGTCGAACGGTCGGCGCGGTAGAAGAACGCCGCGTCCTCGTACCGGGCCCGCAGCACCGCCTCGTTGCCGGCCCGCACCAGCTCCACGTCGACCGGGCCGTTGGCGACCGTCACGAACATCGGCAGCAGCTGACCCTCCGCGTCACGCACCGGCAGGTACCGCTGGTGTTTGCGCATCACGGTCGTCAGCACGGCGTCGGGCAGCGACAGGTAGCTCTCGTCGAACGTGCCCAGCAGCGGCGTCGGCGCCTCGACCAGGTAGCTGATCTGCTCGATCAGCGCCGCCTCGCCGGCCACGTCGATGCGGCCCTCCGGGTAGACGTGGTCCTGGGCGCCGGTCACGATCAGGTCGTGCCGGTCCTCCGGGTCGGCCACGATGCCGGCCAGGGCGAGCGTCTCCATGAAGGTCTCGGCCGACGCGATCTCGACGACCGGGGTCTCCGAGGTGCGCAGCAGCCGGGTCTGCCGGCCGGCGGCCAGGGTGCCGAGCGCCACCGGCACCACGTCGTCGCCCCACAGCGCGGTCAGCCAGCGGATCGGCCGGCTGAACGACAGCTGCGGGTCGTTCCACCGCATGTTCTTGGCCGCGCGCAGGCCGGAGACGACCTTCGCGAGCACGCCGGCCAGCACGGTCGCTGCCGCGCCGCCGGCTTCGTGCTTCTCCACGACATGGTGCTGTACGCCGTTGACCTCGCCCGTCAGCAGCGCGCCGACCGCGACACCCTGACTACGGGCGAACCCCTCGACGGCCTTCTCGGGCGCGCCGACCTTGGGGCCCTTCACCGTCCGTACATGATCGGTCTCTTTGGCCGCGACCGAGGCGACCACCGCGACCAGCCGCCGCGGTGTCGCGAAGGTCCGGACCTCGTCGTGCTCGAGCCGGGTGCCGGCCAGGCCCTCGGTGACCGCGCGCTGGAGATAGGCCAGCGCGGCACGCGCCTCGGACGGCGGCAGCTCCTCGGTGCCGATCTCGAAGACCAGCGCGCGCGGCTCGGCCCGCTCGGCCGGGGTGGAGAACGGCGCCGCCGGCGGCAGGGCCTCGACCAGGCCGAGCGGATGACCCAGCTCGTCGCGGCGGGCCACCCACAGCTTGGCCACCTCGCCGGCCAGGCGCCGCATGCGGGCGAACTCGGCGGCCCGGTCGGCGGTGGACACCGCGCCGCGCGAGTCGAGGACGTTGAAAGCCTGCGAGCACTTCAGCACGTACGTGTGAGCGGGCACCGGAAGACCGGCGTCGATCAGCCGCTGCGCCTCGCCCGCGTAGATCTCCAGCAGCTGCCGGTTGGCGGCCACGTCGGCGTCGTCCAGGTAGTACCGGGACATCTCGTACTCGCCCTGGCCGAAGACCTCGCCGTACGAGATGCCGTCGCCGTACTCGATGTCCTTGAAGTGGGTCTTGTCCTGAAGCGCCATGATGATGCGCTCGATGCCGTAGGTGATCTCCACCGACACCGGGTCGAGGTTGAGGTTGCCGGCCTGCTGGAAGTACGTGAACTGGGTGATTTCGAGGCCGTCGAGCCAGACCTCCCAGCCCAGGCCCCAGGCGCCGAGCGCGGGGGAGGCCCAGTTGTCCTCGACGAAGCGGACGTCGTGCGCGTTCACGTCGATGCCGATGGCGGCCAGGCTACCCAGGTAGAGCTCCTGCGGGTTGCCCGGGTCGGGCTTGAGGATCACCTGGAGCTGGGTGTGCGTCTGCAGGCGGTTCGGGTTCTCGCCGTACCGCGAGTCGTCGGGCCGCACGGAGGGCTCGGTGTAGACGACCCGCCAGGGCTCCGGGCCGAGCACGCGCAGGAAGGTCGCCGGGTTCAGCGTCCCCGCACCGACCTCCGTGTTCATCGGCTGGACCGTCAGGCATCCCTGAGCGGTCCAGTACGCGGTCAACCGGGCCAGTGCGTCCTGCATGGTGAGCATGGGACGGAAGTCTAAGACGCGCCGCACGAGGGTAGTGAGCCAAATATGCTCGACGGTGATCTTTACGCCTTTCAGGACCTGCTTTCGACCGACGAGGCCGCCGTCGTGCGGCGCGTCCACGACTTCCTCGACGCCGAGGTCGTGCCGATCGCCAATGACCATTGGGCCCGCGCGGAGTTCCCCCATCATCTGATCAAGAGGTACGCGGACCTCGACATCGCCGACCGGCCGGGCTCGAACCTGCTCAGCGGCTGGCTCGCCCTGGAGATGGCCCGGGCCGACGCGTCGATGGCCACCTTCTACGGCGTGCACGCGGGCCTGGCCATGGGCAGCATCCGCACGTGCGGCTCGCCGGAGCAGCAGGAGCGCTGGCTGCCGTCGATGGCGTCGTTCGACAAGATCGGGGCGTTCGCGCTGACCGAGCCGACCGGCGGCTCGGACGTGGCGGCCGGGCTGCGCACGACGGCCCGCCGCGACGGGGACTCGTGGATCCTCGACGGGCGGAAACGCTGGATCGGCAACGCGACGTTCGCCGACCTGATCGTGGTGTGGGCCCGTGATCCGGAGGACAACCAGGTCAAGGGCTTCGTGGTGCCACGGGAGACGCCCGGCCTCACCGCCACGAAGATCGAGAACAAGATCGCTTTGCGTACGGTGCAGAACGCCGACATCGTCCTGGAAGGCGTCCGGGTTCCTTCGTCGTCCAAGCTCGAGAACGCGAACTCCTTCAAGGACACGGCCAAGGTGCTCCGGCAGACCCGCAGCGGCGTCGCCTGGGAGGCGGTCGGGGTCATGCTGGCGGCGTACGAGATCGCCCTTTCCTATTCCAAAGATCGTTCTCAATTCGGCAAGCCGATTGCCTCGTTCCAGCTTGTGCAAGACCTGCTCGTACGAATGGTGGGCAATTTGACCGGATCGCTGGGAATGTGCGTGCGGCTGGCGCAGCTGCAGGACGCCGGGCAGTACCGCGACGAGCATTCGGCGCTGGCCAAGGCGTACTGCACGACCCGCATGCGCGAGGTGGTCGGCTGGGCCCGGGAGCTGCTGGCCGGCAACGGGATCGTGCTCGACTACGACATCGGGCGCTTCGTCGCCGACGCCGAAGCCCTCTATTCGTACGAGGGAACCCGGGAAATCAACACGCTGATTGTGGGCCGGGCCATCACGGGGGAGAGCGCCTTCGTCTGATAATCCCCGGATGGAATGGTTACGGCGGCGGGACCCGGGGCTTCTCGCCATCCGGCGCGCGGTGCGCGTCACGCTGGTCGCCTGCCTCGGGTTCTATCTCTGCCGGTACGTCCTCGACCTGCCGGCGATGGCGCCGTACGCGCTGTTCGGCACGGTCGCCCTGGGCGCGCTGTCGCAGATCCCGGGCAGTCCCCGCCAGCGGGCGGCGACGCTGATCGCCGTGCTGCCGGTGGCCTGGGCGCTGGTCGGCGTGGGCACGCTGCTGTCGGTGAGCAACTGGGCGGCCGCGGCCGGCATGTTCGTGCTGGGCTTCGCGGTGAGCTTCGTCGGCGTCGGCGGGCCCCGCCTGGTCGGGCTCGCGGCCGGGATGCAGCTGCTCTACATCCTGCCGTGCTTTCCGCCGTACGATCCCGGCTCGCTCCCGCAGCGGCTGGCCGGCGTGACGATGGCCGTGGTGCTGCTGGCCGCGGCCGAACTCCTGCTGTGGCCCGACCCGACCCCGACGCCGTACCGGGAGCGGCTGGCCCGCGCGGTGGCGCTGCTCTCGTCGTGCTTCGACGCCCTGGCCGACGAATGGTCGGGCTCGCCGGCCGCCTCGGGCGCTCCGGGCCGGTCGCGGCTGGCGGCGCTGCTGCCTGAGGTGACGGAGGCGGCCGAGGCGCTGCGGCCCTCGCGGCTCCCACCCGGGCTGCGGCCGGCGTCGGCGTCGCGGCGGGACCGGGCGCTCAGCGCGGCCGCCGGCACCGCCCGCCTGCTGGTCGGCCGGGCGGCCGACCTCTACTTCCTGGAGGACCGGCAGGCGGTCACGCTGCCGGCGTCGGCCCGGCTGCTGCGGGCGGCGGCCGGCTGCACGGACACGGTCGCCGAGTGGCTGTACGGCCGGGGACCGCTGCCCGACACGGACAAGCTGGCCGCGGCGCTGGCCGACTTCCGCCGGGCCCGCACCGAGACCGACCCGAGCGGCCTGCCCCCGGAACGGCTCGAGCTGGGCGCCCTGGCACTGACCCTGGGGGAGTGGACCAAGTCGCTGGTCTTCGCGGTGCGCATCGCGGCCGGGGAGAAGCCGGCGACGCTGGTGCCGGGCTCGTTCTGGTACGCGGGACGCAGCACCCCGTACCTCTGGTGGCACCGCCTGAGGGAGAACCTGACGCCCCGGTCGGTCGCCTTCCAGGGCGCGCTGCGCCTGGCCGCCGCGCTGGCGGTGGCCCGGCTGGTCGCGGGCGGTCTCGACCTGTCGCACGGCTTCTGGGTGCTGCTGACCATCCTGACGGTGCTGCGGGCGTCGGCCGCCGAGACCCGTTCGACGCTGAAGCCGGCCCTGATCGGCACGATCGGGGGCTCGGTGGTGGCGGCCGGCCTGCTGCTGCTGGGCCTGGACCCGACGGTGTACGTGGTGGCCCTCCCCCTGGTGATGATCGCCGGCTTCGCCTCGGGCCCGCTGCTCGGCCTGGGCTGGGCGCAGGCGCTGTTCACGCTGGTCATCACGCTGGTCTTCGCCCAGGTCACGCCGGTCGACTGGCGCCTGGCCGAGGTACGGGTGCTGGACGTGGTGGTCGGGGCGGTGGTCGGAGTGCTGATCGGCCTGTTCGCCTGGCCCCGCGGCGGCGCGGGCGAACTGCGCCGGGCGGCGGCGAACTTCATGGCGGCGTCGGCCGACGTCGTCCGCGAGACTGTCGCGGTGATGGCCCAGGGCTCCGCGCAGGCCTCGGCCCTGCCGGCCGCCCGGGGCGCGAGCCTGCTGGCCGAGGCGTCGTTCGCGCTCTACCAGAGCGAACACCACCCGGACTCCCCGGTCGACTGGCAGGCCACGTTGCTGGCCGGCCACCACGCCGTCCGGGGCGCGGAGGCCCTGATCCGCTCCTGCCCGGCCGGCGGCCTCCTGCCGTGCGAAGCCCAGCTGACCACCTCGGCCGAGGACGTGGCCGCCTGCTACACCCGGGCCGAGTCCAGCCTGCGCCGGGGCGCGGCCCTGCCGCCGGTACCCCCGCCGGTCCCCGTGCCCTGGCCCAACGACCTGGGCCAGGACCTCTACGTCATAGCCGACCTGCGAGTCTGGCTCCTGGGCCTCCGAGACGACTTGGCCCCCCACCCCGAACCAGGCGAAACCCTACGAGCCCGAGCCTCCCGAGTAGCCGACGGCGCCGCCTGACCCCCTCGGCCCGCTCCTCCCGTTTCACGAAATCTCGGGCGAAAGGCTGGCATCGTCGGCGGGGTGAAGGGACCCAGCCGAGCGGAGGCCACCCGCGGCGTCGAACAGCGCCTCGAAGCCACCTTGCACGCGCACGCCGGCCTGCGCCTGGTCCCGGTCCCGGCTGCTCTGCTGCGCCCGCCGCCCGGCCCCGGCCCTCGCATTCTCCGCGGCGGCCACCTGCCCGACCTGGGCGACACCACCGGCACCATCGCCGACGAGATCCGCCACTTCTGGGAGGAATCCGGCTGCCGCGTCGAGGACGGCCCCGGCCCCGACGGCCGCGTCCTCGTCATCCACGACCCCGCCGGCTACGTCATCACCCTGGTCCACCTGCCCGGCGACGCCGATCCGACCCTCACGGTCGCCTCACCCCGCGTACCCGCCGAAATGATCGACCGTGGTCTTCTGGCCGGCCTTCTCGCCGGCATCGCCCTCGGCTGCGCCGGCCCGTGCCTGTTCTCGCTCGGCTCCATGACGGCTTTTCCATCGCTGGCCGGCTTCTCCGCCCCGTTCTGGGCCTGGGTACCCCTCTACCTGCTGGTCGGGGCGGGCTCCGCCTGGTTCCCCGAGACCCGCAAGTTCGGCGCCGGTTTCCTGGCCGCCGGCGCCGTCGTCGGAATCTCGGTCGCCGCCCTCTTCAGCTGAGAGCCGCCGCCCTCGTCGGCTGAGCGTCGCCTTTCCCGCCGAGAGCCGCCGCCCTCGTCGGCTGAGCGTCGCCTGTCCCGCCGAGAGCCGCCGCCCTCGTCGGCTGAGCGTTGCGGCTCCTTTTTCAGCCGAGCTGCGGGCGTGCGCGGCGCTGGCCGCCGCCGTACTGCTTGGTGTCGCGCTTGGCCTCGTACATCGCCGCGTCCGCGCCCTTCATCAGCGCCTCGTAGTCCGTCGCGTCCTCCGGGTAGAGGGCGATCCCCACGCTGCCGCCCACCGTCACCTGCTTGCCGTCGATGGTGAACGGCTGGCGCAGCCGGTCGCAGATGCGCTCGGCCACCGCCGACGCCACCGCGTCGTCGGGGTCGCGGGTGAGCAGGATGGCGAACTCGTCGCCGCCGAGCCGGGAGACCACGTCGTCGTCGCGGACGGCGCCCAGCAGCCGCTTCGCCACCTGCTGGAGCAGGGCGTCGCCGGCCTGGTGGCCCTCGGTGTCGTTGACCTGCTTGAAGCCGTTGAGGTCGAGCACCATCAGCGCCACCTGGCCACCGTGCGAGGCCGCGTCGCTGACCGCCCGCTCGGCCCGGTCGATCAGGTACGACCGGTTCGGCAGGCCGGTGAGCGAGTCGTGGAACGCCTGGTGGCTGAGCTGCGCGACGTGGGCCTGGGCGGCCTGGCGCATGCCGGCGCTGTCGACGATCAGGGTACCCTCGACCGAGAGCTGCTCGGCGAAGATCCGGTCCCGGAACGTCCATTCACGCGGCGTCGACGAGTCCCCGCACAGGATCATGCCGACCGGCCCTTCGGCCGACATCAACGGCATGGCGATGTACGACTTGAGCTCCATCCGGCGTACCGGCCCGCTCGGCAGGACCTGGGCCGTCGAGGCGTCGTTGACGAGCGCCACCTTCCCGTCCTTGATCGCCCGCCACATCGGCGTCTGGTCGATGGCCTCGCCGAGGGCGGTGGCGAAGGCCTCGTCGTCCGGCGAGCTGACCCCGTGCACGTAGCTGATCTTGCCGGTGGCGTCGATGAGGCAGACCGCGGCGTGCTCGGTCCGGAAGCCGTCGGCGGCCGCGCTGGTGAGGATGCGGCCGGCCGCCTCGACGCTCGTCGCGGTCATGCCCTCTTCGAAGAGGCGCCGAATGATCGTGGTGTTGTGCGAGACCCACTGCCGCTGCTTCTCGGCGGCGAGGCCCTGCAGGGTGGTGGCGAAGTGCAGCGCCAGCGCGGCGAGCACGTCGGTGCGCAGCGCCTCCAGGTTGCCGCCGGTGAGCAGGAGCACGCCGACGGTCTGCCCGCCGATGCGCAGCCGGATCGGCATCTGCTCGCCAGTGACTTTCGGGGCGGCGCCCGCGGCCAGCCGGAACACCTTGCCGGCGGTGAAGTTGTCGCGCTTGCCGGGCTCACCGAGCTGGGCGGTCGGGTAGAGCAGGCCGGTCTCGGAGTCGAGCTCGAACACCGTCGCGGCGGTGAGGCCACCCGCCCGCACGAGATGGGCCCCGGTCAGCTCGAGGACGTGCTGGACCGACGGCGTGTCCTTGGTCATGAACGTGACGAGGTCAGAGAGCAGCGCATCCTGCGGCTCGTCGACGGTCTCCGGGCCTGACGGCCGGATTTCACTGCTCACGCTCATGCCCTTATGAGTCGGCAGCGGGCGCCGGAGCTTGACGGGCCGGTCGAGTGCGAGCCGGGTGCACGTCGGTTCCCTGCCCCTTCGGGCAAACATCGACGTCCATGAGTCCTTGACGCTACCTGTGAAACATTGTTGAAATGTGTTGGCTCATGGCGTAACACGAGCGACCGAAGGGACCATCGCGCGTGAAGAGACATGCCCTGCTAGCCGCCCTCCTGATCACCGCCTCTCTCGGCCTGGCCGCCCCCGCCGGCGCCGCCCCCGCCCCCGCCGGCGCCGCCAGCGCCCCGCCCACCTGGCACCCCGGCATTCCGCCGCTGGCCACCCCATGGACCAGCCAGGTCGGCCCCGCCAACGCCCTCCCCGAATATCCGCGGCCGCAGCTCACCCGCGACAAGTGGCAGAACCTCAACGGCGTCTGGGAGTTCGCCAAGGCCGAGGTCAATCAGGCCGTACCCACCGGGCAGAGCCTCGGCGAGCGCGTCCTGGTGCCGTACCCCATCGAATCCGCCCTCAGCGGCATCCAACGGCACGAAGACCGCATGTGGTACCGCCGGACCTTCACCGTTCCGGCGAACTGGAAGGTCGGCTCGGGCAACCGCCTGCGCCTCAACTTCGGTGCCGTCGACTACGACGCGAAGGTCTACGTCAACGGCACGCAGGTCGCCACGCACCGGGGCGGCTACGACGGCTTCGACGCCGATGTCACCGACGCGCTGACCGGCACCGGCCCTCAGGAGCTGATCGTCTGGGCCGAGGATCTCACCGACGCCACCGGCCAGCCGATCGGCAAGCAGCGCCGTACGAGCGACCGCGGCATCTTCTATCAGGGCAGCTCCGGCATCTGGCGCACGGTCTGGATAGAGCCGGTCCCGAGCGCGAGCATCACCGAGCTGGTGTCGACGCCGTCTTTGTCGGCGTTGCGCCTCAAGGTCAACGCGACCGGGAGCGGCCTGACCGTCAAGGCGGTGGCGCGCGAGGGCTCCCGCGTCGTCGGCACGGCGACGGGCGCCGCCGGCACCGAGCTGACCCTGCCGATCACCAAACCCAAGCTGTGGACCCCCGACAATCCTTTCCTGTACGACTTGACGGTCACCCTGCAGAGCGCGGGCAAGACGGTCGACACGGTGGGTTCGTACTTCGGGCTGCGCACGGTCGGCACCGCCAAGGGCGCCGACGGCAAGCTCCGCATCACCGTCAACGGCAAGATCGTGTTCAACATGGCGAACCTCGATCAGGGCTTCTGGCCCGACGGCCTGCACACCGCGCCCACCGACGCCGCCCTCAAGTGGGATCTTCAGCAGGACAAGGCGATGGGCTTCAACGCGGTCCGCAAGCACATCAAGGTCGAGCCGGACCGCTGGTACTACTGGGCGGACAAGCTGGGCCTGCTGATCTGGCAGGACATGCCGGCGGCGAACACCGGCCCGATCCCGCCCGAGTGGCGCGACCAGTTCGAGGCCGAGCTGCACGAGATGGTCCGCGAACACGCGTCCTGGACGTCGATCATCGCCTGGGTGCCGTTCAACGAGGGCTGGGGCGAGTGGGACCGGGCGGCCACCGGCCGGATCGCCGACGCGGTCAAGGCGCAGGACCCGTCCCGACTGGTCAACGCGCACAGCGGCGTCAACTGCTGCAACTCCAAGGGCGACTCCGGCCGCGGCGACGTGATCGACTTCCATCAGTACCTGGGTCCGGCGTCCCCGGCGCCGTCGGCGACCCGCGTGTCGATCGACGGTGAGCACGGCGGCTACGGCTTGAAGACCTCCAACCACATGTGGTTCGGCGACGGCCAGGCGTACGAGATGACGCCCGACTCGGCCACCCTGACCGCGAAGTACGTGGCCAACCAGCAGGACGTGCTGACCTCGGCGCAGTACTGCGGGATCAGCGCGGCCATCTACACCCAGCTCTCGGACGTGGAGGGCGAGCTCAACGGCTTCTTCACGTACGACCGTCAGGTCACGAAGATGGACCTGCGCCAGGTCAGGGCCATCAACCAGAAGATCATCAAATCGGCCGACGGCTCCGGCGCCGCGGTGCCGCAACCGCCGGCCGGCACGCCCGGCCTGACCGGGATCGCCTTCTGGCCGCTCGACTCCTCCTACGGCGGTCTGACACCCGCCGGTTCTTTCGTCGACGGACACAACGGGCAGGGTGTGGCACTCAACGGTTCGTCGGAGTTCCTCGACGCCGGCTCGCCGCTCCTGAACACCGCCTCGGACTATTCGGCCGCCGCCTGGGTGAAGCTCGACAAGGCGGACGGCGGCTTCCAGACGGTGGTCAGCCAGGACGGCCCGCAGAACAGCGACTTCTTCCTTCAGTACTCCGGCGCCGACCAGCGCTTCGCGATGAGTTTCGCCGGCGTCCGCGCGCTGGCCCCGGTCAAGCCCACCGTCGGCCAGTGGTACCACCTGGTCGGCGTCCGGGACACGGTCAAGGGCGAATTGCGGTTGTACGTCGACGGCACGCTCGCCGGCTCGGTCAGCGCCTGCCTGCCGCAGGCCGCGCCGACCGGCAACACCGTGATAGGCCGCGGCAAGTACGGCGGCAACCCGGTCGATTACCTGGACGGCACGGTCGATCAGGTCCATCTGTACGACCGCGCTCTGTCACCCGCCGAGATCGCCGACCTGTACGCCTCCGGCAACTGACCCGGCGCATGGGGGCGGGTCCATCGACCCGCCTCCATGCTGCTGGATCTAGGACAGTGTTTTCCCAGCTCAAGTCCTACATTCGGCACATGCGCATCGCGACGTTCAACCTGGAGAACTTCGACGAGACCCCGGCCGGCGTCCGCCCGTCGCTCGCCGACCGCATCGCCCTCATGCGCCCGCAGATCAAGCGGCTGCGCGCCGACGTCGCCTGCTTCCAAGAGGTCCACGGCCAGGAACGCCCCGGCCAGCCCCGCGACCTGCACGCCCTGCGCGAGCTGCTGGCCGGCACGAACCTCGAGGGCGCCGAACTGGTGAGCACGAAACCCAAGGACGACGGCGTCTACAACGAGCGCAACCTCGTCGTAGCCACCCACCTCCCGGTCCTGGCCCGCCACCAGCTCCGCAACGAACTGGTCAAAGCACCCACCTACCGCCGCCTGACGGCCAACCCGCCCGACCAGTACCCCATCGAGATCAACGTCGAGCGCCCCATCCTGCACGTGGAGCTCAACGTCGGCGGCACCCCCCTGCACGTCATCAACGTCCACCTCAAAAGCAAGATCCCCTCCGACATCCCCGGCCAGACCATCGACGCCTACACCTGGCGCAGCGCCGACAGCTGGGCCGAGGGCAGCTTCATCTCGTCGATGAAGCGCATGGCCCAGGCCCTGGAGGTCCGCCGCCTGGTCGACCAGCTCCTGGACGCCGACCCCGAGGCCCGCATCGTCGTGGCCGGCGACTTCAACGCCACCCCCGACGAGGTACCGGTCCTGGCCATCCGCGGCCAGGTGGAGGACACCGGCAACGGCGCCCTGGCCGGCCGCGTGCTGGTACCCATCGAGACCACGGTCCCCGAGTCCTCCCGCTACACCCTCTTCCACCAGGGCCGCGGCGACATGCTCGACCACATGCTGGTCACCCGCACCATGCTCGCCCACTACCGAGGCTCGGAAATCCACAACGAACTCCTCCACGACGAGTCCCAGTCCTTCGCCACCGACATCAAGTTCCCGGAGTCCGACCACGCCCCGGTGGTTGCGACCTTCGAGTTCTAGGCCCTCCTCATGCCTTCCTTTCACGCAGCCCCGGCATCCTCGAGCGGTTCCGGCTGATCCGCCCACGGGGCTGCGTTCCGCCACCGTCGCGTCAATTCCGGATACGCGTCCCAGCCGGCATGAGCTGCCTTGTAGGCAGTGGCAATCCCCAACTCGGCGACCGTGACCCACACGCGAGCGATCAGTTCCGAGTCATCGCTGGCGGGGAAATCCAGCATGAGGTTCACGTCTTTGGCGAGGTTCGCCAGATCATCCGCCTCATATCGGGTGGTCGATTCGAGATAGGGGAGGACGCAGCGAGCGAGCGCCTCGACAGTCGGGACTGACAGGAAAAACTGCATCTTGACGCACCGGCGCAGAACCTCGGCGACGACAGCCAGGGTCGCGCCGGAATCAGTCGCGAGACGATCGAAGATGAGCCGGGCCGCGTCCTGCTCCTCATCCGATCCAAGGGCTCTTATCGCCTCGACGCAAGCTGGGTAGACCTTGAGCCGGTCGTCTTCCGTCGCCTCGCCCAACGGCAGCAACCAGGCGGTGAGCAGCAGATGGGCGGCGGAGACATATCCCAGGTCCGGCGACCCCAGGAAGGCGTTCACCGACTGGCCCAGCCGCCCGAGCAACGGCTGCACTGTGTGCATCAGCACGTCGTCCAGGTTTCCGCACTGGAGGTTGGCCTTGCGGATGAGCTGACCGGCGCCGTGCTGCGCGTAGGTATCCCGCCGGCCGTCGGTGTACGGCAGGCCATACGTCCACGCCGGGTCGACCGGCCGAGGAGACGGATCGCCCGTCATCGAGAGCCGGAAACTCCGCTGCTCACCCTCCCACGTCCTGTCCAGCAGGAGGACGTCAGCGATGCCTGACCACTCGTCGCTGCTGAGCTGGGAACGCCACAGCAGCGCTTCCTGATGCCAGGCGCCGACCGGGTCGGCGCTCGGGCCGAGCAGATCGCGGGCGCTGAGATCGTCGACCAGGCAGGCGGTCAGCAGGACCAGGTTGGCGCTGTAGGCGGCATGCCGGGCCGGCACCGTTTGGTGGCGTGGCTGGTAAGCCTCATAGGTCCGGCCGACGCGGGGAAGGTGCGCCGCCCGGAAGAGCCGGATCGTGAGTTCGGCGAGGCGGGCCCGTTCGTCCGGCGAGACCGCGACGGTGTTCTCGACGAGGAACGTGAGGACCGGCAGACGGTTGGACAGGGGCGCGAAGGACAGCAGGGCGTGCAGCCGGTCGTCGTCGGCGGGGGCGGCGCTCAGCGAGAACTCGGATACGGCCTCGCGGGCCGCGATCTCCCGCAGGGCGCGCCAGACGATCCAGGCGACCAGGTATTCGCCGAAGGTGGCGTGCAGGAACTCGTAGGTTCTGAGGTCGGCGCCGTCCCGGGACGCCTTGGAGTGGTGGATGAAGAAGAAGCGGCCCAGGGCCTTCTCGGCGGAGGTCAGGGGAGCGCGCATGTCGGAGCGGCTCGCGGGGGAGGACGAGACCAGCAGGGCGGCCAGGTCGGACTCCAGCTCGGGCTCGCTGATCCACTGGGTGCCCCGGTTGAACATGGCCAGGCCGACGATCGCCAGCCGGTGCAGTTCCTCGTCGACGGCCCGGGCCAGGCCGCGGTCGTCCAGGTCGGGGTGGTGCTTCGTGATCTCGCGGGTGGCGAAGTTGCGGAGCAGACGGCTGTACAGCTCGCCCTGGCCCAGGTCGCCGGTCAGGCGCTGAAGAGCGTTGCCGTCCGCGTCGTAGAGGGCGAGCATCAGCAACAGCAGAGGCTGACCGGCCAAGCCCTCGTGGCGCAGGACCGTGGGCGCGGGCAGGGGCGCCAGGTCGCGGGTGTGCAGCCAGCCGGCGTTGGCGGCGTTCCAGACGTCAAGCCAGGCCCGTACGCGGTCCTCGTCGAAGGGTTCGAGGCGCAGCGCGACAGTGTCCTCGGGGGCGCGGGCGCGGTCGGCCACGCTGGTGCGGCTCGTGACCAGCACCGCCAGGGGCCGGCCCTGGTCGGCCTCCCGCTGTTGGAAGCGAGCGATCCGGACCAGGTAGTCGGTCTGGCTGACGCCGGTGGCCTGCAGCAGTTCGTCGAAACCGTCCAGGATCACCACCGGCAGGGTGTCGGGGCCGGAGCGGACCAGGGCGGGCCACTCGACGCGCTCACCGGTGGCGGCCCGGATGGCGTACTCGATCTGGTCCTGCAACTCGGCGTCGGCCGGCACCTCGCGCAGCACGACGCGGATCGGCAGGAAGTCGGCGGCCGGCAGCCGGGCGGCCATGACCTTGGTCAGCACCGACTTGCCGGAGCCGGGCTGTCCCAGGACCAGCAGCGGGGCGACGACGGCCTCGGGGGACGTCAGGTGGCCCGTCAGGAACTCGTCCAGGTCGGCGCGGACGGCCTGGGAGGACCACCACCGCTCGTCGCTGGGCGGGACACCGGGCCGGACCCGGGCCACCCGGAACCGGGGCTGCACGTAGGCCTCGGCCAGCGTCGGGATGCGCAACCCGGGTGGGGCATCGGACGACTCGACGATCGGGCGGTCGAGAGCCGCGCGGTAGGCGTTCGCCACCGCGGCGCGGCGGTCGTCGGGCAGACGGCCGGTCGAGATGTCGGTGAGCAGGCGCTGCATGCCGGACATGGCGGAGGCGAGCTGCCCCACCACGGCGTGATGACGCCGGGCCGACCAGAGCGCGACCTCGGGGAAGTCGGCCGCCAACTGCCGGAGGAGGCCGTCGTAGCGCTCGACGGCCTTTTCCGGCAGCTCCTCGAGCACCTCGGCCGCGCGCTCCTGGGCATGGATGGGCAGGCGGTCGACGGCCGCGAGGCCCTGGACGAAGCTCAGCGTCGACACCGCGAGCTCGCGGTAATACGTCTTGAGCCGTCGATGAAACTCCTCGTCGGGCTCGTGGGGCGAGGGCAGCGGCACCGGGTAGGCCAGGCCGTCACCGGCCAGCACCTGCGCGGCCGCGCCGGAGCCGCCGGCGGCCAGCGACTCCTGCTCGGCGCGGGTCAGCTCGAGGTCGGCGAAGCGGAAGGGAAGGTCGGCGCCGGCCATCTCCTCGAAGAAGGCGGTCACCACGAGAACCGAGTGGGCGGCCTCGATCCGCCGGGTGCGGTTGTGACGGGACAGGCCGCTGCGTTTCTCGGCGGCGTCGCGCACCAGTTCCTTTCCGAGGCGCGCGAACTCGGCCTTGGCGTCGAACAGGCCGAGCACCGCGGGGAAGGCGGGCACCGCGGCCAGCAGCAGGCCGCCGGCGACATTGTCGAGGGCCGTGACCAGCTTGCTGTCACCACCGCCGAGCAGCCGCGCGGCGTCGGCGTAGCTGAGCGTCCTGGCCATTCGTGAACTCCCTCGCTGAGGTATCCGAGGCGTCCATCATGGTCGACGCGGGTCAGGCGCGCGTCCACCCGAGGTCTGACCAACCCAGGGCTGACGACGGGCACGGCCGACGGTGGGAAGCTCGGCGAGCCGAAGACGCGGCGAGGAAAACGAACACCGGCCGAAGGAGAAGACGATGCGGAACCTAGACCGTCCGTTCCACGCGGATCACGGCGGCTGTGGCGTTGTCGGCGCCGCCCGCGGTAAGGGTGTCGTCGAGGATGGTGGCCACGGCGGCGGCCGGGTCGTCGGTGGCCAGGACGCGGGTCAGGCGCTCGTAGGTGAGCTGGTCGGAGACGCCGTCGGTGCAGAGCAGGTAGACGTCGCCGGGGCGCAGGGTCACGTTGAGCAGGTCGGGCTCGGGGGCGTCGGGGTGACCGGCGTAGCGGGTCAGCCGGTATCGGGCGGCCGCGGCCTCCTCCGAGTCGGCCGCGAACCAGCCGTGCAGCACCCCGACCCAGGCGATCGTGTGGTCGGTGGTGAGCAGGTCGAGCAGGCCGTCGCGCAGGCGGTAGGCGCGGGAGTCGCCGAGCTGCACGATCCAGCCGTCGGCGTCCACCGCCGCGAAGGCGGTCAACGTGGTGCCGGTCAACTGTGGCAGGTTGCTGCCGGCCCGCCGTACGGCCTCGGAGGCCTGGGAGACCGCGTCCCGCAGGGCGGTCGGCTCGGGGGAGAGGGCCGGCTCGCGCAGCGAGCGAACGAAGACCTCGACGGCGGTGTTGCCGGCTACCGTGCTGCCGGGGCCGTCGCCCATGCCGTCCGCGACGACCGCCAGCGGGTCGCCGGGGTCCAGGTGCAGGACGTCGTAGTTCTCGGTGTATCGGTTGCCGACAACGGAGCCGGCCGCCGCGGTGAGGCGGCGGCCG
Source organism: Actinoplanes sp. NPDC048796 (assembly GCF_040650035.1). Taxonomy (NCBI): domain Bacteria; kingdom Bacillati; phylum Actinomycetota; class Actinomycetes; order Micromonosporales; family Micromonosporaceae; genus Actinoplanes; species Actinoplanes sp. NPDC048796. The sequence goes on along the minus strand of NZ_JBEZGO010000007.1, from coordinate 368,320 downwards.
GTGACGGTCCAGGCGACCTTGGTGATTTCCACCGTTCTTTCTTATCGGACTCCGCCGCCCAAGCGTGCGGAAAACACCGGGCCCCGCTCCTCGTGGGTTAGAGCGGGGCCCGGCGGTCTCAGTTACCCGTCACTCACAGCGCCGGGTAGGCGTTCGCCATCAGCTCGCGGAACTGCGCGGAGAACCACGCGCCGGAGATGGGGGCGTTGGGCAGGGCGCCGCTCGGGTTGTTGCCGTTGCGGGCGTTACCCGTGTAGGTCGGGTCGCACATCCGGTCGAAGCCCTTGCCCTCGTCGTTCGGGATGAGGGTGCTGGAGCCGTCCGACTCGCCCGGCGGCTTGACCCAGACGTAGGCGTCGATACCGGTGGCCGGGGCCGCGGTCGGGCGCTCGCCCAGGCCGGCGCCGGACTGGTTGCACCAGTTGCCGAGGTGGATCCGGCGGTCGATGCGCGACTGGTTGACGAAGGTGTTTACGTCGGTCGAGGTGCTGGCCGCCGTGGGACGCTGCGAGCCGCCCCAGCCGTTGCGGGAGGTGTCGATCAGCATGCCGATGTTGGAGTTGAAGCCGATCGAGACCAGCTTGGTGCGGAAGGCCTGGGCGAAGGTCAGCTCGTCGGTGTACTGGTTCCAGTCGATCCACTTGGACTGGCGGACGTTCTGGCCGTTGACCGTGGTGGTGGGCTGCACGAACGGCTCACGCAGGGCCGAGTAGTTGGCCGTGTTGGTGATGAAGCCGGTGACGTTGTTGACGCTGCCGGAGGCGCGGGCGGCCTCGAGCATGATGTCGGCGGTGGGGCCGAAGTTGGAGTCCCAGCCGATCCAGCCGTGGTGGGCGGCGTCGACGTAGTTGTAGGTGTTGCTCAGCGCGCCGAGCTTGTTCAGGGCGTAACCGACGCCCTGCACGTAGCCGCCGTTGGCCTTCATGGTGTCGCAGGTCGCCGTGCCGCCGGCCTGACCGGAGGTGTTGGTGACCAGGTTCGGCAGGGAGTCGATCTCGACGATGTTGATGATGCGGAGGTTCTTGTACTTGGCGTCGGCCTCGATCGCGGCGATCGGGTCGATGTACTCGGCCTTGTAGCGCGGCAGCTCGTTCGGGGCGAGCTCGCCGTTGGAGGCGAGAGCGGCGCAGTCGCGACCGGGGAGGTTGTAGATGACGAACTGGATGTAGCCGGCGCCCTGGGCGAGAGCGGCGTCGAGGTGGTCACGAACGCCCATCGAGCCGTTGGAGCTGCTGTCGTCGGTGCCCTCGATCGCGGCGATCCGGTCGAGCCAGACCGCTGTCGGGTTGTTCGAGACGCGGGTGCCGCCGGGCTCGGCCTCGGCCTTGGCCCGCCACTCCGGGTTCACGTAGCCCTTGACCCCGGCGTACGGGTTGTCGACCTTGGTGCCGTCCGGCGGCGGGGTGGTCGGCGGCGGAGTCGTCGGGGGCGGCGTGGTCGGGGGCGGGGTGGTCGGCGGGGTGGTCGTGGGCGGCGGGGACGTCGGGCCGGTCACGCCCGTGCAGACCGTGCCGTTGAGCGAGAAGCTGGCCGGGTTGGCGTTCGTACCCGAGTAGTTGGCGTTGAAGCCGAAGTTGACGCTCGCGTTGGTGCCGATCGTGGTCGACCAGGAAGGATTGGCCGCCGTGACGTTCTGCCCGGACTGCGAGATGGTCGCGCTCCAGCCCTGGGTGATCTGCTGGTTGCCCGGGAAAGCCCAGGTGACGCGCCAGCCGCCGGAGATCGGGTCGCCGAGGTTGGTCACGGTCACCGCGCCGGTGAAGCCCGTGCTCCAACTGTTGGCGGTGTAGTCGACCCGGCAACCGGCGGCCGCGCTCGCGCTGGACGCGACGGCGACGCCGAGACCGGAGACGAGCGTTGCCGCGGCGGCCGCGGTCAGGCCGCGGATAAGGACAGGTCTCATGTGGTGGCTCCTCGAGACGGTGGCGGGGATGAGCCGGGTCAGGCATCGAGGGGCATCGCTCCCGGCTGTTCCGACAGCATGGCATGGGAGCGCTCCCACCGCAATGTCCAAGTTATAGATCGGAAATGATGTGTTAACAGCGGCCGGTGCGGCTGGTCGTGGCCCCCATGGCGTATAACGGGTGCGTGCAGGTTTTCGAGATCGTCGAGGCGCTGGGCGAGGTCCCGAACGCCGAAGTAGCAGTGCGTCGCGGTCTGCTCACCGTGCACATTCCGGCCATCGGGGACACGGCCCAGCTCGATCCCGACGAGGTCCTCGACGCGCAGTCGGTGTTCGTGCCCACCCGGGCTCCGGCGGTTCAGCTCGACGTGCGCCGGGGGCGCAAGTCGCTGCCGCTGATCGTGACCGTGGACGACATGGTGTTCAACCCGGCCTACGCCGACGACCTGGTCGAGCCGGGCGCCCACCGGCGCCTGCCCGCGATGCCGGGGCTGATCGCGTACTCGGAGATGCACCGCGACGTGCGGGCCCTCGGCAAAGCCGTCGACGACCGGACGCTCGACCTCGACCCCGAGACGCTGGCCGCGACGCTGCTGGCCCACCGCTGCTTCATCGCGGGGGCGGTCGAGGTGGGTCTCTGGCCGGTACGGGTCGCGGCGTGGTGGGAGTACTCGCACGCCCGCGTGGGTGGGCCGGCCGGCGTGGCTCCGCTGCGCGCCGACCCGGTCTGGGACGAGCTGATGGCCGATGTCCAGGAAGCCCGCCGCCAGACCGTGGTCCAGCAGTTCTAGAAGCGCCGGCCGCCGGACGGAGGTCGTGGAGCGCCAGCCGCCGGCGGAGAGGGCAGCGCCAGCCGCCGGCGGAGAGGCGCAGCGCCGGCGGAGAGGCCAGCGCCGGCGGAGAGGCCAGCGCCGGCGGAGAGGCCAGCGCCGGCGGAGAGGCCAGCGCCAGCCGAGAAGGCGGCGCCTGCGGAGAAGGCGGTTCCTAGGGGCGCCAGCCGATGTTCATGCGCTGCGGTGGGCGTGGAGGCGGGTCGCCGGCCAGCAGGGTGTCGAGCCGGTCGTTGATGGTGGTCAGGGCCGTGGTCAGGCGTGGGTCGGCGCCGTATCGGCCGCGCTGGTCGTGCAAGGTGTCGGTCAGCTCGCGCAGGAGCTGCGCGGCTGCCGGGTCGGTCTTCTCGAAAGCGGTCAGCGCCTCGTCGATCTGGTCCCGGGCCGCGCTGAAGGCAGTGGTCAGCAGCGCGTCCAGGCGCTGCTCGGTCAAGCCGCGCAGTGACGACAGCGGGCCGGGCTGCTTCCACGACTGGAGCAGCTCGACCGGGTGCGCCTTCTCGTCGTGGTCGATCGTCTTGCGGTGCGGGACGCACAGGAGCAACAGGTTGGCGAAGGAGTCGTCCGGCGGCCCGGCGGTGTAGCGCGGACCGTCCGGGTCGGCGCCCCGGATGCGTACCGGCTCGACGTTGACCTCGGGCTCGGTGCCGAGGAAGACCATCACGGGGGTGCGGCAGCCGGGGAAGTCACAGCTGCCCTGGGAGAGCGCGACCAGGGCGGCGCGCGCCGCCGGGGTCATACGCGGGGTTTCGTCCACGATTGCCTGCCTGCCAGGGTGAGTGGATGGTTGAGGGTGGTCCGGCCGGGGTAAGAACGCACATGGCACTTCACGAGATGATCTGCGAAGCGGAGAACGCCAACGAGGTGCTCTTCGTCTGCTCCGACGACCTGTGCGGCCGCCGCGTGGTGGTCGGCAAGTCCCGGCCCCGCCTGACGGTCATCGACCGCGGCGACTTCTCCGCACGGCACGTCGGCTCGCTCGGCGGTATCAGCATCGAGGGCGTCGACATCACGTAGAAAAGACCGGCCGGTTTCCTCGGGGACGCCGTTGTCCGGGAAGAAACCGGCCGGCCCGGCTTCTACTCGGGGTCCTCCACCTTGATGATCGGACCCTCGGCGTAGCCCATCATGTCGTAGCCGACGGGGCCCAGATCGGAGTCGAGGAACGTCGTGACGACGATCTTGTAGACGCCGGCCTGGATCGTGTTGCCGGGGTCGCCCTCGGGCAGCGTGAAGGCCGGCACGGTCAGCTTGGCCGCGTACCTCTCGTCCTGGCTGAAGAACGGGCCGCGCACCGGCACCCGCACCTCGCCGAGGGACACCTCGTCGCCCGGGCCCTGGGACTCGGCGAACGCCGTGACGACCCAGTCCTGCGTGCGTACCGACAACGCGGTCAGCCAGAGCGGCACCAGGTTGCCGAAGACGCGCCAGCGGACCTCGATGTCGAACGGCTTCGCGCGGTTGACGACGAGGTTGGACTTGCCGAGCGTGGGCCTCTCGGTGATGCCGACGATGCCGAGGAACTCTCCCTCGATGGCGGGGTCGGTCGGCCCGGTGGGTGGGATGTTGGGATCGAAGCGATCGGTCATGGCGATGCTCCTTTGCATCAGGAATCGATCCGAACGTAAGCCCATCGGGTGACCGCGGTCAGCCGGATCAGCGACACGAAGCGTTATTACCGCCGGCGTGGCGCTGTGTAGAAGCCGGTCGGCAACTCGGTCGCCAGGGCCGCGGTGCGGCGGTTGCGGGCGCGCAGCCGCAGCAGCATGCCGACGCCGAGGAAGACCATCAGCGCGCCGATGATCAGCCCGATGCCGAGCACGCTGGTGCTGCTCGACGCCGGCACCAGGGCGGCCGATGACGGCTCGGGATCTTCAGTGACCACCGCCGCCTCTTCTTCCTCCGGCGAGGGGGGAGCGGAAGGGGCGGCCGAAGGCGACGCGGAGGGTGACGCCGACGGTGACGGCGACGTGGAAGCGGCCACCGGCGTGACCACCTGGGCCTGGGAGCCGATGGTGCTCAGTACGCGGCCGGTCGCGTCGAGGGCGCGGGCCGTGAAGGTGACCTCGCCGTCGTCCGGGCCGGTGAAGGCGACGGTCCACTGCCCGGTCACCGTCCGGTCGCGGCAGAGCTGACCCGGGTCGAGCCGCTCGTCGACGATCTGCGCCGCGTCGTTCTCGATCGTCGCCCGTACGCCGAAGTCCTGATTGTTCTCGACCCGCCCGACCCGGATCTGGTCGAGGCTGACGCCCTTGGTCTCGACGGTGAGCGCCCAGCGCACCTTGATGCAGCGCCGGCTCTCGCGCTCGGTCGAGACGACCGCGGTGAGGGTGCGCGCGGCCTTGCCGATGGTGAACGTCGCAGGCGCCTGGTCGAGCTTCACCGAGAAGCCGTCCACGTCGGCGCGCGCCGGCGTCGCGAAAAAGCCGATCGCGACCAGCGCGACAGCGCCGGATGCCGCCAGGTGTCGCATGCCGATCATCTCCTTCCGCGCGGGCGTCGACACGCCTCGCGCGCTGAAGGGTTCGCAGGCGGGCGCCGAAAGGTTCACCGGGTGGCTCGGGTCACTCCGTACGGGAACCTTAAGTTTTCCTTAGGTCTTTGTTGCTTGGGCGTGTCTGCGCAGCTCAGGGCCGCTTTGCCGAATGTGACTGCCAAGTAGCCGACAAAATCGCCGCCCAGTGTTCATCCGAACCCGCGCCCGGCACGTAGATGGGGGATGGGCAGGGACCGGAGCGACACCGGCCGCTGCCCGAGACCAAGAGCACGGGGCACTCCCCACGGGTGCCGGCGTCCCACCGCCCACGGGACGTGACCGCTGCGGAGAACGAGGAGTCAATGGCCAAGACGAAGAACAAAGAGCGATCCGCCAATCGTGTGGCCGTCGATGTCGGAGCTACCGGAACGAAACCCGCCTCCCGGGGCGCGGTTGTCGTACTCACCGTGAGCGTGCTCGCGGCGATCTGGGCGGTCGCGATGATGACCGCGCCGGGACGCGTCGGCTACTACTACTTCTTCATCTACGCCGAGTTCTACATGGGCGTGGTGGCGCTGGTCTCGCTGTCCATCACGATCATGATCGGCCTGGTCGCCACCGACCGGCTGGTGCTCTCGATCCGGCAACGGGTGCTGCTGCAGTCGGCCCACCGCACCACCGGCGTGATCGCCGTGGGCGCGCTCTTCGTCCACGTCTGGACCAAGGTCGTCGAGGAGCACATCGGCATCATCGACGCCTTCATCCCGTTCCTCGCGGCCGGCAACAAGCTGTACATCGGCCTCGGCACCATCTCCGGCTGGCTCATGGTGCTGGTGATGTGGACCGGCATCGCCCGGTCGCGCTTCGTCGGCCGGGGCAAGCCCTGGATGTGGCGCTCCATCCACGCCATCTCGTACCTGATGTGGCCGATCGCCCTGGTGCACGGCCTCTCGGCCGGCCGGCCCGCGGCGACCTGGGTCATCGTCAGCTACATCGTCTGCATCCTCGGGGTGCTCATCGGCCTGGCCGTACGGCTGTCGGTGAGCCTGAACCGCAACAAGGACTTCGCCTCGCAGGCCGGCGCCGGTGGCCTGAAGCCGGTCGGCACGCTGGTGCCGACCAGCTCGCCGGCGATGAAGCGGCCGAGCCGCCGCGAGCGGGCTCCCGAGCCCGAGCCGCAGACGCTGGGCCCGGTCGCCGTGGTCGACACGTTCCGCCCGGTCACCCCGCCGCCCGCGCCGCCGGTGGACGATCTCCTGGTTCCGGCCGCCCGCTTCGACGAGCCGACCGGCATGATGGTCCGCCCGGACTTCGAGGACGAGATGCCGCGGGGACGGCGCCGGGTCGAGGACGAGATCGAGTACGACGAGCCGCGCGGCCGCCGCTACGCGCCCGAGGACACCGGCACCCGGATGCGCCTGGACGACACCGGCACCCGCATGCGCCGCGCCGACTACGAGGACACCGGCGCCCGGATGCGCCGTGACGATCTCGAGGACACCGGCGCCCGGATGCGCCGTGACGATCTCGAGGACACCGGCGCCCGGATGCGCCGTGATGATCTCGAGGCCACGGGCACCCGGATGCGCCGTGACGATCTCGAGGACACCAGCACCCGGATGCGGCGGGTCGAGCGGGACGACCGCGGTTACTACGACGAGCCGACGGCGCCCCGCCAGCGCCGCTACGCCGACGAGGACGACATGCCCGCCCCGCGCCCGTCGCGGCGCCGCGGCGACATGCCGCTGACGGACGACCGGGACTACGGCGACGTGCCCCGGCAGCGTGGCCGGTACGCCGACGACGAGCCGCCCGCCCGCCGGGCCGCCTACGACCGCGAGATCGACGACGCTCCCCGCGGCCGGCGGCGTGACCGTGGCGCCGACGTCGACCGGGCCGACTCCGGCCGGCACAGCCGCAGTGGCTTCGTCGAGTTCGGTGGCGACGACGAGACGCCGACCCTGGTCGACATGGCGTCCCGCCGCTCCCGGAGGGAAGACCGTGACCTGCAGGAACCCGTACGCGTCCAGGCGGGCCGGGGAGCTCGCCGCGACGGCCGCGGCCGGGCGGACGACGAGGTGGCTGACGACGCGTACTGGTCGCAGCTGCGAGGGGAAGCGAATTGAGCGCGTCGCAGGTTCCGCCGGTCACCGCGATCGGCACGCCGCGGATCACCGCGGGCTTCGACGAGTACGGTCGGCTCGACCTGCTCGCCCACCAGGAGGTGCACGGTGGCTTCGCCGCGCTGTCCTCGGGCGAGCTGATCGGGCTGGCCGACCGGATCGAGCTGCGCGGGCGCGGCGGGGCGGGTTTCCCGTTCGCCCGCAAGGTCCGCGCGGTGCTCGACTCCTGCCGGCGGCAGGAGCTGCCGCCGGTGATCGTGGTCAACGCGACCGAGGGTGAGCCGCCGTCCTGGAAGGACAAGGCGATCCTGACCCGCGGCCCGCACCTGATCCTCGACGGCGCCGCCCTGGCCGCCGCCGCGCTGGACGCCGAGGAGATCGTCATCGGCATCGCCGACGACGGCATCGGGCAGGAGTCGCTGACCGCGGCCCTGGCCGAGCGGCGCATGCCCTGCCCGACCCGGATCGTCACGGTGCCGCACCGCTTCATCTCCGGTGAGGGCGGCGCGCTGGTCCGCGGCATCAACGGCGAGGCGCACATCCCGCCCGGCCGCAAGGTCCGCTCGAGCGACAACGGCGTGATGGGCCTGCCCACCCTGCTCTCCAACGCCGAGACGTACTCGCAGCTGGCGATCGCGGCCCGGCTCGGCCCGTGGGAGTACAACGCGGTCGGCATCCCCGAGGAGCCGGGCACGGTCATGCTGACCGTCGGCGGCGCGTCGTCGGCCCCGGCCGTGGTGGAGGCGCCCACCGGCACCCCGCTGATGGACGTGCTCAACATGTGCGGCGCCGACATCGGCCCCGGCCTGCTGGTCGGCGGCTACCACGGCAAATGGATCACGGCCGAGGCCGCGAAGACGGTGACGATCTCACGCAAGGGCTTCGCCGGGGTCGGCGGCACGCTCGGCGCCGGCATGCTCATCCCGATCGGCTCCAAGACCTGCCCGCTGGGTGAGGTCTCGCAGGTCGTGCAATATCTGGCCGGCGAGTCGGCCGGGCAGTGCGGCCCGTGCCGGCTCGGCCTGCCCGACCTGGCCCGCGCGGTCACGCTGGTCTCGCTCGGCGGCAACGCGGTCGAGAACGTCCGCCAGGCGGCCGGTGTGGTCAAGGGCCGCGGCGCGTGCAGCCACCCGGACGGCACGGCCCGCTTCGCGCTGTCGGCGCTGGAGGTCTTCGCCAAGGACGTCGAGGCGCACACCAACGGCGAGGGCTGCGGCAAGCAGGTCCGCGGCATCCTGCCCCTGCCGTACACGGCGGAGCAGGGCGCCCGGAAGCTGGCCGTGGACTGGTCCCGGTGCGACGGTCACGGCCTGTGCTCGGCGGTCGCCCCCGAGATCATCCGGCTCGACTCGAACGGCTTCCCGGCGTTCCCGCAGACGCCGCTGCCGCCGTGGCTGGAGACGGGCGCCCGTAAAGCGGTGAACGTCTGCCCGGCGCTGGCCCTGCGGCTGACCGAGGCGACGAAGTGAGGCGGCGCGCCGTCCTGCTGGCGGCGGCCTCGGCCCTGCTCGCCGCCGGGTGCGGCGCGCCCGAGAAGACAACGGCGGCCTGGGATCCGCCCGGCGCCGAGGCCAGGGCGGTCCCGGCCACGCTGGCCTTCACCGGCAAGACCATCGACGGCAAGCCGTACGACGGGAGCCTGCTGGCCGGTCGGCCGACGATCCTGTGGTTCTGGGCGCCCTGGTGCGCCACCTGCGCGAGCGAGGCACAGAGCGTCCGCGACCTCGAGGAGCAGTACCGCGGCAAGATCAACTTCCTGGGCGTGGCCGGCATGGGCGACAACAAGGCCATGCACCAGTTCGTCGACGACTTCGAGCTGCGCACGGTCCCGCACCTCGACGACCAGGCCGGCGTCATCTGGAAGAAATTCAAGATCGCTGAGCAGAGCCTGTACGTCGTCCTGGACGACAAGGGCAAGGTCCGCAAGACGGGCTACCTGGACGATCTGCAGCTGACCGCCGAGGTCAAGTCCCTGGCGGTCTGAGATGCTGCTGGCGCTGACCGCGGGCATGCTCGGCGCGGTCAACCCCTGCGGCTTCGCGCTGCTGCCGGCGTACCTCTCGGTGTTGATCGCCGCCGGCGCCGAACGGCCGGTCCGCCGGGCCCTGATCTGCAGCGCGGCGCTGACCGCGGGCTACGTCCTCGTGTTCGGCGCGTTCGGCCTGGTGCTGGCCCCGATCGCCGGGGTGCTGCGGCCGCACCTGCCCTGGCTGACCGTGGTGCTGGGCCTGGCCCTGGCGGTTCTCGGCGGGTGGCTGCTCGGCGGCCGCTCGCTGCCCGCGCCGAGGGTTCGGGCGCCGCTGGTGTCGGGCTCGGTGGGCTCGACGCTGCTGTTCGGGATGGCGTACGCCGTGGCGTCGCTCGGCTGCGCGGTCGGCCCGTTCCTGTCGCTGGTCGTCTCGAGCCTGCGCGCGGGATCACTTGCTGAGGGTGTGCTGCTCTTCCTGGCGTACGGCCTGGGAATGGGCCTGATCGTCTCGGCCACCGCCGTGGCCGTGGCGCTGGCGCGCACCGGGCTGATCACGCGGACGCGCCGCCTGCTGGGCGTGGTGCCCCGGCTCGGCGGCGCGATCCTGATCGTCTGTGGTCTCTACGTGGCCTACTACGGCTGGTACGAGCTCCGGCTGACCGGCGATCTCCGGCTCGCCGGGACCGACCCGGTGATCAACGCCGCCGGCGAGGTGCAGCGGTGGCTGAGTGATCTCGTGGCCGGCGCCGGCGCGGTCCCGTTCGTGGTCGCCGTCGTGCTGTTGTCAGGCGGCCGGCGGATACGGCGTCGCGTAGGCGGGCTTCTCCGACGGCATCACGATCCACAGGATCGGGTAGACGAGGATCTGGCTGCCCGGGATGGCCAGCAGGACCACCACGAAGAGCAGGCGGGCGAGCCAGGGGTCGATGCCGAAGCGGCGGGCGAGACCGGCGCACACGCCGGCGATCATCCGGCCCTCCCGCGGACGGGTGAGGCCCTGACGGGACAGGCTGTCGTGCACGGCGTTCATTGAACTCTCACATTCCCTCGAAGAGGTCGTCGATGTATCCATCGTCGGCCTTTTCGCGCCCGCCGGACATCCGGAAGTCCCCTGGGGAGACCCTGATCCAGCACCCTGAGAGAGCTGCCTAGCCTTCGGTGACGTCGGCGACGATCACGGTGACGTTGTCGGGGGCGCCGTTCTCCAGCGTGCGGTGGACCAGCTCGGCCGCCGCCGTCTTGCGGTCGGCGTTGTCGAGCAGGGTCTGCCGGATCACCGCGTCCTCGACGTAGTCGCTGAGGCCGTCGCTGCACAGCAGGAAGCGGTCACCCTCCTGCACCGGGATCATCCGGCCGGTGGGGCGGAACGGCCCGCCCTGCACCGCCTGGGTCACCAGCGCCCGCTGTGGGTGGCGGCGGGCGTCCTCGGCGCTGAGCACGCCCTGGTCGACCAGCGCCTGCACGTACGTGTCGTCGCGGGTGATCTGCTGCATCTCGCCGTCGCGGACCAGGTAGCAGCGGGAGTCGCCGACGTTCAGCGCGGCCACCCGGTCGCCGGCGAGCATGATCGCCGTGACCGTCGTGCCCATCCCGTCGCGGGCGTCGTCGTCGGCGACCGCGGCCTCGATCCGGCCGTTCGCCGTCTGGAGCGCGGCCAGCAGGTCCTGTAGCGGCTCACCGGTGTCCGGCACGTCGTCGACCACGGCCAGAGCCTGCACGAGGATATCGCTGGCCAGCTCACCGGCGGGGAGCCCACCCATGCCGTCGGCCACCACGAGCAGGCGGTTACCCACGAAGACAGCGTCCTCGTTGTTGGACCGCACCAGGCCCTGATCGGTGGCAGCGACCGCCCGGACAACAAGCGTCATGCCGATAAGACTGCCAAAGGCCGAAACGGATGTCTCTAGTACCTCCCACCAAGCCTGGATGACGATGGCCTAGTGTTGGACGATTTGCCCATCGCGTGGCGGTTCCTCCGCCGTGACCGGTGTCCCCCGTGAGCGGTACAGAGGGTGCGTCGTGCGGGGTGGCGAGACAGGCGATCCGGGCATCGGAGACAATCGTCGGCGTGACGACAGCGATCCATCAGCGCATTGCCTCCGAGCTCGGTGTCCGCGAGAGCCAGGTAACCGCGGCGGTCGAGCTCCTCGACGGCGGCGCCACCGTGCCGTTCATCGCCCGCTACCGCAAGGAGGTGACCGGCACCCTCGACGACACGCAGCTGCGCACGCTCGAGGAGCGGCTGGGTTACCTGCGGGAGCTGGAGGAGCGCCGGGCCGCCGTGCTCGAGTCCATCCGGCAGCAGGGCAAGCTCGACGACGCGCTGGAGCAGGCCATCCTCGCCGCCGACTCCAAGGCGCGGCTCGAGGACATCTACCTGCCGTACAAGCCGAAGCGCCGCACCAAGGCCCAGATCGCCCGTGAGGCCGGCCTGGAGCCGCTGGCCGACCAGCTGATCGGCGACCCGTCGCTCGACCCGCGGGCCACCGCGGCCGCCTTCGTCGACGCCGGCAAGGGCGTGGCCGACGAGAGCGCCGCCCTCGACGGCGCCCGGTCGATCCTGATCGAACGGTTCGCCGAGGACGCCGACCTCATCGGTGAGCTGCGCGAGCGCATGTGGACCCGGGGCCGCCTCGTCGCCAAGGTGACCGACGGCAAGCAGACCGAGGGGGCGAAGTTCGCCGACTACTTCGACTTCGCCGAGCCGTACGCCAAACTCCCCTCGCACCGGATCCTCGCCATGTTCCGCGGCGAGAAGGAGGGCGTCCTCGACCTGACGATGGAGCCCGAACCCGAGGACGAGTCCACCTTCGAGCCGCGCATCGCCGCCCGCTTCGGCGTCTCCGACCAGGGGCGGCCGGGCGACAAGTGGCTGACCGACACGGTTCGCTGGGCCTGGCGTACGCGGATCCTGATCCACCTCGGCGCCGACCTGCGCGTGCGGCTGTGGCAGGCCGCCGAGGACGAGGCCGTACGGGTCTTCGCGGCCAACCTGCGCGACCTGCTGCTGGCGGCGCCGGCGGGCACGCGGTCGACGATGGGCCTCGACCCCGGATTCCGTACGGGCGTGAAGGTCGCCGTGGTCGACGGCACCGGCAAGGTGGTCGCCACCGACACCATCTACCCGCATGTGCCGCAGAACAAGTGGGACGAGTCGATCCACCGGCTCGCCGCGCTGGCCAGCAAGCACAACGTCGACCTGATCGCGATCGGCAACGGCACCGCCTCGCGCGAGACCGACAAGCTCGCGGCCGACCTGATCAAGCGGCACCCCGAGGCCAACCTGACCAAGGTGATGGTCTCCGAGGCCGGCGCGTCGGTCTACTCGGCGTCCGCGTACGCGGCGTCGGAGCTGCCCGGCATGGACGTGTCGCTGCGGGGCGCGGTCTCCATCGCCCGCCGCCTCCAGGACCCCCTGGCCGAGCTCGTCAAGATCGACCCGCGGTCGATCGGCGTCGGCCAGTATCAGCACGACCTCTCCGAGGTGAAGCTGTCCCGCTCGCTCGACGCGGTCGTCGAGGACTGTGTGAACGCGGTCGGCGTCGACGTCAACACGGCCTCGGCGCCGCTGCTCACCCGCGTCTCCGGCATCGGGGCGGGCCTGGCCGAGAACATCGTGCTGCACCGCGACCAGAACGGCCCGTTCAAGAACCGCTCCGAGATCAAGAAGGTGGCGCGGCTCGGCCCCAAGGCGTTCGAGCAGTGCGCCGGCTTCCTGCGCATCCCGGGCGGCGACGACCCGCTCGACTCGTCCAGCGTGCACCCCGAGTCGTACCCGGTGGTCCGCACGATCCTCTCCACGGTCGGGGCCGACCTCAAGAGCGTCATCGGCAACACCCAGGTGCTGCGCAAGGTCAAGCCGGAGCAGTTCGTCACCGACACCGTCGGCCTGCCGACCGTCACCGACATCCTCAAGGAGCTCGAGAAGCCGGGCCGCGACCCGCGCCCGGGCTTCACCACGGCCACCTTCGCCGAGGGCGTCGAGAAGATCGCCGACCTCAAGCCGGGCATGGTCCTCGAGGGCGTGGTGACCAACGTGGCCGCGTTCGGCGCGTTCGTCGACATCGGCGTCCACCAGGACGGCCTGGTGCACGTGTCGGCGCTGTCCACCACGTTCGTCAAGGACCCGCGCGAGGTCGTGAAGTCGGGCGACGTGGTCAAGGTGCGGGTGGTCGAGGTCGACGAGGCTCGCAAGCGGATCTCGCTGACCATGCGCCTGACCGACGAGCCGGTCCGCAAGCCGCGAGGGGAGACCCCGCCCCGGCAGGCGCAGCCGCGCCAGCAGCGTCCCGGGAGCGGCGGGCAGCGTCAAGGGGGCGGCGGCGGGCAGCGTCAGGGCCGTCAGCAGCAGGACCAGCGCAGCTTCAACGGCGGCGCGATGGCCGACGCCCTGCGCCGGGCCGGGCTCACTAAGGACTCGAAGTAATAGCGATGTGGTCGAAGGCCACCCGGAACGGGCCGCTCTGCGGGGCGTCCCGGTCCGGGTAGACACCGAGCAGCAGCCGCGCGCCGGAGATGTCCCGGTCGGTCAGGGGCGCCTGGCCGACCACGGCGCCGTCCCGGGAGACCGTCACCGTGCCGTCGTCGACCCGCAGCCCGATCCGGGTGGCCGGGCCGTTCACCGGCAGCGGCCGGTCGAGCGGCATGGTGCGGGTGACGACCACGTCGGTGCCCTTGTGGGTGCCGACGTAGAAGCTGTTCGCGCACGCCCGTACCAGATAACCTTTGTTGGCTCCGAAACGGAACCAGATCGCCGCGCACGAGTCCTCGCTGAGCAGCCGCACCCCGACCTCGGCGTTGATGTCGGCGGGAAGCTGGTCCTGCGGGCCCGGGCACTTGTAGAGCCGCCGGCTGTCGACCCGCGCGACCAGCGAACCGTCGGCGAACTCGCAGGCCGAATGCCCGTCCGGCTCGGTCTTGGCCAGCCAGTAGCGGGCGGCGGCCAGATCGTCCTCGATGATCATCGGCTGGTCGGCCGGCGGCGGTTCGGCCGACGTCTCGGCCGGGTCCCGCCCGAAGATCACCATCATCGCGCCGGCGATCACGGCCAGCACCAGGAAAGCGACCGCGACCGGCATGAACCAGCGGCGCCGCGCCTCCGGCTCCTCCTCGACCGGCCCGGCGGCCGTGATCGGCACCGTGATGATCGAGTCTTCCTCGTAGCCCTTGGGCATCAGGCCGGTCACCGACTGCGCCTTCGCCGCGGCCACCCGCAGGTCGGGCTGATCGTCCAGCGCGGCCTTGGTCGCGGCCGGCCGGGTCGGGCCCGCCACCAGCAGATCCAGCAGTTCGCGGGCGGTCGGCCGGTTCTTCGGGTCCTTCTCCAGGGTGTACGCGACCAGGTCGCGCAGCGGGCCACTCAGGCCCTCCAGATCGGGCGGGCTGGTCAGGATGCGGCCGGCCGTGGCCGGCGGCGAGTCACCGCCGAACGGGGTCTTCCCGATTCCCGCGTACGTCACCACGCTGCCCCACGAGAACACGTCGGCCGCGGCCGTGATCGGCACGTCGGCGTCGCCGAACCGCTCCGGCGCCATGTAGGCGACAGTGCCCACCATCTGCGACGCGGCCGTGTTGTCGCTCGGCGCGCCCATGGCCCGCGCGATCCCGAAGTCGATCACCTTGGGGCTGCCCGGCGCGAGCAGCACGTTGCGCGGCTTGAGATCGCGGTGGATCACTCCCGCCCCGTGGATGGCGGTCAGCGCGGTGGCCACCCCGATGGCCACACTGTGCAGGTTGGCCGCGGTCAGCGGGCCGCGCTCCTCGACCACCTCGGCCAGCGTCGGCCCGTCCACGTACTCGCAGACCAGGTACGGGTGTTCGGCGTCCGGGTCGGCGTCGAGCACCTCGGCCGTGCAGAACGGCGGCACCTGCCGCACCCGAGCCACCTCGCTGCGGAACCGGCGCCGGAACTCGTCGTCGTGCGCCAGATCGGCGCGCACCACCTTGACCGCCACCAGCACTCCCGCCGGTGACGTGGCCAGATAGACGGTGCCCATGCCGCCCTCGCCGAGCCGGCCGACCAGCTCGTAGGAGCCCAGCCGGTCCGGGTCGCGAGGACGCAACGGTTCCGTATGCTCCCCAGGCATGGGTGCACTGTATAGGGCGCGGTCGTTGCCTCACCCGGCCGGATAACCTCGTTCCATGCTGATCGCGACGGAACGGCTCATCCTGCGGCGCTTCCGCCCCACGGACGCCCCCGTGCTGGCCGGGTACCGCTCCGATCCGGCGGTCGCGCGCTACCAGTCGTGGGACGCGCCGTTCCCGCTGTTGCGGGCCGAGACCGCCGTGGCCAACTTCATGGCCTCCGACCCCGACAAGCCGGGCTGGTTCCAGTACGCGATCGAGCGCACCGCCGAGCGGGACCTCATCGGCGACGTGGCGGTGCACCTGCACGACAACGCGAAGCAGGCCGAGATCGGCTTCACCCTGGCCTCCCGACATCAGAAGCAGGGCTACGCGACCGAGGCCGTTCGGGCCGTCCTGGACCGCCTTTTCCGCGTGCAGGGCCTGCACAAGGTGGCAGGGGAGTGTGACGCCCGCAACGTCGCGTCGGCCGCCCTCATGGAACGGCTCGGCTTCACCCGCGAGGGCCTGCTGCGCCAGCAGACGTTCATCAAGGGCGAATGGACCGACGACCTGATCTACGGCCTCCTGGCCCCGGAATGGCTCCGCCAGCCCGATTGATCAACTAGGCGCCCGATCCGTACAGTGCCCGGGTGACTCAGCCCCTCCCGGTGACCGTCCGGGTCGCCTTGTACTTCCAGCTCGCCGTGGTGGCGATGCTGCTGCTGTTCATCGGCGTGTCCACCGCCCACGCGATCCATTACGACGGACTGATCACCGAGGCCGCGCTGGCCACCGGGGCCGACCCGGGCGACGTGGGCGCCGAACGCTCGTACAACCTGACCGGGGCGGTGCTTCCGGCGGTCCCCGCGCTGATCCTGGCCGTCTGGCTGAGCATCACGGCCGTCCTGGTGCGGCGGGGCAACAACACCGGCCGGATCCTCACGCTGGCCGGCATGGGCGCCCCGGTCGTGTTGTCGCTGGGCGGCTGCCTGTTCGGCGGTTTCGGGGTGTTCTTCCTGATCGACGCGCTGGCTTCGGGTTTCGGCGGCGACGACGGGTCCGCCGACGATCCCTACGAGGACGGCACCGCGTACACGGACGAGCCGTACCCCGGGGTGGCGTTCTGGGACAAACTGGCCGACCTGGACTCGAGCGGCTGGAACATCGCCTTCGAAGTCATCAGCTTCTCCGCGCTCCTGCTGGCCTTCGCCTGCGCGATCGTCACGGCGGTCCTGCTGCTGGTGGGCCCCTCGAACCGCTTCTTCCGCCCGGGCCGCCCTCAGCCCGCCGCGCCGTTCGGCTACGGACCGCCACCGGCTTACCCGGTGCCCCCGCATTTCGCCTCGGCCTACCCGGCGCCGCCGCACCCGGCGGCCGCTTACCCCAGCGCGGCTTTCCCCGCACCCGCGTATCCTCAGCCGCCGGTGCCGTTCGCCGCGCCTTCGCCGTTCGCTCCGCCGGCCCCCGTCTTCGCTCCCGCCGACCAGCCCGTTTCCACCGCTGATCAGGCGAGCCCGTCTCCCTCCGCCGCGGATCCGTCAGCCGTTTCCCCCTCTGCCCCGCCCGCTGATCCTTCGGTCGCGTCACCTTCCGCGCCGCCCGCTGATCCGCCGGCTGGTCCGCCGCCCTCGGCGTGATCCGGCCTTGACGCCCTTCTCGTTGTAACCGAAGCTGTTACAGCGAGGAGGCATCGATGGCCGCGAACAGCCGCTTGACCGTCGCCGTGCACGCGCTGACCTGGCTGGCGCTGGCCCACCGGCGGGGCCGCGACGTGCTCACCTCCGACGAGGTCGCCGCCAGCGTCAACGTCAACCCGGTGATCGTCCGCCGCAGTCTCGGCGACCTTCGCCGGGCCGCCCTGGTGTCCGTACGGCACGGAACCGGCGCCGGCTGGCTGCTGGCCCGCCCGCCCGGCGAGATCCCGCTCAGCGACGTCTACGACGCCGTCGAGGGCCCGCCGGTCTTCGCCCTGCACCACACCGAGCCCAACCTCGAGTGCCCCGTCGGCCGCGGCATCCGCCCCGCCCTCAGCGGCGTCTACACCGGCGTCCACCAGGCGCTGCGCCGCGAACTGGCCCGGACCTCCATCGCCGACGTCCTGCACCGCTCCCTGGAGGCCTGATGATCGTCGAACTTCGCCAGTACACCCTGCACCCCGGCCGCCGCGACGACCTGATCACCCTCTTCGACCGCGAGTTCGTCACCACCCAGGAAGCCACCGGCATGCGGATCATCGGCCAGTTCCGCGACCTCGACGCCCCCGACCGTTTCGTCTGGCTGCGCGCCTTCCCCGACATGCCGTCCCGCGCCGCCGCCCTGACCGCCTTCTACACCGGCCCCACCTGGCGCGCCCACAGCGCCGCCGCCAACGCCACGATGATCGACAGCGACGACGTCCTCCTGCTGCGCCCCGCCGAGCCCTTCCCCAGGCCCTTCGATACCGCCGCCCGCCGCTCCCTCGACGCCCTCTTTCTGGGCACGCTGCACTTCGGCGACCGGCCGTTCGGCGCCGACTTCGCCGCACTGGTCGCCGAGCGAGCCGCCGAGTTCGGGGTGACCCCGCTGGCCGTACTGACCACCGAGTACGCCGAGAACACCTTCCCGGCCCTCCCGGTGCGCACCGGCGAGCACGTCGTCGCCTGGTTCGCCCGTTTCCCCGACGAGCCCGCGCTGGCCGAGCATCTGGATCGCTTCCCCCGCCTGACAGACTCGGAGCATCATCTGCGCCTGTCACCCACCGCGGGTTCGCGCCTGCGCTGACCCGAACGAGGTGAGCTCCGTGCCGATCGGACGCCTCCACCACCTGATCGCCGACTGCCCCGACCCCACCGCCTCGGCCCGCTTCTGGAGCGCCGTGCTGGGCCGGCCCGTCACCTACGACGACGGCGACTTCGCCGTGGTCTCGGCCGACACCACCACTTCCGGCCTCGCCTTCCAGCGCTCCGCCGGCCGGCCCGCCCCGACGTGGCCCGACCCGGCCGTCCCGCAGCAGATGCACCTGGACGTCATGGTCGACGACCAGCCGGCCGCGGCCGAGGCCGTCCTTTCCCTGGGCGCCCGCCGGCTCGACGGCGACTACGTCTTCGCCGACCCCGCCGGCCACCCGTTCTGCCTGATCCCCCGCCCCGGCTGGTCCCCACCGGTCACCCCCGCATCCGACCCGGATGCCGGCGGGGAGGCAGCCTTAGGACTGCTTTAACGGTGGCACAGCGTGCCCATAGGTGATCTCCCGCGATCGTAGGAGCGTCCGAAACGACTGGGAGGTCAACTGATGAAGAGCACTCGTACCGTCGTGGTGGCCGGCGTGGGCGTACTGGCGGCCCTGGGCATCGCCGGGACCGCGCTGGCCGCCACCGGCGGCGAGAGCAGCCCGGCCCGGGCCGCCGCCGTGGCCCTCGCCGAGACGCCGTCGGCCACGCCGAGCGATACCGCCAGCTCCGCGCCGAGCGGCGGGGCGACCTCGAGTGGTGGGGCGACTGCCGATCCCGCCGCGCCGGCTGGAGCGACCGTCGACGCCAACGGTGCGCGGGAGATCGCGTTGGGTGCGGTGCCGGGCGGTCAGGTTCACGAGGTGGAGCTGGACGACGACGACAACGACCGCCAGGTCTGGGACGTCGACGTGCACGTCGGCGACGTGGAGCACGAGATCGAGATCGATCCGGCCAACGGCAAGATCGTTCAGCACGAGACCGACGACAGCGACGACGACGACTGACGGAAGTCGCTACCCGGGTGGGGCGGGCAGCCGCAGGCGTACCTCGGTGCCGCCGCGCGGAGCGGCCTCGATGGTGAAACTGGCGGCTACCTGGCGGGCTATGTCCAGGCCCAGGCCGGTGGAACCGGCGGCCGAGACGCCTCGCCCGGCGGCCTCGGGGGTGAAGCCGGGGCCCTCGTCGGTCACCGTGAGCAGGGCGCCGTGGGGGGCCGCGGTCAGGCGTACGCCGAAGGCTGTGCCGTCCGGTGTGTGGGCGAAGACGTTGCCGAGCAGGGCGTCCAGGGCCGCTCCCAGTTCGTCGGCGGCCACGGCGACCGGGACGGGGCCGGAGGGGATCTCCTGAGTCAGGGCGCGGCCGGTGTCCTCGGCCAGGACCGCCCAGAACGCCACCCGGTCGCGGACCACGGCCGCCGCGTCGCTGTGGGCCCGAGTGGGGGGCTCGTCTCGGCGGCGGGCCTGCTCAATCAGGGCTGTCACCGCTCGGGCGACCTCGTCGGCGGCGGCGGAGACGCGGGCCGCCTCGCCGGGGTCGCGTAGCGACTCGGTTTCCAGGCGCAGGGCGGTCAGCGGGGTACGGACGCGGTGGGACAGGTCGGCGATCCGTTCGCGTTCGGTTTTCAGCAGGACCTGGATGCGGTCGGCCAGGTGGTTGAGGGCGCCGGCCACCTCGCGCAGTTCGGCGGGGCCGGAGGGGTTCGCCCGTACGGTCAGCTCGGCCTGGGCCAGGCGGTGGGAGACGGCCGACAGCTCGGTGATCGGGGCCGTGATGGCGCGGGCCAGGCGGTCGGCCACCAGCAGGCTCAGCAGGACCAGGACGAAGCCGAGGCCGGTCAGGGTGAGCCAGGCCCGGCCGACGCCGTGGCGCAGGTCGTCGTCGGCCACCACCGTGCTGACGACCGTGGTGCCGGAGGCGCCGACCACCGGGACCACGATCTCGCGGTCGTCGTCCACGGCCACGGTCAGGGCTTCGCCGCGCGCGGCGGCCAGCCGTACGGCCGGACTGCGGTCCGTCTCCTGGCCCAGGACAGTGCCGTCGGGGAGGAAGACCGACACCGGAACGGACTGGGCCGTGACCGCCAGGCGAATCGCGTCGCGGTCGCCGGAGCCGGCCAGCGGCACCACCGTGCGCAGCACGTCGTCGGCCCGGCTCATCGCCCTGTCCTCCGCCACCTGGCGCACCAGCAGCGCGAGCGGGACCAGGAAAGCCAGCAGCACCAGAACGGTGGTGGCGCCCACCAGCAGGGTCAGGCGCGCTCTCATGCCGGCCCGCTCAGCTTGACGCCTACGCCGCGGACCGTGTGCAGGTAGCGCGGCTCCTGCGCCGTCTCGCCCAGCTTGCGGCGCAGCCACGACAGGTGGACGTCGACCGTCTTGTCGGCGCCGCCGTAGGGCACCTGCCACACCTCGGTGAGCAGTTCGCGCTTGGTGACGACCTGACCGGCGCGCTGGGCCAGATGATGCAGCAGCTCGAACTCGCGGGGGGTGAGCTCGACCGCCGCCCCGTCGAGGGTGACCACGCGGGCGGCCGGGTCGATCCGCAGGCCGCCCACGGCCAGCACGGACGGGGTCTCGCCGGGGGAGAGGCGGCGCAGCACGGCTCGTACGCGGGCGTCGAGCTGGGCCGCGGTGAACGGCTTGACCACGTAGTCGTCGGCGCCGGCGTCGAGCAGCCGGACCATCTCGCGTTCCTCGTCGCGGGCGGTGGCCACGATCACCGGGACCTGGCTGATGGCCCGCAGCATGCGCAGCAGTTCACGGCCGTCGAGGTCGGGCAGGCCCAGGTCGAGCACGATCAGGTCGGGGCGGTCGGCCAGGGCGGCCTGCAGGCCCTCCATCGCGGTGGCCGAGGCCGCCACCGCGTGCCCGCGCTCGCGCAGGGCGCGCAGCAGGTTGGACCGGATCGCCGGTTCGTCCTCGATCAGCAGGAGTCTCGCCACGGGTGAACGCTATCCGCCGGGTCCGACAAGAACTGAGTCTCTTAACCGTCCCTTAGCGTTGCCCGGCGTCAGGCTTAGCCGGGCGGCGGGCATAGTTCCCTCATGCGCTTTCTCGACCGGACCCCGGTGATCGTCGCCGGCTGGACCGCCGCCGCGATCCTGGCCGTGCTGGTGGGCGTGGTCGGCATCGGCCTCGTCGGCTCGGGCCTCACCTCGGAGCGCGCCGCGACGGTGCTCAGCGAGGACGAGGTCGACCGGGCGCTCGGCGCGGCTCCGGCGACGGATCCGGCAAATCCGAAGTCGGCGGTGGCGTCGGGGGCGGCGAGCGCGGGAGCGAGCGCGGCGAAAGGCCAGACCTTCACCACCATGGGTGGTACGGTCGTCGCCGCCTGCGATCGCATCATCTCCATGGCGCCCGCGCAGGGCTGGGCCGTGCACGACCAGGACCAGCGGGAGGGCGAGTTCCGCAACGGCCGCGACCGGTTGGAGGTCGAGCTGAGCTGCGTGAACGGCGCCCCCCGGCTGGAGGTCGCGAACGATTAGGCCTCGTGCCGCAGCCAGACCGCGCCCAGCGGCGGCACGCGCAGCGACACCGAGTGGTCGAAGCCGTGCCACGGGAGCTCGTCGGTGTGGACCTCGCCGAGGTTGCCCACACCCGACCCGCCGTACAGCTCGCTGTCGGTGTTGATCACCTCGGCCCAGCGGCCCGGGCGCGGCAGGCCGATCCGGTAACCCTCCTGCGGCACCGCCGCGAAGTTGACCACGCAGGCCAGCGCGTCGCCGTTGGGCGCGAACCGGACGAACGAGAACGTGTTGTGCTGCGAGTCCTCGCTGGTGATCCAGCGGAAGCCGCTGGGCTCGGTGTCCTGCGACCAGATCGCCGGCGTGTCCCGGTAGACGTGGTTGAGGTCCTTGACCAGCGACTTGATCCCGCCGAACTGCGGGTCTTCGAGGAGGTCCCAGTCGAGGCCGCGCTCCTCGCTCCACTCGCGCAGGTCACCCATCTCGCCGCCCATGAACAGCAGCTGCTTGCCGGTGAAGGCCCACATGAAGCCGAGCAGGGCCCGCGTGTTCGCCAGTTTCTGCCACAGGTCGCCCGGCATCTTGCCGGTCAGCGAGCCCTTGCCGTGCACGACCTCGTCGTGGCTGATCGGCAGAATGTAGTTCTCGCTCCACGCGTAGACCGTCGCGAAGGTCATCTGGTGGTGGTGCCACTGCCGGTAGACCGGCTCCTTCTCCATGTAGGACAAGGTGTCGTTCATCCAGCCCATGTTCCACTTGAAGCCGAAGCCGAGGCCGCCCAGGTGGGTCGGGCGGGTGACGCCGGGCCAGGCCGTCGACTCCTCGGCGACCGTGATCACGCCCGGGTTGTTCTTGTAGACGGTCGCGTTCATCTCCTGCAGGAAGCTGATCGCGTCCAGGTTCTCCCGGCCGCCGTACTGGTTCGGGGTCCACTCGCCGTCCTTGCGCGAGTAGTCGAGGTACAGCATCGAGGCGACCGCGTCGACCCGCAGGCCGTCGGCGTGGAACTCCTCGCACCAGTAGAGCGCGTTGGCGACCAGGAAGTTGCGGACCTCCTTGCGCCCGAAGTCGAACACGTACGTACCCCAGTCGGGGTGTTCGCCGCGACGCCAGTCGCCGTGCTCGTAGAGCGGGGTGCCGTCGAAACGGGCGAGAGCCCACTCGTCCTTCGGGAAGTGCGCCGGAACCCAGTCGAGGATGACGCCGACGCCGGCCTGGTGCAGCTTGTCGACCAGGTAACGGAACTCGTCGGGATTTCCGAAACGCGACGTCGGGGCGAAGTACCCGGTGACCTGGTAACCCCACGAACCGCCGAACGGGTGTTCCATGACCGGCATGAGCTCGACGTGCGTGAAGCCCATGTCGACGACGTAGTCCACGAGTTCGGAGGCGAGCTCGGTGTACGAGAGCCCCGGCCGCCACGAGCCCAGGTGCACCTCGTACACGCTGGCCGGTTCCTGATGCCACGTCTTCGAGGCCCGCGCGGTCATCCACTCGCCGTCGGCCCACTCGTAGGACGACGCGTAGACGACGGAGGCGGTCGCCGGCGGGACCTCGGTGTGCTGGGCCAGGGGGTCGGCGTGCTCGCGCCACACCCCGTCCCGGCCGAGGATGCGGAACTTGTACTTGCTGCCCACGGCCACGTCCGGGACGTAGACCTCCCAGACGCCGCTGCTGCCCAGCGAGCGCATCGGCCAGCCGTCGTACGGCCCCCAGCCGACGCAGTCGCCGATCAGCTGCACGCCGCGCGCCGACGGCGCCCACACCGCGAAGCCGACGCCGGTGCCCTTGGGCTGCGCGCCGAGCACCTTCCACAGTTTCTCGTGCCGGCCCTCACCGATCAGGTGCAGGTCGAGTTCGCCCAGGGTCGGCAGGTGACGGTACGGGTCGTCGACCGTCTCGCCGTCCACGTCCAGCCGGTAGTCGAGCACCGTGCCGGGCAGTTCGGCGGCGAAGACGCCGTCCGGGTGCACTTTGGTCATCTCGGTGCGCTCGCCGTCGACGACCACGGCGACCGCCTTGGCGCCCTTGCGCAGGGTACGGATGACGGTGTTGCCGCCGCCGGGGTGGGCGCCGAGCGTCGCGTGCGGGTCATGGGTGTCGCCGGCCACCACGCTGTTCAGGGCGCGCTGGTCCGCGGCGAGCGTCGAGACGGTCTGGCCGGTCACAAAAAGCTCCTTAGTAGAAATGTCAGCCGACGAGCCGGGCGATGGACCGCAGGGGGATCCGCAGCCATCCGGGCCGGTGCCGGGCCTCGTACGCGGCCTCGTAGACCGCCTTGTCCAGCTCGTACGCCGCCAGCAGCGACCCGTGCGAACGCGGGTCGACGCCGGAGGCGTTCGCGTATCCGTCGCAGAACGCGGCACGGTTGCGGTCGATCCACTCGCGGGCGCGGGCGGCCAGCGGCTCGTCGTCGTCCTGGTCGACCAGCAGCTGGTAGGCCGCGTACTCGTACGAGCGCAGCACCCCGGCCACGTCGCGCAGCGGCGAGTCGGGCAGCCGGCGCTCGTCGAGCGGCTGCCCGGGCTCGCCCTCGAAGTCGATGAGCAGCCAGCCCTCGGGCACCCGCAGCACCTGGCCCAGGTGCAGGTCGCCGTGCACGCGCTGCACCTCGACCTGCTGGCCGGTGAGCCCGCGGAACCCGTCCTCGATGGCCGGCACGTACTGCTGGATCTCGGAGACCGAGTTGGCCGCCGTGCGCAGCCGGGCCAGCATGGCGTCGACCGGGAACGGGGACGGCCCGGACCCGAGCTCGCGGGCCAGGTCGGCGTGGACGGAGGCGACGGCCTCGCCGAGCCGGTACGACTCGCCCTGGAAGTCGCCGCCCACCTCGTCGGCGCCGTACTCGGAGTCGGCGAACAGGTCACGCGCCGACGCGGTCGCCATCGCCCAGCCCTCGGCCGAGTTCGCCGCGTACTGCGTGACCATGCCCAGCGGGCTGGCCTCGCCGCTCTCGGTGGTCTCGAACGAGCCGAGCAGCTTGGCCACGTGGACGTTGCCGACCCGCCCGAGCACCCGGTTCAGCTCGATGTCGGGGTTGATCCCGGCCGAGACCCGGCGGAACACCTTGAGGATGGCGTCCTGCTCGAAGATGACACTGGTGTTGCTCTGCTCGGCGTCGAAGACCCGCGGCCACGACTCGACCGGGAAGTCGGCCCCCGGCTCGGGCTGGAAGATCACGTCGCCCCTGGTGCCGCCGGCCGCGATCAGCGCCAGCAGCTTGCGGGCCATGGCCGGGTCGTACAGGGCGTCATAGCCCGTACGGTCGCCGGCCGTGCCGATCGTGGCGACCTCGCTGTACTCGACGATCGGCCCGGAGTCCCAGGCCACCAGCACCTGGTACCGCTCGGAGCTGCCGTCGGTGTACTCGACGTCGATCAGCACCAGGTCGAGGTTGTCGTCGAGCGCCGTCGACGAGGCCTGTTTGACGGATGACAGGGTGCGGGCTTTACCGGCGTACCACCTCTGCTGCGGCAGCCACTCGGCGAAAGGCAGCGTCATTGCTTCTCCTCGGACCCGCACAGCTGGAACCAGTAGAAGCCGTGCCCGGGGAGCGTCAGCAGGTACGGCAGCTGGCCGATGCGCGGGAAGTTCACGTGCCCGGTCAGTTCCACGGGGGTGTACCCGTTCCAGTGCTGCAGGTTCAGCTCGATCGGTTGCGGGAAGCGCGACAGGTTGTTCACGCACAGGACGACGTCGTCGCCGTCCTCGCGCAGGTACGCCAGCACCGACGGGTTCGATCCGCCCAACTCGCGGAACGTGCCGACGGCGAACGCTTCGTGGCGGCGTCGCACCGCCAGCATCGTACGCGTCCAGTTCAGCAACGACGTGGAACTGTCGCGCTGCGCCTCCACGTTCACCGCCTGGTACCCGTACACCGGGTCCTGGTTGGCCGGCAGATACAGCCGTCCGGGGTTGGCGGTGGAGAAGCCGGCGTTGCGGTCGGGAGTCCACTGCATCGGCGTACGGACGCCGTCGCGGTCGCCCAGCCAGATGTTGTCACCCATGCCGATCTCGTCGCCGTAGTACAGGACCGGCGAGCCGGGAAGCGACAGCAGCAGCGCGGTGAACAGCTCCATCTGGTTGCGGTCGTTCTCCAGCAGGGGCGCCAGCCGCCGCCGGATGCCGACGTTGGCCTTCATCCGCGGGTCCTTGGCGTACTCGCCGTACATGTAGTCGCGCTCTTCGTCGGTGACCATCTCGAGCGTGAGCTCGTCGTGGTTACGCAGGAAGATGCCCCACTGGCAGTTGTCCGGGATGGCCGGCGTCTGGGCCAGGATCTCCGAGATCGGGAACCGCGACTCCCGCCGTACGGCCATGAAGATCCGCGGCATCAGCGGGAAGTGGAAGGCCATGTGGCACTCGTCGCCGCCGGTCTTCGGATCGCCGAAGTACTCGACCACGTCGGCCGGCCACTGGTTCGCCTCGGCCAGCAGCACCCGGCCCGGGAACTCGTCGTCGATCACCTTGCGGCAGTGCTTGAGGAACGCGTGCGTCTCGGGCAGGTTCTCGCCGTTGGTGCCCTCGCGCTCGAACAGGTACGGCACCGCGTCCAGCCGGAAACCGTCGATCCCCAGGTCGAGCCAGAAACGCAGCACGTCGAGCATCGCGTTCTGCACGGCCGGGTTGTCGTAGTTGAGGTCGGGCTGGTGCGAGAAGAACCGGTGCCAGAAGAACTGCCGCCGCACCGGGTCGAAGGTCCAGTTGGACTCCTCGGTGTCGACGAAGATGACCCGGGCGTCCTTGTACTTGTCGGAGGTGTCGCTCCAGACATAGAAGTCGCCGTACGGCCCGTCCGGGTCGCGCCGCGACTCCTGGAACCACGGGTGCTGGTCGGACGTGTGGTTCATGACCAGGTCGGTGATGACCCGGATGCCGCGCTTGTGCGCCGCCTCGAGCAGGGCCACGAAGTCCTCGACCGTGCCGAACTCCGGCAGCACCTTGTAGAAGTCGCTGATGTCGTAGCCGCCGTCGCGCAGCGGCGACTGGTAGAACGGCGGCAGCCACAGGCAGTCGACGCCCAGCCACTGCAGATAGTCGAGCCGCTCGATCAGGCCGCGCAGGTCACCGGCGCCGTCCGAGCTCGAGTCGTAGAACGCCCGGACCAGGACCTCGTAGAAGACGGCACGCTGGAACCACGTCCGGTCGGCCGGCAGCGCCCGGGCGTGACCGAAGTCCTCGGCGTTCGGGTGCTCGACCACGCCGTCCTCGATGTGGCTGCCTTCCGTGGGATCGAGACCCTCCGCCGGATCAAGGTCGAGATCGTTTTTCTGGTCCATCAGGTTCCCCACCTACCCACCCGCAGGTACTTGAATCTTGTTACTGCGCCGGTTGTACGACGAAGACGTGCGCCGGCTCCACGTACGGATCGATGCGTACCGCGTTGTGCTGGCCCCATTCGTACGTCGCGCCGGTGATCTGGTCGACGACCGTGAACCGCTCGTGCCAGTCCTTGCCGAGGGCCGGCATGTCCAGCACGGTGTTGCCCCACTGCACGTTCGACGAGTCGAACGTGACCACCACCAGCACCGTATTGCCGGTGTCGGGATCGCGCTTGGAGAAGCACAGCAGGTTGGCGTTGTCGATCTCGTGGAAGCGCAGGTTGCGCAGCCAGTGCAGGGCCGGGTTCTCGTCGCGGATCTGGTTCAGGCGGCCGATGTACGGCGCGAGCGAGCGGCCGGAGCGCTCGGCGCCGGCCCAGTCGCGCGGCTTGAGCTCGAACTTCTCGTTGTCGATGTACTCCTCGGCGCCGGGCCGGGCCACGTGCTCGAAGAGCTCGAAGCCCGCGTACATGCCCCAGGACGGGGTGAGCATCGAGGCCAGCACCGCGCGGATCTTGAACATCGGCGGGCCGCCGTGCTGCAGCGACTCGTGCAGGATGTCGGGGGTGTTGGGCCAGAAGTTCGGCCGCATCCAGTCGATCGTGGTGAGCAGCTGCTCCATGTACTGCCGCATCTCCCAGGCCGTGGTGCGCCAGGTGAAGTACGTGTACGACTGGGTGAAGCCGATCTTGCCGAGTCCGTTCATCATGGCCGGCCGGGTGAAGGCCTCGGCCAGGAACAGCACGTCCGGGTCGTTCTCCTTGACCTTGGCGATCAGCCACTGCCAGAAGTTGAGCGCCTTGGTGTGCGGGTTGTCGACCCGGAAGATCTTGACGCCGTTGTCCACCCAGTGCATGACCACGCGGTAGACCTCGTCGCGCAGGCCCTTGTAGTCGTTGTCCCAGTTCAGCGGGTAGATGTCCTGGTACTTCTTGGGCGGGTTCTCGGCGAAGGCGATGGTGCCGTCGGCGCGGGTGGTGAAGAACTCCGGGTGCTCACGGACCCACGGGTGGTCGGGCGCGGCCTGCAACGCCAGGTCCATCGCGACCTCCATGCCGTGGTCGCGGGCGACACCGATGAAGCGCCGGAAGTCCTCCAGGGTGCCCAGCTGCGGGTGGATCGCGTCGTGGCCGCCCTCGTCGGAACCGATCGCCCACGGCGAGCCGACGTCCTCGGGGCGCGCCACCAGGGTGTTGTTGCGGCCCTTACGGTTGACCTTGCCGATCGGGTGGATCGGCGGCAGGTAGAGCACGTTGAAGCCGAGCGCGGCCACGGCCGGGATCCGCTCGGCGGCGGTGGCGAACGTGCCGTGCTTGATCGGGGTGGCCTCGGGGCCGATCTCGGCGCCCTCGGAGCGCGGGAAGAACTCGTACCAGGCCGAGTAGAGGGCGCGCTTGCGGTCGACCCAGATCGCGTACGACCGGGTGGTCGTGACCAGCTGCCGCACCGGGTTGTGCCACAGCAGCTCTTCCAGGTCGAGCGCGGGGGAGACCCGGGCGAACAGCGAG
Source organism: Actinoplanes sp. NPDC048796 (assembly GCF_040650035.1). Classification (NCBI taxonomy): domain Bacteria; kingdom Bacillati; phylum Actinomycetota; class Actinomycetes; order Micromonosporales; family Micromonosporaceae; genus Actinoplanes; species Actinoplanes sp. NPDC048796. Next base: position 339,950 of record NZ_JBEZGO010000007.1, on the reverse strand, counting down.
CGCTGCTCGTCGCGCAGCGCCGCCGCGGCCTCGCGGACCCGGTCCTCGTCGTGCCCCGGCACGATCTTGGCGGCCAGGTCGAGCACCTCGGCGCCCTCGGCGAGGTCGTTGGCCAGATCCTCCAGGCCCTGCCCGGCGCCGATCTTCTTCACCACGGCGTCGCGCCACGTCCGGTAGGGATCGTCGAACGCCTCCACGGTGAACGTCCACCGGCCGACCCGGTCCGGGCGGATGGTGGCGTGCCACTGGTCGAGGCCGGGCTCGCCGGGGCGCATGCGGGTGAACGGCTCGGTCTCGCCGTCCGGCCCGCGCCATACCACGTTGACGCCGAGCGCGTGGTGTCCTTCGCGATAGGACACAGCGGAGACCGGCACGAGCTCGCCGACCACCGCTTTCGCCGGGTAGCGGCCACAGGACACCGAGGGCGTGACGTCCTCGATGGGGAAACGACCGGTCATGATCTCCACCGTAGTCAGAAGGGCGCGGGCGGGGTCGGCGAAACCAGACCGCCGTCAGGGCATACTTCTCCGCTGTGGAGGCGCCGCAAACGGTCACGTGCCGATGCGACTCAACCTACCGGAGCGGAACCCGGCGGGCTCATCCAGGCGAGGCGTTGCTCCCCTCCCGCTGATGCTTACCGACTTTGATCATCGGGACGTTACCGGCGGGCAAAATCAAATTTCCCACGCGTCTCATCGGGAGTGCGTTGGTTGCCGACCGGTCCCACTCCGGTCACCCCGCTCAAACCGGCCCGCCCGCCCGCCGAGAAGAACCCCGTGACGCCGCATCGCCCCGATGCCGGCGCCGTTAACGGAGGAGCACCCCACGTGGCCGGACCGTCTGTCGAGCTGTCGCCCGTCATCGCGGCCAGCACCCACTGGATCTCCCGGGCCTACCCGGCCGGGAGCCCGGACACCATCGCCCACACCCTGTCGGAGCTTCAGGCCCGGCAGGCCGTGACAGTGGCGGCGTGGCTGCGCTACCCGACCGAGGTCGACGCGGCGCTGGTCGCCATCGCCGGCCCGGGCGGCTCGGCGGTGCTCGACTGGCGCGTCGGCAGCGAGCCCGAGGACGAGGAGGCCGAGGAGGAGGGCTGGCGCACCTGGGTCGACGAGGTCGTGGTCAGCTGGGCCGCCTGCCTGCTGGCCGACCCGGCCCTGGCCCGCCGCGCGGTCGACGCGGTCGCCGCGGCCGTCCCGCTGAGCGAGGACCGCCCGCTGCCGTTCCCCCGCCGCGCCGGCGGCACCCCGAACGAGTTCCGCCGCCTGATCGAGCCCGACCAGCGCGACCGCGACGCCGCCGTGCTGCTGCGCCACCCCGACCTGCTCGAGCCGGTCGCCGAGATGCACCGCGACACTTTGCTCTACTTGCTCGACGCTGAGCAGTCTGGCCTCGCTCCGCTCGGCGGGCACTGAGCCCCCAACAGTCGGTGCCGAGGGCGCCGAAAACGCCCTCGGCTCCGCCTCGCGATTTTCGGAGCCCTCGACACCGACGGGCTCAGTGCGACTCTGGTCGCGCTGAACCCCGAAGGCCGGCACCCCTCCTCGGGGTGCCGGCCTTTTTTGGTTGCAGCATTCTGGCCACACGGGCCGTTAGGGGTGCATAACTCACGACCGGAGCGGGGGTGCCGCGGATGCGGGACGCGGACGGCTTCGACGAGTTCTACCGGGAGACAAGCGCGCGGATGCTGCGGTACGGCTACGCGATGACCGGTGACCTCGCCGAAGCTCAGGATGTGGTGCAGGAGGCGTACACCAGGGCCTGGCGAAATTGGCGTACGGTCGCCGCCCACCCGGCGCCGGAAGGCTGGCTGCGCCTGGTGGTGTCCCGGCTCGCCACCGACCGCTGGCGCCGGCTGTCCGGCTGGCGGGCCGCGGTCCGCCGGGCCGGCCCACCCGAACCGGTGGCCCCGCCCGGCGAGGACGCGGTGGTGCTCACCGCCGCCCTGCGCCGCCTGGCACCGAACCTGCGCCAGGCGGTCGCCCTGCACTACCTGTTCGACCTGCCCGTCGCGGCGATCGCCGCCGAAACCGGGGCCGCCGTCGGCACCGTCACGTCCTGGCTGCACCGCGGCCGGACGGAACTCGCCGCCATCCTCGCTTCCACCCGCCTGCCGGAGGCCACCGATGTCGAATGAGCTGGAGAACGCCTTCGCGGCCCTCGCCGCGGACGCGGGCCGGGGCCGGCTGCTGCCCGCGGCCGAGGTGCGCCGCCAGTCCGACCGCCGGGCCGTGCGCCGCGGCGTGCTCACGGTGACCGCCGCCGCGGTCCTGATCGCCGGCGCGTTCGGCACGGGCTGGGCCCTCGGCGGCGACGACCGCGGCCAGGCCCCGATCGCCCCGATCCCGATCGTGACGCCGTCCCGGTCCCCGTCCGTCACGGTGTCCCCGCCGGCCAAGCCGGTGTCCACGCCGCCCTCGGCCCCGCCTTCCACGCCGCCCGCGACCTCGCCTTCCACCACGGCCCCGACGTCCAAGCCGCCCACCGTGCCGAAATCGATCCCCGCGCGGGCCATGCTGAACAAGGCGGACGGCAACACGGGAGGCTTCGCGCGCCTCACCGAGATCTGGGACCCCACGAAGCTCTGCGGCGACGCGAGCTATCCGAGCTCGCAGGACGCGGCCGTACGGGCATCGGTGCGAGTCATCTACAAACGCCCCGAGCTGGGCGTCGAGTACGTCCCCGACGACGTCGTCTACAACACGGTCACGGTGTACCGGGGCAACGGCGCCGAGGACTTCCTGGACGAGCTCCGCGACGCCGTCCGCGAGTGCCCGACCGGGGGCGAGGGCGAGCCGCCGCCGAAATACCGTTCTCTCGGCTCACCGGGCCTGGGCGACGAGTCCGTGATGATCGAACGCTCGGCCGTCGGCCGCCTGGGCACCGGCGAACCCGACCCGAAGGCCGAACGCCAGATCACCTACATCGTCGCCGTCCGCGTCGGTGACGCCGTAACGCTCCTGGACACCACCGGCTACGAGAACGCCGGCTCGATCCGTTCCTCGGTCGACTCCCTGGCCGCAACCGCCGCCGACCGGCTCACCGACTGGCGCGGCTGAGCCACGCGGTTCTTTCGCGGGCCGCGTGGCTTCGCGGGCCGCGCGGCTTCGCGGGCCGCGCGGCTCCTGGGCGGGTCAGGCCAGGCGGGCCGGGAAGCCGCCGGTGGCGATCGGGCCCCAGCGGTCGATCGTGATCCGGATCAGCGATTTGCCCTGGTCACGCATGGCCTGGCGGTATTCGTCCCAGTTCGGGTGCTCGCCGGAGATCACCCGGAAGTACTCGACCAGGGGCTCCACCGACTCGGGCAGGTCGATGATCTCGGCCGTACCGTCGACCTGGACCCACGGCCCGTTGAACTCGTCCGACTCCACCAGGACCGAGACCAGGGGATTACGGCGTACGTTGAACGCCTTGGCCCGCTCCGGATAGGTCGAGATGACGATGCGGCCCTCGGCGTCGACGCCGCACGTGTTCGGCGACGCCTGGGGCCGGCCGTCGCGCCGGGTCGTCATGAGGATGGCTTTGTGGCGCGGCCTCAGGAACTCCAGCAGCTCCTCGCGGCTCACCTTGGTGTTGGTGGCGATCGTGCGGGCCATCAGCCGGCCACCCGCGCGCCCGCCTCGTGCGGCGTCACGCCGCCGGGGGAGGCCGCCTTGGCGTCGGTCTCGGCGGTCACCGCGGCGCCGATGATGCCCGCGTTGTTGAGCAGCGTGGCCGGGACCATCGGCGTACGGATGTCGATCAGCGGCAGGAAGCGGTCGGCTTTCTTGCTGACGCCGCCGCCGATGATGAACAGCCGGGGCGAGAGCAGCATCTCCACGTGACGGAGGTAGTTGCCGACCCGGTTGGCCCACTTTTCCCAGCTCAGGTCCTCGGTCTCGCGGGCCCGGTCGGACGCGCGGCTCTCGGCGTCGTGCCCGTCGAGCTCGAGGTGGCCGAACTCGGTGTTGGGGATCAGGACGCCGTCGAGGAACAGGGCGCTGCCGATACCCGTACCGAAAGTCAGCATCATGACCAGACCGGCCTGATCCTTGCCGGCGCCGAAGGCGACCTCGGCCGCACCGGCCGCGTCGGCGTCGTTGAGCACGCTGACCGGCATGCCCAGCCGGTCGCTGAACAGCTGCGCGGCGGGCGCGTCGAGCCAGGACTTGTCGACGTTGGCCGCCGTGCGGGTGACGCCGTCGACCACGACGCCGGGGAAGGTGACGCCGACCCGGTCGAACCCGTCGAACTGCGCCGCCACCTGGGCGACCGCCTCGACGACGCTGGTGACGTCGGAGGGCTGCGGCGTGGGCACGCGGAACCGCTCCGCGAGCAGCTCGCCCCTGACGGTGTCGACCGGCGCGCCCTTGACTCCGGAGCCGCCGATGTCGATGCCGAGAATGGCCATCCCTGTTTCCCGTCTGGAGACTTCGTGTGTTGCCCGTTGTTTACCACGGGGGACCGACATTAAATCCCCGGCGCGTCACCCACCTGCCGCGCGGGTCGGGGGTTGTCGAGCGTCACTCAGTCGTTCGGCTAGGCAACCCTCACCACATCGGCTAGCGTGGAGTAACTGAACGGTCGCCGCTAGCGGGCACGGCTCTCTGCCCGTTGTGATGGAGGACCAAACCCATGACCTTGTCGTACGCCGACCAGGCAGCTGCCCAGCAGACCGCGGCCGACCGGCTGGCCGCCCTGTCCGCGCTACCGCCGGACCATCCGTCCCGGCCCCGCGCCCGCGACCGGGCGATCGAGGCCTGGCTGCCGCTGGCCCGCCACCTCGCCCACCGCTACTCCGGCCGCGGCGAGCCCACCGACGACCTCGTCCAGACCGCCAACGTCGGCCTGATCAAGGCCATCGACAAATTCGACCCCGAGCGCGGTGTCGACTTCGCGGGTTACGCGATCCCGACGATCATCGGTGAGATCAAGCGCCACTTCCGCGACCGTACGTGGTCGGTCCGCGTCCCGCGCCGCCTGCAGGAACTGCGCCTGGCCATCACCGAGGCCAACAGCACCCTGACCCACAGCCTCGGCCGCTCCCCGACGGTCGCCGACGTCGCCGCCCACCTGGGCGTCAGCGAGGAAGACGTCCTCGAAGGCCTCGAAGGCGCCCGCGCCTACAACGCCACCTCGCTGTCCACCCCGATCTCGGCCGACGGCACCACCGAACTCGGCGACACCCTCGGCGGCGAAGACACCGAGTTCGAACTCGCCGAGACCCGCGTCGCCCTGGGCCCGGCCCTGGCCACCCTCGACGAGCGCGAGCAGAAGATCCTCACCCTGCGCTTCTACGGCAACCTGACCCAGTCGCAGATCGCCGACCAGATCGGCATCTCCCAGATGCACGTCTCGCGCCTGCTCACCAAGGCCCTGACCAAGCTGCGCCAGGAACTCCGAGCCGGCCTGTAATCCCAGCGGCCCCACACCGCAGCCCTCCCCGAACACTGAGCTCCGCCCGACGGGCCTCAGGCAACCGCCTGGGGTCCGTCACCTTTCCCGGCTCAAGCTCCCTGCCCTAACAGCTCCCACCGCCGTCCCAGCCGGTTGTGCCTGACCAGTCATGCCTGGGCCCGCCGTCCCGCTTGCCGTGTGTGGCCTTGCTTCTTCGTCCGCCCGCCGGGCTCGGCCTGCCACCTCCGTCCCGCCTGCCGCGTTTGATGTTTCGTCTCCATCCCATCCGCCATAGTTGGTCGTCCGTCTCCGTCCCGCCCGCCGTGCCCTCGGCCTTTTGGCCCGCTCCCGCTTGCCGTGCCTGGGTCGCCGTGCCTGGCCTTCGATCTATCGGTCGGTTCCCGCCTGCCGCGCCTGGGCCGCCGTGCTTGGCCTGCGGTGCCAGGGTCCGCCTTCCCCGGCCCGCTCGGTATGCCCGTCTTCCCTTTACCCAGCACTTTCCGCATGCGGCCTGCTGACCTTGCGGGCAACTGCGTGACAGGCCAGGGTCTATCGGCTACCGCGACTGTGCTTTTTCTGTGAATGGCTAAGAAGGCTGGAGCTATGTTCGCCGGTCTGATAAAGGCCCGCGCCCACTTCGACGACAAGCCGAAATTGGCATGATCGAAAACTGACGCGAGCCACCCAGCGTGCGGGAAAATTGCTTATGGCGCAGTTGCAGTTCTTCACCCGATCAGAAGTGGCCGGTATGCGCGACCCGACAAAGGCGCGGAATTACTCTCCAGGGCGCGCGGAATTCCGCCGTGATCACGAGACCCGCCGCTATTGGGGGTTGAAGGCCCGCCACGCGCAGAAACTGCAACGCCTCTTCGGCAGCGTGGCGGCCGCCGACGCCCACTTCCAGTTGCAGGCGCGCCAGCGCAAAATGATCCCGCCCCCACCCCTCCCGCCCCGGCAGACCAACACGGAGCGCCCTTCAGCCCGCCCACCTGCCGCCGCCCAAACCGCCAAAGCCCCGCAGCCCGCCCCGCCTGTTGGTGGCTCACGGTCTGTCGCGCCTGTTGGTGGCTCACGGTCTGTCGCGCCTGTTGGTGGCTCACGGTCTGTCCCGTCTGTTGGCGGCTCACGGTCTGTCCCGCCTGTCGGCGGCCCACGATCCGTCCCGCCTGTTGCCGGCCCACGATTCACCCCCTCTGTTGGCGGCCCAAGATCCGCTCCGCCTGTTGGGGCATCACGGCTGGTCGCGCCAGTTAGGGTGCCGCCGGTCGGTGCCTCACAGTTCGTTCCACCTGTCGAGGTCCCGTCGCCCGCGCGCCGTGTCGAGGTTCCGCACTCCGCTCCGTCTGCCGGCGCCACGGCGAGCGCATCGGAGGACAGTTCCCGTGACGGGGCCGCCACTGCGACGTGCCGTGCCCCGGCCATGGCAGCCCGCACTTTGCCCCGGCTGTCGTGTGGCAGTGCACCTCGGCTGTCGTGGGGCGGTGTGCCTCGGCTGTCGTGGGGCGGTGTGCCTCGGCTGTCGTGGGGCGGTGTGCCTCGGCTGTCGTGGGGCGGTGTGCCTCGGCTGCGGTGCTCATGCGGCCGGTGCTGTGGCGGATCGCCGTGACGGGAGCGGCATCTAGGAAGAGCCACCACGGGTTCCGCTTCGGGGCGCCGCGCCTAACGGGTTCGTGCCTGAGGCGACTGCGCTCGGGTGGGCGGCGCCCGACGATGCTGGATATGTGCGGGTGGGGCTCATACCCGAAGGGCGTTTCCTTGAAGGCGTTGGGCGCGGGAGAGCTGTGCTCGTCGAGGCCACGGGCGGCCGGTGTCCGGATGTGGGTTCTGCGGATAGAACGGTGGCTGGCGGGAAGGCTCGACCGCGTATGCCGGTATTGCCGCAGGCTGTCTTCCTTGCCGGGCCGGTGAATTATGGGTCGATTGTCAGCCCGCCCCGTCTCTTGTTCGGCTGTCGGCGGTCAGTAATAGGACCGCCGATAAAAGGAGGCCGGATGGAGAAAAGGCGCGTTGGCGAGAAAGGGGCGAGAAGGGCGGAATGGGGCGCTGCGGGTACAGTAAAGGGCCCGGCTCGGCGGCCGGGCCCTCGGGTGGGAGCAATTACTGTGCGCCCGAGGCGCGCCAGTTCAGTTGGACCAAGAGCTGTTGGGCCTGGGCCGCCACCTCGGCGTCGGCGGTTACCGCGTACTGGCCCGCCTGGAGGGAGCTTCGGGAGGCGAAGTCTCGGCGGCCGCCCGTGGCGGCGTGGGCGATGGCGCCGAAGATGGCTCCCCATACCGCGCCGATCAGCAGGGTGGACAGGATTACCGCGAACCAGTTCGAGTCGCTGAACAGGCCGAACAGCAAGCCGATGAACAGGCCGAACCAGGCGCCCGAGGCGGCGCCGGCCAGGGCCGCCCGGCCCACCGTCAGGCGGCCCAGGACGTTTTCCACCAGGCGCAGGTCGGTTCCGATGATGGCTGTGCGCTCTACCGGGAACTTGTTGTCCGACAGCAGGTCCACCGCCTGCTGGGCCAGCGCGTACTCGGGGAACGTGCCCACCACCACGGTCGGGGTCGGGCCGGCCGCCACGTTCTGGGCGGGCAGGGTGGGGACCCCGGACGGGCCCGAGGGCACGCCGGAATTGTCAGGGGTGGATGGTGTGGTCACTTTGTGCCTCCTTGGATGACGCCCGGTGAGGCCGTCAGCCACACCCAGACGAGAAACGCGCCGGCGGCCGCGGCGGTGATCGCGGCCGAGCCGGACAAGAATGTGAAGCGGCCGGGGAGGTCGTCCAGCAGGGCCTCGGCGGCGATGCCGAACGCCGCGGCGACCGCCGCGACCGCGCCGGCCAGGATCAGCGGGACCGTCGCCACCCGGCTCGGGCGGCGGGGCGTGCCCGGCGTGCGCAGGCGCCACAGGCGTACGAGGAGGACCGCTAGCGAACCCCACGCCAGCGTGACCAGCAGGCCGGCCAGCGTGTCGCTCGGGCGGTGCCACTCGGCCCACACCGTCGCCACCGCGATCACCGTCACGTAGGCGAAACCGACCAGCGCGATCGTGCCCCGCAACGCCTGCGGCAGCACCAGGATCACCGCGAACGCCACCGACGCGGCCGCCGCCGTGTGCCCGCTCGGGAACGAGTTCGGCATGTCCGTGCCGTCCAGGTCGGGCCGGTACAGGTGCATTTTGAGCAGCTGGGCGGTCGCGTTCGAGCCGATCACCATCAGGGCCGCGCCGATCGCCAGGTCGGCCCGCTTGCGCAGCACCCCGAACACCGCCGCGAACAGGCACACCAGCACCAGCGTGGCCAGCGTCGTGCCGTTCAGCGTGCGGTCGAGCACCTCCACCACCCGCGGATGCCCCACGTCGGCGCCGTCCATCGCGGCCGTGTCGGCCCGCTGCCCCAGCGACGTGCGGATGGCCACCCGCCACACCGCGTACAAGGCCGCTACCGACAGGACGAAGGTCGCCAGCGGGGCGACCAGATGGCCGGCACCCCGGGTGGGGGTGTCGGGTAACGACGGGGACGCCAGGGCCGTCATCGGCGGGCTGCCCTTCTGCGAGTCGCGGTCAACGGCGGTACGCGCATTTCCCAGCCGGTCGGATTTTCAAGCGTGCGTCCCACGCGGCACAACGTCACCTACGGCACATTTTCGCCACAGCGACCTGGCGAGGCAACGATTCTGCACCCCGGATCGCTCTCGCCCGGCAACGCCGCGCCCCCACCTTCGAACGGACGCAGAACGAAGGGGGACTTTTTTCATGAGGCACATCGCCGGACCGATGCTCGCGCTCGCCGTGGGGGCCGGCCTTCTCGCCGTACCTCAGACGGCCTACGCGGCGGGGGTGACGGCCACGGTCGATGTCCGTAGCACGCTGAAGGTCCGCTCCGCGCCGTCGCTGGCCGCGAAGGTGGTCGGCTCGCTGCGCGACGATCAGAAGGTCTCGGTCGCCTGCTCGGTGACCGGCCAGAGCGTGCGCGGCTCGGTCCGCACCACGACCCAGTGGGACCGCCTGAACACCGGCGGCTACGTCACCCACTCGTACCTGCGCAGCGGGGCGATCAAGAAGTGCGCCACCGCGTCGCCGCAGGCGTCCGCGGTCAAGACGAAGACGCCGGTGAAGAGCACGTTCACGGTCGGCACCGTCAAGAGCTCCGACGGCAAGGTCAACATCCGGACCGCCCCGTCGACCACGGCGCCCGTCAAGCGCTCGGTCACCAGCGGCGCCAAGGTCAACGGCGTCTGCGGCGTCGCCGGTTCCACGGTGAGCGGCACCGTCCGTACGACCTCGCAATGGAACAAGCTCTCCGACGGCGGTTACATCTCGCACGCGTACGTCGTCACGCCCACCCTGGCGCAGTGCCCGGGCGCCAAGACCGCGCCGGCGCCGGTCACCCCGGTCACCCCGGAGCAGTTCCTGGCCGCGGCCGTGCCCGGCGCGCAGCGCGGCTGGCGCGAGTACGGCGTCCCGGCGTCGGTCACGATCGCCCAGGCGATCCTCGAGTCGGGCTGGGGCAAGAGCGGCCTGGCCTCGGTCGACAAGAACTACTTCGGCATCAAGTGCCAGAGCGGCCGGTACGGGACGCTGGCCAGCGGCTGCCACGACTACACGACCCAGGAGTGCACCAAGGCCGGCACCTGCTTCACCACGGTCGGCAGCTTCCGGACGTACGCCTCGATGGCGCACTCGTTCCGTGACCACGGCAGCTTCCTGCGGGTGAACAACCGCTACAAGCCCGCGTTCACCTACACCAAGGACGCGAACAAGTTCATCTGGAACGTGTGGAAGGCCGGCTACGCCACCGACCCGAACTACTACACCAAGATCACGACCCTGATGGCGCAGCGGGATCTGTACCAGTACGACACCTGGAAGTGAGCTTGCCTCACCCCGGTCGGCCGAACCTGTCCGACCGGGGTGATTTGCGTTTTATGCTCACATTTGTGGCACGATTGGCGGCGGACAAGAGGGGCCTCGCGCTGGCCGTCTCGGTCGCGCTCGTCGGCCTCATCGTCTTCGGTCTGGTGTACGCCGGTATGCGCACCGCCCAGGACGAGACCGCCGAGCGCGTGATGGACCAGCGCACCGCCATGGCCCAGGCCGCCGTGCAGACCGAGACCGAGCGCTTCCGCGCCCTGACCGAGGCGACCGCCGCCGGCCTCGGCACCGACAACGATCTCACCTGGGACGACTTCGACTCGGCGACCGCGCCGCTGTCGTCGGCCAACCTGATCGGCGCCGCCTCCCTGGCCTTCATCGTGCCGGCCACCACCGCTGAGGTTCCGCAGGTGCAGCGGCTGTGGCGCAGCCGGGGCGCCGACGGGCTCCAGCTGAAGCCGGTCGGGGAGGGCGAGCACTACTTCTCGATCTACACGAGGACACTCAACTCGGCCGGGCCCGCCCTCAACGGCCTCGACGTGTCGGCCGCCGTCGAAGCGGCCGCCGCCCTGCAGGACGCCCGCCGCCTCGGCCAGCCCAGCGTCTCCGACACCTACGTTCTGCTGCGCGACCGCAATCTGCCCGGGGCCGAGCAACAGCACTCGTTCATCTTCGCCGCCCCCGTGTGGAACCGCGCCTCGTCGCCCGGCTTCCGCGGCTGGATCGTGCTCGGCCTACGCGGGCAGGACTTCCTCAGCGGTGTGCTGGCCACCGTCAGTCAGGGCCAGCTCGACGCCACGCTGCTGGCCGCGAACCGCGACGGCGACCGGCCGGTGGTCGCCGAGTACCGGGTCGGCGGCGACACCGACCTCGAGCGGCGCGGCGACTTCGAGGTCGCCGACCGGCAGTGGACGCTGATCACCAAGGCCGACGCGTCACTGCTGCCCGGCGCGGCCAGCCCGCTGCCGCTCAGCGTGCTGCTCGGCGGCATCGCCGTCTCGCTCATCCTCGCCGGGCTCGTCTACACCCTGGCCACCGGCCGGGCCCGGGCCCTGGCCGAGGTCGAGGGGGCCACGGCCGAGCTGCGCGACGCCGAGGCCGAGAGCCGGCGCCACGCCGAGCTGCTCGGCGCGATCATGAACAGCATCGGCGACGGCGTCGGGGTGGTCGACGAGAACGGCGCCTTCCTGCTGCACAACCCGGCGGCCCGGCAGCTGCTGGGCGGGATGGACGACGCCGACGGGCCGGACGACTGGCACGAGCACTACGGGCTCTACCGGACGGACGGGCGAACCCCGTTCCCGATGGAGGACCTGCCGTTGATGCGGGCTCTGCGCGGCGAGTCGTCCGACGGCGTCGAGATGATCGTCCGCAACCAGCGCCGGCCCGAGGGGATCCTGATCAGCGTCGACGGGCGCCCGCTGCACACCGGCGCCGGCCTGCGCGGCGCGGTCGCCGTCTTCCACGACATCACCGAGCTGCGGCGCTACGAGAGCGACCTGGCCGTCTTCGCCGGGGTGGTGGCGCACGACCTGAAGGCGCCCCTGGCGGTGATCCGCGGGCACTGCGAGGCGGCGATCGAGGACCTGGCCGACGTGCCGGCCTCGGAGGCCGGCGACGACGTCCGCGACAGCCTGCAGCGGATCGTGCGGGCGGTCGACCGGATGGGCGGGCTCATCGACACGCTGCTGGCCTACAGCACCGCGCGCAACGCGCCGCTGCGCACCCGGCCGGTCGACCTCGGCGCGCTGCTGGCCGAGGTGATCCGCGACCGGGTGGAGCATCTGCGGCCCGAGGACCGCCCGGACGTCTACGTAGGCCCGATGCCCGAGGTCCGCGCCGACCCGGCGATGCTGCGGCACGTCCTGGACAACCTGGTCGGCAACGCCCTCAAGTACGTGCGTCCCGGCACCACGCCGCGGGTCGACGTGACCGGCGAGGTGGTGGCCGGGGCGTGGGCCCGCGTCGAGATCGCCGACCGCGGCATCGGTATCCCGGACGAGGACAAGCCCGAGATCTTCGAGAGCTTCCACCGGGCGCAGACCGCCGCCGGGTACGCCGGCACCGGCCTGGGCCTGGCCATCTGCAAGCGGATCGTCGAGCGCCACGGCGGCGAGATCGGCGTCGCCGACAACCCCGGCGGAGGTACCCGATTCCACTTCACGATTCCGGTCGGCAAAGAGGAGGAACCAGAGATGAGCAGGACGAAGTCGGACGACGAGGCCGCCACCCGGGCGGCGCTGGAGCGCGCGCTGGCCGAGCGCGCGGCGATCGAGAACACCCGGCTGCCCGGGCTGGGGGCGCTGCCGTCCTCGGTGCCGTCGGGCCACAACCCGGCGGCCGTGCCGCTGCGGTCGCCCGTGCCCGAGCGGCCCCCGGCGACCGCTGAGTGATCCAGAGGTGTCGGTGGCCGGATCGCGGGGCAGGATGACTCGTATGACGATTCCTGCCCTGCCGCTTCCCAAGGCCGCCGACGGCACCCCGGTCGAGATGCCCCTGCTGGGCTTCGGCACCTGGCAGATCCGCGGCGACCAGGCCTACCAGGCTGTCCGCGACGCGCTCGAGGCCGGCTACCGGCATCTCGACACGGCCACCATGTACGGCAACGAGGAGGAGGTCGGCCGGGCGCTGGCCGACTCCGGCGTGCCCCGCGACGAGGTCTTCGTGACCACCAAGCTGCCGCCCGAGCGGGCCGGCAAGGAGCGCCGGACCATCGAGGCCAGCCTGCACGCGCTCGGCCTGGACGCGGTCGACCTGTGGCTGATCCACTGGCCGCCGCACCGGGGCCGCTCGGTCAAGGTGTGGCAGGAGTTCGTCGCGATCCGCGACGCCGGGCTCGCGCGCGCCATCGGCGTCAGCAACTACGGGCCGGACGAGATCGACGAGCTCACCGCCGAGACCGGGGTGACGCCCGCGGTCAACCAGATCAGGTTCGGCCCTTCCCTGTACGACGCCGGGCTGCTCCAGGCGCACAAGGACCGCGGCGTGGTGCTCGAGGGCTACTCGCCGTTCAAGACGACCAACCTGAACGACCCGGTCCTGACCAGGATCGCCGCCGCCCACGGCGTCGACACCGCCCGCGTGGTGCTGCGCTGGCACGTCCAGCACGAGATCGTCGTGATCCCGAAGTCGTCGACGCCGGAGCGGATCGCCCGCAACGCCGACATCGCCGGATTCGAGCTCACCGCGGCGGAGATGGCCGAGGTCGACCACCTGGGGCGTTAATCACCAGGCGTTTGCGACGAGATCCGCCTATTCTTGCCTCGCCATGTCGATAACACCTGCCCCACCGGCCGTAGCCGAGCTGCGCAGCCGGATAGCCGAGCTTCTCCCGCACGACGAGCGCCGGCTGACGCGCCGGCTCGAGGGCACCCGCAAGATCAAAGACGAGGCGGCCCGTACGGCCGTTCTCGCCGAGATCGCCGCCGACACCGACCGGGCCGCCGCCCGTCTGGCGTCGCGGCTCGCCTCCGTACCCACGATCACCTATCCCGAGTCGCTGCCGGTCAGCCAGCGCAAGGACGACATCGCCGCCGCCATCCGCGACCATCAGGTGGTCGTGGTGGCCGGCGAGACCGGCTCGGGCAAGACGACCCAGCTGCCCAAGATCTGCCTGGAGCTGGGCCGGGGCCTGCGCGGCCAGATCGGGCACACCCAGCCGCGGCGGATCGCCGCCCGCACGGTGGCCGAGCGGATCGCCGAGGAGCTCGACCGCCCGCTGGGCAACACGGTCGGCTACAAGGTGCGCTTCACCGACCAGGTCAGCGACGACACCATGGTCAAGGTGATGACGGACGGCATCCTGCTGGCCGAGATCCAGAACGACCGGATGCTGCGCCGGTACGACACACTGATCATCGACGAGGCGCACGAGCGCAGCCTCAACATCGACTTCATCCTCGGCTACCTGCGGGAGCTGCTGCCCAAGCGCCCCGACCTGAAGCTGATCATCACATCGGCCACCATCGAGACCGCCCGTTTCGCCACGCATTTCGCCGACCAATCGGGCAAACCGGCCCCGGTCATCGAGGTCAGTGGCCGGACTTTCCCGGTCGAGGTCCGATACCGGCCGCTGGTGACACTCGACGAGGACGAGACCGAAGAGCCCGTCGATCAGGTGGACGGGATCGCCGAAGCCGTCGACGAGCTGGGCCGCGAGGGCGACGGCGACATCCTGGTCTTCCTCTCCGGCGAGCGCGAGATCCGCGACACCGCCGACGCGCTGGCCAAGCGCAACCTGCGCAACACCGACATCGTGCCGCTCTACGGCCGGCTCTCCGCGGCCGAGCAGCACAAGGTCTTCGAACGGCACTCGCAGCGCCGGGTCGTGCTGGCCACCAACGTGGCCGAGACCTCGCTGACCGTGCCCGGCATCCGGTACGTCATCGACCCCGGCACCGCCCGCATCAGCCGGTACTCCAGCCGGCTCAAGGTGCAGCGGCTACCCATCGAGCCGGTCTCGCAGGCCAGCGCCAACCAGCGCAAGGGCCGCTGCGGCCGCGTCGCCGACGGCATCTGCGTCAGGCTCTACTCCGAGGAGGACTTCCTCGGCCGGCCCGAGTTCACCGAGCCCGAGATCCTGCGCACGAACCTGGCCAGCGTCATCCTCCAGATGACCAACCTGGGCCTGGGCGACCTGGCCAAGTTCCCGTTCATCGACCCGCCGGACCGCCGCAACATCACCGACGGCGTGAAGCTGCTCGAGGAACTGGGCGCCCTCGACGAGCGTCGCCTCACCCCGCTCGGCCGTCAGCTCGCGCAGCTTCCGGTCGACCCGCGGCTGGCCCGCATGGTCATGGAGGCCGACAAGCAGCAGTGCGTGGCCGAGGTCATGGTCATCGCGGCCGCGCTGTCCATCCAGGACCCGCGCGAGCGCCCGGCCGACAAGCAGCAGCAGGCCGACGAGAAACATGCCCGGTTCACCGACAAGGAATCGGACTTCTTCAGCTATCTCAACCTGTGGCGCTATCTGCGCGAGAAACAGCAGGAGCTGTCCGGAAACCAGTTCCGGCGTCTTTGCCGTACGGAATTCCTGAACTACCTGCGGGTCCGCGAGTGGCAGGACATCTACGCCCAGCTGCGCCAGGTCGCCCGTACCCTCGGACTGACCTTGTCGGAGGACCGCGAGGACGTCGCCGAGGGCCAGCACGTGCACACCGCGCTGCTGTCCGGCCTGCTCAGCCACATCGGGCTCAAGGACACCGACAAGCGCGAATACCTGGGCGCCCGCGGGGCCAAGTTCGCCATCTTCCCGGGCTCGGCGCTGTTCAAGAAACAGCCGCGCTGGGTCATGTCGGCCGAGCTCGTCGAGACCAGCCGCCTGTGGGGCCGGGTCAACGCGCGCATCGAGCCGGAATGGGCCGAAAAGCTCGCCCCGCATCTGGTGAAGCGCAGCTACAGCGAACCGCACTGGGAGAAGAAACAGGGCGCCGTCATGGCGTACGAGAAAGTGACTCTCTATGGGTTGCCTATCGTTCCGCGCCGCAAGGTCGGTTACTCGAAGGTCGACCCGGTGGTCTCGCGGGAGCTGTTCATCCGGCACGCGCTGGTCGAGGGCGACTGGGAGACCCACCACAAGTTCTTCGCCGAGAACGCCAAACTGCTCGAGCAGATCGAGGAGATCGAGAACCGGGCGCGGCGGCGCGACATCGCGGTCGACGACGAGACGGTCTACGCCCTGTACGACGCCCGCATCCCGGCCGACGTCGTCTCCGCCCGCCACTTCGACGCGTGGTGGAAGAACACCCGCCGGACCCAGCCCGACCTGCTCACCTTCACCCGTGAGCTGCTGGTCAACGCCGGGCGTGACTCCGTCGACCCCAACGCCTACCCGGACGCCTGGCTCGCCAACGGCGTCAAATTGCCCTTGTCGTACGAGTTCGAGCCGAACACGGCGGCCGACGGCGTGACCGTCGAGGTGCCGCTGCCGCTGCTCAACAAACTCGACCCCGAGGACTTCGGCTGGTCGGTGCCCGGATTCCGCAAGGACGTCGTGATCGCGCTGATCCGGGCCCTGCCCAAGGCCCTGCGCACCAACTTCGTGCCGGTGCCGGACTGGGCCGAGGCCGTCCTCGACCGGGTGCCGGCCCGCCGCGGCCCGCTGCCCGACGCGATCGCGGGCGAGCTGCGCCGGCTCACCGGGACGATCGTGCCCCGCGACGCCTGGCGCCCCGACCAGGTCCCCGACCATCTGCGGGTCAACTTCCGGGTCGTCGACGAGCAGGGCAAGGTGCTGGGGGAGGGGCGCGACCTCGAGGTGCTGCGCCGCAGCCTGGCCCCCAAGGTCCAGGCGACGATCTCCCGGGCGGCCGGCGACATCGAGCGCCGGGGCATCACCACGAACGACTTCGGCATGCTGCCGCGCCGGGTGGCCCAGGTCCGCGGCGGTTACGAGGTGAACGTCTATCCGGCGCTGGCCGACGAGGGCGACAGCGTCGCCGTGAAGGTTTTCGAGACCGAGGCCGAGCAGCGTACGGCGATGACCGCCGGCACGCGCAAGCTGCTGCTGCTCACGCTGCCGCCGGCGGCCCGCTACCTGCAGGGGCGGCTCGACAACCGGGCCAAGCTCGAACTGTCACGGGCCAACCCGTACCGCTCGATCGCGGACCTGCTCGACGACTGCGCGGGCGCGGCCGTCGACAAGCTGGTGGCCGACGCGGGCGGCCCGGTCTGGTCGTCCATCGAGTTCGCGTCCCTGCGCGACACCGTACGGCAGGACCTGGTCGACGCCGTGGCGAACGTGGTCACCCAGGTCCAGGCGGTGCTGGCGACGGCGTACGACGTCGAACAGCGGTTGAAGTCCCTGCGCGACCCGGCGCTGCTGCCCGCCCTGGCCGACATCCGGCAGCAGCTCAAGGGGCTCGTGCACGCCGGGTTCGTGACCGAGACCGGCTTCCGGCAGATGCACCACCTGCCGCGCTACCTGCGGGGCATCGTCTACCGGCTGGACCGTCTCGGCGGCAACCTGGCCCGCGACCGGCAGCTGATGGCGCAGATCCACGAGATCGAGTCGGAGTACCGCGAGCTGCGGGCCGATCTCGGCGGCGCGGCGACCGAGCAGCTGCGCGAGATCCGCTGGATGATCGAGGAGCTGAGGATCAACTTCTTCGCCCAATCGTTGGGAACCGCCTATCCGATTTCGGACAAAAGGATCTACAAGGCGATGGACCAACTGCCTGCGTAGCAGCGTGGGGAGCGCTCGGGTGCCGTTCGGTTACCCCCCTGTCGCGGGGTAGCCGGAGGCCATAAGTTCTTCCGCATGACGAACGAATTCCTGGCCTTCGCCCCGATTTCCGCTCTTGTCCCGACCTCGCCGGCCGCCGGCACGCTCGACGAGATGATGGCTCGCGTGGGCGTCGACGGAATCGTCGCCGCGCTCGCCGACCCCGGCGTCCTCGCCCTCATCGACCAGCACGCGGCCGGCGTCCGCGACGCCCTGGCCGACGCCGAGCAGGCCCCCGACGCCGACGGCCTGGCCTCGTACGCCCGCTCCATCGCCGCCGGCGCCCGCCGCATGGGCCGCACCCTGCCGACCCCCGGCACGGCCCCGTCCCACTCGTCCGAGTGGCTGGCCGCCGAGTGGCACGTCCTGCGCCTGGTCGCGGTCTGCCGGATCGCCCTGGAGAACGAAGTCCTCTGACCCGCCGACTCCAGCGCCCGACCCACTTCCCGCGCCTGCCCTGACGCGCTTCCCGCGCCTGCTTTGATCCGCTTCCCGCGCCTGCCCTGACCCGTTTCCCGCGCCTGCTTTGATCCGCTTCCCGCGCCTGCCCTGACCAGTTCCTGCGGCTGCTCTGACCCGCTTCCCGCGCCCGCTCTGACCCGCTTCCCGCGCCCGCTCTGACCCGATTCCCGCGCCCGCTCTGACCCGCTTCCCGCGCCCGCTCTGACCCGCTTCCCGCGCCCGCTCTGACCCGTTTCCCGCGCTGTGCGGGTCCTCGCTCGCGTTCCTTGGGTCCTCTCTTCGACGCTGTGGCCCAGCTCGCCGTAACCCGGCTGGGCTGGTGTGGATCCCTCGGACGGGCTTCTCCCGTCGCCCGGACGGGCTCGCCCGTCCGGGCGGGGGAATCCCGCCGAAACGCCGAAAGCGGTCCTTTGCCCTTTCGCCGCCTATAAGTGAAGTTATACGTATGAAAATGGCTTATACCCTCGTTGCGCTCGCCGGTCTCGCGGTCCCGGCGCCCGCGATGGCCGCACCCGGGCTCCCCGCGCCCGCGACCACCACGCCACCGCCCCTCGCGGTGACCACCCCGACCGCCGTCCGCCCCGGCGCCGCCCCGGTCGCCACGACCGCCCCGGCCGCTGCCGCCACCTCTACTCCCGCCGCGGCCGTCACCACCGCTCCCGCCGCTGCTGCCCGTTCCGGGGCGATGCCTGCCACGACTCCCGCCGCTCCCGCCGCCGGTGCCGCCGCCGGTGCCGCTGGTGGTGCTGCTGGTGGTGCTGCCGCCGTTCGGCCGGCCACCACGCCGGCCGCGCCCGCGCTCGTCGCCCGGTACACGTTCGACGCCGGCGCCGTGAACGGGCGGGTCGCCGACACCTCCGGCCGCGGGCCCGCGCTCACCGTGCGCTCCGTCGACCAGGGCGTCATCCGGTTCGACGCCGGCACGCCGGCCGGCCGCTACGCGAGCTTCCCGGGTGCCTGCGCCACCACCGCCACCTCCTGCCCGCGTGGCCTTCTCGAGGCCCCGGACGACGCCGACCTCAACCCGGGCACCCGCATGTTCCGCTGGTCGGCCCGCATCCAGCTGACCAAGGCCCAGATCACCGGCTCGGCCAACATCATGCAGAAGGGCGTGGCCACCACCGCCAGCCAGTGGAAGATGCAGGTCGGCCGCACCAACGGCAAGGCGCAGTGCGCCGTCGTGGGCACCGGCTCGGCCACCATCTACGTGGCCCGGTCGGCCGCCTCGGTCGCCGACGGCCAGTGGCACAAGATCCTGTGCCAGCGCAGCGGCTCGACGCTCTCGGTCTACGTGGACAACGTGGTCCGCGGCACGGCCACGATCCCGTCCAACCTCAACATCAGCAACCCGCTGCCGCTGCGTATCGGCGGCCCCAACTTCAACACCAAGACCGACATGTACCACGGCCGCCTGGACGACGTCTACGCCGAACTGGGCTGACCGGCACGCGCGGCGAACAGGGCGGCCCCGGCCGCCCTGTTCGTTACCGCCGTCAGATCGCGCCCTTGGCCACCAGGGCGTCCAGCTTGGCGTAGCCGTCGTTGACGCCGACCTCCATGCCGCTCTCCAGCCAGGCGTCGCGCCCGGCGAAGCTGTCGACCAGCGACTGGGCGTGCAGCCTGGTGTGGCCGTTGCCCAGATCCTCGAAGGTCAGGGTCTCCAGGGACACGCCGTCGGGGTCGCCCTCGTACGTGAAGGTCTGCACGATCCGGTCGGGGCGTACCTCGTGGAAGCAGCCGTGGAAGCCGTACTCCTCGCCGCCGTCCACGGCGCCGGTGAAACGCCAGGCGCCGCCGCGCTGGGCGTCCCACTTGTCGATCCGGACGGCGGTCCCGTCGGGGCCGGTCCACTGCGCGAACAGTTCGGGGTCGGTGTGTGCGCGGAACAGCTGCTCCGGTGTGGCCGCGAAGTCCCGGGTGATCCGGATGATCGGCAGGTCCTTGTCGGCTTCGATCCGTGCCTCGTTCATCTCACGTGCCCTTCTCCTCGTCGGTTGCCTCGTTCATGGCCGCGAGCACCGCGTCCAGGCGCTGGTAGCGCGCCTCGCTGCGCCGGCGGTACTGCTCGACCCATCCGCCGATCTCGTCGAAGACGTCCCGCTCGAGCCGCACGGAGCGCGGCTGCGGCCCCGGCGGCCGGCTGACCAGCCCGGCCTCCTCCAGCACCTTGAGGTGCTTGTAGACGGCTTGAAGCGACATCTCGTACGGCTCGGCGAGCTGCCCGACCGTGGCGTCGCCACCGGCCAGGCGGGCCACCATGTCGCGCCGGGTCGGATCGGCCAGGGCGGCGAACGCTTTGGAAAGTCCCTCCGCCGCCATGTCGACCTTCTTTCAACTCATCGGTTGAAAGCAACGGTAGACCCGCCGTTGAGAGGTGTCAACCAATCAGTTGAAAGACGGGACGGGAGGGCCCGCCGAGCCGTAGCAGGCGGCGACCGTACGCGGATCCCACGGCAGCATCTCGACCTTGTTCAGGGCGGCCCGGTCGCGGACGGCGTTGCCCCGGATCTCTGCCGGCCGCAGTTCTCGGTGCCGTACCGAAGCAGGTCGCGAGCCGGCCGTGTCGCGCCGGTGGAAGGGCCGGCGATCGGTCAGCCGCCCTTCGAGCGGATCATGGCGGCGCCCTCGGTGATGCGGGGGACGGAGAAGCGCCGCGACCTCTGCGATCTTCAGCTTCGAAGCCGACGACGCGAAGAAGAGCGGGTAATGGCCGAGGCCTCCGACGACGGGTTCTCCGGGCGCGCGCGGCGATCAAGGAACGGGCAGCCGAGCTGCGCAAGGAGAGGCGCCGCGGCGCGGACAAGGCCGCCGCCGAGGCGGACGTGCTGGCGAAGATCGCGCGGATGGCGGAGCCGGACCGTGCTCCGGCCGAGCGGGTGCACACCATCGTGACCAGCGCCGCGCTCGAGCTCTAGCTTCTTTCGCAGCGGGCGGGCCGACGGGCAGCGGTACTCGACGTTCGGGTTCAGCGCCGGGGCCGCTCTCGACGACGACGGTGGGCTGTGGCCGACCTCGTACGCCCTGTCCGGTGTGATCGGGACAGCGGCGGAAAGGCTGGCCGGGACAGCGGCGGAAAGGCCGGCCGGGACAGGGGCGGAAAGGCTGGCCGGGACAGGGGCGGAAAGGCTGGCCGGGACAGGGGCGGAAAGGCTGGCCGAGCTCGTCGAACGCGCCGGACAGGCCCCGGAACCAGCGATCCTGAGCTGTCCGGTGCGGGCCCGGCACCCCGAGGAGTGCCGGGCCGGGGGATCAGCTGCGCCGGAAGGCGTAGGAGCGGCCCGAGGTGGCGCCGGCGGCGCGGCCCGAACGGGAGCGGCCGGAACGTTCGCGGGCGTCCTGGCGGGCGTCGCGGGCGCCGTGGTGCTGGGCGTCGGCGGCGACGTCGCGGCGGCCGGTGGGACTGGTCGTGGACGGGCCGAACAGGCCGGCCGCCAGGTCGTTGGCGGCGAGGTCGTCGGCGTCCACGTGAACGGTGAAGGGCTGGGCAGGCATGCGGGCCTCCTCGAGGCCCGGCGCGAACGCCGGGCCGGGCAGTGCGAAGCCGTGGTGAGAGAAGATGAGCGCGCTCCGGGTGTCGGCGCTGAGGCGTCTCCACGGCGGACCACCACCGGAACACCCGGAACCGAGCACGATCAACGGCGCCGCCCACAGTCGACGGTCCCGCGAGAGGGGACCGGAGAGGGCGAAGGCCGGAGGAGCTGTCAGATCATGTGGAGCACGGTAGCGCCCGCCGCAGGGGGGCGCGAGCGATTTATCTGACCAGCTGGGAGCCGGCGTTGAGGACGGCGACGGCGGTGGGGAAGTCGAGGAGCTGGGCGCGCACCGCCTCCAGGCCGACGCGCAGGGCCACCGGGGGCACGCCGCGGGCTTCCAGGACGGCGGCGGTCCAGGTGATGAAGTCGGTGAAGATCTGGGTCTCGCTGACGTACAGGGCCGCGGCCAGGAAGTCGACGATGTGGGCCAGGTCCTCGGTGGTCGCGTCCAGCTGGCGGGTGTTGTAGTCGCGCAGGCGCGGGTACGCCTCGGCCAGCGTCGTCATGGCCGTGGCGATCAGGTCGCCGCGGTGGCGGACCACGTACGTGTACTCCTCGTCGCCCAGGAACGCCGACAGCTGGGGGTCGGGGGAGTGCGGCGGCCAGTTGCGGGCCAGGCGCCGCACCGCTTCCTCCGCGCCGGCCGCCCAGGCGTCCGCGCCCAGGTGTTGCGCGTAGCGGCCGCCGGGGCCGAAGCCGCGGCCGCCCGCGATCACCGGGATGCCGGCCGCGCGGCAGGCCGTGATGGCCGCGTGGGCGCGGGGGAGGCGGGTGGCGATCATGCAGCTGAGGGCGACCGCGTCCGGTCCCGTCTGGTGCAGGTGGGTGACCAGATGCTGGCCGGGGACGTTGGCGCCCAGGAAGTCGACCCGCCAGCCGTCCAGGCGCAGCATCTCGGCCAGCAGGCGGATAGGCAGCGCGTGCCACTCACCGTCGACGCAGGCGATGGTGATGCTGCCCCGGGTCGGTCGCACCGACGTGCGGGCCGCCACCGCGGCCAGGGCGCGCTCGCTGATCGCCGTGGCCGCGTGTTCGCGGGCCACCGTCCACTCGTTGGCCGCCCACAGCTCGCCCACGCGGGCCTGGGTGCCGGCGATCAGGTCCATCATGATGCGCTGGGGCGGCACGCCCTCGTCCAGCAGGCCGGTGACCAGGGCGACCGCGCCGTACTCGTCGCTGTCGCCGACCAGCTGGAGATAGTCGTCGGCCAGGCCGGAGCGCAGCGACGTGGGTACTGTCATGTCCGCTGCCTGACGCGCCGGTCACCTCGCCGGGAAGCGTCGATGGCGAACGGCGAGGCGTTGCGGGCGCCCGTGCGGAGGCTGAGCTGGGTGCGGTCGGGGGCCCGTACGGCCAGCATCGCGATGTCGTCGCGGGCGCCGCCATGCACCCAGTCGGAGACGAGCTGGCGGATGCGCTCCACCGCGGCCGCGCCGGGCATGCCCCGGCAGCCGGACAGGGCGTCGCGCAGGCGGGCCTCGCCGTACTCCTCGGTGCCCGACGCCCCGCCCCGGGCCTCGGTCAGGCCGTCGCTGTAGAGCAGGCACAGCTCGCCGGGGGCGAGTTCGATGTCGGCCGGCCGGACGACCGTGCGGGCCACCGCGCCGATCAGCGTGCCGCTGGTCGGCACCTCCTCGACCGTGCCGTCGGTGCGCAGCACCAGCGGCGGCGGGTGGCCGCCGGTGGCCAGGGTCAGCTTGACCCGGCCGTGGTCGCCGCGGCTGACCGAGCCCACCACCATGGTGACGAACCGGTGCTGGCGGGTCGACTGGAGCAGGGCCTGGTTGAGCACCCGCAGCATGTCGCCGGGGGTGGCCTCGACCAGGCGCAGCGCGCGCAGCGTCTGGCGGACCTTGCCGGTCAGCACGGCCGCCTCGGGGCCCTTGCCGCAGACGTCGCCGAGCGCGATGACCGTGTCGGCGCTCTTCTCGGTCGGGCCGAAGACGTCGTAGAAGTCGCCGCCGATACGCAGCGCCTCCTTGGCCGCCTGGTAGGAGCCGACCAGTTCGATGCCGTCGGGCTGGGGCAGCTCGGGCGGCAGCAGGTCGGCCTGGAGCACGGCGGTGGTGTCGACCTGCTCGCGGTAGAGGCCGGCGGCCGAGATGGCGGCGCCGGCCCGGGCCGCGAAGATCCGGGCGAGCATCTCGTCCTCGGGGCTGAACTGAGCCTCGGCGCCGCGGCGGGCCAGGATGAGCGCGCCGGCCGGCTCGGCGTTGCCGGGCAGCGGCGTGACCAGCAGCGCCCCTATCGGGCTGAAGTCGTCGGGCAGCAGCCACTCGGGTGCCTGGGCGGCGTCGAGCCACTTGCTCGGGATGGGCGGGAAGCCGCCCAGCACCTCGACCAGGCCGGGCACGTCGGGCAGCACGTTCTCCCGGAGCCGGCCCTCCTGGACGGTGCCGCCGGCGACGAGCCGGACCCAGACGCTGTGCCGGCGGTTGACCGGCAGCACGACGATCGCGGCGTCGGCCAGGTGGGCCACCGCCAGTTCGGCGGTGATCCGCAGGCAGCGGCCCTGGTGGAGTGAGGCGGACAGGCGCCGGCCGGCCTCGGCCAGGAACGCCGTGCGGGCGCGCTCGGCCTGCAGCGCGTCGGCCCGAACCACTTCCTCGGTGCGATCGCGCAGGTACCATCCGTAGTGGTCGTCGCCGAGGGCGCGGCGCCGGCCGTCGAGGTGGCGTCCGGCGAACTCGTCGGTGAAGCTGTCCTCGCCCGCGGCGACCGCGGCGGCCAGGCCGGGCAGTGGGCCGGCGGTGGCCAGGCCGCCGGGGGCCAGGCCCGGCACCAGCGCGGCGGCGGCCGCGTTGACCAGCAAGATCTTGTCGTCGGTGGCGCCGCACAGCAGCACGGCCTCGCTGGCCGCGTCGAGCGCGGCGCGGAGCAGGGCCGGTGCGGGCGTCTCGACGAGCCGGTCGCCGATGGTGACCGGCGATTGCGCCGTCATGGTCCCTCCCGTCTCTCCCCGCCGGATGTTCCTTCGATCTGCAGAGCCTACGTGCTTTCCGGTGGAATGGCCGGTGCGGCCGGTGCGGCCTGGCCGTTCAGTCGCCGAGGTCGACCACGATCGGGGCGTGGTCGGAGGGGCCTTTGCCCTTGCGCGCCTCGCGGTCCACCACCGCGTCTGTGACCCGGCCGGCGATCGCGGGGGTGGCGTAGACGAGGTCGATCCGCATCCCCTTGTTCTGGTGGAACATCCCGGCGCGGTAATCCCAATAGGTGAACGGGTGATCGCCCTTGAGCGGGCGCGCCACCACGTCCTGGAGCCCGATCTCACGGATCGCGGCCAGGGCCGCACGCTCCGCGGGGGTGACGTGGGTGGATCCGGCGAAGACGGCCGGGTCCCACACGTCGGCGTCGGTCGGGGCGACGTTGTAGTCGCCGGTGACGACGACCGGCCCGGCCGCGACGTCGGGGATCAGCGCCTCGCGCAGGGCGGCCAGCCAGCGCAGTTTGTACTCGTAGTGTGGGTCGTCGGGCGTGCGCCCGTTCGGCACGTACACCGAGACGAAGCGGATGCCGTCGCAGAGGGCGCCGATCGCGCGGGCCTCCGGTTCCGGATAGCCCGGCTCGCCGGGAAAGCCGCGGCGCACGTCCTCGAGACCGGCCCGGGACAGGATCGCCACACCATTCCAACGACCTTGCCCGTACGCGGCGGTGGCGTACCCGAGCTCGGCGACCTCGTCACTGGGGAACGCGCCGTCGGCGACCTTGGTCTCCTGGAGGCACAGCACGTCGGGTTTGGTGGTGTCGAGCCACTCCAGCAGCCGCGGCAGGCGGGCCTTGACCGAGTTGACGTTCCAGGTGGCGAAGCGCATCCACCCAGGGTGCTACATGTTGAGGGTTCTTCGCGACCTACCGCAACCAGGCCGTCCGCGCGAGTGACGTATCCAGGTCTCCACCGTCGCGAAGAATCCTCACAGGCGGCGTGTGTGGCGGGGGCGCGCGGTGGCGAGGATCAGGGCGGCGGCGAGACCGGCCATGAGCACGAGAAGCACGACCACGAGGCCCGACATGTCGCTCCTTTGTTACCAATTCTGTAGCTAAACCTGACCTGAGTGTGATCCCCGTTACCACGCTCGTCAGCGAATAATGCCCGAACGAACCCTCAACCGCCAGGGGTTCTGGGTGAATCAAGAGAACTGTGCAAAGAGGCCGCCCCCGCGACGTGCCAGTGCGCCGCGAACTCCGCCGCCGGCACGGCGGGCCCCCAGAGCCAGCCCTGGCACCGGGTCACGCCGATCGCGTCCAGCACGTCGCGCTGCAACCTGGTCTCGACCCCCTCGGCGATCACGGTCAGCCCCAGCGCGTAGCTCATGGCCGCCACGGCCCGGACGATCTCGTCGTCCTCGGTGCTCTGCCCGAGCCCGATGATGAAGGAACGATCGAGCTTCACCCCGGTCACCGGGAAGCGCCGCAGGTAGGACAGCGAGGAGAACCCCGTACCGAAATCGTCGATCAGCAGTTGGACCCCGAGCTCACGCAGTTCGAAGAGCACCCGGCCGGGGGTGCTGTCCGGGTCGACCAGCACCGACTCGGTCATCTCCAGCGCCACGCACCGCGCCGGCACCCCGGTCTCGAGCAGCTCGGCCGAGATGATCAGCGGAAGCTCGGGGTCGGTGAGCTGCCGGGCCGACAGGTTGATGGATAGGTAGAAGTCGTCGCCGACCGTGCCGTCGCGCCGCCACTGGCCGAGCTGGCGCAGCGACTGGCGGCGGACCCAGTCGCCGAGGGCCCCGATGAGCCCGGCGTCCTCGGCGATCGGGATGAACACGGCCGGGGAGATCGCCCCGCGCTCGGGGTGCACCCAGCGGGCCAGCGCCTCGGCCCCGACCGGCACCCCGGTCCTGGTCCGGACGATCGGCTGGTACGCGACGTGCAGCTGCCCGACCTCGAGGGCCCGGCGCAGGGCCACCTCGAGCTCGATGCGCTCGCGGACCTCCTCGTGCATGGACGCGTCGAAGACCGTCGTGTGGCCCGGCCCCTCCGACTTGGCGCGGTACATGGCGGTGTCCGCGTCACGCATCAGGGCCTCGGTGACCTGCGCGTATCTCCCGTATTCGACGGGTGGGGCCGAGGCCACGCCGATCGAGGCGGTGATGGTCACGTCGATGCCGCGGATCGAGAACGGCTCGGCGAAGCAGCGGCTGACCTCGTCGCAGAGGCGCAGCGCGCCCTCGCGCTCGCCCAGGTAGGCCAGCGCGAACTCGTCCCCGCCGAGCGCGGCCACCGGCACCGCGGCCGGCGCGGCCGAGCGCAGCCGGCGGCTCAGCTCGATGACGAGCTGGTCGCCGGTGTCGTGGCCCCAGCTCTCGTTGACGTACTTGAAGCCGTCCAGGTCGAGCACGAACACCCAGACCCGCTGCAGGCCGCCGGGCGCGGCCCGCCCGAGCAGCCGCTCGATCTCCTCGCTGAGCATGAGGCGGTTGGGCAGGCCGGTGAGCGCGTCGTGCAGCGCCTGGTGCTCGGTGCGCAGCTGGGCCACGACCTGGGCCCGTACGGCGAAGACGGCCCGCACGAGCAACAGCGCCGTGGCCAGCACCCCGGCCACGGCGATGGTCAGCCGCTCGGCCCGCGTCGGCTCGGGGATCACCACCAGCAGCACGAACGGGGTGATCGAGGCGGGCGCGAGCACCGCCACCCGCCGGATCGACCACGCCTGCACGGGCGGCCGGGCCGGGCGGCTGAGCTGCACCATCGACGGATGCAGGGCGGTCACCCCGAGCATCGCGTAGGCCACCAGGAACGGCGCGTCGAGCAGCGGCGACGCGTACGTCTCGCCGGTCGTGCCGATGATCGCGTAGGCCGTGTCGCCGACGAAGAGCATGGTCATCGTGCCGAGCAGGGTGAACAGGCTCGGCGGCCACTGCCGCGCGGTGAAGGTCAGATTGACCACGAGCAGCAGCAGGATCACGTCGAACAGCGGATAGAACGCGGCCAGCATGTTCTGGATCTCGTCGCGCTCCTGGATCTCGGCCGCCGGGGCGGCGAGCAGCAGCGTCGCCGCCAGGCCGCCGGCCAGGCAGAAGATCAGACCGTCCAGGACGGCGTGCCGGTCGATGCTGACCCGCCAGCGCAGCAGGATGATCAGGAAAGCGGCCAGCATGATGTAGCCGGGGACGGTGGCCGCGTCGGCCAGCAGCGGCAGCGGCTGCGCGAGGTCGTCGACGACCGGCCGGACGAGTACGCCGAGCAGGAAGCTGGACGCGGCGAAGGCCATCAGCCGCCACGCCACCCGCGGCTCGGCGCCGAAGCGGCCCGGGCCGGTGAAGCAGGCCCAGACGGTGCCGGCCCCGATCGCCAGCAGGCACACGGCATTGACCACGGAGTTCAGGTTCGCCGTGTACGCGGCCGTCGCCGCCAGCCCGGCCACTCCGAAGAGCCGCCATTTCTCGGTCATCACTGACCATTTCGACCCGGAAGCGGCCGGGCTGAGGAGTTACCGGGCCAGGGCGTTCCCCCTGATCGGCTTGCGCGGGGAGGGTACCCGCCGGCCGTGCGGGAAGACGGTCGGGCAGGCCGCGTGGTGCAGCACCTCGCGCGCCACGGAGCCGATCAGGCCGGCCCCGTCGGCGCCCCGGTGCCCGAGAACGAGCATGCGGGCGTGCCCGGACTGGCGTACGAGCGTGGGACCCGGCGCCCCAGTGAGCACGTGCACCTCGTGATCGTCCAGTTCGGGGCAGGAGCGCACCGCCTGGGCGACGAGCCGTTCCCCCTCGGCGGGATCGGCGCAGACGTGCGCCACATGGACGGCGACCTGGTGTCGTGCGCCCTCCTTGGCCGCGTGCTGCAGAGCGACCAGAGAGTGGGCGGACCCGTCGACCGCCACCAGCACCGGACCGGCCGGAGGGCGGGGCCCGCGGGCCACCATGACCGGGCACCAGGCCCGGGAGACCGCCTGGACCAGCACCGACTGCTCGGGCAGCCAGGGCGTCGTGGCGAGGCCGTCGTCGCCGACGACCAGCAGTTCGGCGGTCCGGGCCAGGCGCAGCAGCACCCGATCGGGCAGCCCGTCGACGAGTTGTCCCGTCACGCGCACCCCTGGTGTGGAACGCTGGGCGGTGGTTATCGCCTCGTCGACCACCCGGGAGGCGGCTCGGCGGGCTCGGTCGTGATCGAGATCGGACCAGGTGAAAGCGTGGACGATTCGTAGTTGACGGCCGCGTGAGAGGGCTTCGCGCGCGGCCAGGCGCACGGCGGCAAGACCGGCCGACGTGCCGGTGACGCCTACGACGACGGGCGATGGACTCGGACGACGCATGTGGTGCACCTCCGGGTTTGATACCAACCATTATCTATGCAAGAACGCCACTCTTCGTGATCAATCCCTCAGCAGGGAGCCGCCTGATGACCCATTCAGGTTGAGGGTTTACGGTAAACGACAAAATTCGTAGGACATCTGCCGGTGAAGCGAGGGAAATACATGACGGATGTCAAGCTCGACCATCCCGGCGGGCAACTGTCGATGTCGGTACGTGAGGCTGTCGAGGGTCCGGGTGGCATCGATGTCAGCGCCCTCCTCAAGGAGACCGGCTATGTGACCCTCGACCAGGGTTTCGTGAACACCGCCTCCACCACGTCGGCGATCACCTACATCGACGGTGACGCCGGCATCCTCCGCTACCGCGGCTTCCCGATCGAGCAGCTGGCCGAGAAATCCACGTTCCTCGAGGTCTCGTACCTCCTGATGCACGACGCGCTGCCGACGGCGCAGCAGCTCAAGGACTTCGGCGACAAGATCCGGGTGCACACGCTCCTGCAGGAGGAGATGCGCGCCTTCTTCTCCGGATTCCCGCGCGACGCCCACCCGATGGCCGTGCTCTCCTCGGCCACCACCGCGCTGTCCACGTTCTACCAGGACGCGCTCGACCCGCTCGACGCCGAGCAGGTCGAGATCTCGGGCATCCGCCTGATGGCGAAGCTTCCGACGATCGCCGCGTACGCGTACAAGAGGAGCATCGGCCACCCGCTGCCGTACCCGGACAACTCCCTCGACTACGTCGAGAACTTCCTCCGGATGACGTTCGGCCTGCCCACGGTCCAGTACGACGTCGACCCCAAGATCGCCAAGATCCTGGACATGCTGTTCATCCTGCACGCCGACCACGAGCAGAACTGCTCCACGTCGACCGTGCGGCTGGTCGGCTCGGCGCAGGCCAACCTGTTCGCGTCGGTCTCGGCCGGCATCAACGCCCTCTCCGGCCCGCTGCACGGCGGCGCCAACGCGGCCGTGCTCGAGATGCTCGAGCAGATCCGCAAGGAGGGCGGCGACGTCAACTCGTTCGTCACCCGGGTGAAGAACAAGGAAAAGGGCGTCAAGCTCATGGGCTTCGGCCACCGGGTCTACAAGAACTACGACCCGCGCGCCGCCATCGTCAAGAAGGCCGCCCAGGAGATGCTCAACACGCTCGACAAGCCCGACCCCCTGCTGGAGCTCGCGTTCCAGCTCGAGGAGATCGCGCTCAGCGACGACTACTTCGTCTCGCGCAAGCTCTACCCGAACGTGGACTTCTACACCGGCCTCATCTACAAGGCCATGGGCTTCCCCACCAAGATGTTCACCGTGCTGTTCGCGCTGGGCCGCCTGCCCGGCTGGATCGCCCAGTGGACCGAGATGATGAACGACCCGGCCAACAAGATCGGCCGCCCGCGGCAGCTCTACACGGGCTCGCCCGAGCGCGACTTCGTCGCGATCGACAAGCGCTGACGCGGACGAAACAACCTTCGACGCCCCGCCGGATCTCCGGCGGGGCGTTTTCGTACCATCGGGGCATGGAGACGTTGGAGTTTCAAGCCGAAGCTCGGCAGTTGTTGCAGCTGATGGTCCACTCGATCTATTCGAACAAGGACATCTTCCTGCGTGAGCTGATCTCGAACGCCTCGGACGCGCTGGACAAGCTGCGCCTGGCGACGTTGCAGGACGGTCTCGAGGCGGACGCCTCCGACCTGCACATCGAGATCGAGGCCGACAAGGAGGCGCGCACGCTGACCGTGCGCGACAACGGCATCGGCATGACCCGCGACGAGGTGGTCGACCTGATCGGCACGATCGCCAAGTCGGGTACGGCCGAGTTGCTGCGCAAGCTGAAGGAGGCGAAGGAGAGCCCCGAGCTGATCGGCCAGTTCGGTGTCGGCTTCTACTCGACCTTCATGGTGGCCGACCGGGTCTCGCTGGTGACCCGCAAGGCCGGCACCGAGGGTCACGGCACCCGCTGGGAGTCGGCCGGCGAGGGCACCTTCACCATCGACGAGGCGCCGGACGCGCCGGTCGGCACGACGGTCACCGTCCACCTGCGGCCGAAGGACGAGGAGGACGCTCTCTACGACTACACCGACGAGTGGAAGATCAAGGAGATCGTCAAGAAGTACTCGGACTTCATCTCGTTCCCCATCAAGATGGGCGACGACACGCTCAACTCGATGAAGGCGCTCTGGGCGCGGCCGCGCTCGGAGGTGTCCGACGAGGAATACCACGAGTTCTACCGGCACATCAGCCATGACTGGTCCGAGCCGCTCGAGATCATCAACATGCGGGCCGAGGGCACCTTCGAGTACGAGGCCCTGCTGTTCCTGCCGTCGCGCGCCCCGCACGACCTGTTCCAGCGCGACTCGGCCCGCGGCCTGCAGCTCTACGTCAAGCGCGTCTTCATCATGGACGACAGCCGGGAGCTGATCCCCGACTACCTGCGGTTCGTCAAGGGCGTGGTCGACGCGGCCGACCTGTCGCTGAACATCTCGCGGGAGATCCTGCAGCAGGACCGGCACATCCAGATGATCCGCCGACGGCTGGTCAAGAAGGTGCTGTCGACCATCAAGGACCTGCTGAACAACAACCCGGAGAAGTACGCGACGTTCTGGCGCGAGTTCGGCCGGGCGGTCAAGGAAGGCCTGCTCAACGACCAGGACAACCAGAAGGCGATCCTGGACGTGGCCACCTTCGCCTCGACGGCGGGCAGCGAGCCGACGACGCTCGCCGCGTATGTCGAGCGGATGAAGGAGGGCCAGGAGGAGATCTACTTCCTGACCGGCGAATCGCGCTCCCAGGTCGAGAACTCGCCGCACATGGAGGCGTTCCAGGCCCAGGGGTACGAGGTGCTGATCCTGACCGACCCGGTCGACGAGATCTGGGTCGAGGCCGTGCCCGACTACGACGGCAAGAAGCTCCAGTCGATCGCCCGCGGTTCCGTCGATCTGCCCTCGGACTCGTCCGAGGACAAGGAGCCGGAAGGTGACTTCGACCCGCTGCTCGGGTTCCTCAAGGAGCGTCTGGAGGAGCAGGTCAAGGATGTACGTCTGTCGCACCGCCTCACGACCTCGGCGGCCTGCCTGGTGAGCGACGCCGACGACATCACCCCGACGCTGGAGAAGATGTATAGGGCGATGGGCCAGGAGGGACCCCGGGTCAAGCGGATCCTCGAGCTGAACCCGAACCACCCGCTGGTCAGCGGCCTGCGCGCGGCCCACGAGCGGGACGCCTCGGACGAGGCGCTGCCCGAGACGGCCGAGCTGCTGTACGGCACGGCGCTGCTGGCCGAGGGCGGCGACCTGGACGACCCGGCCCGGTTCGCGAAGCTGTTGGCCGACCGGCTCGCCCGTACCGTCTAGAAGTCCTTCAGGCTGTTCTTCAGCGCGGCCAGGGCCAGTTCCAGGCGATCGAAGTCGTGTGGCTGGAAGCCCGCACCGGGAGGACTGACCGCGAGAACGATGCCGACGAGGGCGCCCGCCACCACGCGGGCGTTCTCGTCGGCCGGCCGGCCGTCGCGCTCGGCGATGGCGTCGGCCAGCATGTCCACCGCGGCCACGGTCTGCTGTTGCTGACGGACGCGCAGTTCGGGGACCGTCTCGATCAGCCGCTGGCGGCGGCGCTCGACCGACCACTCCTGCTCGGTGAGGTTCTCGAAGACCCCGCGCATGCCCAGCAGGACGGCCCGCACGGCCGGCACCTCGACGGGCTGGGCTCGGATCGCCTCGACGATGAGCGGGTCGTAGTCGTCGGTGAGGACAGTGTCTTCCTTCGTCGGGAAATACCGGAAGAACGTGCTCGGTGACACCTCGGCCGCCTCGGCGATCTGCTCGACCGTGGTGGCCGCGTAGCCCTGCTCCTCGAACAGGCGCATCGCGGCCCCCCGAATGGCCGCCCGGGTCCTGGCTTTCTTTCGTTCACGCAGGCCGAGCGGCACACCGGGGGAAGGGGTCATAGCGTCGATTCTGCCAAAGCCTCTTCGCTGACCTCGGCGGGCGGCGCCGGCGTGCGGGCCGGCACGACCACCAGCGCGATCACCACGCCGGCCGCCGCGACCGCGCCGGCCACCAGCAGTGACAGGTCCATGCCGTGGGTGAAGGCCCGCTGCGCCTGGGCCAGCAGGCCCGGGTCGCCGAGCCGGACGGCGGTGGCGATCCCGTCGTCCACCGAGGCGGGAACACCGCTCCGGTAGCCGGCGCTGACGACCGTGCCCAGCACGGCCACCCCGATCGCGCCGCCCACCTGGCGCATGGCCTGAAGCACGGCGTTGCCGACGCCGCTCTGTTCGGGGGAGAGGGCGCCGAGCGCGGCGTCGAGCGAGGGCGGCAGAGTCAGGCCGAGCCCGAGTCCGGCCAGGGTGATCCACACGGCGATCGAGCCGTAGCCGGTGGCCACCTCGGTCCGCGCGCCCAGGAACGACGCGGCGGCGATCAGAACAAGACCGACGGCGATGGTGGTACGGGTGGACAGGCGCGACCGGAGCATGTCGGCCGCCCGGGCGCCGACGACCAGGCCGCCGATCACCGGCAGCAGGCGCAACCCGGAGCCGAAGGCGTCGTGGCCGCCGACCGCGGCGAAGAACTGCGGCAGCGTGAACAGCAGACCGAGCATGGCGAAGCTGGCGATGGTGGCCAGCGCGGCGCCGCCGGTGAAGGCTCGCGACCGGAACAGCCCGAGATCGATCAGAGGCGTCGAGGCGCGCCGTTGCCACCGGACGAAACCGGCCAGCAGCACCACACCGGCGCCGATCGTCCCCAGCGAGCGCCCGTCGGACCAGCCGCGGTCACCGACCGAGATGACGCCGTACGTCACCGCGACCAGCCCGGCCGCGGAAAGAGCCAGTCCGAGCCCGTCGAGCCGGCCGCCCGTGCCCCGCGACTCCGGCAGCCACCGGGCGAGCGCGGCGACGCCGACGACGACCACCGGCACGTTGATGAGGAAGACCGAGCCCCACCAGAAGTTGTCGAGCAGCCAGCCGCCGAGCAGCGGCCCGAGCGGGATGCCGAGCGCGCTGGCGGTCACCCAGATCGACATGGCCCGCGGCCGGGTGGCGCGGTCGAACAGCGTGGTCAGCACGGCGCCGGACAGCGGCATGATCACGGCCGCGCCGAGGCCCAGAACAGCCCGGGCGGCGATCAGCTGCTCCGCGTTCTGGGCGTAGGCGCAGGCCACGGAGGCGAGGCCGAACAGGGTGAGCGCCCCCACGAGCATCCGTTTGCGGCCCAGCCGGTCGCCGAGCAGGCCGGCCGGAAGCAGCGCGGCCGCGAGCACCAGCAGGTAGGCGGTGGTGAACCACTGAAGATCGCCGGTCGAGGCGGACAGATCACGGGCGAGGGTGGGCAGGGCGACGCTCAACACGGTGGTGTCGAGCCCGACGGCCAACGTGCTCAGGGAGAGCGCCGCCAGGGCGTACCAACGAGAAGTGGAAGTAACCATGTTTTGACAGTAGCTCTCACTTCATAGTGGCTGTCAAGTTTTCCCGTGTGCCGCGCGGGTGAAGATCCGCGAAGTTCGTGCGCCGACGTGCCACGATCACGTAGGCCACGCGCGGGAAGGGAGCCGAGCAGATGAAGAAGGCCCTCGGCTGGATCGTGCTCATCCTCGTGATCTTCTACATCGGCACGAACCCGGGCCCCGCCGCGGACATCGCCCAGGGCATCGGCGACGGCATCGCCGAGGTCTTCCGCAACGTGGGCGTCTTCGTCCGCGAGCTGGCCACGTGACGGCCCACTGGCTCTTCCAGCACAACCCGGCCCGGGGCGCCTGCGGCGACGGCGACTGGACGGTACGCCGCTACCGAGACCGCATAGCCGCGGGCGACAAGGTGGCCCTGTGGCACAGCGGCCCCTCGGGCGGCCTGGCCGCCCTGGGCGTGATCGTCTCGAACCCCCACGCGACCCCGGCCGGAACGTCGGTGGAACTCCGCTTCGACCGCTGGCACAGCATCCCGCGCGCCGACCTCCGTGCCGACCCCCACTTCCGCCAGGCCCTGATCCTGCGCATGCCCGCCGGCGGCAACCCGTTCCCCCTCGAGCCCGGCGAGTGGCAAGCCCTCACCGACCGCTGAGCGGCGGCTCT
Source organism: Actinoplanes sp. NPDC048796 (assembly GCF_040650035.1). Taxonomy (NCBI): domain Bacteria; kingdom Bacillati; phylum Actinomycetota; class Actinomycetes; order Micromonosporales; family Micromonosporaceae; genus Actinoplanes; species Actinoplanes sp. NPDC048796. Next base: position 305,182 of record NZ_JBEZGO010000007.1, on the reverse strand, counting down.
CACCCGGTGGCGGACAGGGCCGCCAATGAAGCGCGGGCCGATCGTTCGGCCTCCAGGACGCGGGTCGTTGTCTCGGGCTTGAGGCCGGGTTCGCCGGAGGCCACGTCGTACGCCTCACGAAGTGTGGCCACGTGCAGTGCCAGGCGCCTCGCCTCGAGCATGGGATCCGCCGGGCTCTGGCGCAGCGCCTCGGTTCCCCGCTCGACGGCGGTGATGGCCTCGGCGAGGTAGCGGTTGGCGGCGCGGTTACGGACCAGCAGGGCGGCGGCCAGGCCCAGCAGACTGCCCAGAACCGTCTGCACCAGCCGGTCGCCGATCAGGTCCAGCGGTGGCGTCTTGTGGCCGAGTTCGCCGACCAGCAGGGCCAGGGGAGTGATGGCGAGCATGGCCAGGCCGTAGTTGCGGATGACCAGCAGCTCGGCGATCACCTGGGCCAGCACGATGCCGGCGACCATCACCCACGGGCCCCCGGGCACGGAGACGACCACACCGGCGATGAGCAGGCCGAGGAGGGTGCCGCCGGCGCGCTGGACGGCCTTCTGGGAGGAGAGCCGCAGCGAGGCGGTCTGCAGGACGGCGACGGCGGAGACGGCCGCCCAGTACGGGTGGTGCAGGCCCGTGACATGCACGAGGATGCCGGCGGCGGCCCCGGCGATGAGCGCCCCGAAGGCGACACGGGCGGCCGCCGGCCAGAGCGGGCGCCGGGGCGTGCCGGGCCCGGGAGCGGGCAGATCACGCAGCAGAAGCGCGGCCAGGCGGCGCTCGGCGATCCGGGCGTTCTCGGCCGGCGTGGCGGTCAGGTGGGGGATCGGACCCCGCGCCTTGACCTGGGCGGCGAGGGCCCGCAGCTCGGCGGCGGCCTCGGCCGTGTGCCCATGCATCCCGCTGAGTTCGGTTTCCGCGTGCGCGACCAGGATCTCCTCGGCCCGCAACTCGTCGCCCCGTTCCCCCTCCTCCCGCACCCGGTTGGCTGCGCTCCCGTCGGCTGCTGTTCCGTTGGTTGCGTTACCCGCGGCCGCTGCGCTACCCGCGGCCGCTGCGCTTCCGGCGGCCGCTGTTCCGTTGGCCGGGCGCCCGGCAGCCGTCATCCCGTTGGCCGAACTTCCGTCGGCGTCCGGCTCGTCGGCGGGAACGGCTTGCGAAGGAGCGTCGGAGCCGGCGCGGTGAACGGTGTGGACGGCTTCCGTAGCGGCGAGGGAGTCGGCGGGGTGGGAGGCGTGGACGGCTGAGCGAGGGGCGGCGGGCCGGGAGGTGTCAGCGGTCGCCGGAGGGGCGGCGGAGTTGGTGGCATGGGACGTGTGAGGGGCGGCCGAGTCGACGGGTTGGCACGTGTAAAGGGCGGCTGGGCCGGCGAGGTGGGAGGTATGAGGGGCGGCGGAGCCGGTGCGGTGAACGGCGGTCCAGCGGCCGGCGGCGACGGCTCGCCAGGCTCGGTCGACGGCCAGGGCCGCCTGCTGGCGCGCCAGCAAGCCGGCCGGGCCGGCCGGCGCCGCGTGCAGGGCCGCGGCGGCGCGCAGGGCTCGGGCCACGGCCAGGCGGCGTGGGGCGTCCGGGGTCACCAGCGCCCCCGACATGACGATCAGCCAGGCCACCGCCGCCACGGCCGCGGTCAGGGCCGCGTTGCGGGGTATCGACGACGCCGTGGCGGGTAACGCGCTGGCCACCGCCGCCGCGAAGGTGAACATCAGGCCCGCCGGTGGTCCCACCCGGTAGCGGTTGCACAGCAGGGTGGCCGCGCCGCCGACCAGGGCGACCACCCCCACCCCGACGGTCTCCGGGTGCGGGGCCAGCGCGGCCAGCGTGCCGAGGACCACGCAGGCCACCAGGCCGGCCGCGCTGAACGTCAGGATCACCGCCCGGCGGCGGTAGGGCTCGTCCCGGCCGTAGAGCGCCGTGAACGCCCCGAACGTGGCCACCCCGGCCCACGCCGTGTGACCGATAGCGATCAGCACCACCAGCGGCACCGCGACGGCCAGGCCGGCGCGGAGCGCGAAGGCCCACGCCGCGTCGGCCGGGCGGACCCGGACCGCGGCGCGCAGGTCGGCGGGGACTGTGCGTGGGCTCACCAGGTCCGACATTACCCAGCCAAGATTGAAAAGCGTTCGCCTTGGGTATCCGCCCGAAAATGACGCCCCTCGCCGCTGAGGCCATCACGGACGCCGGGACCACGCAGCTGGTTCTCGCCGCTGTGCTCGGCATCATCGCTGTCGTGCTACTCATCGCCTGGGCGAAGTGGCATCCGTTCCTCGCGCTGATCATCGGGTCGGGGGTGCTCGGCCTCGTCGCCGGCGCGTCGGCCGGTGACACCATCGACTCCTTCACCGCCGGGCTCGGCAGTACCACCGGCAGTGTCGGCGTGCTGATCGCGCTCGGTGCGATGATCGGGGCGCTGCTGGCCGATTCCGGCGGTGCCGACGGCATCGTGAACCGGATCGTCAACAGCGTCTCCGGCTCGGCCCTGCCGTGGGCCATGGCGGGAGTGGCGGCCCTGATCGGCCTGCCGCTGTTCTTCGAGGTCGGCGTGGTGCTGCTGGTGCCGATCGTGCTGCTGGTGGCCCGCCGTACCGACATCGGTCTTCTCCGCATCGGCATCCCGGCGCTGGCCGGCCTCTCGGTGCTGCACGGTCTCGTGCCGCCGCACCCGGGCCCGCTGGTCGCCATCTCGAACCTCAACGCCGACCTGGGGCTGACCCTGCTGTTCGGCATCATCTGCGCGATCCCCACCGTGATCGTGGCCGGCCCGGTCTTCGGCAACTTCATCGCCAAGCGGGTCCCGCTGCGGGTTCCGGCGCTGGCCGGGGCGACTCCCGCGGCCGGCGGATCGGGCATCTCGACCGCCGACGACCTGGGCGACGTGGTGGAGGAGAAGGGCAAGCCCCGGCCGACCCACAATCCCGGGTTCTGGCCGGCCGTGCTCACCGTCCTGGTGCCGATCGTTCTCATGCTGGCCCGGGCCATCGCCGAGCTGACCCTGGACGAGGGCAACGGCGTCCGGTCGGTCCTGGAGACCATCGGCGAGCCGATCGTGGCGTTGCTGGCCGGCGTCCTGATCGCGATGTACACGCTGGGCAAGCGGGCCGGCTTCAACCGGCAGCAGACCTCCGCCGTGGTCGGCGGCGCCCTGCCGCCGGTCGCCGGCATCCTGCTCATCGTGGCCGCCGGCGGCGGTTTCAAGCAGGTGCTGGTGAACGCGGGTGTCGGCAACGTGGTGGCCGACGCCGCTCAGGACGCGAACATCAACGCGCTGCTGCTGGGCTGGCTGGTCGCGGTCGGCATCCGGGTCGCGACGGGCTCGGCCACGGTCGCGACGATCACCGCCGCCGGCATCGTGGCCCCGCTGGCCGCGACGCTCGACAAGCCTGAGGTGGCGCTGCTGGCGCTGGCCATCGGCAGCGGCTCGCTCTTCTTCTCGCACGTCAATGACGCCGGGTTCTGGCTGGTCAAGGAATACTTCGGGATGACCGTGGGCCAGACCATCAAGACCTGGTCGGTGATGGAGACGATCATCTCGGTGGTGGGCTTCGCCTGCGTGATGATCCTGAGCATCTTCGTGTGACGAAAGTCAGGCGCCGCACTTCCCGTCGAGCTTCTGGCCGACGGTCTGGAAATCGCCTTTGACGTACGCCGCCGGGTCGCTCAGCCGCGCCCCGGCGGTCAGGTCGCCCGAGATGTCCTGGAGCGCGCTCTTGAGCCCGGGCTCCGTCGTCCGGGCGACCTCGGCGTCGACCTGCGCGGCCATGTCGGTGAAGGTCTGCTTGATCTTCGCCTTGGCCTCGTCGCTGGAGCTGCCGATCCACGGCGCCAGTTTGAGCGCCCCCTCGGTCAGGGTCTTGTACACGGCCGTGCACACGTACTCGGGCACGCCGGCCGAGCCGGACGGCGTCGGGTTGATGCTGATCGGCGGCGGCACCGCCTCGGGCGCGATGTCGATCTCGCATCCGGCGGCCAGGGCCGCCGTCGCGATCAAGGCGGCGGGCAGCAGGCGGCGTCGAGACACGGCATTCTCCCTTTTCGATTCCGTACGCAGGAAGCATAGTGGCCGCCGTCACGGGCGCCACCCGGCCGGCGCCGCAACCTCGTACGAAAAGCGTAGTTAACGACCAATGTGCGCAACCTCCGAAAAAGTGCCGCCCTCGCGATCGCCGGCGTCGTAGTCGCGGCCGGTGCCGCCCTCGCCGGGGTGGTCACCTCCGAACCCTCCGCCGCCCCCTCGTTCAACGGCCCGGTCTACGCGGTCGTGTACCGCGGTGACACCGTCTACGTGGGAGGCAACTTCACCACCGCGATCGTCGGCGGCCGCAACGTCGCGCGCACGCGGCTCGCGGCCTTCAACGCCCGCACCGGCGCGCTGCTCGACTGGCAGCCCAGCGCCGACGCCAACGTCCGCGCGCTCGCGGTCGCCGGCGACGTGGTCTACGCGGCCGGCGACTTCGACGTCGTCAACGGCGAGGCCCGCGACGCGGTGGCCGCCATCGGCGCCACCAGCGGCCTGCTGACCAGCATGCGGCACTCGGTGACCGGCCAGCCCAACGCCCTCGCCACCGGCAACGGCCGGCTCTATCTGGCCGGCCGCCTCTCGGCTGTGGACGGCGTGCCGCGGGCCAATCTGGCCGCGTTCACGCTGAGCTCCGGCGCGCTCGACGCCTGGGCGCCCTCGGCCGACGACACCGTCAACGCGCTCGCCGTCACCAGCGACCGCGTCTACGTGGGCGGCCGGTTCCACCGCACCAACAACGTGAGCTCGACGATCCGGCTCTCGGCGGTCGACCCGGCCACGGGCGTGACGGACGCTTCCTTCGTACCCAAGCCGGTCTCTCAGGTCTTCGCTCTCGCCGCCGACGCCAACGGGGTCTACGCCGCCCTCGGTGGCCAGGGCGGCCGCGCCGTCGCCTACACGAGGGCCGGCGCGACCCGCTGGACCCGGGTCTTCGACGGTGACGCCCAGGCCATCGCGGTGCTGGACGGCATCACCTACGTCGGCGGCCACTTCGACAAGGCCTGCACGACCGGCAACAACGGCGTGCGCGGGGTCTGCACCGACGGCTCGGTGACCCGCGGCAAGCTGGCCGCCGTGGACGCGCAGGGCAACCTGCTCGAGTGGGCGCCGCAGGCCAACGGCGTGGCCGGCACCCGGCAGATCGCCACCAGTCCCGCCCTCGGCTCGATCAGCGCGGTCGGTGACTTCACCACGGTCAACGCGACCCCGCGCAAGCGCTACGCCGCCTTCAACGGCGTGCCGGCGCGGGAGGAGGGCGGTCCCGCGACCGGCCCGGTGGCCTCGTACAACTTCGACACGACGATCGCCGACGGCACCTTCGACGACGGCTCCGGCCACGGTCACCTGCTGCGGGCCGTGATGCGCGACGGCGGCAGGATCGCCCTGACCCCGCACGGCTCCGGCCAGGCCCTGTCGTTCCCGCCCGGCTGCGCCGAGGACGCCTGCCCGAAGCTGGTCCTGCAGGCGGCCGACACGCCGGATCTCAACCCCGGCGACAAGCCTTTCCGGTACGGCGTGACGGTGCGCCCGGGCACGACCAGGACCAGCCAGAACCTGCTCCAGAAGGGCCTCGCGGGTGCCGGCGGCCAGTACAAGGCGCAGCTGGAGGGCACGACCGGCAAGCCCAGCTGCGTGCTGACCGGCAAGGACGGCGGTCAGTCGTACGTGGCCCGCGGCCGACAGTCGATCATGGACGACGGCTGGCACACGATCGAGTGCCGCCGCACCGGCCCGACGCTCGCCGTCGTGGTGGACGACCAGGTCCAGGCCACTACCGCCGTACCGGAAAGCCTCTCGATCGTGTCCTCGCAGCCGTTCAGCATCGGCGGCAAGGGCGTGGGCAGGAACAACGACCAGTTCCACGGTTCACTCGACGACGTCTGGATCCACATCGGCTGACGAGGCGCGACAGTGGTGACAGCGGGTCACCCGATGGGGGGCGGGCGAGGTCCCCTGATCGGAATGACGACCGTCGACCCCGGGTACTGTTGACCTGCCTGCCGTCGTCTACGCAGCGTGAGGAGCTGACGCATGGCCGACTGGATTCTGGTCCCGTGCCTGGTGAAGCTGCGCTCCGAGTTCACCACGATCGCGCCCAACCGCGACAAGAGCAGCGACGGCTCGATCGGGGACAGCGCTCACCAGGCGACGCAGTCGGACCACAACGACGACGAGGTCGGCAACGTGCCGATCCACGACGCCGACAAGATCCACGAGGTGCACGCGATCGACGTCGACGTCGACCTGCGTGAGCCCGGGCTGACCATGGAGACGGTGGTGCAGTTCCTGCTGCGGCGGTGCCGGTCCGGCGCCGAGAAGCGGCTGCGCTACATCATCTTCAACCGGCGCATCTGGCAGCAGAGCAACGGCTGGAAGCAGCAGCCCTACAGCGGCGCCAACCCGCACGACCACCACGCGCACTTCTCGTCGTCGTACACCACGTCCCTCGAAGCCTCGACGGCTTCCTGGCATCTGGAGGACATACCGGTGGCTCTCACTTCCTCTGACAAGTCCTGGATCGCGGGCGAGATCAACAAGGTGGAGGAGCGGGTCTGGGACTTCCGCCTGCGCAACCCCTACACCAACGTGAATCAGCCGGCCGGGGACTTCCAGCGGTACGCGCCGAGCAAGCAGCCGCTGAACGACCTGTCCCGGCAGATCGCCGAGCTGAGCGAGCAGGTCGCCCAGCTCCAGAAGCAAGTGGCGGCACTGACCATGGTCCAAGTGGACTGAGCCAGGCGAAAGGGGGCCGCGAGGCCCCCTTTCTCATTCTCCGGCGCCGGCCGGGGTGCTCGCGTTCTCCTCGGGACCCTCGGTCTCCTCCGGCGGGGCGGTGGTCTCCGGCGGCGCCGACGTCTCCGGCTCCGAGGGACCCGACTCGTCCGAGCTGGGCGAGGTCGTGGTGGAGGTGACCGGCGCCGACGGCCGGGTGGTGGCCGGCACCGGCTGCTGCGACCGTGACGGTGCCGGGTTCGACGTCCTCTTCGGCGTGCTGGTCGGCGTCCTGGCCGGCGCGTTGCCCGTGCCGGCGGAGGCTCCGACGGTGGCCGACGGCTGCGTGTCCGGCGGGGTCTGCTCGTCGTCCGGCCAGGTCAGCGCCAGCGCCAGCGCCGCCGCGGCCAGCACCAGAACAGCCGCGGCGGCCGCGATCAGCGGCTTACGGCCGCGGGCGTTCTCCTGTCGCGCGGGAAGCGCCGCCGTCGTTCCCGCCGGAGGGGCGATGGCAGCGAGCACGGTCGTGGTGTCGACGCCGGCCAGGATCTGATCGGCCGCGCCGGCCATCGCCGCCGCCGACGCGAACCGGTCCTCGGGCCGCTTGGCCATGGCCCGCAGGACCAGGGCCTGCACGGCCGGCGGCACGTCGTCCGGCAACGGCGGCGGTGGCTCGTTGAGATGCTGCATCGCGATGGCGACCGGGTTGTCGCCGAGGAACGGCGGCTGACCGGCCAGGCAGTGGTACGCGACGACGCCCAGCGCGTAGACGTCCACGGCCGGGGTGATCGGCTCCTTCGACACCTGCTCGGGCGCGATGTACATCGCCGTGCCGACCACCTCGCCGGCCGCGGTCATGGTCGCGGTGTCGGCCTGCCGGGCCACCCCGAAGTCGACCAGCACCACCGTGCCGTCCGGCTTGATGATCAGGTTGCCGGGCTTGACGTCGCGGTGCACGATGCCGGCCCGGTGCGCCGCCTCGAGCGCCCGCCCGGCCTGCGACACCACCGACAGCGTCTCGTCGGCGCTCAGCCGGCCGCGCGCGGCGATCCGCTGATGGAGCGGCTCGCCCTCGACCCGGGCCATCACGATGAACGCGTCGGTGCCGCCCTCGGTCTCGCCGAAGTCGTACACGTCGGCCACGCCCGGATGGTGCAGGGCGGCCATGGCCCGCGCCTCGTTGCGGAAGCGCGTCTGGAAGTTGGGGTCGCCGGCCCGATCGGCGTGCAGCGTCTTGACCGCGACGTCCCGGCCGAGCACCGTGTCGGTGCCCCGCCAGACCTCGCCCATGCCACCGGCGGCGATCCGCTCGTCCAGCCGATACCGGCCGCCGTACATCTCTCCTGGGGAAGGCATAGCCTCTCCTCTACCCGACCGGTGATCAGGCTATACGCCGCGGGCCGGGCTGGGGGCCGAGCTGAGGTCGCCCGTCCGATGGATCGTCTGCCAGCGCAGTCGGCGGCCGGTCACCGCGGCCAGCGCCGACACCAGGAGAACGAGATACATGAGCTGGCGATACACGATCTGTTGCAGCGGCAGCGTCCACAGCGGGCGCAGCGGCTCCCGGTCGAGGCGGAAGGCCAGGATGGCGGTCAGCACCTGCACCACGAGCATCGCGAGCCAGCCGATGACGGTGATCCGGCGGTCCAGGAACAGCAGCCCGTACACCGCCATCAGGTCGATCAGCGGGGCCAGCAGGGGCAGCAGCACGCTGAAAAGGGTGATGAACGGCAGGCCGCGCCGGCCGAACCGTCCCGACGGGCCGGACTCGACGACCGCGTGGCGGTGCTTCCACATCGCCTGCATGGTGCCGTAGCTCCAGCGGTAGCGCTGCTTCCAGAGCTGCTTCATGCTGGCCGGGGCCTCGGTGTACGCCCGCGCCGACTCCTCGTAGACGACCCGCCAGCCGGCCCGGTGGATGGCCATGGTCAGGTCGGTGTCCTCGGCCAGCGTGTCGGTGCTCAGGCCGCCGGCCTCGGTCAGGGCCTCGCGGCGGAAGGCGCCGAGGGCCCCCGGGATCGTCGGGATGCAGCCGAAGGTGTCGTACAGCCGCCGGTCGAGGTTGAAGCCGATCACGTACTCGATGTGCTGCCATTTGCCGATGAGGCTGCCGCGGTTGGCGACCTTCACGTTGCCGGCGACCGCGCCGACCATCGGGTCGCCGAAGGGCTGCACGAGGCGGTGTACGGCCTCGGGTTCCACGACGGTGTCGGCGTCCACCATGACGACGATCGGGTTGCGGGACAGGGCCACCCCGGCGTTGAGCGCGTTCGCCTTGCCGGAGTTGGGCACTTGCACGATGCGAACATTGCGGATCCGCAGGTCGCGGACCGCCGCGGCGGTCCCGTCGGTCGAGCCGTCGTCGACCACCAGGACCTCGACACTCGGATGCTTCGAACCGGCCAGCGACCGGACGGCGGGCGCGATCGTCTTCTCCTCGTTGTACGCGGGCACGACGATCGTCACCGGCGTGGACACCGGCAACCCCCACGACCAGTCCGGGCTGCGCCGATGCCGCGAATGCCGCCAGGCGAACAAAAACAGGATCAGCGTCCGTACGACGATCAGGCCGCCCGCGACGATCAACAGCACCCAGAGCGCGTCGAGCACGATGTCGGCCACGTGCACGGTCCACACCAGGGCCCGGCCACGCCACACGGCCTCGTCGGTGGCCGGCGGATTGACCCGGTCACCCAGGGCGGCGCTGACCGTGCTGAACCGGTAGCCCCGGCGCTGCATCTCCGGGATGAGCCGGTCCAGCGCGGCCACCGTCTGCGAACGGTCCCCGCCGGCGTCGTGCATGAGAAGAATCTGCCCGCCGGTGCCGCGCGGCGTGCCGTTGCGCACGATGGCGTCGACACCGGGCCTCTTCCAGTCCTCACTGTCCATGGTGTCGAGCACGGTCAGATAGCCCTGCGCGCCGACGTCCTGCACGGTCTGCCAGTCCTTGTCGGAGATGGCGTCGGCGAACGACGAGTAGGGCGGCCGCATCAGCGACGAGGAGCGTCCGGTCGCGTAGGCGATGGCCAGCTGCGTCTGCGAGTTCTCCATCTCCCGCCGCCAGTTCGGCAGCTCGGCCAGATCGGGATGGGTGAAGCTGTGCCCGGCGATCTCATGCCCCTCGTCGGTGATCCGCCGGGCCACGTCCGGATGCCGGGCGACCTGGGACCCGACGACGAAGAAGGTGGCCGGCGCGTGATGCCGGCTCAACACGTCGAGGATCTTCGGCGTCCACAGCGGATCGGGGCCGTCGTCAAAAGTGAGGGCGATCGTCTTGGCCGGCATGCCGTACGTCCGGACCTGGCCGCCGTCGACGTCGATGATCGGGCCGCCGTTGCTGATCGAGTCGGGCACGTCCTCGGACGAGGTGGTGCTCTGTGTGGTCCCGTCGGGGCTGAACCCGGCGTCGGTGTAGACCGACACGAGGATCACGGTGGCCAGCAGGAGCAGAACGACAAGCCCGAGCCCGCCGGCGAACACCCGCCGTCGCCGGATACGCCGCTTACGCTGAAGCGGGGGAAGCCGCCCGGTCGACTCGGCCGGATCATGCGGCGGTGGCGTGGCCCGGTAGACGGTCACCGCGCGGCTGCCGCGCTGCTGGGGCCGGGGGTCCGTGCCGGCGGCGGCGCCGATCCGCCGAGCTGGCTGAGCCAGATGACGACCAGGGCCACAATCAGGAGAAGCCCGATTCCGTACGCCGTACGCCGCACCCACCGGCGGCGGCCACCGGTCGGATCGACGAAGACGGGCGGCGGCTCCTGCGAACCGATGGGGATGTAGTCGGTGGGCGCGTTCTCGGGCGTGCGCGCCTTGCCCACGGCCTTGCCGACCCGGGCCTGGCCGCGCGGCGGACGCTGAACCCGCGCCCGCCCGATGTTGGGTTCGTCTCCCACGCTTCCGACGCTAAGAGGTACGTCAATTCGCCGCACGTCGTGAGGCGGGGGTGGAATGTCCCTTGTGTCCGGTGTGGCTTGAGGGTTGGCGGGGTTCCTTCGCAGGTGGGGGAGGGGTGCTCGATCAAATACTGGGGGCGGTGGTGGTGTGGCCGGTAAGGAGTGGGTGTCACCCACCCGACTGACTTTGGGGCTCGCTTGCGGTGGGACGGCGGGGAGCCGGGGATGCCCACTCGGGCTGGCTGGGGAGCGCTTTATGCCTCGAGTGGTCACCCCCGGCTCCCCGCCTTGCATGGGGGCTTGGTGCGGCCAGGGGAATGGTGGGGGGCTGCTGGGTGGGTGGCTGCGGTGAGTGGTCACCTTGCGCTGCGCGGGGTTTGCTGTTCGCTGCCGCGTTGTGGTGCGGGTGGGGGGATTTGTCGGGCGGGCCGGCGTTGGTGGGGGGCTGGGCGGCAATTCCAGGCCGGTTGCGCGGGCGGGTGGAGGGCGAGACTCGTCGCGTCTGCCGGCCGTATGTCAGGCCCAGCGGAGGAACCAACAGAGGGGGCCGTGCGGGCGCTCGCCTGCCCTTGGATCTCTTGGCTTTGCGGTGTGCGTCCGGTCCGTGGCCGGTGACCACGGGCTCGGGCAACGCGCACCTTGGCCGGCACGCCGATGAGCTGAGGGCTGTCGCCGCGTTGGCCGGCGGTCACCACCACCGCCAGGAGTTTGCGGCCTTAGAACTCCTAACTCTTTGGGTGGTGGAGGCGGTGCCAGCAGATCAGGGCGCAGCCACGTTTGAGCAGGGCTTCGTGGATGTCGTCGCGGACTTCACGGCGGATGCGTAACCGCCGGAACCAGTGCGGCAACGCGAAGCTCTGCTCGACGACCCAGCGCGGCTTGCCAAGCCCGGAACCATGCTCGGTGCCGCGGCGGGCAATCACCGGGGTGATGCCCAGCTCGCGGACCAGGGCGCGGTACTTGTCGTGGTCGTAGCCGCGGTCGGCGTAGACCTTCGGGGCCCGACGGCGGGGCCTGCCGCGTTGCGGTTGCCGCCGGTCAGCAGCGCCGCCGACGCGACACCGCCGGCGTCCGTGATCAAAATGGTGCTGGGAGCCCAGCCGGCCGCGGTCTACTGGACTCCGGTCGGTTTTGGGCCGCCCTGGAGCGCGCGCACGTGACTTGAGTCGAGCACCGCTCGGGATAGGGTCCAGCTTCCCGGCCGCGCGCAGCTCGGCCAGCAGCACTTCGTGCAGGCGTTGCCGGACCCCGGCGTTGTTCCAGTCGCGTAGCCGGCGCCAGCAGCGGCTTTGGTGGTCCAGCCGCCGCGGGAACACCGGCGCGCTGCCGGTGGCGGAACCATCGATACAGCGTCGGCCACGGGCGGATACACCTCAGTCTCGACGTCCATGTGCGCGGCCGATCACGTCCCGTCCCGCAGACAGTGCACTGCGAGTCGCGCGTGACTTCCTCGCCTTCCCCGCCGCCGAGGAGATCCGCCAGTCGGTGCGGGTCTCGAAGGTTTCGATCTGCGGTCGGCGCCTGATCCTGCGGGGGTGATGCCGCCTCGGCGGGTGGGGCGGGCAAAGGGGCGAGCCGGGCCGCCTCGGCGGTCCGGCTCGCTGGGGTGGGAAGGTCAGGGCTTGCGGCGGGGGAGGAAGAGGGCGATCACGGCGCCGGTGGCGACGATCGCGGCGCCTACGACGACGGCGGGCTTGATGCCGTCCACGAAGGACTGGTGGGTGGCGTAGCTGCCGTACGAGCTGAAGATCGAGGCCAGGGCGGCCACGCCGACGGCTACGCCCAGTTCGCGGATGGTGTTGTTGACGCCGGAGGCCACGCCTCGCTGGTCCTCGGTGACGCTGGCCATGGCCACCGTGCTGACGGGGGCGAAGGTCAAGCCCATGCCCACGCCGGCCATGGCGAAGGCGGCCACCAGGGACGGGTACGTCACGTCGGTGCCGATGGCCAGGCCCATCCAGAGGATGCCGCCCGCCAGCAGGGCCTGGCCGGCCAGGATGAGGTTGCGCTGGCCGACGCGGTCGCCGAACAGGCCGGCCAACGGGGCCACGATCATCGGGGCGGCGGTCCACGGGAGGGTGCGCAGGCCGGCGTCGAGCGGGCTCAGGCCCTGTACCACCTGGAAGAACTGGGCCAGCAGGAAGACCGAGCCGAAGGCGCCGGCCGAGAAGGCCAGGGTGACCAGGTTGACCAGGCCGAAACCGCGGGAGCGGAACAGCGACAGCGGCATCATCGGTGACGGGTTGCGGCTCTGCCAGGCCAGGAACGCGGCGATCAGCACGGTGCCGCCGACGAGCATGCCTAGGACGCGGGCCGAGGTCCAGCCGTGGTCGGGTCCGTCGACGACACCCCAGATGACCAGCAGCATGCCGGCCGCCGACAGGACCAGGCCGAGCGGGTCGAGGCGGCGGGCGCCGCCGCGGGACTCGGACAGGACGGTGCGGGCGAGGAACACGGCGAGCACGCCGACCGGCACGTTCAGCCAGAAGATCCAGTGCCAGTCGAGGCCTTCGACGACGGCGCCGCCGACGACCGGGCCGACCGCGACGCCGAGGCCGCTGATGCCGCCCCAGATGCCGATGGCGGCGGTGCGCATCCGGTCGGGCACGGCCGCCGACAGCAGGGTCAGGGCCAGGGGCGCGACGGCGGCGCCGCCGAGGCCCTGGATGGCGCGGGCGGCGGTGAGCTGCCACGGCGAGGAGGCCAGGCCGGCCGCGGCCGAGGCCAGGGTGAAGACGACCAGGCCGGCGACGAACATGCGGCGGCGGCCGATGCGGTCGCCCAGGGCGGCCGCGGTGAGCAGGAACGCGGCGAACGGCAGCGTGTACGCGTTCACGAACCACTGCAGGTCGGTCAGCGACGCGCCCAGGTCGGCCCGGATCACCGGCAGCGCCGTGCTCACGACGAGGTTGTCCAGCGCGACCATGAAGGTCGGGATGCCGACGGCGGCGAGCACCGCGGCCAGCGGCTTGGCGGCGCGCCGGGGTGCGGCGGGTGCTTCCAGTACGGCGGTCATGACTGTCGTTCCCCCAAGTTGTTATTGACTGATAACCAACGTAGTTATCGACTGATAATCTGTCAACATGTCTCGCACCCGCCTCACCGCCGAGGAGCGCCAGGAGCAGCTCGTGGCGGCCGCCGTCACCGCGTTCAGCAGCGGCGGCTACGCCGGCACCACCACCGATCAGGTGGCCCGCCTGGCCGGTGTCTCCCAGCCGTACGTGATCCGCCTGTTCCGTACCAAGCAGGATCTCTTCCTGGCCGCCATGCAGCACACCGTCGAACTCATCGACGCCACGTTCCGCGCCGCCGCCGACCAGGACCCCACCCTCCCCAGCCTTGGCCACGCCTACTTCCAGCTGCTGGGCCGCCGCGAGCTCATGGCCATGCTCCTGCACGGCTTCGCCGCCAGCGACGACCCCGCGATCGGCGACCACGTTCGCGCCGGCTTCGGCCGCCTGTACGACACCATCCGCGCCCTGACCGGCTGCACCCCCGAGGAGGCCCGTTCCTTCTTCGGCGAGGGCATGCTCCTGACGTGCCTGGCCTCGATGCGCGTGATCGGCCCCGCCGCCGTACCCTTGCAGCCCTGGTCGGCCGAGCTGGCCGGCACCTACCCCGACGAAAAGTTCGACTAGCCTCGTTTCGTGGCCGACCACGAGCAGTACTCGCGATACCGGCATGACCGCACCGTGCTGGCCGCGATAGGCACTCGGCTGGAGTCCCAGGCCGATCGGTTCAGCGTGCGCTTGCCCAGGCCGCTGGCCGAAGCGGCGGTCGCCGCCTGGCACCGCGAGGAGACGGGCGGGACAGGCGAGGAGAGCCGCGAAGAAGGCGAGCTGCGTGACGACGCCGCCAACCTGGCCTTGATCGGCCTGGCCCTCAGCGAGCGAGGCGTGTGGGACGTCCAGGAGGCCGTAGTCGACCTGGACCTCGTCCCGATAGCCGCGGCATTACGGGCCGCGCGCTAGCCCAGCCTTTCAGCCCGCGCAACCGGCCTGAAATTGCCGCCCAGCCCTCACTCACCCTGGCCTGCCCGACAAATTCGCCTATCCGCACCACAACGCGGCAGCGAACAGTAACCCCCGCCCAGCGCAAGGTGACCCTCACCGAAGCCACCCACCCAGCGGCCCCCGACCATTCCCCTGGCCGCACCAAGCCGCCATGCAAGGTGGGGAGCCGGGGGTGACCACTCGAGGCATAAAGCGCTTCCCAGCCAGCCCGAGTGGGCACCCCCGGCTCCCCGCCGTCCCACCGCAAGCGAGCCCTAGATGTTGTGCCGAAGATAAGCCGGCTCCCGCCACCCCAGGAGCGCCTCGGTCATCCGCACAGCATCCACAGCGGACCGAACATCATGAACCCGCACGATCCGAGCCCCCCGCTCGACGCAGAAGACCAGCGCCGCCAACGTCCCCGCCAGCCGTTCATGCTGGGGAGCGTCCAGCGTCTCCCCGATGAAGTCCTTGTTGCTGACCGCCGCCAGCACCGGATACCCGATCTCCGCGATCTCACCCAGCCGCCGCGTCAGCTCGAGCGTGTGCCGGGTGTTCTTGTTCAGGTCCGGCCCCGGGTCGATGATGATCTGATTCGGCCGTACGCCGTGGTCCAGCGCCACCCGTACCCGCTCCCGGAGGAAGTCTCCCACCTCCGTTGTCACGTCCCTGTACTGCGGGCTCGGCCACAGCGTGCGCGGCGCCGCCAGGCTGTGCGTGATGACCAGCTGGGCGTCCGTGCCCGCGACCACGTCCGCCATCGCCGGGTCCCGCAACCCCGACGTGTCGTTGATGACCCCCGCTCCCGCCTTGATGGCCTCCGCCGCCACCTCCGGCCGGAACGTGTCGACCGAGACCACCGTGCGGGAGCGTGCCACCTCCACCACCGGCAGCACCCGGTCCAGTTCTTCCGTCACCGGCACCTCGGGCCCCGGCGCGAACGGCACCCCGCCCACGTCGATCCAGTCGGCGCCGCCGTCGGCCGCCGCCTCGACCGCCTCGACGGCCCGGTCGAGCGCGAAGGTCCGCCCCCGGTCGTGGAACGAGTCGGGGGTGCGGTTGACGATCGCCATCACCGCGACCTGACGGGAGAAATCAAAAGTGCGCCCGCCGATGATCCGGCTACCGAGAAGATCGCTCACGATTCGCGAGCGTAACAGGCGACCGGGCACACGGCAGAAGCGGCCGGATACCCCCATTTCCGCGGATCATGCGGATGAATATTAGCTCTATTCCGCAGCCGAATTCGTGAATGGGCCGAGGCGAACCCGGGTAGCTCAATTGACGTCGAAATCCCCACTGGAGGAAACTCATGAGTGACGTGCCATCGGGCGTTCGCGGACCGGGCGCCGTCGATCCCGTCGAGGTGCCTACCCAGGCGACGTACCCGACCGAGACGTACACGACCGAGGTCTATGCCGAGACCTATTCCTCCCCCTCGGCGCCGGAGCAGCCGAGCGGCGCCAAGGAGAAGGCCAAGGAGGTCGCCTCCCAGACCGGCCACGCCGCCGGTGAGGCCGCGGCCGATGTGAAGGACACCGCCAAACAGCAGGCCCGGCGGGTCGGTTCCGAGGCGAAGGCGCAGGCCAGCAACCTGGCGTCGGATGTCAAGAGCAAGGTCAACGAGCAGGCGCGTTCGCAGAACGACCGGCTTGTCGGCTCCATCCGGGACACCGCCGACCAGCTCGACCAGATGCGCGGCGACCGCGGGGACACCCCGGCCGCGCAGGTCGTGACCCGGATCGCCGACGGTGGCCGCCAGTTCGCCGACTACCTGGACCGGAACGGTCCCGAGGGTGTGCTGCGCGAGGTGCAGGACTTCGCCCGCCGGCGTCCCGGCGCGTTCCTGGCCACGGCCCTGGCCGCCGGTTTCGTGGTGGGCCGCCTCGGCAAGAGTGTGGCCAAGGCCGAGTCGAGCTCGGACGCCGCCAAGCCGACCAGCGACTCCTTCGTGTCCGGCTCGGGCGCCGACACCACCGCGCAGTACGCGACCGGGTACCCGGCCACGCCGGCCACCCCGGCCACCCCGACCTACCCCGCCGGGACGAGCACCGCGCCGACCGGCGGTTACGCCAGCGCCACCGAGTACACCTCGACCGGCACCGGCACGCCGGCGGTGGCCAGCGAGTACGTGGTGGACAGTCCGGAGCGTCCACGATGACCACCCCGTTCCAGCAGAACCGCTCGGAAGAGGTCGCCGAGACCTCGGTGGGCGAGCTGATCGGCAACATCAGCAATGACCTGTCCCAGCTCTTCCGGCAAGAGGTCGAGCTGGCCAAGGCCGAGGTCCAGCAGGAGGCCAAGAAGGCCGGCAAGGCGGCCGGGCTGCTCGGCGGCGCCGGGTTCGCCGGCTACCTGGCGGTGCTGTTCCTCAGCCTCGCCGCCGTCTTCGCCCTGGACGCCGTGATGCCCGCCGGATGGGCCGCCCTGATCGTGGCGGCCGTCTGGGGGATCGTCGGCGCCGTCCTCTACACGAACGGCAAGAAGAAGCTCAAGAACGTCGACCCGATGCCCCGTCGCACCGTCGACACCCTGAAGGAGGACGCCCAATGGCTGAAGAACCCGACCGGCTGAGGCAGGACATCGAGAACACCCGGCGTTCGCTCACCCGCGACGTGGACCTGCTCGCCGAGAAGACGAGCCCCACGAAGGTGGCGCAGCGGCGCTGGACCGCGGTCAAGGAAAAGGTCATGGGTGTCAGCGACTCGGCGTCGAGCAAGGCGTCGGATGTAGGAGGAACGGTGAGCGACAAGGCGAGCCAGGTGGGCGGCGCGGTCAGCGACAAGGCGAGCCAGGTCGGCAGCGCGGTCAGCGACAAGGCCGGCCAGGCCGGCGACGTGGCCAGCGAGAAGGCGCACCAGGCGGTCGGCGCGGTCAAGCAGGCCCCGCAGGCGGTGGCCCAGCAGACGCAGGGCAACCCGATCGCGGCCGGCATCATCGCGTTCGGCGTCGGCATGCTGGCGGCCACGCTCATCCCGGTCACCGAGGCCGAGAAGAGCGCGGGCGCGGCCCTCAAGGAGCACAGCGGCGACCTGACCGAGAAGGTCAAGGACGCCACTCAGGAGCTGCGCGAGGACCTTCAGGGCTCGGCGCAGGAGGCCTTGGGCCAGGTCAAGGAGACGGCGCAGGACGCCGTGGCGACGACCAAGTCGACGGCCCAGGACAATGTCCAGGACGTCCGGGACCAGGCGCGTTCCGCCGCTTCCTGAATCAGCCTGAACCCGGCTCGGACCAGCGCGTTTGCGACGGTCCGGGCCGGGAAGCTGTTAGGACATGAAACTCGGATACAAGTTGGCCGCGGAGGCCTTCGGACCCAAGGAGCTGATCCGCCAGGCGGTCCAGGCCGAGCAGGCCGGATTCGACTTCGTGGAGATCAGCGACCACTTCCACCCCTGGCTCGACGTGCAGGGCCACTCGCCGTTCGCCTGGAACGTGCTGAGCGCGATCGCGATGCGCACCGAGCGGCTGGGCCTGGCCACCGGTGTCACCTGCCCGACCGTGCGCTACCACCCGGCGATCATCGCGCAGGCCGCGGCGACGCTGGCCATCCTCTCCGACGACCGTTTCACGCTGGGCATCGGCGCCGGCGAGCGGCTCAACGAGCACGTCGTCGGCCAGGGTTTCCCGAGCGTGCGGGGCCGGCACGAGCGTCTGGTGGAGGCGCTGGACATCATCAACCTGCTCTGGCGGGGCGGTTACCAGTCGTACGAGGGCAAGCACCTGCAGCTCGAGGACGCGCAGGTGTTCGACCTGCCCGAGAAGCTGCCGGTCATCGCGGTGGCCGCCGGCGGTAAGGACGCGGCGGAGCTGGCCGCCACCCACGGCAGCGGCCTGTTCGTCACCGAACCCCGCAAGGACCTGGTCGAGACGTACACCCAGAAGGGCGGAAAGGGCCCGAAGTACGCCGAGGTGTCCGTCGCCTGGGCGCCGACCGCGGAGGCGGCGGTCAAGGCCGCGCACGAGACCAGCCGCTGGGGTGTCACCGGCTGGAAGGTGATGGCCGAACTGCCGAATCCGGTCAATTTCGAGGCGGCGTCGGCGACCGTGCGCCCCGAGGACGTGGCCGAGAAGTTCGCGCACGGACCGGACCCCGAGCCGTATGTCAAATCGGTCAAGGAATACACGGAAGCGGGATACGACCACATCGTTCTGATGAATGCGGGCCCGGATCCCGATGGCTTCTTCGATTTCTTCTCGAAAGAGTTGAAAAATCAGCTCTAAGAAAAGTGTGTACGGGGTAAGCGCTCCGCCATGTCGCTGAAAGCCGAACAATTGTCGGTGGAGACCGACGACGTCACCGTCGTGGTCGCCACCCGGAACCGGGCCGACCGGCTGCGCGAGACGATGCCCCGGCATCGCGCCCGGACGATCCTGGTCGACAACGCGTCCGACCAGGAGCTGCCCGCCTTGCCCGGCGTCGACGTGGTCCGCCTGGACGCGAACCGCGGCGCGGCCGCCCGCAACGTGGGGGTGGAACGGGCCCGCACCCGTTATGTGGCTTTCGCCGACGACGACTCGTACTGGACGCCCGGCTCCCTCGCCCGCGCCGCCGCCATCATGGACGCCCATCCCCGGGTGGCCCTGCTGGCGGCGCGGGTGCTGGTCGGGCCGGAGGGCCGGCTCGATCCGGTGTCGGCCGAGATGGCCGCGAGCCCGCTCGGGCGGGGGAGCGCCGGGCCGTCCGTCCTCGGCTTCCTCGCCTGCTCGGTGATCGTGCGGCGGGACGCTTTCCTGGCCGCCGGCGGCTTCGAGCCGAGACTCTTCGTGTACGGCGAGGAGGCGCTGCTGGCCATGGACCTCGCCGCCGCCGGGTACGAGCTGTCGTACGCCGCCGAGCTCACCGTGCGGCATCTGCCACAACCGGCGGGCCGGGACAACGGCGCGCGGGCCCGGCGGGAGACGCGCAACCGGATGTTGACCGCGGTGCTGCGCCGCCCGCTTCCCGTGGTCGGGCGGACGCTGCTCACCGCCGTACGGCAAAGCCCTCGATCGGTCTTGGACGTGACCCGGGACCTGCCCTGGGCGCTCAACCACCGAAGGCCGCTCCCGCCGGAGGTGGAAGCGGCCCTGCGGAAGCTGTAGCTACCAGCCCGACGGCGGCGCCTCGATGTGCACCGCCTTGGTCGCCGTCATCTCGTCGAGCAGCTCCGGGCCGTAGCCGAAGCCCTGCCCGCTCCCGCGCCGGGGATGCGCGGCGCCGCCCGGAGCCCCGCCGAAGACCGCGTTGACCTTGACCGTGCCGGCCGGCAGCGTGCGCCAGGCCTGCTGGGCGTGGCTCATCGAGCTGGTCAGCACGGTGGCCGCCAGGCCGTAGGGGGAGTCGGCGGCGCGGCGCAGCCCCTCGTCGAACGAGTCGACGACCATGACCGGCGCCACCGGGCCGAACGTCTCCTCGCGCATCACCGCCATGTCGTCGGTGCAGTCGGCGAGCACGGTCGGCGGGTAGTAGGCGCCGGGACCGGCGGGGACGGCGCCCCCGCGTACGGCCCGGGCCCCGTCCTTGACCGCCTGTTGCACCTGCTCGTCGACCGCGTCGCGCATCCGGCGGTCGACCATGGGCCCGATCCGGGTGGCCCACGAGTCGGCCTCGGTGGCCAGGCAGTCGAGGAAGGCGGAGGCGACGTCGCGGTGCGCGTAGACGCGTTCGACGGCCACGCAGATCTGGCCCGAGTTGACGAAGGCGCCCAGCGCGACCTGCTGCGCCGCCCAGGCCGGGTCGACGCCGGCGTCCACGATCACCGGGTCCTTGCCGCCGTTCTCCAACAGCGCCTTGGCGCCGGTGCGGGCGCAGGCGGCGGCGATCGACCGGCCGGTGGCGGTCGAGCCGACCTGGGCCACGACGTCCACACCGGAGGCGGCCAGGGCGGCGCCGACCGAGCCGTCGCCGTTGACCAGGTTGAGCACGCCGGGCGGGAAGTGCGGGGCCAGCAGCTGGACCACCCGCCAGCCGGTGGCCGGGGTCCGCTCGCTGGGCTTGTGCACCACGGTGTTGCCGGTGACCAGGGCCGCGCCGAGCAGGCCGCAGGCGACCGCCACCGGGTCGTTCCACGGGGTGATCACCGCGACCACGCCGCGCGGGCCGTACGCCATCAGGTCGATCGCGCCGTCGTCGCCGGCCA
This sequence comes from Actinoplanes sp. NPDC048796, assembly GCF_040650035.1. Lineage (NCBI taxonomy): Bacteria > Bacillati > Actinomycetota > Actinomycetes > Micromonosporales > Micromonosporaceae > Actinoplanes > Actinoplanes sp. NPDC048796. The sequence goes on along the minus strand of NZ_JBEZGO010000007.1, from coordinate 284,469 downwards.
GCGTGCGGCCGCGGTGGGTGGGGCCGAGCTCGGCGTACTGCCGCAGGGTGCCGACCCCGGCGCCGATCGACTCCCGGGCGCCGTCCACCGGCTTGCCCATCTCGGCGCTCATGATCTCGGCGAGCTCGTCCGCGCCCGACTCGAGGGCGGTCGCGGCGGCGTGCAGCGCGGCCGCGCGGGCCGCCGGAGCGGTGCTCGCCCAGCCTGGCGCGGCGTCGCGCGCGGCCTGCACGGCGGCCGTCACATCGCCTGGCGAACTGAGCGGGACGACGGTCACCGCGGTGCCGTCGGCGGGGTTCACGACGGTCAGCTTGTGGCCCGAACTGCCCGGTCCCCAGCTGCCCGCGACGTACTGCTCCACGTCATACATGAGCGGGCGTTTGCCCAGGTGCAACGGTCTCAAACCTCGTATCAGTGCAGGTGGGAGGCCACTTTTTATTTTTTGGAGAAGTCAATGATCATGGGAGTACTTCTCCCGAGCCGGGGTATCCGGCGCCACATGCGTGTCCTGGGAATCAACGCCATCTTCCACGATCCGGCCGCCGCGCTGATCGTCGACGGCCGCGTCGTGGCCGCCGCCGAGGAGGAGCGGTTCAGCCGGCGCAAGCACGGTAAGAGGCCCGTCCCGTTCGCCGCCTGGGAACTGCCCGAACTGGCCGCGGCCTGGTGTCTCGAGGAGGCCGGGCTGCGCCCGGACGACCTGGACGTCGTCGCCTACTCGTTCGACCCCGCACTGACCCGCGACCTCTCGTCGCTCGGCGTGAGCGACCCGTCCGACGCGATGCGCGTCGACTACGCCCGCCGGGCGCCGCAGTTCCTCGCCACCGCGCTGCCCGGCCTCGACCCCTCGCAGGTGACCTTCGTCGCGCACCACGTGGCCCACGCCGCCTCGGCCGGGCTGTCCGTGCCCGAGGACAGCGCGGTGCTCGTGCTCGACGGCCGCGGCGAGGTCGCCAGCCACCTGGCCGGCGCCTATCGCGGCGGCGAGCTGGAAATCCTCAAGAGCCAGGAGTTGCCCCACTCGCTCGGCCTGCTCTATGAGGACCTGACCCGCCACCTCGGGTTCCTGCACTCCAGCGACGAGTACAAGGTGATGGCGCTCGCCTCGTACGGGCGCCCCAAGTTCCTCGGTCTGCTCCGCGACCTCGTGCACGCCAACGACGACGGGGGCTTCACCGTCGAGCGCATCGACTGGGACGCGCTGGCCAAGGCGCGCACCGCCGACGGCGAGATGACCGAGGCCCACGCCGACCTGGCCTCCAGCGTCCAGACCAGGCTCGAGGAGGTCATGCTCGACCTGGCCAGATGGACGTACGAGGCGGCGGGCGGCCCGAAAACCCTGACCATGGCCGGCGGCACGGCGCTGAACTGCGTCGCGAACGCCCGGATCGCCGCCGAGGGCCCGTACGAGCGGGTGTGGGTGCAGCCGGCCGCCGGCGACTCCGGCACGGCGCTGGGCGCGGCTCTCGCCGTCGGCAAGAAGAACATCCCGTTCGGCTCGGCCGCGCTGGGCCGGGGCTGGAGCGACGAGGAGCTGGAGGCGGAGCTCAAGCGGGCCGCCCTGCCGTACACCCGGCCCGACTCGATCGCCGCCGAGGCCGCCCGCGTGCTGGCCGGCAACGGCATCGTCGCCTGGTACCAGGGTCGCAGCGAGTACGGCCCGCGCGCGCTCGGCCACCGCTCGCTGATCGCCCACCCCGGCGACAAGGACACCCAGACCCGGATGAACGACGTCAAGGGCCGCGAGCAGTTCCGGCCGATCGCGCCGATGGTCCGGGCCGAACGCTTCGCCGAGATCTTCGAGGGCGTCTACCCGAGCCCGTACATGCTCTTCGTCCACAAGGTGAAGCCGGAGTGGAAGGACCGCATCCCCGCGGTCACCCACGTCGACGGCACGGCCCGCGTGCAGACCGTCCACACCGACACCGAGCCGCTGGTGGCGTCGCTGCTGGCGGAGTTCGAAGAGCTCACGGGCCTGCCCGTGGTGGTGAACACGTCGCTCAACACGGCCGGCCGCCCGATGGTCGACACGCCGCGCGAGGCGATGGAGCTGTTCGGCTCGGCCCCGGTCGACCTGCTCGCGCTGGGCCCGTTCGCCGTGCACCGGGCGAAGGCGTTCGGCGCGTGATCTCCATAGTCGTGCCCACACTGGGCCGCCCCAGCCTGGCCGCCCTGCTCGCGGCCCTCGGGCCACTGCCGCCGGAGGTGGAGCTGGTCGTCGTCGACGACCGGCCCGCACCGCATCCGCCGCTGGCCGTGGACTTCCTGGACGCGAAGGTGGTGGCCGGACCCGCGCGCGGCCCGGCGGCCGCCCGCAACGCGGGTGTCCGCGCCGCCCACGGCGACTGGATCGCCTTCCTCGATGACGACGTATTGCCCGATTCGGACTGGATTATTCGCCTGCGTGAGGATCTGGAGGCGGCCGGCTCGGAGGTCGGGGGAGTGCAGGGCACGCTGCGCGTGCCGCTGCCGCCCGACCGCCGCCCGACGGACTGGGAGCGGGTCACGGCGGGCCTGGCCGACGGCGCCTGGATCACGGCCGACATGGCTTACCGGCGCGCCGCGCTGGCCGGGGCCGGCGGATTCGACGAGCGTCTGCCGCGAGCTTTCCGGGAGGACGCGGACCTCGCTTTCCGCGTACGCCGTGACGGCTGGACCCTGACCCGCGGCAACCGCCGGGTGACCCATCCGGTACGCCCGGAGAGCCCCTGGGTGAGCATCCGCACCCAGCGCGGTAACGCCGACGACGCCCTGCTTCGCCGCCTCTACGGCCCGGAGTGGCGCTCGCTGCTGGAGATCCCGCCGGGCCGCCGCTCCCGCCACGCCGCGGTGACCCTCGCGGGCACGGTCGCCCTGTCCGCCGCCGCGGCGGCCCTGCTCGGTTCCGGCCGCCCGTCGTGGGGGCGGGGAGTCTGGACCGCTGCCGCGATCGGGGCGGGGCTGGGCTGGGCGGCGGGGACCGCGGAGTTCGCCGCCGCGCGGATCGCGCCGGGGCCGCGGACGCCGCGTGAGGTGGGGACGATGCTGGTGACCAGCGTGGTCATCCCGCCGGTGGCCGTCGTGCACTGGCTGCGCGGGGCGTGGCGGTGGCGGAAGGCGGAGCCACTTGTGCCGGCCGCGGCGCCTGTGGGGGCGAGCCGGTGACCGAGCTGTTCGACGCTGTGCTGTTCGACCGGGACGGCACGCTCGTCGTGGACGTGCCCTACAACGGCGATCCGTCACTGGTGGAGCCCATGCCGGGCGCCCGGGAGGCGGTCGACCGGCTGCGCGCGGCGGGCCTGCGCCTGGGCGTGGTCACCAACCAGTCGGGCCTGGCCCGGGGCCGGTTCACCGCCGGCCAGCTGGCCGCCGTGAACCGGCGGATCGACGAGCTCTTCGGTGGCTTCGACACCTGGCAGATCTGCCCGCACGACGACACCGCCGGCTGCGACTGCCGCAAGCCCGCTCCCGGCCTGGTCGTCGCGGCCGCCGAGGCGCTGGGCACGACCCCGGCCCGCTGCGTGGTCGTCGGCGACATCGGCCGGGACATGGGCGCCGCCCTGGCCGCCGGCGCCGCCGGCGTCCTGGTGCCGACCCCGGTCACCCTGCCGCCCGAGGTGGCCGCCGCTCCCATGGTCGCCTCGACCCTTGGGGAAGCGGCCGAGCTGATCCTGAGCCGCGAAGCTCTGGTCACCCCGGCTCCGCGTTCCACGCCGGCCGGGACCGTGCTGGTCGTTCGCTCCGACTCCGCTGGGGATGTGCTGGTCACCGGGCCCGCGGTTCGGGCCGTGGCGCACGGGGCGCGGCGGGTCGTGATGCTCTGTGGGCCGCGGGGGCGGGCGGCCGCTGAACTGCTCCCGGGCGTGGATGAGATCGTCGAGTGGCGGCTGCCGTGGATCGACGCCGAGCCGCCGGCGGTCGAGGCCGAACAGATGGCCGCGCTCACCGCGCGGCTGCGGGACATCGGTGCGGACGAGGCGGTCGTCTTCACGTCGTTCCATCAGTCGGCGCTGCCGCTCGCGCTGTTGTTGCGGGTCGCCGGGGTCGGGCGGATCACGGCGATCAGCGACGACTACCCGGGATCCCTGCTCGACGTCCGGCACCGCGTGCCGCCGGGGATCCCCGAGGCCGAGCGGGCCCGCAGCGTCGCCGCGGCGGCCGGCTTCGGGCTGCCGCCGGGCGACGACGGCCGTCTGCGGGTGACCGGGGCCCGTCACCAGGACGGCGGCGAGTACGTCGTGGTCCACCCGGGAGCGAGCTGCGAGGCCCGGTCCGGCCCGCCCGAGACCCTGCGGCGGATCGTGGCCGCGCTGGCCGCCGACGGGCACCGCGTGCTGGTGACCGGTGGCTCCGGCGAGCGCGTGCTGGCCTCGTACGTCAGTGGGGGTGTGGGGGTCGAGGTAGGGCGGACCACCTTCCGGGAGATGGCCGATCTGCTGGCCCGGGCGAGCTGCCTGGTCGTCGGCAACACCGGGCCGGCGCATCTCGCGGCCGCGGTCGGTACGCCGGTGGTCAGCCTCTACGCGCCGACCGTCCCCTACGGACAGTGGGGGCCCTACCGGGTTCCGAACGTGCGGCTCGGCGACGCCGGTGCGCCCTGCCGCGACTCCCGGGCCACCGTCTGCCCGGTCGCCGGCCATCCCTGCCTGTCCGACATCGAGCCTCAGCAGGTGGTGGCGGCCGTCCGGCTGCTCGCCTCCGGGGCTCACGAGCGCACCGAGGTAGCAGCGTGAACATTCTGCTCTGGCACGTGCACGGATCCTGGACGACCTCGTTCGTCCACGGCAAACACCGCTACCTGATCCCGGTCAACGAGGCCCGCGACGCGATGGGCCGTGGCCGGGCACAGACCTTCGACTGGCCGGCCACCGTTCAGGAGCTGCCGCTGGAGGAGATCCGCGACGTCGACGTGGCGATCGTGCAGCGGCCCGAGGAACTCCAGTTCGTTCCGCGCGGGGTGCCGGTGATCTACGTGGAGCACAACACGCCCAAGGGCGACGTGCCGAACAGCCGGCATCCGATGGCCGACCGGGACGACCTCGTCGTCGCCCACGTCACCGACTTCAACGAGCTGTTCTGGGACACCGGGGGTACCCGGACCACGGTGATCGAGCACGGCATCGTCGAGCCGTCACCACGCTGGTCGGGCGAGGTCGAGCACCTGGCGATCGTGACCAACGAGCCGATCCGGCGGAACCGGGTCACCGGCACCGACCTGTTCCCGCGGTTCGCCGCGGTGGCGCCGCTGGACGTGTTCGGGATGGGCGTCGAGGGCCTGCGCGGGCCCCGGATCACCCCCTACGACGATCCGCCGCAGCACGTCATGCACGCGGAAGTCGCCCGACGGCGGATTTATCTGCATCTCACTCGCTGGACGTCGCTGGGGCTCAGCCTCATCGAGGCAATGCAGATGGGCATGCCGGTCGTCGGGCTGGCCACCACCGAGGCGGTCGCCGCGGTGCCACCCGACGCCGGGGTGCTCGACACCCGCGTCAGCACGCTCGTCGAGGCCACGCACTGGCTGCTCGAGGACGCCGAGGCCGCCCGAAGCCTCGGAGCCCGGGCCCGCCAGGTCGCGCTGGCCCGCTACGGCCTGGACCGGTTCCTCGCGGACTGGGACCGGCTGCTGGAGGAGGAAACATGCGCATCGCGATGATCTCGGAGCACGCCAGTCCGCTCGCCGCCCTCGGCGGCATCGACGCCGGCGGGCAGAACGCGCACGTGGCCGAGCTCGCCGGCGCGCTCGCGGCCGACGGGCACGAGGTACGCGTCTACACCCGGCGCGACAGTCCCGACCTGCCCGCCGTGGTGCCGGTGGGCTCGCTGTTCGAGGTCGTGCACGTGCCGGCCGGCCCGGCCACCGCGCTGCCCAAGGACGAGCTGCTGCCGTACATGGGACAGTTCGCCGAACGGCTCGCCGCCGACTGGCGCGACGAGTGGCGGCCCGACGTGGCCCACGCGCACTTCTGGATGAGCGGGCTGGCCGCCGTCACCGCAGGGCGGGCCACCGATGTGCCGGTCGTGCAGACGTACCACGCGCTCGGCTCGGTCAAGCGGCGCCACCAGGGCGCGGCCGACACCAGCCCGCCCCGGCGGATCGCCTACGAGCGGGAGCTCGGCCGCGCGGTCGACCGGGTGATCGTGCAGTGCCAGGACGAGGTGCGGGAACTGATCAGGCTCGGCGTGCCGCGGGCACGGATGTCGCTCGTGCCCTCGGGCGTCAACACCGACCGGTTCCGCCCGAACGGGCCGGCGATGCCGCGCGGCAAACGGCCGCGCATCCTCACCGTGGCCCGGCTGGTCGAGCGCAAGGGCGTCGAGGACCTGATCCGCGCGCTGCCCGGCGTGCCGCGGGCCGAACTCGTCGTGGTGGGCGGGCCCGCGCTGGACGAGCTCGACGCCGACCCGTACGCCCAAAAGCTGTTGACCCTGGCCGAGGACTGCCGGGTCGGTGACCGCGTGCGGCTGGCCGGCGCGGTCGCCGCCCACGAGATGCCGGCCTGGTACCGCTCGGCCGACGTGGTCGCGGCGACGCCCTGGTACGAGCCGTTCGGGCTGACCGTGCTGGAGGCGATGGCCTGCGGCGTGCCGGTGGTCGGCTCGGCCGTCGGCGGGCTCACCGACACCGTGGTCGACGGCGTCACCGGCGACCTGGTGCCGCCCCGCGACCCGGCCGGCCTCGCGGTCGCGCTGCGCAAACTGCTCGCCGACGACGTCCGGCGCATCTCCTACGCGGCGGCCTCGGTCGACCGCGCCGTGCACTCCTACGCCTGGCCCCGGATCGCCGGACGGCTCGCCGCCGTCTACGCGGACGCGGCCGGTGTCACCCCCGAAACCACCCGTGAGGCGGTTGCCTGATGACCCACGATCTCTCCCCGATCGACGCTCACCTGACCGCGCTGGCCACCTCGATCGTGCCCTTCCGGGCGGTCGCGGGCCGCCTGGCGCGGTGGGGCGGCCAGCTCGCCTGGCACCTCGGCCAGGGCGGCCGCCTGCTGGTCGCCGGCAACGGCGGCAGCGCGGCCGAGGCCCAGCACCTCGCGGCCGAACTGGTCGGCCGGCTCCGCGACGAGCGGATGCCGCTGTCGGCGATCGCCCTGACCCCGGACTCGTCGGCGGTCACCGCGATCGGCAACGACTACGGCTTCGAGGAGGTCTTCGCCCGGCAGGTCCGCGCCCACGGCCGCCCCGGCGACGTGCTGATCGCGATGTCGACCAGCGGCCGCAGCCCGAATCTGATCGCGGCGGTGCGGGCGGCCAAGGAATGCGGCATGCGGACCTGGGCGATGACCGGCGAGGGCCCGAACCCGCTCGCCGACGCCAGCGACGAGGCGCTGCGCTGCCCGTCGCCGGACAGCCAGGTGGTCCAGGAGCTGCACCTGCTCTCGGTCCACCTGATGTGCGAGTACATCGACGCGACTCTGCCGGCGGTGGTACGCCCTTTCGCCGACACCCCGGAGATCATCGGCGAGCAGATGCGGGTGGGCGTATGAGCCCGCTGCTGGTCATCATCGGCGACACCCTGCTCGACAAGGACGTCGAGGGCAGCGTGAACCGGATCGCGCCGGACGCGCCGGCTCCCGTCCTGGACGAGCGCGAGGTCAGCGACCGCCCGGGCGGGGCGGGCCTGGCGGCTCTGCTGGCGGCCCGGCAGGGGCACGAGGTCGCGCTGGTCACGGCCCTCGCGGACGACGAGGGCGGCGCGCGGTTGAGCCGCCTTCTGACCGAGGCCGGGGTACGGGTGTACGCGCTGCCACTGCCCGGCGCGACACCGGAGAAGGTACGGCTGAGGGCCGACGGGCAGGTGCTGCTGCGCCTCGACCGGGGCGGCTCGCCGCAGGAGCCGGGGGACGCGCCGGCGGCGGCGCTGGAGGTGCTCGGCTCGGCGGCGGCGATCCTGGTCAGCGACTACGGCCGCGGCATGGCCCGGCACCCGGCGATCCGGCGCGCCCTCGGCGAGGTGAAGGCGCCGATCGTGTGGGATCCGCATCCGAACGGCCCGGCCCCGGTGCCCAACGTCCGCCTGGTCACCCCCAATGCTTCCGAGGTACGCCGGATGAGCGGCGACGCCGGAGGCGGTTCCACCCTGACCGTCGCCCAGCGCGGCGGCCACCACCTGCGGCAGCTCTGGCGGGCCGGCGCGGTAGTGGTCACCTGCGGCGGCGACGGCGCCGTCCTCTGCCACTCGGGTCCGACACCGCTGGTCGTCCCGGCCCCGGAGGTGTCCGACGGCGACACGTGCGGCGCCGGCGACCGCTTCGCCGCCACCGCCGCCCTGGCCCTGGCCTCGGGCGCCCTGGTATCGGAGGCGGTACAGGAGGCGGTGGCCGCTGCTTCCTCGTATGTAGCCGGTGGAGGGGTCACCGCAGCGCTCGCGCCTACCCCCGAGTTGGTCGACAAGTCGGAAATGCCGGATAGGGTGGGCGCGGCGGAAGCGGGAAAGCTCATCGCCGCGGTGCGCGAACGAGGGGGCACGGTCGTGGCGACCGGGGGCTGCTTCGATCTGCTGCACATCGGTCACCTGGCCACGCTTCAGGCCGCGCGCAAGCTCGGTGACTGCCTGATCGTCTGCCTGAACAGCGACGACTCGGTACGGCGGCTCAAGGGGCCGGAGCGTCCGCTGACCAACGAGCGCGACCGCGGCCGGCTGCTCGCCGCCCTGGACTGTGTGGACGCCGTCGTCGTGTTCGACGAGCCGACGCCCGAGTCCGTGCTGTCGTGGCTGCGGCCCGACGTCTGGGTCAAGGGCGGCGACTACGCCGACGGCGGACCCGAGCTTCCCGAGGCCGAACTGGTCAAGCGGTGGGGCGGCCAGACCGTCATCGTCCCCTATCTGGACGGTCGTTCCACCACCCGAACCATCGCCGCGGCCCGGTCCGCGACGTCACAGAGATGAGGAGACACATGGACGCCGTAATCGTCACGGGTGGATCGAGTGGGCTCGGCGCGGCGGTGGTCGACGCCGTGCTGAAGGCGGGCGGCCGCCCGTACGTCATCGACCGGCAGAAGCCCGCGGTGGACGTGCCGTGGATCGACTGCGACCTGGCCGACACCCGCGCCGCCGAGGCCGCCACCCGGCAGGCGATCGCCGAGGCCGGCGGGTCGCTCGACGGCGTGGTGACAGCGGCCGGGATGGACGTGCCGGGCGCCCTGGCCGACATCCCGGGCGAGGTGTGGGACCGGATCGTCACCATCGACCTGCTGTCCACGGCCGCCGTGATCCGGGCCGCGATCCCGGCGCTGAAGCAGTCGCACGGCGGCGTCGTCACCGTCTCGTCCACGCTGGGCGTCAAGGCGGTGAGCGACGCGACCGCGTACTGTGCCGCGAAGTTCGGCGTCGTCGGCTTCACCCGTGCCCTCTCGGCCGAACTGGCCGGGCAGGTGAACGTCACCCTGGTCATTCCGGGCGGCATGCGGACCAAGTTCTTCGACGAGCGCGACGAGCAGTACAAGCCCGGCCCGGACGCGATCCTGAACGACCCGGCCAACGTCGCCAACGCGATCTTGTTCGCCCTGTCGCAGCCGGCCGGGTGCGCGGTGCGGGAACTGGTCATCGCCGCCGAGCAGGAGAGCTCGTACCCGTGATCCTCGCCCTGCGCGCCCTCGGCGTCGGCGACCTGGCGACCGCGGTGCCCGCCCTGCGCGGGCTCCGCGGCGCCTTCGGCGGGCGTCCGCTGGCGCTCGCCGCCCCCACCTGGCTGACCCCGTTGATCGAGCTGACCGGGGTGGTGGACGAGGTGATCCCGGCCGACGGCCTGGCCCCGTGGCGGTGGGAGCGCGACGCGCCCGAGGTCGCGGTCAACCTGCACGGCAGCGGCCCGGAATCGCACCGGCTGCTGCACATGACACAACCGGCCAAGCTGTGGGCGTTTGCCAGCGCCCCGGCCGGGCATCTCGACGGTCCCACCTGGAACGAGGAGGACCACGAGGTGCATCGCTGGTGCCGGCTGCTGCGCCACTACGGCGTGCCCGCCGACGAGTCCGACCTGTCGCTCCGCGTGCCCGGCGCCGGCGTGGCCGGCGGCGCGACGATCATCCATCCGGGCGCGAAGTCGCCGTCCCGGCGCTGGCCGGCCGAGCGGTTCGCGGCGGTCGCGTCGGCGCTGACCGCGGCCGGTCACCGGGTGGTCGTCACCGGCTCCGAGTCCGAGCGTCCCCTGTGCGAACAGGTGGCGGAACGGGCCGGGCTCGGCGCGGCGGCGGTGCCGCGGACCGGGCTGGCCGAGCTGGCCGGGCTCGTGGCCAAAGCCCGGCTGCTGATCAGCGGCGACACCGGGATCGCGCATCTGGCGTCGGCCTACCGGACGCCGTCGGTGGTGCTGTTCGGGCCGATGTCGCCGAAACGCTGGGGGCCGCCCGACCGCCCGTACCACCGAAGCATCTGGCACGGTACGAGGAGCGAACCGGGCGACAGCATGAAACCGGGCGTGCATCCCGCCCTGCTCGCGGTGACACCGGCCGAGGTGCTCGATGCGGCTGCGGCGTTCTGACCTGAGCCGGCCCGGCTACGGGCGGCGGCGTGCGGGCAAGGGCTTCACGTACCTCGACACCGAGGGCGCGGTCCTGAAGGACGAGGACGAGATCGCGCGGATCAAGGCGCTGGTCATCCCGCCGGCCTGGAAGGACGTGTGGATCTCGCCGGACGCGCGCGGGCACATCCAGGCGACCGGGGTCGACGCGGCCGGGCGCAAGCAGTACCGGTACCACGACGACTGGCGCACGGCCCGGGACGAGAAGAAGTTCGACCACGCGCTCGAGGTCGCGGCCCGGCTCCCGAAGATCAGGGACCGGCTGCGGTCCGACCTGACCGCGGGGCGCGGGCTGTGCCGGTCGCGGGTGCTGGCGACGATCGTGCGGCTGCTCGACATGAACATGTTCCGGATCGGGAGCGACCAGTACGCCGTACGGGAAGAGGATCCGTCCTTCGGGTTGTCCACCCTGAGGCCGGAGCACATCCGGACGAGCGGTGGCTGTGTGCTGATGGAGTTCACCGGCAAGTCGGGGGTCGAACACTCGGGCTCGGTGGACGACGGTGAAGTCTGCACGGTGCTGAAGGACCTCAAGCGCCGCCGCCGCGGTTCCGATCGCCTTTTCGCCTATTGGGAGGGCCGCAAGTGGCACGAGGTGCACGCTGACGAGATCAACGAGTACCTCCGCGAGATCAGTGGCGACCAGATGTCGGCGAAGGATTTCCGTACGTGGCACGGCACGGTCAAGGCGGCGGCCGAGCTGGCCGAGGTGGGGCCGCAGCCGACCGAGGCCAAGCGCAAGAAGGCCGTCTCGCACGCCATGAAGGAGGTGGCCGAGCTGCTGGGCAACACCCCCGCCGTGGCCCGCGCCTCCTACGTCGACCCGCGCGTGATCGAGGCCTACGAGGAGGGCGAGGTCGTCGACGCCCCCACCGAGGGCGAGGTCCGCAAGCTGCTCAGCTGAGCTTCGCCGTTTCCTCGGCGCCGGCCTCGGCCGTCCGGCGCAGGAAATCGGCGACGACTTCGAGCTGCTCCGGGCTGTAGGACCGGCAGATCTGCGGGGAAGCGCCTTCGGTGGGAGCATCGACGCTATGACCGTTATCGCCACGTTGACTGTGGAGCGGCCCGCCGGGGCGTGGCTCGACCGGGCCCGGGCCTTTCAGATCGTCGTCGACGGGGAGGTCAAGGGGGCCGTGCGCTGCGGGCGGGAGATCTCCCTGGCCCTGCCGCCGGGGACGCACACCGTGCGGGCACAGCTCGACTGGACCGGCAGTCCGGACTTTCCGGTCCATCTCGGACCGGGTGCGACCGTGCGGCTGCGGGTCGAGCCCCGTGGTGCTCGTCACGCCGTGGGGCGGAACTACCTGCGTCTGACCCGGGTGGCTTGATGAACTTTCGATGACCGTGTCGGAGTTCGGGCGCCGCCCGGCGTACGCTCGCCGTCGGGTTGGGGAGGGTGCCGATGACGGACGCGCCGGTGGTCGGCGATCTTGCCACGCCGGTGACGGTTGTCGACGCGGACGCCGAGGTCGGGGTGATCGAGGCGCTGCTGCGCGCCGACCCGGACTCCCTCGGTGTCGTCGCCTCCGACGCGGGGCGGCTGTACGTCCTCGAGCGGGCCTATCTCGAGACCGTCCTGGCCGGGCGGCTCGGCTACGGCCGTGCCCTGCTGTTCCGCCGCCGGGTGCGCCGGCTGCTCAAGGAGCCCGCCCTCGTCGTTCCCGCCGCCACCGCTCTGGACGACGCCGCCCGCGCCTGCCTGGCCCGGCCCGGCGCCGAGAAGGCCGGGCCGGTCGTCGTCGGCCTCCCGGACGGCGGCGTCGGCCTCGCCCCGGCCGGGCCGCTCATCGAGCATCTGAGCCGGCGCTACGAGACGCTGGCCCTGTACGACGCGCTCACCGGGCTCGGCAACCGCCGCCTGCTGGGCGAGGTCGCCGGCGCGCTGCTGGCCGCGCGGAAACCGATCGCGCTGCTGCTGATCGACCTCGACCGGTTCAAGGAGATCAACGACTCCCTCGGACACGCCCGCGGCGACCAGCTGCTGCGTCAGGTGGCCGACGAGCTGAGCGCCTTCCCGGGGCACGCCGGCGCGTTCCGGCTCGGCGGCGACGAGTTCGTCCTGCTCCTCGACGATCTGGGGGACGGCTCCGGCACGTACCTGGAAGAAGTCGGCCGTCGTCTCCTGCGCGACATCCAGGGTCCCTTCCCGGTGGCCGGGGTGCCGATCACCGCCGAGGCGTCGCTGGGCATCGCGGCCGGCTGCCTCGACCTCGGTGACCTGCTGGCCGGCGCCGACTCCGCCATGTACGCGGCCAAGCGTCACCGCACGACCGTGGAGCACTGGCGTCCCGAGCTGGCCGCCGAGAGCGTCACCGACCTGCGGCTGCTGTCCGAGCTGCGCACGGCGATCGACCAGGGTCAGCTCGAGCTGCACTACCAGCCGCTGGTCGACGCCCGTACCGGCGCCGTCCGCTCGCTCGAGGCCCTGGTCCGCTGGCGTCATCCGCGGCAGGGGCTGCTGCTGCCGGGCCGGTTCGTGCCGGCCGCCGAACGTTCCGACGTCATCACCCCGCTGACCGACCGGATCCTCAGCGACGCGATCCGGCAGGCCGCCGGCTGGCACCGGGCCGGCTGGCGGGTGCCGGTGGCGGTGAACCTGCCCGCGCCCGTGCTCGCCCAGGACCGGATCGTCGAGGTGATCGCGGGCCTGCTCGCCCAGCACGGCCTGCCCTCGCACGCGCTGATCGTCGAGGTCACCGAGAGCGCGGTGATGACCCGGCCCGAGCGCGGCGCCGAGCGGCTGCGCCTGATCCGCGAGCTCGGCGTCCGGGTCGCCATGGACGATTTCGGTACGGGATACACGTCGCTGGCGCTGCTGACCCGGTTGCCGCTCGACGAGCTGAAACTGGACCAGTCGTTCGTGCACCGGATCCACGACCCGCGCGACCGGGCCATCGTGGACGCGGTGGCCCGGATGGCCCGCGGCCTCGACCTGACGCTGGTGGCCGAGGGCGTCGAGGACCAGCCGACCGCCGACATCCTCGCCGAGGCCGGCTTCGACCTCTTGCAGGGCTACCACTTCGGCCGCCCGGTACCCCCGGAGAGGCTGGCCCCGGCCGCCGCCGCTTGACCCGCTCGCGGCTGGGTAGAAAACGGCCATGACGCCCCGGATCCTGGTCACCAACGACGACGGCGTCGAGGCGCCCGGCCTGCGCGCGCTGGCCCTGGCCGCCCGCGACGCCGGCTACGAGGTGGTGGTGGCCGCCCCGCGCGAGGAGGCCAGCGGGATGAGCGCGGCGCTGACCGCTGTCACCTCCGGCGGCCGGATCGTCCTGGAGAGACACGACTTCCAAGGGCTTGCGGTGTACGGGGTGACGGCCTCACCGGCGTACATCGTGGTGCTCGCCGATCTGGGGGTTTTCGGCGAACCGCCGGACCTGGTCCTGTCCGGCCCGAACCGGGGCGCGAACGCGGGCCGCGCCGTGCTGCACTCGGGCACGGTCGGCGCGGCCCTGACCGCGGCCAACGACCGGGTCCGCGCCATGGCGGTCTCGCTGGACGTGCTGAACCCGTCCGCCGTCGACGCCACGGCCAGCGGCGGCGCGGCCGTGGTGGTGCCGGACGACTCGGTGCTGCACTGGGACACCGCCGCCCGCGTGGCGGCCGGCCTGCTCGCCTGGCTGTCCGCCGCGCCACCCGGCACGGTCCTCAACCTGAACGTGCCCGACCGCCCGTTCGACGAGGTCCGCGGCCTGCGGGAGGCGACGCTGGCGCCGTTCGGGCAGGCACAGATGGCGCTGGCGGAGAACGGCGAGGGCTTCGTCCGTACGGCCGTCGAGAAGACCGGCGAGCCGCTGGTTCCCGGCTCGGACCTCGCGCTGCTGGCCGAGGGCTACGCGACGGTGACCGCGATCCGTCCCCCCAGCGAGGTCACCGGTGTCCGTCTGCCGGCGCAACGGCCGGCGTCGCGCTGAGTTCGCGAGCCCATGCGACGGCGACCGAGGGGTCGGGGCCGGTGCCGCTGTAGAGGCTGTCGATCAGCAGCCACAGGCGGTCGCCCAGCAGCGGTGCGGCCCCGGCGGCGGCGACCAGGTCGTCGACCTGCGCTCGGGTGTCGCGCAGGTAGCTGCGGGCGATCGCGGTCGCCTCGTCGCCGGCCTCGTCGTCCCGGGCGGGGAACTCGGCGAGATATCTGCGGAAGGCGCAGCCGCGGTACGCGTTCCCGCGTACCCAATCAGCCACCTCGCTCACCAGCGCGACCAGCCGCTCCCGAGGCTCGCCCGTCAGGGCGGCCGAGGTCGCCGCCTCGCGCTCCTTACGCGCCCGCACGAGGTAGGCCGCCACCAGCGCCGATTTGCCGGGGAAGTGGCGGTAGAGCATGTTTTTCCCGCAACCGGCCGCCTGAATCACCTCGGCCAGGCCGACCGCGCGCACCCCGCGCACATAGAAGAGCTCGGCCGCCACCGCCAAGATCCGTTGACGCCCCGAGGGGTCTTCCGTCCGTGCCATCAGTGACGAGCTTATCCACACCGATGTGCTCCGGGCGCTGCTCGAACGCGCCGACGGCCTCGACCCGGCCGGCCTCGACGACGTCATCGGCGGGAGCAGCGGTTCGGCACCATCGACTGGAAGGTCACCGCCGGCAACTCCAGCCCCGTCAACGACGGCGCCGCCGCCCTCCTGCTGACCGGCATCATCCCCGCCACCGCGAAGGTCCTGGCCCGGGCCGGCCTGACGATGAAGGACATCGACGCGTACGAGGTGAACGAGGCCTTCGCCCCGGTCGTGCTGGCCGGGCAGGCCGAAACCGGCGCCGACCCGGCAAAGGTCAATGTGGACGGATTGCCTGGATTGGCGCATTCGCGCACTCGCTGTTGCCCGTTCCGCTTCGCGGCCCGGACTGCGCTAAATGGACTCGGCGCGACGAAAGGGTCAACCGGGCCGACGCGATGATGGCGGCCGATCGGTAGTGGTCGTGTCGGGGCGCGCGCCCACGGGTGTGGTGCGGTAAGACTGGCGGCATGCTTGTCTCTTTTCCGCGGCTGGTGGGGCGGACGCAAGGGTTCGGCCTCGGGCGGCCGCGGCGGTTCACCATCGGGCCCGACGGGAAGCGGGTGCTCTTTCTGCGCAGCCTCGGCGGGGAGGATCCGGTGCTGCGGCTGTGGAGCCTCGAGCTCGACGGCGAGCGGGAGCTGCTTCTCGCCGATCCGGTCGCGCCGGCCGGGCAGGCTCCGTCGGCGCGGGAGCGGGCGCGGCGGGAGCGGGCCCGGGACCGGTCGGCGGGGATCTCGGACTACAGCGCCGATCGGGCCGTACGGCGGGTGGCGTTCACCGCGGATCAGAAACTGTTCGTGGTGGACGTGGAAACCGGCGCGGTCACGGCGTTGCCGGCGCGGGCGCCGGTGGAGGACGCGACGATCAGCCCGGACGGTACGGCGGTGGCGTACGTGCACGAGGGCGAGCTGCGGCTCGTCGGCACCGACGGTGCCGGGGACCACGCGGTGGCGACGCCGGAGAAGGCCGAGGTGACGTACGGGCTGGCCGAACACGTGGCCGGCGAGTCGATGGAGCGGACGCGCGGCTTCTGGTGGGCGCCGGACAGCGGCCGGCTCGCCGTGGCGCGGGTCGACAACGAGCCGGTCGAGGTCTGGTATCTGAGCGACCCCAGCCATCCGCGGGAACCGCCGACCGCGCACCGCTATCCGCGCGCCGGCACCGACAACGCCGTGGTGACGCTGCACGTCTACGACACGTCGGGCGGCCGTACCAACGTCACCGCCGAGTACGAATACCTCGTCGACGTCGTCTGGGACGAGCACGGGCTGCTCGCGGTCACCCAGAACAGGCCGCAGACCGTCATGCGCGTGCTCGAGGTCGACCCGGCGACCGGCGCCACCAGCACGATCGCCGAGGAGCAGGACGACGCCTGGACGCAGATCGTGCCGGGGGTGCCCCGGCGCACGGCCGCCGGGGAACTGGTCTGGACCTCCGACCGCGACGACACCCGGCACCTGACCGTCGCCGGTGAACCGGTCACGCCGCCGGGGCTGCAGGTGGCCGAGCTGCTGTCCGTCGACGGGGACACGCTGCTGTTCGCCGCGACCGAGGAGCCCACCGAGCAACACCTCTGGACCTGGTCCCGGGCCGGCGGTCTCGACCAGATCACCGCGGGCAAGGGCGTGCACACCGGCTGCCGGTCCGGCGGCAGCACGGTGATCCGGTCGTACCGGCTCGACGGGGAGGACACCCGCTTCGGCCCCCGGACCATCACCGATCTGGCGGCGAGCTCACCCGTCGTACCCAAAGTGTCTCTGCTCCGCTGCGGAAAGCGTGAGTTGCGGACGGCCGTCCTGTTTCCCGCCGTGTGGCAGCGCGGTGAGCGGCTGCCGGTCCTGATGGACCCGTACGGCGGCACGGCCATGCAGCGCGCCGTCGCCCACCGGGGCAGCTTCTACGTCTCGCAGTGGTTCGCCGACCAGGGGTTCGCGGTGATCGTCGCCGACGGCCGGGGCACGCCGGGGCGCGGGCCGCGCTGGGAGAAGGAGGCCCACGGCGACAACTCCGGCAAGCTGGTCGAGGACCAGGTCGACGCGCTGCACACGGTGGCCGCGCTCTACCCGGAACTCGACCTCGGGCGGGTCGGCATCCGCGGCTGGTCGGCCGGCGGCACCCTGGCCGCGCTGGCCGTGCTGCGCCGGCCGGACGTCTTCCACGCGGCGGTCGCGGGGGCGCCGGTCACCGACGAGTTCCTGTACGACACCCACTGGCAGGAGCGGTACCTGGGCGACCCGCGGGTCGACCCCGGCCCGTACACAAGCGCCTCGGTCCTGACCGACGCGGCGAAACTCGAACGGCCGCTGATGCTGATCCACGGCCTGGCCGACGACAACGTCTACCCGGTGCACACGATGCGCTTCTCCGCGGCGCTGCTGGCCGCCGGGAAGCCGCACACCGTGCTTCCGCTTCCCGGCGCCGGCCACATGGCGTCCGGCGCCGACCTGCTCACACCACAACTGCGCTTCTTGCAGGAGGCACTGCGACGCTGACCAGCACGCCGGTGGCCAGCGCCACGACCGCGTTGACGGTGATCGCCCACGTGGTGCCGCCCTGGGCGAGCACCGCGGCCATGACGGGCGTGCCGACGGTGATGCCGATCTGCTGGCTCATCGTGGCCAGCCCCGTCGCCAGCCCCTGATCGGCGGCGGGCAGCGCGTTCGTCACGGTCACCAGGAACGCGACGATCGCGACCAGGTTCGCGACGCCGCCGGCGAAGGTGAGCGCCAGCAGCCACGACCGGCCGGGGCCGAGCAGCACCAGAGGCAGGGTGGCGGCCGCCTGCACGAGAAGGCCGCCGGTGAGCGCGCCGCGCGCCCCGAACCGGGCGATGAGGCGCGGGGCGACGACGCCGCCCAGGACGGTGCCCGCGCCGAGCACGGCGAACGTCAGCCCGGCCCGCAACGGCGAATACCCGAGCACATCCTGCAGGTAGAGCGTCAGCACGAAGACCAGGGACGTCTCGGTCGCGAAGGCCAGCAGGCCGGCCAGGTTCCCCCAGCCGGCACCCCGCGACCGCAGCACCCGCACGGGCACGAGCGGTTCCGCCACGCGCCTTTCGATCAACCAGAAAACGCCGAGGAGGAGTACGCCGACGAGCACCCACCCGTACACGAGCGCGAGCAGCCCGCCGGTGACGGCGACGGCGCCCGGCACGTCGACGC
Organism: Actinoplanes sp. NPDC048796; assembly: GCF_040650035.1. Taxonomy (NCBI): domain Bacteria; kingdom Bacillati; phylum Actinomycetota; class Actinomycetes; order Micromonosporales; family Micromonosporaceae; genus Actinoplanes; species Actinoplanes sp. NPDC048796. The sequence continues at coordinate 266,303 of NZ_JBEZGO010000007.1, read as the reverse complement.
GGCGGCGCCGCTCACGGCGTACATCCGCATCAAGCAGGACCGGCGCGGTCGCCAGGACCACCGCGGCGACCGCGACGTTCAGGAAGAAAGCCCACCGCCAGCTCAGCAGCCCGGTGAGAACGCCGCCCAGCACGGCGCCGGTGGTGAAACCGGCGGCCATCAGCGCGCCGTTGAGGCCGAGCGCCTTGTCCCGCGCCGGGCCGGCCGGGAAGAGCGTGGTCAGCAGCGCGAGCGCGGCCGGGGTGACGGCGGCGGTGGCCAGACCCTGCACGGCCCGGGCGGCGAGCAGCACCTCGGCCGACTGGGCGAGCCCGCCGGCGAGCGACGAGACGCCGAGGGCGGCCATGCCGATCAGGAACATCCGCCGCCGCCCGACCAGATCGGCGACCCGGCCGAACAGCAGGGTGAACCCGGCCGCGCCGAGCGCGAACGCCGTCGTCACCCACTGAAGGTCACCGGCAACGCGCCCGCCTCACCCCGTCCGAGGCCGGGCTGATCTCGTACGGGGCCAGACGGGTGCCCGGGCTCAGACGGGAGGAACTGGCCCAGCTGGCCGGCGTGCCGGCCGTCCTGCTCGACCGCCGCACATCCGTCCTGGCCTGGAACCCGCTGGGCCGTGCCCTGCTGGCCTTCCATGAGCCGGCGCCCGCGGTGAACCTGGCGCGGCTGCTCTTTCTCGACCCGCGCTCCCGTGACCTGTACCGCGACTGGCACACCGAGGCGTGCCGGGCCGTCGCCGCCCTCCGCCTGGTCGCCGGCCGCAACTCCGGCGACCGCGCCCTGGCCGAGCTGATCGGCGACCTCTGCATCCGCAGCGCCGACTTCGCCGGCATCTGGGCCCACCACCCGATCGCCGAGTGCGTGACCGGCCGCAAGTTCCTGCACCACCCCCTGGTCGGCGACCTGGACCTGGACTTCGAGGTCCTGCAGTCGGCCGACGGCCAGCGCCTGATCACCTACATGGCCGCCCCCGAAAGCTCCACCGCCGCCGCACTGCGCCGCCTGGCCGCGGCCGCCTGATCCGCCAGCCGGCCGTTCTCCAGCGTCATCACCCGGTCGACCCGGTCGAGCCCTTCGGTGCGGTGGGTGAGCACCAGCACGGTCCGCCCCCGCCCGGCGTCGAGCAGGTCGGCCATCACGGCCTCGGCCACGTCGACATCCAGCCCTTCGGTGGGCTCGTCCAGGATCAGCAGCCCCGGCTCGGCCAGCAGCGCCCGCGCCGTGGCGAACCGCCGCACCTGCCCACCCGACATGGTGCTGCCCCCACTGCCGAGCCAGGTGTCGAGCCCGTCGGCCAGCCCGTCGAGCCACGCCCCGAGCCGAACCCGCTCGAGAACGGCCCGCAGCTCCTCATCAGTGGCGCCGGGCTTGGCCAGCCGCAGATTCTCCCGAACGCTGGACGCGAACACATGGTCGGTCTCATCCCCGACGAGCACGATCCGCCCCCGCACGTCCGCTTCCGCCAGCTCCCGCAGATCACCGCCGCCCTCAAGAGCGATCACCCCCGCCCGCGGATCGAGAAGCCGCCCCACAACCGCCGCCAGCGTCGACTTCCCCGACCCGGACCGCCCGAGCACGGCAACCTTCGCCCCGGCCGCCAGTTCGAGATCGAGCCCATCGAGCACAGCTTCCCGCTCCGGATCCCACCCGGCCACAATCCCTTGCAGCCGTACGCCGAACGCCCCGCCCCCCAGCGACCCAGTCTCGGCACCCCGGGCGTCGCGCCCGGGGAACGTGGCCGCGGGCGGTTCAGCCACCAGCGCGGCAAGCCGTCCCTCAGCGCCGGCAGCGCGACGGCGCGCCACGGCGGCGTCGGGCAGGGTCATGACCTGTTCGCCAAGGACGACCATGCCCAGCAACAGGACTGCGGCCCACTCGTGGCTGAGACCCCCGAGCGCGAACGCGGTGCCCACCACCGCGACACCCCACCCGAGATGCCCAAGCGCGGCCGCCCACCCAGCGGCACGCGCCGCCTGCTCCTCAAGCCGCGCAAGCTCCCGGCTGCGCCGCTCAGGAACGCCGTACGATCCGGTCAGTTCCTCGACTCCCTCCACGGTCTCCACCACCGCGTCGCGAAGCCGGGCCCGGGCCTCCCCGGTGGCCGCTTCGCTGCGGGCCGCCTGCCGGGCCGCCACCATCGGCGCCACGACACCGGCGATCACCAGCCCGGCCGCGAGCGGCACCGCGACGCCCGGCGACAGAAGCAGCGCCGCCAGCGACGCGACAGCGATCGTCACCGCGGCCGCCCAGGCCGGCAGGCGCCCCCGGAGCAGCCCGTCGACTCGAGCGTCCACGTCGTCGACAACCTTGGTGAGCAGATCGCCACGCCGCCGAAGCCGCGCCCCGGGAACCCGCGGAACCAACGCCGCGTACACCCGAGACCGCCACACCCCCAGCCGAGCGAACGCGACATCATGCGCGACAAGCCGCTCAAGATACCGAAGAAGCGGCCGGGCAACCGCACTCCCGCGCACCAGCACCACAGCCGTCGAAAGCGACAACACCGGCGGCAACGACGAGGCCCGCACCAGCAGCCAGGCCGCCGCCCCGGTAAGCACGATCCCGGCCAGCGAAGACCCACTCCCGAGCACAACGGCCACCCACGACCGCCGCCAAACCGCCCAGCCCTCCCGTGGCGCGCCGTCGACCCCAACTCGCGGCGCGCCGTCGACCCCAACTCGCGGCGCGCCGTCGACCCCAACTCGCGGCGCGCCGTCGGCCCCGGCCCCGGGCGAGCCACTGAGCGGGGACCGTGGCGAGTCGCCGGCGCCTGACTGTGGCGCGCCGTCGGCCCCGGGCTCCGGCGAGCCATTTGCTCCGGACTGCGGCGGTCTGCTGCTCTCGGTGAGAGCCGGGGAGTCTGTGACTGGGGGCGTCACGGTGGTGATGCGGTCGGCGGCGGCTAGCAGGGCCGGGCGGTGGGCTACCACGAGGACGGCGCTGCCTCGGTGGGCGGCGGTGCGGAGCTGTTCGATGACCAGTTGTTCGGTGGTGGTGTCGAGGTGGGCGGTGGGCTCGTCGAGGAGCAGCGTGACCGGCTCCGCGCCGGCGCGGTGCAGCAGGGCGGCCAGTGCCAGCCGGTGCCGCTGGCCGGCCGAGACGCCCGCGCCCCGCTCGCCCAGGGCGGTGGCCGGGGACAGGTCCAGGCCCACCGTCCGGAGGGCGCCGGTGATGTCGGCGGCGGGGGTGCCGGCCGGGAACAGGTCGGCCACCGTGCGGGCGTGCGGCAGCGTCACGCGTTGCGGAAGGTAGAGCGCGTTGTCCGCGACCGCCACCCCCGCGTGGGGTGTCTGCAGGCCGGCGAGCACTCGCAGGGCCGTCGTCTTGCCCGCGCCCGACGGGCCCCGCAGCGCGACGATCTCGCCCGCGCGGACGGTCAGCTCGTCGAGTGTCAGCGCGTCCCGGGTCGCGCCGGGGTAGCGGACCCGCAAGCCGAAAGCGCCCACGCCGGGGGAGTGCGGTTTCGGCGCGTGTGGCGGCGTGGGGCTGTCCGTGGTGGACGTCAGGATCTCGTCGACGTCGGTGATGACGGCTGTGGCGTCGGTGGCGGCGTGGTACTTGGCGGCCATCTCGCGCAGCGGGCGGTACGCCTCGGGGGCCAGCAGGATGACCAGCAGGGCCGGGCCCAGGGGCAGGTTGCCGGCGGCGACGCGGAGGCCGGCCTCGACGGCGATCAGGCCGACCGAGAGGGTGCCGACCAGGTCGAGGGCCGTCGAGGAGAGGAAGGCGACTCGGAGGACGCGCAGGGTGGCCGAGCGGTGTTTGTCGGTGAGGTCGGCGACCACCGCGGTCTGGCGTTCGGCGCGGCCGAAGACGCGCAGGGCCGGTAGGCCGCGCACCACGTCGAGGAAGTGGCCGGCCAGGCGGGCGTCGGCCTGCCAGCGCTGGCGGGCGCGGGCCTGGGTGGCCCAGCCGATCAGGGCGCCCAGGACGGGGATCAGCGGGAGGGTGACCAGGGCGACGATCGCCGACGCGGGGTCGACCAGGGCCATGGTGACGATGACCAGCGGGGGCAGCGCGACGCCGAGAACCAGGGACGGCAGGTAGCCGCCGAACCACGGGCGCAGCGCGTCGAGGCCGGTGCTCAGCACCGCGGTGAGCCGGCCCGCGCCGAACGACGCCACCCAGGCCGGGCCGCGGCGCAGGACCGCGGTGAGCATCGAGCGGCGCAGTTCGTCGGTGACCCGGGCGGCGGTTCGCTGGGCCACCACCTGCTCGCCCCAGGAGAAGGCGGCCCGGGCGGCGAACGCGCCGGCCAGCAGCCCGGTGGCCCACCGGTGGTCGCCCGCCACCAGCAGGGTGAGCGCCACGGCGACGGCCAGCGTCGCCGCGGCCTGGCCGGCGCCGAGCAGCGCGAGCAGGGCGATGCCGGCCCGGCTGGTGCGGGCGTGGCGCACCAGCCGGGGGTCCAGCGGGCCGCGGGCTGACGCGGACCGCTTCGGCGCGGCGGGAACAAGAACCGGAGGCTGTGGGGCGGTGGTCATGAGGGAACCCGTTCGCTGGCGACGCGGCGGCGGAAGACCACATAGGAGAAGGCCTGGTACGCGAGGACGCCCGGCAGGATGAGCACACCGGCCCAGGTGATCAGCTCCAGGGCCTGCGGGGTGGCGGCGGCCGCGTCCCGGGTCAGGGACCACTGCGGGTCGAGGGTGCTGCGCAGCACGACGTCGCCGTGGGTGGTGAAGACGGCGACCACGGCGCCGGCCACCGACAGCGCGGTGGTGGTGAAGGCCAGGGCCTCGCGGCCGGAGCGGGCCAGCATGCCGGCGAGCAGGCTGAGGGCCGCGGCGGCCAGGGCCAGGCGGGACCCCGTACCGAAACCGGCGACGAGAAGCGCGACCGCGCCGCCCGTGCCCAGCCACCGGGCCAGCGTGCGCGCCCGATGGCGCACCGGGCCGCTGGTGCGCAGGCCGAGGAAGGTGGCGCCCAGCATCAGCGCCGCGAACAGGGCGGCCAGCGCGCCGAGCCCGGCCTCGGGCGACCAGATCGGGCCGAGGGTGCGGGAGAGGCCGCCGCCCGTGACCGAGCCGTCGGCGCCGACGGCCAGGCCCCTGACGAACGTGGCCAGCAGCGCTCCCCACACCAGCACGATGCCGAGCGAGCTGAGCGCCAGCGCGATGTCGGCCCGAAGGCGGTACGCCGGTCCGTCGCCCTTGCCGCGGAACTCGAGGGCGACGCCGCGGACCGCGAGCAGGAGCAACAGGACGACCATCGGCAGGTAGAGGCCGGAGAGCAGGGCCGAGTACCAGGCGGGGAACGCGGCGAACGTGACACCGATCGCCGCGACCAGCCAGACCTCGTTGCCGTCCCAGAACGGGCCGATCGTGCGGACCGCGGCGCCGCGCTCGTGGTCGTCGCGGCCGAGCAGCGGGCCGAGCAGGCCCACGCCGAAGTCGAAGCCCTCCAGCACGAAGAAGAGCACCCAGGCGAGCACGACGACGGCGAACCAGAAGGTGATCATGTCAGTCCCTCAGTAGACGGGTGCGGGTTCGGCGGTCTCGGCGACGGCGGCCGGTCCGGCGGCGAGGGGCTGCCGCGCGAGGTGGCGTACCAGGCGGAACCAGACGACCGCGAGGATCCCGTAGACGACGGTGAACCCGGCCAGCGAGGCGATCACCTCCGAGCTGGTCAGCCCGGGGGAGATGCCGTCGGCGACCTTCGAGATGCCGAAGGCGATCCACGGCTGCCGCGCGGTCTCGGTGAAGATCCAGCCGAAGGTGTTGGCGACGGCGGGCAGAATCGGGATCAACGGCAGCCATCGGGTCAGCCAGCGTGGGGCGTCGCGGTGCTTGCGGGTACGCCACAGGTAGAACGCGGCCACGGCCGCGGCCAGCATGCCGGCGCCGATCATCACGCGGAACGACCAGAACGCCACCGGGATCATGGGCACGTACGAGCCGGGGCCGTACTGGGCCGCGTACTGGGCCTGAAGGTCGTTGATGCCCTGCACCGTCGCGTTCGGGTTGCCCTTGGCCAGGATGGAGAGCAGCCAGGGGATGTCGAGCGAGAAGTTCGGGAACGGCGAGCCCAGCGTGAAGATCGAGAACGGCGCGCCCTTGGTGGTCTCGTACAGCGCCTCGGCCGCGGCCATCTTCATCGGCTGCACCTCGGTCATGACCTTGCCGAGGTGGTCGCCGGTCAGCGCGGTCAGCGCCCCGCCGGCCAGCGTCATCCAGGCGCCGAGGCGAGCCATGATCCGGAATGTGCCGTCGGCCGCGAGCCGCCAGACGCCCAGGGCCAGCAGCAGCGCCCCGCCCACCATGATCGCGCCGGCCAGGGTGTGCGGGAAGGCGGCCAGGTTGACCTTGTTGAGCAGCAGGTCGCTGAACGATGTCAGACGCGCCCGCCCGGTCACCGGGTCCAGCGCGTACGCCACCGGGTGTTGCATGAAGGAGTTGGCGGCCAGAATGATGAACGCCGACAGCACGGTGCCGATCGCGACGACGACGATGGTGGCCGTGTGCACGAGGCGGGGCAGGCGGTCCCACCCGAAATACCAGAGCGCGAGGAACGTCGCCTCCAGGAAGAACGCGAGCATCCCCTCGATGGCCAGGGTCGGCCCGAAGACGTCGCCGTAGAACTTGGCGAAGCTGCTCCAGCCCAGGCCGAACTGGAATTCCTGCACGAGGCCGGTGACCACGCCGACCGCGAACGTGACGATCAGGATCTTGCCGACGAACTTGGTGAGATGCAGATAGTCCTCGCGCTTGGTGCGCAGCCAGGCGATCTGCAGGCCGGCGGCGGCCGCGGCCAGGCTGATCGACAGCGGCACGAAGAAGTAGTGATAGATCGTCACCACCGCGAACTGGAGCCGGGTCAGGTCCAGTACGTCCATGGGAATGCCCCCTCTACGACGTCTCGTAGTAGATACTACGTCGCGTAGTACGACACTGCGCAGTAGGCCTGTGTAAGATGGCATACATGGCTCTCGGGGACCTGGAACGCGAGGTCATGCGGCAGTTGTGGGACGCGGGTGAGCCGCTCACCGTGCGGCAGGTGCACGAGCGCCTCCATCGGGAGCGCGACCTCGCCTACACGACCGTGATGACCGTGCTCAACCGTCTGACGAAAAAGCGCGTCGTCGTTCAGCAGAACGACGACCGGGCCTACAAGTACGCGCCCGCGCAGTCCCGCGAGGAGATGACGGCCGGCCTCATGCTCGACGCGCTCACCGCCAGCGGCGACCAGGACGCCGCGCTGGCCTATTTCATGGGTCAGTTGTCACCCGATGCCCTCAAGGCGGCAATCGAAGCAGTCACGAAGAAATGACGGCTTGCCGTTCTCGGTCCGGGCGGTGGGTGGGGCGGTCGGCGGGGTGACGGCGCTTCTGCTCGGCGCGCTCGGCCTGACCCTGTCGCTGGTCGTCCCGGGTGCGCTGGCCCGCGCGCGCTGGCCCGACCGGGCCCCGGTGGCGGCCGTCCTGCTCTGGCAGTCGATCACCCTGAGCGCCGTGCTGTCCGCCCTCGGCGTGGTCCTCTCGGCGCCGTACGAGGTGACCCGGGCCGCCGGCTCCGGCAAGCCGGTCGCCGCCACCGCGCTGATCGGCGCCCTGGTCGTGGCCGGCGTCATCATCCTGCGGCTCATCGTCTCGCTGGTCCGGGTCACCCGGCGCTCGCGGGTGCGCCGGGCCCGCCACCGCGAGCTCGTCGACCTGCTCGACCGGGCCGAACAGCATCGCGAGCTGGGCCCCGACAACCTGCGCGTGCTCGACGGGGCGCTGCCGCTGGCCTACTGCGTGCCCGGCCGCGAGCCGCGGGTCGTGCTGAGCAACGGCGTGCTCCAGGTGCTCGACCGGGAACAGGTCGACGCGGTCCTCGCCCACGAGCAGACCCATCTGCGCCACCGGCACGAGGTGGTGATGGAGTCGTTCACCGCCTTCTACCGCGCCGTGCCGCGGCCGTTGCGCAGCCGGGCGCCCCTCGACGCCGTACATCTGCTGCTGGAAATGATCTCGGACGACGTGGCCCGGCGGAAGGCCGGCGCCGAGCCGTTGCGGGCCGCCCTCGAGCGGTTGACCGACGCCGTCCCCCTGGCGGAGGACGCGCGGGCCGACCCGACGGGTGACGCGAGGCGCCGGAGGCTGGCCCGGCTGGCCAAGCCGCACACCGTGTCCGTCGGCCTGAACGTGGCCGCCGCGCTCGCCGCCGCTGGTCTGCTGGTATTACCCACCGTGATTCTCGTGGTGCCCTGGCTTGACCGTGCGCTGGACCACTGGCCCCTCTAGTTACTCTGTGTATGCCTTTCGGAGCAAACAGTTTCCCGTACGCGGCGGCTTCAGTTCTCCACATGATCCGGAGTACGGTGGTCCCCGGTTCGGCAGCCCCCCATCGTCCACCCGGCCGATCTGACGGACCACCGCCTAATCGTCGTGTGGGCGAACCGGGGACCCGAGTGGTTGGGGTGAAGCCGCGATGCCTCGCGGCCGGACGCGTCTTCCCGTCCGAACCCGTCAGCTAACCCGGTCGGCGGCTCGAGGGAAGAAAGGACGTCACACCCAACGTGAAACGGATTGGGGCGCGCGGCCGCGCCGCAGTTCTGCGTGGACTCGTCTGCGCACTCGCGACGGTCGGGGTCGTTGTCACCGGACCAGCCGTCGCGCACGCCACACCCTCGCCCTCCACGGTCGAGGCCCAGATCGACAAGCAGTGGAACGACCTCGAGCCGGTCATCGAGCAGTACAACGACGTGCACAACCAGCTGCTCAAGAACCGCGCTCAGCAGAAAAAGCTCGCCGCCCAGCTCAACCCGCTCCAGGTGCAGGTCGACCTGGCGATGGCCCAGGTGCAAGGCCTGGCCGTCGACGCGTACAAGCAGGGTGCGCCGAACGCCCTCGATGCCATGATCATCAGTGGCTCGCCGACCGGGCTGACCGACAAGCTGACCTATCTCGATCAGCTGGCTCGTCATCAGCAGGAGCAGATCAAGGGCGTGGCGGCGCTGCGCGACAAGCTCACCGCCACCAAGTCCGACCTGGATATCGTGACCAAGTCCGTCGCCGCGCGCGACAAGGACCTGTCCACCCGCAAGAAGGCGATCGAAACCAAGATCACCGCGCTGCAGAAACTGCGGATCCAGGCGTACGGCTCGGCGGACGCCTCGGACGGGCCCCTGCGGTTGGGCGCCTGTCCGGTCACGTACACCAATGACAAGGGCGGGCGTGCGGCTCAGCGCGCGTGCGACCTGATCGGCAAGCCGTACGTCTTCGGGTCGGCAGGACCGAACACGTACGACTGCTCCGGTCTGACCCAGGAGGCCTGGGGCAGCGTCGGTGTCCACCTCGACCACTACACGAAAGACCAGTGGAACGAGGGCAAGGCGGTGTCGCGGGACGAGTTGCAACCGGGTGACCTGGTCTTCTTCTTCCCCGGAAGCCTCCATCACGTCGGCCTCTACATCGGCGGCGGCAAGATGGTCCACGCTCCGCACACGGGTGACCACGTGCGGATGGCGGAGATCGACCGGATGCCCATCGCGGGCTTCCGGCGGCCAGGCTGATTGCTGATTTCGTCCGGAACGAGGCCGTCGGGGCATATGTCCCGGCGGCCTCGTCTTTTGATGATGGCCACACGCTCGCCCGAGGCAACCACGGGCATAATTCGGTGTCATGAGCGACTCCCCCTTGATCGACAGTCTCACCGCGGCCGTGGAGGCCCGCCCGGACGACCTGCCGTTGCGGCTGCACCTGGCCGAGTTGCTGGTGGCGGCCGGACGTGGGGGAGAGGCGATCGCTCACGCCGCCCAGGTCCTGGCCCGCGAGCCCGGCAACGCGACCGCCCAGAAGCTGATGGGAACGGCCCTGTCGCCGTCCGTGCCCCCGCCCGCCGCCACCTTCGACTGGGATGCCAGGGAGCAGGAGTTCGGTGACGTGGTGCCGCCGCGCTTCACCCGCGCCGACGGCGAACCGGACCCGGTCCAGGGCCACGCCGACCGCGCCTTCGACATCGAGACCTCGAAGGTCACGCTGGCCGACGTCGGCGGCATGGAGGAGGTCAAGAAGCGCCTCGAGATCTCCTTCCTCGGCCCGATGCGCAACCCCAAGCTGCGCAGCCTGTTCGGCAAGAGCCTGCGCGGCGGCCTGCTGCTCTACGGACCGCCCGGCTGCGGCAAGACCTTCCTGGCCCGCGCGGTGGCCGGCGAGATGGGCGCCTCGTTCATCTCCCTGTCGATCACCGACGTGCTCAACATGTGGGTGGGCAGCTCGGAGCGCAACCTGCACGACCTGTTCGACTCGGCCCGCGGCCACGCCCCCTGCGTCCTGTTCCTCGACGAGATCGACGCGCTGGGCCACAAACGCAGCCAGCTCAACTCGTCGTCCATGCGCACCGTCGTCAACCAGCTGCTGACCGAGCTCGACGGGGTCGACGGCAACAACGACGGCGTCTTCGTGCTGGCCGCGACCAACGCGCCCTGGGACATCGATTCGGCCCTGCGACGACCGGGGCGGCTTGACCGTACGGTCCTGGTGCTGCCGCCGGACAGGCCCGCCCGGGCCGCGATCCTCCAGTACCACCTGCGCGACCGCCCGGTGGCCGGCATCGACCTGGGCCGCGTGGCCGACGCCACCGACCACTACTCGGGTGCCGACCTGGCCCACGTGTGCGAGACGGCGGCCGAGTTCGCCATGCGCGACTCCATCGCCACCGGCGAGATCCGCATGATCAATCAGGACGACATGCTCGCCGCCGTCCGCGAGGTCCGCCCGTCGACGGACGGCTGGTTCGCCACGGCCCGCAACGTGGCCATGTTCGCCAACGAATCCGGCGAGTACGACGACCTGGCCGCGTACCTCAAGAAGCGCAAGATCCGTTGATCGGCTCACCGCTGGATGTCGCGCGTTGAGTGAGCGGAACGACGCCTACTGGCGTGCGCATCGGCTGGCCCAGGTGGGCCGCTACGACGAGGCGGAGAAACAGGCGCGGTCCGGCCTTGCCGCGAGCCCGGGCGACGCGCGGCTGCTGACGCTGCTCGCCTCGGTGTTGCGGCTGCGGCGCGACTACGCGGGCGCCCTCGCCACGGCCGACGCCGCGGTGGCCGCGTCGCCGCTGTTCGCCGACGCCCACGCCGAGCGGGCCGAGAACCTCATAGTCATGATCCGGTCCCGGGACGCGGTGTCCGCGGCGGCCGAGGCCGTCCGCCTGGCACCGGCCGAGCCGACCGGCCACTTCGTGCTCGCCCGGGCCCTGGCCTCGGCCAAGGACTACCCGCGGGCCCGGGCCGCCGCCGCCCACGGCCGCTCCCTCGATCCCCACTCCGTCGAGGGCCTGCTGACCGTGGCCGACGTGGAACGCGACGCCGGCAACCGGGACGCCGCCCTGGCCGCCGCCCGAGCCGCCCTGGCCATCGCGCCCGGCAACCCGTACGGCCGCTGGCTCATCGCCATGCTCGACGCCGAACGCCTGCGCGTCCGCCGCTCGATGCGCGCCCTGCGCGACGTGGCCCGCGACAACCCGGCCCGAGCCGACGTCGTCTCGATGACCTGGCCGATCCGCGGCGTCCTGAACGGCCTGCGCCGCGGCCTGGCCGCCAGCGCGGCCCTGGTCTGCGCCCTGCAACTGATCGCCCTCTGGTGGTGGCCCACGGCCGGCCCGTTCGGCCGCGTCATGGCCGGGGTCCTGGCCGCGGTGATGGCCGGTTTCGCGGCCCGCATCCTGATTCCCGCCGGCCGCCTCCCGTGGCGGTGCCTGCGCCTGCTGCCCCGCCTGATGCGCCGCGCCGACCTGACGGCCCTGGCCCTGACGGCGGTCGCGGTGACATTGCTTTTCCTGTACGCGGCGACGTCCTGGTGGCCGCTTCCCCTGCTGGCCTTGGCCGCGACCCCGTTCCTGTGGCTGCTGAGCCTGGCCGAACTGCTCGGGGCCGGCCTGGACGACCCGGGCATGCGCCACGCCCTGACCGACTTGGCAGCCGAGTTCCGCGACTGGTGGCACACCACGAAGAGGGAGCTGCGCGACGCCTGGACCAACCCCACTACTCGGCCCGAACAGCAACCTCCGTCCGGCAACGCCGGCCCCGGGTCTCACCCTCAGCCCTCGTCTCAGCCGTCTCCTCGGCCTTCGTCTCAGCCCTCGTCTCAGCCGTCTCCTCGGCCTTCGCCTCAGCCCTCGCCTCAGCCCGAACGGCGACCTCCGTACGACGCCGGGACCTCGCAGCCCTTCTCGCCTTGGAATGAGCGGCGACCTCCGGACGACGAACCGCCCGGCTGATCGCTTACTTCGGCTCGGTGCTGGTGGCGGCGGTCGCGGGGAGCGGGTCGGGCCCGCTGTCAGTGGTCTGCGGCAGGCGCCGGTCGAGGAACCACAGGATCGCGGCGAACACGGCGGCCATGACAGCGACCATCAGCATGTTCCGGACGGCGGTGGGATAGCCGATCGTCGTGGCGTCGGCGAAGGGGTACGGGAACCAGTCGGTGGTCGCGCCGTGCGCCAGCGTGTAACCGATCCACGCGGCCGGCCACAGGAACGCCCAGGCGATCGTCCGCGGGTCGATCCGCGGACGGGGCCCGAAGACCACCCATCCGGCCAGCGCCGCCCACGGCGCGATGTAGTGGAATCCCAGGTTCGACCACCAGCCGGCGCCGTGCGGGTCCGCCGTGCCGGCCAGGATGGTGGCGTACACGATGCCGGTCACGATGATCCCGAGCAGCGCGTCGAGCCGCAGAACCCGCCAGACCCGCCCGTCGCGGCCCGGGTCGATCATCAGGCTGCCGGCGGCGATCAGCACCAGGACGTTGCTCTGGATCGTGAAGTAGCTGAACAGCCGGACGAACCGCGTGACCGCCGGCGCGTCGTCCCCTTGGGCGCTGAGCACGATCTGAATGATCAGGGAGGTCAGCACCACGGCGAAGAGCAGACCGTGCCAGACCCGGGAAGCCGTGCGAACGCGATTCACGTCCGGTAGTAAACCCGTGATCAACACCGGACGAAAGAGGCCGGCCACGGTGATGGCCGGCCTCGTCGTACGCGCAATGTCAGGACTTCGTGGTGGCGCTGGTCTCCTGGCCCGGGCGGCGGCCGGCTTTGGCGTACGCGAGAAGCGCCAGGATCAGGGCGATCACCCCGGCGATGAGGCCCGCGATGCCGAAGGCGTCGGGCCCGTCGGAGCTGTCGTCGGCGTCGGCGGCGGCCACCGGGCTGGCGGTCGCGGTCGGCGCGGCGGCGGCCGTGTCGGTCGCGCCGGCCGCGGCGAGCTTCAGCACGGGCGCCGGGTGTTCCGCCTCGGAGCCGTCGGTGGTGGGCTCGTCGATCCAGCGGACGACCGTGTTGTCGGAGTAGTACTGAAGGGCCTTGAAGACCATCTGGCCGGACTCGGGCAGCGGCCCGAGCGACACGTCGAACTCCTGGAACTGTCCCGGCTTGACCTCCGAGCCCGCCTTGGCGGTCCAGGTGATCTTCGAGATCGACTCGGTGATCTGCGCGCCGTGCGCCTCGAGCGGCTTGGCCAGCTTGGAGACCGTGGTGGCCACATCCCACCCGGTGATCGGCTTGACCGAGACCGAGGCCACCGGGTTGTCGGCAGGCAGGTTCACCTCGACCTTGTTCGTGGAGGCGGTGTCGGACTCGTTCGGCACCCGGAAGGTCACCTTGGTGTATCCACCCGCGGTCGCCGTGTCGGGGTTCACCGTGACGTGGGCGGAGGCCGGCGCGGCGAGCGCCAGGGTGAGGCCGGCGACCGTGGCGGCCACCAGGGCCGAGCGCTTGAGCAGGGACATCGAAGTCGTCAACCTTCCGCATGGGGGACAGCCCGTTGCCGGGCATCGCGCGTTGGTCGTCCCTCCGTCCCCGATAGTTCCCGCTGTTCCTAAAATTTCTTCACCGAACGGCGGGCAGCCGTACGTCCACCCGCAGCCCCGGTGAGGCGTCACTCAAGGTCACCGTGCCGCCGTGGCGGCGGGCCAGTTCGCGCACGATGGCCAGGCCGAGACCGGAACCGCCCGCGTCACGGGCGCGGGCGTCGTCGAGCCGGGTGAACCGGTCGAACACCCGCTCCCGGTCGGCTTCGGGAATGCCCGGTCCGTCGTCGGTCACGGTGATCCAGCGGTACGCGGCGTCCGCGCGCACCTCGACGCAGATCCGCGATTTCGCGTGCCGCACGGCATTGTCCAGCAGGTTCGCCACCACACGGCCGAGCGCGTCGGGCTCCCCGGCGATCGTGACCGGCGCCGAGGGACGCACGTAACCCACTGTGGGGTAGCGAGCCGCCACGTCACCGACCACCGCGCCCAGGTCGACCTCGCGGAACGGGGCCGCCACGACCCGCCCCGGCGCCGCGTCGTCCGCCCGGGCGAGCAGCAGCATGTCGTCGACGAGCCGGCTGAGCCGGTCGACGTCGGTGAGCAGGTCCTCCGACAGCGCGTGCCAGTCGGTGTCGGGCAGACGTTGCGAGACCTCCAATTCCGTACGCATGTTGGTCAGCGGGCTGCGAAGCTCGTGAGCCGCGTCGGCCACGAACGCCCGCTGCCGGGCCTGTGCCGCGTCGAGCCGGTGCAGCATGCCGTTCAGCGTCACCGCGAGCCGGTGGATCTCGTCGCGGGACTCGGGCACCGGCAGCCGGCCGGCCCGCGTACCCCCGGTGATCTCCTCGGCGCCCGAGCGCAGCGCGTCGACCGGGCTGAGCGCCGCCCCGAGCACCCGCCACAGCACCAGCCAGAGGGCGCCCACCAGCAACGGGAACATGATGAGCAGGGTCACGCGCAGGATGTGCACGCCCTGCGTCAGGTCGTTCGTGGACCGCGCGACCAGCACGCGCACCGGATCGGTGGGCGGCCCGGCGGTGACCATCACGACCCGGGCGTCGCCCTCCAGGCCGATCCGGCTCCCGGGAATCTCCCGCACGCTGCCGTCGCCCATGCCGCGCAGCTCGTCGGAATGCAGCATGGGTATGAGCCGGTCGGCGCCGGCCGAGATCGACAGGACCCGGCCGTCCGCGTCGATGACCTGTACCTGCATGGCCGCGTTGACCGGGATCGGCTCGGTCAGCTGCCCCTGGTCGACCAGCTTGGCCACGCCCCGCGCCGTCTCGAGCGCCTCGCCGTTCACCGCCCGCAGCAGCCCGAAGTTCAGCACGAAGACGAGCAGCACGCCGCCCGCGGCCAGACCGGCGGTCAGCGCCAGGACGGAGGTGAGCACCAGCCGGGCGCGCAGGCTGAGCTCGCGCGGCCGGCGCATCAGTCCCCCGTCACGGCCGCGAGCCGGTAGCCCGCCCCGCGCACGGTCTCGAGCCGGTCGCGCCCGATCTTGCGGCGCAGGTAGCCGACGTAGACCTCGACC
Organism: Actinoplanes sp. NPDC048796; assembly: GCF_040650035.1. NCBI lineage: Bacteria > Bacillati > Actinomycetota > Actinomycetes > Micromonosporales > Micromonosporaceae > Actinoplanes > Actinoplanes sp. NPDC048796. The sequence goes on along the minus strand of NZ_JBEZGO010000007.1, from coordinate 251,037 downwards.
GCGTTGGGAGCGGTCTCCACGGCGGCGTCCCAGACGTGGTCGAGCAGCTCGATCTTGCTGACCACCTCGCCCGGGCGGCGCATGAGGTACTCCAGCAGGGCGAACTCGCGGGCCGTCAGCGTCACCTCGGCACCGGCGACCATGACCCGGCGCTCGGCCGGATCGAGCTCGACGTCGCCGTGGGCGAGCACCGTCGGCCGCTCGTGGACACCACGCCGCAGCAGCGCGCGCAACCGCGCGAGCAGCACGACGTAGGAGAAGGGCTTGGTCAGGTAGTCGTCCGCGCCGCAGTCGAGCCCGTCGGCCTGGTCGTACTCCCCGTCCTTGGCCGACAGCATCAACACCGGCACCCAGTTGCCCTCGGCCCGCAGTTGACGGACGACCCGATAGCCGCTGAGCCGCGGCAGCATCACGTCGAGGATCATCGCGTCGTACCCGCCATGACGCGCCATCTCGAGCCCGTCCTGCCCGTCACCGGACACGTCCACCGCGAAGCCCTCGGCCTGCAGCCCGCGCTGTAACGCGGCCGCGAGCCGCGCCTCATCTTCCACCACCAGCAACCGCACCCCCTTACCTTGGCATGGGAGGGGCAACCCCTAGGGGCGGCTCTCAGCCCGGTCACAGCGGCCACGGCGCACTCTTGTGGCAGATCAACGGGAGGTGGACATCGTGTCCGTGTTCAGATCGAGGCCGGCTCTTCGCTGGCTCGTACCATCCGCCGCGGCGGTGGTCGTGATCGGGGGCGGCGCAGCGGCGGGAACGATCGTCGCGAGCGCGGACCCCTCGCTGCCCGACCGCAGCGCGGCCGAACTGCTCGTCGACCTGCAGAACGCCAAGGTCGACGGCCTGTCCGGCACCATCGTGCAGAGCGCCGACCTGGGGCTGCCCAAGATTGCCGGGCTCACCGCCGACTCGGGCGGCGCCGACCTGGTCAACCTGGTCGCGGGCAGCAACACCGCCCGCGTCTGGTACGCCGGTGAGGACAAGGCTCGCTTGGCCGTGATGAGCACGCTCGGCGAGACCGACGTCATCCGCAACGGCACCGACGTCTGGCTCTGGCAGAGCAAGGCCAAGACGGCCACGCACCTCACCCTGCCCGCGGGCGAGGACAAGAAGCCCGCTTCGCTGCCGACGGGGATCCCCTCGACGCCGCAGGACGCGGCCGAGGCGGCGCTCGACGCGATCGACCCGACCACAGCGGTCTCGACCACCGGCGCGGCCAAGGTGGCCGGCCGCGACGCCTACGAGCTGGTGCTCAGCCCGAAGGCGACCGAGTCGCTGATCGGGCAGGTGCGCCTGGCGATCGACGCGGAGAAGAAGATCCCGCTGCGGGTCGACGTCTACGCCAAGGACGCGGTCAACCCGGCCGTTCGGGTGGCGTTCCAGCAGATCAGTTTCGACACGCCCGACAACCAGCAGTTCGCCTTCAACCCGCCGCCGGGCACGAAGGTCAACGACACGGACGCGGGCAAGCTCGAGACCGAGCTGGAGAAGGAGCACAAGGCCGCCGAGGCCCGGAAGCCGGGCGGGATGAAGCCGCCGGCCGGGGCCGAGCAGCCGAGGGTGATCGGTGAGGGCTGGGCGTCGGTGGTGACGGCGAAGCTGCCGAAGTCCGCCGGTGACGAGGCCAAGCAGCTCGACAGCGTGATCGACATGCTGCCGAAGGTGAGCGGGAGCTGGGGCAGTGGTCATCTCTTCTCCGGTTCTCTCTTCAGCGTGCTGGTGACCGACGACGGCCGGGTCTTCGCCGGCGCGGTGGCCCCGGAGACGCTGTACAAGGCCGCTGCCAAATAGTTCTAGAACTCTCCGCCGAGTTATGCAACACTTCGGCGGAGAGTTCTACAACTTTTGGAGGCGTGCCCCATGACAAGCACGACGTCTACCTTGATGACGGAACCGGCTGCCGGTCGCTTCGGCGACTTCGGCGGCCGGTTCGTCCCCGAGTCGCTGGTGCCGGCGTGCGCCGCGCTGGCCGGCGCCTTTCGGGAAGCCTGGGCCGACCCGGCCTTCCGGGCCGAGCTCGACGAGCTGCTCGCCGTCTACGCCGGCCGGCCCACCCCGCTCACCCCGGCCCGTAACCTCTCGAGCCAGCTCGGCATCGAGCTGCTGCTCAAGCGCGAAGACCTGGCGCACACCGGCTCTCACAAAATCAACAACGTGCTGGGCCAGGCGCTGCTCGCCCGCCGGATGGGCAAGACCCGTCTGATCGCCGAGACGGGCGCCGGTCAGCACGGCGTCGCCACCGCCACGGCGGCCGCGCTGCTCGGCCTCGACGCGACCGTGTACATGGGTGAGCGCGACATCGAGCGCCAGCAGCTCAACGTCCTGCGGATGACGACCCTCGGAGCCGAGGTCGTCCCGGTCACCAGCGGCAGCCGCACCCTCAAGGACGCGACGAACGAGGCCATGCGCGCGTGGGTGTCCGACGTGGACCGCGCGCACTTCCTTCTGGGCTCGGTCGGTGGCCCCCACCCGTACCCGTGGATGGTTCGTGAGCTGCAGCGCGTGATCGGGGCCGAGGCCCGGCAGCAGAGCGGCACAGTCCCCGACGTGGTGGTGGCCTGCGTCGGCGGCGGTTCGAACGCGGCCGGCACGTTCGCCGGGTTCGTCGACACGAGTGCGCGGCTGATCGGCGTGGAGGCGGCCGGCGGCGCGGCGATGACCGGCGGCTCGCCCGGCGTCGTGCACGGCGCCCGCTCGATGGTGCTCCAGGACGGTGACGGTCAGGTCGCCGAGGCGAAATCGATAGCGGCCGGTCTCGACTATCCCGGCATCGGGCCCGAGCACGCGCATCTCGGCGCGATCGGCCGCGCGGAGTACCGGACGGTCACCGATGCCGAGGTGGTCGACGCGGTCCGCCGCCTGGCCCGCTCCGAGGGCATCATCTGCGCGCTCGAGTCGGCCCACGCGGTCGCCTGGGTGCTGCGCTCGGCGGGCACGCCCGACCTGCCGACCGGCTCGCGGGTGGTTCTCACGCTGTCCGGCCGTGGTGACAAAGACATGACGACCCTGCTCGGGGGTGTGGCATGACAGCCCTGGTTCCGTACGTCACCGGCGGCATCACCGAGGACTGGACCGACTACGTGGTGGCCTACCAGGAAGCGGGCGCGACGGCCATCGAGATCGGCCTGCCCTTCTCCGACCCCATGCTCGACGGCGTCACCATCCAGCAGGCCTCCGACCGGGCCCTCTCGCGCGGCACGACAGTGACGTCGATCCTCGACGACCTCAAGCGTGTACGAGGCCGGGTGCGCGTGCCGCTGATCGTCATGACGTACGCGAACCTGGTGTTCCACCGCTCCGCGACCGGCTTCTGCCGCGAGCTCGCCGAGGCCGGCGTGAGCGGGCTGATCGTTCCCGACCTGCCCGTGGACGAGGCGGCGCCGGTGGCCCGGGCCGCCGCCGACGCCGGCATCGACCTGATTCCGCTGGTCGCGCCGGTCACCCCCGACGACCGGCTGGCCGAGATCGTGGCGCTCGGCGACAGCTACATCTACGCGGTCAGCGTGATGGGCACTACCGGCGAGCGGACCACCCTCGGCGACTCCGCCGGCCGGCTCGCGGCGCGGGTCAAGGCGGTCACCGATCGGCCGGTGCTCATCGGATTCGGCGTCTCGTCGCCAGCCCAGGCCGCCGAGGCGGGGCGCGCCGGGGACGGGGTGGTGGTGGCGTCCGCGCTGATGCGTAGGGTTCTTGACGGGGCCACGGCGGCGGAACTAAGGGAGACCGTCGCCAGCCTCGCCGCAGCTCTGGAGGACTCCACTGACTACGCGCATGCCGAAGTATCAGGTGATCGCCGATGACCTGACCACGAAGATCCGCGACGGCGAGCTGCCGCCGGGCGCCGCGCTGCCTCCGCAGCGTGAGCTCAGCGCCTCGTACGGGGTGACGCTCGCGACGCTGCGCCAGGCTCTGCAGCGCCTGGAGAACGACGGGTTGCTGTCGCAGCAGGCCGGCCGGGGGACGTTCGTGACGGAGCAGCGTCCGACGTACCTGCTTCATTCGATGCGGGGCTTCGAGGAGGACCTGCGCGAGCAGGGCCAGACGGTGGCCACGTACGTGCTGAATCAGGACACCGCACACCCGCCGGTCTGGGCCGAGACGCTGCTGGACTACGGCTTCCCCGTGGTGCGCCTGGAACGCCTGCGGCTACTGGCCGGCCGGCCGGTCGTCCACCAGCTGTCCTACGTCCGCAACCTGGAACTGGCCGGCGCTGATCTGAGCGAGAAGTCCCTGTACGCCGTGCTGGCCGCCTACGGCGTCACCGTCTCCAGAGCGAGCGAGGTGATCCGGCCTGGCGTTCTCGACGACGAGACGGCCGAACTTCTGCACCAGCCGCCCGGCACCCCGGTGTTCCTCTCGGAGCGCGTGACCTACGACCCCGACGGCGTCGCCGTCGTGGTCGACCGGGCGACCATCCTCGGTACGGCCCTGGAGATCCGAACCGATCGAGCCCTGACCGGCTTCTCCATGCAGTGGACCCGCCCGCCCACTTGATCGATGCCCTTAGGTTAGGGGAGGTGAGGAAACCGTCTGATGACGCTGTCCAGCAGTATGCGGCAACGACCGACAACCTGACCTCCCGGATAGCCATTCACGCGTACGGAACCAACCCGCAGGGCTGGTTCGCGTGGCTGGGAGAGCGGCTGCCGACCGGCGGCGACGTGCTGGAGGTGGGCGCGGGGACCGGAGAGCTGTGGCGGCATCTCGATCCACGGCGTCCGGGGTTGCGGCTGACGCTCACTGACTTCTCGGCGACGATGTGCGAGCGACTGCGCGACCTGGCCCGAGCAGAGACGGCTCCGGCAGAGGCGGCTCCGGCAGAGACGGCTCCGGCAGAGGTGGCCCAGGTGGAGGCGGCCCGGGTGGAGGCAGCCCGGGTGGAGGCGGCCCGGATCGAGGTGCGGCAGTGCGATGCGACGGATCTGCCGTTCGCGGACGGGCGGTTCGACGCGGTCATCGCCAACCACATGCTGTATCACGTCGACGACCCGGATGCGGCGCTGCGCGAGTTCGCGCGAGTGCTGCGCCCGGGCGGACGGCTCTTCGTGGCCACCAACGGCCGGGAGCACATGGTGGAGCTGTTCGCTGTCGCGGCGGCGGTGGGCAAGCCGGACGTGAACGGCTCCGCGGCGCGCAGCAACTTCCCGGCCGAGGACGCGCCGGAGGCTGTGGGGCGGCACTTCCACGACGTCGCCAGTGAGGCGTATCCGAGCGACCTGGTCGTTCCGGTTGCCGAGCCGGTGGTCGCCTACCTGGCCAGCCTCTCCGGCGAGTCGGTCACCGCTGAACAGTTGGCGGCGGCCCGTGCCCTCGTCCAGGAGCGGATCGACGCGGAGGGCCACTTCCGCGTTCACAAGCACACCGAGCTGATCACCGCGACCCGCTGAGCCACGCCGCCCGCAGACTGCGCCGCGACTGGCCGGCCGACCAGGGCGCGGCGGAACGGGCAGGCCGGCCACGGCGCCGGTCGGGTGTGGGGCCGGACGGCTACGGCGCCGGTCGGGCGTGGGGCCGGACGGCTACGGCGCCGGTCGGGTGTGGGGCCGGTCGGGTGTGGGGATGGCCGGATGCGGCGGTGGTTGGCCGACGCGGGGCTGGCCGGGTGCGGCGGTGAACGGGTCGGGGGTGGCTTGGCTGCGAGGGGGGAGGAGGCGCGGGGGTGGCCGGGTGCGGGGGTCGAGGTTGAGGGCTGGGGCTAGGAGGCGTAGCGGCGTTCGGCTCGGGCTCGGGCCTTGGCGGCCTCTTCCTCGCGGTTCTTGGGTGGGGCGGTGGTGACCAGTTCGCCCAGCAGTTCGGCGGTGGCTGATGTCACGGCGGCGACGGCGCGGTCGAAAGCGGCCTGGTTCGCCTGGGACGGGCGGGTGGAGCCGGCTACCTTGCGCACGTACTGCAGGGCGGCGGCATGGATCTCGTCGGGGGTGGCGGGCGGGTCGAAGTTGTGCAGCTGGTGGATGTTGCGGCACATCTGCGGGGTCCTTCCGGGAAGCGACGGGCGGCCACTGGTCAACCTACGCCGGGGGTCCGACAGGAATGGTCCGGACCGGGCCGATGGTCTTCGTGCGCCAGGACCTGACAGCAGTGTGGGCTGGGCCGATGGTCGGTCTGCGCCGAGGGTGTGGCAGCGATGGTTCCGGCTCATGGTCGGCTTGCGCCGAGGGCGTGACAGGGGATGGTGCCCTCTGGGTCGGTGGACGGCCCACGACGGGGGCGGCGGGAACGGTTCGGGGTGGGCCGAAGTGTGCGGGGCCTAGCGTCGAAGCATGACGGATTTTCACGGGCTGCATCGGGTCGGGCGGCCGCTTCTGTTGCCTAACGCGTGGGACGCGGCTTCGGTTTTTGCGCTGGCCGAGGTGGGGTTTGAGGCGGTGGGCACGACCAGCCTGGGTGTCGCGGCGGCGCAGGGGGTGCCGGATGGAGCCGGGCTGGCCCGGGAGCGGACGCTTGAGCTCGTGCGGCGGGTTCGGGGGCTGCGGGTGCCGTTGACCGTTGACGTGGAGAGTGCGGGGGTGGACTTCGCGGCGGAACTCTACGAAGCGGGGGCGGCCGGGATCAACGTCGAGGATGGGCGGGGCGAGGTGGGGCTGGCCGCCGTCGCGGAGCAGGCGGAGCTCATCGCGGCCATCAAGGAGCGGGTTCCCCGGCTCTTCGTGAACGCCCGGATCGACACCTACTGGCTCGGGACGGGGCAGGCGGACACCCGGGAGCGGGCCGAGGCCTATCTGGAGGCCGGGGCGGACGGGATCTTCGTGCCGGGGATCCGGGCCGACGACGAGATTCGGGCGCTGCCAGGGCCGCTCAATGTGCTGCTGCTTCCGGGAATGACGGTGGGGGGCCTCGCGCGGCTGAACGTGGCGCGGATCAGCATGGGGTCGCTGCTGTACCGGGCCGCGCTCGACGCGGCACTTGTCACGGCCGCCGCCATTCAGGCCGGGGCGCCGGCGCCGGACGGCGTGCGGTCCTACGCGGAGACGGACCGCCTGGCGACGTACCCCTAGGAAAGTAAAATCGGACCATGGCGCACTGGTACGAGTCGTCGATCGACCGGCAGCTTCGGGAGGCGGCCGAGCGGGGCGAGTTCGACAACCTCGCCGGCAGCGGCAAACCGTTCGCCGACAAGGGACAGGAGTATGACGACGACTGGTGGGTCAAGGACTGGCTGCGGCGTGAGGGGGCCGGCGCGGGTGTCGTACCGCCGACCCTGGCCCTTCGCCGTGAGACCGAGGACCTTGAGACGATCGTCGACCGGCTCCGGACCGAGCGGGAGGTTCGTGAGCGCGTGGACGGGCTGAACGAGCGGATCCGCAAGGCGAACGTGGGCCTGATGGACGGGCCGCCGGTGATCCTGAGGCCCTTCGACCCCGATGCCGTGGTGGCGGGCTGGCGGCAGCGGCGGGCGGACCGCTAGGCCGTCTCCCTGATGTCCAGCGGGGCCGCGGTCAGCGTGTCGCAGCGGACGTACGCCAGCTGGATCGTCACGTCCGTGAACCACAGCACCGGCAGCGTCAGCGGCGGCGGCTGCTCCGGCGTGAACGTCACCGGGATCAGGCCGAACAGTTTGCCCTGGAACTTCGGGGTGTAGAAGCGCACGTTCTTGTCGGTGACCAGCTCGTTGCTCTTGATCACCGTCTTGGCCGTGCCGGTCTCGTCGATGGTCAGGGTGAAGGGCTTGTTCACCGCCTTGTCCATGCTGAACTTCAGCGCCTTGAAGCTTCCTTTCCTGGTGGGGATGTCGACCACCCCGTCGTACGTCGAGTCGTACATGGTCAGGGAGCCGACCTCCATGACGCCGGGCTTCTCCGACACCTGCGGGATGTCGTCGGCGCCGGCCACCTTGCCCATCACGCGCGGGCCGAGGCAGGGGATCTCCTCGACGCTGGGTGACGCCGCCGGCTTGGTGGTCGCGGCGGCCGACGAGGCGGCGGCGGTGGTCGCGGGCGGGGTGGTGGCCGCGGCCGGCGGTGCCGTCGTGGTGGGCGCGGCAGTGGCCGGCGGCGTGGTGGCCGCGGGCGGCGGCGTGGTGGTGGTGGCGGCGGGCGTGGTGGGCGCGATGCTCGACCCCGACGGCTCCGGCGACGTGCTCGGGGTGGAGTCGTCGCCGATCCCGAGCAGGTTGCCGAGGCCGTCGAAGAAGCCCTCGACGCCGTCCGCGACCGGGTTGCTGTCGGCCGGCGGGGAGGTGGTGGCCGGCGGCAGGGCGGGACTCTCGGGGGCACTGGTCCCGCCCGCCGCCGGCTGGCTGGTGACCGTCGGGGTGACGGTTGGGCTGGCGCCGCCCGGGGCGGCCGGCGCCGAGGTGGCCGGATCGGGGGAGGCCGTCGTGGGGGTGACCGTGGCCGACGAGGCCGGCGCCGATGAGAACGACCGTGAGGGGAGGCCTTCCGGGCAGGTCACCGCCTTGGCCGGCGCGTTGCCGCCGGCGATCAGGACGCCGGCGGTCACGGCCACGACCAGCAGGATCACGCTCAGCGCGCGCGGGTGCATGCCGCCGCGCGGCTCCTCCGGCGGCATCCCGGGGATGATCGCGGTGTCGCCGCTGTCGGCGGGCCGCAGGATCGGACGCGTCGGCCGGTCGTCATGCCCGGCGATCTCATCGTCAAAAGAGGGCGGGTCATCGAAGGCGGAGGTGTCCAACGCGGAGGTGTCCGACGCGGAGGTGGCCGACGCGGAGGGCTCGGGGGAGTCGGACACCACCGGCTTGACCCGCGGCGGGCCCCAGGCGATCACCAGGGCGCCACCGACGATGCCGAGCAGCATGCCGATGAGGAAGCCGCCGAGGTTGAGCCCCAGGAACGAGTAGAGCGCGGTCAGCAAGCCGATGATGCCGTAGAACAGCCGCTGCCCGGGTGTGGCCCAGCTCAGGACGCCGGCCAGCACCAGCATCAGCGGGAGCACGTAGGAGAGGAAGCCCTGCGGGCCGAGGTGGAGCTCGAGGTCACCCAGGCTCATGTTGGCGCTCAGGAACATCTCTATGCCGGACAACAGCAGGAAGAGCCCGCCCCAGAACGGCCGGCTGCGCCGCCACCGCCGGAACCCGCCCCGAACGTCGTCTGTTGCCACCGTATGCAGCCCTCTCCAGAAAAAAGGTCGAAGCATGACCGGGGGCCCGCGGACAGTGCCTTCCGCGAGCCCCCGGCTCAGATCACTGTCAGAAACATTCCTTGCCGGACTGAGCGAAGAACAGCTTGAGGCTCATGCCGGTCAGGCGGAAGGTCGACGCCGAGGTCATGTACGCCTGCTGGCGCAGACCGTCGATCTCGACCCGCTGGGCCTGCTGGCCGAAACCGCCGACGTCGCCGTGCTCCTTCGTCTCGCCGGGACCCTCGTCGGCGTCGAGCGTCGAGGCGTCCTGGCCGATGTCGATGTTCGTGAACTTGGCGTCGCCGCTCAGCTCCGACATACCGATGAGCAGGTCGTCCGCCACCACCGGCCGCTGGGCGTCCTTGCCGGCCTCGATCCGGAGCACCACGGGACCGGCCGCCACCGACTGGCAGAGGTTGGTGATCTTCGCGGAGTCGATGCCCGACATGGCCGCGACGACGAACTTCTGCCCGGTCTGCTGCTGCACCGTCTCGGTCGGCAGCTTGCTGCTGTATTGGGTGAAGCCCGTCCCGTCGAGCCGGTCGGCCGAGAGCTTGAACTGCGGGCCCGCCACCGAGAAGCTGGCGGCCAGCGCACCCTGAGCGAGGGCGACGACCAGACCACCGGCGACCACGGTGGGCACGCCCACCGCTACGGCGAAGCGGCGCCAGTTGGTGCGTCCGTACGCCGGATCGCCTTGCGCATCCTTCACGGATCCTCCTTGTGGATTCCAGACGGCACAAGCGGGGCGCACCGACGGGTTGTCCAGCGCTGCGCAGAGAGGTCCGTCGATGCCGTCGGTTAACGTGCGGGAAATGTTGCCGCTGAGGTCAGCGAGTTACAAGAGGCTTGGCTACTAGTCAGTAACCAAGCTCACTGGATCGTGATAACTCTGCGTGACAAGATTGAGAACGACGCGCATCAATTCGGGCGAATCTCCGGCGGAAAAGCCTTGTGACCGTAACCACACGTATATGACGTGCCGAAAATTACGGATCGGTAACAAAACCCAGGTTGTTCTCAGGAATCGGTGTTACCGGTTGATCGACAGACCAGGAGGAGACCGCCGATGACCGAGAAGAAACGCGCCTTGGGCCGACTGGGGGGCGTTCTTGTGCTCATCGGCGCCCTCGTCGGGGTGGCCGCCATCCCGCTCGGCGTGGTGCTGGGCGCGGGCGCGCACTGGCAGAACAGTCAGGCCGACGAACTGCCGGCCCAGCTGCTCAGCCCGTCCGCGTCGCAGGTGACCCGCATCTACGCCAACGACGGCAAGACGCTGATCACCACCTTCTACGACGAGGACCGGCACGACGTCACGCTGGCCCAGATCGCCCCGGTGATGCAGAACGCGATCGTCGCGGCCGAGGACACCCGCTTCTACGAGCACGGCGGCGTCGACCCCAAGGGCCTCGCCCGCGCCTTCGTCAAGGACGCGAGCAGCGGTGAGGCCGCGCAGGGCGCCTCGACGCTGACCATGCAGCTCGTGCGCAACGTCCTCAAGGAGGACCCGACGCTGACCCCGTCCGAGCGCGCGTCGGCGACCGAGGACACCCCGGCCCGCAAGCTGCGCGAGATCGAGTACGCGATCCAGCTCGAGACCAAGCTCAGCAAGAAGCAGATCCTGCAGAACTACCTGAACCTGGTCTATTTCGGCAACGGGGCGTACGGGATCGAGGCGGCCTCCCGCCGCATCTTCAACACCACCCCGGCCAAGCTCGACCTGGCCCGGTCGGCGCTGATCGCCGGCATCGTGCAGTCGCCGGACGCCGACAACCCGGTCGGCGGCTCCAAGGCCAAGGCCCGCGAGCGGCAGCTGTACGTCCTGGCCGCCATGGTGAAGGCCGGCATGATCACCCAGGCCCAGAGCGACGCGGCGGCCAGGGAGAAGCTGACCTACTCGGGCACGACCCCGCCCAACGGCTGCGTCGACGCCGGCGGCGAGACCGACGGCTGGGGCTTCTTCTGTGACTACGTGCAGCGCTGGTGGGACGAGCAGCCACAGTTCGGCCGGACCGTCGCCGAGCGCGACGACGCCCTGCGCCGCGGTGGCTACAGCATCGTGACCACGCTCGACCCGGACATTCAGAAGAAGGCGGCCGCCGAGTCGCGCTCGGTCTACGGGCTGAAGAACTCCAAGACGCTGCCGATCGCCGTGGTCCAGCCCGGCACCGGCAAGGTGCTCGCGCTGGCCGTCAACCGGCACTACGGCAGCGCGGTGGCCACCACCGACACCGTGAACCCACTGGTCAGCGGGGGTAAGAGCCTGTACGGATATCCGTCCGGCTCGACCTTCAAGCTGTTCACCATGCTGGCCGCCCTGGAGAAGGGCCTGCCGCTGAACACCGGCTACGAGACGAAGTCGCCACTGGTCACCGAGTGGATCGACTACGGGCCGGGCAACTGCGACGGCAAGTACTGCCCGGGCAACGACAACCCGGCCTGGATGGACGGCTACCGCACCATGTGGGACGGGTTCGGCCGCTCGGTCAACACGTACTTCGTGCGTCTCGAGGAGCAGGTCGGCCCGGCCGCCGTGGTCGAGATGGCCCAGCGCCTGGGCATCAGCTTCGCCAACCCGGCCGACAAGAAGCAGGCCCAGAGCAGCGCCGACTCGTGGGGCTCGTTCACCCTGGGCGTCGTCGACACCACCCCGCTCGAACTCGCCGCGGCCTATGCGACAGTGGCGGCCGAGGGAACGTACTGCTCCCCGGTCCCGGTCTCCTCGATCACCAACTCGGACGGTACGAAGGTGGCGGTCCCGGCCGGCTGCAAGAAGGTTCTGGACCCCGAGGTGGCCCGGGCGGCGACCGACGCCGCGCGCTGCCCGGTCGGGCAGCAGAGCTCGTACGGCAAATGCGACGGCGGCACCGGCAAGCAGGTCGCCGGCATTTTCGATGGCATTCAGGTGGCCGGCAAGACGGGCAGCACCGAGGACAACCGCACCGAGACCTTCGTCGGGTTCACGCCCACGGTGGCCGCCGCCGGCATCGCCAACGACCCGGTCAACCCTTCCGACCACGTCGGCTCGGGCGTCGAGGCCGAGGTGGTCACCGCCGTCGCGAAGACGCTGAAGTACGCCGTGGGGGATGAGTCCCGGGACTTCACCCCGCCCAGCAGCGCCATCGCCTTCGGGGGATAGACCCTCATAAAGCGGACAATGACTCAGGTAAGGGCGGTTGCCTGCCGACAAGAACCAAGTGAGGACCGCCCACGAGCAGCGGCGCCTGGCGGCGCTGCACGAGTACGGCCTGCTCGACGCGCCGGCCGGCGACGAGCTCGAGGCCGTCGTCCGGGTGGCCGCCACGCTGGCCGGGGTTCCCACCGCCACCCTCAACCTGATCGACGAGAACCGGCAGTGCCAGCTCACCACCACCGGTTTCGAGGGCAGTGACACCGCCCGTGCCGACTCGATGTGCGCCATCCGGTTCGAGACGGGCGAGTTCACCTATCTGCCCGACGCCCGGGCCGACCCGGCGTACGCGGAAAACCCGTGGGTGACCGGGAAGCTGGCCGACGTCCGGTTCTACGTGTCGGTTCCGCTGATGACCCCGCAGGGGTACGCGCTGGGCTCGCTCTGCGTCTTCCACAACGAGGTGCACGAGCTGAACCCCGGGCAGATGGACCGGCTGCGCGACCTGGCCCAGGTGATCCTGGCCCTGTTCGAGCGCCGCCGGCAGGCCCGGGTGGTGCTGGCCCAGCACGCCGAGCTGGAACGCGCCCACGCCGAACGGGCCGCCACGATCGCCGAGCTGAGCCGCTCCAACACCGAGCTGGAGCAGTTCGCCGGGGTGGTCAGCCACGACCTGGCCGCCCCGCTCAGCGTGGTCAGCGGCTATCTGGAGCTGCTGGGGGAGCGAATCCGCGGCACCGATCCGCAGTCGGAGAAATGGATCGCCGCGGGCACCCGGGCCGTCGGCCGCATGCAACGGCTGATCACGTCGCTGCTCACGTACGCCCGGGCCGGCAACGCGCCCTACCAGCCCGAGCCGGTTCCCCTCGGCGACCTGGTCGAGCTGGCCCTGACCGACCTGCGGGGCAGCATCGCGGGCGCGACGGTGGCGGTCCGCGACGACCTTCCGGTGATCGAGGGCGACCCCCTTCTCGTACGTCAGTTGTTGCAGAACCTCATTAGCAACGCCCTGAAGTACCGCCGTCCCGACCGGCCGTGCCGCATCGAGATCACCGCGGTGCCGCTGGAGCACAACTGCTGGCGGGTCGACTTGGCCGACAACGGCCGCGGCATCCCCCCGGCGCAGCGCGACCGGGTCTTCGAGATGTTCGCCCAGGTCGACCCGTCGGCCGGTACCGGCTACGGCGTCGGGCTCTCCACCTGTCAGCGGATCGTCGACCGGCACGGCGGCGAGATCCACGCCGAACAGACTCCGGGTGGCGGCACCACGGTCTGGTTCACCCTGCCCGCGCCGGGACGGCCGGCGTGAGGGTCGACCGGGGGATGTTCTCGTCGCTGCGCATCCGCGTGGCGGGCGGCTTCGCGGGCCTGCTCGCCCTCTTCCTGCTGCTGATCAGCGGGCAGTTCGTGGTCGGTGAGCGGCTGCGGGTCGAGCACATCGCCCACGCCGAGCAGCTGGACCTGCTCCACGACACCAACCAGGCCGTGATGCAGCAGATGACCAATGCCGAGACCGGCGTACGCGGTTTCCAGCTGACCGGCGACGGTGCTTTCCTTCAGCCGTACGACAGTGGGCGCTCGGCCGCGTTCGAAGCGCTGGGGGACCTCGCCGCCATCGTCGACGACCCCGAGGTCAGCCGGCTGCTGCAGAGCGAACGCGAGGCCGCCGAGAACTGGCTGTACGGGTACGCGATCCCGATCGTCAACGCGGGGGAGGCCGACACCGACGCCGACCGGCTGGCCCGGGGCAAGGAGCTGTTCGACCGGCTGCGGACGGCCAACTCCGACGTCACGGCCGCGATCGACGCGTACGGCGACTCCCTGGCCCGCGACGAGCGCGCCGACACCCGGGCCGCCACCCTGCTGTTCGGCTCGCTGGCCGTGGTCGTCGTGCTGGCCGGGATGGGCCTGGCCCTGCTGCACCAGCGACACCTGCTGGGCCCGCTCGAGGACATCCGGAACACCCTGCGCCGGCTCGCCGGCGGCGACCTCACGGCCCGGGCCAGGCCGGTCGGGCCGGGCGAGCTCAAGGCCGTGGCCGGCTCGGTGAACGACCTGGCCGCCGAGACCGAGCGGCTGATCAACGCCGAACGGGCCCGGGCCGCCCGCAGCGAGCTGCGCCAGGCCGTCGCGGCCGAACTGCGCTCGGAGGGCGACCCCAAGGAGACCGCCTGGCGGATGGCGATGCTGGTCGGCAACGCGATGGGGGCCGACGCCGTGCACGGCCGGGTGACGCTACAGCCCGGCGAGCACTTCGAGGTGCACTGGCCGCCGAACGCGGCCACCCTCGACCCGATGGTGGCCGACGAGCTGAAGAACACCCCGCCCGGGCAGACGATCACCCCGGCCACGCTGCCCGGCGGGCTCGCGGTGCCGCTCAGCGGCGACTCCGGCTGCCCGCCCGGCATGATGTGCGTGGTCCGGCCGGGCGGACCGGAGTGGACCCCGGAGGAGCGGCGGCTGCTGGCCGCGCTCGCCCGGGAGATCGACCACAACGTGCACCAGTTCCGGCTCCAGCTGCGCCAGGCCCGGCTGATCAGCGAGCTGCGGGTGCTCGACGAGCAGAAGGACGTCTTCGTCTCGACCGTCACCCACGAGCTGCGCACGCCGCTGACCAGCATCCTCGGCTACACCGAGATGCTGGTGGAGGACGAGGACGACAGTTTCAGCCCGATCCAGAAGCGGGGGCTGGACGCGATCCTGCGCAACGCCAACCGCCTCCAGGAGACCGTGACCGACCTGCTGCTGCTGGACCGCTCGAACGAGCGGGTGGGCGCCCAGGCGGTGCCGGTCGACGTGGCCGGCGTGGTCGACGGCCTCTACGACAGCCTGGGGACGGCGGCCCGGGCCAAGGACCTGCGCTGGGACGTGACCACCGAGCCGGCCTGGGTGCTCGGCGACGCCGGCCAGCTCGAGCGGGCGCTGCGCAACCTCCTGGAAAATTCGATCAAGTTCACCGACCCGGGCGGTCGCCTCGAATGCCGGGTGGGCACCGCCGGTGACCGCGTCGTCATCGAGATCACCGACACCGGCATCGGCATTCCGGCCGACGACCTGCCGGGCCTGTTCACCCCGTTCCACCGGGCGTCGAACGCCATGCACCAGGCGGTGCAGGGCTCCGGTCTGGGCCTGGCCATCGTGCGCAACATCGTCAGCGAGCACGGGGGGACGGTCACCGCCCGCTCCGAGCTGGGTCAGGGCAGCACGTTCACGATCACACTGCCGTTGAGTCAGCAGCCTCTCGCAGAGCCGACCAGATCCGGTCGCGGGTGAAAGGCAATTGCGTCAGCCGTACGCCGGTGGCGTCGCGAAGCGCGTTGGCCAGCGCCGGGGCGACCGGGTTGAACGGGCTTTCACTCATCGACTTGGCGCCCAGCGGCCCGATGGCGTCGTCGGTGCCGGCGAAGAGAACTTCGGTGCGCGGCACATCGGCGTACGTCGGAAGGTGATATTGCCGGAACCCGGCGGTGGTGACCCGCCCGTCACCGTCGATGTCGACATGCTCGGCGAGGGCGGCCCCCAGCGCCTGGGCGACGCCACCCTCGATCTGCCCGCGCAGCTGAAGCGGGTTCATCACGGTCCCGGCATCAGCACTGTGTACGCTGCGCAGGATCCGCAGCTCCCCGGTGGCGGGATCGACGGCGACCCGGAACCAGTGCGCGTTGAAAGCCACCGACCGGGGGCTGCCACCCCAATGCCCCTCGGCGCGGGTGACCCCGGACCCGGCATCCAGCTCGGCCCGCAGAGCCCGCGCCGCGCGCAACACGGCCTTTCCGGCCACCACGACCCCGGTCGACCCGAAGGCCCCGGTGTCATGCCGCACCACATCGGTATCGGCCTGCCGCAACACGATCCGCTCCGGCGTCACCCCGAGCGCGTCAGCCGCGATCTGGCAGTGCACAGTCGAACTGCCGTTACCGAACTCGGCCGTACCCACCCCAACCTCGAACCGCCCATCCTCAAGCAGCGCCACGGTCGCGTCGGCGTAGTGCCCACCGGGCGGCCCAGCCGCGATCATCGCAATGGCCATGCCCTCCCCAACCAGCCACCCTTCCGGCACACCCTCCACACCAAGCCGTCCGTGCGCGCCTCCCTCCCCACCAAGCCGCCCCTGTGCGGCTCCCTCCACACCAAGCCGGCCCTGTGCGGCTCCCTCCACACCAAGCCGGCCCTGTGCGGCTCCCTCCACACCAAGCCGGCCCTGTGCGGCTCCCTCCCCACCGACTCTTCCGTCCGAGGCTTCCTCCGCGCCGATTCGTCGGTCCGCGGCGCCTTCCGCGCTGAGCGGCCTGTTCGGCACGCCCTCCGCGCCGAGCCGTACCGCATCCTCGGCCGCGAGCCGACCGCGCGCCGCGTCCTCCACTGCAAGCGGCTCGCGCGCTGCGTCCTCCACTGCAAGCGGCTCGCGCGCCGCGTCCTCTACTGCAAGCGGCTCGCGCGCCGCGTCCTCTACTGCAAGCGGCTCGCGCGCCGCGTCCTCTACTGCAAGCGGCTCGCGCGCCGCGTCCTCTACTGCAAGCGGCTCGCGCGCCGCGTCCTCCACCGCGAGCAGCCCGAGCGCCGCGTCCTCCACCGCGAGCAGCCCGAGCGCCGCATCGTTCACCGCAAGCCGCCCGGCAGGCGAAATGTCGGGAAAATCGGACGGATCTGCGAGGGTGAGGCCTGGGTCGTCCGAGCTGGGGTCGTGCGGGCTGGGCTGCTGCGAGTTGGGGTCGTGCGGGCTGGGGTCGTGCGGGCCGGGTTCTTGCGAAATCAGGCCGTCTGAGCCTGGGCCGTCCGAGTGCACGTCGGTCGGGTGGGGGCCGCCGGGTGGGGTGGGGCGGCTGGCGTCGCGCATGTGCTGGAGGCACTGGTCCAGGCCGTAGCTGGCGATCGTCAAGTCGTCGGCGTGGTCGCCGGGGGCGGTGAGGTCGTCTCCCGGGCGGACGACGTTCAGGGCTCGCATCTCGATCGGGTCGATGGTCAGGCGGCGGGCCAGTTCGTCCAGGGCCGACTCCACCGCGAACGACACCTGGCCCAGGCCGTAGCCGCGGAACGCGCCCGCCGGGACCGTGTTCGTGTAGACCGACCAGGCGTCGGTGCGCATGTTCGGGCAGCGGTAGACCGCTATCGACTCGTGGCAGCCGTGGTACATGACCGAGGGGCCGTGGTTTCCGTACGCGCCGGTGTTCGTGACGACCTCGAGCTGCAGCGCCGTGAGGGTGCCGTCCGCTCGGGCCCCGGCCCTGACCTTGACCTCGAAGGGGTGGCGGGTGGTCGCGCTCGTGAACTGCTCGGCGCGCGTGAACTCCAGTTTCACCGGGCGTTCCAGCCGCAGCACGGCCAGCGCCACCAGGTCTTCGGCCAGCATCTCCTGTTTGCCGCCGAAGCCGCCGCCGACCCGGCCCGCGATCACCCGGACCTTGTCGGGTGGCAGGTCGAACAGATCGGCCACCGCTCGGCGGGTCAGGAACGGGGTCTGCGTGCTCGAGCGGATCACCAGACGGCCGTCGTCGTCGAGCCAGCCGACCGCCCCGTGCGTCTCCAGGCTGGCGTGCTGCACCCGCGGCGTACGGAAAGTCTCCTCGTAGATCTCGTCGGCCTCGGCGAACCCGGCCTCCACGTCGCCGAGCGCGGCGTGCAGTTCGCCCACGACGTTGCCGCCCGGGTGGATGAGCGGGGCGCCGGGCGCCATCGCCTCCGCCGGGGTGAGCACGTGGGGGAGCACCTCGTAGTCCACCGCCAGGGCCCGGCACCCCTGTTCCGCCGCCGCCTCCGAGGTGGCCACGACCGCGGCGACCCGCTGGCCGGCGAAACGCACCACGTCGTCCAGCACCCGCGTGTCGGCCGGGTCCTCGGTGACGTTCTCGTGCCGGGCCGTCGAGAACAGCTTTCCGGGGTCGTCGGCCGATGTCAGCACCAGCTCGACCCCCGGCACGGCCAGTGCCGCCTCGGTGCGCACCGCCAGCACGCGGGCGTGCGCGTGCGGCGAGCGCACCACCTTCAGGTGCAGCACCCCGGGCACGTCCAGGTCGAAGGTGTACCGGGCCCGGCCGGTCACCACCTCGGGGCCGGCCGGTGCGCCCAGGTTCGCGCCGACCGCCTTGCCCTCGGCCGGCTCGCACGTGTTCACCACGCCGGTCATCGCGTCGGCGATCGCGCGATAGCCCGTACACCGGCAGAGGTTGCCTTTGAGAGCTCTCGGCAGGTCGTCGCGCTGGTCGCCGGTGAGGGCGGCCGCGGTCATGATGTAACCGGCCGTGCAGAACCCGCACTGGAATCCCTGCGCGTCCAGGAAGGCCCGCTGGGCCGGGTGATCGTCGAGGCCCTCGATGGTGGTGACGTCGCGGCCCACGGCCCGGAAGGCCGGGTAGACGCAGGAGTGCACCGGCCGGCCGTCGACGTGGACCGTGCAGGCGCCGCAGTCGCCGGTGTCGCAGCCCTTCTTGACGCCGAAGCAGCCTTGTTCGCGAAGGTACGTGCGCAAGCACTGACCCGGGCGTGGCGTCCCGTCGTGGTCGGCACCGTTGATTCTCATGGCCGCAGCTCCCGGCGGATCTGCTCGGCGTAGAGCCGGGTCATGTGGCGCCGCCAGGCCGGCAGACCGTGCACGTCGTCGAGGTAGGCGTCGTCCGGGATCCGCTCGGCGAGGGCCACCTGCATCTGCTCGTCGCTCGGCGCCTGCGGGAAGACCAGGACGAACGGGCGCCGGGTGGCGGCGGTCACGGTCAGCGTGAGGCCGCCGCCGGCGTCCCCGCGCCCGATCAGCAACACTCCGGACCGTCCGTGTGCGTACAAGGAGCCTTGGCGGTACGCGGTCTCGCCCGCGAGCGCTTGGGCGGGCAGGTGGACCGACCGGAGGAGCTCGCCGTCGCGCAGCACGGTGGTTCCCTCGCCGGTGACGAAGTCTTTGACCGCGATCGTCCGCTCGCCGTCGGGGCCCTGCACCAGGCAGGTCCCGTCGAGCGCGGCCCCCATCGCGATCATCGGCCCGGCCGGCAGCGCGGCGCAGAGGTTGCCACCGACCGTCGCCACGTTCCAGATCTTGAAGGAGGCCAGGAACGCGTGGCAGCACTTCTCGACGATGTCGCGCCCGCTCGCCGCGAGCTCGGCGATCGTGCAGGTGGCCGCGATGTCGAGGCCGTCGGGGGTCTCGGTGAGCGCGGGCCAGCCGGCGGCGGTCAGGTCGAGCAGCCGGGTCAGGTGCGGGCGCGGCTCGGCGAACAGGGCCGTCCCGCCGCCGAGCCAGGCGTCACCCGGGCGCCACTGGCCCACCTCGGCGGGGCTGATCACTTCGGCGACAGTGTTCAGATCCACGTTCGTACGCTACGCGCATCCTGTTTCCGTTCCGGACCTCTCACGTCAACATCAATGTCGTTCCCACGGAGGCCAGCAGCCACGCCGCGTACAGCAGAAGCGGGCGTCGCGGCACCTCGATCTCGGGCGGCGGGGGCAGCGGGCTCAACGCCAGCGACCTGGTCCGCGAGTCCCGCAGGGCGGCCACGAGCTGGTCCGCCGTCCGCTGCGGCGCCGTCGGGGCCGGCTTCCGGCGGGCCTTCACGTCCGGCCGGACCAGGGTCTTCGTGGGCGCCGGGCCGGTTTTCGGGCGCGGCCACGGCGGCGGGACCGGCACGGTCATCACCGATTCGCCGGCCGTCAGCACGATGCTGTTGCCGTCGTCGTAGACGATCGCGCTGTCGGTGGCCCACGGCTGACGGTCGCGGCCGCGGAAACCCACCGCCGCGATCCCGCCCGCGTGCCAGCGCAACCGGGGCCGCAGCTGGGAGCGCCAGCCGAACTCGAAGCCGGCCCCAGCCGCGACCGCGACCAGCGCCGCGGTCGCCGCGTGCGGGAAGCCGGCCAGGTAGCCCAGCTCGCCCACGGTCAGGGCGGAACCGAGCCCGATCATGACGGTGGTGGTCCACGCGCGGGCCGGGGCGATCCGGTGTTCCCGCGGCTGGAAGGCGTCGGCGTCCCGGTCGGCCGGTCGCAGCGCCTCCGGGTCGACGAGCTGTTCCTCGTCGTCCTCGATCTCCCGCGGCAGCCCGTGCACCACGTCGTAGGGCACGGTGATGACGTCGCCGACCGGGCCGACCGGCACGTGCAGCCGGTCGCCCACCTCGAGCGCGCACCATTCGCCGGGGCGCGGATGCCCGTAGAGCACCCCGGCCACCGTGTGCACGTCCTCGTCGGGGTCCCACGGTTCCGGCTCGGCCACGTCGAAGGCGAGTTCGAGGGCCGTCTGGTCGTCCTCGGCGGGCACCAGGACGTGTACGTAGCCCTCCTGTTCGACGGCCCGCACGGCGTGCACCGGCTGCGGATGGTTGAACAGGTTGCGCAGCGCGCCCTGATGCCGGACCGCCCGGCCGAGCAGGGCGCAGCCCAGTCCGAAGGCGGCGATCGTCCCGGCCAGCCACGGCACCGCCGTCTCGTCGGCCGACACCCACACCACGCCGGCGGCCGACACGATCAGCAGCGCGAACCCGGCGACCTCGGCCGGCGCCGCGACGTGCGGCAGCTCGTAGGGCGCGGGCGGCCGGCGGTGCGGCACCGGCAGCGGCGCCGGGGGCCGGTCGCGCTGGGCGACGGCCACGCCGATGAGGGCGTACGCCCAGACGATCAGAACCGCGCCGAATCCCGTGGCCAGGGGCGTCCACAGCACCGCACCCAGCAGGGCCGCCCACGCGGCGGCGGGCCGATGGGCGTACACCATGAGAGCCGGCGCCAGAAGCACCCCGAGTCCCAGCCACCTCGCCGCCGGCGCGGGGTCGGAGACCCCGCCGAACACTCCGAAGAGCAGCAGAAAAGCCAGGAGCCCGGCGGCCGGTACGAAGCTCTCCACGCGCAGCAGCACACGCATGTCCCCATGGTCGGCGACGCCGTGCCCCGACCAGGCCCGTTTGCGGATCCGGCAACTTTTCTTGGGGCCGCGGACCCCACCCGGCGATGCTGGCCGCCATGAGGACGCGCCGAGCGAAGGACGCCGGACCCGGCTGGACCGGCACCGACGAGAACAGCACTCTGCGGGGATTCCTGGACTACTTACGGAGCTCGATCGTCGCCAAGGTCGCCGACGCGCCCGAGCCGCAGGCCCGCACCGCGGGGGTGCCCTCCGGCACCAGTCTTCTGGGTCTGATCAAGCATTTGACGTACGTCGAGCGGTTCTACTTCCTCGGCGAGCCGATCACGAACCTGCGCCGCACCATGAAGCCGGGCCGCGACGAGACGGCCGACAGCCTGCTCGACGGCTACCGGCGGGCGGTCGAGGAGGCGAACGACGTCATCGCCACCTGGGACGACCTCACGCTCGACGCTCCCCGGCCGCCCGGGCGGGGACTGCCGCCTTCACGCCGGTGGGTGCTGACCCACATGATCGAGGAGACGGCCCGGCACGCCGGTCACGCCGACATCCTGCGCGAGCAGATCGACGGCGCGACCGGGCGATGACCGGACTTACGGGCCGCTGACCAGGCTGGTGACCTGGTGGCCGCTGTTGACGGCGGCGCCCGTGGTGTTGATGACGTTGGTGATGGTGCCGGTGCCGCCGAGGGAGACCGTCACCATGTCGCGGAACTTCACTCCGGACTTGACGGGCACCTCGAAGGCGCGGGCGTTGACCACCGACGGGTTGACGTTGAAATAGCAGTAACTGCCCAGGCCGTACGCCTCGTGGGTGTTCACCGAGTCGGCCACCTTGTAGGCGGCCCAGCCGCGGGTCGAGCCGTTCATGTAGGCCGCCTGGTTCGGCGGGTCGTACGGCATCTCGTTCTGGTAGAAGTACGTGCGGCCGGCCTCGCCGTTCCAGATCGTCTGATACTGCTGGTAGTGCTCGACGAAGAGGCCGTAGAACGTCACGTTGTCGCCGTCGACGATCAGGCCGTTGCGGCCGGTGTTGACGGTCCAGCCGACGGTGCCGCCGTTGCCGTGGTCGGCCCGCCAGATCCAGGCGTGGTCGCCGATCACGTTGTTGCTGTTGATCTGCATGCTGACGTTCGCCTTGCCGGCGATCGAGCCGCCGACCCGGATGAAGACGTCGGACAGCACCGTCGGGTTTCCCGCGTGCGAGGCCGACGAGCCGGCCGGGCCGACCTCGAGCAGCGTGTTCGAGCTAGTGGTGCCGGCGTCGAAGAGCACACCGGCCAGCCGTACGCCGTCGACGTCGGCCACGTGCATCGCGTCCACGCCGCCGACCGGCACGAACGTGGCCAGGCCGAGACCGAGCACCACCGTTCCCGCGCGGGTCACGTTCAGCGTCTGGCTGAGGTTGTAGACGCCCGGCGTGACCAGCAGGTTCTTGCCGGCCGCGAGGGCCGCGTTGATGGTGGCCGCGGTGTCACCGGACTTGACCACGTAGAACGTGCCGATCGGCAGCGACGTGCCCGCCGGGGTGCCGTTGGCCCAGGTGGTGCCGCTCGCGTTGGTTCGCACGGCGGGGACGAAGACCTGGTACGCGCCGGCGCTGTCCACGTACAGATAAGGCTTCTCCGCGATCGTCGGCGACGAGCCGATCGTGGTGTACGGCGGTGACGGGAAGCTCTGCGC
Organism: Actinoplanes sp. NPDC048796; assembly: GCF_040650035.1. Lineage (NCBI taxonomy): Bacteria > Bacillati > Actinomycetota > Actinomycetes > Micromonosporales > Micromonosporaceae > Actinoplanes > Actinoplanes sp. NPDC048796. Next base: position 228,305 of record NZ_JBEZGO010000007.1, on the reverse strand, counting down.
GGGCGCCCCCGGGCTGCCGACGAAGACCTGGTTCCAGTTGGAGCCGTTCCAGCTGCCCATCTGCGAGTTGCGGGTCAGGAACTGCTGCTGCGAGCCCGACTGGATCTGGCCGTCGATCTTCGAGTCGGCGATGAAGCCGCCCGACGACCAGCCACCGTCGGAAAGGGCCAGGTTCCCGCGTACGTGCATGCGGCGGTACGGGGCGGCCTGCGACACCGCCCAGCGGTCGAGCCCGTCCGGCGGGGTCACCGACAGGCCCTCGGCCGAGCGCCAGAAGTTCTGGGTGGCGTTCTGCGAGCCGTCCGGCCACCAGTCGGCCTCGGCGTGCACGTGGCCGTTGATGGTCACCTGGTCCGGGTTGAGGCCGAGGCCGGCGACCTGGGTGAAGAAGCCGACGTTGGCGTCGACGTTGTAGCTGCCCGGCTTGAACAGCAGGGCGTAGCGCGCGTTGCCGAACTGGTTGCTCACCTGGCTGGTGAAGACGCTGTTCAGCTTGTTCTGGATGGTGGCCTGCGACATCGACGGGTCGAAGATCGTCACGTTGGGGCCGAGGTCGGGGTTGTTCGGGTTCGGCGGCACGGTCGTCGGGGGAGTGGTCGGGGTGCCGGAGTAGTTCCACTTCTGGTTGGCGCCGCCGCCGCACGTCCACAGTTGGAGCTTGGCGCCGTCGGCCAGGTTGTTGTCCTTGATGTCGAGGCACTTGCCGGCCTTGACGTTCACCAGGTCCTTGGCCGCGTTCAGCGTCCACTGCTGGCTGGTCAGCCCGGCGTAGCAGTCCCACAGGTGCACGACCGCACCGTCGGTGACGGCGCCGTTGGCCACGTCGAGGCACTTGCCGAGGCCGCGCACCGAGCCGTCGTCGCCGAACGTCCACGTCTGGTTGGCGCCGGGGGAGCAGGACCACATCTGCGGCTGGTTGCCGTTGGCGGTGCTGCCGTTCGTCACGTCCAGGCATTTGCCGTTGGCCGCGCTGACCACGGTGCCCGTCGACGCCGCGAAGGCGGTGGTCACACCGGCCACGCCGATGCCGGCCACGACGACGCCCAGGGTGGCGCCGATAAGTATTTTGCGCATTCTGTCCCCTTAGGCCGGGTTGTTGGCGTGCGTCAGCGTCTCCCAGGCCACGAACAGGTTGTTCGTGCCCTGCGGCCGCTTGGACTCGGTGTACGTCTGGGTGTTCGCCATGGCGTACCCCAAGCGGTTGGAGAGAGCGTTGAAGGCGACCTCCGTGACCGGGCCGAGTCCCTTGACCACTGACCCGCCGCAGATGGCCGACGGCACCGCGGTGCCGTTCTCGAACTTGGTATGGAGACCGAGGGCGTGCCGCTCCCGGTCGGCCAGCGACGGCCAGAGGTCCTCGCCCTGAACGCGGCTGGTCTCGGCGATGTGGCTGATCGCGGACAGGCCGTAGCCGGTGTGCGTGAAGTCGCGGCACGTCTCCTGCGACAGCCCGTCGACGAAGGTGCTCTGCCCCTGCCAGAAGCTGATCAGCTCGGACCGGGTGTCGACGCCGCCGACCGGCGGGTACTTGGGCTGGCTGCCGTCGGCGGCGACGTAGACGTACGCCTCGGCCCGGGCCTTGAAGCGGGTGATCGCGCGGTCGTAGCTCGCCTTGTCGTCGAGGTGGACGGCGATGCCGACGGCCGCCTCCATCATGGACAGCTCCCAGTTGCCGTTGCTGGAGCTGCCCTGGATGACCACGGGCAGGTACACGGTGCGCAGCATGGTGGCGAACCGGGCCTGGTTGGGCCAGCTCGAGTACGTGTACTTGATGATCTCGGCGGCGCGCGGCCAGACCGAGCCGGCCCAGCCGGTCTGCAGCGGGGCGTTGCTGTTGGTGTGCGACTTGATCGTGGCCGACCAGGCGTCCATCAGGGCGATGGACTTCTGGGCGTACGCCGCGTTGCCCGTGATGTACCAGGCCAGGGCGTCGGTGTACGCGGCGATGGCGTCCTCGCGCTCGTCAGTGCACCCGTTGTTGGGGTTGGAGTAGGAGCCGCACTCGACAGTCGCCCGCGGCGCGGGGGTACGCGAGAGCGAGGCGTAGCGGCTGGCCATCATCTGGTTGTAGGCGCTCAGCCAAGGCTGGGCGCCGGCGGTGACCTTGCCCTTGACGAAGTCGAGCTGGGCCCGGCTGACCAGGACGCCCGGATGGGCGAAGGTGATCGGGGCGGCGTCGGCGGTCACGAGGCGGACGCCGAAGGTCGCTGTCGCGGCGACCAGAGCCGTGAACGCGGCTAACAGGGCGCGTCTGCGCATAGGGGATCTCCCGGGTGGGGGTGGGGAACCGGAAAGTGACTTAACAGTTCCCACGGCACCGGGGCGCGGTCAAGCGGGCATCGATTGACTTAAGTCTCTCGTGACCGTTTCGTTGCCTTAGTTCGCTCCTTAGTTGAAGTATTTTCGGGCCGCGAACCTGAATAAATTTCGTAATGTCCGGTACATTGCCGGGTCATGAACGCTGACGTCATCGTCGTCGGTGCCGGTCTCGCCGGCCTGGCCGCCGCCCATGAGCTGATCCTCGCCGGCAAACGGGTCGCGCTGGTCGACCAGGAGAACGCCGCCAACCTCGGTGGGCAGGCGTTCTGGTCCTTCGGCGGGCTGCTGTTCGTGGACAGCCCCGAGCAGCGGCGCCTGCGCGTCAAGGACTCGTTCGACCTGGCCTGGAGCGACTGGCAGGGCAGCGCCGCCTTCGACCGCCTCGACGACGAGGACTCCTGGGCGGTGAAGTGGGCCCGGGCGTACGTCGAGTTCGCGGCCGGCGAGAAGCGGGCGTGGCTGTCGTCGCTGGGCATGAGCTGGCTGCCCACGGTGGGCTGGCCGGAGCGCGGCGACCTGCGGGCCGACGGCCACGGCAACTCGGTGCCCCGCTTCCACGTGACCTGGGGGACCGGCACTGGTGTGGTGGCGCCGTTCGTGCGCTCGGTCCAGTCGTCCCCGCTGGTCACGTTCCACTTCCGGCACCGCGTCGACGAGCTGATCGTCTCGAACGGTGCGGTCACGGGCGTACGGGGAAAGGTCTTGACGCCGTTCGACGGCGCTCGCGGGGTGCCGTCCCCGCGCGAGGAGATCTCCGATTTCTCCCTCACGGCCCAGGCGGTCGTCGTCGCCTCGGGCGGCATCGGGGCCAACCACGATTTGGTACGCCGGTACTGGCCCCCGTCACTCGGCACGCCCCCACAGTCGATGATCACGGGCGTGCCCGCGCACGTCGACGGCCGGATGCTGGGCATCTCGGAGACGGCCGGCGCCCGCCTGGTCAACCGCGACCGCATGTGGCACTACACCGAGGGCATCCGCAACTGGGACCCGATCTGGCCCGGCCACGGCATCCGCATCCTGCCGGCGCCGTCGTCGATGTGGTTCGACGCGCTCGGCCGCCGCCTGCCGGCACCGTGCCTGCCCGGCTACGACACGATGAGCACGCTGCGGTACCTGCGGACGACGCCGGACATCGCGGCCTACGACCACTCCTGGTTCATCCTCACCCAGAAGATCATCGAGAAGGAGTTCGCACTCTCCGGCTCCGAGCAGAACCCGGACATCACGGCCGGCGACCGCCGGGCGTTCCTGAAGGAGCGCATCTTCGGCAAGGGCGCGCCGGCCCCGGTGGAGGCGTTCAAGCAGAAAGGCGAGGACTTCGTGGTCGCGTCCTCGCTGGAGGAGCTGGTGGCGGGCATGAACGCGCTGACGGACGAACCATTGCTCGACGTGGCGGCGATCCGCGACCAGATCGAGGCCCGCGACCGCCAGATGGACAACCCGTACAGCAAGGACGCCCAGGTCCAGGGCATCCGAAACTCCCGCCGCTACTGGGGCGACAAAATCGGCCGCACGGCCAGTCCACACCGCATCCTCGACCCGGCGGCGGGCCCGCTGGTAGCGGTGCGGCTCCACATCCTGACCCGCAAAACCTTGGGCGGCATCCAGACAGACTTGAACTCCCGCGCTTTGTCGCCCACCGGCGCCCCGGTCCCCGGCCTGTACGCCGCAGGCGAGGCAGCAGGCTTCGGCGGCGGCGGCGTGCACGGCTACAACGCTTTGGAAGGCACTTTCCTGGGCGGCTGCCTCTTCAGCGGCCGAGCCGCCGGCAAGTCCCTGGCCGCTTCCCTCTAGACCGCCCCCGCCCTTCTACACCGGCCTCATCCACCACGCCCCATTCACGCGCGGTGTCGCTTTCACGCGCAGTGTCGGCTTCCCGCGTGGTGTCGGCTTCCCGCGTGGTGTCGGCTTCCCGCGTGGTTTCGGCTTCCCGCGTGGTTTCGGCTCCTCGCGCGGTGTCGCCTCCACGCGTGGGGGCGGCTTCACGTGGGGCTTCTCGCGCGGTGTCGCCTTTACGCGTGGGATCGGCTTCATGTGAGGGGGTCGGCTTCACGTGAGGGGGGCGGCTTCTCGCGTAGGGGTCGGCTCCTCGCGCGGTATCGCCTTCACGCGCGGCGCCGCGCTCAACTGCGGAGTTTCCCCCCGTCCGCAGCGCTGGCTGCGTCGGCGGTGTTCGCTCGCTCTGCCGGTTTCGCGCCGTCCGCCCTGCCGGCTTCGTCTGCCGCGCCGGCGGTGCCGGACGAGTCCACGCTGGCGGCGGTCCCGGATGAGCTGGCCAGAACAGCGGCGGCGCCGACCACGGCAAGGATGCCCAGCGCGGCAGGCACGGCCCAGCCGTGGCGGATCTCGTCACCCAGCAGCGGAACCGCCACGGCGGCCGGCACGATCACCTCGACCGCCCACAGCAGCGCGGTGACCGGCGCGACGCCGCCCCGGCGCAGGGCGGCCGCATAGGCCGCGGTCCCCGCGATCCCGCTGCAGACGACGACCCACAGCAGCGGCTCCGCCAAGGTCGAGACCCAGGGCGTACGAACGTACACAGCCCGCCCGGCCAGCGCGGTAGCCGAGTACGCGAGCCCGGCCAGCCCCGCCAGGAGCAGCCCTCGCCGATCGGTCCGGGCGGCGAGCAGCACCGCCACCCCCGCGATCACCGCCACGGCGAACCCACCCACGGTCAACACCACTGTCGTCCCGTGGGCCGGCGTCGAGGCCGGCTGTTCCCGGCTGGACAGCCCGATGACGGCGAGCGCGGCCACCATCACCCCGACGGCCACGTAGTCCCGCCGGCGCAGGCGCGTTCGCAGGACCACTCCGGCCAGCAGCACGGTCAGCCCGACCGACCCGGCGAGAACGGCCTGAACCACGTACACCGGAAGGCCCCGCAGAGCCCAGAGCGAAAGCAGCCACCCGCCGCCGTCCCCGGCCAGCCCGGCCAGGTAGAGCGGTGAGGCCGCCAGGGCGAGCACCGTCCCCGGCCGGCGCGCGGCCGCCGCCTGGAGCACGGATCCGCCCGCGTAGGCGACTGCGGCGAGCACAGCGATCAAAAGACTCACAAGTTAGAGAAGCACAAACCTCCCCGTTCCCGGCTATGGAAGTGACCAGCGTTGCTTCGCCGAACCGTCACAGTTCACGACCTGCACGCGGGCCCCCGACCACCGCCCGCCGGACGGATCGGTCAGGCACCCGTTGTTCGAGGCGTTGACCACCAGCTGCCCGGAGACCCGCCATTGGGCCGTGGTCCGCCCGTCGCAGCCGACGATCTGAATCGAGCCGTCCCCCACGACCAGCGCGCACTTGCCGGCCACCCGCAGGGTCCCGTCGGACGCGAAGGTCCACGTCTGCGCGACGGACCGGTTGCACCCGAACACCTGCACGTGATTGCCGTCGAACGGCACCCCACCGTTGAGGTCGAGGCACATCCCGTTCTGCCCCCGGACGACACCGACCCGCTCAGCCGCCGGCGGCACCGGCGCGATCCCGGCGGGCACACTCGGCGTGGCACCGGTCCCACCCGGCACCGTGGTCGTCGTCGCCACAGGCGAGGCCGGCGAGGACGCGATGACCGGCGCCCCACTGGCCCCTGAGCTCGCCGGCGGCGTCGACGCGGCCGGCGCCGATTTCGTCCCGGCCGCCGTAGTCGGCCCCGACCCCGGCCCTGATCCGGCACCCGCGGTCGACCGCGTGCCGCCACCCGGCCCGCTTCCCGCCGCCGATGGCAGACCCGCATCGGCCGGCGCCGACCCAGCAGTCGCCGCAGGCCCGGAAGCCGGCGGCAGCGGCCCCTCGGCGAGCCCTGTCACCTGCGGCCGCACATCCGACCGCAGCGCCGCGTATCCCGCCGCCGCAGCCCCGAGCAACACCACCACGGCGGCCACGGCCACCACGACCAGCCGCCGACGACGGCCGCCCGGCCCTCTCAGCCTCCCCGGCCCTCGCAACCCGCCCGGTCCTCGCCGTCCGCCGGGCAGAATGATCACGGCCGTGGCGTCATCCGCGCCGTCCCGAGTCCGCCGAGCCTCAGCGTCTTTCGCCGCCGCCGGCCAGGTTTGCTCCGACCCGCCGCGGTCACCGCTGCCCGCCGAAACCCCCAGCGCGCCCGAAGCATCCGGCGCAACTGAGGTGTCCGAGGTGTCCGGCGCTTCGGAGTCGCGAAGCACGAACGGCCGGACAAGCAGCGGATCCCGCTCGTCACCCACGTCGTCGCCTGTCACGAAACCCCCGCCGCCGTCGAGCCCTCAAGAGACGATCGACCGACCAACCTACCCGCGATGATCGAGCCCACACCGCCCGCCGAACATCCGACTTTCCACCCGTTGCGCCCGCCCGGACAGCGAACGCCCTCGTTCCGTCGACAAGCCGACACAGGCACAGCCGTCACCACGCTCACTTCCCCGGCGGCGCTCAAGATCGCCAAAAACCTACCTCGTGACCCTCCACGCCCGACACTCGCACCCTTCGTGGAGTCAGCGTTTCCAGAAGGCCTTTCGTGTCGGAGCCGGACCGGGGTCAGCGGGCGGCGGCGTGGCCGCGGCGCCGGCGAAAGCGCTCAAGGTCTGGAGAGCGGCCTCCCACTTCTCGTCGACCGCGGTGTCGCCTCGCAGTAGTGCCACCAGGTCGGCCAACGGCCGGAACGTCTCGTCGCCGGCCGACCCGACCAGAACGTCGAGCCGGCTGGCCAGGTCGTCGAGCAGATCACGCCGCTCCCAGACCGGAAGCCCGGCCGCGTCGCGGAGGCGCTGGACCTCAGTCGCCGCCAGCGAGCGCATCTCGTCGACAGACGGAGCCGAACTGCCCGTACCGGCCAGCTTGGCGAACGACGCCCTCGCCCTCGGCGAGGCGAAGCCCGAGGCGGCAGCCGTCCGCCGGCCGCCGGGCGCGCCGCCGAGCACCGCCCCGGCGCCGGCACCGGCCGACGTCTCAGCGGCGCCGTCGAAGCTCAACAACGCGGGACCGGCCGGCGCCGGCGCGCCCGGCGGCATCGGCGGAGCGAACGACGCCGCCGCCATGCGAAGCATCGCCGGCGCGACGTCGCCCGGCCCCTCCCAGCCCTGGGGAAGCTCGACCGGCTGAGTCACCCGCCGGGTCTGGCCGCCCTCGTTGACGACCCGGCTGTCCACCGCGACGAACGCGGTGAACCGGCACAACACGCCGTACCGCAAGGAGGTGGCGACGATGCGCTGCTCGAGGCTTCGATCGCCGGCCGCGTACGCGTCTTCGAGGTCGCGCAGCCGGGCCCGCGCCCACTGTGCCGTGATCGCGCTTTCCGACCGTTCCTCCAGGGCGATCGTCGTGCTGAACTCACGGTCGTCGCGGGTACGGCCGGTCACCGTGAACCGCCCGCCGGTGGCCGAGCCGGCGTAGCGGCCGCTCACCACGAGGGGGACTCCCGGGTAGATTCCCGGCAGCCGGGCCGGGGTGCGCTCGTCGTCGATCAGGCGCAGTCCCTCGGCGCTGACCCGCAGGCCGGACACGACCGGCGAGCCGATCCGGCGATGGATGTGCTCCATCGCCTCGTCGAGCCGGTCCTCGCTCTCCACCAGTTCGGCCCGGCCCGCGCCCAGGGCGGCCAGCCGGCCCAGGAATCCGGCGTTGACCGCGCGGTCGATGCCGATCGTGTGGATGCGGGTGGTGCCGATCAGCGGCGTGATGTCGTGAACGATCTGGTCCTCGTTGCCGACCTGGCCGTCGGTCACCAGTACGAGCACGCGGTCGCGGTCCTCGCTGGCCCGGAGCAGCCCGAGTCCCTGCGACAGCGGGGTGAGCAACTCGGTGCCACCGCGGGCGCCGGCCCGGGCGAGGTGTTCCACGGCCCGGAAGCGGTTACGGTCGGACGCTTCGACCAGGCCCTCGCCGAGGTCGTCGGGCCGGTCGACCTGGTGGTCGAAGGTGAGCACGGCGAAGCGGTCGGCGCCGGTCAGTGTGTCGACGACGCGGGCGGCGGCGCGGCGCGCGGCCACCATCTTCCACCCGCCCATGCTCCCCGAACGGTCGAGGAGCAGCACCACGTCCTTGGGGCGGGCGGGCGCGGCCTCGGCCGGCGGTAGAACCACCAACTGGTACACGCCGCCGGGCTCCTCGGCCCTCTCGTCGGGCACGCCGATCGCGGTCTCGTCGCCACCCGCGTACGGCAGCCGCAGAATGAAGTCGCGGTCGGCCCGTTCGCCGGGCGTGATGCTCAGCGTGCCGTCCTGGTCGACGACGGTGTGCAGGCTTGACGTGACCTGGCCCAGGGTGAGGCCGGCGGGGTCGATGTCGACGCCGACTGACAACCGCAGCGGGTTGGGGAAGCCGGGCAGCAGAACCGGGGGAGTGATGCGGGAGGCGTCCGGCACGGCATCGGTGTCCTGCGCCTGCCCGTCACCGGCCGACGGGCCGGGCAGCGGGGTGCCCGGGATGTAGCGCGGGGCCACCACGAGCGGGAAGCGGAACGTGGCGGCGCCGTCCTCGAACGGCAGCGGGCCGACGAGGCTCAGCCGGATCGTCACCCGCTCGCCGGGCAGGATGTTCCCGACCCGCATGGTGAAGACGTCGGGCCGTTCCTCCTCGGCGATGGAGGCGCGCTGACCGGCGGCGACGGCTTTGTCGTACGTCTCGCGAGCCGCCGCCCGCTCCTGCAGCTCCGCCTCGATCGTGCGCTCGTCGGCGGTCATGGTCATGCCGGTCACGGCCGCGCGGTCGGACAGCGGAAAGACGTAGGTCGCCTCGAGCGCGACCTCGTGCACGTTGACGAATTCGGTGACCACGACGGTACGGGCGACCAGCCCGCTGATGTGCGCGCGGACGTCGAGGCGGTCGAGTGGCAGGGCGCCGCGGTCGGTGCGCAGGCAGCCGAAGCCGGAGTCGGGCAGGATCCGCACGCGGCTGATCTCGCCGGGGCTCATCGGGGCGACGGAGAAGGTCATACGGAACTCCCATCAATAAGGCCACGTGCGGCGAGCAGATCGATCAGTGGCGCGGCGGCCGCGGCGATGTCGTCGCGGTCGCGCTCGGTCAGGGGGCGGGGGACGATGAGCAGGACGCCGCCCTCGAGGGCGACGCCGGAGACGGGCTGGGCGGTCGCCCGGCGCGCCGGGCGGTCCCTCGCCTCTTCGACGATTGGCGGCGGTCTGTGGAAGGCCTGCTGCCCGGGCGGGTCTGTCCAGAAACGCGGGCGGGTCTTGGTGGCGTCGGGCGGTGGGCCGTCGCCACCCTCACCGTCACTGTCACCGAGCAGATGCTCCGGGATCTGAGCGGCGACGCGCAGGGCCTCCGGGGAGATCCAGGCGAACTCGGCCTGAATCTGCGCGAGGCTCTGGCCCAGTGCCTGGCGGCGCTTGATGGTCACCAGCTGTTGCAGGTGCCGAGGACCGTACAGGGCGGTGCGCCCCCGCATGCCCGACGGCTTGTCGACCAGGCCGATGGTCGTATACCACCGGATCGCCCGCCGGTCGGGCACGTCGCGGACGCGGGCATTGGGCGCACCGGGGTATTCGGCCGCGAGGGCTTCGCGTACCCGTTCCACCAGCTCGTCGATCGTCCACATGCCAACGAGTTTGACACTGTCATCGTGACAGTGTCAATGTGTGCGCATGACCCGATCCGCCGCCGGCAGTTGGGCGCCGCCCCGACTGATCAGCCTGTCCCACCTCAACGACCCCGACACCACCGTCGTCTATCCCGGCGACCCGGCTTTCGAGCTCGAGACGGTGGCCACCATCGGACAGGAGGGGTTCTACCTGCGCCTCGTCCACGAGGGCGAGCACACCGGCACCCACTGGGGTGCGCCCGGCCATTTCAGTTCCGGCCAGCCGCTGGCCGACGAGCTCGACCTGGAGGACCTATGCCTGCCGGCGGTGCGGATCGACGTGCGGGAGCAGTGCGCGCGCGACGCGGACTACGAGGTGACGATCGCCGATGTCGAGGAGTGGGAGCGGCGGCACGGCCGCATCCCGGACGAGTCGATGGTGATCATTTGGACCGGGTGGGACCAGCGCTGGGGCACGGAGGCCTTCCTCAACGCGGATGCCGGAGGAGTGCTCCACCAGCCGGGCTTCGCCCTCGAGACGGTGCGCTGGCTGATCGACACGGGCCGGCTCGGCCGCAGGGGTGGCACGGGGACCGACACCTTCGGCCCCGACCCGGGCCGGGACACCGGTCTGGCGGTGTCCCGGTTGGTCTATCAGCGTCATCGGATCAGCCTGGAGTGCCTGGCCAACCTGGCCGCGCTCCCGCCGACGGGCGCCTACGTCCTCTGCGGCGGCCAGATCAACAAGGCCGGTTCCGGCTCGACCGCGCTCATCTACGGCTTGCTGCCGCCTGGCTGAAGCACGCCGTTGACCGTCAGGCGGTATGGCGCGTACTGCTTGATCTTCTCGGTCGGCTCGTCGTAGGACACGATCGCCACCACCTGGGGATAGGAGGCGAGCCGGGCGAACTCGTCCAGCGTCACGATCTCCACCCGGTCCTCGCCGAGCCCGACGAGCCGCACGTGCCAGTTGTGCACCGCGACGGGCCTGATCGACGTGGGCGAGGTCCATCCGTCCAGCGTGGAGCCATCGCTGAGCGTCTGCCCGTCCAGCGTGATCGTGCCGATCCGCCATCCGCCCCGGCTACCGCCGGCGTCAGTCACGAACCGCAGACCCAAAAGGACGTTCTTTCCCGCGTACGAGGTGAGGTCGTACCGCGCGGAGACGACACCGTTGCTGGTTCCGGTGATCCCGAAACCCAGCGGCCCGACACTGGTGCGGTCGCCGCGCAGCGCCATGTAGGTACGCCCGCCGTCGGTCGACACTGTCACATAGCCGTAGTCGTATCGGTCCTCCAGCGCGTAGGAGGTCTCGAGCGTCAGCGCGGGCTTGCCGGCCGGGACAGTGACGGCCCGGACGGCGTGCGAGTCGAGGTCGTCGGTGTTGCCGGAGAAAAGCGTCTTCTCGGCCACCCGCCAGCCGGTCGGCAGCGGTGGCAGGTGCGTGGCCCCGGCGAAGCTGAGCGACCGGACGGGTGTCGGCAACGGCACGTAATCGGCGCCGTTGGGTGCCGCTCCGGGCTCGGCGTACAGGGCCTTGTTGCCGAGGTTGACCGTCGATCGCAAGCTTTTGGCCGTGACCTTCCCGGCCTCCGTCCCGATCACCGTGCCGCCGGGCTCGCCGGCGATCCGGTCGACCAGCGTCATCGTCTGAAAGTCGTGCAACACGTCGTACAGCGGCACGCCGGTCGGCAGCGCCGCCTGGATCGCGGCCAGGCCCTGGCGCATCCCGTCGCGGTGCAGCAGCGAGATCGTCCGCAGGCCGAACCGGTCCCGCAGATACAGCATGAGCTGATAGACGAGGCCGTAATCGGCCAGCACCTCGCTGGGCGTGCCCTCGTCCCACAGGTTCGGCGAGTTCTGCGGGCCGCCGCAGTCGCGCGGGTTCGCGTTGTACTTCGTCTTGACGGGGCCGAACCCCTGGAAACACATGATGTGCGTGTCGTTGCCGGGCTCGTCGACCTTGGAGCGGGCGTCCACGTAACCGACGAGGGTCTGCGCGAAATCGGCCAGCCCCTCGTTGAGCCACTTGGCCTCCCGCGGGTCGGCGTAATACTCGAGCAGGTGCTGCCACTCGTGGGCGAACGTCGACTCGTACATCCGCGGCCGGGCGGGCCGGCTCGTGCACAGGTCACCGGCCGGATCGTGCGCCGGGTCGGCGCCGAGGCGGTGCTTCCAGTCGTACGCGTCGATGGTCATGACGTTGCGGTCGAACAGCTCGTTGAGCTGCGACGAGAAGAATCCGGCGGTGTAGGTGACCGCCTTGGGGAAAGTGAAGAAGTTGGCGTCGCGGACGTTGTCGACCAGGGTGACCGTCTTGTCGCCGTCACCGGTGAAATCGCCGGCCGCCGTGGCTTTCGTGCCGTCGCGGCTGGGTGGCGTGCTGAAGACCGCGGTCTCCAAGGGGTAGATCTTCCGGTCGAACTCGTCGATCAGATCGGCCACCTGCGCGTCGGTGACCTCCACCGAGTTCTTGCGGCAGTCCGTCGCCGGGAAGGCGAGGTCCTCGGCCACCCACACCTCGATGTGCCGGCCGACCGCCCGCAGCGTGTACTTCTTGCCGTAGAACTGGCCGCTCGTGTCGTCGAGTCCCAGCCAGTTCCGCGCGGTGCCCACCGGTGGTGTCGGCTTCGGCTCGGCCGCCGCCCGGGACCGCACGTGCGGCCGATATCGGGGTTCCTTCGGCAGCACCCGCCCGTCGAAGGTGAACTGGGTGCGGTCGAGCTCGCGGGTGTCCGCGGCCGCGCCGGCCTGGTCCCGATCGGCCATCGCGGGACTGGGTGCGACGGCCAGGGGGATAAGAAGGGCGATCGCCGCAAAGGCTGCGAAGCGGACGCGGTCCATGAACGGGGACGCTACCCGTCACGTGCCGGGCGGACCGGCAACATGCGGCTATTCGAACACCGAGTGGTCGCGATCGCCCTCGGCGCGGCGGCGAGCCCGCCGGCGCAGCTGGACGACGACCATGTCGACCACCGCCACGACGGCCCAGGCGAGCAGCAGCCAGCCCGGAACCGTCCAGCCCGAGCGGAACAGCAGGATCGCCAGCACCGTGCACACGACGAAACCGAACGCGGCGAGGACGAGCCGCAGGTTCAGCGCGCTGTAGGGCTGATCGACCGTGCCGCGACGGCCGGGCGGCTGGGCACCGATGGGCATGCGCCACGGTACCCCCGCCCAGCCGCCGGCAAACTACGAGACCTCGCGGCGCAGGACGCGCCACACGCCGAGAGCGAGCGGCAGCACCACCCACACCGCGGCGGAGACACCGACCCGGGCCCACTCGCCCGAGGTCATGCCCGGCTCCGACATGGCCGTCGTCGTGGTGTTGATGTCGATCCACTCGGCCGCGGTCCGCAGGGCCTTGATCGTCCCGCCGAGGATGCTCCAGACCATCGGCACGGCGAAGAAGGCGACGATCGCCAGCGGCGTGTTCAGCAGCAGGGCACCGAAACCGATGCCCATCAGAACGAAGATCACCTGCAAGGCGACGCCTTGCCAGATCACCGAGCCGTCGATGGTCCAGGAGCCGTCGCCGCCGAGGGCCGCCCCCAGCAGGTTGGCCACGGCGCTCAGCGCCAGCGCCGCCGCGGTCGACGCGACGGCGATCAGCACCCCGGCGATCAGCTTGGCCCCGATGACCCGGCCGCGCGCCGGCACCAGGGTGAACGTGGTCAGCGCGGTGCGCTGCGACCACTCGCCGGTCATGGACAGGATGCCCAGCACCGGCAGGAGCACGGACGAGGGCAGCAGGCCGAACTGGAAGAACTCCTGGAACGTCTGCTCCTCGTCGGGCGCCCAGCCGATCATGATCGCCGAGGTGGCGGCCGTGGCGAAGGCGATCACGATGAGCAGCCACAGCCCGGCCCGGGTGTCGGCCAGCTTCCGCAACTCGATCACGGTGAGCCGGCCGATCGGCACCGGACGGGTGCCGGCCCGCTCGATCTGCGGCGGGGTCTCGAGCACGGCGGTCATCGGACAGCCTCCTTCACGGAATCACCGGCGGTCAGGGTGAGGAACATCTGCTCCAGCCCGCCGCTACCGGCCGGGCGGAGCTCGATCAGTACCAGTCCGGCGTCGGCCGCGGCCCGCCCGATCGCCTCGGCGCCGGCCTGGACGACGACGCCCCCGTCGGTCGTCTTCGTCCCGGCCAGACCGGCGCGCTTGAGCACCAGGTCGAGCCCGGCCGGGTCGAGCGCCCGGACCAGGGTGCCGGAGGCGGCGAGCAGCTCCGCCTTGTCGCCCTGGGCGACGATGCGGCCGCCGCCGATCACGACCAGGTGGTCGGCGACCGCCTCGACCTCGCGGAGCAGATGGGAGGAGAGCAGTACCGTGCCGCCCCGGTCGGCGAACTCCCGCAGCAGGCCACGCATCCAGAAGATGCCTTCCGGGTCGAGGCCGTTCGCCGGCTCGTCCAGAATCAGCACCGCCGGGTCGCCCAGCAGGGCCAAGGCCAGTCCGAGCCGCTGCCGCATGCCGAGCGAGTACGCCCGTACCCGGCGCTTGGCGGCCGTCGCGTTGAGCCCCACCCGGTCCAGCGCGCGGGGCACCTCGCGGGTGTCGACGCCCATGGTGAGCGCGGCCAGGCTGAGGACCTCGCGGCCGGTCCGCCCGGCATGCTGGGCGGAGGCGTCGAGCAGGACCCCGACGTGGCGGCCGGGGTTGCCGAGCCGCCGGTACGGGAGCCCGCTCACGGTAGCCGTTCCGGACGACGGCGGGGTGAGGCCGCAGATCATGCGCATGGTGGTCGACTTGCCGGCGCCGTTCGGCCCGAGGAAACCGGTTACCGTGCCCGGCTCGCAGGAGAACGACACATCGTCGACGGCGGGATGGTTGCCGTACCTCTTGGTGAGATGTTCGACCGTGATCATGCTTCCAGCGTGGCGGTGCCGGCCGGGCCGGCGCGTCGGCCGGAGGTCGCCGGCAAGAAACCTTGGTAGGGGCCGAACACCTACTTTGGTAGGTATCGGCCGACGCGCACCGGCTCGTAAAGTCGCCTTCGTGGGAATGCTGAAGCCTGAGTATCAGTGGCTGTTACCGGCCGGGCTGGAGTCGGCCGTCCCGACGCGCCGATCCACCCGCGACTGGGTGATCGATCTGCTCTGCTTCACGCTTGGTTACGGTTTCACGCTGCTCGTCACGATCGACCTGTTGCAGACCGACCCGAGCGTGGTGCCGGAATGGGACGGGGCGCCGACCTGGATGATCTGGCTCGATTTCGCGGCCGGCACCATCGCGGGGCTCGGCCTGTGGTGGCGGCGTGGCCGCTGGCTGATTCCGCTGGCCACGTTCGCCATGCTGGTCTCACTGTTCTCGGTGGCCGCGGCCATCACCTGCCTGATCGTGCTGTTCACCGTGGCGGTGCATCGCCGGTTCGTGGTCATGGCGGTGTTCGCCGGCGCGGCGGTGCTGACCAACGCCGCCTTCCCCGTGCTGCGGCCCGAGGGCAAGGACCCCTACTGGGAGTCGACGGCGTGGGGTGCGGTCATCATCGTGATCGTCTGCCTCTGGGGCATGGTGGTCCGCTCCCGGCGCCAGCTGGTGCTGTCGCTGCGCGACCGCGCGGAGCGCGCCGAGTCGGAGCAGCAGCTGCGGGTGGCCCAGGCGCGCTCGCTCGAGCGCAACCGGATCGCCCGCGAGATGCACGACGTGCTCGCCCACCGCATCTCGCTGCTGAGCCTGCACGCGGGCGCGCTCGAGATCAAGCCCGACGCGGCGCCGCATGACGTGGCGACCGCCGCCGGCGTCATCCGGGCCAGCGCCCACCAAGCGTTGCAGGACCTCCGCGAGGTGATCGGCGTGCTGCGGGCCGAAGGGCACGAGGGCGCGCCCGAGCCGCCCCAGCCCACGCTCGGCGCGCTGCCCGCCCTGGCCGACGAGTCACGCTCGGCGGGAGTCAAGGTCCGCTTGGATGTACGGATCGAGCCCGCCACCGTGCCGGACGGTACGGGCCGGACGGCGTACCGGATCGTGCAGGAAGGCCTCACGAACGCTCGCAAGCACGCGCCCGGCACGACGGTGGAAGTCGCTGTCGACGGCGCCGCGGGCGATGGCCTGACCATCAACATCCGCAATCCCTGGCCCCTGCTGAACCCGTCGGTCGCCATCCCCGGCACAGGGACGGGGCTGATCGGCCTCACCGAGCGGGCCACCCTGGCCGGTGGTCGCCTGAAACATGGGCGCACCCCCGACAACCAGTTCGCGCTCACCGCGTGGCTTCCGTGGCCCTCGTGAGCTCCGCCCGCGGCCCGATCCGAGGAGTGCGTCGGTGAGTGACAACGCCGGGCCGGCGGGGGAGGCGATCCGGGTGCTGGTCGTCGACGACGACGCGCTTGTTCGGGCTGGGCTGACGATGATCCTGTCGGCGGCCGCCGACGTGGCAGTGGTGGGCGAGGCCTCGGACGGTGCCGAAGTGCCGGGGGCCGTGGCGGCGCACCGGCCCGACGTGGTGCTGATGGACATCCGGATGCCGAAAGTCGACGGGCTCGCTGCGACCGAGACGCTGCGGGCGCGGAGCGGGGCGCCCGAAGTGATCGTGTTGACGACGTTCGACGCGGACGAGTACGTGTTGCGGGCCTTGCGGGCCGGGGCCAGCGGGTTCCTGCTCAAGGACACACCGCCGGCGGAGATCCTGCGGGCGGTTCGGCGGGTGGCGCAGGGTGAGGCGATGCTGTCACCCACGGTGACGCGGCAGCTGATCGCGCATGTGGCGGCGCCGGCGCAACCGTCGCAGGTCCGTGCCGCCGAACGGCTCGACCGGCTCAGCGAGCGGGAGCGGGAGGTCGCTCTCGCGCTCGGGCAGGGGCGGTCGAACGCGGAGATCTCCTCCGACCTGTACATGTCGATCGCCACCGTGAAGGCGCACGTGTCCCGCCTCCTGATCAAGCTGGAGCTGAACAACCGCGTCCAGGTCGCCCTCCTGGTTCACGACGCCGGCCTCGTCTGAGCCCGGCAAGCCGGAGAACGGGCGCCGCGACCGCGCTGGGCGAGGCGAAGCGGACCGCGCATGCGCCGAGTGCGCCTGTGCCCGACGGCAGTCGCAGCGGGCCTGCTGTGGACGAAACGGGTGGGTGGGAGCGCAGCGGGCCGGCTGCGTCTGAGGCGGGGGCGCGGCGGTTCGGCCGTGTCCGAATCGGGTGGGTGGGAACGCAGCGGGCCGGCTGCGTCTGAGGCGGGGGCGCGGCGGTTCGGCCGTGTCCGAATCGGGTGGGTGGGAACGCAGCGGGCCGGCTGCGTCTGCAGCGGGGGCGCGGCGGGTCGGCCGTGTCCGAAGCGGGTGGCGGGGCGCAGGTGGCCGGCCGTGTCCGAAGCGGGTGGGCGGGAGCGCAGCGGGCCGCCGGCGTCCGGAACGGGTGGGCGGGGGCGGCGGGCCGGCTGTGTCCGAAGCGGGTGGGCAGGGGGTGGCGCGGCGGTTGCTCGGCCGTCTGTGGCGGCGGGGCTCGCGATGCGGCCAGTGGACAGCGTGAAGTGGCTGCGTGAAGTGTTCTCTCATGTCACCCGATCGAGTGACAAGTGCTGGTGGTGGGGTTCGTGGGGAAGGGGAGGCTGGGCTGCGTCAACGGTGTTGATTCGGGGTGGAGCTTTGTATGCCGGGTGGTGCATGTGACTCAGTGCGATCTCGTGCGCACGATGTGAAACTGTCGCGCAGCGGGAGGGATCCGGGAGCTGGAGGGCCATCATGAACCACGGTGAGCGGCGGCTGCAGGACACGCTCGGTACTCGGGAGCGGGCGGACGCCTTTGCGGAGCGGCAGACCCTGCACCGCCTCAATGACAGGATGCGGCAGTTCATCGGGCGGCAGGAGATGATGTTCCTGGCGACCGCTGATGCCGGTGGGGAATGTGACAGCACCTTCCGGGCCGGGCCGGCCGGGTTCGTGCGGGTGCTGGACGAGGAGCACCTGAGCTGGCCCGAGTATCGGGGCAACGGGGTCATGGCGAGTCTGGGCAACATCACCGAGAACGGGCACGTCGGGCTTCTCTTCGTCGACTTTCAGGACTCGATCGGGCTGCACGTCAACGGCACGGCTGAGATCGTCGAGGACCCCGGTGTGCAGGATGATGTGCCGCCGGGGCTTCGGGCCCAGGTGTGGGTCGTGGCCCGGGTTCAGGAGGCCTACATCCACTGCGCGAAGCACATTCCGCGCATGATGCCCGTTCCGCGGCAGCGTGGGCGGGAGGCCGCCGTTGAGCAGCCCAAGAAGAGCGACTACTTCGTGCCGGCCCCGGCCCGGCTGCGCCCGATTCCGCCGGCCGACGCGGCGGCGTGAAGGCCAGCGGCGCAAAAGCCAGCGGCGCAAAAGCCAGCGGCGCAAAAGCCAGCGGCGCAAAAGCCAGCGGCGTGAGGGGCTGCGGGCGTGAGGGGCTGCGGGCGTGAAGGGCTGCGGGCGTGAGGGGCTGCGGGCGTGAAGGGCTGCGGGCGTAAAGAGCAGTAGCGGAAAGGGCGGTGGCGCCCCACTTGCACTGGGGGCGCCACCGGGATGCCGTCAGCGGGCCGGCGACAAGGGCCAGAGAGGCTCCTGGGCCAGGCGCTCTGATTCGCGCAGGACGCGGAGGATGTTGCCGCCCGTGAGTTTGTCCAGTTCCGGGCCTGACCAGCCACGGCTGGACAGTTCGGCCAGCAGGCGCGGGTAGCCGGAGACGTCGCGCAGGTCGTCGGGGAGTTCCGTGGTGCCGTCGAAGTCGCCGCCCAGGCCCACGTGGTCGACGCCGGCCACGTCGCGGGCGTGCTCCACGTGGTCGGCCACCAGCGTGGCGGGTACCGGCGGGCGGGGGTTGGCCGACAGCCACGGGGTGAACGACGGGTGCTCCATCGGGTCGGGGCCGGGCCAGTCCTGGACCGCCGACGGCTCCTCGCCGGGGCGGGGCGCCCGGGGCCAGCCCGCCACCGGCAGGCCCAGTCGGGCCAGTTCCTCGTCGGCGGCGGCCGACCAGGCGCGGGCCTCGGCCGAGACGAACGGGGCCACGAACGTGAGCTGGATGACGCCGCCGTTGTCGCGCAGGCGGGTCAGGACGTCGTCGGGGACGTTGCGCGGGTGATCGTGCAGGGCCCGTACGCCGGAATGGCTGAAGATCACTGGAGCGAACGCCGTGTCCAGGGCCGCGTGCATCGTCACCGGGGCGACGTGGGACAGGTCGACCAGCACGCCGATGCGCTGCATCTCGCGGACCACCGCTCGGCCCTCGTCGTTCAGGCCGCCCACCTGGGGTTCCCGCACCGCCGCGTCGGCCCAGGACAGGTTCTCGTTGTGGGTGAGGGTCACGTACCGTACGCCCAAGCGGGCGAACGACCGCAGAACGCCCAGCGACGACGCCAGGCTGTGGCCGCCCTCGATGCCGATCAGCGACGCGATTTTTCCGGCCTCGATGGCGCGGGTGACGTCGTCCGCGCTGTAGGCGATGGCGAAGTCGTCCGGATACGCCGCCACCATCCGGTAGACCGCGTCGACCTGCTCCATGGTCGCCACGACCGCCTCGGGCTCGCTCAGGTCGCCGGGCACGTACACCGACCAGAACTGCCCGCCCACCCCGCCGGCCCGCAGACGGGGGAGGTCCGTCTGCAACTCCGGCCGCGGCTCGTCGAGCCCGTCGACCGCGTATCCGTAGCGTCCGCGCAACTGCATGGGCAGGTCGTTGTGCCCGTCGATGATCGGCATCATCCTGTCTGGCTACCTGAGCGAGGCCGAGAAGCGCAAGTTGAGGAAAACCGCCTCCGCAACCTGACCGCACCGTCCGGGGCACCGGGCGCGCACCGGGCGGCCTGGAATCTCTTTCCCATGCCCGGCCACGAAGGTGCCGGACACAGCGGGGGAGTTCGTCAAGTTGCGTCGTTCGAAGCTGCAGAGGTATTCGGTCCTGACCGCCGTGCTCGCTGGTGCGGGCGCCACCGCCCTGACCGGCACCACGGCCGTCGCCGGCACCGGCGCGACGATCAAGCTCGCCGCCGGTGACGACACCTACGTCTCCACGGTCCGCACCGGCACCGTCTTCGGCGCCGAGGACAAGCTGGTCGCCGGCGTGATCGGCAAGGAGACCAAGACCTCCTTCCTCAAGTTCGCGGTTCCGGCCGGTACGAACGTCGCGTCGGCCCGCCTGACCCTGACCGCGCAGGCGAAGTTCGCCGGCCAGCTCAGCGTTCGCAAGGTGACCAGCACCGCCTGGACCGAGGGCAAGCTGACCGGCGCCACCGCGCCCACGCTCGGCGCCGTCGTCGGCACCGCCACCCCGAGCGGCACCTTCTCCGTCGACCTGGGCAAGTCGATCACGGGCCCGGGCACGTACGCGTTCGCCCTGACCTCGGCGTCGTCGGCCATGCGCTTCAACTCGGCCGAGGCCAAGACCGGCGCCCCGGTCCTCGAGGTGACCACGGAAGGCGACACGTCGCCGCCAGTGCCGGCGGCCGGAAAGGACTGCACGACGGGTGACAAGCTCGTCCCCACCTGCGGTGTCCTCTGGGGCGCGGCGGCCGGCGGCTTCACCGACGCCCCCCGCGACCAGGCCCTCAAGGACTGGGAGAAGCTCAGCGGCCGCACCTCGACCATCTTCCACACGTACCACAAGGGCGACGAGCTCTTCCCGACCAAGGCCGAGATCGCGATGACCGCGGACGCCGCGAACCCGCGCGTGCTCCTGACCAACTGGAAGATCGCGTACGGCTCGAACTGGGCCAAGGTCGCCAGGGGCGAGCAGGACAAGCGCATCGACGCTTTCGCCGCGCGCGCCAAGGCGTACGGCAAGAAGTTCTTCCTCGCCATCAACCACGAGCCGGAGAACGACGTCGTGGCCCGGGCCGGCTCGGGCTTCGAGGCGAAGGACTTCGCCGCGATGTACCGCCACACCATCGAGCGGCTGCGGGCCAAGGGCGCCACCAACGTGATCAACGTGATGGCGTACATGGGCAACGAGAAGTGGATGGCGCAGAGCTGGTGGAAGGACCTGTACCCCGGTGACGACGTCGTCGACTGGATGGGTCTCGACTCGTACGTGAGCGCCGAGAAGGGCTACTACCACTACGGCAAGTTCAACGACCTGCTCGACCGCGCGCCGACCGGCGGTGGCCTCGGCTTCTACGAGTGGGCCACCACCAAGCACGCCGCCAAGCCGCTCATGGTCGCCGAGTGGGGCGCCTACCACCGCGTGGGCAAGACCGCCGACAAGGCGCCGGTCTACCAGAGCGTCCTGCCCGAGCTGGCCAAGCGGCCGGCCATCAAGGCAATCGTGTACTTCGACACCGCCAGGGACGACGAGGGCGACCGCGACATCAGCATCAACAGCACCGCCCCGGCGCTCGCCGCGTTCAAGAAGCTCGCCGCCGACCCGGTCTTCCAGGTCAAGCTGGGCTGATACAGGCGTGGTGGGCGAGGTCAACCGAATCCCAGGTGTCCTGTGACACCCATTGTTCACACTCGTTTGACTTCCCGTAGTGCTCCCTTTCCGTACCGTTAACCACTGACGTGGGAATGCTGGAAAGGGGGTCCGCCATGGCGAAGAAGTCCAAGAAGGACAAGAAGGACAAGAAAGACAAGAAAAAGAAGAAGAAGTAGTCTTCGCGCGGCGGCTCTCCCCAGGGAGCCGCCGCGTTTGTCTCAACTGCCCCGCCCGGATCCCGACCATGCGGGCATGCGGATCCGGGTGGCCCTCGGCTTCGTCGACGCGCTGCTCATCACGACGTCCCTGTTCGTGATCTGCTGGAACCTGGTCATCCAGCCGGCGCTCGCGGCCGGTCATCCGTACGCGATCAGCCATCCGGTGGCCGACATGATCCTGGGCACGGTGGCGCTGTGCGCGCTCGCCCTGGTGCCGTTTCTTCTCGATCCTGTTGATCGTGGCTCGACGCCGACGCGACGGTCCGCTTCCCGAGCTCGTCGATCGAGCGGATCTTCGGATACCGCGTCGGTGACTCGGTCGGCGTCCGGCTGACCGACGTCACCGGCCCGTGATGATCCGCCATGCCGACGGGGTCGAGCGCCGAGCCGAGATGACCATCACGAATCTGCTCGACGACCCGTACATCAAAGGTCTGGTCCTGAACACCCGTGACATCAGTGAGGCCAGCGGCCTCCAGGAGCGTCTGCGCCACGACGCCGGTCACGACGCGCTGACCGGCCTGGCCAACCGCAGCCTGTTCCGCGAGCGGCTGGCCGCGGCCGTCGGCGAGGGCGAGGTGGCGATCCTCTTCCTCGACCTGGACGGCTTCAAGGAGATCAACGACAGTCTCGGACACGCCGCCGGCGACCAGCTGCTCGTGCAGGTGGCGCGGCGGCTGCGCGCCGCCGAGCCGCATCTGGTCGCCCGCCTCGGCGGCGACGAGTTCGCGGTGATCGTGCCGACCGGCTCGCCGGTGGACGTCGCCGACCGCGTCCTCGGCGAGCTCGAAGCCCCGTTCGTGATCGACGGGCGCGAGGTCCGCGCGGGCGCGGGCATCGGCATCGCGTCCTCTGTGGACGCGAGCGACATCGAACAGTTGCAGCGCAACGCCGACCTGGCCATGTACCGGTCGAAGGAGGCCGGCGGCGGCAGATGGACGGCGTACCACCCGAGCATGCACGACGCGCTGATGCGGCGGGTGTCGCTCGCCGACGACCTGCGCCATGCTCTCGACCGCGACGAACTGGTCCTGCACTACCAGCCGCCGGTCGACCTGCGTACCGGCGAGGTAGTGGGTTTCGAGGCGCTGGTCCGCTGGCAGCATCCGGTGCACGGCCTGGTGCCGCCGCTCGACTTCATCGGCGTCGCCGAGTCGACCGGCCTGATCGGGCCGCTGGGCCGCTGGGTCATGGCCACGGCATGCCGGCAGGCGGTGGCCTGGGGCGGCGTGCACATGGCGGTGAACGTCTCGGTCCGCCAGTTCGAGACGGGAGACCTGGCCGGCACGGTCGCCGAGGTTCTGGCCGAAACCGGCATGCCGCCGCACCTGCTCACCTTGGAGATGACCGAGAGTGTCCTGCTCACCGACACCGAGGAGCTGAGCATCCTGCGCGACATGGGCTGCGACTACGCCCAGGGATATCTGCTTTCCCGCCCGCTGCCGGCCTCGGAAGCCCTGAAATTTCTCGCTTGCCCTTTCGAACTAGCCTCCTAGGAAGTTGTACGCGGCGTCGGCCACCCCACCGCATCGGCGCCCTTCCGGGCCCGGCGAAGCGGGCTGAGTGCGACACCGGGCCGTAGCGCCGGCATCCGGGCTGAAGACTCTGGTCACCCTGGCCACCCGAAGCCGTGGGCCGGCGGAGCCCCGCGTCCGGCGGGACGCGGGGCTCCTGTACTGCGTTCGGCCGGTCCGGAGGATCAGCTGGTGGCGGTCTGAGTCAGGTCGAAGATGGTGGTGTTGCCGACCGTGGTGGCGGTGTAATGCTCGGCCACCCAGGCAGCGATCTTGCCGGCCTCCGTGGTGGTGCCGCCCATGCCGCCTCCGCCCATGCCGCCGCCGGAGATGTAGTAGTGGATCTGGCCGGCCGCCACATAGGCCTCGAACTGCTCCAAGGTCGGTGAGGCGTCGCCGCCGTTCCAGCCGCCCAGGGCGATCACCGAGGTGCCGGTGGCCAGTTCGAGATCGGCGGCGGAGGTGGCGCCGCTGACGGCGGCGCTCCACTTCGTGGTGCCGGCCTCGAGGAGGGCGTTCAGCTCCGAGTTGCTGCTCGTGCCCCCACCACCGGGCCCGCCGCCCGCGGTGGCGCCGTCGCTGGTCGCCTCGCCGCCGGTCGCCCCGTCGCCGGTCGCCTCGCCGCCGGCCGACGAGGGTCCGGTCGGCGAGCCAGTGGATGACGAGCTGGACGAAGAGGACGAGCCGGGTGGGGTGCCGTTGGGAGTGAAGGCGCCACCCCGCGTACCGCCACCGAAACCGCCCATGCCGCCGGCGGCGGACGACGGGCCCGACGTGGGGATCGAACCCGTGTGGGCCACCGTGGCCGTCGCCGCCGCGTAGGCGGCGCCTCCCGCGCCGGCCGAGAGGATCGCCGCCACCAGGGCGACCACCCCCCAGCGGCGCAGCCGTGACGCCGGCACCAGCAGCGCCACGGCGAACACCGCGCCCAGTCCCAGCGACGCCCAGCGCAGAATCGGCAGCCAGTCGGCCCGGCCCAGCAGCACCCAGCCCCACACCGCCGTGGCCAGGACCATCGCCGCCAGCATCACTCGGCCCCACACCCGGGTCCGGTAGAGCCACAGCACTCGCCCGCCGGCGCCCACCAGCGCCGCGACGCCCGGAGCCAGCGCCACCGTGTAGTACGGGTGGATCGTGCCGCTCATGTACGAGAACGTCAGGCCGGTGACCAGAACCCAGCCGCCCCACAGGAGCATCGCCGCGCGGGCCCGGTCGGTGCGCGGCGCCGTCCACGTCGCCGCCAGCACCGTGACCAGCGCGATCAGCGCCGCCGGGAGCAACCACGAAATCTCCAGGCCCATCGAGGAGCCGAAGAGGCGGCCGATGCCGGTGGCGCCGCCGAACGACGTGTTCTGGCCGCCACCGCCACCCCCTCCGTTGCCGGAGCCACCGAGGATGCGGCCCAGGCCGTTGTAGCCGAGCGCCAGCTCCCACAGCGAGTTGTTCGTCGACCCCGCGATGTACGGGCGGGACGACGCCGGCCACAGTTCGACCAGCAGCACGTACCAGCCGGCCGAGACGATCAGGGCGAGGCCGGCCACCAGCAGGTCCCGGATCCGCTTGCCCAGCCCCGTCGGCGCCGCCACCAGATAGACCAGCGCGAACGCCGGCAGCACCAGGAACGCCTGCATCATCTTGGTCAGGAAGCCGAAGCCCAGCAGCACGCCGGTCAGCGCCAGCCACTTCCAGGACGCCTTCTCGACCGCCCGGACCGTCGTGTAGGCGCCGGCCGTCATCAGCAGCACGAGCAGGGCGTCCGGGTTGTCGTAGCGGAACATCAGCACCGCGACCGGGGTCAGCGCCAGCGCCGCCCCCGCGGTCAGGCCGGCCGCCGTACCGAACCAGCGCTTCACCGCCGCGTACAGGAACCAGACGCTGGCCACGCCCATCAGGGCCTGCGGGGCCAGGATGGACCAGCTGTTCACGCCGAAGATCCGGGCGGACAGGCCCATGACCCACATCGCAGCGGGTGGTTTGTCGACCGTGATGGCGTTGCCCGCGTCGAGCGAGCCGAACAGCCACGCCTTCCAGCTCTGCGATCCGGCCTGCGCGGCCGCGGCGTAGAAGCTGTTGCCGTATCCGGAGGCGCTCAGGTCCCACAGATAGAGGACGGCGGTCGCCGCGAGCAGCACCAGGACAGGCCACCGGCGCGGTCTGCGAGGGGCCGGGGCCTCGTGCCGGGGCGCGGCCGCCGCTGGTCGTTCCATCAAGGTCGTCATGGCGTCCACGGTCGGCGGCGGGGCCGTGGCGGCTCTGTGGCCGGCCTGTGTGCCGTCTATGAGGTAGTGATCTCCACTGCGTCGCCGTCGCCGCGCTGCGATTCGTGCCAGGATGAGGATGAGAGTCCGGGTTTCGAGCGAGAGACAAGGTCAATGAGCGAACACGTTTCCGACAGCGCCGAATGGCAGGCGCTGCAGGGCCAGGCCGAGAAGTTCTCGGCGGTGCACCTGCGCGACCTGTTCGGCAGCGACTCGAAGCGCGCCGAGCGCTTCACCGCCACGGTGGCCGACCTGACCGTCGACTACAGCAAGAACCTGGTCACCGACGAGGTGGTGTCGGCGCTGCTGGCGCTCGCCGGCAAGGCGAAGCTGACCGAGCGGATCGCGGCGATGTTCGCCGGCGAGCACATCAACGTCACCGAGGACAGGGCCGTGCTGCACACGGCGCTGCGTCTTCCCCGTACGGCCAAGCTCGTGGTCGATGGGCAGGATGTGGTGGCCGAGGTGCACGAGGTGCTCGACCGCATGGGCGCGTTCAGCGACAAGGTGCGCTCGGGGGAGTGGACCGGCCACACCGGTCAGCGCATCCGGACGGTCGTGAACATCGGCATCGGCGGTTCCGACCTGGGCCCGGTGATGGCCTACGAGGCGCTGAAGGCGTACAAGGCGGCCGAGATCGAGTGCCGGTTCATCTCGAACATCGACCCCACCGACCTGTACGAGAAGACGCACGACCTCGACCCGGCGACCACCCTGTTCGTCGTCGTCTCCAAGACCTTCGGCACCCAGGAGACGCTGACCAACGCCACCGAGGCCCGCAACTGGCTGCTCAAGGGCCTCGGCGGTGACAACGCGGCGGTGGCCAAGCACTTCGTGGCGGTCAGCACGAACGCTTCCCGCGTCGCCGACTTCGGCATCGACACCGCCAACATGTTCGGCTTCTGGGACTGGGTGGGCGGCCGTTACTCGCTGCCGTCCGCGGTCGGCCTGTCCGTCATGATCGCGATCGGCAAGGAGCAGTTCGCCGACATGCTCGGCGGCTACCACACCGTCGACGAGCACTTCCGCACCCAGCCGCTGGAGAGCAACGTCCCGGCGCTGCTGGGCCTGCTCAACGTCTGGTACGACACGTTCCTCGGCGCCCAGTCGCACGCGATCCTGCCGTACTCGCAATATCTGCACCGCTTCGCCGCGTACCTCCAGCAGTTGACCATGGAGAGCAACGGCAAGTCCGTACGTCTCGACGGCAGCTCCGTGGGTTACCAGACCGGCGAGGTCTTCTGGGGCGAGCCCGGCACGAACGGCCAGCACGCGTTCTACCAGCTGATCCACCAGGGCACGAAGCTGATCCCGGCCGACTTCATCGGTTTCAGCCAGCCCAACCACGACATCGGCGAGATGCACGACCTGTTCATGTCGAACTTCTTCGCCCAGACGGGTGCGCTTGCTTTCGGCCGTACGCTCGAGCAGGTCCTCGCCGAGGGCACGCCGGAGCAGATCGCGCCGCACCGGGTGATGCAGGGCAACCACCCGACCACGACGATCATCGCGCCGAAGCTGACCCCGGCGGTGCTGGGCCAGCTGATCGCCCTGTACGAGCACATCACGTTCACCCAGGGCACGATCTGGCAGATCAACTCGTTCGACCAGTGGGGCGTCGAGCTGGGCAAGGTCATGGCCAACCAGCTCGCTCCGAAACTGACCGCCTCGTCGGCCCCGGCCGCCGACGACGACTCGTCGACGAACAACCTGATCCAGCTGTACCGCGCCGGCCGCGGCCGCTGATTTCTGTCGTACCCGGGGCCTAGGGTCGTCGTCATGGATTCCACGACGGCCCTGGGCCTTCGCATGTCAGCGCTGTTTCCGCCCGCTCTGTCGTCGGTGGCCGAGGTGGTGGAGTGGTTCGGCGCCATGCAGGCGCAGGATGTGAACAGTGGCCTGTGGTCCTTCGGCGCCCGGCTGCCCGGTTTCACACTGGCCGACGTCGAGGCCGCCGTGGAGAGACGCGAGGCCGTGCGCACGTGGCCGATGCGCGGCACGGTCCACTTCGTCCCGCCCGCGGACGTCCATTGGATGCTCGATCTGATGGGTTCGCGGGCGCTCGCCGGCGCCGCCAAACGCCGGGAGACCATCGGGCTGTCGGAGGCCGACGCCGACCGGGCGGTCGACATCCTGGGCGCGGCGCTGGCCGGGGGAGGGCGCCTGACCCGCGCCCAGTGCTTGGAGGTGCTGGCCGAGAACGGCGTCGCGACCACCGGCCAGCGGGGCTATCACCTGCTTTGGTACGCGGCCCAGCGCGGCGTGACGGTGATCGGCCCGCACATCGGCAAGGAGCAGACCTTCGTCCTGCTCGACGAGTGGGTGCCGTCCCCGCGCCGCCCGTCCCGGGAGGAGGCGCTGGCCCTGATCGCGCTGCGCTACTTCCGCAGCCACGGTCCCGCCACCCGCAAGGATTTCGCCGGCTGGACCGGCCTGACCATGACCGACTGCAAAGCCGGTATCGCGGGGGCCGAACTGGACACCGTCGACGTCGACGGCGTCGAGATGGTCGTCGCGCCCGGCTTCTCCTCCGGCGCGGTCGCGCAGTGGTGGGCGCTGCCGGGCTTCGACGAATACATGCTCGGCTACAAGGACCGCTCTCTGATGGCCACGCCGGAACAGTTGGCGGCGATCATTCCGGGTGGCAACGGGATGTTCCAGTCGACGCTGGTCCGTGACGGCCGCGTCGTGGCGACCTGGAAGCGGGCGATCACCGCCAAGGGCGTCACGATCACCGTCACTCCATTGGTGTCCTTCACCGCGAAAGATCACCGGGCGGCCGAGGAGGCGCTGGCCGTCTACGCGTCCTACCTGGGGATGCCGCTGACTGTTAAGAACCCTTGATATTTATGAAGGTGAACTCCATGATGTGGGTGTCGCACGTCACGCACGCATCGAGGGAGTCGCCATGGGTGTCCGTCGTCTTGTGTTAGCGCTGGTCACCGGGGTGGCGGTGGCGGCCGGCTCGACGGTGCTGGCCGCGCTCCCGGGCTCGGCGGCCGTCGCCTGCTCCGGGGTGACGTGGAGCGAGGGGCCGACGTACACGGCCGGGCAGCAGGTCACCTACAACGCGCACCTCTACCAGGCGCTGGTCACGCACACCGCCTGGGCCGGGGCCGGCTGGAACCCGGCCTCGACGCCGACGTTGTGGAAGGACCTCGGCGCGTGCACCGGCGGCCCGACCACCCCGCCCGTCACGACCCCGCCCGTCACGACCCCGCCCGTCACGACCCCGCCCGTCACCACTCCGCCCGTCACCACCCCGCCCGTCACCACTCCGCCGGCCACCACGCCGCCCGCCACCGGTTGTGCGGTCAAGGGGCGGCCCGCCGGCAAAGTGCTCCAGGGCTACTGGGAGAACTGGGACGGTGCCTCCAACGGCGTACACCCGGGAATGGGCTGGATCCCGATCAACGACAGCCGGATCACGCAGCACGGCTACAACGTGCTGATGGCGGCCTTCCCGGTGATCCGCTCCGACGGCACGGTGCTGTGGGAGAACGGCATGGACGCCGGGGTCAAGGTGCCCACGGCGGCCGAGATCTGCGCGGCCAAGGCCGCCGGCGCCACCGTCCTGATGTCGATCGGCGGGGCCACCGCCGGCGTCGACCTGAGCTCGGCCGCCGTCGCCGACCGGTTCGTCGCCACGATCGTGCCGATTCTCAAGCAGTACAACTTCGACGGCATCGACATCGACATCGAGACCGGCCTCACCGGCGGCGGGAACATCAACACCCTGTCGACCTCGCAGGCCAACCTGATCCGCATCATCGACGGCGTGCTGGCCCAGATGCCCGCGAACTTCGGCCTCACCATGGCCCCCGAGACCGCCTACGTCACCGGCGGCAGCGTCACCTACGGCTCGATCTGGGGCTCATACCTGCCGATCATCAAGAAGTACCTGGACAACGGCCGGCTCTGGTGGCTGAACATGCAGTACTACAACGGCTCGATGTACGGCTGCTCCGGTGACTCCTACTCGGCCGGCACGGTGCAGGGCTTCACCGTGCAGACCCAGTGCCTCAACAACGGCCTCACCATTCAGGGCACGACCATCCGGATCCCGTACGACAAGCAGGTCCCGGGCCTGCCCGCCCAGCCCGGTGCCGGCGGTGGTTACATGACGCCGTCGCTGGTCACCCAGGCCTACAACAGCGTCCCCGGCATCAAGGGCCTGATGACCTGGTCGATCAACTGGGACGGCTCCAAGTCCTGGACGTTCGGCGACAACGTCAAGCGTCTCCAGGGCCGCTGACCCGACAGGATCTGATCACCGGCCCGGACCGTCCCCGGGCCGGTGATTCTGTTCAACGGCCGGCGATCTCCGAACGCATCAGCTCCATCAGCCGGCCCATCCAGTTGGCGCCGCTCGAGTTCCAGTACTTCGAGGCCCAGTCGTTGTAGAGCAACCGCGCGTCACCTGTGCCGAGCAGCGTCGCCGCTATTGCCGGGTGGCGCTAGTCTCCGGTCCGTCCGCCACCCGCTGCGCCCGGCTTTCGGCAACACCGGCCTCGCTCCGGCGGAAATAGCCGAGCGCCTGCTCCCGGAGCTCCGGGGTCACCGTGAGCGTGTGATCCGGGTGCCGGGCCGGAATCGTCGCGCCCGGATCGGCGAGCAGGATCCGCACCGGTACGTCGTTCTGGTCCATGTCGCCGAGCATGTAGATCCGCCTGTGTTCGGGCACCGCCCGGTACAACTCGCGAACAATCTCCAGGTTGGCCCGGGTCGGGGCGGCGGCATACGCCAGCAGCGCGTTCCAGCAGCGCCGGGAGGAGTCCGGCCGATCATTGAGATCGTCAAGCTCGTCGGCGAGCTCGCCGATCACCATCTCGGGAGTCAGCCACGACTCCAGTGCTGGCACGGTTCCCCTTGCCGTACCGGCGATGATCAGCGATGCCCCTTCGGGTGGGGTCAGGGTCAGCGTGCCGTCGTCGAACGCGGCGCGGAGACCGTCGAGATCGGTGGATCCGAACCGCCAGAGGACGACGCCGTCCGCGAAGACACCGAGCGTGCTGAGCGCGTAATGATCGCCTCGGTTGACGAAGACGAGGCGTTGTCGCCCCTCGATGACGTCGTCGCCGACCATGCGCGACGTCGGGGTGCTGTCCGGCATGCCGGCGAGCCTAACGGCACGCGGGGCCGGCCCCGGCTGCTCGGCACCGCGTCTCCATCACCCCTGCAGACACAGACGCACGATCCCGGGGCGAATCACCGGCGCTCGGCGAGCGGGGGGTCGATCACGTCAAGCGCCTCCAGGGCCGCTGAGCAGCTCCCGCACGATGTCCGCGACGTCGCCGGCGCAGCCCCACGAGGTGCTGACGCCGGCGCCGCCGTGCCCGTAGTTGTGGACGAGGTGACGGCCGCCGCCCCGATCCTCGGCCTCCAGCCGCACGGTCGGCCGCATCGGCCGCAGCCCGACCCGGTGACCGAGCAGCGGCGCGTCCGCGACCTCGGGGAACACTGTCGCGCAGCGTTCGACGATGCGCCGCGCGACCACCGGGTCGGGCGCCAGGCTCTCCGAGCCGAAGGTCGCGCACCCGCCGAGCAGGAGAGCGTCGCCCTGCGGAATCAGGTAGGTCATCTCCTCGACGAAGTCGGTGTACTCGAGGAAGAAGTGGTCCAGGCCCGGGTTGCGCACCACCACGAGCTGCCCGCGGCACGCCGTCACCTCCGGATCCGGAACCAGTTCCCGCGAACCCAGCCCGGTGCAGTTGACCACGATCGGCGCCTCCGCGAACCCGTCCTCGAGCCGGTCGAGCCGTCCGGGCACCACCTCACCCGTGAACCGCTTCGCCAGCCAGGACAGGTACACCGGCATGTCCGTGATCGGTGACTCGTAGCGCCAGCCGGTCACGAACCCGGCCGGCAGATCGTCCGGGTCGCACGCGGTGGCCCATTCCGGGATCGCGACCGGCGTCCGGGACGCCTCCACGCCCGGCGTCACCCGCACCCCGGCCGTGGGGTCGGCGGCCAGCCCGGTCAGGACGTCGAAGGTGGTGGCGGTCCACCGCCGTACGTCCGGGTGGTCGGCCAGCTCCGCGTCCCAGATCGCCCCGGCCGCGGCCGAGGTCGTGTCCGCCGACACCGACTCGGCCCGGACCCGTACCCTCAGGCCCTGCTCCCGCAAGCGGATGGCGGTGGTCAGGCCGACGACGCCGGCGCCGACCACGAGAACGTCGAATCTCACACTGCCGAGGTTATGTCCTTCACCATCGAGGCGACGTCGTCCGCGCAACCCCACGACAGGCTGACGCCGGCCCCGCTGTGCCCGTAGTTGTGCACGATGTGCCGGCCGCCGCCCAGCTCCTCGTGCTCGACGCGCACCTCGGGCCGCGACGGCCGGATCCCCGTGCGGTGCCCGAGGATCTCGGCGCCGCCGATGGCCGGGAAGATCTCGCTGCACCGCCGCACGATGGCCTCGGCGATCCGGATGTCGGGCACCGGGTCGGCCTCGCCCTTCTCGGCGCTGCCGCCCAGCAGCAGCACGTCGCCCTGCGGCAGCAGATAGGTCATCTCGCCCAGCTCGTCGGTGTGCTCGGCGAAGAACTCGGTCAGACCCGGATTGTGTACGGCGACGAGCTGCCCCCGGATCGGCTGGACCGTCGGATCGGGCACCAGCTCGCGGGCGCCGACCCCGCTGCAGTTGACCACCACGTCGGTGTCGGCGAACGCGTCGCCCAGGCTGGGCAGCCGCCGGCCGAAGACGAGCTCCCCGCCCGCGGCGATCAGCCGGCGCTGCAGCTCGTGCAGGTAGGCGGGCATGTCGATGATCGGGGCCGTGTAGTGCCATCCGCTGGCGAAACCGCGTGGCAGGTCGGCGGGGGCGCAGTCGCGGTAGCCGGGCAGGCCCACCGCCCAGCCCGGGGTGGGGATCGCGACGCGTGAGGCCTCCACGCCGTCGATGACCCGGACACCCGGGAAGCCGTTCTGTGCCAGCTCGGTGAAGACGTCGTAGGAGCGGGCCGCCCAGTGCTCGACCCGGTCGTGTTTGGCGTAGATCGGGTCCCAGATGGCCCCGGCGGCGGCCGAGCTGCTCTCGCGCGGCTCCTGCTCGGCGCGCAGGCGCACGCGGACACCGCTCTCGGCCAGCAGCACACCTGTGGTCAGGCCGGAGACACCGGCGCCGACGACGAGCACATCGGGTCGGTCTGAGGTCACCTTCCGAAGCTAACTGTCATCGATCCCGTAAAGGGGGGACGTGAGAATTTCTCCGGCGACTGCCGCTTTTGGCGTCCGATCCTTGCCACCTGCCACAATGGATGGTAGGCAATGCCACGTAACGTCGACGTTCGATCACGCACGGTGTTGCAATCCGCCGACCTTTGGGTTCCAATCGAACGGCGGATCCACCGTCGAAGGTTGGGGGCCTGGACGTGGTCATCGTGGGCGAAGTCCACACCGGGCTGCTGCGCGGGCGCGACCCGATGAGCGCGAGCGCGGCGGCGCTGCTGGTCGACCTGGTGGCCGGCGAGCCTGTGCTGCGCCTGGACCGCCCCCGCGCGTACGCCCGCTCACCCGAGCGTCCCGTCGGCGTCGACTGCCCTCTCGGCGTGCCCGCACCCGCCCGTCAGGTGCGCGGCATCGGCACCGTCCTGCAGGGCGCCGCCATCACCGGCGGCCACGTCGTGCAGGGCACGGCCTGGGCCACCCTGGTGCCGGTCACGGGCAGCGCACGCCAGCCCTGGTCGCACTACCTGGCCCGGCCCGGCGTCATCGAGACCGTCGGCCGGTGCCGCCCGGCCGAGCTGGCCGCCGGCTTCGCCGCCGCCGAGCGGGCCCCGAACGCCCTCGACCTGGGCGAAATCGCGGCTCGGGCGTCCGACGTGGTGCAGAGCGCGGTCCCCGACGGCGGCCGGTCCCGCGACCGGTTGCGCCTGCCCCGGACCCGGCTGCGATTCGTCGTCGAGCGGTCCGAGACCGCCGCCCCGCCCCGCTTCGACGTGCACGACGACCAGCTGCGCCTGCTGCACGTGCACGCGGCCGATGACGTCGACGCGCGGCTGCTGGTCGCCTTCGCCGAGGACCTGGCCCTGCACGACTGGCTGCTCACCTCGGTCGACGGCATCGTCGACCGAGCGGCCATCGGCGCCCTGCCGCTCGACGAGTCGCTGCGCCGGCTGCGGCCCGCCGTCGACTACCTGCTGCACCTGTGGCTGCCCGGCGGGCGCGGCGGCGAGCCGGCCGAACGGCTCTGGGAGGTCGTGGAGAGGCGGGCCGCGCTGACCCGGCAGTGGGTGCTGCTGCGCGACCGCATCCGCGACCAGCTCGCGCTCGGGGCGGTGGCGGCCCTGTCCGCGGCGACACCGCGGTGAGCACCCTGTCGCGCCAGTTCGGCGAGGGACCCGGCGTCCTGCGGACGGCGCTGGCCACGCTCGCCACCGGCGGCCTCACCTACCTGATCACCAACGGGCTGGACCAGCCGCAGTCGGTCTGCCTGACACTGTCCGTCCTGATCGGCGGCATCGTGGTGATCATCCGCTTCCTCATCGAGTTCGAGAAGCGCCTGGCCGTCGTCGAGCGGCTGCAGAAGGACGGCATGGAGGACATGAAGAAGCTGGTCGGCGACGCCTTCACCGAGATCAGCGAGGCCACCGCGCTGTTCGGCCTGATCGAGGCCTCGGCCCTGCAGACCGACCTGGTCACCCAGCTGGTGCGCAACTCGACGAACATCTCGCCCGACTCGCCGCCGATCGTCTACCAGTTCGTCCAGGCCAAGATCAAAGAGACGTCCGACTTCCTCAAGCAGCTCGCCGAGGGCGGCACGGTCACCTACTACGGCGAGGACCGCGACTGGCTGCTCGGCCTGACCCGGCACGCCACCGAGAGCGTCGACGCGATAAGCCTGGCCGCCGTCGACCACGACCTGTGGCAGAGCGAGATCGGCCAGCGCTACCTCGACGCCCAGCGCCGGGCGGCCCGGGCCGGCAAGCGGGTGCGGCGCATCTTCGTGCTCGACGTGCCGGACATGGAGCACGAGCCCAGCCTGCGCAAGGCCTACCAGGAACAGCGCGAGATGCTCATCGACGTCCGCCTGCTGGACCGGGCGGCGGTGCCCACCCCGCTCCAGGTCCAGCTGCGCGACCTCATCATCTTCGACGACACCCTGGCGTACGAGACGACACCGACCACCAACGACCCGCAACTGGCGCAGGTGGCCGAGACCCGCCTGGTGTTGACCGACTCGCGGGTCAAGGAGTGCGCGCAGCTCTTCCGGGAGCTGTGGGACGTCTCCCGTGAGCTCGACCCGCACCCTCAGAGCAGGGCGTAACCGATCCGGCCCACCGTCTCCTCGGGCAGGTCGAGACCCTCGGCCCGGGCCCGGTCGCGCACCTGCGCCGCGGCCACCGGATCGATCGCCACGGCGCCCAGGATGGTCCGGACGGCCAGCTCGATCGGCAGGAACCGGGCGTCCATCGCGGTGAAGGACCGGTAGGCCCGAAACGGCGCCGCCTGCGGGTTGAGCCGCACGACGGGCGGCATCCGATCCCACTCGGCCGGCAGCTCGCCCGGGGTGGCCGGCTCCGGCTCGGCGATCGGCTCGCCCAGCCGGCGCACCAGGCCGAGACGCTGCAGCTGCCACACGGCGGCCAGGAACGGGCAGGACCACAGGCGGTCGCCGTCCGGCCGGTCGCTCCACAACTCGACGTCCACGAAGATCGAATGGTTCTGCACGGCGCTCTGCCGGGCCGGCTGCCACTGCCGCGGCGCCGCCATCGCCGAGGTGGGCGCGGACGGGGACCGCTCGCCGTTGCTGAGCCAGCCGGTGATCTTGGTGGCCGGCCGGCCGTTCGCCCCCTCGGCCGGCTCGTCGACCAGATGGTCCTGCACGAGGCGGGCCACGTCGACGTCGCCGGCGCGGGCGCAGCCCGACTCCCGGGCCACGTAGTCGATCGTCAGCCCCTCGGCGCGGGCCGCCTCGACCAGCATCGTGACCACGTCGCGGGGCGTGGAGAACCGGGTGAAGTAGTCGTCGATCAGGAAACACGTGCTGATCCGGGGCCGGCTGCGGGTGACTGCGGCCTCGGTCATGCGGGAGGCGGTCTCGGCCCACGGACGTACGCGCCGGAACTGCTCCCTGAGGTTTTTCTCGCCGCCCTCGAAGTCGTCCATGTAGAGATGGCCGAGCTCGAGCGAGAGGTGCGACAGGGCCACCGAGCGGGTCACAGGCCGACCCACGCGCTCGCGTCGACGATCTTCTTGGACAGGTCCTCGAAGGCGGCGACCGTACGCTCGTTGGCCGTGCGGTGCAGCCACACGTCATCGTTCGAGATCAGCTGCTCCTGCCATTGCAGCACCGGATCGAGCGGCACCTCACCGATCATGTTGAGCCGGCCGACGCCCTTGCGCGAGGCCAGATCCTGCAGGCGCCGGTTGCAGACGTCGAGCCAGGCCAGCTGCTCGGCCCGCAGGCCGGCCTGGTCGGGGGAGGAGGGATCCAGTACGGCCGTACGCACGAACCGGATCGACTCGCGCAGCTGGGCGGTGTCGTGCCCGAGATGCCCGGCGGTCTCGATGATGCCGTACCGGCCGAAGACGAGGCCGCTCGCGGCGATGATGTGCTGCCGGGTCCACCGGTGGAACACCAGCCAGCGCGCCTGCACGTCGCGCAGCGCCGCGTGCTGGGTGGCGGCCAGCACGATCTCCGTCGCGTAGGAGCGCCCGGCGCTGAGGTCGACCAGGATCAGGTCGTACTCCTCGTCGAGCCGCTGGAACAGCGTCACGCACCGGTCGACGATCCCCGGCGCGGAACTGAACTCGCCCCGCCCGGCGTCCCCGGGCACCAGGGTGAGCCGCCCGGCCCCGGCCGGCCGGCTGCGCAACGCCTCACGCTGCGAATCGGCCCACACGTTGATCCGCCGGGGCTCGGGCGACCCCTCGAGCAGGTAGGTGTGCAGGCCGCCGGACTCGACCCCGGCCAGCGCCTCGGGCAGATCGAAGATCGCCCCCGACGTCGGTGACCCGAAATCGAAGTCGAGATAGCACGCGTCGTAGCCCTGCAGCGCGTGCCGGTAGGCCAGGTTGCTGCTGGTCACCGACCGGCCCGTGCCGCCCTTGTCGGACGTCGCGAAGAGCAGCACCTCAGGCCACCCCGCTGTCGGCCCGCCGGGCCGCGGACAGCCGGTCGAGCTTGCGCAGCACCTCGCCGGCGAGGGCCATCGCGACGCCGGGCCGTTCCCGCCGTACCGAGCCGGCCCGCCGCAGCTCCGTGCCGATGCGTTCCAGCTCGACCCGCAACGTCTCGCCCCGGGTGGTGGTGCCGTTGAGCAGCTCACGGTTGTAGAGGTGGTCGGCCTCGTTGAGCATCTCGGCCGCGACCTCGGCCAGCAACAGGCTGCCCAGCGGCGGGTTGTTGATCAGGCGGGCCGCCGCGACCAGGCAGTCCACCACCCGCTTGGTGTAGTACCAGGACACGTCGCGGACGTCGTCGGGAAGGTAGTTGTAGGCACCGGCCGGCCGGTCCCAGAGCCCGTGGTCGTCGCCCTCCCGCAGCATCCGGGCGCGCAAGTGATCCCAGATGGCGTCGGCCAGGTCGAACAGGCGGCTGCGGATCGCGCTGTCGTCCAGCATGCCGGCCAGCGTCAGCGCGCGCCGGAACAGCGTGGGCGAGATGTCGGCGACCGTCCAGGCCAGCCGTGGCCCGCCGATCTCCTCGGTGCCCTCCAGCGGGAAGTGCAGGCCGGGGTACTGCACGTTGACGGCGGTCTCGGGTTGCGTCGAGCGGCGGGTGATCCGGCTGCGGTTGGCCAGTTCCTCCAGGACGCCGGCGACCCGGCTCAGCTCGGCGTTCGAGGCGCGCACGGCCTGCATGTCCTGGATGACGATGCCGCCGACCAGCAGGCTCGAGTAGTCGAACTCGATGCCGTCGGTGGTACGCCAGGGCAGGTCCTCCAGCGGCCAGCGTCCCGAGCCGAAGGTCGCGATGGTCGCCCAGTACGACCGGGTCAACTCGAACCGCAGCTGCAGCGACTGCGCGAGACGGGCCTGCTCGGTGTCGAGCAGGCCGAGCAGGCGGGTCCGCTCCGACGACAACGCCTGAATGGCGTCCATGGCGACGGTCGTGAAGTAGAGGTACGGCGCGTTCTGCGCGACGCCGGTCCGCTGCTCGCCGATCTTCGCGGTGGTCTCGATCTCGGGCGCGTCCCGGACGATGCCCCACGACCAGCCGCACTCGAAGAGCCGGTTCGGATTGTCGAGCTCGCTGCCCTCGGCGGCGCCGGATCCGATCTGGACGTCGTCGCGCAGCCGGGCGTTGATCTCCCGCAGGGTCTCGCGCAGCTCGTCGATCACCTGATGGGCCGGCCGCCGCTCCTGGTTGACGGTGCGCAGCAGCTCACGCCCGGCCGCGCTCTCGACGGTGAAGACGTTCACCGCGAAGCTGCGCAGCAACCCGGCCATCGCCGCCGACAGTCGCAGGCTGGCCGCCCGCTCCAGCTTGTCGACGCTCTCCAGCAGCTGCGGCCGGGTGACCACCTGACGGAAGATCTTCGTGAACCCGATGGTGGCCAGCATCAGGGTGACCGAGATGGAGAACGAGTCGACCACGTCGAGCTCGCGCTGCTCCCGTTTGACCTCGGCGTTCTCGTCCTCGGGCAGGAAGTACGTGTCGCCGGAGAACAGCGGCGTGCCGTCCGGCGCGGTGTACCGCTCGATGTAACCGTTCAGGGCCCGCAGCAACGTCTGCGGGATCTGCAGGTTGTCGCCGAGCGGCTTGAGCGCCTCGAGCACGTCGTTCGCGACAGCGTCGGGACGGTCGAGACGGAACATCGGTATCTCGGTGGCCGGCGACATGATGCACAGCAACTGTTCCGCGTCGCTGATCGAGTTGCTGCCGTTACGCCCGCCCGGAAGCCAGTCGTCGTCGTAATAGGACACCCGAGCCATGGCACGCCAGATGTCCAGAAGCTGCTGGCGAGGCTGGATCTGCATGGTTGCGCCGTCACCTACCCGTCCGTGGGCCTGTGTGGAGGGACGCTACTTCTTCCGGCCGGTGGCCACCATCATTCCGCAGTAGCCATCGCGGAGGTCGTTGCTCTCCACCGTCTTAATGTCCACGTTGCGCGCAACCGGGGCAAGAGCCCGGACGACGTCCTCCTCGGCGATCGAGCAGGCGGGGAAGCGCAGACCGGAGACGACATAGCCGGAGGAGTTGCGCATGAAGGCGGCGGCGAACGGCGCCCCCGCGTTCAGCGAACGGACGAACCGGCGGGTGGCCTCTTCGAACTTGTTCATCCGGACGGTGATGGACTCGGCGACGAAGAACATCGTGCCCATGTCGTACTGCCCGGGAGCCAGGGTGAACACGTTGCCCTCGACCACCTTGGCCTGGCGGTGCAGCAGGTCCCACGGGTTGTTGACGCGTTCGTAGTCCGGGCGGCCCACCGAGACGGCGTCCCAGAACTGCTTCCACGACTCCCGCGGCCGGGCGATCTCGTTCTTCAGCCACTCGCGGTTGGTGAAAGCCCGCTCGAAGAGTGTCACTCCGGAGGAGTACGGCAGCATGGTCAATGCCGGGTACAGGTTGGCCCCACTGCCGACGTCGATCGCCAGCCCCGACTTGTTGCGCGGAATCGCCCGCTGGAAGTAGTCGGAGACGATCTCGATGATGCGGCTGTCGTCCGCGCGCAGCTCGCTGTAGTTGTGGTTGAAGTAGGCCTGTGAGTCGAAGTGGTCCCAGTCCACGTCCTGATCGCCGACGGGCATGGTCGGCGTCACCACAGGATTGATCGGGGGCACAGGCGGTCCTTCCGGCGTTCCGTAGTCGACACGGCCGACGACACCATCAACTGTATGGCCGACCCTAGTCACCAGTCTCGGGGTTGCACATTAAGACATGCCCCGTCCCTTAAGCGATACGCCTCTCGGGCAATCTCTGGTTGGAAATTCGACTCTTTTCGCCCGTAACCCTTCTCCGATTCCTGCCTGTAACCGCCATCCTGCACCGTGTGACCGTTTCCGCGCCACCAGTGTCACCCGTTCGCGAGCGCCTGGGTTGTCACGGGCTCCCTCGGCGGGCTGCCTCCAGGCGACCCAGCGCGTGCAGGACGCGATAGGCGTAGGACGCCGCGACGCCCGGTCGCTCGGGCAGGTTTTCGCGGGCCGCGCGCGTTGCCGCGACACCTTGCGGGCGGCGGCGACGAGGCAGTCGACGACTCGCTCGGTGTACCCCCAGTCGAGTCGCCCTTCCGCGGCGCCCGCTTGCGAGAACACTCCCGCCGGAGAGTCCCACAGACCTTCGCCGGGGCTGTCGGGCCGCCGGCGGAGCGCCAGATGGTCCCCGATCCTGTCGGCGAGATCGATGGCCGCACGTCGTAATGCTCCGCTGGGGCTGATGGCGGCCAGCTCCACCGTGCGTTTGAGAAGCGCCGGGGCAATGTCCACGAGATTCCACGTCAGCTGTGGGCTGGTCGGCGTCTCGCTGCCGATCAACGGAAAGCTCATGCCCTGGTAATGGTTTCGCGCGGCGCCCACGTCGTCACCCGGCATGCGGGCGGTGACACCGTTGCGCTCCGCCAGCCGCTCAAGGATGGTCAACAGCCGGCGCAGCCTGTCCTCGGCGGGTCTCTCGCCCGTCATCTGCGACAAGACCGACCCGGCGACCAGCAAGCTGTAGTACTCGCTTTCACGGCCGTCGGTCGTCCTCCACGGCAGATCCTCGACCGGCCAGGCGCCGTCGGACTCGAGGGTGGCGATGGTCGCCCAATACATCCGGACGAGCTCGGCACGCACCCCCAACTGCTGAACCAACCGGAGTTGCTCGGGGTCGAGCCATGCGGGCAGCATGGTGCGGTTCGCCGCCAACGCCCGCGCCGCTTCCAGGGCGACCGTGGTGAAGTACAGATCGGGCGCGTTGTGGGCGACCCCCTCCGGCTGGCGGCCGATGACGGCGCTGGTCTCGATCGGGGAGGCCCCGCGAACGACGCCCCAGGACCAGCCGCATTCGAAGAGCCACCGGGGGCCTTCGATCGTCACGTCATCGCGCAGCCCGGCTAGGACCTCGCGCAGCGCCTCGTGCAGCTTCTCGGCAGTCTTCTCCGGCTTCTGGCGACCCTGGTCCGCCATCCGCATCAGGTGGGATCCGGCGACGCTGTCCAGGGCAAAGGTGCTGACCGTGAAACTACGAAGAAGGCCCACCATCGCGGCGCTCAGCCGCCTGCTGGCAAGGTCCTCCAAGGTGAGGGCTTGTTCGGCGGCATCGGATTTGGCGACCCGCTGGTGATCCCGCGTGAACCCGATGATCGCCAACATCAACCGCACGGATATGGCGTACGAGTACACCACATCCCATTGATCCTGCTCGGGGCTCGGCTCCATGCCGTCAACGCTGGAACGGAGATACGACCCACCGGAGAAGACGGGAGTGCCGTCCTGGCCGGTGTAGCGGTTGATGTAGGCCGTCAGTATCACGAGCAGCCGCTGCGGTATTTCGATCGCCTCACCCAGGTCGCGCAGAGCGTCCTCGACGTCCGGGCTGAGCAGGTCCGGCCGGCTGATCCGCAGCTGATCGAGCTCTGTGGACGGCGACATGAGGCAGAGAAGCTGCTCGGCGTCGCTGATCGAGTTGCCGCCGCCCGGGCGCCATCGATTCCCTTCGAGCGATGCCCTGACCGTGTATCGCCAGATGTCGAGTATCTGCTGCCGTGGCTGGATGTGCATCGGTGCGCTGTCACCTGCCCAAAGTCGAGTCGGTTCTGAGGCTAGTGGCGTTTATCCGTCTTCCCTGGGCTTGGCGGCGTCCCACAGCTCTTCGAATCGGTGCCGGCGTTTCTCGACCAGCCGGCGGTCGACCACCAGGGCGACGTTGGCGATCAGCGGGGTCACGTTCTTCTTGAGGGTATGGGCGGTGTGGAACTCGTAGCTGATCTGCTGGTCGAAGACGATGAAGTCCTCGAGATCGCTCTGGTGGAGGAAGTAGACGTTCTCCGGGCGCAGGACGCGGGTCTCGACGCCGATCCTCTGATGCGGTTCGAGCAGCTTCCCGAGCTGGTCGACGTCGGTCGCGTCCTCGGTGAGCAGGAACAGCCGCCGGACGCGGACGCCGCGCTCGATGGCCTGGCGCTGGCGGTCGAGGTAGCGCAGGCCCAGGTCGCTCTCCCAGAACTCGCCCTCGTCGACGAAGCCCCGATGCCGGTCGAACGACGTCATGCTGGTGGCGTCGATGCTGCTGCTCGCCGACTCGGTGAGCCCGAGCAGCCAGTCCGGGTCCTCGCCCTCGTGCTCCGCCCGGCCCGATCGAAGCCCGTCGAGCAGATTCGCCAGGTCGCCGATCTGACGGCGCGCGAACAGACGCGGCAGGGCCCCGGCGGGATCCATCCGGCCGGCGGACTCCACCAGCCGCACGAGGCTGTCGCCCCCGAGGCGGTCCTGCGCGCCGGCCAAGTGCGCCGCCGCCTCGCTGATCGTCGTCACCGACTCGATCACCGCGCGGGATCGGTCGGCGACGTCGATCAGGAACTGGACCATCAACGCCACTCCGGCCACGAACACCGCCAGG
Source organism: Actinoplanes sp. NPDC048796 (assembly GCF_040650035.1). Taxonomy (NCBI): domain Bacteria; kingdom Bacillati; phylum Actinomycetota; class Actinomycetes; order Micromonosporales; family Micromonosporaceae; genus Actinoplanes; species Actinoplanes sp. NPDC048796. The sequence goes on along the minus strand of NZ_JBEZGO010000007.1, from coordinate 186,631 downwards.
GTGATTCGCCATATCTCCGGCTGATCGGCGATTCCGGTCAGCAGATAGGCCAGACCGCCGGTGACGGCCGTGACCACGATCTTGATGAACACGTGCGGCCCCCCAGGTTGTCGCGCGCTGCCTCTTCGAGTGTGACCCGCGCCGCAGCGCAAGTTCTTTGATTTTGAAATAGTTGACCGATCAAAGAGGTTGTGGGTGGCAGCGACGGGATGTACGAAGTCCCGGCCAGGACTAGGAGCGGGTCATGCAGTTCGGAATCTTCAGCGTCAGTGACATCACGACGGACCCGACGACGGGCGTGACCCCGACCGAAGGCCAGCGCATCAAGGACATCGTCACGATCGCCAAGCACGCGGAGGAGGTCGGCCTCGACGTCTTCGCGCTCGGCGAGCACCACAACGAGCCCTTCTTCTCCTCCTCGCCGACCACCACCCTCGCGTACATCGCGGCCCAGACCGAGACCCTGCAGCTGAGCACCGCCACCACGCTGATCACGACCAACGACCCGGTCAAGATCGCCGAGGACTTCGCGATGCTGCAGCACCTGGCCGGTGGGCGCGTCGACCTGATGATGGGCCGCGGCAACACCGGGCCGGTCTACCCCTGGTTCGGCAAGGACATCCGGGCCGGCATCCCGCTCGCGATCGAGAACTACGCGCTGCTGCACCAGCTGTGGCGTGAGCACGTGGTCGACTGGCAGGGCAAGTTCCGCACCCCGCTGCAGAGCTTCACCAGCACCCCGCGCCCGCTCGACGACATCCCGCCGTTCGTGTGGCACGGCTCGATCCGCAGCCCCGAGATCGCCGAGCAGGCCGCCTTCTACGGTGACGGCTTCTTCGCCAACCACATCTTCTGGCCCGCCTCGCACACCCAGCGGATGATCGAGCTCTACCGCTCGCGGTTCGCCCACTACGGCCACGGCGACCCCGACCAGGCCATCGTCGGCCTCGGCGGCCAGGTGTTCATGCGCAAGAACAGCCAGGACGCGGTCAAGGAGTTCCGCCCGTACTTCGACAACGCCCCCGTCTACGGCCACGGCCCGTCGCTGGAGGACTTCACCCGCGAGACCCCGCTCACCGTCGGCAGCCCGCAGCAGGTCATCGACCGTACGCTCGGCTTCCGCGACTACGTCGGCGACTACCAGCGCCAGCTGTTCCTGATGGACCACGCCGGCCTGCCCCTCAAGACGGTCCTCGAGCAGCTGGACCTCCTCGGCAGCGAGGTCGTGCCCGTACTGCGCAAGGAGTTCGCCGCCCTCAAGCCGGCCCACGTGCCGGACGCACCCACCCACGCGTCCCTCCTCGCCGCCAAGCTGGAGAAGGACAGCAAGGAAGAGGTCCAGGCATGAAGCAGCGCAACCTCGTCGTCGTCTCGGCCGGCCTGAGCCAGCCCTCGTCGACCCGCCTGCTGGCCGACCAGCTCGCCGCGTCCGTGGTCTCCGCCGCCGCGGACGGCGACGTCGAGCTCACGGTTCAGGTCATCGAGCTACGCGACCTGGCCCACGACATCGCCAACCACCTGCTCACCGGCTTCCCGCCGGCTGCGCTCAAGGACGCCCTGGACGCGGTGGCCGCGGCCGACGCCCTGATCGCCGTCACGCCGATCTTCACCGCCAGCTACAGCGGCCTGTTCAAGTCGTTCTTCGACGTCCTCGACAAGGACGCGCTGGCCGACAAGCCGGTCCTGATCGCCGCCACGGCCGGCACGGCCCGCCATTCGCTGGCCCTGGAGCACGCTCTGCGCCCGATGTTCGCCTATCTGCACGCCGTCGTCGTCCCGACCGCCGTCTTCGCCGCCAGCGACGACTGGGGCGCCGACTCCGCCGACGGCACGCTGCGTTCCCGCATCACCCGCGCCTCCGCCGAGCTGGCTCGCGAGCTTGCCTCCCGCGAGCCCGTCACGGTGGTGGACCCGTTCGCCCTGACGGTCGATTTCAAAGATCTGCTGTAGTACGCGTCGTCGTCCACCCCACCGCAAGCGAGGCCGCCCCGGGTATTCCGGGGCGGCCTCGCTGCCACTCAAGGCCGTGACGCCCGTCTCGCGTGTGGCGGTGGTCAGGCTTTCAGCACATAGCGGTGCTCTCCCGAGAGCACCAGCTCGCCGCGCTGGTTGTGCACGGTCGCCCGGGTGGTCACCCCGCCCGTACCGTCACCCGGCTCCAGCCCGATGATGGTCAGACTGGGGTAGAGCGTGTCCCCGGCGTTGACCTCCCGAGCGTCGCCCCGGGCGCCGTGAACGCCAGCACCCGCGGCCCGTGCACCACCGGCGCCCGGTGCCCGTGCGCTTGGGCGTACACCGCGTCGTAGTGAATCGGATGGTTGTCCGCCGACACGGCCGGAAACGCCGACGCGTGCGCGTCGGTCACGGTCCGGCTGGGCGCGTTGAACACCTCACCGACCCGAAGGTCCGCGAACGTCCGGGCCGCAACGACGGTGTGCTGAGCGGGATCGAATGTCGCCATGCGCCCTGCCTGCCCACCGCACCCGGTTCCGCCATCGGTCGGTTTACTGCCGAGGGCCGAACGCCGTCGTCCCGCCCGGGTCAGCGACGGGCCGCGAACGTGATGTCGCCGCGGGTCTGCGCCCGGATGTGGTCGCTGGCCAGCATCGCGTGCGGGAAGCCGAGCTCGACGGCGCTGGCCCGGTCCAGCCGAGCGAGCTGGGCCGGGGTGAACTCGACGTCCAGCGCGCCCAGGTTCTCCCGCAGCTGCGACGACGTGCGGGCACCGATGATCGGGGAGGTCACCGCGGGGTTCTCCAGGGTCCAGGCCAGCCCGACCTGGGCGGGCGTGCGGCCCAGCTCGACGGCGATCTCCTTGACCACGTCGACGATCGCGAGGTTGCGTTCGGTGACCCCGCCGAGCGCCACGTTGAAGCTCTTGCGGGCGCTGTCGGCGGCTGTGGTGTCCGGCGCGGTCAGGTCCTGCCGGCCGTATTTGCCGGTGAGGACCCCGCCCGCGAGGGGCGACCAGAGGACCGTACCCAGCCCGAGTTCCCGGGCCATCGGCAACAGGTCCCGCTCGCCGGTGCGTTCGACCAGGTTGTACTCCAGTTGCAGCGCGACCAGTGGCGACCACCCGCGCAGGTCGGCGATGGCCTGCATGCGCGAGATCTGCCAGGCCGGGGTGTTGGAGATTCCCACGTACAGGACCTTGCCCTGGCCGACCAGGTCGTCCAGGCCGCGCAGGATCTCCTCCACGGGCGTGGTGAAGTCCCAGACGTGAAGGTAGAGCAGGTCGATGTAGTCGGTTCCCAGCTGTCGCAGGCTGGTCTCGACCGCGCCGGTCAGGCTCTTGCGGCCGGCGCCGCCGGAGTTCGGGTCGCCGGGGGTGCGCAGTGTCGTGTACTTCGTGGCCAGCACCAGGCTTTCCCGGCGGTCGCGAGCGAACTCGCCCAGCATCCGCTCGGAGGTGCCGTTGGTGTAGGTGACCGCGGTGTCGATGAAGTTGCCGCCGCGCTCGACGTAGAGGTCGAACAGCCGGCGGGCCTCGTCGCGGCCGGCGCCCCAGCCCCAGTCGTTGCCGAAGGTAGCGGCGCCGAGCGCGAGCGGCGAGACCCACAGTCCCGAACGGCCCAGCTGCCGGTAGGTGTCAAGGGTGAGTGACATCAGATTCTCCTGAGCGGATGATGAGCGGTGGGAAGGCGGGGGACCGGTCAGGCGCCGAGGCCGTAGCCGCCGGCGACGACGATGTCCTGGCCGGTCACGTAACCGGCCGCGTCCGAGGCGAGGAAGGCGACGACCTCGGCGACGCGCCGGGCGCCGATCCCGACGGTGATGACCACGGAACCGCCGTCTTCGATCAGCGGAAGCGTCTTCTGGAGGGTGAAGTACTGGCCCTTGAAGTTGATGGCGACCTGCTCGTCGAACGAAGCCTCGGTCACCTCGGTCACCGGTGCCGGCCAGGTCCCGCGCGTCGGCGCGGGTCACGAGCGCGTCGGGGAGGGCGGCCCTCGCCTGGGCGATCGTGTCGGGGTTCTGGCCCGTGACGGCGACCCGATATCCGCGGGCGTGCAGCAGTTGCGCGGTGGCCAGGCCGATTCCCGACGTCCCGCCGGTGATGAGCGCTGTGGGCATGGTGACTCCTCGACCCTAAACGGGGATGTCCCCGCTTATCGTCGCCTAGACTAAACGGGGAGTCCCCCGGTTTGCCAAGCCCGTCCGGCCCGAAACTGCGAATGTGATGACGATGACCTCTCGACCCGCCGGCCTCCGCGCCGACGCCCGCCGCAACCGTGAACACCTGATCGCCACCGCGACCGAGGTGTTCGCCTCCGGCGACCGGACGATCTCGCTCGACGCGATCGCCAAACGGGCCGGCGTCGGCAGCGCCACCCTCTACCGGCACTTCCCCACCCGCGAGGACCTGGTCGAGGAGATCTATCGCGACCAGATCCGCCCGCTCCGCGACGAGGCCCGCGCCCTTTTGGCGAGCGAGCCGCCGGTGGGCGCGCTGCACGCCTGGATGGGCCGGTTCGCCGCCTGGGCCACCGAGCGGCGCGGCCTCGGCGATGCCCTGGTCGCCATGAGCGCCACGGGCCGGTTCGGCACCGGCCCGGTCTGCGACGAGGTTCAGCAGATCCTCGGAGAACTCTTGGACGCCGGAGCGCGGGCCGGGCAATTGCGCGGCGACATCGACCCGATCGACGTGGGGAGCATGCTCGCCGGCCTGCTCTCCGTGGCCGGTGGCCCGGAGCACCGCGAACAGCTCGACCGCATGCTCGCGATCCTCATCGACGGGCTCCGGATCCGGGCCGGCGCGGCCACCGGCCGCGCCGGCCCGGGGCTCAGATGAAGCGGCCGCCGGGGAGGAACTGGGTGGGCTTCAGGGGGCGGTCGGTGATGCGGACGTCGCCGATCCAGCCGTAGAAGCCCTGCTCGTACTTCAGGTCGTACGAGGTCGCGCCGATCACGAACGGGCGGCCCACGGTGGCGATGCCGTGCGCGGGCTGGGTGGGGTTGCGGGCGATCTTCGAACCGTTCACGTAGATGATCGAGCGGCGGCCGTCGTTGACGATGGCCACGTGCTGCCAGACACCGGTGGGCAGGGCGTGGCTCCACGAGGTCGGGTTGTGGTCGCCGTCCTCGGTGTAGAGCACGTACTGCAGGAAGCGCTCCCCGGACAGGTTCAGGCTGCACGTGGGCTCGAGCTCGTCGTAGCCGCTCTTCTTGCCGGCGTCGACCGCGCGGCCCTCCCAGCTGAAGACACCCATCCAGCTGTGGTCGCCGACGAACGGCTCGGGCAGCTTGATGAAGGCCTCGATGGTGTAGCCGCCGAGGAACTTCGCGCTGTTGAGCGGGGCCTTGTCACCGGTGTGCAAGATCGCGCCGCGGTTGGGGTTCTTGCCGCCGGCGAAGTACAGGCTGGCGTGCGCCGGCGCGCCCACGTGGTGGTCCTGCGAGAGCGACACGTCGCCGGTGGCGAGACGCCGTACGGTCAAGTGGTTGCCCTTGCCGCTCAGATCCCGCACGACGGCGCCGTCGGCGACCGACTGACCGGCCGTGTCGAACCGCCAGTAGGCGGCGGTGTGCCGGTCGACGACCCGCGCGGCCGGGCGCGGTGCGGGAAGCGCCGGGGGAGCGAAGCCGGCGAACCGCTCATCGAAGTCGATCTCGAGGCTGAACCGGTCGACGTCGCTCGTGAGCTCGATCGTCTCGGCTTCCAGCGGCGTGCGCGGCGACTTCGACAGGAACCAGGGCGAGAACGTCTCCACGTCGATCCGGTTGCGGACCAGGTCGAAGTGGTAGAGCCGGATCATCGCGGCGCCGCCGTAATAGCGGTCCTGGTAGTTCGTGATGTGCACGTGGACGTCGTGCCCGGCGTCGTTCTTGAGCACGGTCCGCCCGGGCGGCCAGTAGTGGCCGTTGAGGGTCAGGAAGATCTGGTCGTTGCCCTTGATCAGCTTGTCCCAGAGCCGCTGGCCGTTGCCGGACAGGTACGCCTTCCCGCCGTCGTCGGCGTAGGCCAGGTCGTGGGTGGTCACGATCGCCGGCGTACGGGAATGGGCCTGGAGAATGCCCTGAGCCCACGTGAGGCCGCCGTCGGAGATGCGCCAGTCGAGCGCGAGGATCAGCCACTGGCGGCCGCCGGCCTCGATCAGGTGCGCGCTGTTGTAGCCGTCGGCCGAGGCGCCCAGGAAGGTCTTGCGGCCGCGGAACCGCGCCGGGCCGAAAGTGGACAGGTAAGCGGTGGTGCCGCGCTGGTCGTTGGTCGAGCTGTTCACGTCGTGGTTGCCGGCCAGGACGCTGTACGGCAGCCGCCCGTCGATCTTCTTGAACGTCTCGCCGGCCAGCTTGATCTCGGCGTCGGTGCCGTGCTCGGTGACGTCGCCCAGGTGCGTCAGGAAGGCGATGTTGTCCTCGGCGCGCTGCTCGAGCAGGTAGGAGAACGTCTCGCGCAGCGGCGCCGGGTCGGCGCTGTCGGCGTCGAACAGATACTGCGTGTCGGGCAGCACGGCCAGGGCGAAGCGCGGGCCGGCCTCGTCGAACTTGCCGGCGGACGAGTGAGCCGAGGCCGGGGTGGCGCCGAGGGCCGGTGCCACCAGGGACACTGCGGGCGCGGCCACGGCCGCGCGGAGAAGGTTACGTCGTTCCACGACCGCGAATATGGCGGCCCAACCCTAAACCCCGGCAAACACCCGGCAAGATCTTCACGCGTTCCACGCGTCGATCGCGGGCCGTCCGTGCTCGAAGGCCAGCGTCGACAGCGTGGCGGTGCCCAGCTTGAGCCGCCCGGCGAACTCGGCCGGCTGCTCGACCCAGCGGGCGCCGGCCACGCGCAGCGCGTGCCCGTGCCCGATCAGGGCGACGTCACCCTGGTCGAGGAACGTGCGCGCGTGCTTCAGCACCCGGTCGATCCGGGCGGCGATCTGCTCCGGCGACTCACCGCCGGGCGCGCCGTCGGTGAACAGCCACCACTCAGGATCGGTCTCGTGGATCGTGGCGGTGGTGATCCCCTCGTACTCGCCGTAGTTCCACTCGGCCAGATCCTCGGTCGTCTCGGTCACGGTGAGGCCGGCCAGCTCCGCGGTCCGCAGTGCCCGCTTGCGCGGGCTGGAGATCACCGCCGCGAACGTACGGTCCTTGACGCGCTCCCCGGCGGCGCGAGCCTGCCGCTCGCCCTCCTCGGTGAGCTCGAGATCGGTGTACGACGTGTGGCGCCCGTTCGCGCTCCACTCGGTCTGCCCGTGCCGGATGAGCACGATCTCGCCCATGGTGTGACTCCTTTGTCCGCCCGCGTTCTTTGTACCCCGCGAAACCGCGGACAAAGGCCCGGTCTTCCGTTCCCACGGGTGCCGTCCACCACACCAAGATCAGCGCACCCGCAGGCCACTCCTGCCGACGGTGCGGCCGGCCAGCTCCCGGTCGAGGGTCTCCTGCGCGTCGCGCATCGCGGCGGCGTACCCGGGCTCGGCCAGCCGCCGCATCCCCTCCTCCGCGGTGACCTGCTCGACCACCGCGCTGATCCACCAGATGTTGCCCCACTCGTCGCGCACCCGCCCGCCGCGCTGCCCGAACGCGTGGGTGGCGCCGGCGGTGACCACCCGAGCGCCGGCGGCGGCCGCGCGATCCATCGCGGCGTCGGCGTCGGGCACGAAGACCCGCAGCAGCGACGGCATGGCCGGCCACTCGGGACGCCGGTCGAACGCGAGCAGAACGGTGTCACCCACCCGGATCTCGGCGTGCCCGATGGTCCCGTCCTCGAGGGGCACGCGGGCGAGCTCGACCCCGTCGAACACGGTGGCGACGAAGTCCAGGAGCCGCCCGGTGTCCGGCGTGACGATCCAGGGCGCGACAGTGGTGTAGCCGTCCGGTGCGTTTCTGGTCATGACCCCGACGCTAGGCGGATTTCAGGCCAGCTTCTGACCTGAGGCCCGGACCAGTGCGGGTACGACGTAGCCGAGCAGCGCCAGCCCGGTTCCCACCCCGGCGACCAGGCCGGGCGCGACCGAGCCGGCGAGCCCGGCGATCAGCGCGACGAGGGCGACCGCGCAGACGACGGCGCCCAGCACGCGCAGCCGGGGACTGCCCAGCACCGGCGCGAGCGGAAAGAAATGCAGCCCGACCACGGCCGAGACCAGGGCCGGGGTGTACGCCGACTGCCCGGCCAGCGACAGCAGAAGCGCCCGGCCCCCGCCGCGGCGAACTCGGTCAGCACGATCAGCAGGTAGCGCCGATCGGCCGCACGGTCGCGCGGTTCCCGGCCCTCGCGCCCGGCTCTGAGGAGAATGGACAGTCCCCACCCCGCGGTCAGCAGGGCGGCCCGCTGGCCACGACCAAAAGCACACGCAGCGCACCGCCGGCCGCCGGAATGCTGAACCAGACTGCCGCGAACAAACCCAGATAGAGGCCGGCGAGGCCGGTCCGCCGCCGAGTCGACGAGTCCACTGTGAGCGCCTTTCCCGAGCACACCGCCACCACCGGGCGGCCCGCCGAGCGTACGGAAGATCACGTCAGTCCGCAGTCCGCCGAAGGTGGTCCGGCGGCGTGACCGTAATTCTCATTGATCTTGTTGGGGCGGTGCTCCTACGATGCGGCGTGAAGTTCTCCACGACGGTGTTCCTCGGGCCCGTGAGCCGCGAGCTTGTCATGCCGGCTCTGACGGCGGCGCTCGCTCCGTTCGACTACAACGGAGAGATCCGCGAGCCGTTCGACCCCAACGCGGTGTGGGATCGGTGGTGGCTGCCCCGAGCGAACCGGCTGCCGCTGCGGCCCGAGCGGGCCGGCGACGTCCGCGCCCTGCGTGTCGACGGCGACGACCGGGAGCGGGCCGCGGTCGCCGCGCCCAAAGGGATCATCGACTTCGAGGCCCTTCGCCGGTCCGCCCGCGACTATGCGGCGGCGGGGTGGGACGCCTGGGCCGGCGTCGTCCGCGCTCATCCGGCGCCGTTGCCGCTGGCGCACTTCGAGGCGGTGTACGCCGACGAGCCCGGGCAGGCCCAGCGGGAGTGGCTCGCCCAGCCGGCCGTTCAGGAGGTCGCCCGGCACGCGGAGACTCAGGAGCACCCGTACTTCACCTTCTCGCTCCTGACCGCGGATCCGGTGGCGGTCTTCGCGGGCGATCGGGAGCACTACCTCGCCGGCATCGCCGCCCAGGCCGTCGCGACGTACGCCTATGTGACGCTGGACGGACAGTGGCTCACTCAGTTCACCGATGATCGCGGATGGCCGGCCCATGTCCGGGAGATGGACCGCTACCTCGACTCAGTGCCGGACGACTGCGTCATCGCTTCGGTCCAGTGCCACATGTGAGGCGGCCTCGCCCGCTTTGGGCAGCGTGAACGACAGGGCCACGGCGACCGCGGTGAAGGCCAGGGTCCACCAGAAGGCCACGTCGAAGGAGCCGGAGTTCGCGAGGACCACGGCCAGGAGGGCCACGCCGACCGAGCCGCCGACCTGTTGGGCGATGCGGGTGACGATGCTGGCGTGCGGGATCTTCTCGTGGGGAAGGCCGACGAAGGCGACCGTCATCAGGGGGATCAGGACGATGCCCAGGCCGAGACCTCGTACGAACAAAGCGGTCATCAGCGGCCAGATCGCGGTGTGCTCGCCGGCGAGGGCGAACGGGACCGTGGCCAGGCCGACCAGGGCGAAGCCGGCCATGGCCACGGCTCGGGGGCCGACGCGGTCGAGCAGGCGGGTGGCGGCCACCCGGGAGAGCAGTGAGCCGACGCCCTGCGGGATGAGCAGCAGGCCCGCTTCGAGGGCGGTGCTGCCGCGCGACTGCTGCCAGTAGAGCGGGAGCAGGAACATCGCGCCGTAGAGGGCGGCCCCGGACAGGAACAGCAGTGACGTCGCGGCCCAGGTGTTGCGGGAGCGCAGCACGTCCAGGTCGACCAGCGCGGCCGGGCCGAGGCGCACCGCGCGCAGGACGAAGGCGGTCAGCAGGGCCGCGCCGGCCGCCAGTGGGATCAGCACGTCGGCGCGCACGAACGAGCCGGACGCGTTCGACAGGCCCCACAGCAGGACTACCAGGCCGGGGGAGAGCAGCGCGAAGCCCCGCGCGTCCAGGCGTACGCGCCGGGACGGGGTGTCGGACGGGATGAGCCGCCACGCCAGGAGCAGGCCGAGCAGGCAGAGCGGGACGTTGACCAGGAACAGCCAGCGCCAGCTGGCCGCGCCCAGGATCAGGCCGCCGATCACCGGGCCGAGGATCGGGCCGACCGCGGCCGGCAGGGCCACCACCGAGACGACGCGGTTGCGGTCGGCCTCGCCGGTCGCCTGCACGACCATCGTGGTCATCAGGGGCAGCATGGCGCCGCCGCCGGCGCCCTGGATCACGCGGAACGCGATGAGGCTGGGCGCGTTCCAAGCGAACGCGCAGAGCACCGAGCCCACCAGGAACAGGGCGAGCGCCGCCATCCACAGGCGTTTGGCGCCGACCCGGCCCTGGAGCCAGCCGACCACCGGGATGACCACGCCGAGCGCGAGCAGGTAGGCCGTGCTGACCCACTGGATCGTGCGCACGTCGGCGTGCAAGTCGGTCGCGAGCTGGTGCAGGGCCACGGCGACGATCGTCGAGTCGAGGATGACGGCCACGCCGCCGGCGATCACCGCCGCGGCGACACGGAACGGGTTGGTCATGACTAACCGCCTTAAGATACGTACCTGTATCTAACGACTTCACGGTAGGGCGGTGCGTTAAGATACGCAAGTGAGTCTTAAGACACGGCGGCGCGGCGCCGAGCTGGAGGGCGCGATCCTCGACGCGGCGTGGGAGGTGCTGGTCGAGCACGGCTACTCCGGCTTCACGTACGAGGCGGTGGCCGCGCGCGCCGGCACCAGCCGCCCGGTGCTCTACCGGCGCTGGCCGCAGCGCGAGGACCTGCTGCTGGCCACCCTTGGCAAGGGGTGGCTGGACCAGCCGATCGAGCTGCCCGACACCGGGAGCCTGCGCGAGGACGCCCTCGAGCTGCTGCGCCGGATCAACGCCGGCCGGGCCCGGATGATGATGACGCTCACCGTGCAGCTGATGGACTACTTCCGCGAGACCGGCACCAACTTCCGGGAGCTGCGCGACACGCTGCGCGGGCCGGGCCGGCCGATCGGCTTCGAGATCCTGATCGAGCGGGCGGTCGAGCGCGGCGAGCTGGCCCGCGGGCCGCGGTCGCCGCGCGTGGTGAGCCTGCCCATGGACCTGCTCCGGCACGAGATGCTGATGACGCTGAGCCCGGTGCCGGACGAGGTGATGGCCGAGATCGTCGACGACGTGTGGCTGCCCCGGCTATGAGGCGCGGGCTCGCGCTGCTCGTGGCCGGCGCGTTCTTCATGGAGATCCTGGACGCCACGGTGATCGCCCCGGCCGCCCCGCACATCGCGGCCGACCTCGGCGTGGCGCCGGTGACGATCAACGTCGCGATCACCGCGTACGTGCTGACCCTGGCCGTTCTCATCCCGATCAGCGGCTGGCTCACCGAGCGCTTCGGGGCCCGGCGGATCTTCATGACGGCCGTGGTCGTCTTCACCCTCGCCTCGGCCGGATGCGCGCTCGCGGTGAACCTGCCGATGCTGGTCGGCACGCGCATCCTGCAGGGTGCCGGCGGCGCCATGATGGTGCCGGTCGGCCGGCTCGTCGTCATCCGCACCACCGCGAAGAAGGACCTGGTGCGCGCCATCGCGTACCTGACCTGGCCCGCGCTCGTGGCCCCGCTGATCGCACCCGCTCTCGGGGGCGTGCTCAGCACGTACGCGAGCTGGCGGTTGATCTTCGTCGTGAATCTGCCCCTGGGGCTGGCCGCGCTGCTGCTGGCCCGCCGGCTGGTCCCGGACGTGCGGGCCGAGAACGCCGGGCGGCTCGACTGGCGGGGTTTCGCGCTGGTCGCGGCCGGGCTGGCCGCGCTGGTGGCCGGGCTCGAGGGGGTGGCCGGGACGCGGCCGCGCTGGCCCCTCGCCTCGGCCGAGCTGATCATCGCGGCGGTGACCCTGTCGGTCGCCGTGCGCTATCTGCTGACCACCGGCAGGCCCCTGCTCGACCTGCGCGTCCTCAAGGTCGCCACCTACCGCGTGACGGCCCTGGGCGGTTCGGTGTTCCGCGCGGTCATCGGCGCGGCGACACCGTTCCTGCTGCCGCTCTTCTTCCAGCTCGGCTTCGGCTGGTCCGCCGCCCAGGCCGGTCTGGCGATGATCGCGCTGTTCGCCGGCAACGTCGGCGTCAAGCCGGCGACCACCCCGATGATGCGCGCGCTCGGCATCCGTTCGATGATGCTGATGGCCGTTCTGGCCTCGGCGGCGATCCTGGTCGCGCTCGCCTTCACGACGAGCGGCACCCCGATCGTCCTGCTGCTCGCGGTGCTGCTGCTCAGTGGCGTCTTCCGGTCGATCGGCTTCACGACCTACAACACGATGGCCTTCGCCGACGTCCCGGCCGAGCGGATGACCGGCGCCAACTCCCTGATGTCGACGATCCAGGAGGTCGGTTCCGGCTTGGGGGTGGCTCTGGGTGCTTTGCTCGTACGGCTGGGGGCGTCGCTCACGAACGCCGAGTTCCGGTTCGCGCTGATCGCGCTGGCGGTGCTGCTCACGCTCCCGGCACTGGAGGCGATCCGACTGCCCCGCAGCGCCGGGAACGAGGTGGCGGGCCGGGCGGCCTAGGCTGCGTTCCGCGGGGCGCGGCGCGACAGCAGATCCTGTAGCGCCCCCAACATGGTTTCTCGGGTGATCACTACGAGTCTCTCGTAGGGAGCCACCCCCGCGTCCGGCGGCAACATGTGCCGCATCTCCGTCGTGCGATCTGTTCCGATGACGGCGAAATTCCCGTCAGCCAGCTCGAAGACGTCCGGACACGTCCCGTTTGTCAGACTCCCACGTTCCGACGGCGGACGGCCCAGCCGCCACTTGATGGGCGATGCCGTCAATGCGCCGGCCGCCATCCGCTGAGTGGCGGGTGGCACGCCCGAATGCTCCTCAGCAACAGAATCCATACCCGAGTCCATTCATGAATCTGTTTTCTTCGATGCACGTCCGTCGCTGGGTGCAAGCCAAACGCGACGGAAGTTGCCCAGCATCAGAAGAACGCCTCCGCCGATGCGGGGTTACGGGCCCGCCAAAAGAATCTTGGGGAGCGATTAGGGAGTGCCCGTGTTGAATGTGGCCCTCCCCGGCTTGCACCCGGGGAGGGCTTCACACACCGCTCGGACTCGGGTTAAGAGGAAACAAGCGGCTGGGGCGAAAGCGACACATTTGGCCATTTTGTCCCACTGGGGACTATTAACGGACACGCCTGCGCGCGGTTACGCCCTGGCGGGTCAGAGTGGTGCTCATTGCCGTCAAGACATCGCACCCTGTGTGCGTGACGCCGATCGGGTAATGGGTCACTTTCGTACTATTCCGGAATAGCACCACAGATCGACCCGGTATGCGGCTGGACGGTCGATGCCACGCTCACCGTATGACCACCTCGTTGGCACCACTTCCGCGCGTTCCGCGCCGGCTGGGCGGCTGGCTGATCGTCGGCAGTCTCTGCGTGACCTTCATCGCGACGATCGTGGCGTTCCCCCTCCTCATTCAGGGCTTGGTGAATGATCGTGATTGGAGGCTTCTTTCCGACGCGGGCCAGGCATACGGCGGGATTTCCGCGATCGTCGCAGGCCTGGGGCTGTGCGGAATTGCGGCATCCGTTGCCCTCCAGGTGCGGCAGACGCGGCTGGCGCAGGCCATCAGTGCTCGCGAGAGGCATTTCGAACTCGTCAAGCTCGGCCTCGAAGACCCCGCCCTGAGTTATCAGGTGGGCGACGAGACGATCGAGACGTACAAGAAAAAGGTATTGATAAACCTTTGGGTCTCGCATTGGCTTCTGGTCTGGGACATCGGCGAGGCGGACGAGCGATTTCTGCACGCCGCCCTTGATGATCTTTTCAAGGAAAGCGCCGCCCGGGAATGGTGGCGACAGCGGGGCGAGAGCTTCTCGATGCTGGACACCCGGCGGCATCGGCAGTTCATGACGATCGTGAGCCGATGCCACGCGGCCGCGGAACGGGCCGCGCAGGTCGCGCCGCCCGCCCCGGACCATGGGAACGCTGCCTAGGAGAGCGTGGCGCGGATGTCGCCCAGGCCGCGGGCCACCAGGAACTCGCCGCCGTCGGCCAGCCGGTCCCAGGCGCCGGCTTGCGCGTTCCACTTGCGCCACAGGCGGCGATCGGTGTGGACGGTCACCCGGGCCGACTCGCCGGGGGCGACGGTCACGGATTCCCAGCCGACCAGGCGTACGGGCTCGTCCGGCTCGACCGGGCGCAGGTAGACCTGCACCACCTCGCGGCTCGGGCGGGTGCCGGTGTTCGTGACGGTCGCGGTGACCGACGGCGCGTCGCCGAGCACGAGCCGCACGTCGGAGTACTCCCACGTCGCGTACCCCAGGCCGTGCCCGAGCCAGAACGCCGGCGCGGCCGCCTTGCCCGCGTAGTAGCCGCGGTAGCCGATGAACGTGCCCTCGTCGTAGCGGAGCTCGCCGTCGACCGGCGTCACCGACCAGGCCGGCGACGCCCCGTCGGCCGCCGGGAACGAGGTGACCAGCCGGCCCGCCGGCTCGATGTCGCCCAGCAGCGCCGCCGCGATCGCGTGGCCGCCCTCCTGGCCCGGCAGCCCGGCCCACAGCACCGCGTCGACCCGGGGCAGCCACGGCATGAGCACCGGGGTGGCCGCGTTGACCACCACGACCGTGCGGCGGGCCGCGCCCGCGACCGCCTCGATCAGCGCGTCCTGCGCGCCGGGCAGGGCCAGGGTGGTCTTGTCGACCGACTCGGTCTCCTGCTCCTCGGTCAGCCCCACGACCACTACCGCGACGTCGGCCGCGGCCGCCGCCCGCACCGCGTCGTCGATCACGTCCACGGTTTCACGTGAAGCCATATTCCCGACAAGTCCGTACAGGCCCATGTCCTCGAAGGCGACAGTCGCCTCGAACAGCAGCGAACCGGGCGACTCCACCACGAACGTCCGCGCCGGGGGAGTGAGCACCTCCTCGCCGATCCCGCCACCGGAGACGCGCAGCGCGAACGGCTCCGCGACCGGCGTCGACCAGTCGCCGACGCCGAGCACGCCCAGCTCCACCGGCCCGGTCGCGGCGACCACGCCGGACAGTCGGGCCGAGGCGGCCGGCGCGGCGAAGTCGTCGTCCATCCCGATCATCGTCTTGGCCAGGGCGCAGTACCGGGTCTCGAGCTCGTTCCCGGTGGCGTCGTAGATCGTCACGTCGATGCCGGGCTGCCCGTTCGACGGCGCGGTCAGGAAGCCGTTGCGCGCCGGCACCGGCCGCGTCCGCACCTCCACCCCGTCGGTCACGGTCACCCGGTCACCGAGCAGTTCGCGCAGCCCTTCCCGCACGCTGACCTGGTGGGGCGGGTTCACCTGGGCCGAGCCGCCGCCCATGTCGATCGTCTCGACCGCGTGCCGGCCGATCAGCGCCACGCTCGACGACCGCTCCAGCGGCAGCGTGCCGCCGTCGTTCTTCAGCACCGTCATACCGGCCGCCGCGAGCCGGGTCAGCTGCTCCCGGCGCACGGCCGACGAGGGCGACGGAAGCGACGAGGGCCAGTCCCGCTGGTCGCCGAGCGCGCCCACGCGCGAGGCGAGCAGCAGCAGCCGGCCCAGATGATCGTCGATCACCGCCTCCTTGACCTCGCCCGCCTCGACCGCCGCCACCAGCGCGTCGCCCCACGGGCCGTCCGGGCCCGGCATGACCAGGTCGAGACCGCCGTTGGCGGCCGCCGCGGCCGTCTTGGTGGCGAACCAGTCCGACATGATCAGGCCCGGGTAGCCCCACTCGCCCTTCACGATCTCGTTGTTGACGTGCTGCTGCTCGGTGGCGGCCTGGCCGTTCACGTCGTTGTAGGCGCCCATGATCGACCAGGCGCCGCCGTCGGAGACCGCGATCTCGAACGGCAGCAGATACAGCTCGCGCAGCGTCGCCTCGTCGACCACGCTGTTCACCGTGTTGCGATCGGTCTCCGACTCGTTGGCCACCAGATGCTTGAGGCAGGCGGCGATCCCGCTGTCCTGCATGCCGCGCACGTACGCCGCGGCCAGCTTGCCGGTCAGGAGCGGATCTTCCGAGTACGCCTCGAACAGCCGCCCGCCGAGCGGACTGCGATGCAGGTTGATCGTCGGGCCGAGCACCACGTGGATCTGCTGGGCCATCGCCTCCTCGGCCAGGAGCTTTCCCACCTCGTAGGCCGAAGCCTCGTCCCACGCCGAGGCCAGCAGCGTCGCGTTGGGAAACAGGGAAACGACCCGCCCGCCCACGAACTTCAGGCCGCGGACGCCGGTCGGACCGTCGGAGAAGCGCATCTCGCCGAGACCGATCGACGGCTCCGGCGCGAGCGAGAAAGCGGAGGCGCCGGTGAGCAGGCGAACCTTGGCCGGCAGATCGAGCGACGTGATGAGGGCGGCGAAGTCGAGCGTCATGGGCATATGGTTACACGTGTAAGTTAGATTGTCAGCATGACGGAATCGGCGACCCGACGGGTGACCAGCGCCGACGTCGCGCGCCTGGCCGGGGTCTCCCGGGCCACGGTCAGCTACGTCCTCAACGACACCCCCCGGCAGACCATCTCGGCCACTACCCGCGGCCGGGTCCTCGAGGCGGCCGCCCAGCTCGGCTACGCGCCCTCGGCCGCCGCCCGCACGCTGCGCACCGGCCGCTCCGACGTGGTGCTCTGCCTGCTGCCCGACTGGCCCATCGGCCCCGAAGTGGGCTCCCTGCTCGGCAACCTGTCGACCGCGCTGGCCCGCCACGGGCTCACCTTCGTCGTGCACCCCGGCAACCACAACGACCGCCCGATGGCCGACCTGTGGAAGGCGCTCACCCCCGCCGCGGTGATCGCCTTCACCGACTTCTCCGACACCGAACTGGCCGCCATGCGCTCGGCCGGGGTCGCGCCGATCGTCGCGCTCGCCCGCAGCCGCGCCCAGGGCCGCGCCGTCGCCGTGCCGCAGGAACTGGTGGGGCGCCGGCAGGCCGAACACCTGATCGCCGCCGGCCACACCCGCCTCGGCTACGCCTACCCCGACGACCAGCGGGTGCGCTTCTTCGCCGAACCACGGCTGGCCGGCGTCCGGGCGGCGGCCACCGCGCGCGGCCTGCCGGTGCCGACGGCGGCCACGGTCGCGCTGGACATCGGCAAAGCCGCCGAGGCCGTACGGGGCTGGCAGGCGACCGGGGTCACCGGCGTGTGCGCGTACAACGACGAGGTCGCGCTGGCCGTGCTCGCCGGCGTACGCCACCTGGGCCTGACCGCACCGGCCGACCTGGCGGTGATCGGCGTCGACGACATCCCGCCGGCCCGCCTGGCCGAACCGCCGTTGACCACGGTGATGACCGATCAGGTGGCGGTCGCCGCCCACCTGGCCGCGACGGTGGTGGCCGCGGTCAACGGGCGCGAAGGCCCCGCCCTGCCCGTGACCAGCATCGTGACAGTGGTCTCCCGGGAGTCCGCGTGACACAACCAACGCACAGCTGAGCCACATGGGTGGCTCAGCCGGCGAGCGAAGAGTGAGAGGTGCCCGACCACCTCCCGAAGGGGATGAGCCCCATGCTCGTTCAGCTGAACCGCCAGAGCGGACCCCGCGACTTCACCGCCACCGCGATCGACCTGCCGATCAACCCGGCCGGCCTCCCCGCGACCAGGGGCACGCTGCCGGTGGTGGCCGTGTTCGGGCCGGCCGGCCGCGTCGCCGGCCTCGCCGGCCACCTGCCGTCCGGCTGGTCCATCCGGCGCCCGGCCGACATCGACGACCTGGCCCCGGAGGAACTGGTGCTGTTCGCCGCGGCCACGGTCCGCGAGGTGGCCACGGCCCGCCGCGTCCTGCCGTCACGGACGACGATCGTCGCGCTGGTCGATCAGGACGCACCGGCCGAACTGGTCGCGGCGGTGCTGACGGCGGGCGCCGACGCCTGCGTACGGGGCGGGCAGCCGGCCATCCTGGCCAGCCACCTGGTGGCCTGCCGGCGCCGGCAGACGGCCGACCGCTGGGCCCGGCTGAACGTGCGGGAACGCCATTGAGCCGCTGGGCCGTCACCGCGTTCCGGCGGGCTGGGTCAGGCCGTGGGGGTGGCTGACGGTGTCGCGGCTGGGGCGAGCACCTTGCACGTCTCCATGGCCTTCTTGACCGTGGCGTTGCTCGGGTCGAGGGTTGCCGGGTCGGCGACGCCGTTGTCCTTCAGGCAGTTCTGGTAAGCGGCGTTCCGGCCGTTGCTTCCCTGGTCGTTGTTTCCCTGGCCGTTGTTTCCCTGGCCGCCGCCGGGGCGGCCGGTCGGGCGGACCGAGGCGCACGCCTCCTGCGCCTTCTGCCACGTCGCGTCGTCGACGCCGTCGGGCTTCTGATTGAAGCCGCCGCCGCGGAAACCGCCGGCGCCCGCGCTGCCGGAAGGCCGGGGGAAGCCACTGACATCCGGGCGGGGGAAGCCGGAAGCGCCCTCGCGCGGGCCGCCCGAGGGCATCGCGATGGTCACGCCGTTCTTCGACATGCATTCGATGTACGCGGTGAACGCCGTGTTCCCACCCCGCGCGTTCTGCCCGTTCGCCGACGCGTCGCCGGAGTCTCCGCCACCGCAGGCCGCGGTGAGGGCCACCGCCGCCGAAGCCACGACCAGCGCCGCCGCGCGGCGGGTCGCCTTCGAACCGAATGTCGGCACGATTCCTCTTTTCCTCGGCCATAAGGTCGCCAACACCCAAGCCGGTCCACCTCGCCGAAACGTCGATCCCAGCTCGGAGTTGCCTCGGAGGACCTGTCATTCACCTGTGCGCCGCCGGACGGTTCCGAGGCAACTCCGAGGTGGGACCGAGCGATCGGCGAGGACCGTTCGGAACACTTCCGGGCCATGGGTGAAGCACTGGCCGGTCGTCGGCGCTGGATCGGGGTCGCCGCGGCTGTCGTCGTGCTCGCGCTGACCGGGTACGGAGTCGTCCGGGCGCTGAGCGCCGACGCCGAACAGACGCCGAAGGCGGCCGCCACGGTGGCGGCCGATCGCGGCGCGGTGACCACCGAGGTCGCGACCACCGGGACGGTGCAGCCGGCACAGACACGAAGTCTCTCGTTCGCGGTGTCGGGCACTGTGGAAAGCGTGCCGGTGCGCGCCGGCACCACGGTCACCGCCGGGCAGGTTCTGGCGAAGGTCGACGACACCGACGCGGCCGAGGCCGTCTCCGACGCGAGGGACGCGCTCGACGACGCCGCGAACCAGCTGACGAAGGCCCGGGAGAGCGCGGCCGCGGCGACAAGCACGCGGGGCACGACGACTTGCGGCACGGACGTCGCCGCCGCGTACCGCACCGGAACCGCGACCCCGGCGCCCACCGCGACCACCCCCTCGCCGACGGCGACCGCGACCGGCTCGCCGAGCGCGACCCCGACCCGTACGGCCAGTCCCCAGCCGACCGCCTCCCGGACCACCGCGCCCACCACCGCGCCCACCAGGACGGCATCCCCCGGGCGAACCGGCGGCGCGCCGGCCGACGGCGGGAACGGCGGCGGCAACCCGGGCGGCGGGAAGGGCGGCGCCAACCCGGGCGGCGGGAACGGCGGGGGCAACCCGGGCGTCGGAAACGGGGGCGGCGCCACGAGCGGCACAAACTGCCGCAATTCGGGCGGCGGCGACACGGGTCAGCAGGGCGGGAGCCAGAGTGGAGCCCCGGTCGGCCAGCAGGGAGGTGGCTCCGACGCCATCCTCAGCGCCCAGCAACGCGTCACCCAGGCGACCACCACGCTCGAGAACGCCGAGGACGCCCTCGAAGGCGCGACCATCACCGCCCCCATCGCCGGCCGGATCATCAGCGTCGGCGGCAAGGTCGGCAGCCAGGTCAGCTCCGGCTCCACCTTCATCACCCTGGCCGACGTCTACGACATGCAGATCAGTGCCGGCTTCCCCGAGGCCGACGCCGACCGGCTCGCGGTCAAGCAGAAGGCCGTGATCACCCTGGCCGACCGGCCGGGCAAGGAGTTCAAGGCCACCGTCGTGCAGGTCGATCCGGTCGGCACCAGCGACGGCACGATGGTCCGGTACGGCGTCGTGCTCGCCTTCGACGACTCCCCGGAGGATCTGCTCGTCGGCCAGAGCGCCTCCGTCAAGGTCACCACCGGCGCCGAGGACGAGGTGCTGCGCGTTCCGAGCACCGCCGTTCACGACGTCGAGGGCACCCAGGGCACTGTGCTCAAGGGCGGCACCCGGGTCAAGGTGACCGTCGGCCTTCGCGGCGACCGGTACACCGAGGTCAGCGGCGGCCTGTCCGAGGGCGACGAGGTGGCGCGATCCTGGTGACGACGGGGAAAAGACAGCAGGCTCATAGGGAATTCAAAGACAGCGTTGATATCCCTTCCCAGTGCTGACTGAAACCCCGGCCCCGGCGCGTGTCGCCCGGGTGCTCGTCGTCGACGACGAGCCGAACATCTCCGCGCTGCTCAGCGCCACTCTGCGCCTGGTCGAGTTCGATGTGCGGGTGGCCGATTCGGGCCACAAGGCGCTGGTGGCGATCCAGGAGTTCGAGCCCGACCTGGTCGTGCTCGACGTGATGCTGCCCGACCTGGACGGCTTCGACGTGGCCCGGCGGCTGCGGGCCACCGGCTCACGGGTGCCGGTGCTCTTCCTGACCGCCCGGGACGCCGTCGAGGACCGCGTCCTGGGGCTGTCGGCCGGCGCCGACGACTACGTGACCAAGCCGTTCAGCCTGGAGGAGGTCGTGCTGCGCATCCGGGCCATCCTGCGCCGCAGCCAGCCCGGCCTCGAGGGCCCGGCCGAGCCCGGGGTGCTGCGCTACGCCGACCTGGAGATGAACGAGGACGCGCACGAGGTCCGCCGCGCGGGCCGGCTCATCGACCTCTCGCCGACCGAGTTCAACCTGCTCAAGTACCTGCTGATCAACGCCGGCCGGGTGGTCAGCAAGGCGCAGATCCTGGACCGGGTCTGGAAGTACGACTTCGGTGGGGACGGGCGGATCGTCGAGTCGTACGTGTACTACCTGCGCCGCAAGATCGACAAGACCGATCCGCCGCTGATCCACACGGTCCGCGGTGTGGGGTACGCGCTTCGTCTGCCCCGCGGCGAAGAATGAGATTGAGGCGCTGGGGGCACTGGACCCTGCGTTCGCGGCTGGTTCTGGTCGTCGGCGCGCTCGCCGCGGTCGCGCTGGTGCTCGCCAACGTCGCCGGGGTGCTGCTCATCCGGTCGTACCTGCACCAGCGGATCGACGATCAACTGCGCGGGATGACCCGGCCGTACGCGTCGGCGCCGCGCCCGGACGCCGGCTTCTTCCCCCGTAATCGCGTGCTGCGACTCGGCCCCGACCAGGTCGTCTACGTCTACGACGCCGACGGCACCCTCGACACGTCGCTCAGCTCGAGCGCCGACGCCAATCGGCCGGCCGTCGAGGCGTACGGCAAAGTCGTGGAAAGGCAGGCCGGTCGCCCCTTCACCGTCCCGGCCCGCGACGGCAGCGCCGACTGGCGGCTGATCGCGGTCGCCAACGCGGACACCGGCGGTGCGGCGGTGATGGGTCTGTCCCTGTCGGAGGTGCAGCAGACCACCGAGACGCTCGTGCTCATCGACGCCGGCGTCAGTCTGCTCGTGCTGGCCCTGCTCGGCCTCGGCGCGGCTTTCGTCGTCCGCCTCGGCCTGCGCCCGCTGACCGACATGGAACGCCTGGCCACCGACATCTCGGCCGGCAACCTGTCGGGCCGGGTCGCCGACACCGACCCGCACACCGAGCCCGGCCGGCTCGGTTCGGCGCTCAACTCGATGCTCAACCGGATCGAGGGCGAGGTCGACGCGCGTACGGCCTCCGAACGCAAGTTGCGGCAGTTCGTGGCCGACGCCTCGCACGAGCTGCGGACCCCGCTGACCTCGATCCGCGGGTTCGCCGAACTCTACCGGCGCGGCGGCGCCCTGCCCGGGCCGGCGCTGGACGAGACGATGAGCCGCATCGAGTCGGAGGCCGGCCGGATGGGCGTGCTGGTCGAGGACATGCTGATGCTGGCCCGGCTCGACCAGCGGCGTACGCCCAAGCGGAAGCCGGTCGACCTGCTGGAGATCGCCGCCGACACGATCCGCGACGCCCACGCCCGCGTGCCGGACCGCCCCGTGCGGCTGGCCGGTCTCGAGGACGACGACGACACGTTCGAGCCGGCCACCGTCCTCGGCGACGAGCACGGCCTGCGGCAGGTCGCCACCAACCTCGTGGCCAACGCGCTGCAGCACACACCGGGACAGGCCAGGGTCACGGTCCGGGTGGGGAGGGTGCCGGCTCGGCCGCCGGCTGACGGCAGTGTGCTTTCCGGGCCGATCGGGTACGAGGCCACGCCCCTCGCCGTGCTCGAAGTGACCGACGACGGGCCCGGCGTCCCGGCCGCGCACGCCGCCCGCGTCTTCGAGCGCCTCTACCGGGCGGACTCGAGCCGTACCCGGGGAAAGGGCGGGGGATCGGGCCTGGGCCTGTCCATCGTGGCCGCCATCGTCCACGGGCACGGAGGATGGGTCGAGTTGGAGGCCCCGAGCGAGGGCGGCGCGACCTTCCGGGTGTTGTTGCCCACCCGGCTTTAAGCTGGCTCCGAGGTTGCTCGCAAGCTCCTCCGAGGCCGCTTCGCCACAGTGTCCGGCATGCCAGCGCGCTTCAACCTGCGACGTCCCTCGGTGGCGGTAAACGCCGTCCTCGTCGTCGCCCTCGCCGCCGGAGGCTTCCGGGCGTACCAGACGCTCTCCGGACCGGACTCCACCCCGGCCGCCAACGCGTCGGCCCGCACGGTGGCGGTGCAGCAGGGCACGGTCACCAAGACCGTGACCGCGGACGGCACGCTCGAAAGCGGCAGCACCGCCAGCGCCAGCTTCGTCACCGGCGGCACCGTGACCGCGATCAACGTGAAGGTCGGTGACAAGGTGACCAAGGGCCAGATCCTGGCCAAGGTCGACCCGGCCGCCGCCCGGCGGACCCTGGCCGCGGCCAACGCCGACCTCGACGCCGCGCGGGACGCGCTCGACCGGGCCGAGGACGCCGGCTCCGACACCTCGTCGGCCGCCAACGAGGTCGAGCAGGCCCAGCTCGCCGTCGACGAGGCCGAGGCCGGTGTCACCGGCACGGTCCTCAAGGCGCCGATGGCGGGTACGGTCACCGCCGTCAACGGCACGCTCGGCAGCTCCTCCTCCGGCACCGGCTCGTCGTCGTCCCCGTCCTCCGGTACCGGCTCGTCGTCGTCCCCGTCCTCCGGCGGCGGCCCACAGGGCGGCGGCGCCTCGTCCTCGTCGTCGAGCTCGTCGTCCTCCGCCGGCTTCATCGACCTCGCCGACCTGACCAAGCTCCAGGTCACCGCGTCGTTCGCCGAGGCCGACGCGACCGAGCTCAAGGAGAAGCAGGCGGCCGAGGTCACCTGGAACGCGCTGAACAACACCACCGCCACGGCCAAGGTGGCCGCCATCGACCCGTCGGCCACGACCTCCAACAACGTGGTGACGTACGGCGTGACCCTGACCCTGGACAAGGTGCCGGCCGGCGCCAAGGCGGGCCAGACCGTCTCGGTCGCGGTCACCACCGGCAGCGTCGCCAACGCGGTCTACGTCAACTCGGCCGCCGTCACCACCGTCGGCAACCGGCACACGGTCACCGTGGTCAGCGACGGCGCCGCCGAGACCCGGCCGGTCGAGATCGGCCTGGAGGGCGACAGCGCCACCCAGATCACCTCCGGGCTCACCGCGGGCGAGCAGGTCCAGCTCAAGACCACTTCCACCACGGGCGGCACCGGCACCATCGGCGGCGGTGGCTTCCCGGGCGGTGGCGGGCAGGGCGGCTTCCCCGGCGGCGGTGGCGGCAACTTCGGTGGCGGCGGCAACTTCGGCGGAGGCGGACGATGAGCCGCCCCGTCCTGGACGTCCGCGACCTCAAGAAGATCTACGGGCAGGGCGAGGCCACCGTGCACGCGCTGCGCGGGGTGTCGGTGACCGTTGAGCGCGGCGACTACGTGGCCATCATGGGCTCGTCCGGCTCCGGCAAGTCGACCCTGATGAACATCCTCGGCGCCCTCGACGTCCCGACCTCCGGCACCTACCTGCTGGACGGCGTGGACGTCAGCCGGCTGGGCGACCGGCAGCTGGCCCTGGCCCGGAACCGGCTCATCGGCTTCATCTTCCAGGCGTTCAACCTGATCCCCCGCACGTCCGCCGTGGCGAATGTCGAGCTTCCCTTGGCGTACGCCGGGGTCAAGCCGAAGGAACGCCGAAAGCGGGCCATGGCGGCGCTGGACGTCGTGGGGCTGGCCGACCGGGCCCGGCACGAGCCGAATCAGCTCTCCGGTGGCCAGCAGCAGCGCGTGGCGGTGGCCCGGGCGCTGGTCACCGAGCCGGCCCTGCTGCTGGCCGACGAGCCGACCGGAAACCTGGACAGTCGCTCCACCGAGGACGTGCTCACCGTGTTCGACCAGCTCAGCTCGTCCGGGCGCACGATCGTCCTGATCACCCATGAGCCCGAGGTCGGCGACCGGGCGAAACGCCTGATCCGCCTGGTCGACGGCGACATCGTCACCGACGTACGGCAGTCGCCCATCAACCAGCCGCCGGTCGGCGTCCTTGCCGGGGGAAGGCACTCGTTGTGAGTTTTCACGAGGTCGTACGGTTCGCGCTGCGCGGGCTGTCGGCGAACAAGCTGCGCTCGGCGCTGACCATGCTCGGCATCCTGATCGGTGTGGCGGCGGTGATCCTGCTGGTCGCGGTCGGCAACGGCTCGGCCCAGGCGATCAGCGACCGGATCGAGGCGCTCGGCACCAACACCATCACCGTGATGAGCACCGGCCGGGGCGGGTCGAGCAGCACCGCGCTGACCAAGGACATGGCCGACGCCCTGGTCGACCCGGTGCTGGCGCCCGACGTGAAGTCGGTGTCGCCGGTGGTCAGCTCGTCGGCGACGGTCACCTACGAGGGCACCGATCACGACGTGAGCTCGTTCGTGGGCACCACCCCGGGCTGGTTCACCGCCTCGAACACGCCGGTCGGCCCGGGCGCCGCCTTCACGGCCGACGACGAGGCGCAGGGCCGCCGGGTCGTGGTGATCGGGCAGACCGTGGCCGAGGAACTGTTCCCCGGCACCGACCCGATCGACAAGCAGGTCACCGTCGGCGGCGCGCTGTTCACCGTGGTCGGCGTGCTGGCGGAGAAGAGCTCGACCGGCTTCCAGGACGCCAACGACACGGCGGTGGCGCCGCTGACCGCCGTACGGCAGGTCCTGACGGGTTATGGGTCCTTGAATTCGATCCTGGTCGAGGCGGCCGATCCGGGCAAGGTCGACGCCGTGCAGTCGGAGGTGTCGACGATCCTGAACCAGAAGCTGAACGTGACGTCGTCGACGACGCCCTATCGCATTCAGAACGCGTCCCAGCTGCTGGCGACCCAGACCGAGACGGCCGACACGTTCACCACGCTGCTCGGCGCCGTGGCCGCGATCAGCCTGCTCGTCGGCGGCATCGGCATCACCAACATCATGCTGGTCACGGTCACCGAGCGGACCCGCGAGATCGGCATCCGCAAGGCGCTGGGCGCCCCGCGCCGGGTCATCCTGACCCAGTTCCTGATCGAGGCGACGCTGCTGAGCGTCATCGGCGGCGCCCTGGGCGTGGCCGCGGCGCTGATCGGCAGCAGCTTCGAGATCGTCGGGGTCAAACCGGTGATCGTGCCCAGCTCCGTGGGGCTCGCCCTGGGCGTCTCCATCGCGATCGGACTGTTCTTCGGCGGCCTGCCGGCCGGCCGCGCCGCCCGGCTGCGTCCCATCGACGCGCTGCGCTACGAGTGAGGACCCGCTGTCATGACCATGAACGACGAGACCGCCGTGCTCTCCCTTCCGGAGAACCGCGACGACGATGACGGCTTCGCCACCGAACTGGCCAAGGCGGCGCCGAAGCGCTGGTGGAACAAAGGCACGATCGTGCTGGGCGCGGTGGTGCTGCTGGTCGGCGGCTTCGTGGGCGGCCTCCAGGCCCAGAAGCAGTGGGGCACCGCGGACACGCCAGGCGGCGGCAACCGGGCGGCGGCGTTCGGCGGCGGCCAGAACCGCGCCGGCTACGGCGCCGCGGGCGGCTTCCCCGGCGGCGGCCAGGGCTTCCCCGGCGCCCCGGGCAACGGCGCCCCGGGCAGCGGGAACTCCTCCTCCACCTCGGCCGCCTCTACCTCGGCCGCGACGACCGGCACGGTGAAACTGGTCAACGGCACCACGATCTACGTCGAGACGGCCGACGGGACGGTGGTGACCGTCAAGACCGACGGCAGGACGAAGGTCTCCACGGCCACGCCGGGCAAGGTCGCCGACGTCAAGGCCGGCCAGTCGGTTACCGTCCAGGGCGCGGCCGGCACCGACGGCGCGGTGACCGCCACCTCGGTCACGGCCTCGCCGAAGTGAACATGAAAAATATGTCCTGAGCAGTATGTATGTGACATTGTCAATACGTGCGAACCCATTGATGAGTCCCCTCCGTATTCCTAGGCTGAGTGCCAGCTGGGAGCGGAGGGGGTGGGCCTGTGCTGCCCGAGGGAACCGCCCTGCGAGGGCGCGATGAGCTCCTTGCCACGATCGAGAGCCGCCTCGCCGCGGGCGGCGGGGTCGCCCTGCACGGCCCGGCCGGCATCGGCAAGACGGCCCTGCTCGACGCGGTCGCGAACGCGGCGGCCGCCCGAGGCGAGCTCGTGGTCCGGTTGCGGCCCGTACGGACCGAGCATTCCCTGCCGTACGCCGGAATCTCCGACCTGGTCACCCAGCTCCCGGAGGAGGCGGCCGCCGGCCTGCCACCCGCCCAGCGCGCCGCCCTGGCCGCCCTGCGCCAGGGCCTGCCCCCGCGAGCGGGCGCCCCCGCCCTGGCCCGCCGCCTGGTCCTGCCGCTGCTGCTGGCCCGCGCCGCCCGCCGCCGGCCCGTCCTGCTCATCCTCGACGACTGCCAGTGGCTCGACGCCGAGTCGGCCGAGCTGATCGCGTTCGCCATGCGCCGCCGCCCCGGCCCCCGCGTGCGCGCGATAGCCGCCCAGCGCCGCCCAGACGCCCCATCACCCAGACCAGAACCCGCACACCCCGGCATCAGACCCGCCCCGCCGGCGCAAGAACGCCCGAACACATCGCCCGCACGGTTGAGCCGTACCCACCCCGACATTTCGCCGGCAGCCCTGACCCGTGAACGCCGAGACATTTTGTCAGGAGCCCTGGCCCGCGAACGCCCGGACATTTCGCCGGGAGCCCTGGCTTACGAAGAGCCGGACATTTTGGCGGCAGCCCCGGCCTATGAGCAGCCGGACATTTCGTCGCCAGCCCTGGCTCATGAGCAGCCGGACAGTTCGCCGGGAACCCTGGCTCATGAGCAGCCGGACAGTTCGCCGGGAACCCTGGCTCATGAGCAGCCGGACAGTTCGCCGGCAGCCCTGGCTCATGAGCAGCCGGACAGTTCGCCGGCAGCCCTGGCTCATGAACGGCCGGACAGTTCGCCGGGAGCCCCGGCCTGTGAACACCGGGACATTTCGTCGGCAGTCCTGACTCGCGAACATCCGGACATATCGACCGAATGTTCGGACCGTGAGCACTCGGGCAATTCGCCCGCAGGGTCGGTGCGAGAAGGTCCCGACATTTCCTCCCAACGACCGGGCCGTGGGCGCTCGGACATTTCGCCGGCAAGGTTGAGCCGAGAGCGCCCGGACATTTTGCCCTCCCAGGTGGGGCGTGACCACCTCGATCTTTCGCCTGGGGAGCTGGAGCGGGAGCGCGCGGGCACTTCGCCTTCGACGGCGGGGCGGAAACGCCCGGCTGTTTCGCCGGCGAGGCTGGGCCGGGAGAACCCCGGCAATCCGCCCGCGCTGGGCGGGCGCGAGCAGCAAGACGACTTGCCTGCGCGGCCCGAGCATGAGCGGCTGGCCGCTCGGGCCTCGGCGCGGGGAGTCGGCACTTCCGCCCTGCGCCCCGGGGAGGCTGGCACTTCGGCTCTACTGCGGTCGGAGGACGGGAGTTCGGCTCTCCTGCCTGGGGAGGCCGGCAATTCCGCCCTGCTGCCCGAGGAGGCTGGCACTTCGGCTCTGCTGCGTGGGAAGGCCGGCAATTCCGCCCTGCTGCCCGAGGAGGCTGAGAGTTCGGCTCTGCTGCCCGGGGAGGCCGATAGTTCCGCTCTGCTGCGTGGGGAAGCTGGCAGTTCCGCTCTGCCGCTCGGGGGTGGTGGTGCTTTGGTCGTGCCGGTGGGGGGAGCTGGAACTTCCGTGGTGCCGGGCGGGGGTGTGCGGCGGCTTGAAGGTGGTGGGCAGCGGCATCGGGCGGCGCGGCTCTGTCCGGCGCCCGTGCTGGAACTGGGGGTGCCGCCTCTGTCGGCTGACGATCTCACTGAGCTGCTTGAAGCTCGGGGGCTGCCCTGCCGGATCGCCAGCCGGATGCATGAGGCCAGTGCGGGGAATCCGTTTCTCGCGCTGACGCTCGGGGGTGCGGTGGCGCCGGGGCCGGCCTGGCGGCCGGCTCCTCTGCCCGAGGCGGCCCGGGAGATGCTGGGGGAGCGGCTGGCCGCGCTCGGGCCGGAAGTTCGGCGGACGCTTCTCACCGCCGCGCTGGCGGTCGAGTCTACTGTCACCGTGCTGCTTCGGGCGGGGCGGGACGACGCCGTACGGGATCTGCGGCATGCCGCCGGGGCCGGTGTGGTCCGGCTCGACGGGGAGGTTGTGCGGTTCACGCCGCCGCTGCTGGCCACCGTGCTCACCGAGGAGGCGGGTGCGGGGGAGCGGGTCGAGGTGCACACCGCTCTGGCCGCCGGGGCCGTGGATCCGGTCGAGGCGCTGCGGCACCGGGCGCTGCGCAGCGGACGGCCGGATGCCGCCGTCGCCCGCTCGCTGGCCGCCGCGGCCGACCGGTGTGCCGAACGTGGTGCCGGGCGCACCGCCGCCGAGCTCTACCTGCTGGCCGCCGACCGGTGCCCGCACACGCACTCCGCTCTGCGGCTGGACTGGCTGGTCGCCGCCGCTCGGACCGCCCTCACCTCGGGCGCCGCCGCGCTGGCCGGGCGGGCGGCCGAGGCGGTCCTCGCGGGCGGGGCGCCGGCCGGTCACCGGGTGCGGGCCCGGGTCGTGCTGCTCGACCTGGCCGGGCAGGGGCTGGCCGACATGGGGGAGACGTTCGCCGCCGCGCTGGCCGAGGCCGGTGACGATCCGGCCCTGCTGGCGCCGGTGCGGCTGCGGCTGACCTGGGCCGCCTTCCTCACCGGGGATCCGGACGCGGCCGAGGCCGAGGCGGGGCGGACCGTGGCCGCCGCCCGCGACGCCGGTGATCCGACCACCGAGGCGATGGCGTTGAGCATTCTCGCCCAGATCCAGCGGTTGCGCGGCGAGCCCGGCTGGCCGCGCACGCTGCGGCAGGCGCTCGCCCTGCCCGCCGCCCCGGCGCCGGACTGGCTGCACTACGGGCCGCGGTACATGGCGGCCCGGTTCGCGATGGTGGACGACCGGCTGGACGAGGCCCGCGACGAACTTCTGAAACTGCTCGTCGTGGCCGAGCAGGACCGCATCGGCGAGGCGCGGGTCGAGGTGCTGCGCAGCCTGTCCGAGGTGGCCACCCGGGCCGGGCGCTGCCGGGAGGCGCTGCGGTACGCGCACCGGGCGGTCCGCGCCGCGCAGCGGGCCGGGCTCAGCCCGGGGCCGACCTGGCACACGGCGGCGGTGGCCGAACTGGCCGGCGGCAGCCTGGCCGCGGCCACCGGCTTCGCCCGCCGGGGTGTGCGCGCGTCCGAACAGGAGGGTGACACCCTCTACCTGCGACGCAATCTGCACGCGCTCGGGCAGGCGGAGCTGCGCGCGGGGCAGACCCGGGCCGGTGTGGCCGCGCTGCTGCGGCTGCGCGAGCTGGAGGCCGAGTCGGGCGGGGCCGACCCGATGATCGTGCGGTGGCACGGCGACCTGGCCGGTGGGCTGGCCGCGCTCGGTGAGCACGCCGAGGCGGCCGCCATGCTGGCCGAGGCCCGCGCGGCCGCGCACCGGCTCGGCGACCATCCGGGGCTGAGCGGCTATCTGGACCGGGCCACCGCCGTCGTGCTGTCCGAGAGCGGGCAGGCCGAGTCGGCCGTACGGCTGTCGGCCGCGGCCGCCCAGCACTTCGCGCAGTTGCATCAGCCCATCGAGCAGGCGCACGCGCTGCTGGTGCAGGGCAGCGCGGAACGCCGGCGGCGCCGGTACGCCGCGGCCCGGGTCGCCATCGGCGCCGCGCTGGCGATCTTCCTGGCGGCCGACGCCAAGCCGTGGGCCGAGCAGACGGAGCGGGCTCTCGCCCGTACGGAAAGCAACTCCGCTCCTTTGGATCTTGGTTTGACCTCGACCGAGCTGCGGATCGCCGCCCTGGTGCGGGACGGGTCGAGCAACCGGGAGATCGCGAGCCGGCTGTTCTTGAGCGTCAAGACGGTCGAGGCGACGCTGACCCGCGTGTACCGCAAGCTGGGCGTGCGGTCCCGCACACAGCTGTCCTCACGACTGCCCTCAGTGGCGGAGTTCACGTCAAACGTCTGACCAGGACTTTCAGTACGGAGAGTGACCGCCGCTACAGGATTCCAGTGGCCGCGGTCACTTCCGTATCGAACGTTTTACCTGCGTGATTTGGGTATGAAGCCTGCCTCGCGGATCGTTGTACAGGAAGGCGACGAGGCCTATCGCCATCACGATCCGTTAAGGAGTCGGCCATGCCGTTCACGACCAAGCTTCGCGACGTTCGCACCGTTCTGGCGAACCGCCGGACGATGCGGGTCGCCCACCGCAAGCTCGCCGATGAGCTCGCGTCCTTCCGTACGACCGCCGAGCGCGCCGAGCTCGACGAGCTCATCAGCCGCCACACCGCCGCCGAGACCGCGGAGATCCGCGCGATCCTGTACCGCCAGGACCTGCACCGTCAGCAGGCCGGCGACCGTCAGACCGCCGGCCTCGGCGGTTACCTCGGCTAGTTAGCGTTTGCGGTCCTCGGGGACCGCTGACTTGGCCCGGATGCTGCCCGCGTGGGCTTTGGCATCCGGGTCTTTTCGTGTCTTCATCAGGCTGGCCACCGTCGTGACGACCAGGATGACCAGGATGACGATGAGGGACACCGGCGTCGAGATCTCGGGCGCCGACTTGGTGACGTCCTCGTGGAGCCAGTGCAGCACGAGTTTGGCCCCGATGAAGGCCAGGATGAGCGACAGGCCGGTGGAGAGGTAGACCAGGCGGTCGAGCAGGCCCTTGACCAGGAAGAAGAGCGCGCGCAGGCCGAGCAGGGCGAACGCGTTGGCCACGAAGACGATGAACGCCTCGTCGGTCACGCCGAACACGGCCGGGATCGAGTCGAGCGCGAACAGCAGGTCGGAGCTGCCGATCGCGATCAGCACGATGAACATCGGGGTGACCACGCGCCGGCCGTCGACCCGGGTGATCATCTTGCCGCCGATGTAGTCGTCGGTGACCGGCAGGAAACGCTTGCTGGCCTTGACCAGCGCGTTGTCCTCGATGTCGGGGTCCTCGTCGCGATGCCGGAAGAGCTGGACCGCGGTGAAGATCAGGATCAGGCCGAAGATCAGGAACATGAACGAGAACAGCGACAGCAGGGTCGCGCCGAGCGCGATGAAGATGACCCGCAGCACCAACGCGATGATGATGCCGAAGGTCAGGACCTCCTGCTGATATTTCTCGGGCACCGCGAAGGTGCTCATGATGATCACGAAGACGAAGAGGTTGTCGACCGACAGGCTCTTCTCGACGATGTATCCCGCGAAGTACTGAGCGCCGAAATCCCAGCCGGCGATCATGCCGAAAACCACACCGAAGGCGACCGCCACGGTGATGTAGAAGATCGACCACGCGGCGGCCTCGCGGAAGCCGACGGCGTGGGGGCGAAGGACGCCCAATGTCAGGTCGAGGGCGAGCAGGGCGACGATGACGCCGATCGTCAACGTCCAGCCGAGCGCGGTGACCTCAAGTGGCATGAGTGGGGAACCTCCGGGCGATAAGCGGGGCGGTTGCCGATCAATCGTCCCCGCTTACCCTGGGAGATTCCTGAATAACGCCAGATCCGGCCGCCTTTACGCGACCTGGAAAGATCGCTTGGCCAGGCCCATCCAGAAGCCGTCGATCGGCTGCTCGGGCGCCCGCTCCGGGTCGTCGGCCGCGCCGAGGGTCAGGAACATCGGCGCGAAGTGCTCGATGGTCGGGTGCGCCCACGGCATGCCGGGCGCGCGGTCGCGGAAATCGGCCAGCTCGTCGACGGCGCCCCGGGCCAGCGTCTCGGCGGCCCACGCGTCGAACTCGCGTGACCAGCCGGGCGCGGCCGCGTCCGGTCGCCAGTCGCGCAGGAACGGCAGGCCGTGGGTGGTGAAGCCGGAGCCGACGATCAGCACGCCCTCGTCACGCAGCGGAGCGAGCCGGCGGCCGATCTCGAGCAGCCGATCGGGTTCGAGGGTCGGCAGGGACATCTGCAGTACGGGGATGTCGGCGTCGGGATACATGACGGTCAGCGGCACGTACGCACCGTGATCGAGCCCGCGGTTGGTTCGGGCGACGGGCTCGGTGTCGGGCATCAGCTTCTCGACGCGCGCGGCCAGCTCCGGTGCGCCGGGCGCCGCGTACGTGACCTCGTAGTACTTCCGCTCGAAGCCGCCGAAGTCGTAGACCAGCGGCACCGGCTCGGTCGCGCCCAGCATGAGCGGCGCCGACTCCCAGTGGGCCGAGGCCATCAGGATCGCCTTCGGGCGGGGCAGGCCGGCGGTCAGCTCGTGGAGCTGGCTCACCCAGCGCGCGTCGTCGACCAGCGGCGGGGCGCCGTGGCTGAGGAACAGGGCGGGCATGCGGGCCATGATGACCTCCGTTGAAGGTTCAACTTTCCTGCCTCCACGATACGACGAATTACTTGTAGCGTCAACTAAAACGGATGACATTACCCTCAGTGTTCACGCGCCGTAGGGGCGACAATCCGTTATTGAGCAGGTGCAGAAAATAACCGGGGAGTTGATCTTGCCAACAGTCCACTTCGGCGTTCGTTAAATCCTCTTTACGGGCGTCGTCCCCCGGACGTGGAGTGCCTGGTAGATGACGACTTGAATTCCGCCTCCGCGAGGAAAGCACATCGGACTGAAAATTAGTCTCATGAGGACATTGCGCCGAGTTGAGGGTGCTGGCATGCTACCCGATGTCGTGCTGGGGGGCGCTCACCGTAACGTTCGCGTCGAGCCACCGAAACTACTCTCGGTAGTCACCGCGCGAAGTTCACAGCTAGTCACCGCGCGACTAGGCGCGCGCGTGGAGAGGAGGCCCGGCAGTGGCGACTTCGCCGCAGCTACCCCTCGCCGATGATCTGTTTCTCACCGCCCACGACTCCGTCAAGGGCAAGTGCCTGCTCTCCCCGGCCACCCTCGGCCTCGGCATGGCCGCCGCCCTGATCGGCGAGCTGGTGCTCTGGCGCCGGCTCGATCTGGTCGACGGCAAGATCCAGATCATCGACGACCGCCCCACCGGGGACCCGGCGGCCACCGCCGTCCTCGACCAGTTGCTGCGCGAGGGCCACCACCGGGCCATCCGCGACTGGATCTCGTTCCTGGCCACCGGCATCGCCGTCGACCTGGTCGAGCGCCGCCTGTCCCGGGCCGGCCTGGTGCAGCGCCAGGAGAAACGCGGCCTGTTCGGCGCCAAGGTGTCGTTCGTGCCGAGCGATTCCATGATCGCCGGCTGGCCCGCCACCCGCATCCGCACCTTCATCGGCCGCGGCGAGATGCTCGACGTCCCCGACCTTGTCCTGGCCGGGCTCATCCTCGCCACCGGACTCGACCAGCACGTCTTCGTCACCCTCGACACCCGCGGCCGCACCCAGCTGTTCGACCAGCTCAAGCGCCGTCTCCCCGCGATGCTGCACGAGCTGGTGAGCCAGACCGAGGCCGCCGTCGGCGACGCCGTCATGGCCCGCCGCGCCTGACCTCCCGCGACCACCTTCCCCTTCCCAACCCCCTCATGGAGATACGCGTGTCCACCACGTCCACACAACCCCCTGAACAGAGCCAGCTGTCGAACGCACTGGCCCGCGACCGGCTCGGCGTCGCCGCGGTCGTCTTCTTCGTGATGTCCGCGGCCGCGCCGCTCACCGTCGTCGCCGGCGTGGTGCCGACCGGTCTCGCCGTCACCGGCCTGACCGGCATCTCCATCGCCTTCGTGGCGGTCGCCCTGGTGCTGGCCATCTTCGCGGTCGGCTACGTCGCCATGGCCCGCCACATCGCCAACGCCGGCGCGTTCTACGCCTACATCTCCCAGGGTCTCGGCCGTCCGCTCGGCGTCGGCGCCTCCTGGGTGGCCCTGCTCGCGTACAACATGTTCCAGATCGCGTCGTACGGCGGCTTCGGCGCCATCGCGGCCCCGCTGTTCTCCGACTGGTTCGGCCTCGACGTCAAGTGGTGGGTCCTCGCGCTGATCTGCTGGGCGCTGACCGCCGTCCTCGGCGTGCTCGACGTCGCCGTCAACGGCAAGGTCCTGGCCACGCTCCTGGTCGCCGAGATCGTCGTGGTGATCGCGTTCAGCTTCGCCGACATCTTCTCGCCGAACTTCTCGGCCTCCTCGGCCCCGCTGGACCCCGGCACGCTGGTCGGCGCCGGCTCGGGCGCGCTGCTGGTCATGGCCGTCACCGGCTTCGTCGGCTTCGAGCAGTCGGTGGTGTTCTCCGAGGAGTCGCGCGACCCGCGCCGCACGGTCTCCCGGGCCACGTACCTCTCGGTCGCCATCATCGCCGTGCTGTACGGCTTCGCCGCCTGGGCCATGATCTCGGCCGCCGGTGACGACGTGGTCGGCCGCGCCGCCAACGAGGGCCCCGACCTGTTCTTCAACGTCGCCTCCGACCAGCTCGGCGGGGCCGCCCTGCACATCGGGCACGCGCTGTTCCTGACCTCATTGATCGCCGCGATGATCTCGTTCCACAACATCATCTCGCGCTACACGTTCTCGCTGGGCCGTGAGGGCGTGCTGCCCCGCGCGTTCGGCAAGACCGTGCCCGGCACCGGCGCGCCCAAGAACGGCTCGCTGGCCCAGTCGGCCCTCGGCCTGATCGCCATCGTCGTCTACGCCGTGAACGGCTGGGACCCGCTGGTCAACATGTTCTTCTGGGGCGGCACCGCCGGCGGCCTGGGCGTGCTGATCCTGGTCAGCATCACCTCGATCGCCGTCATCGGCTACTTCCTCAAGCACCCCGAGGGCGAGGACGTCTGGCACCGCATCGGCGCCCCGGTGATCAGCACCATCCTGCTGATCATCATGACCTACCTGGCGATCGACAACATCGCGACGCTGCTCGGCGTGGAGCCCGGCAGCGCGCCCGCCATCGTCGTACCGCTGTCGTTCGCCGTTCTGTTCGTCGCCGGCCTTCTCTGGGCGCTGATCCTGCGGTCCAGCAACCCCCAGGTCTACGCCGGCATCGGGCTCGGAGCCCGCAGCGCCACCGCAACGGGGGGCGGCGGGTTCTCCGCGGCCCTCGCCAGCACCGAGGAGAGCAAGTGAGCTACGGCACCATCCGTCCCGCCCGCGAGAACGAGATCGCCGACGTCGGTCTGCTGATCAGCCACTCGTTCTTCGAGCTGGACGCCAACCGGTACCTCGTGCCGTCGCTGGACGACCGGCTGCGGGTGATGGCCGACTTCTTCACGCTGCTGACCGAGTCCGCGGCCCGGGTCGACGTGATCGACAACCCGGACGGCGAGGGCCTGGTGGCTACGGCGGTGTGGTTCGACTACACCAAGGAGTCGGCCGGACCGGAGAACTACGAGGAGCGCCTGAAGACGCTGGCCGGTGACTACCACGACCGGTTCGTCGCGCTGGACGAGCTCTTCGAGAAGCACCACCCGCACGACCCGCACTGGCACCTGGCGTTCCTCGCGGTCCACCCCGACCACCAGCACCACGGTCTGGGCAGCCTGCTGATGAACCGCACGCACGACGAGCTCAAGGAGACCGGCGTGCCGGTCTACCTCGAGGCGACCAACCAGAACAACGTGCGGCTGTACCGCCGGACCGGCTACGTCGACATGGACCCGTTCGAGATGCTGCTGCCCGACGGCACGGCGTTCTACCGGATGTGGCACGCGGCCTGATCCGTCGCCGGCCTTCCGCTGTCTTCACCAGCGGAAGGCCGGCCCCCGGGTGACGCCGCCGGGAATCAGCGGGCGCTGGGTGTAGTGCCAGGACATGGCCACGACGACCTGGCGGTCGCCGTGCTCGGGCCGTAGGTCGGCCGGGCCGCAGGTGTGCCGCAGGGCGAAGTCCGTGAACATCAGACTTTTGCATCGGTACGGGCCGGCGACCACGTCATCGGTGTCCGCGTCCCGTACGGTCAGCTCGATGTCGGCCTGCACACCGGGCATCGCCTCCATCTGACCGGCCACCCGGACGGACCCGCCCAGGGCGTGGCACGGCTTGGCCAGCACCGGATGGCCCAGATCCCAGCTGTACTCGTCACCGCAGCGCCACGGCCCGAACTGTGCCTCGGCCCGGCCGGGCCCGACGGTCACCCCGACGCCGGTCGGCCCCACCGAGACCCGCGCGCCCGGTGGCCGCGCCGACGCCTCCGAGCTGGGGATCGCGTCGCTGCCTCCGCCGCCGCTCAGTTCGCCTTTCCCGGCGCTGCCCGACATGAGACTGCCGGAGATCGGCGGGAGGCCGGCCGCGACCGGCGGTGGCTGTGGGGCTTTCACCGCGGCCTTCGGGGCACCCGCGGCCGCGCTCGGCATCGCCGACGGCGACGTGACGGCCGGAGCCGCGGTCACCCCCGAGCCGGGGGAGTCGAGCAGCTGCCACGCGTTGAAGCCGCCCACGCCGGACACGGCGACGGCCAGGCCGATCAGCGCGACCATCATCCCGGGCCGGCGCCACTTCCAGGTGCGCGGCCCGTTGCGCGGGCGCTTCCGGCCGCTCGGGGCCGGCCGGGACGACGGATGCGACACGGCGCGCAG
Organism: Actinoplanes sp. NPDC048796; assembly: GCF_040650035.1. Lineage (NCBI taxonomy): Bacteria > Bacillati > Actinomycetota > Actinomycetes > Micromonosporales > Micromonosporaceae > Actinoplanes > Actinoplanes sp. NPDC048796. Next base: position 149,740 of record NZ_JBEZGO010000007.1, on the reverse strand, counting down.
ACCCAGGCTCGCGGTGGCCGCGCCGTCGTGCTCCTGGGTCTGCCCGGCCAGGGCGGGAACGCCGGTCATCTCGCGGGCCAGCTCCCGCAGGGCGGAGACCAGCTCGGCGGCCGTCGGGCGGCGGGCCGGGTCCTTGGCCAGGCACCACGCGATCAGCTCCCACACCGGGGGCAGGACGCCCGGCGGGCACACCGGCTGCTCGTCGAGGTGCCCGCGCAGCACGGCCAGCGGCTCACCGGCGTACGGCGTCGAACCGGTTATCAGCTCGTAGAGGACGACGCCGACCGCGTACACATCGGACGCGGGGGAGGCCTCGCCCTGGATCGCCTCGGGCGCCATGTAGTGCGGGGTGCCGACGATGGCGTGCGGCGTGGTGAGCCCCGCGGCGTCGAGCACCCGGGCGATGCCGAAATCGGTCAGGCGCACCTCGAAACGGCCGGCGGCCTCCTGCAGCAGGATGTTGTCCGGCTTGACGTCGCGGTGCACCACGCCGAGCTCGTGGGCCTGGGTGAGCGCGGCGGCGACCTGCGCGAGCAGCTCGGCCGCGTCGGCCGGCGGCAGGGTGCCCATCGCCCGCACGTACTGCCGGAGGCTCCCGCCGGAGACATAGTCCATGACCAGCGCGAGCGAGCCGCCCACGCTGAACAGGTCGCGGACGCCGACGATGTTCTCGTGCCGCATCATCATCAGGATCGTGCGCTCCTGCACGAACCGGATGACCAGCTTCGGCTGCCGCAGAAGGCCTTCGTGCAACAGCTTGACCGCGACGTCGGCGCCCGTGGACCGGTCGATGCCACGCCAGACGGTGCCGGTGGCGCCGTGCCCGACGGGACAGACCAAGACGTACGAGTTGCCTACGCATCGCCCGCTGAGGTCGGCGGTGGCGGCTTCGCCTCCGATGAGTCCACCGGTTAGGGAGGGGGATGACTGCACCTGTGGTCGGATCCTTCCATCGAGCGCGTCCAACGTGGCCGAACCGCGACGATCGTCCAGATCGATGCCGGTACGGGCAACCACCCGGCGCCCGTTCTGTCACAGAAGGTCAGTCCGCGCCGGTGGCCGTCACCCCGCCCCGGCGAGTCTCGTTCTCCTCCCGCCACAGCGACGCGTCCCGCTACCGTGGCGGGCGACGAGTGGCACGGCGAGGCGGGGGCGAGCGTGGGCGAGACGGATCCGATCTGGCCGGCGGTGGACGAGGCCCGCCGCTGGCTCGACCTGAACAACGGCACGATGCCGCTGGAGCTGACCTGCCGCATCCTCAAGGTGACCGAGGAGGCCGGCGAGGCCGCCGCGGCCTGGATAGGCATGCTCGGCCAGAACCCTCGCAAGGGCGTCACCCACACCCGCGACGACGTGGCGGCCGAACTGGCCGACGTGGCCTTCACCGCCCTGGTCGCCATCGCCAGCCTCGACCTCGACCCCCACCGCGCGCTGGCGGACTGCGCCGGCAAGCTGCGCTCCCGCCTGAGCCCGCCGGACCCGCTCTCCTGGCCACCCCACCCGGCCTGACCTCACCGCCCGAAGGCGCGCAGCCGCAGCGAACCTGTTTCGGCTCGCGCAAGCGGCGGGTGGGCTCGATCTTGGGCAGTAGGGTGAGTTCGTGCCTGTTCCTCCCTACGTCGTTCGCATGCGTGCGCACGTCGGCCATGAACTGCTGTTTCTGCCCAGCGCCAGTGGCGTTGTCGTCGACGGCGACGGGCGGGTGCTGCTGGCTCGGCGGGTCGACAACGGGCGGTGGTCGGTGCCGGCCGGGACCGTCGATCCGGGTGAGCAGCCGGCCGAGGCGGCGCTGCGGGAGGTCTTCGAGGAGACCGGGGTACGGGCGGAGATCGTCCGGCTCGCGGGGGTGGCCACCCATCCGGTGGTCTATCCGAACGGGGACCAGTGCGAGTTCCTGAACGTGTGGTTCCTGTGCCGGGCGCTGTCCACCGAGGCCACTGTGGCGGACGACGAGTCGCTGGAGGTGGGGTGGTTCGCGCCGGAGGCGCTGCCCCCGCTCGACGACTGGTCGAAGCTGCGTATCGAGGCCGCCCTGTCGGGGGACACCGCGGCCTGGTACGCCGCCCCGGGCGAGAAGCACGCGGCGCTGAACCAGCCGGACGCGCTCTGATCGTCGTCGCACGGGGTTGACGCGAGCTTCGGTAAGTCGTAGCTTACGGTTCGTGGCGACTTACCGACCTGATGGGTGGGAGATCCTCGGAGATCCGACCCGGCGTGCCATCGTCGCCTGTCTGGCGGAGCGGCCCCGGGCCGTGGGCGAGCTGGCCGAACAGCTGCCGATCAGCCGGCCGGCGGTGTCCCAGCACCTGAAGGTGCTCAAGGAGGCCGGGCTCGTCGACGACGAGGCGGCCGGCACGCGGCGGGTGTACCGGCTCAACCCGGCGGGCGTGGCCGCTCTGCGCGATCAACTCGATGCCTTCTGGAGCCGGGCGCTCCGGGGTTATCAAGAGACCGTCGAGGAGGAGACGACATGACGGAGACTTCGGCACCCACGGTGGTGCGGCAGATCGTGGTCAAGGCGCCCGTCGAGCGGGCGTTCGAGGTGTTCACCCAGCGGTTCGGGGACTTCAAGCCGCGTGAGCACAATCTGATGAGTTCACCCATCGTCGAAACGGTGTTCGAGCCGAAGGTGGGCGGCACCATCTACGACCGCGCCGAGGACGGCACCGAGTGCCGGTGGGCGCGGATCCTCGCCTACGAGCCGCCGGCCCGGGTGGTGTTCAGCTGGGACATCGGGGTCCAGTGGACGATCGAGGAGGATCTGGCGAACGCGAGCGAGGTCGAGGTCCGGTTCATCGCCGAGGGCCCCGACCAGACGCGCGTCGAGCTGGAACACCGCCACATCGACCGGCACGGTCCCGGCTGGGAGTCGCTGCGCGACGCCGTCGGCCACTCCGAGGGCTGGCCGCTGTACCTCGCGCGCTACGAGGCGCTGTTCCAGTGAAAAGGGCTACTGACGAGTGTTCTTCTGGGTGTACTGGCTGATCTGGCTCAGGTTGTAGCGGGCGCTGTCCTCGGCCCGCTCCTCCCAGGCGAAGACGCAGACCGTGGCGATGCCGTCGAAATCGACCTCGTGCAGGGTGCGGAAGAAGGTGTCCCAGTCGACCTCGCCCTGGCCGATGTCCAAGTGCTGGTGGACGCGGGCCGTCGAGCCGGGCGGGTTGACGATGTAGCGCAGGCCGGACGAGCCGCGGAAGTCGAACGAGTCGGCTATGTGGACCTGGGTGAGCAGCGGACCCGCGTACCTCATGATCGCCTCAAGGTCTCCGCCCTGATGGAAGGTGTGCGGGGCGCAATAGAGGAACGACACGCGGTCCGAGTTGATGCCGCGGATCAGGTTGACGGCCGCGATGCCGTCCTCGACGAAGTCGTCCGGGTGGGGTTCGAGGACGAGCCGGACGCCCTCCCGTTCGAAGATCGGCAGCAGCTCCTCCATCGAGCGCCAGAACTGGGCCTCGCACTCGTCCGGCCGTGACGGGCGGCCGTTGAACTCGGAGTTCATCACGTCGACGCCGAGGTCCACGGTGATCTCGATGGCGCGCTTCCAATACCGTACGGCCGCCTGGCGTTCGTCCTCGGACGGGCCCGACCAGCGGTAGAGCGGCAGAACGGACGCCACCTCCACCTCGGCCGCGGCCAGCGCCCGCTTGAAGGCCGCCACCCCCGCCCCGTCCACCCGAGGGTGGACGAAGAACGGCAGGAAGTCGTCGCGCGGGGACATCTCGATGTGGTGGTAGCCGAGGTCGGCCACCACCCGGGGCAGGTCCAGCAGCGGCACCTGGCGCAGCATGTACGGGTCGAGGGCGATCTTCACGCCGCCACCTCCACGCCGTACAGCTTCGGGCGTTCGGCCAACGCCACCGGCACCCGCGAGCCGGTTCGCAGGGCGGCCACGCCCGCGTCCGACACGGCCGCCGCCGCGTAGCCGTCCCAGGCGCTCGGGCCGACCGGCCCGCCGCCCGCCGCCAGGGAGTCGATCCATTCCTGAAACTCCACGTCGTACGCCCGCAGGAAGCGCTCCCGCCAGTCGGCCGGCACCGGATCCGCCGCGACACCGCCGTGCCGGATCGTGACCAGCGAGGCGTTGCCCAGCGCGGCCGTGCCGTTCTCGCCGACCACCTCCCCGCGGATGTCGTAGCCGTACCGGATGTTCACCGAGATCTCCACGTCGACCAGGACGCCGCCCGCCATCTCCATCACCACGAACAGCGGATCCTGCAGGTCCCCGCCGTTGCCGCTGCGCCGGGGAACCAGGACGCGGATGGCCGCCACCTCGTCCTCGAACAGCCAGCGCACCATGTCGATCTCGTGCACGGCGGTGTCGGTGATCGCCATCTCCTTCGCGTAGAACGACGGCACGCTGGCGTTGCGATGGGCGCAGTGCATCATCAGTGGCCGGCCGATCGCGGCGAGGGAGGCCTTCAGCGCCCGGTATTCCGCGTCATAGCGGCGCATGTACCCGACTTGCACCAAGCGGCGGCCCGAGGCCACTTCGGCGTCGACGATGCGGAGGCAGGCCTCCTGCGTGGTCGCGAGGGGCTTTTCACAGAACACCGGTTTGCCCGCCGCGATCGCGGCCAGAACGTATTCCTCGTGGGTGGGGCCCCACGAGCAGACCACCACCGCGTCCACATCAGCCGAGTTGATCACCGAGGATCCGGAAGCGTGGACCTGGGCGCCGATGCGCGCGCCGACCGACGCGGCCACCGCGGTGTCGACGTCCGTCACCGCGGTCACCTGGACGCCGGCCAGCACCGTCGTCATCCGGCGGATGTGGTCCTGGCCGATCATGCCAGTGCCGATGACTCCAACCTTCAGCATGAATGCCCCTCAGCGCTTCAGCTCGTGCGACAGCTCGGCCAGCTCGTCGCCGCCGGCCATCTGCTGGGTCAGCTCGTCGAGGCCGACCTGTTTGCGGGTCTTGTCCAGCGTCGTCGCGCCCAGCTTGAGGATCACGAAGTGGTCGCCGACCATGTACGCGTGATGCGGGTTGTGGGTGATGAACACGACGCCCAGTCCCGCGTCACGGGCCGCCGCCACGTACTTGAGGACCACGCCGGACTGCTTGACGCCCAGCGCCGCCGTCGGCTCGTCGAGGATCAGCACCCGCGCCCCGAAGTAGACCGCCCGGGCGATCGCCACGCACTGGCGCTGGCCGCCGGAGAGCGTGCCGATCGGCTGGTTGATGTCCTTGACGACGATGCCCATCTTGCGCAGCTCGGCGTCGGCGATCTCACGCATCTGCCTGACCTTCAGCCCGGCCAGCGGATAGCGGCCCGCGGTCAGCTCGGAGCCGAGGAAGAAGTTGCGCCACACCTCCATCAGCCCGACCACCGCCAGGTCCTGGTACACCGTGGCGATGCCGTGCGACAGGGCCTCGCGCGGTGAGCCGAAGTTGACCTCTTTGCCGTCGACGCGCAGGCTGCCCTCGTTGTGCGGGTGCAGGCCCGAGATGATTTTGATCAGGGTGGACTTGCCGGCGCCGTTGTCGCCGAGCACGCAGGTGACCTCGCCCGCGTTGACCCGCAGGTTGATGCCGCGCAGGGCCCGGATGGCGCCGTACGACTTGCCGACGCCCTCCATCTCGACGAGCGGCTCGCCGCGGTGCAGGCCTCTGTCGGCGTGGTCGGCCAGGGTATCGGTCATCGCTCAGCCGACCTTCCTTCTGGTGGACATCCGTTTCACGTACAGGTTGACCAGCACCGCCAGCAGCAGCATCACGCCGAGGAAGGCCTTGAACCAGTTCGGGTCCCAGCCCGCGTAGATGATGCCGAGGCTGGTCATACCGAAGATGAAGGCGCCGATGGCGACGCCTATCGCGTTGCCGTAGCCGCCGGTGAGCAGCGTGCCGCCGACGACCGCGGCGATGATGTAGAGGAACTCGTTGCCGACGCCGCCGCCGGCCTGGAGCGTGTTGAACCGGAAGAGCTGGTGCATCCCGACGAACCAGCCCAGGAACGACACCACCATGAAAAGCCCGATTTTGGTACGGACCACCGGCACGCCGACGGCCCGGGCGCTGTCCGCGTTCCCGCCCACCGCGAAGATCCAGTTGCCGACGCGGGTCCGCTGCAGCGTCCACGCGGCGAGCGCGACGAAGAAGATCCACCAGAGCACCGACGTCCAGATCGTCACCGACCCGATCTTGAAGCTGGACGCGAAGATCGTGCCGAGCGAGTCGAAGCCGTCGATGTTGCTGATGTCCGGGGTGGAGACCGTCTCGGTGACCAGTTTGGTCACGCCCAGGTTGGCTCCCTGGAGCACGAAGAAGGTGCCCAGGGTGATGAGGAAGCTGGGAATGCCGGTCTTCATCACGAGATAGCCGTTGATGAAGCCGATCAGCAGGCAGAACACCAGCGACAGGGCCGCGCCGAGCCACAGGTTGACCCCGTAGTACCAGCAGAACATCGAGCTGAACAGGCCGGCCGTGTAGACGATGACGCCGGAGGAGAGGTCGAACTCCCCGCCGATCATCAGCAGGCCGACGCCGACCGCGACGATGCCGATCACCGACGACTGGTACAGGACGGTGAAGAACGACTCGGCCGACCGGAACGACGGCGCCAGGATCAGGAAGAAGATGAAGATGATGATCGCCGCGACCAGGGCGCCGATCTCGGGCCGGGCCAGGAGCCGGCTGACCAGGGCCGGCCGGACCCGTTCGGCCGAATGGGAGGAGGGCGCCGGAGCGACTGTCTGAGTCATGACGGTACCTCCTCTACCGCGTGTTGTTCTTGGTGAACGGCAGGATCTTGTCGATGTTCGCCGAGTCCACGAAGGACGGGCCGGTCAGCACGGCCTTGCCGCCGCCGATGTCGTTGCCGTTCTTGAGGTTCAGGTAGAGCGAGGTGACGGCCATGTAGCCCTGCACGTACGGCTGCTGGTCGATCGAGAAGAGGATGTTGCCGCTCTTGATCTCGGTCGCGGCCTGCTCGTTGAGGTCGAAGGTGACCAGCTTGGCCTGGCTGCCGGACTGCTGGCGGGCCTTGATGGCGTCGAGCGCCTGCGGGGCGCCGAGCGTGACGATGGCGTCGATCGACTTGTCCTGGGCCAGCTTGGCCTGCAGGGTCGAGGTCACGGCTGCGTCGTCGGCCCCGTTGACCTGGATGTTCTCGGTGCCGGGGACGGAGCTCTTCACACCCGCGCAGCGCGCCTCGAGGGCGACCGAGCCGGTCTGCTGGATGACGCAGAGCGGGTGCTTGGTGCCCTGCTCGGCCAGCCTCTTGCCGGCCTCGGTGCCGGCCAGGGTCTCGTCCGAGCCGAAGTACATCAGGGCGCCGAGCCGCTGGTAGTCGTTGATGCCGGAGTTGAAGCCGACCACCGGGATCTTGGCGTCGGTGGCCGCCTTGACCGCGCCGGCCAGGGCGTCCGGCGTGACCAGGGTGGTGGCGATGCCGTTGACCTTGGAGTCGACCGCGTTCTGGATCAGGACGGCCTGCTTGGGCGCCTCGGGGTCGTTGGAGTATTTCAGCGTGATCCCGGTGTCCTTGGCCGCCTGGTTGGCGCCGTTCTTGACCTTGTCCCAGAACGTGTCGCCCGGCGTCTCGTGCGTGATGAAGGCGATCGTGTAACCGGAGCTCCCGGCGGCGTTGCCGCCGCTGGTATCCGTCTCGTCGGTCTTCTCGCGTCCGCCGCCGCTGCACGCGGTGGCGGCGAGGACCACGGCCGCGCCGAGGGCGGCGATCCGGAAGGTACGGGTCCGAGCGGTCATATCTTCTCTCCTGAGGGACGGGATGTGAGGCCACGGCTGTTCAGGTAGGCGCGGGTCCGCTGGGCGATCGGCAGCGGGACGTCGAAGTCGACCGGGTACATGTCCTGCTCGACGACCACGAAGATCTCGGCGTCGAGCTCGCCGAGCGCGTCGAGCACGGAGGGGACGTCCGGCTCGCCGGCCGGGGGTTCGACGCTCGCGCCCATGGCGACGGCCTGGCCGAAGGCGAGGTCTTCGGCCACGGCCCGCCGGGCGATGGCGGGGTCCATCTGTTTGATGTGGACGTAGCCCACCCGTTCGGGATATTTCCGGATCAGGCCGGGGACGTCGGCCCGGCGGTACGCGAGATGCCCGGTGTCCAGGCACAGCGAGACGAAGCGGGGATCGGTCTCGTCGAGGAAACGTTCGGTCTGCTGCTGCGTCTCCACCTGGTAGTCCGCATGCGGGTGGAAGCGCATGTGCACCCCGTACTCCTCGAGCAGCACGCGCCCGAGGGTGTTGGTGTTCCTGATCAGAGCGGCCCAGGCGTCCTCGCCGAGGGTCGCGGGCTCGAGATAGGCGCCCGTTTTGTCGTCCCGGTAGCCAGGCACTGGGACGAAAACGACATTTTGCGCACCGACGGCCGAGGCCAACGAGGCCACCTTGCGGGTCTCCTCGAGAACGGAGTCGAAGTCCTTGTGCGGCCCACCGGCGCCCGCGACCGTTCCGCCGGCACACGACAATCCGCGCGACTCGAGCTCGTCGCGCAACTGCGACGGATCGGTGGGCAAGTATCCGTACGGGCCGAGCTCCAGCCACCGATATCCCGCCGCGACCATCTCGTCGAGGAACCGGTCCCACGGCGTCTGCTGAGGATCGTCGGCGAACCACACGCCCCACGAGTCGGGGCAGCTGCCGAGTTGCAGGTGTCGGATTTCCATGGATATCAGCTCGCAGTCGGGAAGTGGAGGGACGCGTCGGAGGTGGCGGACACGTGCGGCCAGCGGGAGGTGACGACCTTGCCGCGGGTGTAGAACGAGACGCCCTCGGGACCGTGGATGTGCTTGTCGCCGAACAGGGACGCCTTCCACCCGCCGAAGGAGTAATAGGCCATCGGCACCGGGATGGGCACGTTGATGCCGATCATCCCGACCCGGACCCCGCGCTGGAACCGCCGCGCCGCCTCGCCGCTGCTGGTGAAGATCGCGGTGCCGTTGCCGTACGGATTGCTGTTGATCAGGTCGATGGCCGCGTCGACGGTGTCCGCGCGGACCACCGACAGCACCGGCCCGAAGACCTCCTCGGTGTAGACGTCCATCGACGGCACCACCTGGTCGAGCACAGTCGGCCCGACGAAGAACCCGTCCTCGTACCCGGGAACCCGAAGCCCGCGCCCGTCCACCGTGACCTTCGCGCCCTGGCGTTCGCCGCTGTCGATCAGCCCTTCGATCCGCTGCTTCGCCGCCGCCGTCACCACCGGGCCCATCTCCGACTTCGGATCGCGCCCGGAACCGACCACCACGTCGCCCGCCTTGCGGGTCACCAGGTCGACCAGCGCGTCGCCGGCCGCGCCGACGGCCACCGCGGCCGAGATCGCCATGCACCGCTCGCCGGCCGAGCCGAACGCCGCCGCCGTCAGGTGACCGGCCGCGAAGTCGAGGTCGGCGTCGGGCAGGATGATCGCGTGGTTCTTGGCCCCGCCGAGCGCCTGCACCCGCTTGCCGTGCGAGTTGGCCTGCTCGTGGATGTAGCGGGCGATCGGGGTGGACCCGACGAACGACACCGCCGCCACGTCCGCGTGGTGCAGCAGCGCGTCGACCGCCACCTTGTCGCCGTGCACGACGTTGAAGACGCCGTCCGGCAGCCCGGCCTGCTTGAGCAGCCCCGCGATGTAGTTGGAGGCCGACGGGTCGCGCTCGCTCGGTTTGAGCACGAACGTGTTGCCGCAGGCGATCGCCACCGGGTACATCCACATCGGCACCATGGCCGGGAAGTTGAACGGCGTGATCCCGGCGCAGACGCCGAGCGGCTCCCGGAAGCTGAACACGTCGACGCCGGTCGAGGCCTGGTCGGAGTACGAGCCCTTGAGCAGTTCGGGGATGCCGCAGGCGAACTCGATCACCTCGAGCCCGCGCTGCACCTCGCCGGCCGCGTCCGAGAGCACCTTGCCGTGCTCGTCCGAGACGATCTCCGCGATCTGCTTGACGTTCGCGTTGACCAGCTCACGGAAGTTGAACATGATCTTCGTGCGTTTGCTCAGCGAGGCCTGGCTCCAGGTCTGGAACGCGATGCGGGCGGCCGTGACCGCGGCGTCCACGTCGGCCTCGGAGGCCAGCACCACCTCGTGCTGCTGACGGCCGGTGGCCGGGTTGTAGACGCGGCCGCGCCGGTCGCCGGACCCGGCGGTGAACTCGCCGTCGATCCAGTGCTCGATGGTTGCCATGGCGTTCTCCTAGAGGTATTGCCGTTGGTCACGTTTCGCGGCGTCGTAGGTCTCCCGCGCCGCCCGGGTGCTCCGCAGGGACGAGACCTCCGGCACGGGCACGTCCCACCACGACTCGGAGGACGGCACCGGGGACAGCGGATCGGTCTCGATGTGCACGACGGTCAGCCGGTCGGAATCGCGGGCCCGCTTGAGCCCGTCGCGCAGGTCGGCGATGGTGCGGCAGCGGATCACGGCGGCGCCCAGGCTCTCCGCGTTCACCGCGAGATCGACCGGCAGGCGGCCGCCGTCGTAGTCCTGACCGGCGCCGCGGAACTGGTAGCTCGTGCCGAACCGCTGCGAGCCGAGCGACTCCGAGAGGGCGCCGATCGAGGCGAAGCCGTGGTTCTGCACCAGGACCAGGATCAGCTTGATGCCCTCGGCCACGGCGGTGACGATCTCCTGCGCCATCATCAGGTACGAGCCGTCACCGACCAGCGCGTAGACCTCGCGCGACGGGTCGGCCAGCTTGATGCCGAGCGCCCCGGCGATCTCGAAGCCCATGCACGAGTAGCCGTACTCGACGTGGTACTGCTTCGGGTCGCCGGCCCGCCACAGCAGTTGCAGGTCACCGGGCATGCTTCCGGCCGCCTGCACCACGACGTCGCGTGTTCCGCACGCCTCGTTCACGGCCCCGATGACCTCGCTCTGGGCGGGCAGGGGTCCATGTCCGAGGTGGTACGCCCTGCCGACCGTCTCCTGCCACAGCGCGACATCGGCGCGGAAGTCGTCCGGGAACCGCCGCCCGTCCAGGGCTGCCAGCAGTTCCGACAGGCCGGCCCGGGCGTCGGCCACCACCGGGTACGCCGATTCCTTGTGCGCGTCGAACGACGCCACGTTGATGTTCACGAACTTCACGGACGGATGCTGAAAGGCCGTACGGGAAGCGGTCGTGAAGTCGCTGTATCGCGTGCCGACACCGATGATCACGTCGGCCTCGCGGGCCAGCCGGTTCGCCACCGGGGTGCCGGTCGAGCCGACGCCGCCCACCGACTGGGGATGGTCCCAGCTCAGCGCGCCCTTGCCGGCCTGCGTGTCGGCCACCGGGATGCCGGTCTCGCGGGCGAACTGGTCGAGCTCGGCCGACGCCTCGGAGTAGACGGCGCCGCCACCGGCGATGATCAGCGGACGCCTGGCCTCGCGGATCACCTCGGCCGCCCGTGCCACGAACGCCGGCTCGGCCAGCGGCCGGGCCACGTGCCAGACCCGCTTGGCGAACAACGCGTCGGGGAAGTCGTACGCCTCGGCCTGGACGTCCTGGGGAAGGCAGAGGGTGACCGCGCCGGTCTCCGCCGGGTCGGTCAGAACCCGCATCGCGGCCAGCAGGGCCGACGGCAGCTGCTCGGGCCGCCAGATCCGGTCGAAGAAACGGGACAGCGGCCGGAAGGCGTCGTTCACCGACACGTCGTAGCCGCGCGGATCCTCCAGTTCCTGCAGCACCGGTGACGCGGCCCGGGTGGCGAAGACATCGGAGGGCAGCAGCAGGACCGGCAGCCGGTTGACGGTGGCCAGGGCGGCCCCGGTCAGCATGTTCGTCGAGCCGGGCCCGATGGACGCCGTACAGGCCAACGTGGACAGCCGGTTCTTCATCCGGGCGTAGCCGGCCGCGGTGTGCACCATCGCCTGCTCGTTACGAGCGAGCCGGTACGGAAGATCGGCCTCACCGGTGCGCTGCGCCTGAAGAAGGGCCTGGCCGATCCCGGCCACGTTGCCGTGCCCGAAGATGCCCAGGCAGCCGGCGATCGTGCGCTGCTCGGCGCCGTCGCGCTCGGTCCACTGGTTGGCCAGGAACCGCACCACGGCCTGCCCTACGGTGAGTCTCACAGACGCGTCCTTTCGGTGTGGGTGGTCATGGGCAACCGCGGGTCGACGGGGACACCGGTCCACGAGGAGCGCACCCAGCCGTGCGCCGGGTCGTCGCGCACCAGCCACTCGCGGGCGCCGGGACCGGCCATCACGTTGAGGTAGTAGAGGTCGTAGCCGGGGGCGGCCATCGACGGGCCGTGCCAGCCGTACGGGATGAGCACGACGTCGCCCGAGCGCACCTCGGCGCACACGTCGATCGGGCGGTCGGGATGCCCGTACACCCGCTGGAAGCCGCACCCCGACGTGCCCGCCGGCGACGCCGCGACCTCGAAGTAGTAGATCTCCTCGAGGCTCGACTCGCCCTCGCCGGCCTCGTCGTGCTTGTGCGGCGGGTACGACGACCAGTTGCCGCCCGGGGTGAGCACTTCGCAGGCGATCAAGCGGTCGGCCTCGAAGTTCTCCGGGGTGCAGAAGTTGTTGACCTGCCGGCTGGCCTGCCCGGCCCCGCGCATCTCGACTTTCACGTCCTGGGCCGCGCCGTAGCGGAACGGCAGCCGCCTGCTCGCCCGCGCCGCCGGCAGCGCGAACCGGCCGCCGTTGGGGGCGCGAACGGTCACCGTGGAGTCGCGCGGCACGTACGCGAAGTCGGTGACCCGGGAGAAGACCGAGCGCCGCCCGGTCAGCGTCATCCGCTCGTCGTCACATGTCACGTCGCAGCCGCCGGACAGCGGCAGGACCAGCATCTCGTCCGGCCCGGTGACGAACTTGGCCCGCGAGCCCACCGGCAGGTCGAGCACCCGCAACCCGCTGTACCGCCAGCCCGCGTTCTCCGGCGTCACGACCAGGTCGAACGGCTTGTCGGCGGTGCTGCCCCGCCGCATCAGCGGATTGACGCGCGCGCTCATAACAGTCCCACCGCTCGGTCGACCGCGTCGGCCACGGACCCGCTCGCCGGGTAGAGCAGCGACCGCCCGATCACCAGCCCCTGCACGGTCGGCAGTTCAAGAGCTTTCCGCCAGGCCGTGTACGCGGCCTCGCCCTCACCGCCGAGGATGAGCGCGGGCAGCGTCGTCGCGGCCATCACCCGCTCCATGTCGTCGACGACCGGCACCTTGAGCCACGTGTAGGCCGAGGTGGTCCCGAGCCCGGCCGCGACGGTCACCGCCCGGATCATGGCCTCGGCGGTCAGCTCGTTGCGGACGCGGCCGTCGACGCGGTGCGAGATGAACGGCTCGACCATCGCCATCTTGCGCCGGGCGGCCAGCGCGCCGATCGCGGTGCCGCACGCTTGCAGAGTGGCCACCGTGCCGGGATCGGTGGGGTCGATGCGCAGCAGCATCTTGCCGCCCTCGTAGCCGGCGGCCGCGATGGCGCCCGCGTCGTAGGCGGTGAACCGGTCGTCGATCTCGAAGCTGGTGCCGGCGAGGCCGCCGCGGTTCATCGAGCCGATGACGACCTTGTCGTCGAGCGCGCCGAGCAGCAGAAGGTCCTCGAGGATGTCGGGGGTGCCGAGGACACCGTTGACGCCGGGCCGGCTCAGCGCGGTGCCAAGCCGGTCGAGCAGGTCGGCCCGGTTGGCCATGGCCAGGGGGTCGTCGCCGGCCCGCAGCGCCCCTCGCGCCGGATGGTCGGCCGCGATGATCATCAGCTTGCCGTGCGGCCCGAACAACCCGGCCGGCCGGCGGCGCGAGGACGCGGCGGCGGCGATGGCGGCCGGGCGCCGGGTCCGGATGTCGAGGAGGCCGTCCAGGTCAGGCATGCCGTGCTCCTTCGATCAGGGCCCGCACCTCGTGTTCGGTGGGCATGGCGTCGGCGCAGGACAGTCGCGAGGCGACGATGGCTCCGGCGGCGTTGGCGAAGCGCATCGTCGCCTCGAGCTCCCACCCGGCGAGGAGTCCGTGGCAGAGGGCGCCCCCGAAGGCGTCACCGGCGCCGAGCCCGTTGACCACCTCGACCGGCACGGGCGGCACCTCCACTTGCTCGTCGCCGCGTGACGCCACCACCCCGGCCGGCCCCTGCTTGATCACGGCGAGGTCGACGCCCGCCTCGTGCAGCGCGGCGGCCGCCTCGGCCGGTTTCCGCACGCCGACCGCGGTCTCCGCCTCGTCGAGGTTGCCCACGGCGACCGTCACGTAGGGCAGCGCCTCCGCGTACCACCGCCGGGCCTGCTCGCGTGTGGACCAGAACATGGGCCGGTAATCGAGGTCGAACACCGTGATGCCCGACTTCTCGCGATGTTTGAGGGCGGTCAGTGTGGCGGTGCGGCTGGGCTCCTGCGACAGGCCGGTTCCGGTGATCCAGAAGATCCTGGCGTTCCTGATCGCCTCGAGATCCAGTTCGGACGGATGGATCTCCAGGTCGGGCGCCTTCGGGAAGCGGTAGAAGTAGAGCGGGAAGTCGTCGGGCGGGAAGATCTCGCAGAACGTCACCGGCGTCGGCAGCGCCGCCACCGGGGTGACGAACCGGTCGTCGACCCCGAAGCCGCGCAGCGCGTCGTGCAGGAACTCGCCGAAGGGATCGTCGCCGGTGCGCGTGATGACCGCGGCCCGGCGGCCGTAGCGGGCGGCGGCGACGGCCACGTTGGACGCGCTGCCGCCGAGGAACTTGGCGAAGGTGCGCACTTCACGCAGCGAGACGCCGGCCTGTTCGGGATACAGGTCGACGCCGATACGTCCCATCGTCAGTACCTCGTCCGCGGGCATGCGCGAGCCTCCGGGTGCGATCTCCGGCGAATGATCAGATTTCGGGCACGATGAGGCGTGCCGTGTGCCGTGCTTGAATCCGGCGCGTTGATCGAGATGATCGCCTTCGGTAACCGCTCGGCGACGCTAGGTTTGCTGCCTTCGATGTAATAGCTTGGAGCGGTCTACGTCAATACTTTGTCATGACAAACTGATGATCCGAGGGGGAGCAGTGACATCGGACCTGTCGCCGCCGTTTCGACCGGTCGAGGTGGACCGCACGAGCCCGGTGCCGCTGTATTTCCAGGTGGCGACCCGTTTGCAGGAGCTGATCGAGAAGGGCGACATCGGCGTCGGCGCCCGCATCGAGAACGAGGTGGACCTGGCCGAACGCCTCGGCGTCTCCCGCCCGACGACGCGGCGCGCCATCCAGTACCTGGTCGAGCGCGGCATGCTGGTGCGCAAGCGCGGCGTCGGCACGCAGGTCGTCCACCCCAAGGTCCGCCGCCCGGTCGAGCTCTCCAGCCTGTACGACGACCTGGTCGCCGGCGACCGTTCCCCCCGCACCGAGGTGCTCGAGCTGCGCACCATGCCGGCCCCCGACCCGATCGCCGCCGCGCTGGAGGTGGCGCCCGGCAGCGAGGTCACCTGGATCGAGCGCCTGCGCTACGCCGGCGGCGAACCGCTGGCCCTGATGCACAACGCCATCCCGGTCGACGTCCTCCGCCTGACCCGCGAAGCCCTGGCCACCCACGGCCTGTACGAACTGCTGCGCCGAGCCGGCCTCACCCCCCGGATAGCCACCCAGGTGATCGGCGCCCGGTCCGCCACGGCGGCCGAGGCCCGGGTCCTCTCGGAGAAGCGAGGAGCTTCCCTGCTGACCATGACCCGCACGGCATGGGACGCGGGCGGCCGCGCCCTCGAATACGGCAGCCACGTCTACCGGGCCAGCCGCTACAGCTTCGAACTCAACCTCTCCGCCGGCTGATCGCGGTCAGACGCCGGCTTTGCGGGCGGCGGACAGGAGGCTCTCGGCGGCTTGGCGTAGGCCCTCGATCTGGTCCAGTTCGGTGTCCTCGTGTTCGATGTTGACGGCCATGTCGGGGTCCACGGCGTGCAGGGCTTGGAGGAACGGCACCCAGAAGTCGTCGCCGTGGCCGCGGCCCACGGCGACGAACTGCCAGGACGGGCTTTGCGGCCACTGGTTCAAGGTGTTGGCGCCGCCCAGGTTGAGCGGGTTGTTCTCGGCCGGCGTACGGGTGAACCGGTCGTCGAGGACGCCGTACAGCTTCACGTTGTCGCCGTTGATGCGCGTGTCCTTGGCGGCGGCGTGGAAGACCAGATCACCGAGATGGCGGACGGCGGCGACCGGGTCGATGCCCTGCCAGAACAGGTGGCTCGGGTCCATCTCGGCGCCGACGTGGGTCGCGCCGGTCTGCTCGACCAGGCGGATCAGGGTGGGCGGGTTGAAGACCAGGTTGTGCGGGTGCATCTCGATGCAGACCTTCACGTCGGCGTCGGCCGCCCGGGCCTGGATGTCGCGCCAGAACGGGATCGCCACCTCCCGCCACTGACGGTCGAGGACGTCGAGATATTGGCTGTCCCACGGGTTGACCACCCAGTTGGCCACCGTGGCGCCGGGCTCGCCGCCGGGCAGGCCCGACATGGTCACCACCCGTTTGACGCCCAGTTCGGCGGCGAGTTCGATGGTGCGGTGCAGGTCGGCCGCGTGCTTCGGGCCGACCGCCGGGTCGGGGTTGAGCGGGTTGCCGTTGACGTTCAGGCCGGTCAGCGTGATGCCCGCCTGCCGGTAGCGGCCCAGGTAGTCCTCCCGGGCGCCGGCGCTGGCCAGCAGATCGCCGATGGGGATGTGGGGCGCGGCGATGAACCCGCCGGTGTTGATCTCGGCGCTGGTCAGGCCCAGCTCGCCGAGGATCTTCAGGGTCTCGTCGAGGGAACGGTCGTGCAGGCAGGCGGTGTAGGCGCCGAGTCGCATGGGGGACTCCTCAGAGCTGGACGGGTTTGTCGGCGGCCGAGACGACCGCCTCGAGGACGCGCAGGTTGTGCAGGCCGTGGGCCAGGTCGGGGCAGGGCGGCAGGCCCTCGGCGCCGGTGATCTGGTCGAGGAAGGCGCGGGCCTGGTAGACGAAGAAGTCGTTCTGCCCGTGACCGACGGTGGGGAAGTCCATGGGCAGGCCCCGGGCCGCGTACGGATGCCAGGGGCCGACGAAGACCGTACGGGCGCCGTTGATCGGGGTTTCGGCACTGCCGTCGACGATGGTGAACTCGGCCGGCCTGGTCATCTCGAACGAGGCGGAGCCGTTCTGGCAGAACAGGTCGACCCGCAGCGAGTTGGCGTGACCGTACGCCACCCGCGACAGCGAGAAGGTGCCGACCGCGCCGCTCGCGTAGGACGTGGTGAAGGTGCAGACGTCCTCGTTCTCCACGTCGACGAGCTCGTCGCTCACCTCGACGCCGCCGGCGTGGCCGACCGCGACGCCGAGCGGCCGGGGCCGCTGGGTGACCAGGGTGGCCATCGTCGTGCCCCGCACCCCGGCGGTCGGGCCGCAGAAGAACTCGGCCAGGTCGGTCAGGTGGCTGCCGATGTCGGCCAGCACGCCGGAGCCGGGGCCGCCCTGGTAGCGCCAGCTCATCGGCCGGGCCGGGTCGAAGCCGTAGTCGCACCAGTAGTTGCCGACGAAGTGGCGTACGGGCCCGAGCCGGCCCTCGACCTCTCTCTTGATGGCGTTGAGCGCGGGGGAGCGGCGGAACGTGAAGCCGACCGCGCCGACCCGGCCCGGCGCCGCCGCGGCGGCCGCGACCATCGCCTCGCCGTCGCGGACGGTGGGGGCCAGCGGTTTCTCACAGAGGACGTGCTTGCCGGCGGCCAGGGCCGCCTCGACGACCTCGCGATGCAGGCTGTTGGCCACGGCGACGCTGACCGCGTCGACGTCGGGGGCCTCGACGACGGCGCGCCAGTCGGTCTCGGCCCGCTCGTAGCCGTAGCGCCGGGCGGCGTCGGCCGCGAACGGCTCGTGCAGGTCGGCGATGGCGACCAGCCGGGGCGCGGGCAGGCCGGTGCCGAAGACGGTGGCGGCGTTGCGATAGGCGTTGGCGTGCGCGCGGCCGACCATTCCGGCCCCGATCACCGCCACGCCGAGGGGCGGGTGTGTCATCAGGAAGACCTCGCTTTAAAGCGCTTTAAGAATTCCTGTACCATCCATGTTGATCTCGATCGATGTCAAGGGGGCCGGGAAGTGGATCAGCGACCGCGTCTGGCGGACGTGGCGGCCCGGGTCGGGGTCTCGCCCGCTTCGGTGTCTCTTGTGCTGCGTGGCGCGCCCGGCCCGAGCGCCGAGACGCGCGAGCGGGTGCTCGCCGCCGCGGCCGAGCTGGGCTACCGCGCCGACCGCACGGCCAGCCTCCTGGCCCGCCGCCGGCGCCACCTGCTCGGCGTCATGCTCGACGTGCGCAACCCGTTCCACGCCGAGCTGGTCGAGGAACTGCACGTCGAGGCCGACAGCGCCGGCTACGAGATGGTGCTGTCCACGCTGACGCGCACCCGCGACGAGGACAGCGCGATCGAGACCCTGCTGGACTTCCGCTGCGAGGCGTTGATCCTGCTCGGCACCGACCTGTCCACCGACTCCCTGGACCGGCTGGCCGCCCAGGTGCCGTGCGTCGTCGTCGGCCGCATGGCCCCCGACGCCCCGGTCGACGTGGTCCGCCCGGCCGACGACGCCGGCGCCGACGCGGCCCTCAACCATCTGATCGGTCTCGGACATTCGCGCATCGCGTTCGTCGACGGCGGGTCCGGTGTCGTCGCCGAGGCCCGGCGCCGCGGCTATCGCCGGGCCATGCGCCGGGCCAAGCTTCCGGCGCGGGTGCTGCCGGGAGACCACACCGAAGAAGGTGGCGTACGGGCGGGGAAGGCACTCGTCGCCTCGGCCGACCGGCCGACCGCCGTCTTCGCCTCCAACGACCGCCTGGCCGTGGGCGTCATGGACGCCCTGCTCCGCGCGGGGGTCGACGTGCCGAGCGAGATCTCCGTGGTCGGCTACGACGACAGTTCGCTGGCCCGGCTCGCCCACATCGATCTGACCTCGGTCAACCAGGACGCGCCGGCCCAGGCTCGCGGCGCCGTGCGGGCCGCCGTCTCCCGGCTCGACGGCGGCCGTACGCGATGCTCCGAGCTCGTCCTGGCCCCGCGCCTGGTCGTGCGGGGAACCACGGCGCCGCCGGTCAGCCGCACGTGAGCAGGCCGGCCCGCTCCTTGGTCCGCAGCACGTGGCGGGCCGCGTCGTCCACCCGTACCCGGAAATCCTGGTCTTTTTCGGCCCGGTCGATGAGGGCGGCCGACATCGGCTTGGCGTCCGACGGGACGATCGTCAGCACCATGTCGCCGCCGGCGGCCACGAAGCGTACGGCTCGCTGTCCCGGCGGAAGCGTGCTGGCCGCCACCGCCGCGCCGAGGTCATCGGAGATGACGAGGCCCTGGAAGCCGAGCTTCTCGCGGAGCAGGCCGGTGACGATCGGCTTGGAGTAGGCCGCGATGGAGTCCTTGTCGAGCTTGGGATAGGACGCCGACGAGATCATCACGGCGGCCGACCCCGCGCCGATGCCGGCGGCGAAGGGCTGGAGGTACGGATCGTTCACCGTGGCGGTGGCGTCGACGGCCTGAGTCGACGTGTCGGTGTTGGCCCGCACCCGGCCGAGGCCGGGGAAGTGCTTGAGGGTGGTGAAGACGCCGGCGTCCTGCGACGCGGGCACCACGGTCGTGACGGCCGCGGCGACCTTGGCCGGATCCGAGCCGTACTGCCGCCGGAAGGCGCCGATGGGCGGATTCGCCTTGCCGACGTCGGCGGGCACGGCGTCGGCGACCGGGGCCAGGTTGAGGTTGACGCCGATCGCCGCGAGCCGGCGGGCGCTGTCCTGCGTCGTGGCGCGCAGCGTGGCGACCGGGCCGGCGCCGAGGCGTTCGGCGGAGGGCAGGATGGGGAAGTCCGGGCCCTTGAGCGTCTGTACGCTGCCGCCCTCCTGATCGAGGGCGACCAGCAGCGGCAGCGTCGCCTTCGATTGGACGTTCGCGATGTCGCCGCGCAACTCGGCGGCGGCGTGCGTGCTGCGCCCGCGCAGGAAGATCCCGCCGAGACGATATTGCCGTACGGCGCCGGCGTAGCCGGTCGGCGTGTCGACCGGCAGGCCGACCATGAGCAGCTGGCCCGCGCGCCCGGCCAGATCGAGACTGTCCAGCGTCCTTGTGACGCAGTCCTTGGGCTGCTCCGTGGGCGTCGTTGTCGGCGTCGGCGTCGTCGTCGTCGTCGTCGGCGGCGCTGCGCTCGTGCTCGCCGGGGCTGCTGCCGGTTTCTCCGTTCCGCAGGCGGTCAGGATCAAGAGCGCCGCGGCCGTGGTGGCGGCCCGGCTGTGCCAGCTGTGTTTCATCGGCGCTCACGCTATCGCGCGGGCGCGTCATTCCGTACGCAGCCCTTCCCCGGTACGCAGTCCCTCGAAGGCGATGGTGGTCAGTGCGCCGGCGATCGCCTCGGCGCCACCGGAGCGCGGCCGGTACCACTCGGTCAGCGAGTTGACCATGCCCAGGATCAGGCGGGCGACGGTCGCCGGGTCGATGTCCGGCCGTACCCCGCCCTCGGCCTGAGCCTGTTTGACCAGGTCGGTGACGATCGTGTCGAAGTCGCGCCGGCGGGCCAGCGCGTGCTGCTCGGCCTCGGTGTTGCCGCGCACCCGCAGCAGCACCGTCACGTATTCGAAGCGCTCGGCCAGCACCAGCACGCTGCGCCGGACCAGGCGCTCCAGCCGCTCGGGCGCGGGCAGGTCGAGCGCACGCACCTCGTCGGCCGCCTCGAACAACCCGTCCAGCGCCCGGTCCATCGCCATCTGGAGCAGCTGCTCCTTGCCGCTGATGTGGTGGTAGACGCTGGATTTCGTGATGCCCAGCGACTCGGCGATGTCGAACATGCTGGTGGCGTCGTAGCCGCGCTCGTTGAACAGCCGCACCGCCGCGGCGAGCACGGCATCCTGGTCATGACCGGGACGTCCGCGCCGTCGCGGGGCCGCGGGCCGGGTCATCTCAGTGCCATCCTGTCTCCCGGGGGTTGATTACCGGCCGTTCGGTCGGTAAATATGAGCACAGCCGAACGCAATGGAGCGACGATGACAACCCCCACCGAGTTGTACGAGACGCATTCCGACCTGCTGGATCAAGCGATCCGCGCCGCCTCCGCGCGCGACTACTGGTCCGCATTCCCCGAGTCTCCCAGCAAATCCGTGTACGGCGAGCAGGCCGCTCCCGACGGCGAGCGCGCGTTCCGCGCCCTGCTCGGCAAGCCGTTCCCGATCGAGGTGCCCGGCGCCGACGGCACTGTCTCCACCGAGCGCTCACCCTACGGCGTCCAGCTCGGCGTCAGCTATCCCAAGGCCGACCCGCTCGCGGTGATCGCCGCCGCCCGCGCCGCCACCCCGGCCTGGCGCGCCGTCGGCCCCCAGGGCCGCGCCGGCGTCGCCGTCGAGATCATCAAGCGGATCAACGCGCGCAGCTTCGAGATGGCCCACGCGGTGCAGCACACCACCGGCCAGGCCTTCGTCATGGCGTTCCAGGCCGGCGGCCCGCACGCGCAGGACCGCGCCCTCGAGGCGGTGGCCGTCGCGCTCGCCGCGAGCACCCGCATCCCGGTCACCTCCGAGTGGGCCAAGCCCCAGCGCGGCGGCGACCCGCTGCGGCTCGTCAAGACCAGCACGCCCGTCGGCCGCGGTGTCGGCCTGGTCATCGGCTGCACCACGTTCCCCACCTGGAACAGCTATCCCGGCCTGTTCGCCAGCCTGGTCACCGGCAACCCGGTGATCGTGAAACCGCACCCGGGCGCCGTCCTCCCGCTCGCCATCACCGTGCAGATCTGCCGCGAGGTGCTGTCCGAGGCCGGGCTGAGCCCCGACCTGGTCACCCTCGCCGTCGAGGAGCCCGGCGACGGCATCGCGGCCACCCTGGCCACCCACCCCGACGTGCGGATCGTCGACTTCACCGGTTCCAGCGAGTTCGGCAACTGGCTCGAGGCGAACGCGCGCCAGGCGGTCGTCTACACCGAGAAATCGGGCCTCAACACGGTCATCGTCGACTCCACCGACGACTACAAGGGCCTGCTGCGCAACCTCGCCTTCTCGCTCTCGCTCTACAGCGGCCAGATGTGCACCACCCCGCAGAACATCCTGGTCCCGCAGGGCGGCGTGATGACCGACGCCGGCCGGCGCAGCGTCGAGGAGTTCGGCGCCGACCTGTCGGCCGCGCTCGACAAGCTCCTGGGCGATCCGGCCCGGGCGGCCGGCACGCTCGGCGCGATCGTGAACGACGGTGTGCTGGCCCGGCTCACCGAGGCCGGCGGCGCCGCCACCGTGGTCCACCCGTCGGCCGAGGTGGCCGACGAGCACCACCCCGGCGCCACCATCCGGACCCCGGTGGTCGTGCGGCTCGACGCGGCCGACGACAAGACGTACACGCGCGAGTGGTTCGGCCCGGTCTCGTTCGTGATCGCCACCGAGTCCACGGCGCACAGCCTGCAGATCTTCACCGAGACCGTGCGCGCGCACGGCGCACTCACGGCGATGGTCCACTCGACCTCGCCCGACGTGCTCGCCGCGGCCCGTGAGGCGGCGCTCGACGCGGGCGTGCACCTGGCCGAAAACCTCACCGGCGGCGTCTTCGTCAACCAGACGGCCGCGTTCAGCGATCTGCACGGCAGCGGCGCCAACCCGGCCGCCACCGCCTCGCTGTCCGACGACTACTTCGTCAGCGGCCGCTTCTTCACCGTCCAGTCCCGCCACCACCTGCCGGCAGCGGAAAAGGCCACGGCGGGCACCGATGCCTGAGGCCTATCTCGTCGGCGGTGTGCGCACCCCGCAGGGCAAGTACGGTGGGGCGCTCGCCGGTGTCCGCCCCGACGACCTCGCCGGTCTGGTCGTCCGCGAGGCGGCCGGCCGGGCCGGGGTGCCCGCCGAGGCGGTCGACGAGGTGGTGCTCGGCGCGGCCAACCAGGCCGGTGAGGACAACCGCAACGTCGCTCGCATGGCGGCGCTGCTGGCCGGTCTGCCCGACACCGTGCCGGGCTACACGGTCAACCGGCTCTGCGCGAGCGGCCTGACCGCCGTCGTCTCGGCGGCGAACACGATCCGGGCCGGCGAGGCCGACCTGATCGTCGCCGGCGGCGTCGAGTCGATGACCCGCGCGCCCTGGGTGATGGAGAAACCGGGTACCCCGTGGGCGCGTCCCGGCCAGGTCTTCGACACCTCCCTGGGCTGGCGTTTCACCAACCCGGTGTTCGCCGAGCGGGACCGCGTGACCCTCAGCATGGGTGAGACGGCCGAGGAGGTCGCCGCCCTCGACGGGATCACCCGCGCCGAGAGCGACGCCTTCGCGCTGCGCAGCCACGAGCGGGCGATCGCCGCGATCGACGCGGGCCGGTTCGACGGCGAGATCGTCCCGGTCGGCGACGTGCGGGCCGACGAGATCCCGCGCCGCGGCTCCACAAAGGAAAAGCTCGGCAAGCTCCGGCCCGTCTTCCGCGGCGACGGTGTCGTCACCGCCGCGTCGTCGTCCCCGCTCAGCGACGGCGCCGCGGCCCTCGTCGTGGCCAGCGGCGAAGCCGTCGAGCGGTACGGTCTGACGCCCCGCGCCCGGATCGTCACCTCGGCCAGCGCCGGCGTCGCGCCCCACCTGATGGGCCTCGGCCCCGTGCCGGCCACGGAGAAGGCGCTGGCCCGGGCCGGCTGGGGCGTCGGCGACCTCGACGCCGTCGAGCTGAACGAGGCGTTCGCCGTCCAGGCCCTCGCGGTCATCCGGCGGCTCAAGCTCGACGACGAGCGGGTGAACGCCGACGGCGGCGCCATCGCGCTGGGCCACCCGCTCGGCTGCTCGGGCGCCCGCCTCACCGTGACCCTGCTGGGCCGGATGGAGCGGGAGAACGCCCGCCGCGGTCTGGCGACCCTCTGCGTCGGCGTCGGCCAGGGTGTCGCGATGCTCCTGGAGCGCCCGTGAGCACCCTCGTCGTGGAAGAGCTGGACGACCGGGTCGTCGTGACGCTGCGCCGGCCCGAGGCCCGCAACGCCATCAACGCCGCCATGATCGGCGAGTTGCACGAGGTCTGCGCGTCGCTCGAGGAGCGGCCGCGGCTGCTGCTGCTGACCGGCGGCGGCGGAACGTTCGCGGCCGGGGCCGACATCGGCGAGCTGCGGCGGCGCGGCCGGGAGCAGGCGCTGCAGGGCATCAACAGCCGGCTCTTCGACCGGATCGCCCGGCTGCCGCTGCCGACCGTCGCCGCCGTCGACGGGTACGCCCTGGGCGGCGGCGCCGAGCTGGCGTACGCGTGCGACATCCGGCTGGCCTCGCCGTCCGCGGTGTTCGGCAACCCGGAGCCGGGGCTCGGCATCCTGGCCGCGGCCGGCGCCTGCTGGCGGCTGCGCGAGCTGGCCGGCGCCTCCGTGGCCAAGCAGGTCCTGCTCGCCGGGCGCCGGCTCGACGCCGACGACGCCCTGCGGTTCGGCCTGGTGGCCGAGGTGGTGCCGGCCGGTGACCTGCTCAAGCGGGCGCACGCGGTGCTCGACCGGATGGCCCGGTCCGGGCAGCTCGCGCTGCGGCTGACCAAGCTCGTGGCCGACGGCGGCGGGCATCCACTCACCGACGACCTGGCCCAGGCGATCCTCTTCGAGTCGGACGAGAAGGCCCAGCGCATGGACGCGTTTCTGGCGGGAGGCCGCTCATGACCGGCTCCGTCCCGAAAATCGTCGGCGTCGTCGGTGGCGGCCGCATGGGGGCCGGCATAGCCCAGGTCTTCGCCGTCGCCGGGGCGGCGGTCGGCCTGGTCGAGCGCGACCCGGTGGCGGCCGCGGCCGCCCGGGACCGGGTCGCCGTGAGCCTGCTCCGGGCATCGGAGAAAGGCCTGCTGACCGAGTCGGTCGACGCCGTTCTGAGCCGGGTGGTGCTGCTCGACGACGTGGCCGGCCTCCACGCCGACGCCGAGCTCGTCGTCGAGGCCGTCCCCGAGGACGCCGCCCTGAAGGTGCGCGTGCTGGCCGCGGTCGAGGACGCCGTCGGCGAACACGCCGTGCTGGCCAGCAACACCAGCTCGCTGTCGATCGCCGGGCTGGCCGAGGGGCTGGACCGCCCCGAGCGGTTCCTCGGCATGCATTTCTTCAACCCCGTGCCGGCCAGCAAGCTGGTCGAGGTCGTGGTGGGCCCGGCGACCAGCGACGCCGCGCGCGACGCGACCCGGTCCTGGGTGGCCGGGCTCGGCAAGGCCGAGGTCGTGGTCCGCGACTCGCCCGGCTTCGCCACCAGCCGGCTCGGCGTGCTGCTCGGGCTCGAGGCGATCCGGATGCTCGAGGAGGGCGTCGCCGACGCGGCGTCCATCGACCGCGCCATGGAGCTGGGCTACCGCCACCCGATGGGCCCGCTGCGCTCCACCGACCTGGTCGGCCTCGACGTGCGCCTGGCCATCGCCGAACACCTGCACCGGGAACTGGGCGAGCGGTTCGCGCCGCCGCGGCTGCTGCGCGACAAGGTCGCCGCCGGCGAGCTCGGCCGCAAGAGCGGGCAGGGCTTCTTCACCTGGGAGGTGTCATGACCGAGGAACAGGATTTCACCGAGATCATCGACAGGGATCAGCGGGTCGAGCCCCGCGACTGGATGCCCGAGGGCTACCGCAAGACGATGATCCGGCAGATCGCTCAGCACGCCCACTCCGAGATCATCGGCATGCAGCCCGAGGGCGCCTGGATCACCCGCGCGCCGTCGCTGCGCCGCAAGGCGATCCTGCTGGCCAAGGTGCAGGACGAGGCCGGGCACGGCCTGTACCTCTACTCCGCGGCCGAGACCCTCGGCGCCGACCGCGGCGACCTCACCCGGCGGCTGATCGAGGGCCGGCAGAAGTACTCGTCGATCTTCAACTATCCGACGCTCACGTTCGCCGACGTCGGCGTGATCGGCTGGCTCGTCGACGGCGCGGCCATCTGCAACCAGGTGCCGCTGTGCCGTAGCTCGTACGGGCCGTACGCGCGGGCGATGATCCGGATCTGCAAGGAGGAGTCCTTCCACCAGCGGCAGGGCTACGAGTTGCTGATGACGATGATGCGCGGCACCGAGACCCAGCGGGAGATGGTGCGCGACGCCGTCGACAGGTGGTGGTGGCCGTCGCTGATGATGTTCGGCCCACCCGACGCCGACTCGCCGAACACCGCGCAGTCGATGGCCTGGAAGATCAAGCGGCACACGAACGACGAGCTGCGGCAGCGGTTCGTCGACATGACCGTGCCGCAGGCCGAGGCGCTGGGCGTCACGCTGCCCGACCCCGACCTGCGCTGGAATGCCGAGCGGGAGCACTACGACTTCGGCGAGATCGACTGGTCGGAGCTCAAGCGGGTGATCTCCGGTGACGGGCCGATGAACGCCGAGCGGATCGCGCGCCGGCGGCAGGCCGACGAGGACGGCGCCTGGGTGCGGGAAGCGGCCGCGGCACACGCGGCCAAGCGGACGGAGGTGCGGGTATGAGCGAGATCCGGCACGAGTGGCCGCTGTTCGAGGTGTTCGTCCGGGCCAAGCGGGGCCTCAATCATGTGCACGTCGGTTCCCTGCGGGCGGCCGACCACACGATGGCGCTGCACCACGCGCGTGACCTCTACACGCGGCGCAACGAGGGCGTCAGCATCTGGGTGGTGCGCTCCGAGGACGTGGTGGCGTCCGGCCCCGACGACAAGGACGCGTTCTTCGCGCCCAGCGGCGACAAGGCGTACCGCCACCCGACGTACTACTCCATCCCCGACTCCGTGCCGCACATCTGAGGCTGCCATGTCCTTCGACGACGCCTACCAGGCCCTCACCGATCACGACGACGACGCCCGATGGGCGTACGGGACGGGCTTCGCCGACCCGCTCGCCGGCGTGCCCTCCGACTTTCCCGACGGGGTCGACCGCGGCGATCTGGCCGCCTACTGCCTGATGCTCGGCGACGACGCGCTCGTCCTGTCCCACCGGCTGCAACAGTGGATCACCCGGGCCCCCGAGATCGAGGACGAGCTGGCCGTCGCCAACATCGGACTCGACCTGCTGGGCCAGGCCCGGCTGCTGCTCACCCGTGCCGGCCAGGCCGAGGGCGCCGGGCGGGACGAGGACCGGCTGGCCTACCTGCGTGACCCGGCCGACTTCCGCAACGTGCGGCTGGCCGAGCGGGCCGACGCCGACTTCGCGGAGCTGGTGGCCCGGCTCCTGGTGTTCTCGACGTGGCGGCTGGCGCTGTTCGACCGATTGGCCGGCACCGGCGATCCGGTGCTGGCCGCGATCGCCGCCAAGGGCGTGAAGGAGATCAGCTACCACCGCGAGTACGCGGCGGGCTGGGTGGTCCGCCTCGGCGACGGCACCGAGCTGTCCCACGCCCGCATGCAGGCCGCGATCGACGTGGTGCTGCCGCTGTGCGGCGAGCTGTTCGTGGCCCACCCGGTCGAGCTGCGCCTGGCCGAACTGGACGTGGCGGCCGACCCGGCCGGCCTGCGGGCCGAGTTCGACGCGGTCGTCGCCGAGGTTTTGCGCGTGGCGACCCTCGCGCCGGCGGCGATCCCGGCCGCGGGCTCCCCCGAGGGCCGCGCCGGCGTGCACGGTGACGAGCTGACCGAGATCCTCGGCGAACTGCAGGGGCTGGCGCGGGCCACGCCGGGCGGTGTCTGGTGAGCGCCGCCGACATCGCCGCCACCGTCACCGACCCCGAGCTGCCCATGCTGACCCTGGCCGAACTGGGCATCATCCGCGACGTCGAGGAGAGCGCGGACGGGGTGGTCGTCACGATCACCCCCACGTACTCGGGGTGCCCGGCGATGGAGGCGATCCGGGCCGACCTGATCGCGGCGCTGCGCGGCGGCGGCTTCGAGCGGGCCGAGGTCCGCACGGTGCTGGCGCCGGCCTGGACCACTGACTGGATCTCCGAGTCCGGGCGGGCGAAGCTCGCCGAGGCCGGCATCGTCCCGCCCGGCCCGGCGCCCCGGCGGCGGCCCGGTCCCGTGCCGTTGACGCTCGGCGTCCGCGACGACGGGGTCGCCTGCCCCCGGTGCGGGGAACCGCGCACCGAGCTGATCACGGCGTTCAGCGCCACCGCGTGCCGCGAGCTGCGGCGGTGCCCGGCCTGCCGCGAACCGTTCGAGCACGTCAAAGCGATCTGAGCGGGGGAGACTGATGGTGGTTCGGGAGTTCTACCCGCTGCGGGTCGCGCAGGTCGAGCGGCTCTGCGACGACGCCGTCGCGGTGACCTTCGACGTGCCGGCGAAGCTGGCGGGGACCTACCGGTTCCGGCCCGGGCAGTCGCTGACCGTGCGGCGGCCGGGTGACGAGCGCGACGAGCGCCGGTCCTACTCGATCTGCGCCCCGGCCGGGGACAAGCCCCGGATCGGCGTGCGCGAGGTGCCCGGCGGCCTGGTCTCCGGGTGGCTGGTGCGGCAGGTGCGGGTGGGCGACGCGGTCGAGGTGGCGCCGCCGTCCGGCACCTTCACGCCCGACGTGGAGGCCGGCGGCCGGCACGTCATGATCGCGGCCGGCTCGGGGATCACGCCGGTGCTGTCGATCGCCACGTCGCTGCTGCGCCATCCGGAAGCCCAGGTCGCCGTGCTGTACGGCAACCGGCGGGCCGACACCGTGATGTTCGCCGAAGAGCTCGCCGACCTGAAGGACCGCCATCCGTCGCGGCTCGAGCTCGTCCATCTGCTGTCCCGGGAGGCCCGCGAGGCCGACCTGCTCAGCGGGCGCCTCGACGCGGACAAGCTGCGCCAGCTGCTGCCGATGCTGCTCGACGTGCCGGCGGTCGACCACTGGTGGCTGTGCGGCCCGTTCGGCATGGTGACCGACGCGATCCAGGTTCTCGGCGAGGCCGGAGTGCCGCCGGAGCGGATCCATCGCGAACTGTTCTGGGTGGACGAGGCGCCCCCGGAGCCGGTGCGCGAGGACGCCGCGACCGCCGCAGCCGGCAGCTGCGACGTGACGGTGCTGCTCGACGGCCGGTCGACCACCGTGACCGTGGCGGCGGGCGACACCGTCCTCGAGGGCGCGCAGCGGTCACGGCCCGACCTGCCGTTCGCCTGCAAGGGCGGCGTCTGCGGCACGTGCCGGGCCCGGGTCGTCGAGGGCGACGTCAAGATGCGCCGCAACTTCGCCCTGGAACCGGCCGAGCTCGACGCCGGCTTCGTCCTCACCTGCCAGTCCGTCCCCACCTCGCCCAAGGTCACCGTCACCTTCGACGACTGATCCTCAGAGAAAGGAGTGGGTGATCCGCTCGGATTCCCGGCGAGCCGGCAGCGCGGCGGGATCGAGGTTGGCGCAGAGAACGATGGACGCCCCGGCGACCATCGGAGTCAGGAGCCAGATCAAAGGCTGCTCCTGGGTGGCCGCGTTGATCAGGACCCGGTCACCCGGGCCGATGCCACGCTGCGCGGCCAGGTCGGCGGCCACCGCCGCGTAGGCGCCGTAGGTGGTTCCGTCGGTGGTGGCGGGCGCGTCCTCCGCCGGGGTGATCGTGGGCGGGGCGGCGCCCAGATGCGGGTGGACGGCGGTGGGGTAGTCGCGGTAGCCCCTCGGCGCCTCGGGGGAGGGGGTACCGGACGGGGTCAGCGAAAGGACGAACTGGTCGGTTCCGATCGGAACGTCGTCGAGCCAGCTGTCCACACGGCGGCGGTGCACAAAGGTGACGTCCAGCGGGGCGCCGGCGGGGGAGAGGCCGGCGGTGGCCCAGTCACGGTAGGAGACCGCTATCCCGGCCGACCAGGCGCCGAGCAGCACCGCGGCGGTCTGCCAGTGCGGCGGCAGCAGCACGGCGGCGGTGCTGCGGGGGCCATGCCCGCACTCGTCGGTGAGCAGCGCCGCGGTCGCGGCGGCCCAGGTGCCGAGCTCGGTCGCGGTGAGCGCGGTGCGTTCGCCGGTGGCGTCGTCGTAGTACGTGATCAGCTGATCGTGCCCGGTCATGCACCGAGCCTAGGCGGCCAGGTCCAAACGCAGCTCGCGCGCCTCAGCGGCGTACCTCGCCAGAAGGTGCACCGTTCGTGGACCGGCTACCCCATCCGGGTCAAGGCCGGTGCGGGCCTGAAAGACACGCACCGCCTCGACGAGTTCGGCATCGCCGACGTCGGCCCGGGTCAGACCAATTTCGGTCAACAGGTCACGCAGGCAGGCGGGCTCCAGCGGCGGCGGGGTCGCGGTCCAGCCCACCAGACCACCGACGGCGGTACCGACCAGGCTGAGCATTCCTCGTGCGGACATCTCGTTACCTCCTGCTGAAGTGGGGATGACTCCAGCATCGGGCGGACACCTGTGTCCGACATCGGACCCGCGTCGATCAAACCTGAACCCGACTGCGACTTTCGGCCGATACGCGTCTGCCACCGCGAGATGCCCCTACGGGCACGCGGTGTTGCTGGCCAGCGCGAACAGCAGCTTCGCCTGCGCCCCCGGCACCCCCTGCCGCTGGA
Source organism: Actinoplanes sp. NPDC048796 (assembly GCF_040650035.1). Classification (NCBI taxonomy): domain Bacteria; kingdom Bacillati; phylum Actinomycetota; class Actinomycetes; order Micromonosporales; family Micromonosporaceae; genus Actinoplanes; species Actinoplanes sp. NPDC048796. The sequence continues at coordinate 119,580 of NZ_JBEZGO010000007.1, read as the reverse complement.
ACTCCCGAACAACAGCCGGCGCCCGCTTCCCGGCGGCGAGCCCCCGGCAGGCCTGCTCCCCGAACGCGGCCACCTCCTCGTCACGCCGATCAAGCGCGACCTCGGGGAGCTCACGCTGCACGGCGGCCACAAACGCCCGCAGATCCCCGCGAGGGGCCGGGCTGCTCTTGCGAGTCTCGCTGGGCGCGGCCCGCGTGGGCCGCAGGCTGGGTGCCGCGGCCTGCGGTTCGGCGGTTTCCGTTCCCGGTACGCCGGTGCCAACCGCCGCCGAAGGAATGTCAGTGACGGGCGTCGCCTGAGGAGAGGTCCCCGCCGAGGAACACCCAGCAAGCGCAGCGACGAGAGCCGCAGCAGCCACGCCGCTCCGGCTCCGCCGCCCGGCGGCCGAGGTCCCGCCCGCCGGGCCGCCGTCCACCCGAGCGCCGCTCCGGAGAACGCTGCTCCTTGGGCGGGCCGGGTTGCTGTCGCTCGGCGCGTGGAGGTGGCGGCTCATCGGGGCTTGGGGTGGGCGATGGCGGGACTCATCGGCGGCCAGACCGGCATTTCGGGGCCCGAAGTGATCGTCGGGCCGAAGGGCTTGCGTTCGGCTTTTGTCGGGCCGAACGGGGACGAGGCCGTAAGCCGGCGCGAGGCTTCCACGGCTCCCTCTTCGGGGGACGAGACGGGCGCAACTGGAACAAAAAGCACCCGACGACCGTAGGCGGCCCGGACTCGTACACCGGCCGCCGCGCCCACCGACGGGCGGTAACCGGACCCGGACGGGTGACCCCCGCGCGTACAGCGAACCCACAGACGGCTCACCGGTGGCCGACAACTAGCGGAGTCACGGTAGGTGCATCAGCCAACGAAGCGAGGCGCCGCCATGACCGATCTGATGAACCGGCCCACCGACTACTACAGCCGGGACGACGACGTGACACCCCCGCCGCCGCCGTTCGTGCCGCCGGTGGCGCCGCCGCCCGGCGGTGGGAGCCGCTGGCCGCGCCGGATCGCCGGTGGGGCCGCGCTGATCGCGCTCGTCGCCGGGGCCGGCACGGCCGGTGGGGTGGTCGCCGAGCGCTACCTCATCGACCGCGACTCGACGGCCGCCGCCACCGCCACGACCGCCAGCAGCACCACGGTCACCGAAGACCAGGACCTCGCGGCGATCGTCAAGCAGGTGCAGCCCAGCATCGTCACCGTCATGGTCGACGGCACCCGGGAGTCGTCGCTCGGCTCGGGAGTCGTACTCAGCTCGACCGGTCTGGTCCTGACCAACAACCACGTGATCTCGTCCGAGGGCACGGTGAGCGTCCGGCTGTCCAACGGCACCACAGTGCCGGCCCGCGTCGTGGCCACCGACACCGCGCACGACCTGGCTCTGGTGCAGGCGACCGGGCTCACCGGGCTCACCCCGGCCACGTTCGGCACCGACGACAGCGTCGCCGTGGGTGACACCGTCCTGGCCTTCGGGGCGCCGCTCGGCCTGGAGAACACCGTGACCTCCGGCATCGTCTCCGCGACCGACCGCAGCATCAACACCGGCACCGAGCAGCTGACCGGGCTTCTCCAGACCGACGCCGCGATCAACGAGGGCAACTCGGGCGGCGCGCTCGTCGACTTGTCCGGCCACGTCGTCGGCATCAACGTCGCCATCGCCACCGCCGGCGACTCGTCCACCGGCAGCATCGGCGTCGGGTTCGCCATCCCGGCCGGCACCGTCACCAGCGTCGTCAAGCAGCTCGAAAGCCAGATCAGCTGACCACATCCCGCCGCCGTTCAGCAGCAGTTGCCGAGGCCATGGCGGCCGTGGGGTAGCCCTTGCAGCAGCCGCCACTGCCCAGGTTGAGAACCTGAGGCGCGCGTCTCCGTGTCGCATCGGAAAGCACGCCGTTCGGCTCCTGGAACTCCATCAGGGTGATGGCCGTCGTGTACCCCTGGTGGCACCTCGTTGCGGGCCACCGCCGCCGGCAGGTGCGGCCCGGGGACGAGGCTGCGCAGGGCCTCGCGCTGTGCCAGCAGATCGCCGGGCTGGTGCGCGACGCCTCGTGGAGCACGGCCGCGGAAACCGGGCACGGTGTCGGCGTCGCCCGAGGAGTCGCGAGGCGTGCGTTCCCACGAGCGGCTCGGAGGGTTTCCGAGGCCGCGGCGGCGAGATCCTGTGAGCGGTGGCCGTGGCCCTGGTCGAGGCGGTCGGTTCGGCGATGACGGTGCGGCCGGATTGGCGGTGACGGTGGCGGCCGGCTTGGCGGTGACGGTGGCGGCCGGCTTGGCGGTGACGGTAGCGGCCGGCTTGGCGGTCGTGGCCGCCGCGGCGGGCGACTAGGTGGGCGCGGTGGAAGTGGTGGCAGGGCGCGGATGACCGGATCAGCGCGGCGGCTCAGGCAGGCCGGCCGCGAGCTGACGCAGGGCGCCGATGAGCATCGCTTTCATGTCGGGCAGCCGCCCGCCGACGGCCACGAAGTGTTTGAAGGTCACGGTGTTGACGGCCATGACGGCGGCGGCGACCAGCTTCGGGTACAGGTCGGCCTCAGGATCGGTCCCGGTCCGCGCGGCGACCGCGGCGGCCAGCGCGGTCTCGGCGACGGCCGAGGCCCGCAAAGTCTCGGCTTGGATGGCCGGCACGGCGGTCATCAGACGCAGCCCGGCCGCCCAGGCCTCAGCGTCCCGCGGTGGCCGGTCCGCCATCTCCGCCGTCTGTTTGAACTGCTCGAGGGTCTGCTTGAACTGCGCCATCACCGCCTGGTTGATCCCCTCCCACAGCGGCTCACCGGCGGGCCGCTCCCGCAGAGCCTCGACCACCTGAAGGCACCGGTCGAGATGACGGGAGGCCACAGCCTCGGCCTTGCTGGAGAAGTAGTTGTTGAACGTCCGCGGCGACACCCCCGCCTCGGTGGCGATGTCCTCCACGAGCACACCGTCATACCCGCGCTCCACAATCAGGCGAATAGCGGCCCAGCTCAGCGCGGTCCGCGTAGCCAGTTTCTTGCGTTCCCGCAGACCCACACCCCAACGATAGCCACGCTTGCGCGCCCGGCAAACATGCGCGCCCCGCAACCTTCACCCCCGAGCGGCTCGGTCCAGGCGGTCCGGTCACGCTTCCTTCAGAGGTACGAGTCGTCTCCAGCCCCGAACCCCACGCCAGCGACCCGCCTGCAACACCGGGCCGTAACGCCGGTCTCGCGCGTGATGGGTGGTTGCGCTGACCCCAAACCCAACCGCGCAGCGCCCGACCGCGCAGCGTCCGACCGGGCAGCGTCCGACCAGGCAGCTCCGACCGGGCAGCGTCCGACTGGGCAGCGTCCGACCGGGCAGCGCCCGGCCGCGCGGCCGAACCGCGCAGCGCCCAACCGAGCAGCCCCGGCCGCACAGCCCCGGCCGCGCAGCCCAACCGCACAGCCCCGGCCGCGCAGCCCAACCGCACAGCCCCGGCCGCGCAGCCCAACCGCACAGCCCCGGCCGCGCGGCCCGGCCACCTGGTACCCGGCCGCGTGGTGCCCGGCCGCGGCCGGCTGTCGCGAAAGAAGGGCTGCCGGGAGCAGCCGCTCGGCGCGCGTTGAGGACGGTTCAGGGAACCGCCCGTCGGCCAGGCGGAGGGGCGGAGCGAGAAGCGGCCTACATCGGGCCGCTGCGGTGGAGAGGGCGTCGGGCGGCTCGCCGCGCTGGAGACGTTGTGGGCACGGCTCGGCGCGTTGGAGGCGCTGTGAAGGCGCCTCGCCGCGCGTGGTGGAGAGGTTATGGGGGCGGCTCGCCGCACGCGGGTGAGCTGCAGTCATTGGGTGCCGCTGTGGTGGGGCGGTCTGAGGAGCGACTTGCCGCACGTGGTGAAGGGGAAGTGAGGTCGTCGTGCGCCGCTGTGGTGGAAGGGTGGGCCGCCGCACGTGGGGGAGTGGAGAACGGCCACTGTGGTGGAAGGGCGGGCCGCCGCACGTGGGGGAAGTGGCGAGCGGCCGCTGTGGTGGAAGGGTAAGCCGCCGCGCGTGTGGGGAGGGGGAGCGGCCGCGGTGGTGGAAGGGTGCGCCGCCGCACGTGGGGGAGTGGGGAGCAGCCGCTGTGGTGGAAGGGTGGGCCGCTGCACGTGGGGGAGTGGGGAGCAGCCGCTGTGGTGGAAGGGTGGGCCGCTGCGCATGGTGGCAGTGGGGAGCGGCCGGTCTGGGGGAGGGGTGGTCGGAAGGCGGTCCGCTCCGCGGGCCGCCCCGGGTGGGGCGGCCTGTGAAGGGGGATGGTCAGCCGGCGAGGTGGCCCCAGCGGTCCTCCAGCTCCTGCCATGTGCCCTGGTCTTCGACCTTGCCGGCGATCAGGACGACCACGTGGTCGGCCTGGTTCAGGGCTGCTCGTTTGGAGGTTGAGCCGACCACTGTGACGCCGTGGCTGCGCAAGGCGCGCCATAGTTCCAGCTCTGTTGTCACGTCCAGGGCTGAGGAGACGTCGTCGGCGATCAGCAGCTCCGTGCGGGGGGCCAGGGCTCGGGCCAGGGCCAGGCGTTGCAGCTGGCCGCCGGAGAGGCGGGTGCCCTTGTGGCCGATCAGCAGCTGGAGGCCGCCGCCGGCCGCGGCCAGGTCGTGTTCCAGCTGGGCGGTGGAGACCGCGTCGGCCGCGTCGACCTCGTGGCCCAGCTGGATGTTGTCGGCCACGGTGCCGGACAGGACGCGGGGCAACTGGGCCACGTACCCGACCTGGTTGGGGCGCAGGAAAACCTCCGGCTCGTCGACCGGCTCGCCGTTCCAGACCAGTTCGCCGGTGTGGTGCACGATGCCGGCCAGGGCCCGCAGCAGCGACGACTTGCCCGCGCCGACCGGGCCGACGACCAGGACCAGCTGGCCGCGGTCGACGGCCAGGTCGACGTCCTGCGCGCCGACCGTGCCGTTCTCGTGTACCGCGCTGAAGTTGCGCAGCTCAAGGCGGCGCAGCGGGTTGCGCGGGGCCGTCGGCGGGGCCGGCGCCGTGCCGGCCGACAGGTCTACGCCGGGCACGTCCTTGGAGTATTCGGACTCGCCGGTCATCGCCACCGTCCGCTTGGTCCACACTCGTGCCGACGGGAACTGCGAGACCAGCGACGCCGTCGTCCAGGCGAACCAGCGGGCCGAGCCGAGGGTGGCCACTGCGATCAGGGTCGCCGCCGACGAGAGCGAACCGGCCAGGTAGAGCGCCCAGGCCGCGATCGGCAGCAGGCCGCTGGCGATCGATGGGGTGGACCGGGCCCACACCTGGATGGCGATCTCGCGCCGCTGGAGCTCGCTGCGGGCGAAGTCGAGGCGGGCCAGGTGGTTCAGCACCGGCTCGGTGGCGCCGGCCAGCTTCACCGTGCGCGCGGCCGACAGCGAGGACACCAGTGAGGTGGCGAACGCGGCGCGCGCGGCGACCGTGCGCCGGGCCGCCTTTTCCAGGCGCGGGCCGAACAGGGTGGCGGCCAGGCCGGACAGGACCATCGTGCCGACGAAGAACAGGGCCGGCACGAACGACTGCGACGCCACCGTCATCGCGACGATCATGACGAGGCTGGTGGCGTTGTCGATCAGGTTGTCGGCCAGCATGACCACCCGCTCGGTGTCGCCGCCCTGGGCGACCACCTCGGCTGGGGTGTGTTTGCTGACCCGGCGCGGGCCGATCTGGCCGTGCACCAGCCGCATGCTGATCCGCAGCATCTGCCGGACCCACCACTCCGGGAACCAGGCACCCGTGTAGTACAGCGTCGGGATGGCCAGCAGCAGGGCGGCCGCGATGCCGACCGCCGGGTAGAGCGGGTTGCCGATCCCGTCGACCACGTTCGACCAGAGCAGCGGCAGGATCGCGCCGTCAAGGCCGAGCAGCACGAGGATGGCGAACAGGGCGACCGCGCCCAGCCCGTACCTCTTGTCGTTCAACGTCAGCCGGGCGATCTCGCGGAACGTGTGAGCCTTGGGCTCCTCGGGCAGCGGCGGCGGCTCGACCGGTGGCAGCTTGTTGGCCAGCGCCTCGGCCCCGAGCTCGAGCTGGGCCGCCTTGTCCCAGTCGCGGTCCTCGACCAGCACCCCGCCGCCGCCGTTCACCGTCGCCGGCACGGCCAGGTTGCTGCTGGCCAGCAGCTCGGCGAAGCGCCGCGACTCGCGCAGCGGCCCCGACTCGAGCACCGCGCCGTCGGCCAGCACGACCACCTCGTCGCAGCGCTGCACCGACGACAGCCGGTGGGCCACGATGACGCCGATGCGGCCGGTGAGCAGGCGGTCGGTGGCCCGCTGGACCCACGACTCGGTGACCGGGTCCATCCGGGCCGTGGCCTCGTCGAGGATCACCACGTGCGGGTCGCGGACGAGGATCCGGGCGAAGGCCACCAGCTGTTCCTGGCCGGCCGAGAGCTTGTAGCCGTTCTCGCCGAGCCGGGTGTCGATGCCGTCCGGCAGGCTGGCCACCCAGGCGCTCAGGCCCAGCTCGTCGAGCGCGCCGGCCGACTTGGGCAGCAGTTCGGGGTCGAACAGCGCGATGTTCTCGGCCAGCGTGCCGGCCAGGATCTCGGTGCGTTGCGGGACGATGGCGGTCCAGCGGCGCAGGCCCTCGACGTTCATGTCGTTGAGGTCGACGCCGCCCAGGAACACCGTGCCCCGGGGCACGTCGACGGCCCGGGTCAGCACCTTGGCCAGTGTCGACTTGCCGGAGCCGGTGCGGCCGATCAGCGCGTACGACCGGCCGCGGGCGAAGGTGAGGTCGACGTCGCGCAGGGCCGGCGGGCGCCCGTTGTCGGACTCGCTGTAGCGGAAGGTCAGACCTCGTACCACCAAATCGCCGTCGACCGGGGGAACCCCCTCGGTCGGCTCCTGGGGCACGTCCTGCAGCAGCTGGACGCGGCTCCAGGCGCCGAGCGCGTTCTGCAGCTCGGGGACCATCCGGGTGACGTGCTCGAGGGTGCCGCCGAAGCCGAGCGCGAGCAGCCAGACGCCGGTCAGCCGGGCGCCGTCGATGTGGCCGGTGATCAGCGCCCACGCGCCGACGACGACGAGCACCGCGATCAGCGACCGGGTGATCGCGCCGGCGCCCATGGTGATGCGCGCCGAGGACCGCCAGACCAGCCGCCCGCGCCGCAGCACCTCGGCCGCGCGCCGGGCGTAGAGACGGCGGACGTACGGGGCGGCGAGGCTCGTCCGCACGTCGTCCTGGCCGTGGATGGACTCCTCCATGACCGCGGCCAGGTCGGACCAGGACTCCTCCTCGGAGATCCGCAGCGGGGAGATGCGCTGGACCGGCTTGTTCATGGTGACGTAGAGCAGGATCGACACCAGCACCATGCCGACACCGGCCGGCCACCACACGAAGAACGCGGTGACGATCGAGAAGACGGCCACCGCCACCGACTGCGCGATCCGCACACCGCTGCCGCGCAGCTGGGCGCCGACCTCGTACACGTCGGAGTCGATCCGGTCGAGCAGTTCGCCGACCGGCGTGTTCTCGAGGGTGGGCAGGTCCTGCCCGAAGGCGACCCGGTTGAGCCCGCGCCGCACCTTGGCCGCCCAGTCGGCGGTCAGCCGCGAGGCCACCAGGCCGACGAACACGTCGCTCAGCACGGAGGCGACGAGCGCCGCCGCGAGCACGGTGAACAGGGACATGGAGCGGTCGACGAGCACGGCGCCGGCCAGCGCGAGAGCACCCGCCTGCCCGGCCGCGCCGAGCAGGATGAGGACCGCCACGAGACCCGTACGGCCTCGGGAGGTGACCCACAGGTCGCGAAGCAGACGCATTGACGAGTCCTTTTGCAGGGGATGAACCGAGGCGGTCCACCCATCTTTGTCCCCACCCGGAAGGTCTTCAACGGAATTACCTCGACGCCACATATCGCCTGTGTCACCCTCGGCGGTCATGCGAGATCTTCCGGCGGCCGTACGCGCGAAGGCCGTCCAGGCGGGCGCGACGGCCTGGCTCGACGCCCTGCCGTCGCTGGTCGCGGGCCTGGCGGCCGACTGGGGACTGACGCCGGGCCGCGCCTTCGGCGACGCCACGGAGGCGTACGTGGTCGAGGCGGGCGAGACCGCCGTACTCAAGATCCATCTGTGGCCCGGCGCCGCCGCCGAGGAGGCCGTCGTCCTGCGCCTGGCCGGGGGAGCGGGCTGTGCCCGGCTGCTGCGTGCCGATCCCGGAAGGCACGCGCTGCTGATCGAACGGCTCGGAACCCCCATGTCCGGCATGTCGATCGAGCAGCCCCGGCGCCAGGAGATCCTGTGCGATCTGGCGTCGGCCGTGTGGCGGCCGGTGCCCGGCGTGAGCCTGCCCACCGGCGCCGACGTGGCGGCCCGGATGGCGCAGTCGATCGAGCGACGCTGGGCGGAGCAGGGCCGGCCCTGCCGCCGGGCGGCCGTCGACAAGGCCCTGCGCGCGGCCGAGAGCCGCCGGAGGGCCCATCGTTCCGATCGCGCCGTCCTCTGTCACGGCGACGTCCATCAGTGGAACGCGCTGTGGTCGCCGGACGGCTTCAAGCTGGTCGACCCCGACGGCGCCGTGGCCGAGCCCGAGCGCGACCTCGGCGCTCTGATGCGCGAGGATCCGGTCGAGCTGATGACCGGCGACCCCCGCGACCGCGCCCGGCTGTTGGCCGCCCGGACCGGCACCGACCCGGTCGCGGTTTGGGAGTGGGGCCTGGCCGACCGTGTCGCCACCGGCCTGGTCCTGTCCGCCGCCGGCGTCGAGCCCGTCGCGTCCCGGATGCTGTCCGCCGCCGATCGGATCGCCGACCTCTGAAAAGAGCTTCAAGAAGAAAGTACGCGTCGTCAAAAGTCCCGGGCCTGTCGGGGGCGAGCCGGGCGGGACACCGGGCCGTTGCGCCGGTTTCGCGTCAGGTGGTGGGCCAGGGCAGTTCGACCTCCACCGGCCGGGCGTAGTCGACGCCCGGCACGTCGAAGCCGTACAGGGCGCGGAACTGCGCGCGGAACCACCCGACGTCGCCCATCCCGGTCGCCCACCGCTCGGCCACCCGCGCCTGCACGGCCGGGTCGAGCTCCCACCGGTCGAGCCGGAGGCGGCCCGCCTCGTCCAGGTCGAACGGCGCCGCCCCGGTCAGCTGCTCCCACAACCGTATCGACTGCGCGACCGGCGACTGGAGCTCGTCGCCCAGCACCTCGCGGAGCAGGCTGACGTAGAGGGCGATCCCCGGGATCGCCGTGGACGCCTGCGTGACCGCCGCGCCGTTCACCGAGGTCAGGGCGCGGACGCCCGGCAGTTCACTCAGTTCGGCGGCGGTGGCCTCGAGGTGGGCCTTGGCCGCCCCGATGGTACCCGACCGGTAGATGCCCGAGGTCAGCTGCGACCCGATGTACGACAGCGCCACCGTCTGGAACCCGTCGCGGAGCAGCCCGCGCTCGGCCAGCGCGGCCACCCACAGCGCCCAGTCCTCACCGCCCATGACCTTGACGGTCGCGGCCGCCTCGTCCGCGCTCGCCGGTTTGACGGTGATCTCGCGGAGCGCCGGCGTGCCGTCGCGGTCGAACTCCAGCGTCCGCGTGGTGTGCGCGGCGCCCAGCGGCTTGATCACCGACTGGTGGGTGACACCGGCCGGGTCGGTCCGCCGGGGCGCGGCGACACTGTAGATCAGGTAGTCGAGGCCGCCGAACCGCTTCGCGATCAGGTCCAGCGTCTCGTCCTTCGTCGAGCCGGCGAACGCGTCGCCGTTGACGAACGTGAAGTCCCGGCCCAGCTCACGGGCGAGCCGGCCGGCCGCGACCGCCCGGTACCAGCCGGCCGTCGCCGTCCGCCGGCCGGCGGGCCGCTCGAAGCCGAGGCCCACCCCGCGGATGCCGTGCCGGGCCAGCCCGGCGACCGTCGCGGCCAGCCCGTACCCGGCCGTGGCGCCGATGATCAGGGCGACCGGCCCGTCGGCGGGCACGTCGCGGGCGGCGCCGGCCTCGGACCGCATGCGGGCCACGGACTCGAAGCAGCCGGTGGGGTGGGAGTCGACCAGCAGGAAGCCCCGCCCGCTCGGGTTGACGACACGTTCGGACATGGGCGCGACCTTATCGCCCGGACATCCGCAGCAGCACACCCAGGAGGTGGGCGTCGCCGATGGCGCGGTGCGTGTGCTCGATGTCGCCAACTCCGCGGGCCGGCGGTCGGCGGTTCTCGGTGGCGGCGGCCCGCGCCTCGGAGTTCACATGGTCGTCGATCTCCGCAATCGGAGCAGGGCCAGGACGCCGAGGCCGGCCGCGATCGGGCCGAGGGCCACGGCGGCCCAGCCGCCGACCACGCCGTTGCCCGTGCCGGGGCCGCCGTCGGCGGTGGCGACGACCAGCACCCCGGTGAGGGCGCCGACGGCCCCGGCGGCCAGGGCGATCGCCGGGCGAAGGCCCGCCGAGCGGCCGGGCGGGCGGATCAGGGCCAGGATTCCGGCGATCACGCCGGCCAGGGTCAGCAGCGCGGCCACGGTGGCGATGAGGCGGTCGGTGGTGAACATCGGTTCCTCCGATCGGGAAAGGTGTTCCGATCCTCGTCCCGGGTGCGGCGCCGGGCATCGTGCCGATGTGGACAGTGCGCGCTGCCACGGATGCGGCATGGCACTACTGCGTACGGAGGACTCGCCCGGGGCGGTCCGCGGTTAGGGTGCCCGCATGGACACTGCGCGGGGCCGGGCGGTGGCTGTCCGGGACGCGGCGGCCGCGGTCTGGCGTACGGCGATCCCCGTCCGCGGCCGGGCGGTCGAGGTGCGGGACGTGGCCGTCGCGGCCGGCACAGCGACGGTCCTGGTGATCGCGGCACTGACCGGGGAGGGCGCCGGGACGCCGACTGCGGGCCAGTGGCTCGGGTACGGGCTGCTGGCCGCCGGCGGGCTGGTGCTCGTCGTGCGCCGGTGGGCGCCGGTGGCCGCGCTGGTCGCCACGGGCGTGTGCGCGGCCGGCTATCAGGCGGCCGGGTTCGACGTGTTCGCCGTCGCCTATCTGATCGCCGTCTACTCCGCCGTGCGGGCCGGGCGCGGGGTCGTCACCGTCGTGACCAGCGTCGTCCTGCTGGCCGCCCTGCCCGTGGCGGCCGTCGCCGCCGGCGAGCCGGCCGGGGCGGCCCGGGGCGTGCTGGAGCTGGCCTGGCTGATCGCGGCCGGCGCCGCCGGCGAGGCGCTGCGGCAGGCCGAGCGCCGGGCCGACGAGGCCGAGCGCACCCGCGAGGAGATCGCCCGGCGCCGGGCCGGTGAGGAGCGGCTGCACATCGCGCGGGAGCTGCACGACTCGCTCACCCACCAGATCTCGGTGATCAAGGTGCAGTCGGAGGCCGCCGTGCACGTCGCCGAGAAGCGGGGCGAGCCGGTGCCCGAGGCGCTGACGGCCATCCGCGAGGCGGGCCGGGAGGCCTCCCGCGAGTTGCGGGCCACGCTCGAGGCGCTGCGCGACGACACCCTTTCCCCGCCGTACGGGCTCGAGCAGCTCCCCGATCTGGTGCGCCAGGCCCGGGCCGGCGGGCTGGACGCCACCCTGGCCGTCGACGGGCGCCGCCGGGGCGTGCCGGACGCCGTCGACCGGACCGCCTACCGGATCGTGCAGGAGTCGCTGACCAACATCGCCCGGCACGCGCGGGCCGCCACCGCGTCGGTCCGGGTCGGCTACCGTCCCGGGGCGATGACCATCGAGGTCGACGACGACGGCGACGCCACCCCGCGGTCGGCGCCCGGCCACGGCGTCGGGCTGCTCGGCATGCGCGAGCGGGTGACCGCCCTCGGCGGTGACCTGCGGGCCGGTCCGCGCGCCGGCGGGGGCTTCTCGGTGCGGGCGGAGCTGCCGTTGGACCGTACGACATGATCAAGGTCCTGCTCGTCGACGACCAGCCGCTGATCCGTGGCGGCTTCCGGGCGCTGCTCGACATCGAGGACGACATCGAGGTGGTGGCCGAGGCCGGTGACGGCGTCGAGGCCGTGGCCCTGGCCCGGCGGCACCGGCCCGACGTGGCGCTGATGGACGTGCGGATGCCGGTCGTCGACGGCGTCGAGGCGACCCGGCGCATCGCGGCCGACCCCGAGCTGGCCGGGGTGCACGTGGTCATCCTGACCAACTACGGCCTGGAGGAGTACGTCTTTCACGCGCTGCGGGCCGGCGCCGCCGGTTTCCTGGTCAAGGACGTCCAACCCGAGGACTTCCTGCACGCCGTACGGGTCGCCGCCCGCGGTGACGCGCTGCTGGCGCCGTCGATCACCCGCCGGCTGATCGACCGTTACGTGAGCCAGCCCCGGCCCGTGGCCTCCGCCACGGCGCTGACCGAGCTGACCAACCGTGAGCGCGAGGCGGTCGTCCTGGTCGCCCAGGGACTGTCGAACGATCAGATCGCGGCCCGCATGGTGATCAGCCCGGTGACCGCGAAGACCCACGTCAACCGGGCGATGACCAAGCTGCACGTCCGCGACCGGGCGCAACTGGTGGTGATCGCGTACGAGAGCGGCCTGGTCACCGCATCGTCGAGTGGGCGTCGTAGCTGGTCGTAGACCGCCACTGGTCGTAGGCGACGGTGGCCTCGGAGGTCGAGCCGTTCAGCACGGCGAAGGCGTTGTCGCCGGTCTCGTACGTGTTGCCGTCGATCGTCACGGCCGGCCGGCCGCCGTCGAACTGGAGGCGGTAGACGACGGTGCCGGAGTTGCGGACGACGGTGTTGCCGGTGATCTTCAGGCCGTCGACGCTGCCGGCGAAGTCGCTGCCCGTGGTGAGCAGGAAGGTGAACTTCTGCATGCCGCTGAAGGTGTTGTCGCTGACCGTGTTCTTCGCCGCGCAGCGCAGCAGCAGCCCGGTGTCGCTGTCGAAGCCGGTGGGGCCGTGGCCGCCGATCGCGCGGTTGCCGGTGAAGACGTTGTTCGAGCAGCCGCCACGACCGCCCGTACCGGTCTCCAGCACGCCGTCGTTCGCCTCGAAGGTGTTGCCGGTGACGGTCAGGTTGGCGGCGTCGTAGATCTCGATGCCACCGCCGTCGGTGCCGTAGTCGGTCGAGGGGCCGTGGTTGCCGCGGACCGTGTTGTTGCGGAACACCGGTCCCGGGTCGGCCTGTACGAAGGTGGCGGCCAGGCCGTACCCACCGAAGTCGTCGTTCTTCTGTGCGGTGTTCTGCACGATCACGTCCTGGTCGTGGACGTTGTTGCCGTCGACGACGACGCCCCGGCCGCCGCCGCTGACCACGATGCCGGCGCCGTTGCGCATGACCTCGGACCCGGTGACGTGCACGTCCCGCGACTGGGTGACCAGGATGCCGTAGCAGCCGACCGGCAAGCCGGCCGCGTTCGTGCCGTGGCTGTCGCGCACGACGACGCCGCTGACCGTGACGTCGCTGGTGTCGTGGACGCGGATGCCGCTGCCGTGGTCGCCGGTGATGTCGACGTCGGCGTTCGGCTTGGGCACGCACCCCCGTACCGTCAGGTCGGCGATCGTCGTCCCGCTCGCCGTGACCAGAACGCCGTCGCGGACACCGGACACACCCGCCACGGTCGCGTGCTCGGCCGGCGCGCTCATCACGGTCAGGTTGGGCCGGGTGATCGTGAACGGGTCGTACGTACCCGCCCGCACGAAGATCTTGGAACCGGCCGGCGCCACCTCGACCGCGTGCGCGATCGACCGCCAGGGCTTCCCGGGCGAGCCGTCGGCGTCGTCGGCGCCGCGCGTGGAGACCCAGTAGCCGGGGCCGGCGGCGTCGACGTCGGGTGGCCGTTCGGCGAAGAAGACGTGGTATCCGGCGGCCGCGCCGCCGGCGAGCAGGAGCGCGGCGAGCAGGGCGAGCCACCGGCGGGCCCGGCCACCGGCGCGGTGCGTTCCGCTCACCCGGTGAAGACGGGGTCGGCCGACATCGCCCGGTACGCGGTCAGCGAGGCGGCGGTCGAGTCGACGCGCCACTTCTCGGTGGAGCCGGGATGGGTGTCGGTGTCGAACCAGCACACGGCGCCGACGGCCGGACGGGTCTTCACCCACTGATGGAAGGCGGTGATCCAGTCCGGTTTGGTGCTGCCACCGCGGTCGGTCACCGACACTTCGGTGATCATGACGGGCTTGCGGGCCGCGTACGTCTCGTAGAACCGGTCGAACAGGTCGCCCGGTGCCTGGCCCGCGGCGTAGCCCGAGACACCGGCCCAGTCCACGTACTCGTCACCGGGGTAGTACCGGGGAAAGGCGTTCCCGTCCTCGTCCGGGTCGGAGTTCCAGTTCGGGCTCCACACCCAGCTCACGTTGTCGGCGCCCTCCCGGGCGAAGATGCCGTGGATCCGGCGGTACGCCTTGACGTACCCGGCCGGGTCGGGGGTGGACGGGGCGCGGTTCATGTCCCAGGCCCAGCGCAGCAGGGTCGGCACGGCCCGCCGCGCCATCCGCTGCGCGGCCCCGGCGATCAGCTTGTCCGAGGAGCCGTTGGTGACCTGCTGGTACACCGGGCCGCGCCAGGACATCATCGCGACGCTGGCCGACGTCACGTACGGCAGCGAGGTCGGCAGGGTGTCGGTCCACGAGTAGAACCGGTGCACGATGCGCTCCGGGCGGCCGAGCTGCCTGGTCCGCAGGGCGATCCCCTCGGCCGTCGTCAAACCCTTGAGCTGGGTGTACGCCCCGAGCAGCACCCGGCCCGGCCGGTAAGGCACCGGGCCGCCGCCGCTCAGGGCCGGACTGGACGCGGCCGGTACGGGTTTCTCCTCCGCGCGGTACGTCTTGCAGCCGGCCAGCGGGACGGCGGCCAGCGCGGACAGGCCGAGCAGGCGGCGGCGGTTCATGTCAGGTTCTTCCCGAACGTCCGGGCGACCCGGCGGGCGACCCGCCACCCGGGCTGGGCGAACTGCTTCACCTTGGGTACGAGGCCGGTCTCGCCGGTCCGGACGAGGGCCACCAGGTCGGCGCCGGTGTGGTCCGGGGTGGGCTGCAGGCGGGGGACGGCCAGGCGCTTCTCGGCCGGGGTGTGCAGGCGGCGGCCGACCTCGGTGGCGTTGTCGTATGCCAGCGAGGCCACCAGGTCGCGCACCCGCCGGCTGTGGTAGCCGTGCGGGTAGGCGAACGACCGTACCGGCACCTGAAGCCGTTGTTCCAGCTGGCGATGGCTGGTGACGATCTCGTCGCGGAGCTGGGCGGCCGGCAGCACGTCCAGCGGGTGGTGGATCATGCTGTGGTTGCCGATCTCGACGCCGGCGTCCCGCACCTCGGCCAGCTCGTCCCAGGTCAGCATCGGCCCGAAGTCGGCCGCCCACCGCCCGAGCCAGCCGGCCGTGCCGCCGAGGTGGCCGACCGACGCGTAGAGGGTGGCCCCGGCGCCGCTCTCCTTCAGAATCGGCACGCCCTGGGTGAGGAAGTCGCGGTAGCCGTCGTCGAACGTGACCGCGATCAGCTTCTCGCCGCCGCCCTCCTCGAGCAGGTTCAGGGCCTCGGTCAGGCCGGCCAGGCGGTAACCGGCGTCCCGGAGCGCGCTCAGCTGCTCGCGTAACAGCTCCGGCGGCACGGCGAGATCACGCATCGGGCCACCGACAGCTGACACGGAGTGATACATGAGTGCTGGCAAAACGGGCACGCGGTCGTCCTCCTCAAGATCCAACCTACGTCCCTCTACCGAAAGTCGTAGTCGAACTCCCGCTCCGGGCAGAGGCGCGCGCGACCTCCACCCGGAAGGGTGAGGTCATGACATTTGATCCCGTACGCTGCGCCGAGGCCGCCGGTCAGGCGGCCGTCGTGCTCGGCGTCGCCGTGCTCCCGGTGGCCTGGCGCGGGCTCGACGGCGCGACCGGCGCGGTCCTGGCCACGATGCTGGTCGTCATCACCGCCGGCATCTACGCCCTGCACGCGGTCACGTTCGACGCGCTGCGGATTTTGAACTCCCGCGCCACCGCGCCCGTATCTCCGGTCGACGACGGTTCGCTGCATCACCGGGAGCGATCGAGATGTTCCGACTGATCTACCTGCACACCGAGAGCGGCACCCCGCGCATCAGCGTCGAGTCCGGCAACTACGCCAGCGCGCGCAACGCGCTGACCCGATACCGCAGCGCTCCCGCCGCGTACTTCGGCGTCGGCCGTTTCGACCACGAGGGCACGCTGGCCGAGATCATCCTGGACCGGCTCTGCGGGCCGCTGGGCGAGTGCCCGCGCCCGGCCACCCTGGTGCACGCGGCGACGTACCACCGGCTCTGTGAGATCTGCGCACACGGCCTGGACGTGCTGACCGTGCCCGAGCTGGCCCGTCTGCTCGGCATCGCCTGCCGGCTCGCCCCGGTGCCGGCCCGGGCCGGACGGCACGCGGCGCCCGAGGAGCCGTCGCCGGCCGGCAACCGGATCGCCCGCGAACTGGCCACCCGGGTCGACGACCCCGGCTGGCGGCGGGAGCTCTGCGCCGAGCTGACGCGCACCCCCGGCGCGGTGAACGGCCTGCTCATCGGGGTGGGCGCGCTGACTCATCGGGACGTGCTCGACCTGTACCCGCGGCTGCGCACGCTCGCCGACGAGCTGCCCGCATGCGTGCGTGAGGAGCTGTCGCGGGCGACGTCGCGGCCGCTGTCACCAGCGGGTGTGGCCGGCCTGCGGCTCGGTCTGTCGCACTAGGCGGCCACGCGGGAACACGCGCAGCAGGGAGCCGTCGCGCTCCCGGACGGACAACCGGTCGTCCGGCGACCACCGCACGTCGACCACGGCGGTGAGGCCCGCGGCGTACACCTGAGGCTCCTGACCCGGCACCACCCGCCACAGACGCGCCCGGCCCGGGACGAGAGAGGTCTCGCCGACGTAGAAGGCGCCGTCCGGCCCGCGCGCGACGCCGCTGGCCACCGGGCGCAGCGCCATCGGGCCCGCCCACGGAAAGACCGCGACCCGGCAGCGGCGGCCGCGCGGCGCGATCCGGACCAGCGACGAGCCCTCGGTGACATAGACCCGGCCGTGCGGATCGACTTCCTGGTGAACCGGGACTCCCAGAAGAGTCGCGCTCAGCAGGGCAACCAATGTGATCATGTTTTACCCCCGTGCCCCCGATTCTGTTTTTCCGGCGACGGGCGCGCAGTCCTCGATCCGACCCGGGGTAGGTTCCGGCCATGAACTACACGTTCGAGGCGCTGGTGGAGCGGGCCAGGGCGCTCGTGCCGGCCGGTGGGCGCGCGGTGCTCGGCATCACGGGGCCACCCGGGGCGGGCAAGACCACGCTGGCCGAGGAACTGGTGGCGGCGCTGGCGCCGGACCCGCCGCCGGGCCTGACCGCCGGGGCGTGGGTGGCGCACGTGCCGATGGACGGCTTCCACCTGGCCGACGTGGAGCTCACCCGGCTCGGGCGGCGGGACCGCAAGGGCGCGCCGGACACGTTCGATCCGCTCGGCTACGCGGCCCTGCTGCGGCGGGTGCTGGCCGACGAGGACGAGGTGATCTACGCGCCCGGGTTCGAGCGGGTCATCGAGCAGCCGGTCGCCGGTACCATCCCCCTCTTCCGGGACGCGCGCCTGATCATCAGTGAGGGTAATTACCTGCTGCTCGACGACGTTTTCTGGCGGCCAGTGCGGGATCTTCTTGCTGAGGTCTGGTACGCGGATCTGGATCAGTCGACGCGTATTGAACGTCTTATTTCGCGACATGTCCGTTTTGGTAAGGACCCGTCGGCCGCGTCGGAGTGGGCGACCGGGACCGACGAGCGCAACGCCGTCCTCATCGCCGCCTCGCGCCCGCGCGCCGACCTCGTCGTGCCGGCCTCGGTTATCCACAGGGTCGGCACCCCACCGGCCTGAAGTGGCATGCTTTCAGGCGTGTCCGTAGGTGAAGCAGTCGAGACCGAACCCCGCCGCCGCCCGTCCCGGGCCGTCCGCTTCGGATTGACCCTGGTCGCGGTCCTGGCGTTGCTGTTCGGCGTGCCCTGGTGGACGCTGTTCGGCTCCGGCAACGACTGGCCCACCGGCGTCTTCGTGACCGGCACGGTGGTCGTCGCGCTGGTGGCGGTCGCGTTCCCGGTGCTGATGTTCCTGGGCCACGGGCGCAACCATCGCGACGTTCCCGCGGTCATCGCCGACACCACGCTCGGCGTCGTCTGGGTCCTGTTCGTCCAGTCCCTCATCGGCCAGGTGCTCGCCCTGCTCCTCTGGGCCGCCGGCGTCGGCGACCCGGCTCGCCACCGCATCGCCACGGCGGTGGTCGCTGTGGTCTCGGTGGTCCTGCTCGCTTGGGGGTACGCGGAAGCGAGGCGCGTCCCGCGGGTCCGCCGGGTCGACGTGACCCTGCCGCGGCTGGGCGCCGGCCTCGACGGCCTGCGGCTGGTGCTGCTCACCGACACCCACTACGGCCCGATCGAGCGGTCCCGCTGGTCGCAGAAGGTGACCGAGGTGGTGAACACCCTCGACGCGGACGTGGTCGCGCACACCGGCGACATCGCCGACGGCGAGGTGGCCCAGCGCCGTTCGCAGGCGGCCCCGCTGGCCGACATCCGCGCCACCATGGCCCGGGTCTACGTGACCGGCAACCACGAGTACTTCAGCGGCGCCCAGCGCTGGGTCGAACACATGGCCTCGCTCGGCTGGGAGGCCCTGCACAACCGCCACGTCGAGGTCACCCGGGGCGGCGACACCCTGGTCATCGCCGGTGTCGACGACCGCACCGCCGCCGGCTCGGGCGTGCCCGGCCACCACGCCGACCACGAGGCCGCCCTGGCCGGCGCCGACCCGTCCCACCCCGTCCTGCTGCTGGCCCACCAGCCCGCTCAGATCGCCGGCGCGGTGGCGCACGGCGTGGACCTCCAGATCTCCGGCCACACCCACGGCGGCCAGATGTGGCCCTTCCACTACCTGGTCCGCCTCGACCAGCCGGTCCTGCAGGGCTTGTCCCGCCATTCCGGCCGCACCCAGCTCTACACCAGCCGGGGCACCGGCTTCTGGGGCCCGCCGTTCCGCATCTTCGCACCCAGCGAGATCACCCTCCTCACCCTGCATGCCGCCTGACCTGCGCCTCCTCCCGGGCTATGCGCTGGGCGGCGTCCTCGACCCGGCACCCGTCGCCTCCGCCCCGCCGGGTGGGGCCGGGGGCGACGACGCGTACTGGATGCGGCGGGCGCTGCTCCGCGCGATGGAAGCCGAGGGCCGGGCCAGCCCCAACCCCACGGTCGGCGCGGTGATCGTCAAGGACGGGGTGCTGATTGCCGAGGGCGCGACCGAGCCGTACGGCGGCCGCCACGCGGAACGCTGCGCCATCGACAGCGTCGCCGACCGGGCGATCCTGCGCGGCGCGACCATCTACACGACCCTCGAGCCGTGCGCCCACTGGGGAAAGCAGCCACCCTGCGCCGACCTGGTCGCCTCGTGCGGTTTCGCGCGCTGCGTCTCCGCCCTCCGCGACCCCGACCCGCGCGTCGCCGGCGTCGGCCTCGACCGCATCCGCGCCGCCGGCACCGAGGTCGCCTTCGGCCCGCTCCGCGACGAGATCCAGGCCTGGCACCTGCCCTACCTCACCCAGCGCCTGACCGGACGGCCGCTGATCTCCGCCCTGGGCCCGGCCACGACCCCGCACCCCTACCGCGACCGGCTACGCCACCAGTGCGACATCCTGATCACCGCCCTCCCTGCGCCACCGGCCTCCGGCCTCCCCGCAGCGACGCCGCCGGCTTCGGGCTTCCCCACGGCCGCTCAGCCCCGCTCCGGCCTTCCCGCAGCGAAGCCGCTGGCTTCGGGCTTCCCCACGGCCGCCCAGCCCCGCTCCGGCCTTCCCGCAGCGAAGCCGCTGGCTTCGGGCTTCCCCACGGCCGCCCAGCCCCGCTCCGGCCTCCCCGCAGCGACGCCGCCGGCTTCGGGCGTTTCCGGGGCCGCGCCGCCCGTTCCCGGCGTTCCTGTGGGGGCGTCGCCGGCGGCCGGGACCTGGCGTGGCGTCATCTGGTGGGACCCGGACGGCCGTACCGCGCAGCTGAACTCGGCCGAAACCCGCCGGCTCAGTGCGCACGCCCAAGCCCTGGGCGTTCCGGTGATCCTCGTCGGTCCACATCCCGCCGACCTGCCGAACGTCGCGCACGTCGTGCGGCCGGCCGGGCCGGCGGCCTCCTGGCTTCGGGCGTATTCGGCGAGCGCCGAGCTGGCCGCGGCTGTCGGCGAGCAGCCCAACTGGCTGCTGATCGACGACTGCCCCGAGCTGGCCGTCGGTGACGCCCTCGAGGTGTTCCACGCCTTCGACCGCTCGCCACCGCCGTCCGGTGATCTGGTCGAGATCACGCGGGACGAGCTGATCGCCGAGTACTGCGCGAAGGAGCTCCTGTCCGTGCTCGCCGGCACACCTTGGTGACCGTCGAGGGCGCCACGTCGTGGCTCAGCGGATCAGCGCGTCAATGATGGTGCGTCCGGGTGGAACATGCGGCGGTACGCGGTCGGCGAGGTGCCGATCGCGGCCGTGAGGTGCTGGCGCATCGAGGCGGCGCTTCCGAAACCGGCTTCGGTGGCGACGCTGTCCATGGCCAGGTCCGTGGTTTCGAGCAGGCGCCGCGCGAGCTCCACCCGCTGGCGGGTCAGCCACTGGCCGGGCGTCAGGCCCACCTCGGCGCGGAAGCGACGGGAGAACGTGCGCACGCTCGTCCGCGCGTGCCGGGCCATCTCGGTGAGGGTGACGGGGCGGTGCAGGTTTTCCAGAACCCACTGGCGGGTCGGTGAGGTGGCCGAGTCGGCCGGCGCCGGAACGGGGCGGTCGATGAACTGGGCCTGGCCGCCCTCGCGCCAGGGCGGCACGACGCACTGGCGGGCGACCCGGTTGGCGACGTCGCTGCCGTGGTCGCGGCGCACCAGATGCAGGCACAAGTCGATGCCGGAGGCCACGCCGGCCGCCGTGAGCAGATCCCCGTCGTCGGTGAACAGCACGTCCGCGTTCACCCTGGTGGTGGGGAAGGTCCGCTGGAAATGGTCGGCGTTGTTCCAGTGGGTGGTCGCGGGACGGCCCTGGAGAAGCCCGGCCGCGGCCAGCACGTAGGAGGCCGTGCAGATGGACACGATCCGAGCGCCCGGCCGCAGCCGCTCGAGCGCGGCCTCGAGGCCGTCCGGTAGCCAGTCGCGGCTGCCCGCCGGCTCACACACGAACGGTGGCAGCACGAGCGTGTCCGCCGTGTCGAGCGCTTCCGCGCCGTGCTCGACGGCGACGGCGAAGTCGGCACTGGTTCGCACGGGCCGGCCGTCGAGGCTGCAGGTGATCACCTCGTACAACGGCCGTCCTGGCCCGTCAGCGGCGGTCCCGAAGATCCGGACCGGGATGCTGAGCTCGAACGGGTACACGCCGTCGAGCGCCAGAACCACCACACGATGCATGGCCAGATCCTGACACATGATGGCCTGACGGCCACTCGAAAGCCGGCGTCGCCTGCCACACAGTGGATCGCGCACAGGTCAAAAGCAGAGAGGCTTGCGGATGTACGCGATCGAGCAGCACCGCTTCGGCGGACCGGAAGTCCTCACCCTGGTGGACGTCGACCGTCCCGAGCCCGGACCGGCCGAGGTGCTGGTCCGCGTCCACGCCGCCGGTGTCAATCCCACCGACTTCTGGCACCGGGCCACCGGCGGGCTGGCCGGCCGCCCCGTACGGCTCGGCTGGGATCTTTCCGGCGTGGTGGAGGCCGCCGGAGTGGGCGCGGCCCTGTTCCGGCCCGGCGACGAGGTGTTCGGGGTGCCCCGGCATCCGCAGCCCGCCGGCACGTACGCGGAATACGTCACCGTGCCGTCGCGGCACCTCGTCCGGAAACCGGCCGGTCTGTCCCACGTACAGGCGGCCGGTCTCGGTCTCGCCGGCTTGACCGCCTGGCAGGCACTCGTCGACGTCGCCGCCGTCAGCGCCGGCCAGCGGGTGTTGATTCACGGCGCGGCCGGGGGCGTCGGCCACCTGGCCGTACAGATCGCCAAGGCGCGCGGCGCGTACGTGATCGGCACGGCCCGGGCCGCCAAGCACGCCTTCATCAGATCCCTTGGCGTCGACGAACCCGTCGACTACCGCACCACGGACTTCGCCGACCACCTCCACGATCTGGACGTGGTGCTCGACCCCATCGGCGGCGAGTACGGGCCGCGGTCCCTGCGCACCCTCCGCCCGGGCGGCATCCTGGTCGCCCTGGCCTCGCCGGCCGAGGCCTACCTGGAGGAGGTGGGCGCCCAGCAGGCCAAACGAGCCCGCTTCATGATCGTCGAGGCGGACGCCGCCGGCATGACGTCCCTGGCCACCCTGGCCGACACCGGCCGCCTCCGGGTCGAGGTGGCTTCGGTGCTGCCCTTGAAAGACGCCGCCGAAGCCCACCGCCTCGGCGAACAAGGCCACCTGACGGGCAAAATAGTTCTCACACCCTGACACACAGGCCGGAATCTCCCGGTGAGCTCGCGAATGGACGGTGACCGCCGCGCTTGGTCGTTCTGCCGCATTCAGTGCCGGGTCGAGGCGAGCGTCCAGTTCGGCGGTCATGGCCGCGACCGCCGCCTGCGAGTCGACGGCGGCCGGCAGTTGCTGGACAGCGTCCCGGCAAGCCGGCATAGCGCGCCATTCGCCCGTAACGCCCTCGTACGTCCGGCCGCCTGGTGGCCAGCGGTCACGACGATCGCAGGTCTGGGGTCTCCGAGCCTGCCCAGCACGAACTGAGCGGGCGGCCCGCGAGGGACCGTCAGTGGGGGAGGGAGCCGCCGGCCAGGACTATGACGACGCCGGCGGTGGCGGCCGCCAGCAAGGTGAGGACGGGGCCCCGGCGCAGGAGCAGGGTCAGGACGGCGGCGCCGGCCAGGACGGCGTACTGCCAGGGCTCGGTGAGGGCTCGGATCAGCGGGACCGTCGAGCCGAGGATGGCGCCGATGGCGGCCGGGGCCGCGCCGTCGAGGAAGGCGCGGACGCGGGGGTTGGCGCGTAGCTGGTCGAAGCGGTGGGCGCCCAGCAGGATGAAGGCGAACGACGGGCCGAACGCCACGGCCGCGGCCAGCAGGCCGCCGGTCAGGCCGGCGGCGGCGTAGCCGACCACCGCGACCGTGTGGACGACCGGGCCGGGGGTGATCTGGCCGAGGGCCACGGCGTTCAGGAACTCGGCGTCGGTCATCCAGTGGTAGTGGTCGACGGCGTCGGCCTGCATGAGCGGGATGATGACGAAACCGCCGCCGTACGACAGGGCGCCCACCTTGAGGGCCACCCAGGCCAGGGAGAGCAGCACGCCGCCGCCGAGCCCGGTCGCGGCCAGCAGGGTGAGCGAGTGCGGCGGCCGGCCGGCCCGCGGCGCCGGGCTCGCGTCTCGGGGGCGCTGGGCCAGGACCTCGATGACGCCGCAGGCGATGAGCAGCAGGACCAGCCACGGGCCGACGGTGGCCGCGGCGGCGGCGCCCAGAAGCAGGTAGGCAGCCCAGCGGCGGCGGCTGCTCTGCACGGCGGCGCGCTTCCAGCCCGGTGGCATCAACGCGGTGCCGGCCTGGGCGGCGACCGCGGCCACGGCGGCGCCCGCGCCGGCGCCGGCGGCCACCACCCAGGTCGGTGGGTTGCCCAGGAACAGGGCGGACAGGGCCAGGATGGCGATCAGGCCGGGCAGGATGAAGGCGGCGCCGCCGACCAGAGCGCCGGGGCGGCCCCGCACGCGCCAGGCGCAGAAGATGGCCAGCTGGGTCGAGGCGGGGCCGGGCAGCAGGTTGCAGGCGGCGATGGCGTCCTCGAACTCCTGCGCGGTCAGCCACCGGCGCTCGTCCACGCAGAGCTTGCGGAGCAGGGCGATGTGGGTGGGCGGGCCGCCGAAGCCGACGCAGCCGATGCGGCCCCACTCGCGCAGGACCGTCGTCAGGGACGCCCGGTGCATTCAGGTGCCGGCCGGCTGGAAGAGCTCGACCGGGTTGCCGGCCGGGTCGTCCAGGACGATCTGCCGGCCGCCGGGGCCGCTGACCACGTCACTGCGGAAGACCACGCCGTCGGCGCGCAGCCGGGTCACCTCGGCGTCGATGTCGTCGACCAGCAGATGGATGCGGTTCCAGCCGCCCGGTGCCGGCTTCCGGCCGTCCGGCATGGCGCGGCCGGCCGAGCTGGCCGGGCCGGAGAGCAGCAGGCGCAGGTTGCCGCGCAGCACGTCGGCGAAGGCGGGCGGGAACGTGGTGTTCACGGTGAAGCCGAGGTGACCGGTGTAGAAGTCGATCGCGGCCTGAACGTCGTCCACCAGGTAGCGGACGTGCACTGTCGAGTCGGTCATGACGCCTCCTCGCGTCGTGATGAGCGAGCGATGGTGTGCCGGAGGAAGGTGATGCGGGACGTGAGCTCGTCGGCGACGAGTTCGAAGTCGGGGAGACCGGCGGGCTCGGGCATGCTCCAGTGGGCGCGGCGAGCGGGGCCGGGGAACTCGGGGCAGACCTCCTTGACCCGGTCGCACAGGGTGATGACGAAGTCGAAACGTTCGCCGGTGAACTCGCCGAGATGTTTGGGGCGGGCCGCGGACAGGTCGAGGCCGCGGGCGGCCATGACGGTCACGGCGTGCGGGTGGATCGGTTTGGGGCGGCTGCCGGCGCTGTACGCCTCGACGGCGCCCCCGGTGTGATGCCGGAGCAGGGCCTCGGCCATCTGGGAGCGCGCGCTGTTACCCGTGCACAGGAACAGGACCCGCCCGGAGCCGGCGGGCGGGGTGGGCGGCGGCGTCAGCGACAGCGCCGGGTGAAGGGCGGCCCCGGCGCCGGCCAGCAGGGCCGAGCACCGGGTCAGGTCGAGCGAGTAGTACGTGTCGCGGCCGTCGGCGCTGCTGCGCCGGGCGGTCACCAGGGCCGCCCGGCGCAGCTTGCCCAGGTGGTACGACACCAGGTTCTGCGGCTGGCCGAGCCGCGCCGTCAGCTCGCGCACGGCCAGGTCGCCGCCCGCCAGTTCGCTCAGCAGCCGCCACCGCACGGGATGACCGGCGGCGAGGAGGAACGAGGGCGGCGTCACGCCCGCAGATTACATCAAATCAATTTGATGCAATAGCGCTGGCCGAGCCGACCAGCTGGAAGATGGTCACGCCGGGACCCTGGTAGAAGACCTTCCAGTCGGACGAGGCGCGCAGGGCCGTCTCCAGCGACTGCGCCGCGTTGTCCGGCTCGGTGCCGAAGTAGTCGGTGTAGTCGTCCATGGCGTCGCTGACCACCAGGTAGTTCGTCTTGTAGTTCATCGCCCGGATGTACTGCTCGATGTCCGGCAGCCGCTCGCCGCTGATGCTGTTGGTGAACAGCGGGTCGCCGACCAGCGAGATGTCGACCGACACGTGGCCCTTGTTGAACGAGCCGTAATTTCCCTCGAGCTTTGTCGGGAAGTTCGGGGCGAGAAGGATCAGGCCCGAGTCCGGTTCGGCGTGCTCGTAGAAGTAGTCCGCCGCCACGATGTCCGTCGCCCGTACCTGATGCACGTAAAGCTGCCCCTGAAGCCCCTGGAGCCCGGCCAGCAACAGTGCCGCCATCAGCAGGCCCGACAGGATCATGGCCGGGACGCCGCGCCGGCCCTTCCCCGCCCAGAGCAGGCCGACCAGCAGACCCACGAAGGGCAGCGAGAACGCGAAGACCCGGTAGATCGCCTCGCCGCCGTAGTTGCCGCCGGCCAGCGTGGCCATCGGGGCGAAGCCGAGAACGACCGGGATGAGGACGCGGCCGACCTTCTTGCGGGTGAGGAAGACCGCCAGCAGCGCCGCCGCCCACAGGCCGATGGCCAGGACGCGGGACACCAGCGCCGAGAACTCCTGCTCGGGCGTGCCCCAGTTCTGCGCGTTGCCGCCGGCGTTGGACAGGAAGTCGAGGCTGAACAGCGTGTACTCGCTCGCCACAGAGACCAGGCGGGGGCCGATGAAGACGACCGCGATGGCGATCAGGCCGATCGTGAACAGGCGCGGGCGCACGATGCCGAGCACGGTCAGGATGATCACCGGGATCATCATCACGACCGGGGTGAGCTGGTGGGACACCACGATCGCGCCGTACAGGCCGGCCGCGCCGAGGCCGGCCCAGAGCCGGGTGCGCTTGTCGGTCGCCATCGCGTCCGGCATGCCCCGGACGAGCCAGCGGCGCAGCCGGTCGACGCGGCCCGTGGGCTCGCCGTCGAACGTCGGCACCACGATCAGCCAGCGGACCACGATCAGGAAGAAGGCCAGCATGAGCGGGAAGACGAAGGCCTGGGGCGAGAAGTAGCCGATGTCCACCCACATCGTGGCCTGGAAGAGGAACACCCCGACCGCGATGATGCGGCGGTCGCGGGTGAACTGGCGCAGCAGCGCGGCCGTGATGACCGAGGTGACCAGCGCGAAGAACAGCGAGGACCAGGCCGAGAAGGAGATCGCGTCGACGCCGGAGACGTGCGAGATCATCGCGACCACGGCGAAGAAGCCGGGCCACTGCTGGTAGATGTCGCTGCCGCTGATCAGGTGGCCGTTGTCGCGGATCAGGTCGACGACGCCGATGTGCTTGTAGGTCCAGGCGTACTCGGTCGTCCCGTCGAGCAGCGGCACCGTGGCCTGCATGATGACCGGGATGATGACCAGATGGGCGGCCATGACGTACGGGCGGGCCCGGCCGAACAGTTCGACAGCGAAACCGAGCAGCAGCAGCACCGCGCCGATCACGAAGGGCACGCCCAGGGCGGCCGTGAACCCGTACAGCCCGACCTGGTCCGGTTGAAGCGCGACCAGCGCCAGGATCCAGAGGCCGAGCCCGGCGGCCATGGTGAAGAACGGCAGCGCACCCAGCACTTGGCCGTTGTCGACGCGCTCGATCGGCGTGCCGGCGCCGCTGGGCGGGACCGAGCGAAGGCGGAAGTACTGAACGGCCGACCCGATGAGCGAGGCTCCGGCGAGAACACCGAGCCAGACGTACGGCTGCCAGACGTGCAGCCAGAGCGGGACCACCGCGACGAAGGTCGTGACCGCGAGGCTGCCGGCCATCGACAGCGCCCAGGAGATGAGGCGGCCGCGCGTGTTCGCGACCGACATGATCGCGGCGCCGGGGCCGAGCAGGACGAAGAGCACGAGCAGCGCGACCGCGGCGGGACCGCCGGCCGCCAGGCCGAGCAGGCCGATCGCCGACGCGATCATGCCGGCCGCCGCGAACTCGCGCCGGTGGTCGGTTCCGGCGCCGGCGTCGATGGTGGTCGTGCGCTCCAGCACCCGGTCCGCCGGGCCGCCGGTGGTGATCACCGGGGCGGGCAGCATGCGGGTCTCCGACTGGTCGCCGGGACTGAGCGGGATGCGTACCGTCCGCTCGCCGACCTCCAGCCGGGTGGTGGCGTCCTGGTCGACGGAAGTGATCACCGTGGTGGTGTCGACGTCCGGCTGGTCCGAGCGCGGTTGCATTACTTTCGGGCCTCCGTGTGTTTCGTGGCGGCGCGCCGTCCCCTGAAGTACGCCCGGGGCCCCGCGAGCATGCCGCGGCGGTTGGCCGAGAGAAGCTCCCGGGGGAAATCGTCGCGCAGCGTGGCCGTCCGCGGGGTGTCCTTGCCGGTCATGTCCCGCAGCGCGTGCGGTGCGAGCCGCAGCAGCGGGAAGATCAGGCCGGGACGCTTCACGAGCAGGCTGGTGTACGCGGCCACGAGCCCCGTGCCGTATCCGACCATCTGCTTCTGGAGCCCCTGGTAGTCGCGGCGGTGGTAGTGCCGGGTGACCGCCGACGGCTGGTACACGATCGTGCCGCCGCTGAGCAGCACCTGGGTGAAGGCCAGGGTGTCCTCGGAGCCCATGGCCGGCGAACCGGCGCCGAGCGCGGTGTCCCACATGCCGATCCGCTCGATCACGCCGGGCCGGAAGGTCATGTTGGCGCCGGTGGCGAACGGCGGCAGCGGGTAGAGCGGGCTCTGCCGGTGTGCGGTGTGCGGGCCGAAGGTGTCGGGCGTGAAGCCGCGGCCCTTGCTGTGCCCGCCGAACTGCTCGAACCAGATCTGGGCCCGGGTCTCCAGCTCGGCCGGGACGATCACGCCGGAGATCACGTCGGCCTCGGGGTGGTCGTGCAGGGCGCGGGCGATCTCGGCCAGCCAGTTCTCGTCGGCCACCTCGTCGTCGTCGATCCAGGCCAGGATCTGCCCGGGCGCGGCCTTGGTGGCGGCGTTGCGGGCGTACGACAGACCGGCCCGCGGCTCCCGCAGGTAGTCGACCGGGCCGCGCCGGGCGGCCGCCCGGACCACCTTCTCGGTGGCGTCGGTGACCGGCGCGTTGTCGACCACGAGGACGCGGAAGCCCGGGTAGTTCTGGGCGAGCAGGCTGTCCAGGCACTGCGCGAGCATCTCGGGGTGCTCGCGCGTGCAGATCACGACCGTGATGTGCGGCGCCGTCGCCAGGATCCGCCGGCGGGAGGCGAGGAATTCCTCGCCGCGGGCGCGCTCGATCTCGCCGGCCAGCTCGGCCTCGATGGCGGCCGTCAAGGCGGCCGGGTCAAGACCTTCCTCCGGTACGTCGACGAGCACGGTGCCCAGCGGTTCCGTGTGCAGGCGGACCAGCACCCAGGCCTGCTCGGCCCGGCGGCCGTCGGGCTGGACGGCCGGCACGGCGGGCAGCGCCGTGGCCAGGTCGACGTCGAGGACGACGGCGGGGAGGGTGGCGGTGCTCATCGGGCGGGCTCCAGCTCGGCCTGGGGGCGCCGCTTGGCGGCGACCGTCTCGACGGCGCCGCCCCAACCGGCGGCCACGACACCGGCGACGATGCCGCCGGCGCGCAGGAACCCGCCGGTGCCGAGGTTGCGCAGCACGGCTTTCGGCAGGGACCACAGGTAGGACCGTTCGGCGCCGAGCGTCTCGCCGCCGTCGTGCAGTCCGGCCATCTGCACCTTGCCGCGCCCCTCGGCGTAGCAGCGGTGCACGAAGAAGGTGAAGGTCGAGCGCTGGGCCGGGACCTCG
Source organism: Actinoplanes sp. NPDC048796 (assembly GCF_040650035.1). NCBI lineage: Bacteria > Bacillati > Actinomycetota > Actinomycetes > Micromonosporales > Micromonosporaceae > Actinoplanes > Actinoplanes sp. NPDC048796. Next base: position 90,905 of record NZ_JBEZGO010000007.1, on the reverse strand, counting down.
TGGCGGATCACGGCCCCCGGGACGTACATCCAGTGGCCGCCGTCGAGCGCGCTCATCCGCAGGCAGAGCTCGGTGTCCTCGGGGCGGTTGCGGTCGCCCAGCTTGCCGAACCCGACCCGGAAGCCGCCGACGGCGTCGAAGACCGAGCGGCGTACGACCATGCTGGCCGACCAGACGTTGCGGATGGGGGAGGTGACGGTGGGCATGCCCGCGTACGAGCCGCCGACCGCCCACAGGAACTCGTCGGGCATCCACCGCGGGCGCTCGTGCTCCCAGGCCGGCTCGATGCCGCCGCCGGTGCCGACGACCCGCGGGTCGGCGAACGGCGCGATCAGGTTCTCCAGCCAGTCGGGCTGGGCGGTGATGTCGTCGTCCATGAAGGCGACCAGCTCGGTGGTGGCGTGGAAGGCGCCGGTGTTGCGGTTGCCGGAGACACCCTTCGCGTACGCGTTCTCGAGCACCGTCACGCCGGGCAGGTCCCGCTGAACGCGGCGGAACAGCTCGGGGTTGTGGTCGACGACCACGATCACCTCGGCCGGCTCGAACCGTTGCGACCGGGCGCAGGCGATGGTCCGGACGAGGGAGGGCCAGCGTTGTTCGGTGTGCGTCGGTATGACGATCGACGTGGCGGGAAGGGGGGAAGGCACGGGAGCGTCTCCTGGGTCAGTCTTCGAGAACGGGGGTCTGCTTGATCTCCGCGCTGACCGCGCCGGCCTCGCGCCGGAGGGCGGGAGTGCTGTGCTGGTGGACGATCACGCCGTCCCGGCGGCGCAGGCCCTTGCCGGTGGAGACGCGCATCCGGCCGTACTCGCTGAAGATGGTCCGCAGGACGCGGAAACCGTCCCGGAAGGTGTTGAGATTGGTCTCGCCGTGGATGCGGCGGTGCTCGATGCTGCCGACCTCGCCGACCTTCATGCCGTCGACGGCGGCCCGGATGTTGATCATCGTCTCGATCTCGAACCCGTCGCCCCACAGCTTCGTGCCGTCGGTCGGCCGCGGCAGCCGGATGTCGGGGAGGTCCAGCACCGGTACGACGCTGCGCCAGAACGCGTTGTAGCCGTAGCAGAGGTCGGTGAACTTCGTGCCGAACAGGACGTTCACCACCAGGTTGAGCCCGTCGTTGCCGAGCTTGCGCAGCTTGGTGATGTCGTGGCTGAAGCCGCCGTGGTTGAAGCGCGAGCCCTTCACGAAGTCGGCGCCGGCCACCAGCTTGGCCACGAACAGCGGGATCTCGGCCGGATCGGTCGAGCCGTCGGCGTCGATCATCACGATGATGTCGCCCGTGCAGGCGGCGAAGCCGCAGGCGAGCGCGTTGCCCTTGCCGGTACGCGTCTGGTGCACCACCACCACGTCGGGCCGCAGCTCGCGAGCCACCGCGACCGTGCGGTCGACCGAGCCGCCGTCGACCAGGACCACCTCCGTGATGTCCGCCGGAAGCTTCGCGAACACGTGCGGCAGGTTGCGCTCCTCGTTCAGCGTCGGGATGACAACGCTCACGGTCGGTGATGTACGACCGTCACCCTTCGTATTGCTGACGGAGGACGAAATATCCATGTCGGTCCCTTCCGAGGGTGGCGGTGGCGGCAAGAGGCATAAGGTTCTCGCCTCTGTCGCACCACCGTAGCAAGCAGCTACAAAGCGTCAACTAGAAGAAAAGACAGTGCTATTACGGCTCTCTGTGTGGACGCTGTGAGGGAACTAGGTGCAATGAATACGCTCCGGCAACACCGGCCGATTCTCGTCCCATTGTTACCGTGAGTAATGGACGGTCGAGCCCCGCTGGGTACGGACCGTGTAAAACGGGCGTACTTCGCGGAAGCCCTCGGATCGCCCAGCGGGGTCGGTAATAAAAATTTCGGAATACATCGCGTGAAGCTGGTCACCGCATGGCGACATCACTGTCCGTGAAGGCTTGGTTGCGAGTCGGTTGCCGAGGTTCCGACACGGCGCCCCGGCAACCACGGGTGAGCGGATGATCCGGGTACTGTCCCGTAGGTTCCGAGCGCGATTACTTGTGGTGAGGCGATGAGCACTGATGAAGCCCTCTGTGTCTGCGGGCATCCGCGGCGGGCGCACGAGCACTATCGCCCCGGGGCCGAGTGCGCGCTCTGCGAGGCGGCGTCCTGCCCGCGTTTCCGCCGTGTGACGTGGTGGCGCCGGCTGCTCGGCCAGGGCTGAGCCGGTGCCTCGGAGGTGCGAATGCCTACTAGATCTGTAGGCTAAGTCTCACTTGCGACCCGCACGTGGGGAGAGACTGCCATGCCGCTGCCCGATTTTTTGATCGCCGGGGTGCCCAAGGCGGGAACGACAGCGTTGCACGCCGCCCTCGTTCAGCACCCGGAGCTGTTCCTGCCCGCGGTCAAGGAGCCGAAGTTCTTCCTCTCCGACGGGCCGCCGCCCACCACGGGCGGCCCCGGCGACGTCCAGACCTACCAGGAGCACGTCTGGCGCCAGGAGGAGTACGAGGCCCTGTTCGCTCCCGCGCCGGCGACCGCCAGGCTCGGCGAGGCGACGCCCTTCTACCTGTACGACCTGAAAGCGCACGAACGCATCAAGGCGCTCATTCCGTCGGCGCGGCTGATCGTCCTGCTGCGCGACCCGGTCGACCGCGCCCACTCGAACTGGACGCACCTCTGGAACGCGGGCCTCGAGCCCGAGGCCGACTTCGTCACCGCGTGCCGGGCCGAGGAGTCCCGCAAGGCGGCCGGCTGGGCCGGCTTCTGGCACTACGTCAGCCTCGGCAAGTACGGCGAGCAGGTGCGCCACCTCTACGAGCACTTCCCGCGTGAGCAAGTGCTGCTGATGCGCTACCGCGAGCTCAAGGACGACCCGGCCGCCGCGCTGGACCGGGTCTGCTCGTTCCTCGGCGTCGCCACCGGCGTGCTGACCTCCATCCCGCGCGAGAACGTCAACCGGCACGTGGTCGAGGACGACGACGTGAACCGGATCCTGCGCTATCTTCTGCGCACCGGCGGAACCTTCGGGCATCGCTTCCCGGTGCCGCTGCGGCTCGCCGCCCGGGGGCCGCTGCTCACGCTGCTGCACCGCAAGAAGGGAACCCGGCCGGTGACCACCCCGCACGAGCGGGCCGCTCTGCTGCCGTTGTTCGCCGACGACATCGCACTGCTCAGTGAGGTGACGGGGGAGAAGTACGACGACTGGCTGTCAGTCGGCCGACACGCGAACGCCGAATCCCCCTAATCTTGATAGATGATGCATACTTGCTCTGCCCGCTCGCGCCGAAGGAGTCGCCTTGACCACCGGAATCTCGATGCTGCCCCTGCCCCGCTGGGACGACTCCACCGTGGTGGTCGAGCCTCCGGGTGAGGAACCCGGCGCCTGGGCCGGAGCGCCCAGCTCGATCGTGGTCGGCGGGCGGTTCTACCTCGCCTACCGGCTGCGCCTGCCGATCGGCGAGGGCCGCGGCATCGCCAACGTGGTCGCCGCCTCCGACGACGGGATCACCTTCACGCCGGTCGTCGAGGTGACCAAGGAGCAGTTCGGGGCCGAGTCGCTCGAGCGGCCCGCCATCGTGCACACCCCGGACGGCCGCTGGCGGCTCTACGTCAGCGCCGCCACCCCCGGGACCAAGCACTGGCGGGTCGAGCTGCTCGAGGCCGGCACCCTGGCCGGTCTGGCCGCGGCGACGCCACGCACGGTCCTGGCCGGCGACGACACGGTGGGCGTCAAGGACCCGGTGCTGCACCACGACGAGCACGGCTGGCACCTGTGGGCGTCCGTGCACCCGCTGGAGAGCTGGGACGACGCCGACCGGATGACCACGGAGTACGCGACCAGCCCCGACGGCGTGCACTGGACCTGGCGCGGCACGGCGCTGGCGGGCCGGCCGGGACAGTGGGACGCCCGGGGTGTGCGGGTCTCCTCGGTGCAGGTCGTGGGCGACGAGATCACCGTCGCCTACGACGGGCGGGCCACCGCCGGCGAGAACTGGGAGGAGCGCACCGGCGTGGCGCGGGGCAGGCGCCGGGCCGACGGCAGCTTCGGCGAGCTCACGGCCGAGGACCGCGAGCCGCTGGGCAGCCCGCACGAGCCCCACGGCCTGCGCTACCTGAGCCTGGTCACGCTGCCGGACGGCCGCCAGCGCGTCTACTACGAGGCCACCCGGGCCGACGGGGCCCACGACCTTCGTACCGAATTGTTCTGATGTGGTGAGAGCGTGATCACGATCCACGGGGTCCGTCCCCTCGGATCGATCTTGATGCTCTACCTTCGTGAGTGACGCCAGGTGTGCGCGGTAAACGGCCGCACCGTCGATGTCGGGGCCGCCCCCACAAGGGGCGGCTTCGGCATTTTCCGGCCACTGCACCCGTACGGCAACCAAGGTTTTCCTGTCCTGGACCCGGACCCCGCCGATGGGGCCCACCGCTCGGCACCCTCCGACGGTTCAGGAGAGATCAGTGGTTCTGGCAACGGCCTCGAAACAACAGTTCATCGAGTCGGGATGCGACGTCACCGACCCCCGGATCCTGGTCGCGGACGACGACGAGGACATCCGCGAGATCGTCGTGATGAAGCTCGTGGCCGCCGGCTACAACGTCATCACCACCGACAACGGCAGCAGCGCCCTGCACCTGGTCCAGGCCGAACAGCCCGACATGGTGATCCTGGACGTGGCGATGCCCGGCATGGACGGCCTCAGCGTCTGCTACGAGCTGCACTCGAAGGCGGCCACCGCGCAGATCCCGGTCCTGATGATGAGCGGCCGCGACCGCCCCCTCGACATCGACCTGGGCCTCACCGTGGGCGCCGACGACTACCTGGTCAAGCCCTTCAACCCGGCCGAGCTGGTCCGCCGGGTGCGCTGGCTGCTCATGGCCAACGCGGACTGAGCGCCCGCAGGAACGCGGTCAGCGCCTGCCGGTACGGCTCGACGGTGGTGAGGTCCGCGTACTCGCTCGGACCGTGCTGCCCGTCGCCACCCGGCCCGAAGATCACCGCGTCGATCCCCCGCGCGTAGTAGAAGCGGCCGTCGGCCGCGCCGTGCTTGCGCAGCAGCGTCCCCGGGAACCCGGCGTCCCGGACGACCTGCCGCAGCAGCCGGACGTCCTCACTACCGGGATCGGCGCGGTGCGGCGCCCCGAGCGCCCGCACCTCGGCCTCGATCCCGGTGACCGCGCGCAGGTGCTCGGCCACCTGCTCCCGTGTCCGGAGGTTGAAGTCGGCGTCCTCCGGCGGGAAACGGATGTCGACCCAGGCCTCGGCGTCGGCCGGCACCTGGTTGACGGCCTGGTTGCCGGTCTCGATCCGGGCCACGTTCGCCGTCGTACGCCAAGCCTCCGCCACCGGTGACGGATAGCGTTCCAGCAGCCGCCGCACCCCTTCCACCACGGCCAGGACGGCGTTGTCACCCAGCCAGGGGTACGCGGCGTGCGCGGCCCGGCCGGTCGCCCGGAGCCGCACGTGGGCCAGCCCCTTCGACTCGGTGACGACCTCGAGCCGGCTCTGCTCACCGATCACCACGAACCCCGCCCGTACCCCCGCCTCGACCTGATGCCCGGTGCCGTCGAACCCGCCCACCTCCTCGTCGGTGACGAGCTGAAGACCGATCGGGTACGGAACCTCGCGCGCGACCTCGCGGAACACGGCCGCCATCACGACCGCCGCGAGCTTCATGTCCTGAGCACCCCGCCCGTACAGCCGCTCGCCCTCGCGCCTCGGCCGGAACTGCTCGTCGGCGCCCGGCACCACGTCGAGGTGGGCGTTGAGCACGACCCGGAAAGGCCCGCTCGAACCTTCGGTACGCACCAGCGCGCTCGGTTTGCCGTTCGACGTGAACCGCTCGACCGCGAACCCCGAGCCGGCCACGCCGAGCACCAGGTCGAGCGCCCGCCCCAGGTCCGCCGGCCGGTCGGCGGTCGACCGCACGGCGATGAGCTCGGCCGCCAGGTCCACGAGGTCTTCCATGGCCCCTATCCTGCCCCTACTGATGGCGGCCCGGATGACCGTGGAAGAGCGGGCAGCGGCCGTCGCCGTGCTCGGCGGCGCACAGCGGCATCGGGTTGATCTCGGAGGCGGTCAGCGACCACCGCACCCACCAGCCGGTGCCGCCGACCTGCTGGGCCAGGCCGGCGTGCGGGCCCGGATGAGGATGTTCCAGCTCGCAGTGCAGCACCGGGTCGAGGCCGTGGCCCGGCGGTGGCAGCCGGTTCAGCCAGCCCACCTGGGCGTGGTCGAGCTCGATCCGGGCCGGGCAGCGGCTCGCGTCGGCGGCGGCCAGGCTGGTCACATAGGTGCCGGCGCCCTTGCGGGAGGCGACCAGGCCCTCGGTGCGCAGCAGGCGCAGGGCGCTCTGGATGGTCGCGCGGGCCACCTGGTGCTCGGAGGCCAGGACGTGCTCGGACGGCAGCTTCCCGCCCACCGGCAGGTGGCCGGTGACGATCTCGTGGCGGATCTCGGCGGCGATCTGCTGATACGGCGCGAGGATGTCGACGGTCGGCATTACTGGACTCTGCGTTGACTGGTCAGGTGCGGACAAGTACGCAGGCGCGTTCCGGTTGCGCGATCCGGACAACCATCGGGTCAGCGGCGGTGAGCCGCGCATCACGCGTTTCAGAAGGTGAAAAGACGAGGTGAGGGGTGGCACAGTAACGCGGTCGTGGCGTTTTCGTCCTCCGTGCGACGGGTACCGCCGACCAAAGATCAGTGGGGATGGTGGGGTGAAGATGCGGACGCTGGGCGGGCGCTATCAGCTCGTGCGACGGATCGGCGTCGGCGGCATGTCCGAGGTGTGGCGCGGACACGACCAGGTGCTCGACCGGCCCGTCGCGGTGAAGATCATGGCTCCGGCCGTCGAGGGAACCCTCGGCCAGGTGGGCGTCGACCTGGTGCGCACCGAGGCCCGCTCGGCGGCCCGGCTGGCACACCCGAACGTGGCCGGCGTGCACGACTTCGGCACGTCACCCGCCGTGGGCGAGGGGCGCGACGTCCCGTACATCATCATGGAACTGGTCGAAGGCCAGACGCTCGGCGCGCACATCGCCGCCGGCCCGATCGACTGGCGCATCGGGGTGCGCATCTGCGCCGAGGTGGCGGCCGCGCTGGCCGCCGCCCACGCCGAGAAGGTGGTGCACCGCGACATCAAGCCCGGCAACGTCATGCTGACCCCCGCCGGCGCGAAGGTCCTCGACTTCGGCATCGCGGCCGCGGTGGGCAGCCACGACCCCGACCCGGACGGCCCGGTCATGGGAACCCCCGCCTACGTGGCCCCCGAACGCTTCGAGGGCTGCCCGGCCACGCCGGCGTCGGACATGTTCGCCCTGGGCGTGCTGCTCTACCTGTGCATAGCCGGCCACCTGCCGTGGCGGGCCGACACCCCGACGGAACTGATACACGCCCAGCGCTACAACGACCCCATCCCCCTGCCCGAGGCCGACGGCCTGCCCCAGGAGGTGGTCGACCTCTGCTCCCGCTGCCTCGACCGCGACCCGGACCACCGCCCGACCGCCCTGGTGGCGGCCCTGCTGCTGGCCGAGGCCGTCGACGCCCGCGTCTACGTACCCATGCAGGACCTGGAGCCGTCCCCGGCCCGCCCCCGAGTCTCCCCGTGGGACACCCAGGCCGCCGAGGCCCCCACCTCAGTGGCCGTCCCCATGGACGAGGAACGAGCCGGCCGCCACCGCGCCGACTAGCCCAGCCGTGCGTCAGTCGAGATGGTCGGCCGGGCTGGTCTGCAGGAGCCATGCCAGGGGCATCTTGGCGCGTTCGGCGTATGTGGCGTCAGCGGAGAGTTGGTACAGCGTCACGGTGTGAGCGTCGTCGCGATCGACGACCCAGTACTGAGGTATGCCGGCGATGGCGTATTCGCGGCGCTTGGTGACCTCGTCCATCGCCTCCGAGCCGGGCGAGACGATCTCGATGACGAGGAGCAGGTCGGTGACCGCCAGCCAGACCGCTCGTGGTGGCGGCTTGTCCCAGACGCTGAGGTCGGGGATCCGCCCACCGTCCTGTCCGGTTCCTGGAACGCGGACACCCGCGACCTGGAGAATCTGTTCAGGCGGCCAGCCCGCCACGAGTAGCCAGGCAAAGAGCCGACTGGCGATCTGCGCGTGCTCTGAGTCCGCGGGCGGCATGACGGACAGCACTCCCTCGGGGCTGGTCTCGTATCGGTGACCGTTCGGATCCGCGGCGTTCATCGCCGCCAGGTCGTCGAGCGTCACCATGGCGGGCATGTGCATGCCGACGGTCTCCGCGCTCATGTGCCTATCGTACGAGACCAGCGTCCGTTGTTCTGGGTCAGCCGCTGCGGGGGACTACCACGACGGGGAGGCGGGCTCGGCGGATGAGGCGGGTGGAGACGCCGCCCAGGAGGACTCGGCGGGCGGGGCCGTAGCCTCGGGAGCCGCAGAAGAGGACGTCCACCTCGGTCAGGGTGGCCAGCTTTTCGACCACGTCGCCGGACTCGACGCGCCAGTCGGTGTGGGCGTGGGGTACGGACTCGGCGGCTCGGGACAGGGACAACTCGTACGTTTCGCGGGCCGTGTCGAGGAAGGCCCGCTCGGCGTCGTCGCCCACGAGGAACGGCAGGGACGCGTCGGCCTCGGCCACCACCGTGTAGAGACGCAGTTCGGCGCCCGTTCGGGTGGCCATCAGGGCCGCCTCCTCCAGGGCGCGGCGGCCGTCGGGGGTGTCCACGTAGGCCACGCCTATGCGGCCGAGCTTGCCCAGTGGGGTGGCCAGGCCGGCCGGGGCCACCGCGACCGGGCAGAGCGTGCCGGCCAGCAGGCGTTCGGCGGTGCTGCCGCCCGCGCCCACCACCAGCACCGAGGCCGCCTCCTGTTCGGCCAGGTCGTGCAGGCCGTGTGCGGCCGACGAGGACGCGATCAGGCGGTAGTCGACCTCCGTCGTCGTGCCCTCGAGGGCGGTGCGGGCTCCGTCGAGCACCCGGGTGGCCGCCCGGTGCCGGTCGGCCACCCACTCCGCGTCGACGCGGCCCGAGCCCAGGGCGGCCGGGGCCGGGTGCACCACGGCCACGATCAGGGGGACGCCCAGCGTCTGCGCCGTCCAGCTCGCCAGGGCCAGCGCGGCGGCGCCGGACTCGCCGCCGTCGTATCCGGTGACGACGGGGCCGGTCATCTCGGGCCTCCCTCGCCGGGGCCGGAGCCGGAGTCAGGGCCGGAGCCGGAGTCAGGGCCGGAGTCGGAGTCAGGGCCGGAGTCGGAGTCGGAGTGCTGGTCGCGGGCCCAGCCGGGTGTGGCGCGCGCCTCGGTGCGCAGGCGGGAGTTGCGGTAGCCGTACAGCCAATAGATGACCATGCCGATGGCGAGCCAGACGATGAACCGGATCCAGGTGTCCACGGGCAGGTCGGTCATCAGGTAGACGGCGAACGCGATGCCGAGCAGCGGCAGCACCGGCGACCACGGCACCCGGTAGGGGCGCGGCATGTCGGGGCGGGTCCGGCGCAGGACGATCACGCCGATGTTGACCAGGACGAAGGCGAACAGGGTGCCGATGTTGACCAGCTTGACGATCTCGCTGAGCGGGACCAGCGCGGCCAGGATCGCGATCAGCACGCCGAGCACGATGGTGAGCCGGGCCGGTGTGCCGTACCGCTGGTTGACCTGGGCCAGGCGCTGGGGGAGCAGGCCGTCGCGGCACATGGCGAAGAAGATGCGGGTCTGCCCGTACATGATGACCAGGACCACGCTGGTGATGGCGACGACTGCGCCCAGCGCGAGCACGGCCGCGGCCCAGCTGATGCCGGCGCCCTGGTCGAGGGCGGCGGCCAGCGGGGCGTCGCTCTCCTTCATCTGGTCGGGGGAGGCGATGCCGAGCGCGCCGACCGCGGTCAGCACGTAGAACAGCGTGCAGATCAGCAGCGAGCCGATGATGGCCAGCGGCAGGTCGCGTTCCGGCTTGCGGGCTTCCTCACTGCCGGTGGAGACCGCGTCGAAGCCGATGTACGCGAAGAAGATGACCGCCGCCGCCGATGTCACCCCGTCCACGCCCTCGGGGGCGAACGGCTGGAAGTTGCCGGTGCCGAAGTTGGCGAAGGCGACGACGATGAAGAACAGCAGCACGGTCAGCTTGATGACGACCATCACCAGGTTGACCCGCGCGCTCTCGGTGACGCCGCGGACCAGCAGCAGGGTGATGGCCAGGACCACGAACACGGCCGGCAGGTTGAAGACGCCGCCGTCCTCGGGGGACTTGGCGATCGCGTCCGGCAGGGCGACGCCGAACGCGGAGTCGAGGAAGGCGTTGAGGTTGCCGCCCCAGCCGACCGCGATGGCCGCGACCGACACCCCGTACTCCAGGATCAGGTCCCAGCCGATGATCCAGGCGACCAGTTCGCCCAGGGTGGCGTAGGTGTACGTGTACGCGCTGCCGGCCACCGGGATCGACGAGGCCAGCTCCGCGTAGGACAGCGCGGAGAACGTGCAGGCGACCGCGGCGAGCACGAAGGACAGGATGACCGCCGGTCCGGCGATCCCCGCCCCCTCGCCGATCACCACGAAGATGCCGGTGCCGATGATCGCGCCGACACCCATGGCGGTCAGTTGTGTCGCGCCGACCGCTTTTTTGAGTCCGTGGCCCTCCTCCGCCGTCTCGGTGATCAGGGAGCGTACGTCTCTGACCGCGAAGATGCCCGGCCGTCCCGAAGTCGTCGCCATACCGCGTTCACCTCCCGTTATCGCTATCCGCCGATGTAACGATGTGCCTACTGACTGTGGTCCGCAACTCAAGGACACGCACCGGGTGTCCGCTGTGGTGCCGGAAACACGCGGCAGCCTGCGAGGGTCCGTTCCCCCGGGGTACGGTGTGGCCACGGGAAAGAGAGGTTCTCTGCCATGGGCGAGGCGGTCATGACGACGCGGCGGCAGGCGGACGGCGCGATCGTCGTCGACGTCCGTGGCACCCTCGACGCGGCCACCGTCGGCGCCCTCCGCGAGATCCTGCTCGGCACCCTGCAGCGCGAGCGGCCGGTCACCCTGGTGGTCGACCTGACCTTCGTCACCTTCATGGACTCGCAGGGCATCGGTACCCTCGTCACCGGCCACAACGCGGCCCGCGAGGTCGGCACCCGGTTCATCCTCCGCAACCCGAGCGAGTTCGTGCACCGCCAGTTGCGCGTCACCGGCCTGACCGAGATGTTCGGCCTGCCCCCTTCTTCCTCACCGACGCAGACCTATACGCCCTGAGCGTTTAAAGTGCGTTCATGGAGCGCTCGGCCGGCCGTGAACCCGACTGGCTGAGCATGCCCGCGGCCGCCGGCCGCTGGCACGACCTCGACGTCAAGGCGCCGCAGCTCGGCGCCGTGCTCGCCGTGCGGGTCTGGGCGCCCGCCCAGGACACCGATCGCGTACTGGTCGTCCACGACGGGCCCGACTACGACCGGCACGCCGGGCTGGGCCGCTACGTCGCCTCCTCGATCACGGCCGGGCGGATCCCGCCCTGCCGGCTCGTCCTGCTGCCCGCCGGCGACCGCCTCGAGTGGTACGCGGCGTCACCCGCGTACGCCCGCAGCCTGGCCACCGAGATCCTGCCCCAGGTGGCCGACGGCCCGGTGGTGGGCATCGGCGCCAGCCTGGGCGCGCTGGCCATGCTGCACTGCCAGCGGCGCCATCCGCCGGCGTTCACGGGGCTATTCCTGCAGTCCGGCAGCTTCTTCCAGCCCCGGTTCGACAAGCAGGAGTCCGGTTTCGCGCGCTGGCTGCGGATCGTCCGGTTCACCGGGCGGGTGCTGCGGGCCTCCGGCGGGCCGGCGACGCCGGTGCCGGTGGCGATGACCTGCGGGCGCGGCGAGGAGAACCTGGCCAACAACCGCAGCATGGCCGCGGCGCTGCGATCGCAGGATTATCCGGTCGCGTTCGCGGAAAACGAAGGTGGTCATGATTGGCCCGCGTGGCGGGACGCCCTGGATCCGCACCTCACCGCACTGCTGAACGGGCTTGAGAGGAGCCGCAGTGGCTGACGTCGAGCACACCATCGGACTGTTGCTGGGAACCGAGGACGACTGGCCGCGCGCCTACGAGGCGCTGCTGCGGCGGATCGGCACTATCACCGGGCCGGACGGCAAGACGCACCGGGTCAACGCGGAGCGGGTCACGATCGAGCCGTTCAACCTGCGCTACGAGCCGCGGCACGAGCTGGTGATCGACCGGCTCGCGTACTGGTACTACCACCCGCGCGAGTGGCTCAAGAAGATCGCGCTGATGGACGACGTGTACCTGCTGAACAGCCCGTTCACCTTCCAGTCGATGGAGAAGCACGCGGCGTACTGCGCGATGATGCGGCTCGGCCTCAAAGTGCCGGAGACGGTCCTGGTGCCGTACAAAAACCCTTTGGACAACAGCCGGTACGCGTACACGGCCGCCCGCTACAACCAGCCCTTCGACCTGGACCGTACGGCCGAGCAGGTCGGCTATCCGCTCTACATGAAGCCGTACGACGGTGGCGCCTGGGTCGGCGTCTCCAAGATCCGCAACCCGGACGAGCTGCACGCCGCCTACGACGCGTCGGGGGAGCGGCTCATGCACCTGCAGTCCTCGGTCGAGGGGTACGACGTGTTCGCGCGCTCGCTGAGCATCGGCCCCGAGACGATGGTGATGAAGTTCCGGCCCGACCAGCCGATGCACGCCCGCTACGAGGTCGACCACAGCTTCCTCTCGGCCGAGGTCGGCGACGAGGTGGTGACCATCTCGCGGCTGGTCAACGCGTTCTTCCGCTGGGAGTTCAACTCCTGCGAGACTTTGGTACGCGGTACCGATGCGCACCCGATCGACTACGCCAACGCCTGCCCCGACGTGGCGATCACCTCGCTGCACTACTACTTCCCGTGGGCGATGGCCGCCCTGGCCCGCTGGACCACCTACTGCGTCGTCACGGGTCGCCGCCCCCGGCTCGACACCGACACCGCCGCCTATTTCGAGATCTCCGACGACGATTCCCTGTCGTACGCCGAGAAACTGGGCGAATATCGACGGCTCGCCGACGCGTACTTCGAGGTCGACCGCTACCAGGACTTCTGCGCGGCCTATCTGGGGCACGTGGACGAGATCGTCAACGACTGGGTCTCGTCCGAGGAGTTCCGGTCGCTGCTGCGCGAGACGGTCCGCGCCACCTATCCGGTGCACGAGCACGAGAGGTTCCTCGCACACTTCGGGGGCCTGATCGACGCCTGGCAGCGCGATCATGTCGTACCCCCGGCCTAATGTTTGAGCGTGCAGATCCGCATCGAGGGACACGACCTGCCCGGCGCCCGGCCCGGGTCTTCCGCGCTGCGGCTGGCCAACGTCCATGTCGGGGTCCAGCGCAAGGCCGCGGCCGAGCTTCTGGTCCCGGCCTGGGCGCCGTCGGCGACGTGGGAGATCACCGTCGACGCGCGCGAGGTCGACGATCTGCTCGACGTCGGCGGGCCCTGGGTGCACGGCCGCCCGGGCGCCCGGTTCCTCTATCTGACCTGGGGAAACGTGGTCGGAGACACCTTCGAGATGTTCCGGCGGGCGAAACTCATGTTCGGCGAGGTGCCGACGGCGGTGCTGCGGGCGGCGTACGAGGGAAAGCTCTTGACCGGCTCCTTGGGGTTGACCGACGCCCACGGTGACCCGGTGTGCGCGCGGGTGCGGCCCGACTGGAGCGTGGCGTGACCGCCGTCGCCCAGGCCACCGTGCGGGTGCTGCACGGGTTCGTCGCGCGCGACGGCTCGTTGGGGCTGTGGGGCGAGTCCTCCGACCGGGCCGCGTTCGCCCTGGCCGCCTCCGCGCTGCCGGCCGGCGACCCGCGGCCACCGGTCACGCTGGTCCTGCCCTCCACCAGCGCCGGTCCGCTGCCCTCACCCCAGCTCGGCCTGCCGCCCCGGCGCGGCACACCCCGGCTGCGGGCCTGGACCGTGCCGGCGGTGACCGTGCCGTTCCTCGACGACGACCTGGCCGACTCGTGGGACGGGCGGCTCGGGTCGTCGGTTCTCTGGCTCGTCGAGCTGTGCGCGTTCGCGGCCGACCTCGTGCGGCGCGGGCGGGTGTTGCCGGCGGTCCACCCGCACGGGCCGGTCGCGCGCTGGCGGCCCGTGCTCACCGGCTTCGACGCGATCCACCACGCCGACCTGCTGCGCCGGCTGCCGGCGGCGGCCCGGGCCGAGCGGTCCCGCCCCGGCGACGTGGCCGGGCTGCCGGCGCCGGACGCGCTGGCCGCGGCGCTCGACCGCCTCGTCGACGGCCTGGTGCGGATCCGGCTGGCCGAGGCCGGCGTGCGGATCGGCGACGGATGGCTGACCGCGCTGACCGACGACCCCCGGTTCGTGGCCGCGCCCGCGCTCGCCGACGACCTGGCCGACAAGCTCGACGCCTGGTATGCGGGAGCCGTCTCCGGCGCGGCCGTGCGGCTGTGCTTCCGGCTCAGCCACGTCACGCAGGAGGGCGAGGAGCCCGACGCGGTGAACCCGGCCGGCACGCCGCCGCGCGAGGCCTGGCTGCTGGAATTCCTGCTCCAGGCCGTCGACGAGCCGAGCGCCCTGGTCACGGCGGCCGACATCTGGCACGACTCGTACGCGCCGCTGCGCCGCTGGACCCGGCACCCGCAGGAGAGGCTGCTCGGCGGGCTCGGCCGGGCGGCCCGGCTCTACCCCGACCTCGAGGCGGCGCTGCGCGTCCCGCGGCCGGTCGACATGGTCCTCGACACCGAACAGGCCCACCGGTTCCTCAGCCACGCGGCCGTGCTCGAGGAAGCCGGGTACGGCGTGCTGCTGCCGGCCTGGTGGCGGCAGCGGCCCGGGCTCGGCCTCGGCCTCAACCTGCGGCCCCGCGAGGCGGTGCCGGCGGTGCTGCGCGACCAGGCGGCCGACCTGGGCCACATGGTCGACTACAACTGGGGGCTGGCCCTCGGCGGCGAGATGCTCACCGAGGCCGAGGTGACCGACCTGGCCCGGGCCAAGGTGCCGCTGGTGCGGTTGCGCGGCCGGTGGGTCTACCTCGACGCGGAACGGCTCGACGCCGGGCTGCGGTTCCTGGCCCGCGGCGGCGGCACGATGACGGCCGGCGACGCACTCCGGACGATCAAGCTGCTGCCGCCGGAGGAACTGCCGCTCCCGGTCACCGCCACGGCCGGGTCCGGGTGGATGGCCGACCTGCTCTCGGGCGACCTCGAACACCGGCTCACCCTGCTCGACCCGCCGCCGGCGCTGGCCGGCTCGCTCCGTCCGTACCAGATCAGGGGTTTCTCCTGGCTGGCGTTCCTGGACGGCCTCGGGCTGGGCGCCTGCCTGGCCGACGACATGGGCCTCGGCAAGACCGTGCAGTTGCTGGCCCTGCTGCTGCACCGGCGGTCCGGGCCGGCGCTGCTGATCTGCCCGCTGTCGGTGCTCGGCAACTGGCAGCGCGAGATCGCCCGCTTCGCGCCCTCGCTGAGCGTGTCAGTGCTGCACGGCGCCGACCGCGACGTCGCGCCGGACACCGACATAGTCCTGACGACGTACGCGACGGCGGTGCGCGACGCCGACCGGCTGGCCGCGGTGCAGTGGGACCGGGTGGTGCTCGACGAGGCGCAGAACGTCAAGAACAGCGCGGGGGCGGGAGCGAGGGCGGTACGGCGCTTCCCGGCCCGGGTGCGCATCGCGCTGACCGGCACGCCGGTGGAGAACAGGCTGGCCGAGCTCTGGTCGATCCTCGACTTCGTCAACCCCGGCGTGCTCGCCTCGGCGCACACGTTCCGCGCCCGCTTCGCCGTCCCGATCGAGCGGTACGCCGACGAGGAGGCGGCGTCCCGGCTGCGCCAGGCCACCCGGCCCTACCTGCTGCGCCGCGTCAAATCCGACCCGATCATCGTCGATGAACTGCCCGACAAACGCCACGTACGCCACCTGTGCGGGCTGACCGGCGAGCAGAGCACGCTCTACAAGGCGATCCTCGAAGAGATGACGACCAGGCTCGACGAGTCGACCGACCGCTGGAACAAGGGCATCGTGCTGGCCGGCATGACGAAGCTGAAACAGGCCTGCGTCCACCCGGCCCTGCTGCTGGGCGACAACTCACCGCTGCCCGGCCGCTCCGGCAAGCTCGAACGCCTCGAGGAGATCGTCGACCAGGCCCTCGGGCGGGGCGAGAGCCTGCTGTGCTTCACCCAGTTCGCCCGCTTCGGCTCGATGCTGACGCCCCACCTGGCCGCCCGTTTCGGCGTGCCGGTGCGTTACCTGCACGGCGGCACACCCCGGGCGGCCCGCGACGAGATGGTGGCCGCGTTCCAGGCGGACACCCACCCCGGCGTCTTCGTCCTGTCCCTGAAAGCGGGCGGCACAGGCCTCAACCTGACAGCGGCCAACCACGTGGTCCACGTCGACCGCTGGTGGAACCCCGCCACCGAGGAGCAGGCGACCGACCGAGCCTTCCGCATCGGCCAGAGCCGCGACGTCCAGGTCCACACCCTCGTCTGCCTGGGCACCCTGGAGGAACGCATCGACCGCCTGCTGGCCGACAAGGGCGTCCTGGCCGCGCGGGTCGTCGGCAACGGCGAGGGCTGGCTGACCTCCCTGTCCACCACCGAACTGCGGGACTTGCTGATCCTCGCCCCGGAGGCGATCAGTGACTGACTCCCGCACCTACGACCTCCCCGGCGCCCATCCCCTCGCGTCCGCCGTCACTGGTCCTCATTCCCTCGCGCTCGGGGCCGTTGACCCTCATTCTCTCGCGCTCGGGGTCGCTGGTCCTCATTCCCTTGCGCTCGGGGTCGCTGGCCCTCATTCCCTCGCGTCCGGCGTCGCTGATCCTTACTCCCTCGCGCTCGGGGTTGTTGGCCCTCGTTCCCTCGCGTCCGGCGTCGCCGACCCCCACCTCCTTGTCCTTGCTGGGCCGACGCCCGCCTTCTTCCCTGCGCGGCTGGTCCTCCGCCCGCGCCCTTTCCGCCTGTCCTCACGTGCGTCGCTTCGCGTCTGCGTCGCCGGCCCCTTACTCGCGTCCCTTTGCGCCTGCGGGGTCGGCCCTCGGGTTACGTCCTTTCCGGGTGCGCAGCCGGCGCCTCACCCACGCGCCTTTTCGCCTATTTTGGGACTGACGATGAGTGATGAGCGGTTGTCGCTGGCGTTTCTCGGGACCTTCGAGTCGCTGCGGATGGGGCCGACCTTTGCGCGGGGGCGGCGGGACGAGCGGGCCGGGCATGTGCGGAGCCTGACCATCTCGGGGAGTCTCGTGGTGGCGCTGGTGCGGGGGCCTGACGATCCGCGGGCGTTCCGGGCGCGGATCGCGGTGCGGGCCTTCGGTGCGTCGGAGTGGGCGCGGGTCGAGGAGGACCTGGTCAGGGAGGCGCGCTTCGCGGCCGATCTGCTCGCGGGGCGGATGCCGCCGGGGATCGGCCAGGTGTTCCAGGCGGCCGGGCTGTCGCTGGTGCCGTTGTCGCTGGACGAAGTGGCGATGGATTGCACCTGCGAGCGGTGGCCCATGCCGTGCGTGCACCTGGCGGCCACGAGTTACGCGCTGGCGCGCAGCTTCGAGGAGGATCCGTTCGGCGCCTTCACCTGGCGGGGCCGGGGCCGGGACGAACTGCTGCTGCGCCTGCGCGAGCTGCGCAGCGCCCGCGCGGTCACCGGCGATCCGGCCGCTTCCGCCGGCGGTCTGGGCGTTCCCGCTGGTGGCCAGGGTGCTTCCGCTGGCGCTATGGGCGCTTTCGCCGGTGGCCAAGGCGCTTCGACCGGTGGCCAAGGTGCTTCCGCCGGCGGTATGGGTGCTTCCGCTGGCGCTCGGGCCGCTTCCGGCGGCGGTATGGGCGCGTCCGCCGATTTCGGGGCGAGCGGGGCCGTGGTGGATGACGCCGTCCCCGATCTGGGTGATCAGCTGGGCGACGCGGCGGACTTCTGGGGGAGCGGGCTTGGCGAGCCGGCCGTGCCCACCGGGGGTCGGCCGGGGGCCGTGACCAGGCCGGACGCGTTGCTCGACCAGCTTGATCCGCCGGGGCTGGCCCATGATGGGCGCCCGATTGTGGACGTTTTGCGACCCGCGTACCTCGCGCTGCCGGAAACCTAGCGGAAGTCCGTTCTCCCACGATCGGGTTACACGCTCCGAAACCGGCCCGTGACTTTCCGTTTTCATGATCTCCTTCTTGGGACACAGCGTTTTGTCAAGAGAAGGTGTGACATGAACCGAATCACCCGAATGCTGATGGTTTCCGGTCTGGGTGTCGTCGCCGCCGCGACGCTGGGTGCTGGTACGGCCGTGGCCGCCACCGGCAGCAGCTCGAACGTCGCCCCGCAGGCGTCGTCGAGCACGGCGAAGCACTGGGACGACGATGACGAGCGCGTCGTCGGCTACTACCGCGACTACCGTCGCTGCGTCATCGCCGGCCGCATCGGGGAGCGTTTCGACCGCTGGGACGACGCCGAGTGCGTGCCGGTCGGCTACGGCTTCCACCGTCGCTGGGCCCTCGTGGTCGAGGACAACGACGACTGGGACGACTGGAGCGACAGCTGGTACAACTGGAACAGCGACGACTTCGGCGACCGCGGTCCGGGCTACTACCACCGCTACCACCACCGCAAGCACAAGTTCTGATCGTCAGATCAGTAAGCACCACATCGAGCCACGGCCCCGCAGGGCCGTGGCTCGACTGTTTGGGGCAGTCACGCGGTGGGTGCGGCGAGCCTGGCAGAGCAGGATGGCGGCGTAACCGTGGGAGCCGTGCTGGGCGGTGGGGACGACCTCGATTCCCTCGTGCAGGGGCTCGAAGTCCGGGTGCAGGGCGGCTCGGAGGTCGCGTTCGTCGATGTCGGCGGCGGGGAAGGTCTTGCCGCCCACCGTGTAGCCGCGGCAGCGGCGTAGCGCCGCCGTGAGGAACAGGCCGCCGGGCTGGACCAGGCCGGTGATGTGCCGGGTGAACATTTCCCAGGTGGCGCGGTCGTTCGTGGCCGAGTCCGCGCAGTAGGCGCTGACCACCGTCGGGTAGCTCCGGTTCAGCGGGCGGGGGTGGCGGGCGTCCACCCGTACCAAAGCGGTGATTTTGGCCCTGGTCATGTCTTCACGGATGGTCACCTCGTCGTCGGTCGGATGGTCGATGCCCTCGCATTGCAGTGTGTAGCGGACGAACGGCCGCCAGTCGTGGGCGTCCGGGGCGCGGTCGATCCACCTCTGGATCGCGGCCAGGTTCTCGGGCAGGTAGTCGCCCAGATGGATCTCGGACGCCGTCGCGGCGGACGCGAAGACGTGGTGGAGGGTGGGGCCGGTCCCGAAGTACAGGATGGGCCGGTCGGGGTCGGCGTGGCGCATGGCGTCGACCAGGAACCTGATCGTGGCGATCTCGTCCGGCTCGACCGTGCGGTAGTAGTCGGTCAGATACTCGGCCGGCACCCAGTCGGTGTCGAACGACGCGTGCCGGCCCAGCCGGGTCCGGGTCAGCCGGGCGAGGACGGCCTCGTAGAACGCCGCGCCCAGGTTGGCGCCGGCGAGGAAGATCAGGGCCTCGTCGGTGGTGATCGAGTCGGTCGCGACCGCGGCGCCGAAGGCGGCCGTGTAGTACGGCACCTCCTTGACGACCTCGGTTCCGGTGTACGCCGCGGCGGCGGCCAGCCGAGCGGCGCGCTCACCGCCGAAACGGCGCCGGGTGACGTCGTACGCCAGCTTGGAAAGCACGTTGGTGCTCGTCCCGGTGGCCGCCAGCAGAGATCCGTTCGCCCGCAGGTTGGCCCGCAGCCCGAACACCCAGGCGGTGTAACTGGCGAGGACGACCGCCACCACCGGTCCCTGGCCGAGGCCGGTGAGCAGCCCGGAGGCGACCAGGCCGGCTCCGGTGACGGCCGCCCAGGCGTCCAGCGCGAGGGTGGACACCGCGGTGGCCGCCAGGCTGACCGGCCAGGCGACGAGGGATCGGACCATGCCGCCCAGGGTCGGCCCAACCGGTGCTCACCTGCCAGGTCAGATAGTGGTCAATCGCTGCTCGGAGAGTAGGGGGATCAGGGCGTCGCCGACGCGGGCCGTCTCCCGGCGGTAGGGGGTGTCGGACAGGACGAAGTGCGTGATGCCCAGGTCGGCGTACTGGCGCAGGGCGGCCGCCACGTCGTCGGCGGATCCGACCAGCCAGGTCGTGCCGGCGCCGCCCCCGCCGTGACGGCCGGGCGCGGTGTAGAGGCAGGAGTCCAGGACGTCGCCTCGCGCGGCCAGGTCGAGCAGGCGCTGCTGGCCGACCGCCGGGCCGCGCAGCAGGTCGGGCGAGGCCGAGCGGGCGGCCATGTCGGCGACCTTCGCCTCGGCGTCGCGCCACGCCTGTTCCGTGGTGTCGCGGACCAGCGTGGTGATGCGCAGGCCGAACTCCAGCGGCGGCAGATCCCGGTCGAGGTCGCTGCTCAACCGGCGCAGGCGGGCGATGCGGTCGGCCACGCCTTCCAGCGGTTCGCCCCAGAAGAGCTGCACGTCGGCTTCGGTCGCGGCGACCTTTTCGGCGGCGGGGGAGGCGCCTCCGAAATAGAGACGAGGACCTTTGCCGTACGGCCGGGGCGCCACCGTCGAATCGGTGACGCTGAAGTGCTCCCCCTCGTACGACACCCGCTCCTCGGTCCACAGGCGACGCGTGATGCGCATGAATTCCCTGGTCCGCGCGTAGCGCTGGGCCTGATCGCCTTCGACGTCGCCGTAGGCGGCCAGGTTGTCCTTCCCGCTCACGATGTTGATCAGCAGCCGGCCGCCGGAGAGCCGATCCAGCGTGGCCGCGGCGCTCGCGAAGTGCGCGGGCTGCCAGTAGCCGGGCCGGATGGCCGCGAGCGGCCGGAACGTGGTGGTCCGGGCGGCGAGCGCGGTGGCGACCGTGAACGTGTCGGGCCGGCCCCAGCCGGTGCCGATCAACGCTCCCGACCAGCCGTGTCTCTCGGCGGTCAGGGCGAGCTCGACGCTGTGGTCGAGGGTGCCGTAGCCGTCGACGGCGTCGTCGCCGCGGTGGCCGGGTTCGACCGTGTTCGGGATGTACCACAGGAAGGTGGGGCTCATGCGGCGCTCCGGCGTCGGCGGGACAGGTCGGTGATGGCCGGCGGCTGGTAGCCCTGGTCCCGCGACGACAGGGTGACGCCGGGTGGCACGATCTTGTCGATCTCGTCGAGGACGTCCCGGGACAGCCGGACCTGGGCGGCGCCGAGCTGGCCTGTGTCGACCAGGTTGATGCCGGCGTCGAGGGCGCGGTGGATGATCCGGACGCGGTCGTCGTGATCGGTGTTGCCGCGCGAGCCGAACATCATGGTGCCGAGCGCGAGAGCGCTGACCTTGACACCGGTGCGGCCGAACGGGCGAAGCGGAATGCTCATCGGGAGGCCGGTTCCCAACTGTTCGCAGGGCGGGGGAGTCCGTAGTGTTCGCGCAGCGTGGCGCCGGTGTACTCGGTGCGGAACAGGCCGCGTTCCCGCAGGATCGGGAGGACTTTGTCGACGAAGGCGATCAAGCCGGAGGGCAGAACGGCGGGCATGATGTTGAAGCCGTCGGCCGCACCGCCGTCGAACCACTCCTCGATGGCGTCGGCCACCTGGACCGGGGTGCCGGTGAACGTACGGTGGCCGCGGCCGCCGCCGAGGCGGCCGATCAGCTGGCGCACGGTCAGGTTCTCCCTTTTCGCCAGGTCGACGATCAGGGTGAACCGGCTCTTGGCGCCCTCGATCTCGTCCTCGGTGGGCAGCAGCTCGACCGGCAGCGGCTCGTCGAGTCTCAGCAGCTCCTCGTCGAGGCCGAACCGTTCGGCGAGCTGCCGGCGGGCGTACTCGGGGCTGATCAGGCGCTCCAGCTCGGCTTCCCGCTCGCGGGCCTCGGCCGGGGTGTCACCGATCACCGGCACGATCCCGGGCAGGATCTTGATGCTGTCCGGGTCACGGCCCAGTTCGGCCGTACGCCGCTTGAGGTCCCGATAGAACGCCTGCCCTTCCGCCAGCGTCTGCTGCGCGGTGAAGACCGCCTCGGCCCAGCGGGCGGCGAATTCCCGGCCGTCCTCCGACGAGCCGGCCTGCACGAGCAGCGGATAGCCCTGCGGGGAACGCGGCACGTTCAGCGGCCCGTCGACCCGGAAGTGGCGCCCGTGGTGGTTGATCGCCCGGACCTTGCGGGCGTCGGCGTGGACGCCGGCCACCTTGTCGGCCCGGACCGCGTCGTCGGCCCAGCTGTCCCAGAGTTTGGTGGCGACTTCGACGAACTCGGCCGCCCGCTCGTAGCGGTCCCGATGGGCGGGCACGTCGTCGAGACCGAAGTTGCGAGCGGCGTCGGCGCCCGCGGTGGTGACGATGTTCCAGCCCGCCCGGCCCCGCGACACGTGGTCGATCGAGGCGAAACGGCGGGCCAGGTTGTACGGCTCGTTGTAGGACGTCGAGGCCGTCGCGATCAGCCCGATCCGCTCGGTGACCACGGCCAGCGCCGTGAGCAGGACCGTCGGCTCCAGCTTGCCGGCCGGCCGTCGCCCGGGATGGCCGTTCAGGACCGGGCTGTCGGCGAAGAAGACCGAGTCGAGTTTGCCGCGCTCGGCGATCCGGGCCAGCTCCTGGAAGTGCTTCACGTCCCAGTCGGCGTACGGGTCGGACTCGGGCAGCCGCCACGACGCCTCGTGGTGGCCGACGCCCATCAGGAAGGCGTTGAGGTGCAGCTCGCGGGTCATCGCCGGCCCTCCTCGTCCACGCCCAGCCGGTCCAGCAGCAG
Source organism: Actinoplanes sp. NPDC048796 (assembly GCF_040650035.1). Taxonomy (NCBI): domain Bacteria; kingdom Bacillati; phylum Actinomycetota; class Actinomycetes; order Micromonosporales; family Micromonosporaceae; genus Actinoplanes; species Actinoplanes sp. NPDC048796. Next base: position 68,313 of record NZ_JBEZGO010000007.1, on the reverse strand, counting down.
CGTCCGCAGCGCGGCGAACCCGGCGTCCGAGCGGGACCGGTTCACCAGGTCCACCCGCACGTCGGTGTCGACGACACCCGCGTCCAGCAGGATCACCCGGTCGGCCAGCACGATCGCCTCGTCGACGTCGTGCGTGACCAGCAGCACCGCGGGCCGGTGGGTTTCGCACAGCTTGCGCAGCAGGGCGTGCATCCGGATCCGGGTCAGCGCGTCGAGAGCGCCGAACGGCTCGTCGGCCAGCAGCAGCTGTGGCTCCCGGACCAGCGACCGGGCCAGCGCGGCCCGTTGCTGCTCGCCACCGGAGAGCTGATGCGGCCAGGCCCTTTCCCGGCCGGCCAGCCCGACCTCGGCCAGGGCGTTCGCGCCGCGTTCCCGGGCGTCGGCGCCCCGCAACCCGAAGATCACGTTGTCCAGGACCCGTTTCCACGGCAGCAGCCGGGAGTCCTGGAACACCACCGACACCGCGCCCGGCACGGTGATCTGCCCGTACCCGTCGACGTCGCGGTCGAGGCCGGCCAGCGCCCGCAGCAGAGTGCTCTTGCCGGTGCCGGACCGGCCGATCAGCGCCACGAACTCGCCGGGGGCGATGTCCAGGTCGAGCCCGTTGAGGACGCCACCCTTGCTGGTGAAGGAGCGATGCAGATTTCGTACCCGGACCGCCTGCTGAGTGCTCAGCCCTCGAGTGTCTGTCGCCATGCCAGCACCTTCCTTGCCGTGAGCCGGACCGCGCTGTCGGCGCAGTATCCGAAGACGCCGTAGATGACCAGGCCGACCACGATCACGTCGGTCTGCCCGTACTGTTCGGCGAGGCTGATCATGTGGCCGATGCCGGCGACCGCGTTGTACTGCTCGACGACCACCAGGCCCAGCAGCGACGACGTGACCGCGAACCGCATGCCGAGCAGGAACCCGGGCAGCGCCCCGGGCAACACCACGTGCCGGATGAAGTCGCCGCGGCCGATCCTGATCGTCTCGGCCAGCTCGGCGTACTTGCCGTCGATGCCGCGCAGTCCGTTGTGCGTGTGGACGTAGATCGGGATCAGGCTGATCAGCGCGATCGTGATGATCTTCATCTCCTGGCCGATGCCGAACCAGGCGATGAGCAGCGGAATGATCGCCAGGGTCGGCACCGACCGCTTGATCTGGATCGGGCCGTCGATCACCGACTCGCCGGCCCGCGACAATCCGGAGATCACCGCCAGGACCGCTCCGGTCACCACGCCGAGGCTCAGGCCGATGACCGCGCGCTGCAGCGAGGACAGGATGTTGGTGAGCAGGTCGTGGTTGGCCCACTGATCCTCGAACGCCACCGCCACGTCCCACGGGGCCGACAGGATCGCCGGCTGGATCACGCCGGTCGCGGAGCCCGCCGACCAGACGGCCAGGGCGAGCAGCGGGCCGATCCAGAACGCGAAACGGATGCGCCGGCCGGGACCCAGCCGGCGGCGTACGACCCGGGCGTCGGTCTTGTCGTCGGTCTTCGGGGCCGTGACGTGCAGGGCGGCGGTCATGCGGCATCACCCGTGACCACCCGGGAACCCGCGGCCTCCGCCTGCACCTTCTCGAACCGGCGGTCGACCAGCGTGGTCACGTCCAGCTTGTCGTGGTCCTGCTCCTGGGCCAGCAGATCGGCGGTCTCCTGGAGACGGACGATCGCCGCGTCCCAGGTGGAGGGGATGGCCTTGTCGCCGCCGATCTCGACGACGGCCTTCGCGTCCGCCTCGTCGAGTCCCTGGGTGTCCACGTAGTAGGCCTTCGCGACCTCGGCTTCGTGGTCGTTGGCCCACAGCAGAGCCTTGGTGCGCACGGCGACGTAGACCTTCAGTGCCGCCGCCTTCTCCGCGTTCTCGACGGCCGAGGTGAGGCAGTACAGCGTCGACGCGTCGTCGCGGATGCCGGTGTCGATCGAGGTGGCGCCCGGATACTTCGCCTCGTAGATCTTGATGTTCTGGGCGCCGATCGGCGCCACGTCGACGGATCTGCTGCCGAGCGCGGTCACGTAGGAGTCGCCGGTGCTGGTCAGTTCGACCAGCTGCACGTCCTTCTGGCTCAGCCCCGCCTTGCGCAGCACCCGTAGCACCAGCGCGCCCTGCGCCTGCCCGGCGCTGTAGGCGATCTTCTTGCCCTTCAGGTCGGCCAGTGAGCTCACGCTCACGCCGGGGGCGACACCCAGCTTGTAGATCGGGTGCTCCAGCGGATCGACGGTGACCGACTGGAACACGATCCTCGTCGAGGTGCCCGTCCACGCGGCGAACAGCGACGGGATGTCAGCGACCGCGCTGCAGTCCAGCTTGTCGGCGCGGAAGGCCTGGATGCTCTGCGGGCCGCCGCTGATGTTGGCCCACTCGACCTTCACCCCGGCGTCGGTCAGCTCCTTGTCCAGACCCGCGGCCCCGATGATCGCTTGTAACTGCGGGTCGCCGAGGCGCAGGGTGGTGCCGCTGGGGACCTTGTCGGGCAGGGCGGCGTTCAGTTCCAGGGTCGCCTTCGGCTCGTCGGCGCCGCACGCCGCCACCGCCAGCACCAGCGCCGCGACGGGGATCGTTCTCCAAAATTTGATCATGGCTACCTTCTTCACAGAACGTGGAATGTGCCGGCGTGATACAGCAGGGGGGCGCTCTCGGCGGCCAGTTCGGCCTCCTCGACCCGGCCGATGATCAGGTGAGAGCCACCGGCCGGGTGGCGGTGCTCGATCGAGATCCGCAGCCAGGCCGCCGCGTCGTCCAGGACGGGTTCGCCGGTCGGCAGCCGGCGCCAGCGGGTGGCCCCGCCGAACCGGTCGATGCCGCTGGTGGCGAACGTCCGCGCCAGCTCGGTGTGCCCGGCGCCCAGCAGATGCACGACGGCGGTCTCGGCGTCCCGCAGGTGCGGCCATACCGACGCGGTCGCCACGATGCTGAACGACAGCAGTGGCGGCTCGGCCGAGAGCGAGGCGAGCGACGTGACGGTGAGACCGGCCGTGCCGCGCCCCGCGTCGGCCGTCACCACGGCCACGCCGGCGGCGTGGCGCCGGAACACCTGCCGGAAGATGGATGTGTCGAATGTGGACCGGGAATCGATGACAGTCATGGGCTTCCCCGTTCGCGAGCGGAGGGAGCGTGCCGTTCTTCAATTCATACTATGCAGCTAGGTTTAGAAGGCAACTATGCGCCCGAGTGAATTAAGTAATGCCTGCTAGATCAGGGGAGAGGCGTACACCTGATCAAGCGCGACGGCGCCGCCGGCGACCGCCAGGACGTTGTTCGGGAAGCTCGACGCATAGACGGTTGTCACCATGTCGGCTCCCGACGACGACGCCTCGGCGGCCTCCGCGCGCACCGTCGCGAGGCACTCCGGCAGCCGGTTCGCCCCCGCTTCGGCCACCACGAGGACCTCGGGGTCGAACAGATCGAGCAGCAGGGCGGCGGCGCGGCCCACGAGACGGGCCCGCTCCCGCAGCATCCCCAGAGCCTCGGCGCCGCCCGCCGCGGCCGCGTCCACCAGCGCGTGGATGTCCGGCCGGTCGATCACCCCGGCGCCGTACGCCCGGCGCACCAGCGCCCGCTCACCGACCGCCGCCCGCAGGCAGCCCACACGACCGCAGGAACAGGGTTCGGCGCAGCCGTCGACCGGCAGGTGAGCGACAGCGCCGGCCGCCGACCGGGGACCCTGATGGACGACGCCGCCGGTGGCGAACGCGACATCCACGACGTTGCCCACGAACAGCTGCACCGCGCTCTGGCGTGCCCGGCCGGCCACCCGCCCGAGCAACTGCTCGGCCCGCAGCAGGGCCCGGGAGTTGCTGTCCACCCACACCGGCAGGCCGGTGGCCTCGCCGAGGGCGGCGCCGGCCCGGACGTCGCGCCAGCGGAGGACCGGATGCTCGACGACCGTGCCCCGGGCGGCGTCGACCCAGCCGCCGGTGGCCAGTCCCAGGCCCAGGATCCGCCGGCGGCGGCCGTGCTCGCGCCGTACGGCGGCGATGGTGGTGGCGAGCGCGCCGAGGACGCTGTCCGGGTCGCGGCGGCCGTGCGGGTACTGCCGCTGGGTGATCACCCGCCCGCGCAGGTCGAGCAGGGCGACCGTGGCGCGGGGGACCGCGATGTGGGCGCCGATGACGCCGACCGCGTCGGACTCGACGTCCAACGGCACGTGCGGCCGCCCGATCCCCGGCGGCCCGACCGCCTCCGGCGCCTCACGGACCAGGCCCTGACTCAGCAGGGACGTCGCCACGCCGGTCACCGTCGCGGCGGACAGTCTGGTCGCCCGGGCGATCGAGCTCCGCGCGATCGGCCCGTGGTCGAGGACGGCCCGCAGCACCGCCGCCGCCGTGTCCGGCGACCGGCGCGACGCGGGCAGCGGCAGGTCGGTTCGGCGGGTGGGTTGCACGCCGCTCACGGACCACCCGGGATCATTCGTCGACGCTAACCCGGCGATCACCCGGAGACGGCACTACGTCATCAGATGTTTGACAGTCAGTAATACGTACTCACCAAGGCATCGGCTCGTAGTCCTTGAGGAAGCACCCGTAGACGTCCTCGCCCAGCTCGCCCCGGACGATCGGGTCGTAGACGCGGGCGGCGCCGTCGACCAGGTCGAGCGGGGCGTGGAAGCCCTCCTCGTGCAGGCGCATCTTGGTCGGGTGGGGGCGCTCGTCGGTGATCCAGCCGGTGTCGACGCTGGTCATCAGGATGTGGTCGGTGAACAGGTCGGCCGCGCTGGTCCGGGTGAGCATGTTCAGGGCGGCCTTGGCCATGTTCGTGTGCGGGTGGCCGGCGCCCTTGTAGCCGCGGTTGAAGACGCCCTCCATGGCCGAGACGTTCACCACGTAGCGGCGCGGGAACGGTGACTGGACCATCGACTCGCGCAGGCGGCTGACCAGGATGAACGGGGCCGTGACGTTGCAGAGCTGAACTTCCAGGAGCTCCAGCGCGTCGACCTCGTGGACCCGGTCGCTCCAGCTGTTCGTCGACGTGGTGTCGGGGACCAGGCCGCCGGCGTCGATGGCCACCGAGCGGGCGGTCAGGGCCAGCGACGTGATCTCGTCGGGGCTCAGGACGGCGGACGCGCCGGTGGTCAGGACCGCGGCCGGCGAGGTGCCGGCGCCGCCGAAGTACTCGAGCTGGGGCAGGTCGCCGGAGGGCAGCGGCTCCTTCTCGGCGGCGGAGATGGCGGCATAGGAGCCGGGCGTACGCCGTACGGTCTGGGCCGCGTTGTTGATCAGAATGTCGAGCGGACCGCGGGCCGCGACCGAGTCGGCCAGGGCGACCACCTGGGCCGGGTCGCGCAGGTCGATGCCGACCACGTGCAGGCGCTTGAGCCAGTCGGCGCTGTCCGGCATGGCCTTGAAGCGGCGGACGGCGTCGTGCGGGAACCGGGTGGTGATCGTCAGGTCGGCGCCGTCGCGCAGCAGGCGCAGGGCAATGTACATGCCGATCTTGGCGCGGCCGCCGGTGAGCAGGGCGCGGCGGCCGGTCAGGTCGGTGCGGGCGTCGCGGCGGTCGTGGTTCTTCTCGGCGCAGGACGGGCACAGCTGGTGGTAGAAGGCGTCGACCTGGGTGTAGCGCTGCTTGCAGATGTAGCAGCCGCGGGCCTGGCGCAGCACCCCGGCCACGGCGGCCCGGGTGGTGCTCTTGAGCGGGATGCCGGCGGTCTCGTCGTCGATGCGGCCGGGGGCGCCGGTGGCGGTCGACGCGGTCACGGCGCGGTCGTTCGACAGGATGGCGTCGCGGCGGTCGCGGCGGCGCTGCATCTTGGCCGTCTTGTAGATACCCGCGGTGGCGCGGCGTACGGCCACGGCGTCGGGATGCTCCACGGGCAGGGACTCGACCTCGGCGAGCACCTCGAGGCAGAGCGCCAAGCGCTCGGGATCGACCCTTTTCTCCGACATACTGCCCTTATCCCTCGGGGTGAAACTTGCGGTGAACCACTCTACTTATCGAGTGCGGCGACCGTCTTCTCAAGGGCCTCGGCCAGGATTTCGGCGAGAGGGTTGGGACGGCGTTTCGGCATCACGATGCCGATGTAGCGGGTGGGGCAGGGCGGCCGGAGCGCGACGGTGGTCACGCCGCTGGTCAGCGCCACCCGGGGAATCATGCTGATGCCGACGCCGGCCCGCACGAGCGACTGCGCGAAGACGTAGTCGGTGCCGCGGCAGGCCACCTTGGGCTCGTAGCCGGCCATGGCCGCGTAATGCCCGAGCAGGTCGCCGACGACCAGGCAGCCGTGCACCCAGCGCTCGCCGGCCAGGTCGGCGATGGTGACGGCGTCCCGGCCGGCCAGCTGATGATCGTCGGGCACCGCGATCCACATGGGGTCGTCCATGAGCGGGGTGAAGCACAGCCCGGCGGGCTGTGGCGGCGGCCCGTCGTAGTGGTAGACCAGCGCGAGGTCGGCCGCGCCCTCGCGGACCAGCGGGATCGCGTCCTCCGGCTCGTTCTCGAGGACGGCCAGTTCGACGCCGGGCCGTTCTCGGGCGAACCGGGTCAGGGCGGCCGGCAGGAGCCGCTGGCCGCCGCTGGTGAAGGTGGCGACGGTGAGCGTGCCGGTGCCGTCCTGGGCGAGCCGGCCGATCTCGTGTTCGGCGCTGGCCAGTTCGGCCGCGATGGCGTCACCGGCGTCGACCAGCACCCGGCCGGCGTCGGTGAGCTCGACGCCGCGCGTGCTCCGGGTCGCCACGACCGTGCCGAGGGAGCGTTCCAGGGCGCTGATCTGCTGCGACACGGCCGAGGGGGTGATCCGCAGGGCGGCGGCCGCGCGGTTGAAGCTGCCGAGGCGAGCCACTTCACGCAGGATCTCGAGCCGCCGTACCTCAATCATCCCGTCCAACCTCCCCGCCGCCGCCCTTGACTCGACGAAACAGTAAGAATTCCTAATCACCGCATCAGCACGTAGGTACTACCGCTTACCACCGTAGGCGACAAGGCTCGGGGTGTGAATCGTCGCGCCTGGCTTCTCTTCCTGCTCGTTTCCCTGCTCTGGGGGATCCCGTACTTCCTCATCAAGGTCGCCATCGAGGACCTCTCACCGGTGCTGGTGGTGGCCGGGCGCATCGCCATCGCCGCGGTGATCCTGCTGCCGATCGCGGCCGCCCGGGGCACGCTGAGCCGCCTGCGCGGGCATCTCGGCCCGGTCGTGCTGCTGTCGTTCGTGCACATCACCGGGCCGTTCCTGCTGATCACTTACGGCGAGACGCACATCAGCTCGTCCCTGACCGGCCTGCTCATCGCGATCGAACCGGTCGTCATCGCGCTGCTGATGGCGCGCCGGGAGCCGCTGAGCCCGATCCGGATCACCGGCCTGGCCCTCGGTTTCGGCGGGGTGGCCCTGCTGGTCGGCCTCGACCTGTCGGGCGACCGCTGGGGCCTGATCGGCGCCGGCATGGTGCTGGTGGCGACGGTCAGCTACGCGGTGGCGACGATGCTGGTGCAGCGCAAGCTGAGCGACGTGCCGACCGAGGCCCTGACCGGCGCGACGACGGGGATCAGCGCGCTCGTCCTGGCGCCCTTCGCGGCGTTCGCCCGGCCGGCTTCGCCGGTCTCCGGCTCGGCGTGGGCTTCGCTGGTGGTGCTGGGCCTCTTGTGTACGGCGGTGGCCCTGCTCGCCTTCTACCAGCTGATCGGGCTCGTCGGGTCGACGCGGGCGGGTCTGGTCACGTACGTCAATCCGGTCGTGGCCGTCCTTCTCGGCGTGATCCTGCTGAACGAGCACCTGGGCGTGAGCACGATCGCCGGGTTCGCCCTGGTGGCGGCCGGCTGCTGGCTGTCGACGCGCCCGGCGCCGGCGATGTCACCCGCGCTGACCGCCGCATAGGGTGGGCGGCATGCGGATTTTGATCACCGGGGCACGGCGGGGGATCGGCGCGGCCATCGCCGCCGGGCTGGCTCGTCCCGGAGACACCCTGCTGCTGCATCACCTGGGCGCCGCCGCGGAGGCTTCCGGCGTCGCTGATCTTTGCCGCGACCGGGGTGCCGCGGCTTCCCTGCTCGAGGCGGATCTGACCGATCCGGTGGCTGTTCGCTCGCTGGCCGCCGAGGCCGGGCCGGTCGACATCCTGATCAACAACGCGGCCCGCGCCTCAAACATCAATTTTCCCGATTTGTCGTACGATGAGTGGTCGCAGACCTTCGCGGTGAACGTGACCGCGCCGATGCTGCTGGCTCAGGCGCTCAGCGAAGGCATGGCCGCCCGGGGCTGGGGCCGCATCGTCAACGTGGTCTCGCCGACCGTCGTGATGGGCGGGCCGTCCGGACCGGCGTACGTCTCCAGCAAGGCCGCGCTGATCGGGCTGACCCGGTCGCTCGCCCACGCCCTCGGCCCGCACGGCGTCACGGTCAACGCCCTGTCGCCCGGCGCGATCCGCACCGAAGGTGAGGCCGAACTGGCCAAGGGCCACGACCAGGAGGCGCACTCGCCGCTGCTGGCCCGGCAGGCGGTGCCCCGCCCCATCGTGCCGGAGGATCTGGTCGAGACGGTACGGCTGCTGGTCTCCGACGGCTCGGCCGCGCTCACCGGCCAGGTGATCGAAGTCGGCGGGGGACTGGTCTTCCGCTGACCGGCGTCATCTTCCACTATGGCCTGATGACCGATACGACGTACGACGTCATCGTGGTCGGAGCCCGCTGCGCCGGGTCCCCCCTCGCGATGCTGCTGGCCCGCCGGGGTTACCGCACGCTCCTGGTCGACCGGGCCACCTTCCCCAGCGACACGGTGTCGACGCACGTCATCCACCCGCCGGGCGCGGCCGCGCTCCAGCGCTGGGGGCTGCTCGACCAGGTGGCGGCGACCGGATGCCCGCCGGTGGGCCGGTACTCGTTCGACTTCGGGCCGCTCACCCTGGCCGGCGCGCCGGGCAGCGCCGAGTCGCCGTACGCCTACGCGCCCCGCCGCACGCTCCTCGACAAGATCCTGATCGACGCCGCGGCCGGCGCCGGAGCCGAGGTGCGGCAAGACTTCACGGTCGACGAGGTGCTGGTCACGGACGGCCGGGTGACCGGCATCCGCGGGCGTTCCGCGAGCGGGGCGCCGGTGACCGAGCGGGCCCGCGTGGTGGTCGGCGCGGACGGGCGCAACTCGGTGGTCGCCAAGACGGTCGGCGCGGCCGAGTACGAACAGCGGCCGCCGCTGACGGTGGGCTACTACTCGTACTGGAGCAACCTTCCGACCGACACCTTCGAGGCGTACAGCCGCCCCGGGCGCGGCTGGGCGGTGTGCCCGACGAACGACGGCCTGACACTGGTCATCGGCGGCTGGCCACACGCCGAGATGGCCCAGCACCGCGACGACGTCGAGGGCACGCTGATGGAGACGTTCGCGTTGTCGCCGTCGTTCGCCGAGCGGATCCGCGACGCCAAACGCGAGGAGCGCATCTCCGGCATGGCGGTGCCGAACTATTTCCGTACGCCGTCCGGGCCCGGCTGGGCGCTGGTCGGCGACGCCGGATACAACCGCGACTTCATCACCGCGCAGGGCATCACCGACGCGTTCCTCGACGCCGAGAACCTGGCCGGGGCGCTCGACACGGCGCTGAACGGCACGAAGCCGTACGACGAAGCCCTGTCCGGTTACCAGTCCCAGCGCGACGCCCGCGCCATGCCGGTCTACCAGATGACCCTGGGCATCGCCTCGCTCCAGCCGCCGGACGAGCAGACGGTCCAGCTGATGTCGGCGCTGGCCGGCAGCCAGGAGGGTCAGGACGCCTTCGCCCGCCTCAACGCGGGCACAACGTCCCCGGTGGAGTTCTTCGCACCGGAGAACGTGGGCCGCCTGCTGTCCCTCAGCTGACCGGCCGTCCCGGCCATCGCCGCCCGTCGCCTCTTCGATCAGCAGCCGGATCGTGTCGGTGCCGAGGGTGTGCGGCATCTTCGCGGCGGCCGGGTAGTCGCGTTCGTCCTCGCCGCGGCCCAGGGTCCCGGTGCGCCCTTGGCGGTGATCAGCAGCGGGTCGACCCAGGCGTCCTGGTCGAGGTCGTAGAGGGTCGTCTCGCCGGTGGCCGGGTTCGCCACACAGTCGAGCCGGTGCCAAGGCGCCGGCTCGACTGTGTGGCGTGGTCAGTTGGCGGCTTCCGGGTCGTCGGTGCCGGCGGGTCGGGGACGGGCCGGCACCTGGTCGGCGAGGCTGGCCGGGCGGCGGGTGGGCTTGACCTCGGCCAGCGTCTCGGGCCGGCGACCGGCGTTCGGGTCCTCGTCGGTCGCGGCGGCCCTGGGACGGTCGGCCGGCGGGCGGGTACGGCTGTACTGCGCCAGATCGGCCGGCCGGGTCTCCCGAAGGTGGTCGCCGAGATCCGCGGGCCGGCGCCCAGGCCCCGGAGGCAGCGCCCGGGGCGCCGGGAACGACGGCAACTCGGGCATGGCACCGGCGCCCGCCTCGGAGACGGAAGCCTCGTTACGCCCCGAACGGTGCGGCAGTGGCTGATCCGCAAGCGAGGCCGGCCGCCGCCCAGCAGCGGGCTGGACGGGAACAGCGGGCTGGACGGGAACAGCGGGCTGGACGGGAACAGCGGGCTGGACGGGAACAGCAGGCTGGACGGGAACAGCGGACTGGGCGGCCAGCGTCGGCTGGGCGGATGGAGCCGGCTGGGTGGGCCGCGTGCGCTGCGTCGGCACTGCGGTTTCGGTGGGCGGCGTCGGCTGGGCGGGTGACGTCGGCTCGGTCGATGGCGTCGGCTGGGCGGGTTCCTCGGGGCGGCGCTGGGCCGGGATGTCGGCGCGGCCCTGGGGGAGGTAACTGCTCAGGTCTGTCGGCCGGTCGCCGCGGCTGAACGGTAGGGCCGGGAGGGCGGGGAAGGCCGACGCCTTCGGTTCGGCTGGGGCCGAACTCGCGGCGGGCGGTTCGGGCTGGGCCGGGCGCTGCGGAAGCGGCCGGTCGAGGTTGGCTCGGAACGGATCCGCCTCGGACGGCTGACGACGGGGCAACGGGTCGGCCTGGAACGCGCGCTGCGGCAGAGGCTCCGGGTTGGCACGGAACGGGTCGACATCGGCCAACGTCCGCCGGCGCGGCAGGGGAGCGGCCTCCGCCGGCGCGGCTTCAGCCTCAAGCGGGACCGCGTTCTCGGCGGCGACTGGCGCCTCGACCGGGGTCACCGAAGGTGTCTCGGCGGCCAGTGGCGTCTCGGCCCCGGCCACCGAAGGTGTCTCGGCCGCGAGAGGCGTCCCGGCCGGGCTCATCGACGGCGTTCCGGCGGCGAGTGGCGGCCGGGTGGGGGTCGTCGTGGGCGTTCCGGTCGCGGATGGCGCCTGGGCCGTAGTGACCGAAGGTGTTTCGGCGGCGACAGGCGTCTCGGTCGGGGCTACCGATGGCGGAGTCGGTGCGGGGGCCGTGGGTGAGGCTTCGGCCGCGGGTGTGGGCTCTGGGTCGGGGAGAGGCTGGCGGCGCGGCAAAGGGGTGGACAGGGTGGGCGTCGTGGGGGTGGCTTCGGGGGGTGTGGCCGGGCGCTTCGAAAGGAGCGTGGGCTCGGCGGGGGTGGGGTCCTGCGGCCGGGCTTCTTCGATCTGCGCGGCGGGGATGCGGCGGGTCGAGGTCAGGTCGGGGGCGGTGAAGCGGGTTGTCGCTTCGAGGTCGGGGGTTTCGAAGCGGCTGGTGACGTCGAGCCCGGGGTCGTCGGGGGGCGGGGTTGTGGTGCGGGCCGCTTCGAGGTCGGCGGGGGTCAGCGCTCGGGTGCGTTCGAAGTCGGTGCCGGTGCCGGTGGCCGGGGGGATCGGGGGGAGGGCCAGCGGCTCGCGGTAGAAGGTGGGGGCCTCGGGGCGGTCGCCGAAGAACGGGGTGGGCGCTGAGGTCTCCACCGGGTCGGGTTCGGCCGGTAGGGCGAAAGCGCTGGTGAAAGTGCTTGTGGAAGAGGTGAAGAAGAACTCGTCGGGTGCCGAGTAGTCGGTGTAGTTGCTGCTGCTGTAGGTGGAGCCGTTCGAGGGCTCGGACGGCAGGAGGAAGCCGGTCGAGCTGGGGTAGACCGAGCCGTGGGGGAGGTCGTCGTCCTCGATGATCTCGGCGTCGATGATGTCGTCGTCGGGGTCGGAGGTGGTGTCGGTGGTCGACTCGACGGAGACCGGGTCGGGGGCGTGGGCGTAGGCGGCGTCGGCCTCGTCGGCGGCCATCTCGGCCTCGGCGCGTTCGATGCCGGCGCGGACGGCCTCGGCGGCCGCGGCCTCGACCAGCCTGGACTCGACCGAGTCGGCCGAGGGCTGCTCGAGGGCGGTGCCGGCCGGGGCGGGAACCGGGGACGAGGGCGCCTCCTCGACGGCCGACGGGGCCTCGGCCGGTGACGACGCGTCCGCCGAGGGGCCGGCGGCGTCGGACTCGGTAGCGGCGGTGCCGGTGCCGGCTTCGGAGGAAGCGTCGGACGGGGAAGCGTCCGGCCCGGAAGCATCGGACGAGGAAGCATCGGACGAGGAAGCGTCGGACGGGGAAGCGTCAGGCTCGGAAACGTCGGACGGGGAAGGGTCAGGGGAAATGTCGGAAGGGGAGGCGACGCTGCCGGCGCCGATCACCGGGTAGGCGGCCGTGCGGTCGTCCGTGCCGAGGTCGGCGACCACAGCGGTCGCGTCGGACGCGGTGGCGGAGGGCGAAGCGGCGGCCGGTTCGGGCTCGGTGGGCGGGAGGTCGGGGATGATCTCGGCGTCGATGGGCTCGTCGTCGGTGACGCGGGGGAAGACCTGGGTGGCGGCGGCGTCGGTGGAGGTGGAGGTGGGGGTGGAGGGGGCGCCGGACGGGAGCGCGTACGGCGAGGAGGCGCCGGGCAGGGCCCGCGGCTCGTCGAAGAACGGGGTCAGCCAGGTCGGGGCCGGGCCGGCCGGCAGGGCCAGCACCTGGGTGTCGTCCGTCGCGGCGTGGCGGCCCGTCGGGAGTTCGCCCGCGTGTTCGGACAGGCCGGCTCGCTCCTGGAGGCGCTTCAGGGGGCCGGGGGCCCACCAGGCCGCGTTGCCCAGCAGGCCCAGGACGGCCGGCACCAGAAGCATGCGGACGACCGTGGCGTCCAGGACCAGGGCGACGATCATGCCGACGCCGACGAAGCGCATGGTGGTGACCGAGGAGAGGGCGAAGGCGCCGGTGACCACGATCAGCAGCAGGGCGGCGGCGCTGATGACGCGGCCGGTGCGGGCCAGGCCGGTCGTGACCGCCTCCTTCGAGGTCGCCCCCTGGGTGCGGGCCTCGACCATGCGGGAGAGCAGGAAGACCTCGTAGTCGGTGGACAGGCCGAACACCACGGCCGCCATCAGGACCACGATGCCCGCCTCGAGCGGGGCCGGTGTCACGTTCAGCAGGCCGGCCAGGTGGCCGTCCTGGAAGATCCAGACGAGGACGCCGAAGGTGGCGCTCAGGCTGAGCGCGCTCATCAGCACCGCCTTGATCGGCAGCAGGATCGAGCCGAAGGCGAGGAACATCAGGATCAGGGTGGCCCCGACCAGCAGGCCGACCATCAGCGGCAGCTTGTCGGCGGTGGCCTGGAGGCTGTCGATGTTGCGGGCGGTCGTGCCGCCGACCAGCAGCTCCACCCCGGCCGGGACCGGCAGCGCCCGGATGCTGTCGACCACGTCGCGCGACTCGGTGCTGAACGGGTCGGTCGACGACAGGGTGGCCGTGAAGACCGTCGTGTTCTTCGCCCGCTGGGCCGGGGTGAGCTGCGCGATGCCCTGGATCTGGCGGAGCTGGACCGCGAACTTGGAAGTGTCGCCGGTGCCGCGCAGCACGATCTGCACGCCGTCGCCGGCGAACTGCGGGTAGCTGGCCTGGAGGGTTTCGATCGCCTGGCGGGCCGAGTCGCCGGCCGGCAGGGTGCGCTCGTCGGCCTCGCCGAAGCGGACGCCGCCGATCGGCAGGGCGAGCAGCAGCAGACCGGCCAGGATCGGCACCGCGACCACGACCGGGCGGCGCAGCACGCCGGTGGCCAGCCGGGCCCAGAACGACTTGTCGGGATCGCCGCCCGAGAAGGGCAGGCGGACCGGCAGCTTGTCGACGCGCGGCCCGAGCACCGCCAGGACCGCCGGCAGCAGGGTCAGCGACAGGAGCGCGGCCAGGCCGACGGCGGCCAGACCGCCGTACGCCAGGGAATTGAGGAAGCCCTGCGGGAACAGCAGCAGCCCGGCCAGCGCGATCATCAGCAGGGTGGCCGAGAAGAGCACCGTGCGCCCGGCCGTCGCCACCGTGCGCCGCACCGCCTCGGCCGGTGAGCGCCCGGCCGCCTGTTCCTCGCGGAACCGGCCGACCATGAACAGGCCGTAGTCGATGGCCATGCCCAGGCCGAGCAGCGAGGCCACGTTCACCGCGAACGAGTTGACCTCGTGGTGCGCGGCGATGGCGTGCAGGATGCCGAGCGAGCCCAGCACCGCCGCGCCGCCGACCAGCACCGGCAGGGCCGCCGCGACCAGCGAGCCGAAGATGAACAGCAGCAGGATCAGGGTGATCGGCAGCGAGATGGCCTCGGCCTTGCCCAGGTCGGACGTGGAGCGCGTGGTGGACGCGTCGGCCAGCACGGCCGTGCCGGCGAGCTGGACCTTGGCGCCCTCGACGGCGAACTTGTCGTCGATCTCGCGGTACGCGTCGAGCTTGGCCCCGTCGTCGGCGCCGGCCAGGGTGACCACGGCGACGGCGCTGGACTTGTCCTTGGCCGCGTACTGCGGGCTGCGCGTCTGCCAGTACGACGTCGAGCCGGTCACCGCCGACTTGGGCAGCGCGGCCAGCCGCTCGCGGACCCGCTTGCCGAGCGCGGCGTCGTCGATCTTGCCCTTGGTGGGGGTGTAGATCACGACGAGGTCGCCGCCCCGCGCACCGAACGCCTCCGTGACCGCCTCGGCGGCCCGGGAGGACTCACTGTTCGGGTCGTTGTAGCCGCCCTCGGACACCTGCCCGAAGACACCGAGCCCCCAGACGCCCGCACTGATCACCGCGACGAGCGCGACGGCCAGCACCGGCCACCGGAAGCGGGCCACCCACGATCCAAAGCCCGCGAACACCTAGTAACCCCTTTTGTCGCCTACGGCCGGCGCTTCCCGGCCGGCCCGATATGCAAGCACGTCATCGAAGCGTCGCCGCTTCCAGGGCCACCCCGCCGCACCCCTTGCCGTAGGTCGCGTCGGTGGTCCAGCTCAACCGCACCTGCCCGTTCTTCGGTGCGTGGTACGCCACGGTCAGCACCGCCGTCCGCAGCGTTCCGGTGCGCTGATCGAGCACGATAGAGCCGCCGGCCGTGCCCGTGGAGAGCCGGGCGGTCAATTTTCCGCGGGCCGCGAGCGAACCCACGTACAGCCGCAAGGTTCTCGTGTCCGGACCGGCCGGCACCGAGAGGGTGAAGCCGTTGTCCTTTCCGCAGGTGCGGATGCCGGTGTTCGTGCCCGTGCTGGCCGCCACCGGGCTGCCACCGGCCCAGCTGAACCGCTGCGGGCTCAGCTCGTGGCGGAACCGCGGCGCGGTCGGCGCCCCCTCCAGGATCTTGAAGCCGCCCCCGGCCGCCCGTTCCAGGGAGAACGTCCCGTTCAATCCCCAATGCACCCAGTCGGCCGCGCCCTCGGCCGACAGGTCGACCGCCGCCGGCACGTCGGCCTGCGTGATCACGACGCGGCCCGGGTCGGGCGTGGGGCTGCGGAACACCGGCGACTTGGGCGGCGTCGGCGACGGTGACGGCGACGCGCTGCCCAGCGGGATCAGGCCGGGCGAGCCGGCCGAGGGCAGCGTCAGGTCGCCCAGCGCCGGCGCCGGGGGGTCGACCGGCGGCAGCGCCTCGTCCCTGTGCACCATCGCCCGGGTGGCCACGAAGCCGAACCCGATGACCAGCAGCACACCGGCCAGGATCACCGCGGCCGAGGACAGCACCTCCTTGCGGCGCCCGCCGGTGTCGAGACCGTCCAGCGGCGGCGCGTCGTCCCGCCGTCGGGAAACGGCCCGATGGCCCGTCGGGCGTCGGCGCGGGGACAAGCGGAACTCCATCAGGGGGATTGGGGAGGTGCCTTAACAGACGCACACGATCTCACTTCGCCGTGTGACGGTGAAGAGCGGGATGCGTGACCGTCCGGACGGGGGATCACCCCCCTCGGCGGTTCGGAGGAGGTTTCACGCGGCGTGTTCGCGTGAAGCGCGTATCGTGTCCGAAGTTTCCGGACCGGCGTGATACAGGAGAGTCGACGACACATGAGTTCCCAGACCGCTCGCCCCGTCAACACCGACTCGAAGAAACGGCGCAGCCAGGCCATCGGCGGTGCCGTGGCCGGTGTCGCCGTGATCGCGGTGCTCGTCGCCGTCTTCGTGACCGTGCGCTCCGGCGACGACGACAAGAACAGCGCCCAGCCCGCGGCCGCCGCTCCCACCTCGGCGGCCGCGCCGGCGGAGGCCGCGCCCACCGAGGCCGCGCCCACCGAGGCGGCCCCGCCCGCGCCGACCGCCGCTCAGGTCGAGACGCCGGCCGCGCTGGCCAAGGAGCCCGAGGTCAAGGCCGGCGAAGGCAAGCTTTCCAAGCTCAACGTCACCGTGCTGGTCCCCGGCACCGGCCCCGCCGTGAAGAGCGGGCAGACCATCACCGCCAACTACAAGCTGGTCGACTACGCCACCGGTCAGGTGGTCGACTCGTCGTGGTCACGCGGCGCGCCGTTCGACGCGCCGATCGGTGTCGGCCGCGTCATCAAGGGCTGGGACCAGGGCATTCCCGGGCAGAAGGTCGGCAGCCGCATCCAGATCGACGTGCCCAACGCGCTCGCCTACCCCGAGCAGGGCAAGGACCTTCGCTTCGTCGTGGACATCCTCGCGGCGCAATAAGACATTCAGCGATACGGGATCAGCGGGTTCCGTCAAATCCGGGCGGAACCCGCCGTAGCGACCGGCTGGGTGCAACTCACCCTCCTCACCGGCTTCCGGCCGGTTCGCCGGGTCGCGGTCAAGGCAAAGTCACAACCGAGCGCGGTCAGAGCGCCTCGACCACCACGTCGAGTTGGCGGGGCTTCCCGGCCGAAGCTGGGTGCTCCTCGACCCGGTACTTCAGGTCACGGAGCGCTCCGATCAGCTCGCCGGTCGACGCCGGGGTCACGCCGGCCTCGGCCAGGGAGCGGACGATGCGGCCCTTGGTCGCCTTGTTGAAGTGGCTCACCACCGAGCGCTTGGCCACCCCGTCCACCACCCGCTCGTGCAGCACCCGGACCGTCGCCGCGTCGGCCCCCGGGGTCCACATCGCCCCGTACGCGCCCGAGCGCAGGTCCAGAATGGGCCCCGCGAGCGGATCGAGCGCCTTCGGCAGGACCTTCCTCCAGTACGCGGTCAGCCCGCCCACCGACGGCAGCGTCACCCCGACCGAGCAGCGGTAGGCCGGGATCCGGTCGTCCAGGCGCACCACACCCCACAGCCCGGAGAAGACGACCGCCCGCTCGTCGAGCCACGACCGGGCCGCCGGCGCCAGCGACGGGGCGTCCAGAGCCTCGTACAGCACCCCGCTGTAGATCGAGGCCGCCGGCGCCGCCGGTGCCTCCAGCAGCGCCGCGTTCAGCGCGATCTCGGACGTCTGCCCCGCGCTCAGCCCCAGCGTGGCCAGGGACTCGGCCACCGACCGGGCGCTCGTCCGCTTGCACATCGCCACCAGCCGCGACAGCACCCGCTTGCGGGCCGGCGCCAGCGACGGCAGCCAGTGCCCGGACGGGTCGACGGGAGAACCGGAGGTGGCGGGGGTCTTGCCCTCGGACGGCGGCAGGAGGATCAGCACGCAGGAAGGTTAGTCCGGGTTGCGGTCGGCCAGCGCGTCGGCCACTGTCGGATAGACCGAGATGCGCGGGGTCAGCCCGACCGTCTCCAGCAGCCGCCCGAGGAATTCACTGGGCGCGGCCAGCCGCAGCCAGCCGCCGTCGGCCCGGGCCCGGTTGTGGCCGACGACCAGCGCGCTCAGCCCGGTCGAGTCGCAGAATCCGACCCCGGACAGGTCGACGATCACCATCGGGGCCGGCCGGTCGAGCACCTGGTCGAGTGTGGTGGTCAGGACGGTGTTGCTGTCGATGTCGAGATCTCCCCGCACGGTGATGACCACCGACTCGTCGGAGTTATCCACCACGGACACATGCACTGGTTCCTCCCCGCTTCCGGCCGCTGAGGGCGTAGCCGAGGTACTGCCCAATCAGCGCGTGAAAGTCACCTGGACGCGGGAACGGAACCGGCCGGAACGGCGACAGTCGTCTTCACCGTCGCTTGGTCGAGCTCACCGATACGGACGGTGAACTTGATCTCGTACGTGCCCGGGAACGGGAAGGCGACGGCCCCGACCGCGTGGTGCCGGGGGATCAGGCCGAGCAGCGGCTGCGTGACCGGCTCGACGTCGTGGTCGAGCAGCCGGGAGGTGACGCTCCACTCGTCGGCCGGCAGCGGCGCCCCGGCCGGCGTGTAGACGAACGCGTGGATCGTGTTGTTGTCGCCGATCTCGACCGGGTAGATGTTGAACTGCAGCGTGTAGAGCGGTGAGGTCAGCGTCTGCGACACGCCCTCCTCGCGGACGGCGCCCTGGTCGACGGCCGCGCTGCGCCCCGGGTTGACCTGCACCAGCACCGAGCTCAGGCCGAGGATCACGACCGTGGCCAGCACCTCGACGCCGACCGTGCGGCGCAGCCCGGCCGCGCCGGGCGCGCGGTGCACCAGCCTGCGGGCGAACCACGCGAACGCCAGCGTCACCGCGAGCACGGCCACCTTGGCCAGCAGCAGCCGCCCGTACCCGGTCTGCCAGAGCGCGCCGGCCGAGCCCACCTGGACCACCGCCTGCACCACCCCGCCGGCCACCAGCCACACCACGGCCAGCGCGGCCCAGCGCGACCAGACCGGCAGCACCACGCCCAGCACCCGCGGATCGGTGCGGCGCAGCAGGAAGACGGTGAGCGTGACCAGCCCGCCCAGCCACACCGCCATGGCCGCGATGTGCACCACGTCGGACGCGACGATCACCCCGGCCAGCGGGGAGGCGGCCGCGTGCCCGGTCAGCGGCCACGTCGTCATCCCGGCCAGCGCCAGCAGCACGACGGCCAGTGAACGGAGCCGGCCCGCGCCGCCGCGCAGCACCGGCGGCAGCAGGCCCGCGATCACGGCCAGCACGCCGATCCGGGCCAGCAGGGTCACGCCGTACGAGCTGGACAGCACCTCGCCCAGCTCGCGGCCGGAGACGTCCCACAGGGCGGCGCCGCTGCTCGCCGGCGCCTGCGCCCACAGCGAGGCCAGCGTGGCCACCCCGATCAGCCCGAGCCCCGCGTACACGGCCTTGATCGCACCCGCCCGGGAGCGGCGCGCGGGCCACAGGACCGCCAGGAACAGGGCGGGCCCGGCGGCGAGCGTCAGACCGGCGTACCCCAGAAAGCGCGTGACCGGTGTGACCAGCGTGACCGACCGATGGGTCCCGGCCTGGCCGGGGTCGGCGGGCCGCGTCGAGGGCGCGCCGACCGAGAATGTCAGCGCGCCGCCCACCGGATGGCTGTCGGCCGAGATCACCCGGTAGCTGACCAGGTACGTGCCGAGCGGCTGGTCGGCCCGGCGCACGGGAATGCGCAGCGTGGAGCCGGTCGCCCGAGCCGCACCGGAGATCCGCTTGCCGTCGGGCGAGATCACCTGGATGCGCCCGCCGACCGGCGTGACCGCCTCGCTGAAGGTGACGACGATCTCGGTGGGGGAGGTCCCCACGATGCTGCCCGGCGCCGGAACGGCACCCAGCAGCGACGCGTGCGCCTGGGCGGGGGAGGCCGGCACCGCGAGCACACCGAGGGCCACCAGGAGCAGGAGGAGCACGCGCTTCACAGGTGGTAGTTCGGATAACGGGCCGAAATGGTTCAACCGCTTACCGGGCCGATGCCGCGGGTAGTCGGTATGGATACGCTCACGCCAGGTCCGCGTACCGCCAGGAAAGAGGAGACCGTCATGTCCGTCAACCCCCGCGCCGGGAAGCCCGCCGAGCCGCGCGACCTGATCGACGTGCCCAAGGTCGTCTCCCGCTACTACACCGAGCATCCGGACCCCGAGGTGGTGGGTGAGCGGGTCACGTTCGGCACCTCCGGGCACCGGGGCTCGTCGCTGCGGAACGCGTTCAACGAGGACCACATCGCGGCCACCAGCCAGGCGATCGTGGAGTACCGCAAGGCGCAGGGCACCGACGGGCCGCTGTTCGTGGGCCGCGACACGCACGCGCTCAGCGAGCCCGCGATGATCACCGCGATCGAGGTGTTCGCGGCCAACGACGTCACCACGCTGATCGACAGCCGCGACGGCTACACGCCGACGCCCGCGGTGTCGCACGCGATCCTCACCTACAACAGGGGCCGCACGTCCGGGCTGGCCGACGGCGTCGTGGTGACCCCGTCGCACAACCCGCCGGACGACGGCGGCTTCAAGTACAACCCGCCGAGCGGCGGCCCGGCCGACACCGACGCCACCAAGTGGATCCAGGATCGGGCCAACGCCCTGATCGCCGCCGGCCTGAAGGACGTGCGCCGGATTCCCGCGGCGAAGGCCCGCGACCAGGTCGGCACGTACGACTTCCTCGACTCGTACGTGGGTGACCTGGGCGCCGTCATCGACATGGAGGCGATCCGCGCGGCCGGCGTGCGGATCGGCGCCGACCCGCTCGGCGGGGCCAGCGTCGCCTACTGGGGCGCGATCGGCGAGCGGTACGGCCTGGACCTGACCGTGGTGAACCCGAACGTCGACCCGACCTTCGGCTTCATGACCCTCGACTGGGACGGCAAGATCCGGATGGACTGCTCGTCGCCGTACGCGATGGCGTCCCTGATCGCCCAGAAGGACCGCTTCCAGCTGGCCACCGGCAACGACGCCGACGCCGACCGGCACGGCATCGTCACCCCCGACGCGGGCCTGATGAACCCGAACCACTACCTGGCGGTGGCGATCAACTACCTGTTCGGCGCCCGCAAGGACTGGCCGTCGGGCGCCGCCATCGGCAAGACCCTGGTCTCCTCCTCGATGATCGACCGGGTCGCCGAGAGCCTGGGCCGTCGCCTCGACGAGGTGCCGGTGGGCTTCAAGTGGTTCGTGCCGGGCCTGCTCGACGGCTCGATCGGCTTCGGCGGCGAGGAAAGCGCCGGCGGCTCCTTCCTGCGCCGCGACGGCGGCCCGTGGAGCACCGACAAGGACGGCATCCTGCTCGACCTGCTCGCCTCCGAGATCGTCGCGGTCACCGGCCGGACGCCCAGCGAGCACTACCGCGACCTGACCGCCAAGTTCGGCGAGCCGGCCTACGCCCGCATCGACGCCCCGGCCACCCGGGAGGAGAAGGCCGTGCTGGCCAAACTCTCGCCCGAGCAGGTCACGGCCAAGGAGCTCGACGGCGAGCCGATCACGGCCGTGCTGACCACCGCGCCCGGCAACGGCGCCGCCATCGGCGGCCTCAAGGTGGCCACCGCGTCCGGCTGGTTCGCCGCGCGCCCCTCCGGCACCGAGGACGTCTACAAGATCTACGCCGAGTCGTTCAAGGGCCCCGACCACCTCGCGAAGATCCAGGAGGAGGCCCGCGCGGTCGTCAGCGGAGCGCTCAAGAGCTGATCTTCTCAGCAACGGCGTTTCGCGGCCGACAGGTAGGCGGTAGGGACCTGCCTATCCGGGAGCCGTAGACACGCATGACTGAGGCCGTGAAGCCCGCCGCGATCCGCGCGGGCGGCGGCGCCCTGGCGCCGCTGCTGGTCGCGGCGGTCGCCACGCTGGCGGTCGTCGCGTGGCTGGTCGTGCGCGACCCCTCGGACGTGGTCTACGGCTACCTCGGCGGCCCGATCGCGCTGGTCGCGGCCACCTTCTCGCTGCAGCGGCTCGGTTCGACGGTGGTGCTGCCCCGGGTGGTGCGGGCGTTCTGGCGCCAGCTCGGGCACGCCGCGTTCATCCTGCTGGTCGGCTCGTCCACGGCCCTGGCGCTGGCCAACAACAACGCGGGCATGTCCCTCTACGTCGCCGTGCCGCTGCTGACCGGCGTGCTCTGGGCGATGACCGCCTTCCTGCGGCTGCCGATGGGCGACCGCACGGCGCTGGGCTGGTCGCGGGTGCTGCTCGACGGCGCCACCGTGGCCGTCGCCGGCACGCTCGTGTTCTGGTACGTCGTGCTCAGCTACGCCTCACCCGGCGCCGACCTGGTCACCCGGGCCGCGGCCGGGGTGGTCGGCGTGGCCGGCCTGCTCTGCCTGGTGGTGATCGGCAAGGCGGCGGCCCGCCCCGACGCCCCGGTCGACGCGCTGTCGCTGCGGATCCTGACCATCGCCCCGATGGTGGCGGTCGCCCTGGCCGTGCTGCTGATAGCCGGCGACGACACGTCCCGGCTGGTGCTCTCGGTGCTGGGCAGCCCGCTGGTGGCGCTCTCCTTCGCCGCGGCCGCCTTCCGCCAGCGCCGGGTCATCGAGCGGACCGCCGTGCTCAAGGCGCGCGGCCGCCGGTCCGTCTACGAGCTGCTGCCGTTCGTGGCCGTGCTGGCCACCGCCGCCCTGGTCACCGCGGTGTCGGCCCAGGAGATGGCCGGGCGCGACCTGACCGTCATCGTCGGCGCCGTGCTGATCGCCGCCCTGGTCGTGCTCCGGCAGCTGCTGGGCCTGCGCGAGAACCGCCAGCTGCTGGCCGGCCTGAAGGAACAGCAGGCCCAGCTCGAGCGGCTGGCCATGACCGACCCGCTGAGCGGGCTGGCCAACCGCACCCGGTTCAGCGCCGTGCTGGCCGAACGCCTGGCCGCCCACCAGCCCGCGACGGCGCTGCTGATCGACATCGACGACTTCAAGACGATCAACGACTCGATGGGCCCGGCCATCGGCGACCAGCTGCTCTACCAGATCGCCCAGCGCCTGCGGGCCACCAGCGCCGACGGCGAGCTGCCGGCCCGGCTCGGCGGCGACGAGTTCGCCGTCCTGCTCGACGTGGAGGAGCCGTCGTCGGCCGAGGCCACCGCCGGGCGCATCCTGGCCGCCCTGGCCGAGCCGTTCCGGGTCGGCGAACACCAGCTGCTGGCCCACGCCAGCCTCGGCATCGCCATCGCCGGTCCCGGCGACACCGCGGACGAGGTACTGCGCAACGCCGACATCGCCATGTACGCGGCGAAGGAGGGCGGCAAGGCGGCCTGGACCCGCTTCGAGCCGAAGATGCGGGCCGACGTGGTCAGCCACGCCCGGCTCGGCAGCGAACTGCACAACGCCATCATCCGGCGTGAGCTGTACCTGCTGTACCAGCCCGTCTTCGACATCGTCACCGGCCGGCTGCACGGGGCCGAGGCGCTGGTGCGCTGGAAGCACCCGGTGCGCGGCTTCGTCTCGCCGGGCGACTTCATCCCGGTCGCCGAGCGCTCCGGGCTGATCGTGCCGCTCGGCTCGTGGGTGCTGCGCGAGGCGTGCGAGCAGCTGGCCCGCTGGCGCCGGGAGCACGGCGACGGGGCGATCAAGGCGATCAACGTGAACGTGGCGGTGCGCCAGCTGCGCGAGTCCGGCTTCGTGGACGAGGTGGCGGCGGTGCTCAGCGAGACCGGGCTGCTGCCGCAGAACCTGGTGCTGGAGGTGACCGAGTCGTCGGTGGCCGACGGCCGCCAGGTGCGCGAGACGCTGCACGCCCTGCACGAGATGGGGGTGCGGCTGGCGCTGGACGACTTCGGCACCGGCCAGTCGTCGCTGTCGCTGCTGCGGGCGTTCCCGGTGGACGTGCTGAAGCTCGACAAATCGTTCGTCGACGGCATCACGGACGGCGAGGACCGGGGCCGCCTGGCGGTGGCGGCGGCGGTGGCCCAGCTGGCGGAGTATCTGCAGCTGTCGGCGGTGGCCGAGGGCATCGAGTCGCTGGCGCAGCTCGAACGGCTGCGCGAGATGGGCTACCGGCTGGGCCAGGGTTTCTACATGGCGAAGCCGCTGCCGGCCGAGGACGCCGGCGCGCTCATGAGCGCGAACGCGCCGGCCCCGGTGATGTACGCCGCGTGACGCCCACGGCCCGCCCTCCCAAGGGGGCCCCCGTCCCGCACCAGTCTGACCGAAAAGCGCGAGATCGTGCGGGCGGGCTGTGGACGACCGCGGAACTGTGGAAAACCTAGGCCGAAACTTCCTTGCGGTCGTCGGTCGCCCACAGTGTGTGGAACGAGCCTTCCTTGTCGACGCGGTGGTACGTGTGCGCGCCGAAGAAGTCCCGCTGGCCCTGGATCAGGGCGGCCGGCAGGCGCTCGGCCCGCAGGCCGTCGTAGTAGGCCAGCGCCGACGAGAAACCCGGCGCCGGGATGCCCTGCGCCGCCGCGGTGGCCACGACCCGGCGCCAGGCGTCCTGGGCGCCGCTCACGGCGTCCAGGAAGTACTGGTCGACGAGCAGCGTCGCCAGCGACGGCGACTTGTCGTACGCCTGCTTGATGAAGTCGAGGAACTTGGCCCGGATGATGCAGCCGGCCCGCCAGATCTTGGCCATCGCGCCCGGGTCGATCTCCCAGCCGTACTCCTTGCTGGCCGCCTGGATCTGCTGGAAGCCCTGCGCGTAGGCGACGATCTTGGAGGCGAACAGCGCCTGCTCGACGTCGGCCTGCAGGTCACCGGCGTGGGCGCCGGTGGTCGCGGACGGGCCGGGCAGGCCGGCGTCGGCCGCCGCCTGGCGCACGTCGGCGCCGCCGGACAGGGCCCGGGCGAAGACCGACTCGGCGATGCCGCTGACCGGCACACCCAGGTCAAGGGCCGCCTGTACGGTCCAGCGGCCGGTGCCCTTCTGCTCGGCCTGGTCGAGCACCACGTCGACGAACGGCTTGCCCGAGGCCGCGTCGACCTGCTTGAGCACCTCGGCCGTGATCTCGATCAGGTAGGAGCCCAGCCGGCCCTCGTTCCAGCCCTGGAAGACGTCGGCGATCTCGGCCGGCGTGTGCCCGCCGACGCGGCGCAGCAGGTCGTACGCCTCGGCGATGAGCTGCATGTCGGCGTACTCGATGCCGTTGTGCACCATCTTGACGAAGTGGCCGGCGCCGTCCGGGCCGACGTGCACGCAGCACGGCTCGCCGTCGACCTTGGCCGAGATGTCCTCCAGCAGCGGGCCGAGCGCCTCGTACGACTCCTTGGAACCGCCGGGCATGATGCTCGGGCCGTGCAGGGCGCCCTCCTCGCCGCCGGACACGCCGGTGCCGACGAAGTGCAGGCCACGCTCGCGCAGGGCCGCCTCCCGCCGGCGGGTGTCCAGGTAGTGGGCGTTGCCGGCGTCGATGAGCATGTCGCCCTCCTCGAGCAGAGGGGCGAACTCGTCGATCACGGCGTCGGTCGGCGCGCCGGCCTTCACCATGATCACCACGCGGCGCGGGCGCTCCAGGCTGGCCACGAAGTCCTCGGCGCTCTCGGACGCGATGAACGTGCCCTCGTGACCGAACTCCTCCACCAGTTCCTTGGTGCGGTTGTACGACCGGTTGTGCACCGCCACGGTGTGCCCGTGACGGGCGAAGTTGCGGGCCAGGTTGCGCCCCATAACCGCGAGGCCGGTGACCCCGATCTGAGCCTTCTCCGTCATCACTGACACCCTTCAGTCGCTCTAGCCACGCGCTCATTCTTACGGGTTAATTGCGACGGTGGTTCGACCGTGTTCCGCGGTTCTCATTTATTGGCGGCGCGGCACGTGGGCTGGACGCCGCCTGAGATCGGCGCGGCGGTAGGCTTCAGCGCATGTCGAGCGGGACCCACTGATCGATGAAGCGCGGCGAGATCTGGACCATCGGCAACCGGACGGATCTGCGCTACCGCGTGCTCGTGCTCTCCGCTGACACGTTCAACGACCGGAACAACGCCTCACCGTTCTGCGCGCCCATCGTCCGCCAGCGCGGTGTGACGGAGCTTCCGCCGTACGCGGTCGCCCTCACCGAGCAGGACCCGATCACCGGCGTCGTGGTCGTCAACCGGATGCGCCGCCTGCCCGCCGCCATCGGTGCGGAGCGTATCGGCATGGTCACCGGGCAGAGCATGGCCCGTCTCACCGAGGCCATGCGGTCGCTGTTCGAGCTCTGAACACCGTTCCTCGAGCCCGGAAAACCGTTCGGCCCACCCCATTCGTGTGACGGCGGGCGTTGTTCGCCGCAGGGAGGGCCCGCTCCGTATGAACGGCCGATGACGACCCCGGTCCGGCTGACGTATTCAGGAAGCCGGAGTCGTACGGGACGGGAGTGATCGGGTGGGACAGGCGTATGCCGCCGCGGTCGAGAGTTTGCGGCCCGCGGTGACCACCGACCCCGGCGAGGCCGGCCGGCTCACCGTCGAGCGCGCGGTCGGGCTGCTGGCCGGCCGCGCCCGGTGCCGCCTGGCCGAGGCCCACCGCCACCTGCTGCGGATGGGCGCCGAGCAGGGCCGCGACCTGATCGAGGTGGCGAGCGGGGTGATCCGCTCGCTCGACGTCTCCGACCCGGACACCGCGCCCATCTCCGGCCTGGAGACCGGCCGGCCCCCGGTTTCGCCGGCCGGCCCGGTCCGGCGGTTCGCGCCCTGGCTGGGCATGGTTCAGCGGGTCCTCGACGTGGTGCCCGGCATGGCCTGCTTCCTGACCCCCGAGCGCGATCCGTCCGGCCGGCTGGTCGATCTGGTCTGGGCGGCGGTCAGCCCCGAGGCGGTCGCGCCGAACGGCCTGCGCGGCAGCCAGCTGCTCGGCCTGCGCATCTCCGAGCATTTCCCCGAGGCCCTGGCGAGCGACCGCTGGCAGGCCTACCAGCAGGTGCTCGACGCCGGTGGCCCGGCCGTGCTGGGGCCGTTCCGGCACGGCGACGGGCTCTACACCGTGCGCGCCCACCGGCTCGGCGTGGGCCTGCTGCTGAACTGGACCCGGCACGACGAGCGGCCGGGCGGGGTGAGCGACCGGCTGGCCGGCACCGAGCTGCTGGGCAACCTCGGCTGGGGCGAGTGGGACCTGGTCAGCGGCGAGATCTACTGGTCGGAGCAGGTCTACCGGATCTACGAGCGCGACCCGCGGCTGGGCCCGCTGAGCCGGGAGGAGTCCGACGCGCTCGCGGTGCCCGAGGACGAGCCGCTGCGCGAGGCGGCCCGGGTCGCCTTCGAGCGCGGCGAACGGGTCGACGTGACCACCCGGGTGCGGATCGGCGGGCGGACCAAGTTCCTGCGTACGGTGGCCGACGCCAGCCGTGACGCCGACGGCCGGCCGCTGCGCATCTTCGGCATCGTGCAGGACATCACCGAGCGGGAGACCAGCGCCCAGCGCCTGGCCGACGTGGAACGCCAGCTCGACGAGCAGCGCCGGGACCTGGCGGCCGAGCACGAGCTGGCGGCCAAGCTCCAGCGCATCATCCTGCCCCTGCCGGACGGCCCGATCGAGCTGCCCGGCCTCAAGGTGGCCCTGCGCTACCTGCCGGCCGGCGAGGAGAGCCTGGTCGGCGGCGACTGGTACCACGCGGCCGAGCTGCGCGACGGCTCGGTGCTGCTCGCGGTCGGCGACGTCGCCGGGCACGGCACCCGCGCCGCCAAGACGATGGCCCAGCTCCGGCACGCGCTGCGGGCCCTGGCCGTGACCACCGGCGACCCCGGCGAGCTGCTGCGCCACCTGAACGCGCTCACCTGCGACCTCGAGCGGGAGACGCCCGAGCTGGCCGCCACCGCTGTCGTCGCCCGCTACGACCCGGCCCGCCGGGAGATCGTCTGGGCCCAGGCCGGCCACCCGCCGCCCCTGCTGAGCCGGGACGGCCGCACGGCGCCGCTGGAGAGGCCGGCCGGGCCGATGCTGGGCGTGCTCGACGACGCCCGCTACGAGACCGCCCGGCTCGACCTGCGCCTGGGCGACCTGCTGCTGCTCTACACCGACGGCCTGGTCGAGCACCGCCACCGCGGCCTCGACGACGGGCTGGCCACGGTGATCCGGACGGTCGACCAGGCCGTGCGGGCCAACCCCCGCCAGCCGCTGGGCGAGCTGCTGTCCCGGCTGCGCCAGGCCAACCCGGGCGACGACACCTGCATCCTGGCCGCCCGGCCGGTAAGCGGGGAAACCAAAGATCTTCGGCGCTACTTGTCGGGAGTCTGACCCACCGGGGCCGGATCCGGGAGATCATGTCGCCCGTGACGGGTCGTACGTTCGGGGTTCTCTCGCCCTTCGTCGGTGGCGACTACTACGGCGCGATCATCGCCGGGGTGAACGACGCCGCCGTGGCGGCCGGCGACCGGATCATGGCCATCCAGACGCTCGATCCCGGCTCGTACAGCGCCGACCGCAGCGGGCTGCCGGACTTCCGGCGGCCGGTGTCCTGGAAGCATCTGAACGGTCTCATCGTGCTGCCGGGGGCGCTGCACGCCTCGTACGCCAGAGGGGCCCGCCGGGCCGGTCTGCCCGTGGTGTCGGTGGGGCAGAAGCTCGACGAGTGCGCGGCCGTGCTGGCCGACAACCGCTCCGGCCTGCGCGACGCGGTCGGGCACCTGCTCGGGCACGGGCACGAGCGGATCGCCTACGCCGGTCACCTGGCCCACTTCGACCTGCGGGAACGCCTCGAGGGTTACCGTGAGGCCCTGCTCGCGCACGGCATCGAACCGGATCCGGAGCTGGTGTTCGACTCGGGCGACAACCACGAGAGCGGCGGCGAGGTGGTGGCCGACGTGCTGCTGCGCCGGGGCGTGCCGGTCAGCGCGGTCGTCTGCGGCACCGACCGCAACGCCATCGGCCTGATCGGCCGCCTGGCCGGCGCCGGATACCGGGTGCCGGGCGATGTGGCGGTGGTCGGTTTCGACGACATCGTCGACGCCACCTACATGCGGCCCAGCCTCTCCACGGTCCGCCAGCCGGTCGAGGATGTCGGCACGACGGCCCACCGGCTGGTCTGCGCGCCGGACGACACCGACAGCGCGTACGTCGCGACGACGTTCGTGCGGCGCGGCTCGTGCGGCTGCCCCGGCATCGGGCTGCCGGTCAGCGAGGAGCGGACCCGGTCGCTGTTCGGCGAGGTCCGCTACCTGCAGGAGACGTTGAACGTGCAGCACGAGCTCGGCATCGACCTGCTCGGCGCGCACGAGCGCGACCCCCGCGCGCTGGCCTGGCTGCAGCGCACCGCGCTGACCGCCGGCTGCCTCGGGCTGTGGAACCACTCGGCGGTGCCGGCCCGCGACACCGAGCTGAGCGTCGTGGGGGAGTACCCGGGGCGGCCGGGCTGGGCCGGCGAGCAGATGCGGGTCAGCGAGTTCCCGCCGGCCGGCCTGTTCGCGATGGCCGACGGCGCCGCCGGCGAGATCGTCTTCGTGGTGCCGGTGCGCAGCGGCCTGCGGGACTGGGGTGTGCTGGCCGCGATCGGCACGGTCCAGCAGAGCACCCCGGCCGGCCGGGAGATCATGAACCACTCGGGGGCGCTGCTGGCCACCGCCCTCGACCGGGGCGCGATGGTGGCGGCCCTGCGCGAGCAGGAGCAGAAGCTGCGCGACGCGGCCCTGCACGACGCGCTGACCGGCCTGCCCAACCGGGTGCTGCTGGCCGACCGGCTCGAGCAGGCCGGCCTGCGGTCGCAGCGCCGGCCCGACCACCGGTTCGCCGTGCTGCTGCTCGACCTGAACGGGTTCAAGGCGGTGAACGACTCGCTCGGCCACGCGGCCGGCGACGTGCTGCTCATCGAGGTGGCCCGCCGCCTGACCGGTCTGCTGCGCGAGTCGGACACGGTGGCCCGGCTCGGCGGCGACGAGTTCGTGGTGCTGCTCGACGGCCTGCGCGAGCCGGGCGCGGAACGTGTCGTCCGGGACGCCATCGCGACCAGGCTCTGCGAGCCCTACTGCATCGACGGCGAGCAGATCGAGGTCGGCGTGAGCATCGGCGTGGCCCTCTCGGGCGACGGCTCCACCGACCCCGACCGCCTGCTGCGCGAGGCCGACGCCGCCATGTACCGGGCCAAGCCGGTCAGCCGCAAGCGCTAGTCAGGGCAGACTCCAGGTCTGCTCGGCGGAGCCGGCGCACTCGGTGACCTTGGTGGCGGCGCCGGAGCGGCCCGGGTCGGTGAGGCACTTGCCGTTGGCGGCGATCAGAGACCCACCTTCGCCGGTACGCCACGACCCCGCCCCGTCGCAGGAGCCGACTCGCACGGTCCCGTCGCCGCCGGGGGTGGCGCACTTGCCGTCGACGTGCAGGGTGCCGTCGGTGGCCAGGGTGAAGGTCTGCGCGTCGCCGCCGGCGCAGCCGGCCACGTTGACCGGGCTGCCGTCGATGCCGAACAGTCCGCCCCGGGTCAGGCAGCGGCCGCTGGCGGCGGTGATCGCGCCGGTGCGGTCGACGGCCGGGGCCGTGGTCGGCGCCGACGTCGGCGCGGCCGGGGAGGTCGCCCCCGGCACCAGGGGCTGGAGGGACCCGCTCACCGCGATGCTGGGGGTGGCGCTCACGCTCGCGCTGGCACTCGCGCTGGCCGACGGGCTCGCGCTGGCCGAGGAGCTGGCGCTGGCCGAGGCGGCGGCCGCGCTCTTCGACGCGGCGGCCACCGAGGAGTCCGGGATCGGGGCCCGGGCCGGCATCGCGGGCAGGGCGGCGCCCGGCTGCGGAAGCTCGGGGCCGGAGCCGAGGCCGAAGACGAAGAACGCGGCCACGCCGGCGGCGAGCAGAGCGCCACCGGCGAAGATGGCCAGCCGCAGAATCGGGATGTCGGTCCGCCTCGGCGGCTTGCTCTCCTCTTCCGCGGGCTCCTCGACCGTGGGCTGCACAACGGTCGAGGCGTCGTCCCCGGGCTCGGGCCACTTCTCCGCGTCCTCGACGGCGGTGAACTCGGTGGTGTCCACGCTCGTCGAGACGTACGGGCGAACGAGTACAGGATCCTCGCGATCCGGCGTATCGGTCATCTTGCTCCCTCCGGCCGGATCAAGATACGCGACATTCGCCCGAATCGATCAACCGATACCGCACTTTAACCGTACGTATTCTCGTGTTTCCGGCGCGCGTCCGTCCACACTGTCCGGGCGCGCCGGACGAGCGCCGCGTTGTCCGCCGCCGGCGTGCCGTCGGTCAGCGTCAGGGTGTCCTCGAGCCCGATCCGGGTGGGCAGGCCCAGAGCCCCGGCGTGCGCGATGAGCGGCCAGCAGGCGTCGTTCTCGCCGTGCAGCAGCGCCTCGGGAACCCGCCGCAGGATGGCGTCGGCCGCCGCCACGGCCGCGTCGGCCGGCACGTCGATGATCTCGACGAGGATCCGCAGGAGCGGCAGCCCTTCGAGCGCGTCCACATCGGCCGGTGACCAGACACCCGCCTCGACACCGACCCCGGAGCCGTCGAGGAGACGTACGAGATCGGCGAAGCCCGGCTCGTGGACGTTCACCGAGGCGAAATCGGGCCGCACCCGCCACCCGGCGACCAGTTCGGCCCGCCGCCGCGGATCGCCGCCGGTCATCCAGATGCCCGTCGACACCCCGACCGGAAGCCCGGGGCAGGCCGCGCGGATCGCCGTGACGGCGGCGCCGATGTCGTCGCCGTGCAGGGACTCCCGCCCATCGGCGTCCCGCGGGTGCACGTGAACGGCCGCGGCTCCGGCCTCGGCCGCCTTCTCAGCGGCGTCGGCCAGCTCGTCCGGAGTGATCGGCGCCGGCGACGGGCGGCCACCGTTGAGGCAAGCTTTGATCCACACACCAGCCATGGTGCACGACGGCCGCTCACCGCCCGATGACGCCGGCCACCTCGGTGCGGGACGCGATGCCCAGCTTGCGCAGGATGCTGGAGACGTGCACGGCCGCCGTCTTGGGCGAGATGTAGAGGCGCCGGGCCAGCTCGGTGTTCGTCAGCCCGTCGCTGATCAGCACGGCCACCTCCCGCTCGCGCGGCGTCAGGGCGGCCGGACCGGTGACGGCCTCCGGCGCGTCGGCCGGGGCCAGGCCGAGCCGGGCCCGGACCTGGTCGAGCTGGGCCACCCGCCAGCCGCCCCACCCCCGCAGCAGGGACGCGGCCACCTCGACGTGCGCCGTCGCCTCGGCCCGCCGGTCCTGGGCCAGCAGGCAGCGCGCGGCGCCGGCCCGGATCGTGCCGCGCAGCGCCGGGCCCAGCGCCGGATCCTCGGTGATCGACTCGTAGCCGGCCAGGGCCTCGGCCAGCCGGCCGTGCACCTCGGCCAGCTGCGCCTCGACCAGTGTCCGGTAGGCGTCCCACACCTCGGCGTCGAGCAGCACGGCGGCCGTCCGGTCGAGCCGGTCCACCGGCAGGCCGAGCTCCAGCGCGGCCGAGACCAGGTCGTGGGCCTGCTCGCCGCTGCGCCAGTTCTGCTCGGCCAGATCGGCCATCAACTCCTTCAGGGCCGCCTCGGCCCTCGGCAGGTCGTGCCGGCGGCAGGCCAGGTGGAAGGCGAGGCCGGGAATTGTGGTCGGCGGGTTGTTCGGCAGCATGGCCAGGTCGTCGATGATCTGGTCGACCCGGTCGAACTCGCCGGCCTCCAGGTAGAGCCCGGCCAGGAAGACACCGTGGAAGTCGGCCCAGCGGCCGCGGCGCTGGTAACCGCGATCCTGCTCGCGGCCCTCCTCCAGCGCGGCGATGGCCGCGCGCAGGTCACCGGCCCGGATGGCCAGCCGGGCCCGGCCCTGGAAGTACGTGGCCACCGACAGCGACTCCAGGCCGGCCCGCTCGGCGTCGACCCGCATCCGCTCCAGGATCTCGGCGTGCTCGGCCGGCGAGGTGGGCGGCGCGTCCTGGACCAGCTTGTTCAGGGCCCGGGCGGCCAGCACCCACTCGCCGGCCTTCTCGGCCTCGTCGACCAGGGCGGACAGGATCTCCCGGCCCTCGGCCGAGCTCTGTGCCCGCTCGGTCAGCGTCGAGCCCTTCTCCAGCAGCGCGGTCAGCCGTACGGCGGGCAGGTCGAACTCGGCCGCGAGAGCCAGCGCCCGGTCGCACCAGAGCAGCGCGTCCTCGAACTCGTCACGCAGGTACGACGACTGGGCGATGGCCGTCATCGCGCGGGCCTGGGCGGCGCCCGGCGGCAGCTGCGCGATCAGGGTCTCGATGTCGCCGGTCAGGGCCCGCATCTGGTCGTATTCGCGGGACTCCCAGGCGATGCGCACCAGCAGGTAGAGCGCCTCGGCCCGGTCGGTCGCGGCCGGGGCCAGGCCGTGCCAGCGCCGCCCGTAGCGCAGGGCGTCGTCCAGCAGCCCGGCCAGCCACGACGCCCGGGCCGCGCCGGCCAGCAGATCGGTGTCGTCGGGCACCTCGTCCAGGCCCATCTCGGCCAGCTGCAGCGCCTGGTAGGCGGAGCCGATCGACAAATAGAGGGCGGTGCCGCCGCGGGCCGCCGCGATCATGTCGTCGTACCGCCCGGCGCCGCGCGCGTGGTGGGCCACCATGGCCGGGTCGGAGGTCCCGCCGCGCAGCAGCACGTCGAGCGCGGCCTCGTGCAGCCGGCGCCGCTGCCGGCCGAGCATCTGGTCGGCGATCGCCTCGCGGACCAGCGCGTGCCGGAACGCGAACTCGTCCTCACCGGACTCGACCAGCACGCCCCGGGTGACCAGGTCGCGCAGCACGGCGATGAGCTCGTCCTCGCCGGCGCCGGTCACGTCGGCGAGCAGGTCGAACGGGATGCGGTGGCCGAGCACGGTCGCCGCCTCGACGATCCGGTGGCTGAGCGGTTCCAGGTCGTCGACCTGGCGGCGCAGCACCTCGGCCAGGCTCCACGGCAGCGGCTGCTCGACGAGCGCCTCCACGGCGTACCCGGGAAGGGCTCGCAGCAGTTCCTCCAGGAAGAAGGGGTTGCCGCCGGTGCGGTGATGCAGCGCCGTGGCGGCCCGTAACGGCGCCGGCGCGCCGGTGACCGCGGCGAGCAGGGCCGCCGTCTGGGCCGGGGTCAGGCGATCCAGCCGCACGTGGGTGACCGCGTGCCGCCGTTCCAGCCGCGCCAGCAGTCCGGCCACCGGCTGCCGCCGGTCCACCTCGTCCGGCCGGTACGTGCCGATCAGCAGCCGCGGGCCGCGCTGGTCGGCGATCCGCTCGAACAGGGCCGCGCTCTCCGAGTCGGCCCAGTGCAGGTCCTCGAAGACGATGACCGCCGGCGCGTCCCCGATCAGGTCGGCCAGGATGGCCAGCCCCGTGTGCAGCCGCTCGACCGGGCTCCGGCTGGCGTCGGCCAGCGCGGCCAGCTGCTCCTCGTCGACCTCGGGCCGACCGTCGATGGCGTCCAGGAGCACCTCGTACGGCCGGGACAGCGACCCCGGTTCGGCCTGTCCGACCAGCACCACCGTCTCGGGCGGAACCTGGGCCAGCACCTCGTGCACCAGCCGCGTCTTGCCGATGCCGGGCTCGCCGGCGATCACCGCGACCGCCGCGCCCCCGGACGCCGGCGGAGCGAGCCGCACCAGCCGGCGCAGTTCGCTCTCGCGCCCGATCATCACCGGGCTGGCACCGCCACGGAAGGTTCGCACGAGGCCAGGTTACCGGTGCTCCGTTCCGTGCCGCTCGGGCTGGATCGCCGGTTCGAGCACGTAGACGGGCATGTCGCGGTTCGGGGCCCGGCGGGCGTACTGGGCCCATCCGGGGTAGATCTTCAGGCCCTGCTCCCAGATGCGGTCGCGGCGGTCGCCGGTGGCCAGGACCGCGGTGACCTCGCGGGTCTCGTTGTCGACGACGACTGTCGCGTGTGGGTTCGCCCGCAGGTTGTAGTGCCATGCCGGGTGGCGGTCCTGGCCCCAGTTCGAGGCGATCACGGCCAGGCCCTCCGAGGTGGGCAGGCCGAGCAGCGGGAGGGTGCGCCGGGCGCCGCTGCGGGCGCCGGTCGTGGTGAGCATGACGACGGGCAGGCCGGTGACGAGGCTGGCGAAGGTGTGCCGGCCGTCGGTGAGCCGGAACAGGGGCCGGTCGATGCGATGCAGGAACCGGGCGAACGCCCACGAGGCGGGTGCGGTCGCGCACACGCGGCGCATCGCCTGGCGGGTCGCGCCGGCCCGCGCGTAGTTGTAGGTCATGGTGCGAGATCCCAACGGGGCATGGAGGCGGTCGGGGGGACCACCGCGTCCGCCGCAGAGTAGGACATCACCTCGGCGGCGGCCTCGAAGAGGGACATCATCGCATTGTGCGCGCCCACCGCCCGTACGTCTGCCGGGTATGTCGGACGTATGGGGCGAAACGGCGAGGGTATCGCCAAGGCATGCACCGGTACGGAGATGA
Source organism: Actinoplanes sp. NPDC048796 (assembly GCF_040650035.1). Lineage (NCBI taxonomy): Bacteria > Bacillati > Actinomycetota > Actinomycetes > Micromonosporales > Micromonosporaceae > Actinoplanes > Actinoplanes sp. NPDC048796. The sequence goes on along the minus strand of NZ_JBEZGO010000007.1, from coordinate 33,348 downwards.
GGTGGCGGCGATCGCCCGGCCCCTGGTCGACGAGGGTGATCTGGACATCCTCATCGATCGGATCGGCTCGGCCCGGGTGGTGATGATCGGCGAGGCCAGCCACGGCACGCACGAGTACTACGAGTGGCGCTCCGCGCTCACCCGGCGGCTGATCGCCGAGCGCGGCTTCTCGTTCGTGGCGGTCGAGGGCGACTGGCCGGACTGCGAACGGGTCGACGCGACCGTGCGGGGCGGCAGCGCGCGGCCCGAGGAGGCGCTGAAAGGTTACGAGCGGTGGCCGACCTGGATGTGGGCGAACGAGGAGGTGGCCGACTTCGCGCTCTGGCTGCGCGCCTTCAACCTCAACAACGGGCGCGGCGCCGGCTTCCACGGGCTCGACGTCTACTCGCTGTGGGAGTCGATGCGCCTGATCCTCACCTGGCTGCGCGAGCACGACCCGGCCCAGGTCCCGGCCGCGCTGGCCGCCTACCGCTGCTTCGAGCCGTTCGCCGAGGACCCGCACGCGTACGCGTGGGCGACCCGGTTCGTCAACGCCTGCTGCGAGGACGACGTCGTCCGGATGCTCATCGACTTGCGCGGCCGCGACCTGGCGGTGTGGCAGAACGCCGAGGTGGTGGCGGGAGCCGAGCACTACTACCGGTCGATGATCGCCGGTGGCCCGGCCTCGTGGAACATCCGCGACCGGCACATGGACGCCACCCTGGCCCGCCTGCTCGACCACTACGGCGACGGCGCCCAGGCGGTCGTCTGGGCCCACAACACCCACGTCGGCGACGCCAACGCCACCGACCAGGCGGCACACGGCGAGGTGACGATCGGTTCCCTGGCCCGCGAGCGCTACGGCGCCGACCAGGTGGCGCTGGTGGGCTTCGGGGGCTACCGGGGCACGGTGATCGCCGGCCGCGACTGGGGCTCACCGATGGAGGTCATGCCGGTGCCGCCGGGCCGGTCCGGCTCGCTCGAGGAGATCCTGCACGCGGAGGCGCCCCCGCGGGCGCTGTTCGTCTTCCCGCCGATCGCGGATCGCCCCGACTTCCTCGTCGACCCGCTGTCGCATCGCGCGATCGGCGTCGTCTACCGCCCCGAACGCGACAACTGGGCCAACTACGTCCCGTCGGTGCTGGGTGACCGCTACGACGCCTTCCTCTGGTTCGACGAGACCTCGGCCGTACGCCCGTTGCACCCGTTCCACATCGACGCCCGCGAGCCGGAGACCTACCCCAGTGGTGTCTGACCCCTTGACGGACAGCCGTCGCAGCGTAATCTAAACCCATCGGTTGATAAACCGAGAGGTTTAGAGAGTGGGTAGAGCTGATCATGACCGCGGACCCGATCGACGGCGTCTTCGCCGCCCTGGCCGATCCGACGCGGCGGGCGATCCTGGCCCGGCTGGCGACCGGGGACGCCACGGCCGGTGAGGTGGCCGCCGGGTTCCCGATCAGCCCGCAGGCGATCTCCAAGCATCTGAACGTGCTGGAGGCGGCGGGCCTGATCGCGCGCACCCGCGAGGCCCAGTGGCGACGGTGCAGCATCGTGCCGGCGCCGCTGCGGGCGGTCGCGGAGTGGGCCGAGCAGTACCGGCGGCTGTGGGAGCAGCGCTACGACACCCTCGACACCTACCTGGAACACCTTCAGGAGGAATCGTGAGCATCACCGTCCAGACCCCCACCGACACCACGATCGTCATGTCCCGCTCGTTCACCGCCCCCCGCGAGCTCGTCTACGCCGCGCACACCCAGGCCGAGCACCTGCGGCACTGGTGGGGCCGGGGCAACCCGCTCGACGTCGAACTCGACTTCACGGTCGGTGGCAAGTGGCGCTTCGTCGAGCACGCCGACGGCCGGGAGCACCCGTTCCGCGGCGAGGTCCGCGAGATCGACCCGCCGAACGGCTTCACCTGGACCTTCGAGTACGAGCCGATGGCCGGCCACGTCGCCGTCGAGAAGTTCGTGTTCACCGAGTCCGGCGGCGTCACGACGGTCACCTGCACCAGCACGTTCAGCAGCCCAGACGACCGCGACGGCATGCTGAAGAGCGGCATGGAGGTGGGCGCCGAGGAGTCCTACCGGGCCCTCGACGCCCACCTCGAGAAGATCAAGCAGGGGTGAGTACGACCACCGGGATGATCCGGGGTGTCTTGGCCTGATAATCGGCCCAGCCCGGATCGTCGGCGGCCGCCTCGGCGAAGGCGCGGTCCCGGTCCGCCCCGGCCAGCGGGGTCGCCACGGCGTCGTAGGAGCGTGTGCCGTCCTCGACCCTGACCCGGGGGTCGGCCAGGACATTGTGGAACCAGTCCGGGTTCTTCGGCGCCCCGGCCGCGGAGGCGATGACCACAATGCCGCTTTCGTACGGACGGCAGGCCAGCGGCGTGGTGTGCTGAGCCCCGGTCCGGGCGCCGCGAGTGGTCAGCAGGATGAGCCCGGCCCGGCCCCGGCCGGCGCGGAACTCGTCGATGATCTGTTTGTTGTACGGGTTGGGCATGAGTCGCTTTCTGCTCGGTGTCGACGGACGTCTCATCACCGAACAGAAGGCGGCCCCCGGATCAAATGTCGGCCGGGTGCCCCACTAAGTCATGGCCCGAGGCCGACCCGGCAGTCACGAGAGTGACCTTAGCGGTCACACGCCGCCGGTCACCACCCGGATTCTCGTGGTGAAGGTGGTCGGCCAATCGAGATAGTCGGCCACGGCGGCGGTGGCTTCGGGCCGGCGTTCCGGCGGTACGGAATCGAGCAGCCGCCGCCCGGCATGCGAACCGATCCAGCCGATCAGCTGCTCGGCGTCGCGGAAGTGGCTCCTGATGTCGAGTTCGCTCACCTTCGTACGGGAGAAACCGGCCTGTGCCATCGCCGAGCGCAACGATTCCACCGAGCCGAACATGGCGTGGTGGCTGTGGTCCGGCGGCGGATCGTCGCCGATGCGGGCCAGGATGCGCATGACGTTGCGGTGGCGGGGGTCGGGCGCGGCGAACGAGCTGAAGGCGAGGCGGCCGCCGGGCTTGAGGAAACGGCGATAGGTGGCCAGGGCGCCCGGCGGATCGGGCAGGAAGAACAGCACCATGGCGGCGGTGACGACGTCGAGGGACCGGGCCGGGAAGTCCGGGTCCTGAGCGTCGCCGAGCCGCACGGTCACATTGCGCAGCGAGGCGGTGGCCGCGGCGGTGCGCGACACCATGCCGGGCGCGAGATCGATGCCCGTGACATGACCGGTCGGCCCGACGAGCCGGGCGGCCGGCAGCAGGGCGGCACCCCGGCCGCACCCGACATCGAGGACGCGGTCGCCGGGCCTCGGCGCGGCGGCCCGGACCACCGCTTCGGCCATCGGCTTGAAGAAGTCGACGCCGACGCTGTCGTACTCGCCGGAGACGCGGTCGAACACGTCGATGATGTTCATTGGGCCAGCATGGCAGCCGGGCGCATCCCCGGGGGAGACGGCACTTCGTCAGGTCTGGTGGGTGGGCGTTCCCGACGTGAGCCGGGTGGTGGATCGGGCCCAGCGGCCCGTCGTGATCAGAGCGAGGAGCAGAACGGCGACGCCCAGGCCGACGATGATCCACCAGCCGGCGTGGCTGGCCTCGGCGAAGCCGGCGGTACTGCCGGCCACCACCGCGCCGATCACGGCCACGCCCAGGGAGGTGCCCACCTGGCGGCTGGTCGAGGCGATGGCGGCGGCCACGCCGGCCTGCTCGCGGGGCATGCCGGAGACGGCGGTCTGGGTGATCGGGGAGTTGACCATGGCGAAGCCGAAGCCGAACACGACGTAGCAGGCGAACAGCAGCCAGACCGGGGTGTCCGGGGTCAGCTGGGTCAGCGGCAGGATGCCGGCGACGAAGGCGACGCCGGCCAGCGTTAGCGGCAGCCGGGTGCCGCGCGAGCCGACGATCCGGCCGGAGAGAGGGGAGAAGACGACGGTCATGGCCGCGAACGGCAGCGTGTACAGGCCGGCGTGCAGGGCCGACAGGCCCCGGGTGTCCTGCAGGTAGAGCGTGTTCAGGAACAGGAAGCCGGCCAGGGAGCCGAACGCCGACACCGCGATCAAGGTGGCCCCGCTGAACGGCACGCTCTTGAAGAAGCGCAGCTCGATCAGCGGTTCCGCGCGCCGCGGCTCGTAGAGCAGCAGTGCGGCCAGGGCGAGCGCGCCGAGCAGGAAGCAGCCGAGGATTTTCGGCGAGGTGAAGCCGGCGCCGGGACCCTCGATGATCCCGTAGGTGACCGAGGCGAGCAGCACGAACACGATGACCTGGCCGACCGGGTCGAGCCGGCGCGGGTGCGGCGCCCGCGATTCCGGCACGAACCGCCACGCCAGCAGGAAGGCGGCCACGCCGACCGGCACGTTGACCCAGAAGATCGCCCGCCAGTCGATCGCGTGCACCAGGAAGCCGCCGAGCACCGGCCCGACGGCCAGGCTGACCCCGACGACCGCGCCCCAGACGCCGATCGCCCGGGCCCGCTCCTTGGCGTCGGTGAACGTGTTCGTGATGATCGACATGGCGACCGGGTTGAGCATCGAGCCGCCGACGGCCTGCACCATCCGGAAGACGATCAGCCATCCGAGGCTGGGGGCGAGACTGCACAGCAGCGAGCCCGCGGTGAACAGGGCAAGCCCGGTCTGGAACACCCGCCGCCGCCCGATCCGGTCGGCCGTCGACCCGGCCAGCACGAGCAGACTGGCCAGGACCAGGGTGTACGCGTCGATCGTCCACTGGAGCCCCGACAGCGACGCGCCCAGATCGTCCTGCAGCGACGGCAGCGCGATGTTCACGATCGTGTTGTCCATGCCGACGATGAACAGACTGCAACAGCAGATGGCAAGAACCAGATAACGACGCGACACAAGATCGTTTATACGCGTACGCCCTCAGGCGTACCCACCGAAGCGCGCCCAGACCGCATCGTGGTCGTCGTCGAGAACCGTGCGCACCCGCCGGGCCAGCTCATCACCGGCGGGCGGCCGCGCCAGCGGGTAGACGGCCAGCTGAAGATCTCGCAGCCGCCGCAGAGCAGGCCACGCCGGCGAATCCCGAACGTCGAACCCGTACACCTCCACCAGCCGCCCATAGTCACCCGGGTCACGCCGAAACCGCTCCACCCCGTGGGCCGCCGGCACGAGATCGACCTCGGGCGGCCCCCATGCCACAGTGTCGAGATCGCACAGCACCGCCCCACGCCCCGGATCCCGAAGCAGATTGCCGGTGTGCGCATCCCCATGCACCGTCCCCACCCCTAATTCACCGAAGGTCGGGCCCGCTGCCAATTCGTCCGCAATTTCGCGGCATATAGCGGCCAGCCGACCGCGCAGATCCTCGGTTGTCAGGCCGAGCGCGGCTGGGGCCCAGTCCGGCGGCAACGGGCGGTTCACAGCGGCGTGAATCGTGCCGGGCAGATCCCACGGCGGTAACTCGATCGGCAAGCGGCAACGATGCAGCCGGCGCAACGGCTCCGCCAGGGCGGCGGCCGGGAAGCGTTCCGGCGGTGGGGGCGGCAGCAGGTGCCAGGCGGTGGCCGACCAGCCCTCGGCCCGCGCCGGTTCCGGGGTCCACAGCCGCACGGTGGGCGCGCCCGCTTCGGTGAGCGCGGCTGCCACCCGTACCAAATGGGAATCGGAAAGAGAATCGGGGGACAGCCGGATCACCACTCGAGCGCGGGGAAAACGGATGACCGCGTGGACCGAATGTTGCAGCGGATCGGCCTCGGCGAGGTCCAAACCCCATTTCCGGCATATCGCGGCCAAGGGTGCTTTACGCAGGTGAACGCGGGGTTCAGATGACATGCGGGGAGCCCTTTCATGGACGTGAGGTAAACGGCAGGAATTCGATCTTCCGGCGATCGGAAAATTGCTGGCGTGCATTACCGTGGCCGTTGTGCCAGCAGTTCTCGAAGGGCTTCGGAAAACGGGAACCCCGGCCCGCCTGCGCCGCTGGGTGACCGTCATCGTGCTGACCGCGGCCGCCCTGCTCGTCAGCACCAGCCTGCTGATGGCCCGGGTCCAGGAGCAGGTTCGGGTCATCGGTGACGACGCCGCGCCGCAGGCCGCCACCGCCGCCGATCTGTACTTCGCGCTCAGCGACATGGACGCGCAGGTCGCCCGCCTGGTCCTCAGCAACGGCAAGGAGTCGCTGGCCAACAGCCAGACCGACGCGCTCGGCACCTACCGGGAGCGCGGGCGCCAGGTCGACGCCGACCTTCAGACGCTCATGGCCTCCTCGGTCGGCGTCCTCGACCTGATGGACGGCCTGTCCACCTACCGCGAGCGGGTCTGGCAGGCCCTGACCGCCGGTCCGGGTGCCGCCGGTTACTACACGCAGGCCACCAACGTGCTTCACCTCGACCTGCTCCCCGAAGCCGAGCGGCTCCGCACCCTCAGCGAACAGAGGCTCGACCGGGCGTACGCCGCCAAACAGACCACGCAGATGTGGGCCGTGGCCCTGGCCGCGCTTCTGGGTCTCGCCCTGATGGTTCTGCTTCTGGCCTTCCAGGTCTGGCTGGCCCGCCGGTTCCGCCGATTGTTCAACCCCGCCCTGATCGTCGCCACCCTGCTCACCGTGGCCCTGGCCGGGCCGGCCATCGCCGTCCTGGTCGTGCAGGAGCAGCGGCTCGGCGCGGCCCGCGACGACAGCCTGCGGCCGTTCCTGGCGCTCTCCTCGGCGCGGGCCGTCAGCTACGACGCCGCCGCCGACACCAGCCGCTACCTGATCAGCGACAAGCTCGCCTTCTACAAGCACGACTTCGACCGTAAGGCCGATTTCCTGGACGGCGAGGCGGGGCTGCGCGCCGTTGCGGCCGGGAGCGACGTCAGCCCGTACGACACCGATCAGGTCGTGACCCGATGGCGTGCCTACCGGCAAGCGCACGGGCGGATCCTCACCCTGGCCGACCAGGGCCGCGACGCGTCGGCGATCGGCTACCTGACCGGCATCCGCCGCGGTGACGCCGTGTTCGACTTCTCCTACTACGACGCCGCGGTCGCCGCGATCGCCGACGAGCGCCGGGACGCTTTCGACGACGCCCTGCGTACGACGTCACGGTTGCTCACCGGCTGGACCTGGATCCCGGTCGGCGTGCTCGGCCTGGTGATCCTGCTGGTGCCGTTCTCCGTCCGCCGGCGATTCGCCGAATACCGATGAGGGAGTGTCAGTGAGACTCCGCGCGCTGGCCCTGGCGTTGCTGCTGGCCGTGGGCGCCTGCGGCGCGCCGCGCACCGACGGCGACGCGGCGCCGATCGCCTGCGCCGAGGGCTCCGTCACCGCGCAGGGTTCGTCGGCGCAGGCCACCGCGATCAGCGCCTGGATCAAGAACTACCAGGTGAGCTGCCCGAAGGCTTCCCTGGTGTACGCCAGTACCGGCTCCGGGGCCGGCCTGCGCGCCTTCTACGGCGGCACCGGCACCTTCGTGGGCTCGGACTCCCCGGTCGCCGCCGCCGACGTGGCCAAGGCGACCGCCCGCTGCGCCTCCGGCCCCGTGGTCCACCTGCCCATGGTGATCGGCCCGATCGCGCTGGCCTTCACCGTGCCCGGCGTGGACGAACTGCGCCTGGCCCCGGCCACGATCGCCGCCCTCTTCACCGGCAAGATCAGGACCTGGGACGACCCACGGATCACAAAGGACAATCCCGGCCTGACCCTGCCCTCGACTCCCGTCCGCACGATCCACCGCGCCGACAGCTCCGGCACGACCGACAACTTCACAAGGTTCCTGGCGGCCACCGCCCGGGCCGACTGGCCCTTCCCGCCCGGCCCGGCCTGGCCCGCCCCCGGCGGCCTCGCCCAGCACGGCAGCAACCGCGTGGTGGCGGCCATCGAAAGCACCGACGGCGCGATCGGTTACGTCGAGTCCTCGTACGCCCGCTTCCACCACCTCCCGACCGCCCACGTCGGCAACGCCGCCGGCGTGTTCGTCCCGCTGACCGACGGGGCCGCCGCCCGCACGGTAGCCGCGGCCAAGGTCACCGGCGCCGGCCACGACCTCCAACTCCAGATCGACTACACCACCAAGGACCCCTCGGCCTACCCCCTGGTCCTGGTCACCTACGAGATCGTCTGCCGCTCGGGCACACCCGCCCTGGTCAAGAGCTTCTTGACGTACGCCGCCAGCCCCACCGGCCAGCAAACGGCGACAAGCCTGGGCTACGCGCCCCTACCGGACTCCTTACGCGACCGAGTATCAGCTGCCGTCAATTCCCTCTGACGTTCCCATGCGATTCTGTCCGCGTGGAACTCCTCCTGGAAACGCTTCGAGCCCGGGCCTACGATCCCGCCTGGCGTTTCGACGACGCTCCCGTTCCCGTCGAGTGGGCGACACGGCACTATGGGGAGATTTCCCGGGAGGGCCGCGCCTTCCGCAGTGACGGCATGGTCTTCTATGCGGCCGGCGCGGTCGAGGCGATCGAGTACTACCGGGACGCACCGCGGGGCCCGCTCCACCCGCCCGCCACAGCGGCCGATGTCGAGAACGCCGAACGGCAGATCGGGCGACCGCTGCCCGAACTGCTCAGGCGCCTGTACAGGGAAGTCGCCGACGGCGGGTTCGGCCCCGGTCCCCGCGGTTTCACCAGGATCGACGAGGTGGGCGCGCTCCATCGGCGGGATCGGGAGCACGGCCGGCCCGAGTCGTGGTTCGAGCTCGCTCCCGGCGGCTGCACCATGTACTGGTACACCGACTTCGCAAAGCCCGGCAACCCGGTCCTGCTGTACGACGCCGACGGCTGGGACCCGCACGACGGCGAGAGCCCCCGGGACGGCGTCCGCCAGGTCACTCCGTCGCTCCACGAGTGGCTCGGAACGTGGGCCGAGGGCGGCGACATCTGGGCCGCGGCCCGGAAACAGTGATGCCCGGCGAGTGTGACTCGCCGGGCATCGGGGCGGTGCCGGTCAGTTGCCGGTGTCGAGCAGCTGCTTGGCCTTCTCGGGCCAGGTGGCCACCGACGGCGCCGACCGCAGCCCGCCGGCCAGAATCGCGGCGCGCAAGGTGGTCGCGTCGGCGTCGGCGATTTGGCGGTACGTGGTGAAGCCACCCGCCGCGAGCGCGATCGCGATCTTCGGCCCCACACCGGGAATCTTCGTCAGGTCGTCCGGCTCAGCCACCGCAACCGCCACCGGCGCGACGGCAACTTCCTCGGCCTCGGAGACACCCGGCACAGCGGCAACGGTCTCGGCGACCGGGGAACTCGCCGGCTCGGCCACGGCCGCGACAGCAACCGGCGCGGGAACCGCCGCGACCTGCTCGCTCTCCGCCACACCGGGAACGGCCGCAACGGTGTCGACAGTGGACACCGGCACCTCGGCCGCCACAGGCTCCGCAACCGGCCGAGGCCGGGGCGCCCGGGTCCGCTTCGGCTTGACCATCGGCGCCGCTGCCTCCTCGGACACGGGCACCGCAGCGACCGGCTCAGTCCCGGCCCCGTCAGCGACCGCCTCGTTCTCCGAGACCGCGACGGCCGGCTCGGTCTCCGCGACGGTCGGCTCGGGTTGCCCGATGGCCGCAAGGGCCGGCTCGGGCTCGGCGTTGGCAGCGGCCGGCTCGGTCTCCGCAACGAGGGCAGCGTCCGACTTCGGCTCCGCGATGTCGGCGGCTACCGGCTCGGCGATGGCCGGCTCCGGCTCGGCTACGACCGCGCCGGCGGGCTCGGCGACCGGCTCGAGGTCGGTGACCGACTGCGGCCCCGCGACCACGGTCGGCTCGGCGCCGACGGGCTCGAGGTCGGCGGCCGGCTCGGCCTTGGAGGTGACCGGCTCGAGGTCGGTGACCGGCTGAAGGTCGGCGGCGGCGCCGGAGGCGGTGGCCGACTCAAAGGCGGCGGCCGGCTTAAGGGCTGTGGCCGGCTCGGAGGCGGCGACGGGCTCGAGCTTTTCGGTCTGTTCGGGCTCTACGGGCAAGTCCGTGGCGGCGGCCGAGTTGGTTTCGGTTTCGGGCTCGTCGGCCTGGTTCGGCTCGATCGCCGGGACGACCGGTTCCAGCTGGGTGGCGGCTTCCGGCTTGGTGGTCGTCGGCTCGTCATCGTCGGCGGACTCCGCCGGAGCGGGCTCGTCGTCAGCAGAAGACGAGGCGGGCTCGTCGGCGGAGGACGCGGCGGGCTCGTCGGCGGAGGACGCGGCGGAAACGGGCGCGGTGACGGAAAGCGTGGTCGTGGCCGGCTCGGTCTGCGCGTCGTCAGGGGAAGGTGCGGCGACCTCGTCGGCGGGCGTCGCGGGAGTGGGCTCGTCAGTGGTGGCGGGCTCGGTGGGCACCGGCGAGGTGGAGGCCGGCGAGGTGGGGACCGGTGAGGTGAGGACCGGTGAAGTGGGGACCGGTGAGGTGGCGATGGGGTCGGGGTCGGCCGTCGTGGTGGGGGACAGGGCTGAGGTGGGCTCCGGCGTGGTGGTGGCTTTGTGGTCCTCGGTGGCCGGAGTGGGGGTGGTGGCCACGGCCGCCGTGGGGGCGGAGGTGGGCTGGGCGGCGGCGACGGGCGTAAGCGCGGGCTTGCCGGTCTTGCGGGTCGGGCGCAGGAGCCAGCCGGCGGCGAAGCCGATCACGACCCCGGCAATTAGGTAGACGAATGCCATCAAGGGCCTCCGGACAACGAGGAATTCAGATTTAGCGCGCAGCTTTGCACATCCCGCCGTTTGGACACCATGAGGGTGGTACCGACGGGACGACAAAGCTCACCGGCCGTCAGTGATTCGTCACTAATGGATGAGAAATTAAAAGGGCGCCGCCGCGGGGGACGGTCCCGCGGCGGCGCCTGCCTGATCTCGGGAGATCAGGTGGAGGAGCAGGCTGCCCCGTTCAGCGTGAAGCCGGACGGTGCGGCACTGTTCCCAGTGTGTGTGGCCTGGAAGCCTATGGTGATTGAGGCCCCGGGGGCCAGAGCCCCGTTGTAGCTGGCGTTGCGGGCGGTGATCGGGCCCGAGGCCGGACTGTAGGTGGCGTTCCAGCCGGACGTGATGGTCTGGCCGGTGGGCAGGGTGAAACCGAGGCTCCACCCGTTGATCGCCGCGGTGCCGGTGTTGGCGATGGTGATCTGCTCGGTCAGGCCAGTGTTCCAGGAATTGACCGCCGCCGTGACCCGGCACGTCCCCGGCGGCGGGGTGCTCGGGGGCGGGGTGGTCGGCGGCGGGGTGGTGGTGGGCGGGGGAGTCGTCGGCGTGGTGGAGTCCAGGCCGAAGAACGTGATGGCTAGGCGGGCCATGCCGCTCAACGGCAGTGAGTGCCCCACCCCGGCCACGCTGATCCCCTCGACCGGGGCCTGGGCCGACGACGAGCCGTACCGGGTGCGGGTCCAGCCGGACTGCGGCGAGTCGGTCAGCGCCGGCGTCTGGCTGACGCCGTGCACGTTGGTCCACTGCTTGATGGCCTCGCCGAAGTTCGGATACCGCAGCGTCGCGTCGGTGGTGCCGTGCACCAGCTGCACGCGCGGGCGCCGGCCGCTGTATCCGGGGTAGGCCGCCCGTACGAGATCGCCCCACGCCTGTGGGGTCTGGGAGATCTGACCGTTGGCGCAGGCCGAGTTCCAGAGCGACCCGTCGGTTGTGGCGAAGCAGCCGAACGGCACGCCCATGTACGACGCGCCGGCCGCGAACACGTCCGGGTAGTCGCCGAGCAGCACGTTTGTCATCATGCCGCCCGACGAGGCCCCGGTGACGAACGTGCGGTTCGTGTCGGTGCCGTACCGCTGCTGCACGTAGCGGACCATCGACACGATGCCGGCCGGGTCGCTGTTGCCGTCGTGCCGCAGCGCGCCCGGGCTGGACACGTCGAAGCACTGGCCGCTGCGCGTCGCCGACGGGTAGATCACGATGAAGCCGTACTGGTCGGCCAGCGACGCGAACTCCGTACCGGAATAGAAGGCCGGGCCTGTTCCCGTGCAGTAGTGCACCGCGACCAGCAGCGCCGGCGTGGCCGGGAGCCGGTCCGGCACGTACAGATGCATCCGAAGGTTCGTGGGGTTGGTCCCGAAGCCGGTGACCTCCTGGAGCGACGCCGCCGAGGCCGGGGCGGCGGCGAGCGAAACACCGATGACGGCGGTCGCCATGAAAGCCATGAAAGACAGCAGACGCTTGATCATGACTGCCCCGCGCAGGTAGCGGTGGAGGGGCCGGTGCCGGTGCCCTGGAAGCCGAACTCGGTCGAGCCGCCGGCGGCGACCGACCCGTTGTAGGAGACGTTCGTGAAGGACGACCCGCTACGCGAGGCGTTCCACGTGTTGGTGACGGCGGCGCCCGACGGCAGCGTCACCGCGACGGTCCATCCCCGGAGCGCGGAACTTCCGGCGGCGATGCGGATGGTGGCCACGAAGCCTCCGTTCCACTGGTTGAGCGTGATGGCGGCCGTGCACCCGGACTCCGACGGCGGGGGAGTGGTGGTGGGCGGCGGAGTGGTGGTGGGCCCGCCGTTCAGCGCGTCCAGAACCGCCGTGTAGGCCGCCTTCTTGTTCCCACTGCCGTCGAAGAGGAGCGGGGTCCCACTGGCGCGCCACGAATCGGAGTCGCGGATGCCCCACACGGTGATCCCGTTGCACCGGGTCACGGCCAGGCAGGCCCGGGTGGCCGCGGCGAACGACGAGGCCTGGGCCGTGCCCGAGCCCTCGATGTCGAGCTCGGTGATCTGCACGTCGACGCCGAGGTCGGCGAAGCGCTGGAGGTTGGCCTGGTAGTCGGCCGGCAGCGGCGACTGCGCGTTGAAGTGGGACTGGAAGCCGACGCAGTCGATCGGCACGCCGCGCGTCTTGAAGTCCTGCACCATCGCGTAGACCGCGTTGCTCTTCGCGTTCTGCCCGTCGGTGTTGTAGTCGTTGTAGCAGAGCTTGGCCGCGGGGTCGGCCGCGCGCGCGGCGCGGAAGGCGACCTCGATCCAGTCGTTGCCGGTGCGCTGGAGGTTGGAGTCGCGGCGGGCGCCGTTGCCACCGTCGGCGAAGGCCTCGTTCACCACGTCCCACGAGTCGATCTGGCCCTTGTAGTGGGTGGCGACCTGGGTGACGTGGTTGACCATGGCGGTGCGCAGGGCGGTGCCGCTCAGGTTCTGCGCCCAGGGCGGCTGCTGCTGATGCCAGGCCAGCGCGTGACCGCGTACCTTCTTGCCCTGGGAGGTGGCGAGGTTGACGATCTGATCGGCGGAGCCGAAGGAGAACGTGCCCTGGGACGGCTCGGTGGCGTCCCATTTCATCTCGTTCTCCGGGGTGACCGAGGTGAACTCGGTGCTGAGGATGTTGGCGTAGGTGGTGTCGCTGAGTTTGTACGCGGCGACGGCCGTACCGAAGTAGCGGCCGGTGGCCGCCGCCGAGGCGCCGAGCGTGGTGGCCGCGTCGGCGGAGCCGGCGAGGAATACGCCGGCGGCGGGGATGAACAGCGCGAGGGCAAGGAAGCGGGATCTCATGCCGAAGCCTTTCCAAACGCATGAAGCGGCGGAGGCTTGCCCGACCTCGTTGCCGCAGCAGAAGACAGTGACCCGGATCGATCGAAACTTTAACGACTAGTTCCGGAAGATACAACGGCGGATTCCCGTAACTTTCGGCTCTCGTAGGCCGGGCGGTAGCGGTCGTCCAGCAGTGTCAGCAGACTCAGCAGGACGACGAAGAAGAGGGTGGCGCCCACGTTGAGGTCGCCGCGGCCCAACAGCCACGCGGCCACGAGGACGAGCCCGGCGTTGAGCACGAGTCGGGCGGCGAAGGCGCCGGCCATGGTGGCCGCCTTGAGCGAGGTGCCGGCGATCCCGAGCGTGACCGCGGCGTTCACCACGACGAAGGCGGCGACGCCGAGGAACAGTTCCAGGCCGGTCGAGCGCAGATCCGGCAGGAGTTCGCCGAAGATCACGCTGAGCAGGCCGATCAGGACGACCTTCTCCAGAGTGGCGGCGGAGAGCAGCCGCGGGGCGGTGCCGGGGCGGGGTGGCAGCGGGTCGGCGTGCACGTGCCACGACCAGTCCGGGCGCGGCAGGCGCGGCCGGGCCCAGATCCAGACGCCGATCGCGATGCCCACGGCGACCAGGGCGACCACCGCGGCGGCGACCGGATAGGCGGCCACGGTGTCGGTGACGTCGAGCTGGGCGATGTGGATCCACCACTCCTGCGGCAGCTTCACGAAGATCCAGATGGCGGCGGCCAGCAGGCACCACCAGCGGAAGCCGTATCGGGTGGGGTTCCAGCGAAGGCGGATCACCTCGTACGCGATGAAGAAGTACTCGAAGGTGTTGGGGAAGATCAGCAGGATGGCCCGCCAGCCGGTGAACTCGAACAGCACGACCCCGGCCAGCCGGTAGAAGTACAGGACCCGGGCGATCGACACGGCCGGCATGCTGGCCCAGTTGCGCAGCGTGGCCAGGTACGCGATGGCGAGGTAGTAGACGTCCATCGCCTTGTCGTAGTTCTGGTAGCCGGGCGGGTCGTACCCGAAGGTCTGGAAGATCGTCTGGTCGACGCCGTCGAGGATGAGCGCGGCCAGGATGGCCGGCAGCGGATAGCGCGGGATGAACAGCGGAACGATGAAGCGGGCAGCCACCACTGCCAGGAACACTGTCGTCGCCCCGGCGCTCATGGATAGACCGTCGTTGGGCCGGGCGCGCCGCGCCTCACCCGATCCGGATGATTGCGGTGCGCCGGAGGTCGGCGTCGATGGCGGCGGCCGTGGCGAGCAGCGGCGGCAGGAACCGGCGTCGCATGACGTCGACTGTCGCCCGGGCGGCCTGGACCGATACGTTCACCGCGCCGGCCACCGCTCCCGAGCGGTCGTGGATGGGGGCGGCGATCGCCCGCAGCCCCTCCTCGAGCTCCTGGTCGACGATCGAGTAGCCCTGGGCCCGTACCTTGTCGATCTCCGCGGCCAACGACGAGGCCGAGGAGATCGTTCGGTTTGTCAGCTTTTCCGGGCGGACACGGGCGAGATAGGCGTCTAAATTGGAGGATCCCGCCAGCAGTACCCGCCCCATCGACGTCGCGTACGCGGGAAAGCGGGTGCCCACGGTGATGGCGACCGCCATGATCCGCGAGGTGGGTACCCGTGCCACATAGACGATGTCATCACCGTCGAGAACGGAGAGTGACGACGACTCGTGCAGCTCGGCGGCCAGTCGCTCCAGGTGCGGGGCGGCCACGTCCGGCAGCGTCAGGCTCGACAGATAGGCGTACCCGAGGTCGAGTACCCGCGGCGTCAGCGAGAAGAGCCGCCCGTCCGTCCGTACGTATCCCAGATCGGCCAGGGTCAGCAGGAAGCGGCGCGCGGCGGCCCGGGTGAGGCCGCAGATCCTCGCCACCTCGCTCAGGGTGAGCTCGGGATGGTCGGCGTCGAAGGCGCGGATGACCGCGAGGCCGCGCTCGAGCGACTGGACGTGATGGGGTTCCCTCATAGATCGCTATCCAATTGATAAAGATCATTGACGTGACACGGGGCACATCCTAGCGTTCCTTATGAGAACGTTTGTTCGCAATGCGCACACCATAAACCGGAGGAACGTTATGCGGCGTGTCCTGATAGGTGTAGCTATAGCGACCCTCGTCGCCGGCGCAGGGGCATGTGGATCGTCTGAAGACAGCGGTGGTGACAGCGTCGACCAGGTCAAGGTCGGCGTCATCCCGATCGTCGACGTGGCCCCGATCTACCTGGGCCAGCAGAAGGGCTTCTTTGCCAACCGCAAGATCAACCTGACCATGGAGAGCGGCCAGGGCGGCGCCGCCATCGTGCCCGGTGTGGTCAGCGGCCAGTTCCAGTTCGGCTTCAGCAACTTCACCTCGCTGCTGCTCGCTCAGACCAAGAACGTGCCGATCAAGGCGGTCTCGGCCGGCGTCTCGTCCGTCGGCGAACAGGGCAAGGACTTCGGCGCCGTCGTGGTCAACGCGAACAGCCCGGTCAAGACCGCGGCCGACCTGGCCGGCAAGAAGATCTCGGTGAACACGCTGAAGAACATCGGCGACACCACCGTGCGCGAGTCGGTGCGCAAGGCCGGCGGCGACCCGTCGAAGATCAATTTCGTCGAGATGCCGTTCCCCAACGCGCCGGCGGCTCTCGCCGGCGGGCAGGTGGAGGCCTCCTGGCTCGTCGAGCCGCAACTCTCGCAGGCCAAGGCGGCCGGCGCGCGGATCGTCGCGTCCAACTTCGTCGACGCCGCGCCCAACCTGTCGGTGGCCGCCTACTTCACCTCGGCCAAGCTCGAGGGCGAGGACGCCGACCTGGTCAAGCGCTTCACCGAGGCGATCAACGAGTCCCTCACGTACGCCGACTCGCACCCCGACGAGGTGCGGGCGATCCTCGGCACGTACACCAAGATCGACGAGAAGACCCGGGCCGCGCTGATCCTCCCCAAGTGGCCGACCGAGATCAACAAGGACTCGGTGCAGACCCTGGCCGACCTCGGCGCCAAGGACGGCATCTTCGACGGCGCGACCCCCGACCTGTCGAAAATCTTGCCGTGAGATCCAAGGCCCTGCTCGGCCTGGCCGGCCTGGCCGGGCTGCTCCTGGTGGTCGAGCTGCTGCCGCGACTCGGCCTGGTGGACGACAGTTACCTGCCGCCCACCAGCGAGATCGCGGCGGCGCTGGCCGGCGAGCTCGGCACCACCGCGTTCTGGCAGGCCGTCGGCGACACCCTCACCGGGTGGGCCCTCGGCCTGCTGATCGCGGTCGTCGCGGGCGTGCTCATCGGCATCGTGGTCGGCGCGGTCCCGGTGCTGCGCGCGGCCACGGCGTCCACTATCGAGTTCCTGCGCCCGATCCCCTCGGTGGCGCTCATCCCGCTGGCGGTGCTGCTCTACGGCACCGACCTGGGCTCGGTGCTGCTGCTCGTCGTCTACGCCTCATTCTGGCAGGTGCTGGTCCAGGTGCTGTACGGCGTGGCCGACGTCGACCCGATCGCCGACGAGACCGCGCGCAGCTTCCGCTTCAGCACCTGGGCCCGGATCCGCAACGTGCTCTGGCCGACCGCACTGCCGTACGTCTTCACCGGCATCCGGCTGGCCGCCTCGGTCGCGCTGGTCCTCGCGGTCACGGCCGAGCTGGTCATCGGCGCGCCCGGCCTCGGCAAGCTGATCGCGGTGGCCCAGACCTCGGGCGCGGTCCCGGACATGTACGCCCTGATCGCGGTCACCGGCCTGCTCGGCGTGGCCATCAACCTGGCCGCGCGGGTCTTCGAGCGCCGCTCCCTGTCCTGGCATCAGTCGGTCCGCGGGGAGGTCCCGGCGTGAAGCGTTTCCTCTATGTCGCCGGCCTGCCCCTTCTGCTGGCCCTGGGCTGGTTCTTCCTCAGCAAGGGCAGCGAGAACTTCTACGCGCCGCCGCTAAGCGACATTTTGCGCGCTTTCGTCGATACCTGGATGCCCGAGCGCCTGCGCGCCGACGTCTTGCCGAGCCTGGTGCGGCTTCTGTCCGGATATATCATCGCAGCGGCGGTCGGGGTGGCGCTGGGGGTCGCGATCGGACTCAACCGGCGGCTCCGAGCCACAGTGGAACCGGTGCTCGAATTCTTCCGCGCGATCCCGCCGCCCGTCCTCGTCCCGGTGATCATGCTGTTCGCGGGCATCGGCAACGGCATGAAGATCATTGTGATCGTCTTCGGCTGTGTCTGGCCGATCCTGCTCAACACGGTCGAGGGGGTCCGGGCAGTCGACTCGGTCCAGCTCGACACCGCAAAGGCTTATGGCGTACGCGGCCTCGCGTCGATCCGTACGGTAATCCTCCCCTCCGCCTCGCCGCAGATCGCGGCCGGGCTGCGGCAGGCGCTCTCCATCGCGATCATCCTGATGGTGATCAGCGAGATGTTCGCGGCCAGTAACGGCCTCGGCTTCACCATCGTCCAGTTCCAGCGCAGCTTCGCCATCCCCGAGATGTGGAGCGGCATCCTGCTGCTCGGCCTGCTCGGCTTCGCCCTGTCGCTGCTGTTCCGGCTCGCCGAGGGGCGTGCCCTCCGCTGGTACCACGGTCTGCGCGACGCGCAGCGCAAGTCATGAGGGATCGTCATGCTTGAAGTGCAGGGATTGCGCAAGGTCTACAACACCGGCGGCCGCGAGGCCGAGGCGCTGCGCGACCTGACGTTCACCGTCGAGAACGGCGACCTGGTCTGCCTGGTCGGCCCGTCCGGCTGCGGCAAGACCACACTGCTGCGCTGCATCGCCGGCCTGCTCACCCCGACCTCGGGCGCCGTCCGGCTCGACGGGCACGAGGTCAGCGGTCCACCGCCGGGTCTCGCGATGGTGTTCCAGGAGTACGGGCGGAGCCTGTTCCCCTGGATGACCGTGCGCGACAACGTGGCGCTGCCCCTGAAACAGAAACGGGTTCCCCGCCCGCGCCGCGACGAACTCGTCGGCCAGGCGCTGGAGGCCGTGGGCCTGGCCGGCACCGAATCGGCGTACCCGTGGCAGCTCTCCGGCGGCATGCAGCAGCGCGTGGCCATCGCCCGCGCGGTCGCCTACGAGCCGTCGACCCTGCTCATGGACGAGCCGTTCGCCGCCGTCGACGCGCAGACCCGGGCCGACCTGGAAGACCTCGTCCGCGCCCTCTGGCAGCGCCTGAAGGTGACGGTCCTGTTCATCACCCACGACATCGACGAGGCGGTCTACCTGGGCCGGCGCGTCATCATGCTCTCGTCGTCACCGACCGTCGTCCAGGACGAGATCACCGTCGACCTCCCGGCCGAACGGGACCAGCTGCACACCCGCGCCGACCCCCGCTTCACCGAGCTCCGCACCCACGTCTACGAGCAGATCCAGGCGGCGAAGCGGGGAAGGACGGAACCGGCTGAGGGCTAGGCCACCTGGCGCGGGAGGTCCATGCTGGGTGGTGACCCTTCGGGAGGCAGCATGGAGATCACCGGGATCTTTACCGCCATCATCATCGGTCTCATCATCGGAGCGCTGGGACGACTGGTCGTTCCGGGCAAGCAGAACATCCCTATCTGGCTCACGCTGGTCATCGGTGTCGTGGCCGCCCTGGTCGGCACGTTCATCGCGGCGCTGGTCGGCGTCGACGACACGCGGGGCATCGACTGGATCGAGCTGATCCTGCAGATCGCGCTGGCCGCCGGCGGCGTCGCTCTGGTGGCCGGCGTGCGGCGGCGGCCCTGACGATGTAAAGACCTCATCGGTGGCTCCGACTCATGGATGACACCTCGAGAAGGAGCACACCATGAAGTTCGTGATCGGTATGCACATCAACCCGGCCGTCCTCGACGCGCTGACCGACGAGGAGAAGGCGGCCATCGGTGACGGCCACGGCGCCCTGCTGGCCGAGCTCAAGGAGTCCGGCGAGCTGATCGTCACGCAGGCGCTGGCCGACCCGTCCCAGTCGGCCGTGGTGTCGGTCCGCGACGGCCGTACGGTCGTCACCGACGGCCCGTTCGTGGAGGCCAAGGAGTATCTGGGCGGCTTCTACCTGGTCGACTGCGAGAGCCGCGAGCGGGCCCTTCAGATCGCGGCCCGGATCCCCGACGCCGCCCTCACCGGCCTCGCGGTCGAGGTACGGCCGGTGATGTTCTACGACGGGGCGCTTGAGGCGTGACCCGCTCGGCGATCGAGGACCTGCTGCGTGAGCACACGCCGCAGGTCCTCGGCACGCTGGTCCGGCGCTACAGCTGCTTCGAGGACTGCGAGGACGCCGTACAGGAAGCGGTCCTGGCCGCCGCCGTGCAGTGGCCGTCCTCCGGGGTGCCGGCCAACCCACGCGGCTGGCTGACGACGGTCGCCGGCCGCCGGCTGATCGACCAGATGCGCAGCGACCACGCCCGCCGCTCCCGCGAGACGGCCGACTCCCTGGCCACCGTGCCCACCGACGTCCCCGGCACCGACGACACGCTGACGCTGCTGCTCCTGTGCTGCCATCCGGCGCTCACCCCCGGCTCGCAGATCGCGCTGACCCTGCGCGCGGCCGGCGGCCTGACCACGGCCGAGATCGCCCGCGCCTTCCTGGTGCCCGAGTCCACCATGGCCGTCCGGATCAGCCGCGCCAAACGCCTGATCAGGGACGCGGGAGGCCGGTTCAGCGAGCCGGCGCCGCTCACCGCCGTGCTCCACGTCCTCTACCTGATCTTCAACGAGGGCTACACCGCCGTCCACCGGGCCGACCTGGCCACCGAGGCGATCCGCCTGACCCGCGCCGTCCACACCCAGCGGCCCACCGACAGCGAGGTGACCGGCCTGCTGGCCTTAATGCTGCTGACCCACTCCCGCCATGCGACCCGCACCACCCCGGCCGGCGACCTGGTCCCCCTGGACGAGCAGGACCGTACGGCCTGGAACCGCTCTTTGATCGCCGAAGGCCTGACCCTGGTGAGGGCGGCGCTGGCCGGCCCCACGCTCGGCCCGTACCTCCTGCAGGCCGCCATCGCCGCGACCCACGCCGACGCCGCCACCGCGGAGGAGACCGACTGGCGCCAGATCCACGCCCTGTATCTGATCCTGGAACGTATAGCCCCGAACCCGATGGTCACCCTCAACCGGGCCATCGCCTTGGCCGAGTTGAAGGGTCCCCAGGCCGGCCTGACTCTGCTGGCCACCCTGGACACCGACGACCGCCTGGCCCGGCATCATCGCCTGCTGTCCGTCCGCGCCCACCTCCGGGAAAAGGCCGGCGACCCAGCCGCCGCCCACGACCTCTACCGCCGAGCCGCCCGAGCCACCACAAGCCTCGCCGAACAGCGCTACCTCGAGTCCCGCGCCGTCCGATGCCGCACGCCCCTGTCGCCCAACTGAGCGTCCGGACAGCACCCTCTTTCGCGTTGTCGCCTACCGACGGGAAGGAGCTCGGCTCGTCGACATCTGCGCGATCTTCAACGCCGAAGGAGTCACCACGCCGGCGGGCGCGGCTGTGTGGTACCCCTCGCATGTCTCGCGCCTGCTCCGGACACGAGCGGCCCGGCAGCTTCTCACACCGTGCGCAGGTCCAGGGAGTGCCAGGTGATCTCGTCGTTGGCGGTGGTGGTGGACCACCAGAGCATGCCGGCTCGGAAGAAGGCGCCGTCGGCGTTGGGGGCCACGTCGACGGTGCGGCCGGTGGCCACGTCGTAGACGACCAGGGCGGCGGCGCCGGCCAGGTCGGTTTCGGCTGTGGGTTCGGCCAGGATCTCGAAGCGGTCCAGCACCGCCACGTCGGTGATGGCGGACTGGGCGGCGCCTCCGGCTATCCGGCGCCGGTCGGTGCCGTCGGGGCGGACCAGGTCGATGCGGGCGACCACGTCGCCGCCCAGGACCATGGCCCGGCACCAGACCGGGCCGCAGGTGAGCTGTTCGGTGCCGTTGCTGACGATCGGGTGGTCGCGGGTCGTGGTCAGGTTGCGCAGGCTCGGGGTGCCGGACGCGCTGCCGTCGTCGACCAGCCACGGCCAGGCGGACAGGGACCACTGTCCGGGCTCGAGCCGCACCCGGACCGGGCCGCCGGTCACCGGGACCGAGCGGATCTCGGTCTCCTTGGTGGAGTCGCCCTTGGCCGGGGCGGCCGTCCAGTGGACGCGGCCCTCGGCGACCACCAGGTCGTACTGGTTGCCGTAGAAGACCGCGTTTCCGGTGTCGGCCGTCAACAGGCGGGCCGTGTTTCCGGACAGGTTCGCCGTCCAGATCTTCACCGTGGTCGAACCGGCCGTCGACTCGGTCCAGAACAGCTGGTCGCCGCTGACCGTGAACGCCTCGAACTGCGGGTTGCCGTCGAGTGGCACGCGGCGCAGCTCGCGCACGCCGGAGCCGGAGCGCAGCAGCAGCCGGGCCTGGTCGCCGCCGGGGGTGGGCGCGGTGCCGACCGCCGTGGTCGCGTCCAGGTAGATCGACGGGTTGAACAGGGGGCCGTCGGGCAGGGCGGCCGGGAGGTCGGCGCGGGCGGCCGACGGCCAGGCGACCGACGCCGGCGACCGTGGCGGTGGCGGCGCGGGGGTGGTGGGGCCCGGCGTGCCGATCAGGAGGAAGGCGCCGGCGGCGAGGGCGATGGACAGAGCGAGCCCGGAGAGGCGGGTCATGCGTACGGCTGCTTCGGCTCGGGGACCTCTTCCCAGGTCTTCACCTCGAGGTAGGCCACGTCGACGTTGTTGACCGGGTCCTTGCCCTTCTGCGGCGTGTACGTGCCGACGAGCGCGACCCAGGTGTCGACGGGCACGTCGATCGGCGCCCGGCCGGTCAGGCCGATCTTGATGGGGCGGCCGTCGGCGGCGCAGCAGGACAGGACGATCCGGGCCAGCATCGGTTTGCCGTCGGGGGCGGCCGTGATGAAGCCGGTGAGCCGCACGTCCCGGTCCTTCATGCTCTGGCCGCCGTCGTACAGGGCCCGCGACGCGTAGTCGACCAGCCCGACGTCGACCGGGGAACCCTCGGGCAGCGGCGGATAGTCCGCGTTGTCGAGGGACTGCGCGGTGACGCTGCCGGCCTGCGAGGCCGCGTAGGAACCCAGAGCCGGAGGCGCGACCAGCAGCAGCCCGAGTACGGGCAGGATGAGCAGCCAGCCGACCCGCGGCTCGTGATGATCGTGCTCAGCTTCGGCGGACGGGGAACGGAACGAATACCAGAGGGTCATCACGGCCGCCGCCACCAGCAGCAGCCCCGCCCCGATCAGGAACGGGCGGAGGCCTTCCTTGACGTACCGCAAATAAAGATCGGTGAAGGACGCCCGCAGGATGGCCCCGCCGAACAGGAGCATCACGACGGCCTGGGTCAGTTTGCTCATAGCAGGATCGCCCCCACCCCGGTACCGATGCCGAGCGCCGCGACGAACGTCGCCGGCGCGAAACGGAACGTGAAGCGGCGGCCGAAGACGCCGGCCTGCATCGAGATCAGCTTGAGGTCGACCATCGGGCCGACCACCAGGAAGACCAGCCGCGAGGTCAGCGAGAACTGCGACAGCGACGCCGCCACGAACGCGTCGGCCTCGCTGCAGATCGACAGCAGGACGGCCAGCACGGCCAGCGCGATCACCGACAGCACCGCGTTGTCGGCCAGGCTCTGCAGCCACGCCGCCGGGACGATGACGTTGATGGTCGCCGCCGCGGCCGCGCCGAGGACCAGGAAGCCGCCCGCGTGCATGACGTCGTGCCGGCAGGCCGCCCAGAACGCCCGCGCCCGGGACAGGTCGTCGAGCTCGGGCCGGTGCGGCAGCTTGATCAACTCCTGCTTGCCGAGGCGGAGCCAGAGCCATCCCATGAGTACGGCGACGGCCAGGCTGGCCACGCCCCGGGCCACGGCCATCTCGGGCCGCCCCGGGAAGGCGATCACCGTGGCGGTCAGCACGATCGGGTTGATGGCCGGCGCCGCCAGCAGGAAGGCCAGCGCGGCGGCGGGCGTGACCCCGCGCCGGATCAGCGACCCGGCGATCGGCACGCTGCCGCACTCGCAGCCGGGCAGCGCCACCCCGGCCAGGCCGGCCGCCGGCACCGCGAGCGCCGGGTGTTTCGGCAGCGCCCGCGCCCAGAACGAGCGGGGCACGAAGACCGCGATCACCGCTGACAGCACGACGCCGAAGACGAGGAACGGCGCCGCCTGCACCAGCACCGACACGAAGACCGTGGTCCAGGTCTGCATCCGGGCGCCGTCGACGAGCCCGGCCAGCTGATCGCGGAAGAGGACCAGCAGCACGAGCAGCGCCGCCAGCACCTCCAGCGAGCCGATCTTCCGTTCCGGTCGCGACGCGCCGGCCGGCGGCGGTGAGGGCGCAGTCCAGTCGATGTCCTGCAGGCGGTTCAAGATCACTCCAATGCGGTCGGCCGCGGCCAACATACCGCACTCCGCACCGGCGTTAACCTGCGCATATGTCAATCAGTGCATGTGTTCAGAAGCCGATCGGCAGGCCCGCGTAGTTCTCGGCCAGCCCGCGCGCGCCGGCCTCGCTGGAGGCCACCCACCGCAGCTGCGACAGCTGGAGCTGAGCGTCGAACGGATCGTCGCCGGTGTGCAGCATCGTCGTCATCCACCAGGAGAAATGCGTGCAGCGCCAGACCCGCCGCAGGGCATCGTCCGAGTACGAGTCGGCCAGCGCGGCATCGCCTTCACGCAAAAGGGAGATCAACGCCCGCGACAGCAGCGTGACGTCGGCGATCGCCAGATTGAGCCCCTTGGCCCCGGTCGGTGGCACGATGTGGGCCGCGTCCCCGGCCAGAAACACCCGTCCGTGTCGCATCGGGGTCTGCACGTAGCTGCGCATCGGCAGCACGCTCTTGTCGGTGATCGGCCCCGGCGTCAGCTTCCAGCCGTCCTGCCCGTGCCCGAGCCGGGTCGCCAGTTCCGCCCAGACGCGGTCGTCCGGCCACGAGGACGGATCCGTGCCGTTCGGCACCTGAAGGTAGAGCCGGCTCACCGTCTCGGAACGCATCGAGTGCAGGGCGAACCCGTTCGGATGCCAGGCGTAGATCAGCTCATCGGTCGAGGGCGCCACATCGGCCAGGATTCCGAGCCAGGAGTACGGATACACGCGCTCGAAGGTCTGCGCGGGCACCGCCTGGCGGCTCGGCCCGAAGGACCCGTCGCAGCCCGCGACGGCGTCCGCGTCGAGCCGCTGCTCCTCCCCGTCGGCGTCCACGAAGGTCACGTGCGGCCGGTCCGACTCCACGTCGTGCAGCTGGACGTCGGTGACCTCGTAGAACACCGCGGCCGTACCGGCGGCGACCAGGTCCTTCTGCACCTCGGTCTGGCCGTAGACCCAGACACTGCGCCCGGTCAGGTCGACGAAGTCGAGGTGGTGCCGTTCGCCCGGCCACTGCAGGTAGATGCCCCGGTGCTCGTGCCCCTCGGCGCGCAGCCGGTCCCCGAGACCCATCGATTCCAGCAGCTCGACGCTGGAGCTCTCGAGGATGCCGGCGCGGATGCGCGAGGCCACGTACTCCTGGGAACGGGTCTCGAGCACCACCGCGTCGACGCCGCCGCGATGCAGGAGGTGGGCGAGGAGCAGTCCGGCCGGGCCGGCGCCGATGATGGCGACCTGGGTGCGCATGCGCTCAGCCAACGGCAGGCGGGCGAAAGCGGCAAGGCCCTATTTCCACTGGGCGGAAGCCAACGTCCGGCCGATGCCCCGCGCCGCCACCTGGAGCGCCGAGATCAACCGCGCCTGTTCCCGCCGCAGGTCCGGCACGACGATGCCCAGCGCCGCCACCACCTGGTCGGCCTGGCCGCGCACCGGCACGGCCACCGAGCACGCGCCCAGGCTCATCTCCTCGCCGGTCGTGGCGAAGCCCGTCGTCCGCACCCGTTGGAGCTGCTCGGCGAGCAGCGCCGGCTGCGTGATCGTGTAGGGCGTGATCCGGGTGAGACGCCCGAATGCTTCCGTCCGCACGTCCTCCGGGGCGTACGCCAGAAGCACCTTGCCCACCCCCGTGGCGTGCAACGGAAGCCGCGAGCCGATCTCGCTGACGACCGGGACCGACACGTGCCCGGCGAGCCGGTCGACGTAGAGCACCTCCCCGCCGTCGCGGACGGCGAGATGCACCGTGGCCAGCGTGGCGCCGTAGAGATCGTGCAGGAACGGCGAGGCGGCCTGGCGCAGGCCGGACTGCACGGGGGAGAGCAGACCGAGGTCCCACAGCCGGCGGCCGATCACGTACTGCCCGGTGGAGAGCCTGGTCAGCGCGCCCCACCGGGCCAGCTCGCCGACCAGCCGATGGGCGGTGGCCAGCGGCAGTCCGGCGCGGCGGGCCAGGTCGCTGAGCGTGAGGCTGCGATGGTCGGCGTCGAAGGCGCCCAGCAGATCGAGCACCCGGGAGGTGACAGTAGCGCCCATCGATACCCTGTCTTCCACTGAGCGGAAGGCAAGTATCGTCTCGGGGCCGCCGCCCGTCTAGCGTCCCCGGTGTGGAGACCCAGGCCGACATCAGCGCCGAGATAGCCGAGCTCCGCGGCCGCGGCGGGCCGCAACCGCAGCTCGACTACCCGCCGTACCGCAGCAGTGTGCTGCGGCACCCGACGAAGGACCGGGTCCTGGCCGATCCGGAGGGCGTCGAACTGTGGGCGCCCTGCTTCAGCAGCCGCGACGTCGCCGCCGACGAGGCCGACCTGACGATCCAGCGCGCGGGGGAGCCGCTGGGTGAGCGCATGGTGGTGACCGGCCGTGTCCTCGACGGGCAGGGCAATCCCGTACGTCATCAGCTCGTCGAGATCTGGCAGGCGAACGCCTCCGGCCGCTACTGGCACCAGCGTGATCAGCATCCGGCGCCGCTCGACCCGAACTTCGTCGGCGCCGGCCGCTGCCTGACCGACGCGAACGGCACCTACCGCTTCCAGACGATCAAGCCGGGGCCGTACCCGTGGCGCAACCACCTCAACGCCTGGCGGCCGGCGCACATCCACTTCTCGCTGTTCGGCACGGACTTCACGCAGCGCCTGGTCACCCAGATGTACTTCCCGAACGATCCGCTGTTCGACCTCGACCCGATCTACCAGTCGATCACCGACCCGAAGGCGCGCGAGGCCCTGCTGGCGTCCTACGACCACGAGCTGACCACGCCCGAGTACAGCCTCGGATACCGGTGGGACATCGTCCTGACCGGAACCCACCGCACCCCCCTGGAGGACCAGCCGTGACTTACGCTCCGGGGCAGACCGTCGGGCCGTTCTTCCATCTGGGTCTGCCGTACGCGGGTGACAACGAGCTTGTGCCGCCCGGCCGGCCGGACGCCGTACGCCTGCACGGCCGCGTCCTCGACGGGCAGGGCGACGGGGTCCCCGACGCCGTGATCGAGATCTGGCAGGCCGACCCGTCCGGCGCCGTCCCGAGGGAAGGCGGCTCGATCCGGCGCGACGGCTGGACGTTCACCGGCTGGGGCCGGGCCCAGACCGACCCGGACGGCCACTACTGGTTCTCGACGCTGGAGCCGCCGTCGTTCTTCGCGGTCACGGTGTTCGCCCGGGGCCTGCTGGACCGGCTGTTCACCCGCGCCTACGTACCGGCCGACGAGCTGGACGCGTTTCTCGAGGGGCTGCCGCCGGAAAGGCGGGATACGCTGATCACCACGCGCGAGGAGCGCGGCCTGCGCTTCGACATCCGACTGCAGGGCGAGGGTGAGACGGTGTTCCTGACCTTTCCCGGCCAGGCCCTATGAGCGACCTGCTCTGGCCCGGCGACGCGAGAGCCGACCCCCTCTGCACCGACGAGGCCGTCCTGTCCGCCCTGCTCCGGGTCGAGTCGGCCTGGCTGGCCGCCCTTCACCACCACGCCCCACCCGATCTCTCCACCCTCGTCGGACCGGCGGATCTGCCGGGCCTGGCGCGGGACGCGGAAGCGGGCGGCAACCCCGTCATTCCACTTGTCACGCTGCTCCGGTCCCGCTCCGACATCCGAGACATCCACGCCGGCCTGACCAGCCAGGACGTTCTGGACACGGCGATGGTGCTCGTCCTCACCGACGCCGCGGCCCGGATCCGCGCCGACCTGGCGGCGCAGGTCTCGCTGCTGACCGAGCTGGCCGACCGGCACCGCGGCACGGACATGGCCGGGCGCACGCTGACCCAGCACGCGGTCCCGATCACTTTCGGTCTCAAGGTCGCGGGCTGGCTGCAGGGCGTCCTCGACGCGCGGGACGCTCTGGACGCCGCCGAGCTGCCGATCCAGATCGGCGGCGCCGCGGGCAACCTGGCCGCGCCGACCGTCCTGGCCGGCGGCCCGGCGAAGGCCCGCGAGCTGGTCGCCGCCACCGCGGTCACGCTCGGGTTGCCGCCGCGCGAGCCGTGGCACACCAGCCGCGCCCCCGTCACCCGGTTCGGCGACGCGCTCGTGACCTGCACCGACGCCTGGGGGAAGATCGCCAACGACGTCCTGGTCGGCGCGCGGCCGGAGATCGGTGAGCTCACCGAGGCCCGGGGCGGCGGCTCGTCGGCCATGCCGAACAAACAGAACCCGGTCCTGTCGGTGCTGATCCGCCGGGCCGCCCTGGCCGCCCCGCCGCTGGCCTCGTCCCTGCACATCGCCGCCGCCACCGCGGTCGACGAACGCCCGGACGGCTCCTGGCACGTCGAGTGGTCCACCCTGCGGACCCTCGCCCGCCGCACCGTCGTGGCCGGCTCCCAGACCGCCGACCTGCTGGCCGGACTGCGAGTGGACGCCGTCCGAATGGCCACGATCCTGGCCGAGGCCCGCCCCGGCATCGACGCCGAGCAGCGAAAGTACGCCCCGGCGGGAGGGCCCTATCGGGGTGCGACCGACGAGATCATCGACGCCGTTCTGGCCCGAGCCGCGGAGAAGCCTTGCTGACATCCACCGTTCTCCTCGACGCGCCCGACCGGCCCCTGCTGCTGGTCGGACCCTCGCTCGGCACCTCGGTCCAGGCGCTCTGGGGGCGCTGCGCCCGGCTGATCAAGGGTCATCACGTCGTCGGCTGGGATCTTCCCGGGCATGGGCGCGGTGCTCCGGCGGCCGGCGCCTTCAGCATCGCCGACCTGGCGCGGGACGTTCTGGCCCTGGCCGGCGAGCTCCGGCCCGGATCACCGTTCCGGTACGCCGGCGACTCCGTGGGCGGGGCCGTCGGCCTTCAGCTGCTGCTCGACGCGCCGAAGCGGGTCGAGTCGGCCGCCCTGATCTGCACCGGCGCCAAGATCGGGGAGGCCGCGGGCTGGCGGCAGCGGGCCGAGACCGTACGGGCCGAGGGCACTCACGCCGTCGTCGCCGGCTCGCTTCAGCGCTGGTTCGCCCCGGCCTTCCCGCAACGGCAGCCCGCCGTCGCCGGTGCGCTGCTGGACGCGCTGCGCGCGGTCGACCGGGAGAGCTATGCGCTCACGTGCGAGGCGCTGGCCGCTTTCGACGTACGGCCGCGTCTGCCCGAGATCGTCGCGCCCGTGCTCGCGATCGCCGGAGCCGTTGACCAGCCGACCCCGCCGGAGGGGCTCGCGCAGATCGCGTCCGAGGTGCGCGACGGCCGTCTGGTCGTGCTCGAGGATGTCGCCCACCTCGCCCCGGCCGAGCAGCCGGAGCTGGTCGCCGGGCTGCTCGAGGAACACTTCGGCGGGCCGGCCACCCTCGAACGGGTGCGAGAAGCGGGCATGTCCGTACGCCGCCAGGTCCTCGGCGACGAGCACGTGGACCGTGCCGTGGCCGCGACGACCCCGTTCACCCGCGACTTTCAGGAGCTCATCACGGCGTACGCCTGGGGTGAGATCTGGACCCGTCCCGGCCTGGACCGCCGCAGCCGTTCGATGATCACCCTGACCGCGCTGGTCGCCCTGGGCCATCAGGAGGAACTGGCCATGCACCTGCGCGCCGCGCGGCGCAACGGGCTCACCGACGACGAGATCAAGGAAGTGTTGTTGCAGACCGCGATCTACTGCGGCGTCCCGGCCGCCAACACCGCATTCCGTATAGCGCAGAAAGTCCTGGCCGAATGACCGCGGAGATCATGCCGGCGCTCGAGGCGGTCGGGGCCGTCAAGGACGGCGACACCGTTCTGGTGGGTGGGTTCGGCATGGCCGGCATGCCGGTCGAACTGATCGACGCGCTCATCGAGCACGGCGCCTCCGGCCTCACGATCGTCAGCAACAACGCGGGAAATGGGGACACCGGGCTCGCCGCGTTGCTGGCCGCCGGTCGCGTACGCAAAGTGGTCTGTTCCTTTCCCCGGCAGTCCGATTCCTGGGTGTTCGACGGGCTGTACCGGGCGGGCGAAATCGAGCTCGAACTCGTGCCCCAGGGCAACCTGGCCGAGCGGATGCGGGCCGCCGGCGCCGGAATCGGCGCTTTCTACAGCCCGACCGCTGTGGGAACGCCGCTCGCCGAGGGCAAGGAAACGCGCGTCATCGACGGCCGGGAGTACCTGTTGGAATATCCGATTCGCGGGGACGTGGCGTTGATCAAGGCTTACCGATCCGACCGGATCGGCAATCTCGTCTATCGCAAAACGGCCCGGAACTTCGGGCCCGTGATGGCGACCGCGGCTGCTGTGACCATCGCTCAGGTGGGTGAAGTGGTCGGCGCACTCGACCCGGAAGCCGTCGTCACCCCGGCCATCTACGTGAACCGGCTGGTCGTGGCATGAGCCTGACGCGGGAGGAAATGGCGGAGATCGTCGCCCGGGACATTCCCGACGGCTCGTACGTCAATCTCGGGATCGGGCAGCCGACCATGGTCGCCTCCTATCTGCGCCCGGGCAGCGGCGTCGTCCTGCACACCGAGAACGGCATGCTCAACATGGGCCCGGTCGCCACCGGGGACGACATCGACCCCGACCTGACCAATGCCGGCAAACAGCCGGTGACCGAGCTGCCCGGCGCGTCGTATTTCCACCACGCCGACTCGTTCGCGATGATGCGCGGCGGCCACCTCGACGTCTGCATCATGGGCGCGTTCCAGGTCTCGGCGACGGGCGACCTGGCCAACTGGTCGACCGGCGCGCCCGACGCTATTCCGGCGGTCGGCGGGGCGATGGACCTGGCGATCGGGGCCAAGCAGGTCTTCGTGATGATGACCCTGTTCGCCAAGGACGGCAAGCCGAAGCTGGTGCCCTCCTGTACGTATCCGCTGACCGGAAAGGCCTGCGTGAGCCGCGTCTACACCGACGTGGCGACGTTCGCCCTGTCGCCGGAGGGCGTCCACGTCGTGGAGACGTTCGGCACCACGGTCGAGGAGCTTTCGGCCCGGCTGGACGTTCCACTGAGCTGACGTCCCTTTCACAAGCCTGAGGTGACGCTGTGAAGGTGACTGACTTCTCGCCGTAAAAATTTGCGTGTCCTGCAAGATCTGGAAGATGCTGGGGACTTGATCGCGTCCCGCGGGCTCGTCCGGAGGTGCCAGGGTGAACAGGGTGGCTGCCCGACGCGCGGCGCGCGAGTTACTTCTCGTCGCCGTGCTGTTCCTCGCCTACAAGTTCGGCCGCATCCTGGTCGAGGGCCACGTCGACGAGGCGATGCGCAACGCCGCCTCGGTCTGGGACTTCGAACGGCTGCTGCATCTGCCCAGCGAGTCGGCGCTGCAGACAGCGCTGCTGCCGCATGACTTCTGGGTACGGGCGGCGAACTGTTTCTACGCGTACGTGCACTTCCCGGCCACCGCGATCACCCTGATCTGGATGTACGTCAGACGGCCCGAGATCTACCTGTGGATGCGGCGCACCCTGGCCACGCTGACGGCGTTCGCCCTGGTGGTGCACGCGCTCTACCCGCTGGCGCCGCCGCGCATGCTCACCTCGGCCGGCATGGTCGACACCGGACGTCTCTTCGGGCCCTCGGTGTACGGGTCCCCGAGCACCGACACGCTGAGCAACCAGTACGCGGCGATCCCCTCCCTGCACGTCGGCTGGGCCGTCGTGGTGGCCCTGGCCCTGGCCGGGGCCTTCGCCGGCCACCGCTGGCGCTGGGTCTGGCTGGCCCACCCGGTGATCACGCTGCTCGTCGTGGTGGTGACGGGCAACCACTACTGGGTGGACGCGGTCGCCGCCATGGGCCTGCTCGCCGTGGTCCTCGCCCTGGTGCCGCGCCCGGTCGTGGCGCAGCCCGCCCTCGAACCCGCCACGATGCCGGCGCCCGCTCTCGAAACCGCGCCCGTGCCGGCGGCCTTGGAAGCGCCGCCGGTCCCCGCCGTGTGGCCCCGGGCCGTGCCCGTTCAGCGCTCGTCCGACTCCGAGACGAACACCCGCCTGCCGTCGACGTAGGTCTGCGCCACCGCCGTCTCCGAGATCTCCCGGGGCTCGCCGGCGAACGGATCGCGGTTCAGGACGACCAGATCGGCGCGCATGCCGGGACGCAGGCTTCCGGTGTCGTCGAGGTGATTCACGTAGGCCGAGCCGCTCGTGTACGCGCTCAGCGCCGTACGCAAATCAAGGGCTTGATCTTCCAGGAACCTCTCCCGGTCCTCCTCGGGCAGCACGCGATTGACGGCGACGTGCAGGCCCTGAATCGGATCCGGGGTGCTGACCGGCCAGTCACTACCGCCGGCCAGCCGCGCGCCGGCCCGGTGCAGATCGCCGAACGGGTACTGCCATCCGGCCAGCTCGGGGTCGAGGAACGGGATCGTGAGCTCGTCCATCTGCGGCTCGTGAGCGGCCCAGAACGGCTGCATGTTGGCGGTGGCGCCGAGCACGGCGAACCGGCGTACATCGTCCGGGTGTACTACCTGAAGATGGGCCAGATGCGGACGGGTGTCCCGCTGGCCGTTGGCCTTCCGGGCGGCCTCGACGGCGTCCAGGGCATTCCGTACGGCCTGGTCACCGAGGGCGTGGAAGTGCGTCTGGAAGCCGAGCGCGTCGAGCTCGGTCACGTAGCCCCGAAGCGCCTCCGGGTCGATGAAATCGATTCCTCGGTTGGAGGTAGTACACCCGCACGAGTCGCGATAGGGCGCGGTCATGGCGGCGGTGAAGTTCTCGGCGATGCCGTCCAGCATCAGCTTGATCGAGGAACAGCGCAGGCGGCCGACGGTGAGACGCTCCCGCTTGGCGACCAGCTCGGGGATCTGCTCGGCACCCCGGTCGCGGTCCCACCACAGGGCGCCGACGACGGTCGCGGTGAGCGCGCCGGTCCGGGCGGCTTGCTGGTACGCGTCGGAGATGTCGTCGTAGCCGTTGCTTGCCGCCACCATGGCGTCCTGCCAGGCCGTGATGCCGAGCGAATGGAGCAGGGCCTGAGCCCGCAGGAGACCGGCCAGCCGCTGTTCGGCGGTGGCGGCGGGGACGTCGACGAGGGACATGGCGCCCTCCTGGAGAGCGCCCACGGGGTCGCCGTTCCCGTCGCGGTCGATCCGGCCGGCGTCGGGGTCAGGGGTGTCGCGGGTGATGCCGGCGTACTCGAGGGCCCGGGTGTTGACCCAGGCGGCGTGGTGATCGCGGTTGAGCAGATAGACGGGACGGTCGGGGACGACGCGGTCGAGCAGGTGACGGTCGGGGATGCCGCTTTCGAAGCTCTCCATCGACCAGCCGCCGCCGACGATCCAGGCGGCATCGGGGTTGTCGTCCGCGTACTTCCGGATCCGGCGCAGGTACTCGTCGCGGTCGGTGGTGCCGGTGAGGTCGCACTGGCCGAGCTCGACGCCGCCCATGACGGCGTGGATGTGGGCGTCCTGGAAGCCGGGGATCAGGAGCCGGCCCTTCAGGTCGATCGTCTCGGTCCTGGGGCCGCGCAGGTCCCGGGCCGCCTGTTCGCCGAGCGCCGTGATGCGGCCGTCGCGCACCGCCAGGCCGGTGTCGAAGCCGTCTTCGGTGAAGACAGGACCATTGACGAAGACCAGGTCCGCGTACGCCATACGTGCTCCTCCTCGGGGTGTTTGGGGCATCCCATCACCCTCGGTCTCCTCCGTCAACGGCGTTGACATGGGCTCTGGCCTGGGGGGATGCACTCTTCCGGGCCCCGATTTGGCGTTGCGCCGTTCGAGGAGTAATGTTTTCCGAGCCGCCAGGGAGACGGGCGAGCGAGCGGGACCTTCACCAGGGCCCGGGCGCGGCCGTCCTGACGGAAATCATGAACTCAGCGGGGTTCGCTTTGCTGCGCCTTCGGGTCGGCGGTGCGGGTCGCGGTGGTGAATGGTGCCC
>NZ_JBEZGO010000006.1:503861-580235 GCF_040650035.1 Actinoplanes sp. NPDC048796 | reverse complement strand
CCGTATGTGTTCGTCTGGCTCGACGCCCTGGTCATCAAGGTCCGCGAACACGGCCGGATCATCAACGTCCATGGCCTGGTCGCGGTCGGGGTCAACGCCGACGGCGGCAGGGAAGTCCTCGGCCTGGACATCAGCAGCGATGAGGACGGGGCCGGCTGGCTGGCCTTCCTGCGCTCGTTGACCGCCCGCGGCCTGTCCGGGGTCCGCCTGGTCGTCTCCGATGCCCACGCCGGGCTGGTCAACGCGATCGGGGCCGCGCTGCCGGGCGCGTCCTGGCAGCGTTGCCGCACCCACTATCTGCGCAACCTGCTCGCCAAAGTCCCCAAATCCGCGCAGCCGTGGGTCGCCACCCTGGTCCGCACGGTCTTCGACCAACCCGACACCGCCGCGGTCGAAGCCCAATACGCCCGGGTCTTGGAGATGATCGGCGAGAAGTTCGGTGACGCCGCCGAACACCTCGACGACGCCCGCGCCGACCTGTTGGCGTTCACCGCGTTCCCGCGTGAGCTCTGGCGTCAGATCTGGTCGAACAACCCCCAGGAACGCTTGAACAAAGAGATCCGCCGGCGCACCGATGTCGTCGGGATCTTCCCGAACCGAGCCGCGATCATCCGCCTCGTCGGCGCCGTGCTCGCCGAACAAACCGATGAATGGGTCGAAGGACGCCGCTACATGAGCCTGGACCTCATCCGCAAAGCCCGCCTCACACCAGTCAAGACCAGCCAAGACACCGAAGCCGACCAGACCACAGAGATCGCCGCCTAGCATCAACACACACGGATCAGCGATGGCCGAGTCATACACCACCTCAGCGGGCACGACCCAGCTCGGCTCCCCGCCAGCTCGGCGGTCAGCTCGGGCGGCGGCCAGCCAGCTCGGCTCCCAGCCAGCTCGGCGGTCAGCCAGCTCGGCTCCCAGCCAGCTCGGCGGTCAGCTCGGGCGGGGCGGCCAGCCAGCTCGGCCGCCAGCCAACTCGGCTCCCAGCCAGCTCGGCGGTCAGCCAGCTCGGCTCCCAGCCAGCTCGGCGGTCAGCTCGGGAGACGGCCAGCTCGGGAGACGGCCAGCTCGGGAGGGGGTCAGTTCGGGGGTGACCAGTCCGGTGTGGGGGCCATCATTCGGGGGCGCATGTGGTTGAGGGCGGCGTCGCGGGCGCGCAAGGCCAGGCGGCCGCGGGCCTGGACGACGGCTGACATGCGGCGGGTCTGGCGGACCACGCTGGTGGTGCGGGGGCGGCGTAGGCGGCTGTACGTCTCCAGGGCCGCCACCAGGCCGGGGCCGGGTGGCGCGTCCGAGGTCAGGGCGGCCAGCGTGGCCGCGTCCTCGAAAGCCAGGCACGCCCCCTGGCCCAGGTGGTGGGGCATCGCGTGGGCCGCGTCGCCCAGCAGGACTACGCCGCCGGGGCCGGAGGGGAAGTCGAATGTGCGGGGCAGTGGGCGCAGCTCGCGCACCTCGTGCGGCACCAGGTCGGCCGGGGTGGTCGCGGCCAGCAGCTCGCCGACCGGGTCGGGCCAGCCGGCGAACCAGCGGCGCAGCAGGGTGAGCTGGGTGGCCGGGGACTCGGGGCGGGGCGCGCCGGCCGCGGTCGCCACCCAGTAGACGCCCCGGCCGGGGCCGAGCGGGATCGACACGAAGCGGTAGCCGGCCCCCAGGGTCTCGCCGCCTGTGGTGTGGCCGGACGACAACCGGTGGGCGGGGACTACCGCCTGCCAGTCGGCGAAGCCGGAACTCACCGCGGCCGATTCGGGGGCCAGCTGCCGCCGGACGCGGCTGTCGATGCCGTCGGCCGCCACGACCAGGTCGGCTTCGATCATCGTGTGGCCGTCACCCACCTCGGGGCGCCGGTCCGGGCCGGTGCGGATCGTGGTCACCGCGAAGCCGGTCCGCATCTGCACGTTGTCGCCGAGGCCGGCGATCAGCACGTCGTACAGGTCCTCCAGGCGTGCCGCGGCCGGGGCCGGGCCCGAGCCGGTACGCCCGCGCGGGGTCACCAGCCACTGGCCGTCGGGGCGGCGGACGCCGCCGTCGGGCAGCGGGGACGCGATCGACGACCAGCCGCCGGCCGGGTCGAGGGCTTCCAGGGCGCGGCGGCCGTTCGGCCACAGCACCAGGGCGGTCGGCGGGGCGGCGACCCGCTCGGCCCGTTCCAGCAGCGTCACCCGCCAGCCGGAGCGGGACAGAGCGCCGGCCGTGGCCAGCCCGGCCATCCCGGCTCCGACCACGACCGCCCGTCCGACCACCCCGCCGCCGGCCTTGATCAGCGTTCGTCGTTTTTGCGCGGCGTCTCGACGTCCACGTCGCCGCCGGAGGCACCGTCGGGGCCGGCGCCGGCCGCGGCCCCGGTGGCCAGGACGGCCTCGCCGACGCCGGCCGGGCCGGCGGGGTCGGCCGGCTCGAGCGGGTGGCCGCCGGCCGCGATCTCCTCGGCCATGTCCTGCGGGGTCTCCGGAGGCAGGATGCCGGTCCGGCGGTACTCCTCGAAGCGATGGTGGCTGACCACCTGGTAGCCCTTGGGGGCGCGGGCCGGCTGGGCCTCGCCAGTGACGTCGACCTGGCTGACGTCGCTCTCGGCGGCCGGCTCGGGCTGCGTCTCGGGGGCGTCGTCGGGCACCACGTACGCCCGGGGGCCGCGGACCACCAGGAAGTAGATCAGCGCGAGCAGGAAGAAGACGATCGCGGTGAACACGTTGAGCCGGATGCCGAAGAAGTGGTTGGCCTCGTCGACCCGCAGCATCTCGATCCAGGCCCGCCCGGCCGTGTACGCCATCACGTACAGCGCGAAGGCGCGGCCCCGGCCGAACTTGAACTTGCGGTCGGCCAGCCACACCAGCAGCGCGACGCCCAGGTCCCAGACCAGCTCGTACAGGAACGTCGGATGGTAGAGGTCGGGCAGTGTCACGGGTTGCCCGTCGATCACCGTGGCGTGGCCCGGGTTCGAGCGGTCCATGTCGTGGACCTCGAGACCCCACGGCAGTGTGGTGACCTTGCCGTACAGCTCGTTGTTGAACCAGTTGCCGAGCCGGCCGACGCCCTGGGCCACCGGCAGGCCGACCGCGAGCGAGTCGGCGACCAGCGCGAACGGCAGGCCGAGCTGGCGGCAGCCGATGTACGCGCCGACCGCGCCGCCGATCACCGCGCCCCAGATGCCGAGGCCGCCCTCCCAGATGTAGAAGGCGCGGATCGGGTCACCGCCGGCGCCGAAGTAGTCCTGCGGCGAGGTGATCAGGTGATAGATCCGGGCGCCGACGATGCCGAACGGCACCGCCCACACCGCGATGTCGAGCGAGGCCCAGCGGGCCACGCCGCGGCTGCGCATCCGGTATTCCAGGATGTAGAGGGCGGCGACGATGCCCAGCACGATGCAGAGCGCGTACGCCCGGACGGGCAGCCCGAGCACATGCCAGACGGACGTCGTCGGACTCGGGATCGCGGCGGTAATCACGGTTGCACACGCTACCGTCGAAGACTGCGAGGCGGGTGATCAGGGCGGGTCTAGTTTCGCGGGTTGCGCACGCCCTCGGCCAGTTCGGCGCTGAGCGCGCGCAGCCGGGACAGCCCGGTGGCGCGATCGGGCGCCTCGAGCACGCTGCGGATCAGCGCGCTGCCCACGATCACGCCGTCGGCGAAACCGGCGACCTCGGCCGCCTGCGCCCCGTTGCCGACGCCCAAACCCACACCGACCGGCATCTGCGGGTCGGCGTGCCGCACCCGGTCGACCAGCTCGGGGGCCTGCGACGACACCGAGGTGCGGGCGCCGGTGACGCCCATCAGCGCGGTGGCGTAGACGAAGCCGCGGCACTGGGCGACGGTCATCGCGATGCGCTCGTCGGTCGAGGACGGCGAGACCAGGAAGGTGCGGTCGATCCGGTACTCGTCGGAGGCCGCGATCCACTCGGCCGCCTCGTCCGGGATCAGGTCCGGCGTGATCATGCCGGTGGCGCCGGCCGAGGCCAGGTCCCGGGCGAAGGTGTTGACCCCGTACTTCTCGATGGGGTTCCAGTAGGTCATCAGGACGACCGGGGCTCCCGTACGGGACACGGCCTCAATGATCTTGAGGGTGTCCCGGGTACGGACGCCGGCCGCGAGCGCGATGTCGCTCGCCTTCTGGATGACCGGGCCGTCCATGACCGGGTCCGAGTACGGCAGCTCGACCTCGATGACGTCGCAGCCGGCCTCGTGCATCGCGATCATCGAGGCGATGCTGTCCTCGACGGTCGGGAAGCCGGCCGGCATGCAGCCGATGAGCACCGACCGGTTCTCGGCTTTCGCCTTGGCGAAGACGTCAGCGATCGTCATGTCTTACTCCTGCTCCCCGGGAACGATCGTCTCGACCGGGTCGAGAATGCCGAAGTACGCGCCCGCGGTGTGCACGTCCTTGTCGCCGCGGCCGGACAGGTTGACCACGATGGTCGGCGTACGGCCCAGCTCGGCCCG
Source organism: Actinoplanes sp. NPDC048796 (assembly GCF_040650035.1). Classification (NCBI taxonomy): domain Bacteria; kingdom Bacillati; phylum Actinomycetota; class Actinomycetes; order Micromonosporales; family Micromonosporaceae; genus Actinoplanes; species Actinoplanes sp. NPDC048796. The sequence goes on along the minus strand of NZ_JBEZGO010000006.1, from coordinate 575,804 downwards.
CAGCCGCGGGGCGATCCGGGCGGCGCCGGCCAGCGCGTGCGCGCTCTCGATGGCCGGGATGATGCCCTCGGTGCGGCAGAGCAGCTGGAACGCGACCATCGCCTCGGCGTCGGTCACCGGCTCGTACGTGGCCCGGCCCGTGTCGTGCAGCCAGGCGTGCTCCGGGCCGACGCCCGGGTAGTCGAGGCCGGCCGAGATGGAATGCGACTCGACCGTCTGGCCGTCGCCGTCCTGCAGCACGTACGTCCGGGCGCCGTGCAGCACGCCTGACGAGCCACCGGTGATCGACGCGGCGTGCCGGCCGGTCTCGACGCCGTCGCCACCCGCCTCGAAGCCGTACAGCTCGACCGACTCGTCGGGCACGAAGGCGTGGAAGATGCCGATCGCGTTCGAGCCGCCGCCCACGCAGGCCGCCACCGCGTCGGGCAGCCGGCCGATCAGCTCGAAGCACTGCGCCCGGGCCTCGACGCCGATGCCGCCCACGAAATCGCGGACGATCTCGGGGAACGGGTGCGGTCCGGCCGCCGTGCCGAGCAGGTAGTGCGTCGAGTCGACGCTGGCCACCCAGTCGCGCAGCGCCTCGTTGAGCGCGTCCTTGAGCGTGCGCGACCCGTTCGTCACCGGCACGACCGTGGCGCCGAGCATGCGCATGCGGGCCACATTCAGCGCCTGCCGCTCGGTGTCGGTCTCGCCCATGTAGACCACGCACTCGAGGTCGAGCAGGGCGGCCGCGGTGGCCGAGGCCACGCCGTGCTGGCCGGCGCCGGTTTCGGCGATGACCCGTGGCTTGCCCATCCGCTTGGCCAGCAGCGCCTGGCCCAGCACGTTGCGCACCTTGTGGGCGCCGGTGTGGTTCAGGTCCTCGCGCTTGAGCAGGATCTCGGCGCCGACCGCGGCCGACAGGCGCTCCGCCCGGTAGAGCAGCGAGGGCACGCCGGCGTAGTTCACCAGCAGGTTCTCGAACTCGGCCTGGAACACCGGGTCGGTCTTGGCCGACCGGTACGCCGCGTCGAGCTCGTCGAGCGCCCGCACCAGCGCCTCGGGCACGAAACGCCCGCCGTACCGGCCGAAGTGACCGGCCAGGTCCGGCAACGACGGCGCGCTCATCGAACGGGCCGCGGCGTCGCGGGGTGGTTGCCGGCGTTGACCAGCTCGGCCACGGCGTCACGCGGGCTCTTCTGGGTCACCAGGCCCTCGCCGACCAGCACGGCGTCGGCGCCGGCCGACGCGTACCGGATCAGGTCGTGCGGTCCCCGCACCCCCGACTCGGCGATCTTGACGACGTTGTTGGGCAGGCCCGGCGCGATGCGCTCGAAGACGGACCGGTCGACCTGAAGCGTGCGCAGGTCACGGGCGTTGACCCCGATGACCTTGGCGTTCGCCTCCAGAGCCCGGTCGGCCTCCTCCTCGTTGTGCACCTCGACGAGCGCGGTCATGCCCAGCGACTCGATGCGCTCGAGCAGGCCCATCAGCACGTTCTGCTCGAGGGCGGCCACGATGAGCAGCACCACGTCGGCGCCGTGGGCCCGGGCCTCGTGCACCTGATAGGAGGAGATCACGAAGTCCTTGCGGAGCACCGGGATCTGAACGGAGGCGCGAACCGCCTTCAGATCGTCGAGCGAACCGCCGAACCACCGGCCCTCGGTGAGCACGCTGATGACGCGGGCGCCGCCCGCCGCGTACTCCCCCGCCAGCTCGGCCGGGTCGGGGATCTCGGCCAGCGCCCCCTTGGAGGGCGACGACCGCTTCACCTCGGCGATCACCGCCACGCCAGGCTTACGCAGCGCCGCGTAAGCGTCGATGGCCGGTGGCGCCGCCGCCGCCAGCTCGCGAACCTGCTCCAGCGGCACCTGCTTCTGCCGTGCCGCCACGTCCTCGCGCACTCCTGCGAGGATCTCCTCCAGCACGTTCTGCGGTCCGCCAGTGCCCGCTTCCGTCTGCTGATCGGATGTCACGTAATGACTCCCCTCTCCGGGTGTCCTCCGCCCGATGCTAGGAGGTCGCGGTCGCGCAAGGCCCCCCGGGGTATGGCACGCCTCACGAGATGGGCTCGGGCATAATGCGGCCTGATCAACGGCGGTGTGTCACTTCGGTCACATGGGTCACGCCCGCTCCGGGCCGCTGGGCTGCGGCACCTCATCTGATCGGTGGATCCCACGGCGCGTTGACGCGCACGTCACGCTCCGGAAATACGGTCCCGCCATGATGTGGGCGAGGCAAACTGGTTCGGGCGTCCCCGGACGTTTCCTCTTGTCGATGCCTACCAGCGATGTGGAGTAATGCCATGGCAGCCTCCCGGACCGATGCCGGCCTCGCCGACACCCCCCGCGCCCTGGTCTCCGCCGCCGCCGACCTCTTCGCCGGCCTCCAGCGGGTGGTGATCGGCCCCGACAGGGTGCGCACGGCCCGCGACAACGCCTGGGCCGCCACCCTGGAGGACCGCGCCCGCCACGAGGCCCGGGCCGAGCTCAGCCGCGAGGTGGCCGCCCTGGTCGCCCGCCGCTCGGTCCCGGTCGCGAAGCACCCGGTCGCGAAGCACCCGGTCGCGAAGCACCCGGTCGCGAAGCAAACGGTCGCGAAGCAGACGGCCCCGAAGCGCCCGGCCGCCGCGCGCTCGCTCGCCACGACCGCCTGACCCTTCCAAGATCACCCGTTGGGGTCAGAATCGGCGCATGCCTGAACCGGTGACACTGCGCGCGGTGCGCCCGACCGATCTCGACACTTTCTTCGCGCACCAACAAGAGCCCCAGGCCGTCCGGCGGGCCAACTTCCCGGCCCGCGACCGCGACACCTTCCACACCCACTGGACCGAGCGGATCCTCGCCGACGAGGCCGTGACGGCCCGGACGGTCCTGTCCGGCGAGCGGATCGCCGGGAACGTGGTGTCGTGGTGGCAGGACGGCCGCCGGGAAGTCGGCTACTGGCTGGGGCAGGAGTTCTGGGGGCGGTCGATCGGCACCGGCGCCCTGCGCCTGTACCTCGAGATCGAGACCACCAGGCCGCTGTACGGGACCACTGACGTCGGCAACCTGGCGTCGCGGCGTGTTCTGGAGCGTTGCGGCTTCGTCCACGTGGAGACGGCCGAGAACGACGGGCGGCGGTACGACCTGCTGGTGCTGGCCTGATCAGGACGTGGGGTCGTCGCCGCGGTCGAGGGCGTCCCAGGCCGTACGGGGGTCGACCGGGGTTTCCTCCGGCGTCTTGCGCCCGGCGGCCGCCAACGGCCCGGACCCCCCGCTCGGCCGCGCCGAGCTTCCCGGTTCGGGCGAGTGCGGCTGGGCCGGCTTACGTTCGTACCGTGCCGACATGCGTGACCACAGATGGCCCTGACGCGCGGCAGTGAGACCGCCGGCCGCGATGATCGCGCCGCCCAGAGCGCAGGCGACCGGCCAGAGCGTGGCCCCCGAACCGGCCTCGCCGACGTCCAGGCCGAGGCGGCCGGCGATCGCGCCGGCGATGACGCCCAGGCCGGCCAGGGTGAGCAGGACGCCGAGGCCGCGCCGCACCCAGCCGTGCGTGGCCAGCAGCGCGCCCGTGCCGGCCAGGGCGACCAGCGCCAGGCCGATCAGCCAGGGTTCCAGGTCGGCGCCGGTCTGCGGGGTGCGCACATCGGACATTCCCGGCCGGTGGACCACGTCGAGCGACCACGTGCGCGTCGCGCCGTAGGCGGCGAGACCGGCGCCGGCCAGGCAGGCGAGAAGGGACAGCAGGTAGGAACGGCGGTGGTTCATCGCGCGGCGCGCAAGGTTTCCGCTGAGGCGATCGCGGCCAGCACGGCGGCCGCCTTGTTGCGGGTCTCCTGCTCCTCGGCGGCCGGGTCGGAGTCGGCCACGATGCCGGCGCCGGCGCCCACGTAGGCCGTGCCGTCCTTGAGCAGAGCCGTCCGGATCGCGATGGCCATGTCCATGTCGCCGGCGAAGCCGAAGTAGCCGACCGTGCCGCCGTAGAGTCCGCGGCGGGTCGGCTCCAGCGACTCGATGATCTCCATGGCGCGGACCTTGGGGGCGCCGGACAGCGTGCCGGCCGGGAACGTCGCGGCCAGCGCGTCGAAGGCGCTCTGGTCGTCGCGAAGCTCGCCGGTGACCGTCGAGACGATGTGCATGACGTGGCTGTACCGCTCGATGCGGGCGAACTCGGGCACCTCGACCGTGCCCGGCTTGCAGACCCGGCCCAGGTCGTTGCGGCCCAGGTCGACCAGCATGACGTGCTCGGAGCGTTCCTTGGGGTCGGCCAGCAGCTCGGCCGCGAGCGCGTTGTCCTGCTCGGGGGTGGCGCCCCGCCAGCGGGTGCCGGCGATCGGGTGCAGCAGCGCGCGGCGCGTGCCGATGTCGGCGCTGACCTTCAGATGGGCCTCGGGCGACGAGCCGACGATGTCGAAACCGTCGAAGCGCAACAGGTACATGTACGGGCTCGGGTTGGTCGCCCGCAGCACCCGGTACACGTCGAGCGGGTTGGCGTCGGTCGGGCGCTCGAACCGCTGCGCCACCACGATCTGGAAGCACTCGCCGGCCCGGATCGCCTCCTTGGCCTCCTCGACGGCCTTCTGATATTCGCCGGGGGCGGTACGGCTGACCGGCTCCCCCGCCGGACGGCGCTCCACCGTGGAGATCATCGGCGGGGTCGGCCGGGACAGCGCGGTCGTCATCGCGTCGAGCCGGCCCACGGCCTGGTGGTACGCGGCCCGCCGGTCGGTCTCGGAGGCGCCGTCGGCCAGCACCGCGTTGGCGACCAGGATGGCCGAGCCGTCGTAGTGGTCGAGCACGACCAGGTCGGTCGCGAGCATCATGCCGAGCTCGGGCAGCGGCAGGTCGTCGCTCGCCGTGCGGGGCAGCCGCTCGAAGCGGCGCACCAGGTCGTAGCTGAGATAGCCGACCATGCCGCCGGTCAGCGGGGGCAGATCGCCGGCGGCCGGGCCGTCGGCCAGCGCGGCCACGGTTTCCCGCAGGGCCGTCACCGGATCACCATTGAGAGGTACGCCGGCGGGCGGCGCCCCGAGCCAGTGCGCCTCACCGTCGCGCTCGACCAGGGTGGCCGCGCTCCGGACCCCGACGAACGAGTACCGCGACCAGGCCGCGCCGGACGGGCCGGCGCCCTGCTCGGCCGACTCCAGCAGGAAGGTGCCGGGACCGCCGGCCAGCTTGGTGTAGACGCCGACCGGCGTCTCGCCGTCGGCCAGCAGCCGTCTGGTGATCGGGACGACCCTCTTGCCGGAACGCAGGAAGTCCGCTTCGCTGGGAAAGACCGCGCCGCTGGTCACTGGCCCGACACCTCGAGCTCGTCGAAGAAGCAGGTGTGCTCGCCCGTGTGGCAGGCGGCGCCGGTCTGCTCGACGGTCACCAGCAGGGCGTCGCCGTCGCAGTCGAGGGCCACGCTCTTGACGAACTGGTGGTGGCCGGAGGTGGCGCCCTTGACCCAGTACTCCTGGCGGCTGCGCGACCAATAGGTGGCGCGGCCGGTGGTCAGGGTGCGATGCAGCGCCTCGTCGTCCATCCACGCGAGCATGAGGACATCGCCGGTGCCGTGCTCGCGCACGATCGCCGCGACGAGGCCGTCGGGGGTGCGCTTGAGCCGGGCCGCGATGGCCGGGTCGAGATCGGTCGTGACTGCCACACGACGATTCTCCCCCATCGGCCGAACGGGCTTTTACGCAGCACGACGCGGCCCACGATCCGGGCACAGGGGGTGTGCCCGGCGGCGCGGAACGGTACCGTCGTCGTGCGCCGCGCCCAGCCAGGGCGCATCCGCCCACCTCCTTCAGCGGCGGCGCGCGCAGTTCGACGGGAGTCTGAAAGCAATGGAGCCGACGTCCAGCCCCGACAACGCGCGGTCCAACCGCGGCCTGGCCCGCTTCTGGCCGGTGCACCGCGAAGGGGAGGACGAGGCCACCACCGCCGAATCGGCCGAGACGCCGGCCACCCATTCGAGTGAAACCGAGATGGTCGCGCTCGGCTCCCGCCGCCAGCCGGAAACGCCCGACAGCCCGCCCACGTCGCCGCCGTCCGCGCGGGAGGAGAGCGACAAGCCGGCCGAGGAGCCCCAGCCGCCGCGGCCGGCGCCCGGCAACGGCCCGATTCCGTCCGGCAACAGTCCGATCCCGTCGGCCCGGCCCGAGTCGGCGCGGCCGGCGGCCACGCCGCCGCTGCCCGTTCCCGGTGGTCAGCACGGTCTGCCCGATCGGGATACTGATCACTCCGAGGCCTCTGAGCGCGAGGACGGTGCCGCCCCGGCCGTAGAGTCCGCTCGGACCAACCCCTGGGACCGCGACCCCGCCACCTTCGGCGGGTTCGGTCTCGGCGGCCGCAACGGCCGGATGCTGTTCGGCGGGCACAACCCGCTCGAGCCGCGTCCCGCCGGCCTCAACGGGCACAGCCACGGCGAGACGAACGGCCGCGCCTCTACTGTGGATGGCCGCGAGCAGGTGGACGAGAACGACGAGAACGGGCGTGATGACATGAACGGACGCATCCCGACGACGGGCGAGAACGGGTCGGCGCCCGTCTCCGGCCCCACGGGGGCGACCGGGGCCACCGGCTGGGCGTCCGTGCCCACCTCCAAGCACCCGACCGTCACGCCGACCTCGGGCGCGCCGGTCTCCGGGGCGCCTGTCTCGGGCGCGCCGGTCTCCTCGGCCCCGGTCTCGCCGGCGCTGGGCTCCACGGGACCGGGCTCCACCGGCCCCGCTTCCAACGGCCTGAGCCCCAACGGGCTGGGCTCCAACGGGCTGAGCCCCAACGGCCTGGGCTCCAACGGCCTGGGCTCCAACGGCCTGGGCTCGACGGGGCTCGGTTCCTCGAGCCTCGGCTTCGGTGGCAACTACGGTGAGCCCGCGTCCTACACGCCCGCGCTGCCCGACCCGGAGGCCGGCCCGGTCTCGGGTGTCCCGGCCCCGCGCGCGGCCTCGGCCAGCATTCCGGTGCCGGCCGCCCCGCCCTCGAAATCGCCGGTGACGTTCAGCGGCGACCTGACCGCCAAGACCGTCGACGAGGAGCCGGCCCCGCTGCCGCGCCGCTCGGCCAGCCTCGAGGACGCCGAGCCGGCCCGCCGCGGCCGTCGCGCCGCCCCCGACGAGCCCGGCGACGAGCAGCAGGAGGAGGCGCCGCTGCGCCCGGGCGACGTGGCCGAGGGCAACATCGCGTTCTGGGACGAGGACGCGGTCCGTCACTTCCGCGCCGCCTGGCACGAGGTGAAGGCCGAATTCGTCGACGATCCCGAGGCCGCCCTGACCCGCGCTCACGACCTGCTCACCGACGCGGTCAACGAGCTCACCGAGGCCCTGCTGGCCGAGCGGGACGAGCTCGATCCGCTGCGCGGCAACAAGAGCCCCGACACCGAGAGCATGCGCATGGCCATGCGCGGCTACCGCGAGTTCCTGGACCGCATCCTGGCTCTCTGACCCGTTTCGCCCGAAGCCGCCGCCCTCGCGAGAGGGTGGCGGCTTTTTGTCATTTACGGCGCCGCAGAATTCATCTAGCGTTGAACTCAACACGCGTTGAATAACTGGAGGGCACCGTGATCGAAGTACGTGATCTCGTGGTCGAGCGGGGCAAACGAGAGGTTCTGCGCGGCATCACGTGCACCGTTCCGACCGGGCGGGTGACCGGGTTGCTCGGGCCCAGTGGCAGCGGGAAGACCACGCTGATCAGGGCGATCGTCGGGGTGCAGATCGTCAAGTCGGGGTCGGTGACGGTGTTCGGGGAGCCGGCCGGCAGCGCGGGGCTGCGGCGCACGGTCGGCTACGTGACGCAGGCGCCGAGCGTCTACGCCGATCTGACCGTGCGGGAGAACGTGCGCTACTTCGCCGCCCTCTACGGGCTCGGCGCGGCCGAGGCGTCGCGGGCCATCGACGACGTGGGGCTCAAGGACGCGGCCGGGCAGCTGGTCGGGAACCTCTCCGGCGGTCAGCGGAGCCGGGCCTCGCTGGCCTGCGCCCTGATCGGCACGCCGCGGCTGCTCGTGCTGGACGAGCCGACCGTGGGGCTCGATCCGGTGCTGCGGGCCGACCTGTGGGGCAAGTTCCACGCGCTCGCCGCCGCCGGCACGACGCTGCTGGTTTCGAGCCACGTGATGGACGAGGCCGGGCGCTGCGACCGGCTGCTGCTGATCCGCGAGGGCGAGCTGATCGGCGACGACACCCCCGCCGCGATCCGCGAGCGGGCCGGCACGGACGACCTTGAGGAGGCTTTCCTCCGGCGCATCCGAGAGCGGGTGACGGCATGATCCTGCTGGCGACCTCGGTGCGGATCCTGCGCCAGCTGCGGCACGATCGGCGGACGGTGGCCCTGCTCATCGTGGTGCCGGTGCTGCTGCTGACCCTGATCTACTTCATGTACGACGGCGCCGGGAACACGTTCGACCGGATCGCGCTGACCATGCTCGGCATCTTCCCGTTCGTGATCATGTTTCTGGTGACCAGCATCGCGATGCTGCGGGAGCGGACCACCGGCACCCTGGAGCGGCTGCTGACCACGCCGATGGGCAGATTGGACCTGCTTTTCGGGTACGGCCTCGCGTTCGGCCTCGCCGCCGCCGTCCAAGGCGCGGTGGCCACCGGTGCGGCGTACTGGCTGCTCGGCCTGACGACCACCGGCAGCGCCGGGCTCGTCGTGGTGGTCGCCGTGCTCAACGCCGTACTCGGGGTGGCCCTGGGTTTGTTCTGCAGTGCCTTCGCCCGTACGGAGTTCCAGGCCGTACAGTTCCTTCCGGTGGTCGTCGTGCCGCAGATCCTGCTGTGCGGGCTGTTCGTGCCGCGCGAGCAGATGGCCGGCTGGCTCGAGGCGATCAGCAACGCGCTGCCGCTGACCTACGCGGTCGACGCGCTCCTGCAGGTCGGGCGGTACGCCGAGCCGACCGGCGAGATGTGGTGGGATCTGGTGATCGTCACGGGCGCGGCCGTGGTCGCGCTCGTCCTGGCCGCCGCGACCCTGCGACGGCGGACTGCTTAGGAGCTTTCTTGGTACGCAGGAGCGGGCGGCGCCCCGGCAATCAGGACACCCGGGCGTCCATCCTTCAGGCCGCCCGGTCCTGTTTCGCCGAGAAGGGGTACGACAAGGCGTCGATCCGCTCGATCGCGGCCGAGGCCGGGGTCGATCCGGCGCTGGTGCACCACTACTTCGGCACCAAGGAGAAGCTTTTCCTGGCCGCCCTGAACGCGCCGGTCAACCCGGGCGAGCTGATCCCGCAGGCCCTGGCCGGGCCGCGTGAGCAGGCCGGCGAGCGGCTGGTGCGGATGGCCCTGTCGGTGTGGGACTCGCCGGCCGGCGCGGCCGCGCTGGCCGTCTTCCGCTCGGCGCTGAGCAACGAGTGGACGGCGCGGCTGCTGCGCGAGTTCGTGGTCACCCAGATCCTGCGCCGGGCGGTGACCGAGCTGGTGGCCGACCAGCAAGAGGCGCCGATGCGCTCGGCGCTGGTCGCCACCCAGATCGCCGGCCTCATGGTCACCCGCTACGTGCTGCGGATCGAGCCGCTGGCCAGCGCCGAGCCCGCACTGCTGGCGGCGATGATCGGGCCGAACGTCCAGCGCTTCCTGACCGAGCCGCTCAGTCTCCGCAGCGGTGGCACAGCACCGGGTGCAGCAGATGAGCCAGATCGTGGCGGTCGGTGACCGGGCGCGGGAAGGCGAGACGGGCCAGCTTGTCGTCGAGGCGGACCATGAAGCCGTACCGGTCCATCCGTACGACCTGGGGCTCGGCCTGGGGCTGGAACGTCGAGCCGAGCTGGCGGCGCACGTAGGCGCTCATCTCGGCCTCGTGGTGGTCGATCAGGTCGGCGATCAGGTCGAACTCGATGCGGCAGAGCGGGTCGGCGGTGGCCTCGGCCCAGTCGTCGACGTCCACGTCGACCAGGTTCTCGTTGCGCTCGTACCGCACCTCGGCCACGTCCATCCGGTGCAGGACCTGACCGGCGCCGACGTCGAGCAGGTCACCTGAGGCGTCCACGTCGGCGTAGTCGAGCGCCGCGGCCCGGGCTTCGTCGCCCTCGAGGAGGGTGGCCCAGCCGGAGATCCACACCCGGCCCAGGGCGGGCGAGCCGGCCATCGGCGGCACGTCGGAGATGTCGAGCACCATCGCGGTGTCGTCGTTGCCCTCCTGCGGCACGAGGGCCGCGGCGAAGGCGCCGTCGCGGGGCGACAGCAGCAGCACACGGCCGTTGGCGTCGGTGACGTGCCGGACGGGCAGGGGGCCCGGGCGGCACGCGATGTGCGCGACGCCGGACAGGTGGCCGGCGGCGAGCGTACGCGCGATCTCGGCGTGAGTGGGCTGCATGGTGTGGACCTCCGGGCACCGGTTAGGCTTGCCTTAGTAAGGTGAGGCTAACCGTAGCATCGGCGTTTTAGAAACTCAGCCTCAAGCGCAAGTGACCCTCGGAGACTTCATGAACAACTCCCGACCCAAGGCCAAGCTCTCGCGGGCGCTCGGCATCCCGCTGACGCCGAAGTGCGTGAAGTACTTCGAGAAGCGGCCCTTCCCGCCGGGCGTGCACGGCCGTAGCCGTCGCAAGGCCTCGGACTACCAGGTCCGTCTGCTCGAGAAGCAGCGCCTGCGCCACCAGTACAACATCAGCGAGTCGCAGATGCGCCGCGCGTACGACGACGCCCACCGGGCCGAGGGCAAGACCGGCGAGACCATGGTCAGCCTGCTCGAGCGCCGCCTGGACGCCGTGGTGACCCGGGCCGGCCTGGCCCGCACGGTCTACCAGGCCCGCCAGCTCGTCGTGCACGGCCACTTCACCGTGGACGGCAAGAAGGTCGACCGCCCCGGCTACCGGCTCAAGCCGGGCCAGGTCGTCGAGGTGCGCGAGAGCAGCCGGCAGAAGCCGCCGTTCCAGCTCGCCGCGGCCGGCGCCCACGTCGACGGCCCGACCCCGCCGTACCTCTCCACGGTGCTGGAGGACCTGCGCACGACCGTGATCGCCATCCCCCAGCGCTCCGAGATCCGCGTCCAGTGCGACGAGCAGTTGGTAGTCGAGTTCTACGCGCGTTAACTCTGGCTCCGCTTCGCTCCGCGGGCGATCGCCTTGTAACCGCTGAGATGGCAGGCAGTTTTCCGCCACCGCAAACCCCGCGGCGTCGAAAAACCGACTGCCATCTCACCGGCGGCGATCGCGATCAACGAGTTTGTTCGAGCCAGCTCGCGTAGAGCTTCGCGTAGATGGAGCCTTCCTGCTGTACGAGTTCGGAGTGCGGGCCGCGTTGGACGACGCGGCCCGCGTCCACCACGATCACCTCGTCCGCGGCCTGGGCCGTGGACAGGCGGTGTGCGATCGCCACCGTCGTCCGGCCCCTGGTCACGGTGTCGAGGGCGTGTTGCAGCCGCACCTCGGTGGCCGGGTCGACCGCGCTGGTCGCCTCGTCCAGGACCAGCAGGTCGGGATCGGCCACGTACGCCCGGACCAGCGCCACCAGCTGCCGCTCCCCCACGCTGAGCGCCTCGCCGCGCTCGCCCACCGGGGTCTCGAGCCCGCCCGGCAGCCCGTCCAGCCAGTCCTTGAGCCCCAGCTCGACGAAGGCCGTCTCCAGCTGCTCGTCGGTGAGCGACGGCTCGGCGAACCGGATGTTCTCGGCCACTGTCGCGTCGAACAGGAAGCCGTCCTGCGGCACCATCACCACGCGTGAGCGCAGCGACGAGAACCGCACCGAGGTCAGCGGCGTCCCCGACAGCAGGACCTCGCCCTCGGCCGGGTCCATCAGCCGGGTGAGCAGCTTGGCGAAGGTCGTCTTGCCGCTGCCGGTCTCGCCGACGACCGCCACCTTCGTCCGGGCCGGGATCTCCAGGTCGACGTCGTGCAACACGACCGGGCCGCCCGGATAGCGGAACGAGACGTCGTCGAAGCGTACGGACAGAGGCCCGACCGGAAGCGCGACGCCGACGTCGTCCGGGTCGGCCACGTCCGGGCTCAGGTCGAGCACGTCGAGGACGCGGCGCCAGCCGGCCACCGCGTTCTGGGCCTCGTTGAGCATGTCGGTGGCGATCTGCACGGGCTGGATGAACAGCGTCACCAGGAACAGGAACGCGGTCAGCCGGCCCACCGTGAGGCCGCCGTCCTCGCCGATCAGCACACCCACCACGACCACGGCGGCCAGGGCCAGGCCGGCGCCGATCTCGCCGCTGGAGAAGCTGGTCACGCTCGTCTTGAGCGCGCGCTGTTGCGCCCGCTGCAGACCGGAGATCGAGTCGTCCAGCCGCTTCTCGGTGCGCCCGGCCACGCCGTACGCCCGAATCACCAGCGCGCCCACGACGCTCTCGGCGACCGCGCCCAGCATGACGCCGGTGCGCTCGCGCACCGCGGCGTAGACCGAGGCCAGCCGCTTCTGGAAGAGCCGGATGATCGCGACCGAGGGGCCGAAGGCGAGCAGGACGACGATGGTGAGCTGCCAGGAGTAGACGAACATGACGATCGTCGAGACCAGCAGCTGGCCCGAGGCGAGCAGCAACTGCACGCCGCCGGTCTGCAGGAACTGCGAGATCTGGTCGACGTCGCTGGTCACCCGGGACACCATGGTGCCGCGCCGCTCGGACTGCTGGTGCAGCATCGACAGGTCGTGGATGTGCCGGAACGTGCGCGAGCGCAGGCCGCCGAGGGCGGTCTCGCTGACCGTGAACAGCCGCCGGGTCATCAGGTAACCGGCCAGCGTCGAGATCATCAGGGCGACGAAGGTGACGGCGACGACGCCGACGACGTACTGGAGGTCGGGACCGCCGGCGCCGCGGATGCCGTGGTCGATGCCCTGCTGGACCGCGATGGGCACGGCCACCCGGCCGCCCATCTGCACGAGGGCGAGCGCGATCGTCCCGCCGAGCCCGGGCCGCAGTTCCGGGGAGAGCGCCAGCCCGCGCTTGATCGTCGCGAAGGTACCGGTGCTCATGACGCCTCGACCCTTTCGGCCTTCTCGTACGCGGTCACGAGATCCGCGTAGCCCTGATGGCCGGCCAGGAGCTCGGCGTGCGTGCCGGTGGCGACGACCTTGCCCTGCTCGAGGTAGACGACCTCGTCGGCCAGCGCGATGGTGGCCCGCCGGTAGGCGACGACCAGGATGGACGCGCCGGCGTCGCGGCCGCGCAGCGCGGCCAGGATGTCGGCCTCGACCCGCGGGTCGACCGCGCTGGTGGCGTCGTCCAGCACCAGCAGCCTCGGCTTGCCCGCGAGCGCGCGGGCCAGCGTGATCCGCTGCCGTTGGCCGCCGGAGAGCGACGTGCCGCGTTCCCCGACCGCCGTGTCCAGCTCGTCCGGGAGATTTCCGACGAACTTGTCAGCCTGCGCGAGTTCCAGCGCCCACCTGACCGCCTGGTCGGAGATTTCCGGGCGGTCGAGCGTGATGTTGCCGCGGATGGTGTCGTCGAAGATGAACGGGATCTGCGGCACGAGGGCTTCCGCCCGCGCGAGCGCCGCCTCGCTGAGCGACGGCAGGTCGATGTCGTCGAGGACGATCCGCCCGGCCACCGGATCCGTCAGGCGCACCGCGAGCGAGGCGATGGTCGACTTGCCGGAGCCGGTGGCGCCGACCAGGGCCACCGTCTTGCCCCGGGGCACCGAGAACGAGACGTCGCGCAGGACCAGCGGGCCGTCGCCGTACCGAAAGTCGACCTTGTCGAATCGCAGCTCGGCGGCCCCCTCGGCGTCGGCGGTCCGGTCCCCGTACGACAAATCACCCGTCGCCGAAAGGACGGCCTGGACCCGCTCCCAGCCGGCCACGCTGCGCGGCAGCTCCGCCACCACCCACCCGATCGCGCGGACCGGGAAGGCCAGGACGGTGAAGAGGAAACTGACGGTGACCAGCTCGGTCACGGTGATCGCGCCGGACTGCAGGCGCCAGGCGCCGAGCAGCAGCACCGCGAGGGTGCCCAGGCTGGGCAGCGCGTCCATCAGCGGGTCGAACAGGCCACGCAGCCGGCCCACCGAGATCAGCGCGTCGCGCAGCTCGGCCACGAAGACCCCGAACCGGCGCGACTCGTCGGCCTCGCGGCCCATCGTCTTGACGACCAGCGCGCCGTCGAAGCTCTCGTGGGCGACCGCGCTGACCTTGGCCCGCATCCGCTGGGCCCGGATCTGCCGCGGCGACATGGCCCGCGAATAGACGAAGTTCAGCCCGAACAGCGCCGGGAAGAGCGTGACGCCGACCAGTGCCAGCACCGGATCGGTGAAGAACAGCGCGACCACCGCCGCCACGATCATCACGATCGTGCCGACCGCGAACGGCAGCGGCGCGATCGGCACGAAGGCGGCCTCGACGTCGGAGTTCGCGTTCGACAGCAGCGTGCCGGTGGCGTGGCGCTGATGCCAGGCCGGCGGCAGCGAGAGATAACGGCTGGTCACGGCGCGGCGATAGCGGGCCTGGAGGCGGAACTGCATGAAGCCGGCGCCCAGGCGGCGGCCGAAGACGCTGGCCACGCGCAGTCCGCTCAGGCCCAGGAAGACGGCGGCGATCAGCGCGAGCTCACCCGTGCCGGCCTTCCCGCTGCTGAACGCGGGCACGACGACATGGCCGATGACGTAGCCCACCACGTACGAGTTCGCGATGACCAGAAGGCCGAAGACGCTGCTGCCGACGACTCCGACGGTGAACAGGCGCGGTTCGGTCCGAATCGCCTGTCCCAGCACGCGCAGTCCCCGTCCCAGCACATCGCGGCTGGTCCTGCTGCTCAATGTCCTACCTGACTGGTAAGTGTTCGCCGGGGTATCCGGCCTTACATCCCCATCCTGCCGAACGGGCGCCGTTCGTTCACAGGTACGACAATGTGTCTACGATCACGTTCGTGACCGCCTATGCCCGACGCGAACGTCAACTTCTCGCCGACCTGCTGCTGTCGCTCGGGCCGGACCAGCCGACCCTGTGCGAGGGATGGACGACCCGCGATCTCGCGGCCCATCTCGTGGTACGTGATCGGCGGCCCGACGCCTCGGCCGGGATCCTGCTTCCGCCTCTGCACGGTCACGGTGAACGCGTGCGCCTGGCCAAGGCTTCCCAGCCGTACCAAAACGTGATCTCCGAACTGCGAACGCCGCCCTGGTGGAGCCCGGTCTCCAACCCGCTGCTGGACGAGGTGACGAACGTCGTCGAGTTCTTCGTGCACCATGAGGACGCGCGGCGGGCGCAGCCGTCGTGGGACGTTCGCCCGCTTGATCAGGGCGAGGAAGCGGCGCTCTGGAAGGCCGTGCGGATGACCGGCCGGCTGGCGCTGCGGCGGGCGCGCATCGCCGCTTCCGTTCGTTCGGAGGGCTTCGGCTCCTTCACCGTGGGCGATTCCTCGGCCGTTCTGTCCGGTCCGCCCGGGGAGATCGCACTCTTCCTCACCGGGCGCAAGGACGCCGCTCAGGTCTCCCTGTCGGGCGACGCCGACCGGCTCCGGAACGCCTCTCTCGGGCTCTGATTGGCCCAACCGATCGGAGCTTGATTGGCCTACGCGGGCGAGCCAATTCCGGCCTACGGTCATCGGCATGAAGCTTTCCGTGGCTCAGGGCACCGCCCTCAGCGTCGGTGCCGTGCTCGGCACCGGCGTGATCTCCCTGCCCGCCCTGGCCGCTGACGTGGCCGGCCCCGCCTCGCTGGTCGCCTGGGCCGCCCTGATCGTGCTCTCGGCGCCGCTGGCCTGGACCTTCGCGGCGCTCGGGGCCCGACATCCGGACGCCGGCGGTGTCTCCACCTTCGTCCGGCTGGCCTTCGGGCCACGCGCCGCCGCGGCCGTCGGGTGGTGCTTCTTCTTCGCGGTACCGCTCGGCGCGCCGGCCGCCGCCGCGTTCGCGGGCGGCTACGTGGCCGACGTGATCGGGGGCGGCCGGGCCACGGTGATCGGCACCTTCCTGGTCGTCGTCGGCACGGTCGCGGCGATGAACTGGTTCGGGCTGCGGGTCTCCGGCCGGGCTCAACTCGCCCTCACCGGCACGCTGGCCGTGCTGCTGCTCCTCACCGTGATCACCGCGCTGCCGCACGCGCGGTGGGGCAACCTGACGCCGTTCACGCCGCACGGCTGGGCCGGCGTCGGCACGGCCGTGGCCGTGCTCATCTGGGGCTTCGCCGGCTGGGAAGCGGTGTCGTCGCTGTCCGGGCAATATCGCGATCCGCGGCGCGACGTTCCGCGGGCCACGGCGATCGCGGTCATGGTGGTCGGCGGGCTCTACCTGGCCGTGGCCGTCACCAGCGTGCTGGTTCTCGGGCCGGCGCTCGGCGACAGCCAGGCGCCGCTGGCCGACCTGCTCGCGGCCGGGGTGGGCGGGCCGGTGCGCGCGCTCACGGCGGTCGTGGCGCTGCTGCTGACGGCCGGGGCGGTGAACGCGTACTTCGCCGGGTCGTCGCAGCTCGGGGCGGCGCTGGCCCGTGACGGGGCACTGCCGGCGCGGCCGTTCGGCACACCGCGCAAGGCGCTGCTGGCCGTGCTGATCGGCAGTCTGGTGTCGATCGCGCTGCCGATCGACCTGCACACGATGATGCTGCTGGTCACCGGGTGCTTCACGCTGGTCTACGTGATCGGCACGGCGGCCGCGGTCAAGCTGCTGGCCGGGCGGCAGCGGGTCGTGGCCGCGGTGGCGTTCGTGGCGGTGGTCGCCCTGCTCGGGCTGACCGGGCCGCCGGCGCTGCTCAGCCTGGTCGTCGCGGCGGGCGCGATCGCGTATCAGGCGTGGCGGGCCAAGATCCCGGCCAGACGCGCGATCCCCTCGCCGATCAGTGACGGGTCGGCCGCGCCGAACCCGAACACGAGACCGGTCTGCGCCGTGGACTCGTCGGCGGAGTAGGTGCGCAGGTCGTCGAGGCCGATCCCGGCCCGCGCGGCCGCCCTGGTCACCGCCGTCGAGTCGGCGGCGGTGAGCGCGGCCAGGTGCAGGCCGGCGGCGGACGGGATGACGTCGAGCCCGGCGGCGCCGCGCAAGGCGCTGACCAGCCGCCGGTGCCGCACGGCGTAGGCCTTGCCGGCCTTGCGCACGTGGCGGGCCAGCAGGCCGTCGTCGATGAAGCGGGCCAGCGCGGCCTGCACGGCGGGCTGACCGTGCCCGTCGCCCATCTGCCGCGCCGCCACCAGCGCGTCGCGCAGGCCGGGCGGGGTGAGCAGGAAGCCGGTGCGCAGCGACGGGAGCATGCTCTTGGAGAACGTGCCGGCGTACAGCACCCGGCCCGCGGTGTCGAGGCTGTACAGCGGCTCCAGCGGGCGGGACAGGAAACGGAACTCGCTGTCGTAGTCGTCCTCGACGATGGCCACCGAGCGGCGGCCGGCCCAGTCGAGCAGCTCGCGGCGGCGGCCCGCGCTCATCGCCCGGCCGAGCGGGAACTGGTGCGACGGCGTCGTGTAGACCAATGTGGACGCGGCCGGGAGGGCCGAGACGACCAGGCCCTCGCCGTCGACCGGTACTCCGGCCACCCGCGCGCCGAGCGAGGCGAACAGGCGCCGGGCCGGCGGGTATCCCGGGTCCTCCACGGCGACCACGTCGCCCGGCGTGATCAGGACCCGGCCGATCAGGTCCAGGGCGTGCTGCGTCCCGTTGGTGATCACCATGTCGGCCGCGCTCGCCCGCACGCCCCGGGCCACGCCCAGATATCGCGCGATGGCCGCACGCAGGGCCGGGTGGCCGGACGGCTCGGCGTACGTGCCCAGGCTGTTGGCCCGCAGCCGGGTCTCGGCGACGAGCAGGCGCCGCCAGGCCTCGAACGGGAAGAGGCCGGCGTCCGGGATGCCGACCCGGAAGTCGTAGCGCGGCGGCGGCGCGCCCCCGCTCGTCGGCAACGGCGCGAAGGCCCAGCCCTTTCGCGGCGCCAGCGCCCCGGCCTCGCGCCGCGACGCCGGCCGGGGCCGCTGGTAGGCGACGAAGGTGCCCGCACCCACCTGGGCCGACAGGTATCCCTCGGCGGCCAGCCGTTCGTAGGCGCCGGCCACGCTGCCCCGCGCGATCCCCAGGTCGGCGGCGAGGACCCGGGTCGCCGGAAGCCGGGAGCCCACGGGCAACCGGCCGTCCACAACGGCCTCCCGCAGGGCCCGGTACACGGCGGCGGTCTTGTTCCCGCCGGGCGGAATGATCAGATCCACCAGCCCATTCTGAGGCCCCGATATGGCCCATACGATATGTCGCCCTCTCGTGACCCTCCGTATACAGTTAGTGAAGCTTGTCAATATCACGGGGCCGAGAGAGGAAGAGCATGGCGAACAGACGCATGTTGGTCGCGGGCGTGCTCGCCGCGATCACCGCGGCCGCGACGGCCACCCCGGCCGCGGCCGCCGCCACCGGCGAGATCCGCCTGGACGGCACGGCGAACGCGGTGCCCGGCAGCTACATCGTGGTCCTCAAGGCCGGCGCCAAATCACCGGCGGCCCTGACCAAGAGCTTCGGCGGCCAGGTGCGGCAGAGCTTCGGCACGATCAACGCGTACGAGGCCGGCCTCACCGCGTACCAGGCCAAGCGTCTCGCGGCGAGCCCCGACGTCGAGTACGTCGAGCAGAACCAGACGGTCTCGCTGCTGGCCACGCAGGCCAACGCGACCTGGGGCCTCGACCGCATCGACCAGCGCAACCGCCCGCTGAGCACCACCTACTCGTACACGACGACGGGCTCGGGCGTCACCGCGTACATCATCGACACCGGCATCAAGTACACGCACAGCGACTTCGGCGGCCGGGCGTCGTACGGCTACGACGCGGTCGGCTCCGGCGGCGTCGACTGCAACGGCCACGGCACGCACGTGGCGGGCACGGTCGGCGGCACCACGTACGGCGTCGCCAAGCAGGTCCGCCTGGTCGGCGTCCGCGTGCTGAACTGTTCGGGCAGCGGCACCACGGCCGGCGTCATCGCCGGCGTCAACTGGGTCACCACCAACGCGGTCAAGCCGGCCGTGGCCAACATGAGCCTCGGCGGCGGCGTCAGCAGCACCCTCGACAGCGCCGTCTCCCGGTCGATCACCTCGGGCGTCACCTACGCCCTGGCCGCCGGCAACTCCAACGCGAACGCCTGCAACTCCTCGCCGTCCCGGGTCGCCGCGGCCATCACCGTCGGCGCCACCACCAGCACCGACGCGCGCGCCAGCTACTCCAACTACGGCACCTGCCTCGACCTGTTCGCCCCCGGCTCGTCGATCACCTCGGACTGGTACACATCGAACACCGCCACCAACACGATCAGCGGCACGTCGATGGCCAGCCCGCACGTGGCCGGCGCGGCGGCCCGGGTCCTCTCCGGCAGCCCGAGCCTCACGCCCGCCCAGGTCCGCGACAGCCTCGTCAACGGCGCCACGCCCAATGTGGTCACGAGCCCCGGAACCGGCTCCCCGAACCGCCTGCTCTACCTGGCCCCATAAACCCTTCTCTTTCGTACGGATCGACGTCCGGCCCGCGTGCCAAGCGCGGGCCGGAGTCGTGCGCGACAGGGAATGCAGTACATATCCTGCGTTGGGTGACCATGGAATCGCGGACAGTGCCTAGCCTGTGGCACAACCGCGAGTTCAATCTCCTGTGGACAAGTCAGACTTTGTCCGACCTGGGGGCGACCATCGCCCAGCTCGCCGTCCCGCTGCTCGTGCTCGAGGTGACCGGCTCGCCCGTGCAGGCCGGCGCGGTCGGCACCGCGGCCCAGGTCGCCAAGCTCGCCTGCCGGCTGCCGGCCGGGGTCCTGGCCGACCAGATCAACCGCCGCACGGCGCTGCTGGCCTGCGACGTCGTCCGGCTGATCGCCTTCGCCGCGCTGGCCGTCGCCGTCGTCACCGGGCACGCCAACCTGGCCACGATCATCGTGGTGGCGGTGATCGACGCGGTCTGCGGAGCGTTCTTCAACACCACCGAGCACGCGGCCCTGCGCAGCCTCGTTTCCGAGCCGCACCTGCCGGCGGCTGTGGCCCGCAACGAGGCCCGCAGCTACGGCGCCTCGCTCGCCGGCCCCCCGCTCGGCGGCCTGCTCTTCGGCATCACCCACGCCCTGCCCTTCGTGGGCAACGCGGTGTCGTACCTGGCCTCGCTCCTCGGAGTGGCCCTGATCCGCAAGCCCATGCAGACCTCGCGGGAACGGCCCGGCAGCCACCTCGCGGCCCTGACCGAGGGACTCCGGTTCGTCTTCACCAACCCGTTCCTGCGGTCGGTGCTGATCATCGCGGCGCCGCTGAACTTCGCCCTGACCGGAACGATCTTCACCATCATCGTGACGCTCCAGGACCACGGCACCGCGCCCGGCGTCATCGGCCTGACCGAGACGATCGTCGGCGTGGGCGGGCTGCTCGGCGCCCTGGCCGCGCCGGCGCTGTGCCGCTGGCTGCCGTTCGCGAGGCTGATCCGCTCGCTGTGCTGGGCCGCCTTCGCCCTGCTGGCGGTGAGCGCGCTCCCGCAGATCGGGGTCGCCACGGCCGCGCCGGTCGCGGCGGCGGTCTTCGCCGGCCCCGCCTGCAACGCGGCGCTCTTCGCCCACCAGGCCGCGATCACCCCGGACGTCCTGCAGGGCCGCGTCCTCAGCGTCATCTTCATGGCCGCGATGTCCGCCGCCGCGGCCGCGCCCATCCTGGCCGGCTTCCTCGTCACCACCGGCGGCGCCCGCCTCGCCATCCTGGTCTTCGCCGCCGCCGTCGCCGTCTCGGCGGTCACGGCCACGCTCGCCCCCGCTCTGCGCTCTCTCAGTTACTCGCCGGTTTCACGCTGTGAGACGACCTCGTCTCCCGATCGATAGACTCGAAGTGAGGCGCCGCGCCACTAGCCCTCCCGCCCCGTCACCAATACTCTGCGGTAACAAGCAAGTTAAATCCCCCGTTCCTGCACTTGAAGGCGGCGCCGATGGCTCTCGAGGTCCCCTACCGGTCGATCCCCGACATGTTCTTCAAGCGGGTGGCCGCGACGCCGAACGGCCAGGCCTTCGCCGTGCCCAACGCCGATGACACCGGCATGGTCTGGCACACGTGGGCGCAGGTCGGCGAGCGGGCGACGGCGATCGCGGCGGGCCTGCGCGGACTGGGCGTGGGCCTCGAGGACCGGGTCGCCATCCTGTCCGGCACCCGGTTCGAGTGGGTCCTTGCCGACCTGGGCATCAACTGCGCGGGCGCCGCCACCACCACGGTCTACCCGACGACCGAGCCCGAGGACGCGAGCTACATCATCGCCGACTCCGACTCCAAGGTGCTGATCGCCGAGAACGCGAAGCAGGCGCTGAAGATCTCCGGCGTCGACACCGCGGTGACCCACGTGGTCCTCATCGACGGCCCGGCCGACGCCGGCGCCACCCCGCCCCAGCTGACGCTGACCGAGCTCGAGGAGCGCGGCGCCGTCGCCCTGCGCGACAACCCCCGGCTGATCGAGGAGGTCGTCGCCGCCATCGGCCCCGGCAACCTCGCCACGCTCATCTACACCTCCGGCACCACCGGCCGCCCCAAGGGCGTCCAGCTGCTGCACGCCGGCTGGACCTGGGAGGGCGTCGCCCAGCAGGGGCTCGGCCTGTTCGAGTCGACCGACCTGCAGTACCTGTGGCTGCCGCTGTCGCACTCGTTCGGCAAGACGCTGCTCTGCGGCATCATCCACGTGGGCGTGCCGACCTACGTCGACGGCCGCGTCGACAAGCTGGTCGACATGCTTTCGGTGGTCAAGCCGACGCTGATGTGCGCCGCCCCCCGCATCTTCGAAAAGGTCTACAACAAGACGGTCACCACGGCGCTGGAGGGCGGCGGGGCCAAGGCCAAGATCTTCCACTGGGCGGTCGGGGTCGGCAAGCAGAAGGTCGCGCTCGAGCAGGCCGGCAAGCCGCTGCCGGGCGGGCTCAAGCTCAAGTTCGCGGTGGCCGAGCGCCTGGTCTTCAGCAAGCTGCAGGCCAAGCTCGGCGGGCGCCTGCGCGTGCTGGTCAGCGGCTCGGCCCCGCTCAGCCGCGACATCGCCGAGTTCTTCGCCGCCGCCAACCTGCCGATCATGGAAGGCTACGGCCTCACCGAGAGCAGCGCGGCCAACTTCGTCAACCGCCTCGACAAGCTCAAGATCGGCACGGTCGGCCTGCCCCTGGGCGACCTCGAGTGCCGCATCGACACCGACGGCGAGGTGCTGCTGCGCGGCGCCCCCGTCATGCGCGGCTACCACAACCTGCCCAAGGAGACGGAGGAGGCGTTCACCTCCGACGGCTTCCTGCGCACCGGCGACATCGGCGAGATCGACGCCGACGGCTTCCTGCGGGTCACCGACCGCAAGAAAGACCTGGTCAAGACGTCCGGCGGCAAGTACATCGCGCCGTCCGCCATCGAGGGCATGTTCAAGGCGGTCTGCCCGTACACGTCGCAGGCGGTCGTCATCGGCCAGGCCCGCAACTTCGTCACCATGCTGATCTCGCTCGACGAGGACGCCATCAAGGGCTGGGCCGCCAGCGGCCCGCTGTCGGGCCGGAGCTACCAGGACATCTGCTGCGCGCCCGAGACCCAGCAGCTGATCGACGGCTACGTCCAGGAGCTCAACGGCAAGCTCAACCGCTGGGAGACCATCAAGAAGTTCGCGATCCTCCCCCGCGACCTGAGCATCGAGGCCGGCGAGATCACCCCGTCGATGAAGATCAAGCGGCGCTCGGTCGAGACCAACTTCGCCGAGCAGATCGACCAGATGTACGCGGGTTCGCTCGCTCAGATCTGACCCTCAGAGCTCCTTGTTGGGGCGGATGTCGACGCTCATCGCCGCGAGGGCGGCCGGATCGGCCAGTTGGTCGATCCGGCCGATCCGGTCACCTTCGAAAGTGAAGACGAAGGCGACGCGGACCTGACCGCCGACCGCCCAGACCAGGCCCGGCTCGCCGTCGAGGAACGCGAGGCGCGCCGACTGGGCGCCGCCGTTGAAGCGGCCGGCCACCTCGTTCGCGCCGGTCAGCACGGCGGTCGCCCCGATCCGCACGGCCTCGGGGTCGGCCCGCAGGACCACTCCCGGGTCGAGCAGGGTGAGCAGGGCGCCGAAGTCACCGGCCCGGGCGGCCACCAGGAAAGCGCTCACCACGGCCCGCCGCCGGTCGGTGCCGTCGTCGTCCGGTACGGGCTCCCCCCGCACCCGCCGCCGGGCGCGGCTGGCCAGCTGGCGCGCGGCCGCCGGCGTACAACCGACGATCTCGGCGATCTCCGGGAAAGGCACGGCGAACATGTCGTGCAGCACGAAGGCCAGCCGCTCGCTCGGGCCGAGCGTGTCGAGCACGAGGAGCAGCGCCGGCCCGATCGCGTCGGCGAGGAGCGCCTGCTGCTCGGGGCCGGGCTCGTCGTCGTACGCCGAAGTGGGAAGGTCGGTGGGATCCTCCCGCCGCGCGGCCCGGGAACGCAGCATGTCCAGGCACACCCGGGAGACCACGGTGGTCAGCCAGCCGGTCAGGTTCCCGACGTCGCTGGTGTCGCTGCGGCTCAGCCGCACCCAGGTCTCCTGCACCGCGTCGTCGGCCTCGTCGGCCGAGCCGAGCATCCGCTGGGCGACGGCCCGCAGATGCGCGCGGTCGGCCTCGAAGCGCTCCGCCAGCAGATCCAGTTCGCTCATCGTCACACCTCTCGTTCGGCACCCGTCATACGTTGTGACGGGCCGCCCCGGTCCGCTGTGACAGACATCGTTACCTGCTCACCGAGGAGAAGCCATGCCCATCCGTACGATCACCATCCCGGTCAAGGACCTCACCGCGGCGAAGGCGCTCTACACGGCGTTGCTCGGCACGGAGCCCTACATGGACCAGCCGTACTACGTGGGCTTCCGCCCGTCGGGCGCCCCCGAGATCGGCCTGAACCCGCACGGCGACGTGGCCGCGGGCCCGATCACGTACTACCACGTGGACGACATCGAGGCGACCACCACGACCCTGACCGCCGCGGGTGCCACGGTCGAGCAGCCGGCCAAGGACGTCGGCGGCGGCGGCCTGACCGCCACCCTCCGCGACGCCGACGGCAACCTGTTCGGCCTCTTCCAGGGCACAGCCGAGTAACCCGCACCGAGGGGCGCCGCACCGGCGGCGCCCCTGAGGGCTGATAGAAAGAGCCGAGTCGAGGAGGACCGCGATGGCCGAGGAACCCCGTTCGCCGGTGGAGCGCAAGGCCGATGTGCTGGCGAAACTCAGTGCGCCGGTCGCCGACGCGTGGGTGGCCACCGCCGACGGTGACGAGCCCTACCTGGTTCCGCTGACCGTCGCGTGGTTCGAGGAGCGGGTTCTGCTCGCCACCGACACGCGGTCGCCGACCGGGCGCAACCTCGCCGCGCACGGGCGGGCCCGGGTCGCCCTCGGCGGGACCCGCGATGTGGTTCTCATCGATGCCGTGCTGGAGAGGACGATTCCGGTTGGCGAGTCCGGGCCGGCCGGGGAGGCCTATGCCGCCCAGAACGACTGGGATCCGCGTACGGCCGGGGACTCCTACGCCTTTCTCGTCCTGCGGCCGGAGCGCGTTCAGGCCTGGCGGGAGGTGAACGAGCTGGCCGGCCGCACCCTCATGCGCGACGGCGCCTGGCTGGTCTGACCGTTCGTCAGGCAATGACTGTCGGGGAGCGCCAGGACGGGGCTGTGGCGTGGTCCAGGTCGTGGCGGACGGTGGCTATCCGGCGTACGGCCTCGATCAGGTCCTCGGCGGGGAGGGTGAACGGGAGGCGCAGGAAGCGTTCCAGGGTGCCGTCCAAGCCGAAGCGGGGGCCGGGGGCCAGGCGGACGCCGACGTCCTCGGCGGCCCGGGACAGGGCGCTGGAGATCGGGCCGTCGAGTTCGGCCCACAGGCAGACGCCGCCGGCGGGCAGCACGAAGCTCCACTCCGGCAGTGCCGTTCGCAGGGCTGTGACCAGGGCGTCACGCTGCTGGCGGAGCTCCTCGCGGCGCGCCTTGACGATCTGGGTGGCCTGGTGCATGAGGCGGACGGCCACCAGCTGCTCCAGGACGGGGCTGGCCATGTCGACGCCGACGCGGATCGCGGCCAGTCGCTGCACGAGCGGGGCCGACGCGCGCACCCAGCCGATGCGCAGGCCACCCCAGTACGCCTTGCTCATGCCGCCGATCGACACGACCCGGCTGTGGCGGTCGAAGACGGCCACCGGCGGCGGCATCTCCTGGTCGTCCAGCGGCAGGTCGACGAAGGACTCGTCGACGATCAGCTCGGTGCCCGTCGCGTGGGCCGTGGCCACCAGGCGTTCCCGCAGGTCGGCGGCCATCAGGTGGCTGGTCGGGTTGTGGAACTCGGGAATCACGTACGAGACCCGGGGCCTGGTCTGGCGCAGCGCGCCCAGCAGCATCTCGCCGTCCCAGCCGGTGGCCGTGTCGAGGCCGTGGGTGCTGAGGCGGGCGCGGCGGGCCGACAGCGCGGCCAGCGCGTTCGGATAGGTGGGCGCCTCGACCAGCACCGGCGACCCGGCCGGCACCGACAGGCGCAACACCAGGTCGAGGGCCTGCTGGGTGCCGCCGGTGATGAGGATCTGCTCGGCCGACGTGGGCACGCCCCGCTCGGAGTAACCGGCGGCCACCGCCTCGCGCAGCTCGCCCAGGCCGGTCGGGTGGTAGCCGGCGCTGCCCAGGTAGCGCGGCAGATCGGAAGCGGCATCGTGCGCGGCCGTCACCAGCTCGGCGGGCGCGGCCGAGGCGGCGACCCCCAGGTCGATCATGTCGTGGTCGTCGCCGGCGGCCCACAGGCCGGACGGGGCGACCCGATGCCCGTTGGGCAGGGTGGTCCAGCTTCCCGCGCCCCGCCGGCTGGTCAGATGGCCACTCTCCCGGAGGGTGCGGTACGCGGCGGAGACCGTCGTCCGGCTCACGGCGAGCGCCTCCGCCAGTTCGCGTTCGGCCGGCATCCGCACGCCCAGAGGCAACCGCCCGTCGGCCAGCAGACCGCGCACGGCACCGGCCAGCGCGGCGTAGTCGGGACTGCGGTGGCGGCCCGGCAATGAATGCCACTGGCCCAGCAGCCGGGCCAATTGGCC
This sequence comes from Actinoplanes sp. NPDC048796, assembly GCF_040650035.1. Taxonomy (NCBI): domain Bacteria; kingdom Bacillati; phylum Actinomycetota; class Actinomycetes; order Micromonosporales; family Micromonosporaceae; genus Actinoplanes; species Actinoplanes sp. NPDC048796. The sequence continues at coordinate 549,975 of NZ_JBEZGO010000006.1, read as the reverse complement.
CCCGCGAATCGTCGTCGTCATGGCCACCTCCGGCGGATTGGCACTTCAGTTTCCTACAATTGGCCCCCAGACTGGCACCCGTGCAACCACGTGGCAACCGAGATCGTCGTCTCACCCGCCGAACCGTCCAGCTCTTCACCGGCCTCGTCCTGTACGGCGTCAGCATGGCCTTCATGGTCGAGTCGGCGCTCGGGCTCAACCCGTGGGACGTCTTCCACCAGGGCCTGACCGAGGTCACCGGCATCAGCTTCGGCTGGATCGTCATCCTGGTCGGCGTTCCGGTGCTGCTCCTGTGGATCCCGCTGCGGCAGCGCCCCGGCTTCGGCACGGTGGCCAACCTGGTGGTGGTCGGCTTCGCGGCCGACGGCGCCCTGGCGGTGCTCGGTGAGGGCGGCACGATCCCGGCCCGGATCGGCTACCTGGTCGGCGGCATCCTGCTGAACGGGCTGGCCACCGGCCTGTACATCGGGAGCCGCTTCGGGCCGGGCCCGCGCGACGGCCTCATGACGGGCATCGTGGGCAAGTTCCCGCGCCTGTCGATCCGGCTCGTACGTACGTCAATCGAGGTCCTGGTCCTGATCGTCGGCTTCTTCCTCGGCGGTACGGTGGGGGTCGGCACCATCGCGTACGCGCTGGCCATCGGCCCTCTGGTGCAGCTGTTCCTGCCGTGGTGCACGGTCCGCGAGGGCGAGCCCCGGGCCGCCCTGGCCCATTGAGTGGCGTCACTCATCCGGGTTCATACACGCTCACTCACCTTAGGGTGATGTGTCCGTATTGGACCCCGCCTTCCCCCTAGCTGATTCGGTTTTGCAGGCCGTCCGTTGCATCACAGTCTTGTGATCATCACGACACATCCGCTTCCGAGTCCGGACCCGTCGCGGCATCATTGCCGCATGGGGGCGGGCAGCTGGCAGTGGAACGACGCTTGGATCTTCGTGTCCGCGGTCATCGCCGAGCGCCTCGAGCGCGACCGGGCGATACACGCGGCCCTACCGGTGACCGGCGCCAGCCTGGCCGACCTGCTGGCGGCAGCCGACTTCCTGCACCACAGCGTCCCCAGCCGGGCCGACCTGGAAGAATCGGTACGCCGCCTGGCCGGGGCCGGCTTGATCGTGGTCGAGGACGACTTGGTCGAGGTGGCGCCGGCAGGCGAACAGTTGTGGCGCACGAGACCGTTCAGCGGCCTGTCATCGGCGGTGATGACATTGCAGGCACAGCTCAACAGGGCCGCGACGCCGGGCGAGTCGGACTGGACACTGGACGAGCAGACGTACGCGACGGCGGTCCGGGAGTACAGCATGAGGCTGGCGGACGGGCGCTGAGTTCGGCGGACCGCCTGACGCACACCGGCCTGTCGGACTGGTTCGCCACGGAGGGGGCGCGCGGGGTTGCGCTCGGGGCGGGACCCACGCCGACCGCTGCGGGAGCCTCCCTTACGCATACCGGCTGGCCAGGGCGGGTCTCCACGGGGCGGGAGCGCGGGGTTGCGCTCGGCGCCTGACTCACGCCGACCGCTGCGGGAGCCTCCCTTACGCATACCGGCTGGCCGGGGCGGATCTCCATGGAGCGGGAGCGCGGGGTTGCGCTCGGCGCCTGACTCACGCCGACCGCCGCGGGAATGCGCCCGGAGCCGCGCCTACGCATACCCGGCTGGCCAGGGCGGATCTCCACGGAGAGGGAGCGCGGGGTTGCGCTCAGACACCCGGCCCACGCACGGCGATCGGCCGAACTGGTTCGCTACGGAGCGGCAGTGCGGGGTTGCGCTCGGACACCCGGCCCACGCACGCCGATCGGCCGAACTGGTTCGCTACGGAGCGGCAGTGCGGGGCTGTTCTCGGACACCCGGCCCACGCACGCCGATCGGCCGGGCCGATGGCTGCGGGGTGCGCTCGGAGCCCCACCTAGGCATACCGATTCGGCGGGGCAGGTCCCCACGAAGCGGCAGCGCGGGGTTGCGCTCGAACTTCCGGCTCACGCTGGCCGGGCCTTTCTTTTGGTCTGTAGCGGATTGCCGTAAGTAACTTTGTAGCGCTCTCCTGGCGATTCATAGGCGGCTTATTGAAGTTGGCATGATCGACATTTATTTAGGATGGCTTCACCTGGCGCCCGGCGGGATAATTGGTCATGCGATTCCAGCAGATTGGCCTATTCTCGCGGAAGCAAATGGACGCCATGCGTGATCGCACGCGTGCGCCCAATTGGTCGCCTGGAAATGATGCGGAACGGAAGGAGCAGCAGCGGCGCCGAGCGTGGGGCCTTGCTCAGCGCCACGGGCTCAAGCTGTTCCGCCTGCGCATCGAGGAGCGCGACCGTCTGGCTCAGCAGGCCACCGAGGCTAAGTCGCCAGCGCCGGAACAGAGACGCGTCCCGCGGGCGGCGCCGCCAAAGATGCTGCCGCCCGCGCAAGCGCGACCGCAACCACGAGCAACGCCGACTGCACAATCGCGAGCAACGCCACCGAGACGACCAGCTCCGCAGTCGCGCCCAGCGAAGACACAACCGCATGCAGCCCTCTCAGCGCCACGACCAGCGAAGACCCGACCGCAAGCAACTGCCCCAGCGCCACGACGAGCGAAGATCCAGCCGCAAGCAACTGCCCCAGCGCCACAACTAGCAAAGATCCAACCGCAAGCAACTCCATCGAAGCTACCGTCGCCGCGCCCAGCGCAACCGCAAGCAACACCACGATCAGCGCAACCGCAACCATCGTCAACACGGCCACGACCAGCGCAACCGCGACAAACGTCAACAGGGCCGCGATCGCAACCAACGTCAACAGCGCCACCACCCGCGGAGACACGGTCGCAGCCCATCCCACCAGCGCCGCGCCGAGCGCGACCGCAACTAGAAGATGACGCCACCGCGCCGCGCCAAGTGTGGCCGCGACGGCGAGCAAAGCCACCAGCGCGGCACCCAACAGCACCGCAACCGCCAGCAACACGACCAGCCCGGCACCCAGCAGCACCGCAACCGCCAGCAACGCCACCAGCCCGGCACCCAACGACACTGCGGCCGCGAGCAACACGACCAGCCCGGCACTCAACAGCACCGCAACCGCCAGCAACGCCACCAGCCCGGCACCCAACGACACTGCGGCCGCGAGCAACACGACCAGCCCGGCACCCAGCAGCGCCGCAACCGCCAGCAACGCCACCAGCTCGGCATCCAACGGCGTTGCGGCCGCGAGCGACACCATCAGCGCAGCATCCAACGGAGACGCAGCGGAGACGCGACCGCTGGCAACCCCGCCGGAGGCGCCAGCGCGGCGGCCGGCAAGCAGCGCGGCCACGATCGCCGCCGTCGACGGTGGGGAGGCCGCAACTGTCGGTGCTAGGAGTGTCCGGATGGGAGCTCTGGCGGCCACAACGGAAATCGGGTATTAGCCGAATTCCAATGTGGGCGGGAAGCGTGGTGCGAATTCTGCGCGGGAATGGATTTTAATTGTGCTCAGCGGACCGGATTGCCGGCTTCTCGGAGGCTTTGCTTTACCTCGCCTATGGTGAGGTCGCCGAAGTGGAAGACGCTGGCGGCCAATACCGCGTCGGCGCCTGAGGCTACTGCGGGGGCGAAGTGGGAGACCTTTCCGGCGCCGCCGCTGGCGATTACCGGGATGTCTACCACTGCTCGTACGGCGGCGATCAAGTCCAGGTCGAAGCCGGCCTTTGTGCCGTCGGCGTCCATCGAGTTCAGCAGGATCTCGCCGGCTCCCAGGGACGCTACTGTGCGGGCCCATTCGATGGCGTCCAAGCCGGCGCTTCGGCGGCCGCCGTGTGTGGTCACCTCCCAGCCGCTGGGCTGGTCGGGGGAACGGCGGACGTCCAGGGACAGGACCAGCACCTGGTTGCCGAAGCGCTGGGCGATTTCGCTGATCAAGGCGGGGCGGGCGATGGCGGCCGTGTTCACGCCCACCTTGTCGGCGCCGGCTCGCAGCAGGACGTCCACGTCGTCGACCGAGCGGACGCCGCCTCCGACCGTCAGCGGGATGAAGACCGATTCGGCGGTACGGCGTACCACGTCGAGCATCGTGCCCCGGCCGGCCGAGGAGGCCGTCACGTCCAGGAACGTCAGCTCGTCGGCGCCGGCCGCGTCGTACGCCGCCGCCAGCTCCACCGGGTCGCCGGCGTCGCGCAGGTCGACGAAGTTGACGCCCTTGACCACGCGGCCGTCGTCCACGTCCAGGCAGGGGATCACGCGCACGGCAACTGTCATGCGCCAACCCTAACCAACGGCTTTCGCCCGCTCAGCCCCAGCAGGATGCCGCCCACCACCAGCGTGCCGCCCGCCATGTCGACCGCGCGAAGCTGCTCCCCCAGGAACAGCCAGGCCGACGCCATGCCGAAGAACGGGACCAGCATCGAGAACGGCGCCACTGTGCTCGCCCCGTACGTACGAAGAAGGAAACCCCAGCCCGCGAAGGCCGCAAGCGTCGAGACCAGCGCGACGTACGCCAAAGCTCCGAAAGCCTCCAGGTCGAACGCGCGCAGCGCGGAGACGTCTTCCGAGGACGCCAGCGTGAGCAGGATCAACGGGCCCGCGGCGACGGCGCTGACCCACACCATGAAGCGCAGCGTGTCCGGCGGGGACGCTTTGCGGGTGGCGATGTTCGACAGGCCCCAGGCCGCGCCGGCGCCGACGATCAGCAGGAACGCGCCCAGGTTCGTGCCCATTCGCGTCGCCACCAGGGTCACGCCGGCGACACACAAGAGCAGACCGCTCAGTTGTACGGGCCGGGGCCGCTCCCGCAGCAGCAACACCGCGAAGCCGAGCGTGAACACCGCCTGGCTCTGCAGCACCAGCGAGCTCAAGCCGGCCGGCATCCCCGCCGCCATGCCCGCGAACAGCAGCGAGAACTTCGTGACACCCAGGATCAGCCCGACCGCGACGATCCACCGCCACGGCACCTGCGGGCGGCCCACGAACAGCACCGCCGGGAACGCGGCCAGGGTGAAGCGCAGCGCGTTGAACAGCAGCGGCGGGAAATGGTCGAGCCCGGTCTCGATCACCACGAAGTTGAAGCCCCAGACGGCGGTGACGGCGACCGCGATCCCGATGTCGCGTGGTCTCATGTATCGACCTTGGCGAGCCGGCACCATTAAGCACCAGCGAAAATACCTAAGGCATTACTGTAGCCTCACTACATGATCGACCTCGGGCGGCTACGGGCCTTGCACGCCGTGGCCAGCTACAAAACCGTGCTCGCGGCCGGCGAAGCCCTCCACTGCACCCCCTCCGCGGTGTCCCAGCAGCTCGCCAAGCTCGAACGCGAGACCGGCGCCACACTCGTCGAGAAGGACGGGCGGCGGCTGCGGCTCACCGAGGCCGGCCAGGTGCTCGCCCGGCACGCGGAAAAGGTGCTGGCCACCGTCGACGAGGCCGAGGCGGCGCTGGCCGCGCACCGGGACACGGTGATCGGGCGGCTGACCGTGGCCGCGTTCGCCACCGCGTGCCGCGCCCTCCTCCCGTACGCGCTGCATCGCCTGGCCTCCGACCACCCGCAACTGACCACCGGCCTGGTCGAGGTCAACCCGCACGAAGGGCTCGACATGCTGCACCGCGGGCACGTCGACCTGGCCGTGCTCGACGACTGGCCCGAGGTGGCCCTGCGCTATCCGAGCGGCATCACCCACGTCGAGCTGGGCTGGGACGTGGCCGACCTGATCGTGCCGACCGGTCATCGCTTCGGCGCCACGACCACGCTGGCCACGGCGCGCGACGAGCGCTGGATCGCCGCCAAGGCCGGCGACATCTGCCACGAATGGCTGCTGCGGGTGCTTCCGGGCGTGCAGCCCGACTTCCACGTCGGCGAGTTCGAGACCCAGCTGACCCTGATCTCGGCCGGGCTGGGCGTGGCGGTCATCCCCCGGCTCGCCCGGTCACATCGATTGCCCGAGGGGGTACGGGTGGTGAGGCTCACGCCGGAACCGCGCCGGCGCGTGGTCATCGCGTGGCGGGAGGCCTCCGCCGCCCGCCCGGCGATCCGGGCGGCCGAGGAGGCCCTCCGTCTGTCCTGGAGCCGGGCGGCTCAGGCCTCGCGCAGCGCGGCGAGCGCCTCGGCCACGGTGAACGCGCCCGCGTAGAGCGCCTTCCCCGCGATCACGCCCTCCACCCCGGCCGGCTCCAGCGCCTTGAGCGCCCGCAGGTCGTCGAGGGTGGACACCCCGCCGCTGGCGATCACCGGGCGGTCGGTGGCCGCGCACACCTCGCGCAGCAGCTCCAGGTTCGGCCCGCGCATCATGCCGTCCTTGGTGATGTCGGTGACCACGTACCGGGCCGCGCCCGCCTTGTCGAGCCGGCCCAGCACGTCGAACAGGTCACCGCCGTCGCGGGTCCAGCCCCGCGCCGACAGGGTGCGCCCGCGCACGTCCAGCCCTATCGCGACCCGGTCGCCGTACTCGGACACCACGCGGTCGCACCACTGGGGGTCCTCCAGGGCGGCGGTGCCGATGTTGACCCGCTCGCAGCCGGTGGCCAGCGCCCGGGCCAGCGACTCGTCGTCGCGGATGCCGCCGGACAGCTCCACCTTGACGTCGAGCCGGGCCACCACGTCCGCCAGCAACGAAGCGTTGGATCCGCGCCCGAAGGCCGCGTCCAGGTCGACCAGGTGCACCCACTCGGCGCCGTCGTTCTGCCAGGCCAGCGCGGCCTCGAGCGGGTCGCCGTACGAGGTCTCCGAGCCGGCGGCGCCCTGGACGAGGCGTACGGCTTGACCGTCCGCGACGTCGACGGCGGGCAGGAGGGCGAGTGTCATGAGAATTCCCCTTTATCCGGCCTTGCGACCGAGAATGACGACCACGAGGGCCGGAGCGGCCAGAACGATCAGCAGAGTGAGGACGATCCGCAGCGGCATTTCGGGCACCCACAGCCAGACCGCGGCGATGGCCACCAGCGGCACCAGCACGATGCCGAGACGCTCGTTGCGGCTGCGCCGATGCAGCGTGCCCGAGCTCCGCCGCCGTTGCGGTGTGAGGCGCTGGACGAGGGCGCGGCGGCGCGCCCGCCGCCCGACGCGCCGGGCCCGCGCCGCTTTCTCTTTCTCGAGCACAGCGAGCCGCTCGGCGCGGCGGCGCGCTCGCTCCTTAGACATCTGACGACGGGAGACCGGCGACCCAGTTGCGCAGCAGCCCGTAGCCCGCGTCGGCCGATTTCTCCGGGTGGAACTGCGCCGCGCTGAGCGCGCCGTGCTCGACGACCGCCGCGAACGGCTCGTCGTGGCTTGCGGTGGTCACCTTGGCGCCGGCTTCCGTCAAGGCGTCAAGGTCCGAGGCGCCGTACGAGTGCACGAAATAGAACCGCACGTCCGGATCGAGGCCGGCCAGCAGGACGGAGTCGTCCGCGACGTCGACCGTGTTCCACCCCATGTGCGGGATGCGCCGCGCGGCGAGCTTGCTGACGACACCCGGCAGCAGGCCCAGGCCCTTCGTCTCGACGCCGTGCTCGACACCCGAGTCGAACAGGATCTGCATGCCCACGCAGATGCCCAGCACCGGGCGCCCGGCCGCGACCCGTGCCGCGATCATCGGGCCGGCCTGGATCTCGTCGATGCCGGCCATGCACGCCGCGTACGCCCCGACGCCCGGCACGACGAGGCCGTCGGCCTCCGCCGCGAGCGCCAGGTCGCTGGTCACCGTCGTGTCGGCGCCGGTACGGGCGACCGCCCGCTCGGCCGACCGCAGGTTGCCCGACCCGTAGTCGAGCACGACGACATTGGGCATCAGTTGTCCCCCGGAAGCAGCCAGGCGATGCCGCCGGCGACGGCCAGGGCGGCCAGCACGCCGACCAGCCCGACGCTGAACTTGGTGGCGCCCGACTTGATCAGCTGGATGACGCCGCCGACCAGGAAGCCGGCCAGGATGAACAGGGCGATGGCCATCAGAGCACGCCCTTGGTGGACGGGAGCTGACCGGCGTTGCGCGGGTCGATCTCGACGGCCTCGCGCAGCGCCCGCGAGAACGCCTTGAACTGCGCCTCGACCACGTGGTGGGCGTCGGGGTGCCCGCCCGGGCGGCAGGCCCGCAGCACGTCCACGTGCAGGGTGACCTTGGCCGCGTGGCCGAACGCCTCGAAGATGTGCCGGGTCATGCTGGTCGCGTAGACCGGGCCGATGTACGGGGTGAGCAGCGGCTCGTCGTGCACCACGTACGGCCGGCCGGACAGGTCGACCGCCGCCCGGACCAGCACCTCGTCCATCGGGATGGTCGCCGACCCGTACCGCCGAATGCCCCGTTTGTCGCCGAGCGCCTGCGCGAAGGCCTCGCCCAGAGCGATGGCGGTGTCCTCCATGGTGTGGTGCGAGTCGATCTCGAGGTCGCCCTCGGTGCGCACCGTCAGGTCGAATCCGCCGTGCCGGGCCAGCTGGTTGAGCATGTGGTCGTAGAAGCCGACGCCGGTGCTCAGGTCGCCCTGACCCGTGCCGTCCAGGTCGATCTCGACGAGCACCTTGGTCTCGTTCGTGACGCGCTCGATGCGCGCGGTCCGGCTCACTGCAAAGCCTCCAGGAATGCGTCGGTCTCGGCGGGGGTGCCGGCCGTTACTCGTAGCCACCCTGCCAGACCGACGTCACGGACGAGAACACCGCGGTCGAGCAGTCGCTGCCAAGCGATCTTCTGGTCCCCGCCGACTTCGAACAGGACGAAGTTGGCGTCGCTGTCGGCCACCTTGAAGCCGCGCTCACGCAGCGTCGTGACGATGCGGTCACGCTGCTGTTTGATCGCCTCGACGGTGGCCAGCAGCGAGTCGCGGTGCACGACGGCCGCGCGGGCGGCGGCCTGGGTGAGGGCGGACAGGTGGTACGGCAGCCGGACCAGCTGCACGGCGTCGACCACGGCGGGGTCGGCGGCCAGATAGCCCAGCCGGCCCCCGGCGAAGCCGAACGCCTTGCTCATGGTCCGGCTCACCACCAGCCGAGGGTGCCCGGGCAGCAGGGTCAGTGCGCTCGGCGTGCCGGGCCGGGCGAACTCCGTGTACGCCTCGTCCACGATCACCATGCCGCGCGCGGCCCCGAGCACGGCGTCGATCACGGCCGGGTCGAGCGCCGTACCGGTCGGGTTGTTCGGCGAGCAGACGAAGACCACGTCCGGGTCGTGCTTTTCGATCTCGGCGACGGCCGCCTCGGGCCGCAGGCCGAAGTCGGGGTCACGCAGCGCGCCGATCCAGCGGGTGCCGGTGCCCTGGGCCAGAAGCGGATGCATCGAGTACGACGGGCCGAAGCCCAGCGCGCTGCGCCCCGGCCCGGCGAACGTCTGCAGCAGTTGCTGCTGCACCTCGTTCGACCCGTTCGCGGCCCACACGTTGGCCGTGGTCAGACCGTGCCCGAGGTAACCGGCCAGCTCGGCCCGCAACGCGACGGCGTCGCGGTCGGGGTAGCGGTTCAGGTCGCGCAGCTCGGCCTGCACGGCCTTGCCGATCGCCTCGACCACATCGTCGGGAACGGGGTAGGAGTTCTCGTTCGTGTTGAGCCGCACGGCGACGTCGAGCTGCGGCGCCCCGTAGGGCGACTTACCGCGCAGATCATCTCGGATGGGGAGATCGGTCATGCGAATCGGGCCTTCACAGCCTCGCCGTGCGCGGGCAGGTCTTCCGCGTCGGCCAGCGCGACCACGTGGCCGGCGACGTCGCGCAGGGCGGCCTCGTCGTACTCGATCACGTGCACGCCCTTGAGGAACGACTGGACCGAGAGCCCCGACGAGTGCCGGGCGCAACCGGCGGTCGGCAGGACGTGGTTGGAGCCGGCCGCGTAGTCGCCGAGCGACACCGGCGACCAGGCCCCCACGAAGATCGCGCCGGCGTTGCGGACCCGCATGGCCCACTGCCGCGCGTCGCGCGTCTGGATCTCCAGGTGCTCGGCCGCGTACGCGTCGACGACGCGCAAACCCTGCTCGAGGTCGTCCACGAGCACGACGCCGGACTGCTCGCCGGTCAGGGCGGTCCGCACCCGGGCCGCGTGCTTGGTGGCGGGGACCATCGTGAGCAGCTCGGCCTCGACCGCGTCGACCAGCGCCTCGGAGTCGGTGACGAGCACGCTGGCGGCCAGCGGGTCGTGCTCGGCCTGGCTGATCAGGTCGGCCGCGACATGCCGCGGGTCGGCCGTCTCGTCGGCCAGGATGGCGATCTCGGTCGGCCCCGCCTCGGCGTCGATGCCCACGGTGCCCTGGAGCAGCCGCTTGGCCGCGGTCACCCAGATGTTGCCCGGCCCGGTGATCACGTCGACCGGCTCACACCGGTCGCTCGCGTCGACCCCGTCCGACCCGTACCCCAGCATGGCGATGGCCTGGGCGCCGCCCACGGCGTACACCTCATCGACCCCGAGAAGCGCACAAGCGGCCAGCACCCGCGCGTCGGGCAGCCCACCGTTCTCCTTCTGCGGCGGGCTGGCCACCACGAGGGCGTCGACCCCGGCCTCCTGCGCCGGCACGACGTTCATGACCACGGTGGACGGGTAGACGGCCAGACCGCCGGGAACATAAAGACCGACCCGCTGTACGGGGATCCAGCGCTCGGTCACGGTGCCACCGTCGACGACCTTGGTCGTGACGTCGGTACGCCGCTGATCCGCGTGCACCTTCCGCGCCCGCTTGATCGACTCGAGCAGCGCCGCCCGCACCGCCGGCTCGAGGCTCTGCTCGGCCGCCGCGATGTCCTCCTTGGCCACCCGCAGCCGCTCGAGCGTCACGCCGTCGAACTTCTCGGTGGCCTCCCGGATCGCGCTGAAGCCATGCCGATGGACCGCCTCGACAACCGGGCGGATCCGCTCGACAGCCTGGGAGACGTCGAGCTGGGCACGGGGCAGCAGTCCACGCGGGTCCCGCCGGGAGCCACGCAGGTCGGTCCGATTCAGCACGACGTCAAGTTTAGGCTGCCCACCCCGTTTCCCCCTAAGCGCCGCAGCCGGGCCCAGGACGTGGGATACCCCACCCTCCCCCGCGCGGTGACTTTTGTGGCCTTGGGGACGGGTTGACCATGGTCGGCCTACCGATAGGCTGTTTTCGTGAGCAAGCGGCTGCCGGTGTTCCCGCTGGGCACGGTGCTGTTCCCGGGCCTGGTGCTCCCCCTGCACATCTTCGAGGAGCGCTACCGCGCGCTGGTGCGCGAGCTGGTGGCCGCCCCCGCCGACGAACCACACGAATTCGGCGTGGTGACCTTGCGCCGCGGCGCCGAGGCCCCGGCCCCCGACACCACCGACGGCCCGTCCGCGCCACCCCCGCCGATCACCACGGAAGACCTCTACCAGGTCGGCTGCACCGCCGAGCTGCGCCAGGTGACCGAACTCTCCGACGGCCGCTACGACATCATGACCGTCGGCCGCCGCCGCTTCCAGATCAAGGACGTCCTCCAGGGCGACGAGCCCTACCTGACCGCCGACGTGGAGTGGCTCCCCGACGAGTCCCCCGACGAGACGGCCGAGCTGCTGGCCCCTCGGGCTCTGGCCGCCTTCCGCGCCTACCTGGAACTGCTCCGCCCCGACTCCGAGGGCCTGGACGCGGTACCGGCCGACCCGACGGTCCTGTCCCACCTGATCGCGGCCACGGCCCAGCTGACCACCGAGGAACGCCAGGCTCTGCTGGCCGCCCCCGACACCGCGGCCCGCCTCCGTACCGAACTGAAACTCCTCAACCGCGAGTCCGGCCTCCTGGCCCGCGTCCGAGCAGTGCCGGTCCCCCTCTCCGACCTGGCCCGCCCCGCCAGCCCGAACTGACCCCGCCCCGGGCCGCCGAAACCCACCCGGCAGGCGGCACGCCCACGCCGCACCCCGAACGAGCCTCGCCCGCCATCAGTGCCGCACCCCGTCACCGCCGCACCCCGTCACCGCCGCACCCCGTCACCGCCGCACCCCGTCACCGCCGCGTCGGCGGACCGGACAAAACGGGCCCACCTGAAAGCCGCGGCGCCCTGAGCGCCACCGAACGAGGCACACGACACGCCCGGTCCGGCCGGGTAGTGAACCTCGACGGCCATCCGTTCGCCCCGAATCCGAACGAGCCTCATCCACCAGAAGGCCGGTCGATGAGAACCGGCCCACCCTGAAGCCGGGCGATCGGCAGGCGCCAGAGCCCACCTGAAGCCCCACCGCCCGAAGGCGCGCCCCGAACGGGACTCCCCCGCCGAGCCACCCCGCCATGGCGCCCACCGGAAGCCGCCGCCCGCCGAACCACCCGCCATGGCGCCCAGCGAGAGCCGCCGCCCGCCGAACCATCCGCCATGGCGCCCAGCGAGAGCCGCCGCCCGCCCGAACCATCCGCCATGGCGCGCGCCGAGAGCCGTGCCGCCTGCACAAAGCGCGGAACCGCGCCCCCAACCCGGTTCCTTCGGCTTGGGTGCTAGGTGCGGGGTGGCTCCGCTGAACTGCCCGTGGCGGTCGAGTCGGACGGTGTCTGACTCGACCAGTCGCTCTCCGCGTAGGGCGGATCGCCGGCGTTGGGGCCGTAGCCGGGGCGGGCGCCGGGCGCGTCCAGGTCGGGGTCGTTCGACCAGCCGGCCATGAGGGTCAGGGCGATCGCCGCCGCGAAGGCCGGGACCAGCATCGGGCCGAGCGAGTGCACCTCGGGCGGGGCGAAGTGCGTGGAACCCTGCTGGGCCGTGTCACGCCAATGCTCGTAGTCGCCGCGACCGATCTTCTCGCCCAGCCAGGGCGCGACCAGATAGCCCGCGCCAAAAGCGCCGGCCACGATGCCGACCAGCAGGAACGGTCCCCGGTCGCGGCGCAGCAAGAGCCAGGCGCCGATAGCCACAATCAGCCCGAACCCCAGCCCCAACAGCGTGAACCAGCCGTCAGCCGCGATGTACTCCTCCGGCGACGGATCGTTCACCGCGATCCGGCCCGACCCAACGCCGATCATCGGCACCGAAGGCGCGATCCACTGCCACAGCAGCCCAAGCGGCCCACCCAGCACGAAAATCACAGCAAAAACCGATAAAGACACCACAAGGGTACGCCGCCAGGGCCGCCGCGAGCCCTCCCGCACGGCCCCGGGCTCCCCCGCTTCAGGCCCCGACAAATGCGCAAGCCCGTACCCACCACCCCGTTCCCCAGACCAGGGCGGCACACCGCTGCCCGAGCCGGCGCCACTCCAGGGTTGCCCACCATCACCCGAGCCAGCACCGCCCCACGGTTGCCCGCCGTCGCCCGAGCCAGCGCCGTCCCACGGCTGCCCGCCGTCGCCCGAGCCAGCGCCGCCGCCGGACCACGACTGCCCGCCGTCGAGCCCGGAGCTTGGACCGGGAGAGGGGATGGGCTGCCCGCCGCCCTCCGCGCCGGAGTTGGGGGTGGAGGCGGACCACGGCTGCACACCAGCGCCGCCCTCCGGAGCGGCGCTGCCCCACGGCCGCGCGCCGCTGGCCGGACCGGAACCAGAAGCGGACTTCGGCTGCCCGCCGCCGTCCGAACCGGAACCAGAAGCGGACGACGGCTGCCCGCCGCCGTCCGAACCGGAACCAGAAGCGGACGACGGCTGCGCGCCGCTGGCCGGGCCGGAACCAGAAGCGGACTTCGGCTGCCCGCCGCCGTCCGAACCGGAACCAGAAGCGGACGACGGCAGCGCGCCGCCGTCCGGGCCGGAACCGGGAGCGGACCACGGCTTCGCGCCGCCGCCGGTGGCCGAACCGGGAGCAGGCCGGGACTGCGCGCCGCTGTCCGGGCCGGAGCCGGGAGTGGGCCGCGGCTGGGCGGTGCTCGGGGCGCGGGGGGAATCGGGCCAGGCCGGGGCCTCGAAGCCCGCCGGAGCGCCGGTGGCCGGGGTGGCCGTCGGGTCGGGCGGGGGTGGGCCGGGCTGATTGTGGGGCGCCGGTTCCTGGCTCGCGTTCACCCTACGATCCTGCCAGGTTCCCCGCCGCGCCGTCCCGCTCGCCCTAGGCCACCGCGGACGGGCCGAGGATCATCTTCAGGTCGGCTCGCAGTGCCGGCGTCGGCGCGACCCGGACCGCGCCCAGGCGCAGGACCGTGGTGCGGCTGCCGTTCTGGAGGTGGACGTGCACCTCGGAGTCGCCGGGGTGACTGGTCAGGATGTCCTTCAACTCGGAGACCAGCGGCGGCGTGCACCTGGTGATCGGCATGGTCAGGGTGATCGGCTTGCTGTCGGGGTTGTGGGTGACGTCCGGCAGCGACATGTCCATCGCCATGATGCGCGGGGTGTCGTCGCGCCGGTCGACGCGGCCCTTCACCACCACGATGGCGTCTTCCGCGATGAACTGGCCGATCACCTCGTAGGTGTTCGGGAAGAACAGCGCCTCGACCCCACCGGCCAGGTCTTCCAGGGTGGCCGAGGCCCACGCCCGGCCCTGCTTGGTGATGCGCCGCTGCACGCCCGTGAGGATGCCGGCGAGGGTCACCACCTGGCCGTCGGGGACCGAGCCTTCCTCGTTGAGCGCCGCGATCGTCGTGTCGGCCGCGTTGTGCAGCAGCTGCTCGAGGCCCGCGAGGGGGTGGTCGGAGACGTACAGGCCGAGCATTTCCCGCTCGAAGGCCAGCTTGTCGCGCTTGTCCCACTCGTCGTCGGTGATCGGGGGCATCGCGACCGTGGCCGCGCTGCCGCCCTCCGCGGTGTCGGCGAACGCGCCGAAAAGATCGAATTGCCCGGCCGCCTCGTTGCGCTTCACGTCGGCGTACGCGTCGATCGCCTCGGCGTGCACGGCGAGCAGGCCCTTGCGGCTGTGGCCCATCGAGTCGTACGCGCCGGCCTTGATCAAGGATTCAATGGTCTTCTTGTTGCAGGCGACCGCGTCGACCTTGGACAGGAAGTCGTAGAAGTCCTGGTATTTGCCCTTTTCGTCGCGGCAGCGGCGGATCGCCTCGACCACGTTGTGCCCGACGTTGCGGACCGCGGCCAGGCCGAAGCGGATGTCCTTGCCGACCGGGGTGAACGGGCCGGCCGACTCGTTGACGTCGGGCGGCAGAACCTGGATGCCCATGCGCCGGCACTCGGCCAGGTACATCGCCATCTTGTCCTTGTCGTCGCCGACGCTGGTGAGCAGCCCGGCCATGTACTCGGCCGGGTAGTGCGCCTTGAGGTACGCCGTCCAGTACGAGACCAGCCCGTACGCCGCCGAGTGGGCCTTGTTGAACGCGTAGCCGGCGAACGGGACCAGCACGTCCCACACCGCCTGGATGGCCTCCTTGGAGTAGCCGTGCTCCATGCAGCCCTGCTGGAACGGCACGAACTCCTTGTCGAGGATCTCCTTCTTCTTCTTACCCATGGCCCGGCGGAGCAGGTCGGCCTGGCCGAGCGAGTAGCCGGCGAGGATCTGCGCGGCGCGCTGCACCTGCTCCTGATAGACGATCAGGCCGTACGTGGGCTCGAGGATCTCGCGCAGCGGCTCCTCCAGCTCCGGGTGGATCGGGGTGATCTCCTGGAGCTTGTTCTTGCGCAGCGCGTAGTTGGTGTGCGAGTCGACGCCCATCGGGCCGGGCCGGTACAGGGCCAGGACGGCCGAGATGTCCTCGAAGTTGTCGGGTTTCATGAGGCGCAGCAGCGAGCGCATCGGGCCACCGTCGAGCTGGAACACGCCCAGCGTGTCACCGCGGGCCAGCAGCTCGTACGCCTTCGGGTCGTCCAGCGGCAGCGCCAGCAGATCGAGCTTCTTGCCGTGGTTGAGCTCGATGTTCTTGTTGGCGTCGTCGATGATCGTCAGGTTGCGCAGGCCCAGGAAGTCCATCTTGAGCAGCCCGAGCGTCTCGCACGTCGGGTAGTCGAACTGCGTGATGATCACGCCGTCGGCCGGGCGCCGCATGAGCGGGATGTGGTCGATGATCGGCTCGGCGCTCATGATGACGCCGGCCGCGTGCACGCCGGTCTGCCGGATCAGGCCCTCGATGCCGCGCGCGGTGTCGATCACCTTTTTGACGTCGGGGTCGGTCTCGTACAGCGTACGGACCTCGCCCGCCTCGCCGTACCGCTTGTGCTCCTTGTCGAAGATGCCCGACAGCGGGATGCCCTTGCCCATGACGTCGGGCGGCAGCGCCTTGGTGATCCGGTCGCCGACCGCGAACGGGTAGCCCAGCACGCGGGCCGAGTCCTTGATCGCAGCCTTGGCCTTGATCGTGCCGAAGGTGGCGATCTGCGCGACCTTGTCCTCGCCCCAGCGCTCGGTCACGTACTTGATGACCTCGCCCCGCCGGCGCTCGTCGAAGTCGATGTCGACGTCGGGCATCGAGATGCGCTCGGGGTTGAGGAACCGCTCGAAGATCAGGCCGTGCGGCAGCGGGTCGAGGTCGGTGATGCCCATGGCGTACGCGATCAGCGAGCCGGCGGCCGAGCCACGGCCCGGCCCGACCGCGATGCCGTTGCGCTTGGACCACTGGATGAAGTCGGCGACCACGAGGAAGTAGGCCGGGAAGCCCATCTCGATGATCACGCCGAGCTCGTATTCCGCCTGCTTGACGTGGGTCTCGGGGATGCCGCCGGGGAAGCGGGAGCGCAGGCCCTCGTACGCGACGTGGCGGAAGTACTCCTCCTCGGTGTACCCGTCGGGGATCGGGAACCGGGGCATCAGGTTCTTGAAGGTGAACATGCCCTCGGTGTCGACCCGCTCGGCCACGAGCAGGGTGTTACGGCAGCCCTCGAGCCACGCCTCGGACGAGTCGACGGCGCGCATCTGGTCGGCCGACTTGACGAAGTAGCCGGCGCCGTCGAAGCGGAAACGGTTGGGGTCGGCGATGTTGCTGCCGGTCTGCACGCAGAGCAGCACGTCGTGGGCCGAGGCCTGCGCCTCGTGCGTGTAGTGGGAGTCGTTGGTGACCAGCGGCGGGATGCCGAGCTTCTTGCCGATCTCGAGGAGCCCGTCGCGGACCCGGCTCTCGATGGAGAGGCCGTGGTCCATGATCTCGAGGAAGTAGTTCTCCTTGCCCAGGGCTTCCTGGTACATCGCGGCGGATTTCAGCGCCTCGTCGAACTGGCCGAGCCGCAGCCGGGTCTGCACGGCCCCGGACGGGCAGCCGGTGGTGCCCATGATGCCCTCGGCGTGCTCCGCGATGATGTCGAAGTCCATCCGCGGGTACTTGCCGAGCTGGCCCTCCATCGAGCCGCGCGAGTTGAGCCGGAACAGGTTCTTCAGCCCGACCGCGTTGCGCGCCCACATGGTCATGTGGGTGTACGCGCCGTTACCCGAGACGTCGTCGCCCTTCTGCTCGGGGCGGCCCCACTTGACCCGGTTCTTCATCAGGCGGGACTCGGGGGCGACGTACGCCTCGACGCCGATCACCGGGGTGACGCCGACGGCCTTGGCCTGGGTGTAGAAGTCGTACGCCCCGTGCATGTTGCCGTGGTCGGTGATGGCCGCGCCCGGCATGCCCTGGCGGGCCGCCTCGGCCAGCACTTCCTTGATGCGGGCAGCTCCGTCGAGCATCGAATACTCGGTGTGCACGTGGAGATGCACGAACGAGTCAGACACCCGGGACCCCCTGAAGTTGTAGTGACCGACCGACTCTAGCGGGCGGCTACGACAAGAACGAGGGGGAAACGCGTGTCACTCGGCGAATGGCTCGATCATCACAGACGCGGCCTTGAGCCACGCCGCGCGCGTCTCCTGCTGGAGGTCCGCGTACTCGATCGAGGAACCCACTTCCAGGGCCGGGTCGTACGGCACCACGGCCACCGCGCGGGTGCGCGTGGCGAAGTGCTTGGCGAAGTCGTTGAGCAACGGCAGCGGGCCCGGCGAGGGGCAGGAGATCAACGTCACCGCGTTCGACACCAGGTCGCCCATGCCGCTCTCGTCGAGCACGTCGAGCATCCAGTCGGCGGTGAACGCAGCGTCCTCGCGGGGCACGGTGGTGATCACGAGCTGGTCGGCCTGGCGCATCACGGTCTGCCAGTTGACGCTCTCGACGTTGTTGCCGGTGTCGACACAGATCACGTCGTGGGTGCGGCGCAGCAGGTCCATCACGCGGCGCACGGTGGCCTGGTCGAGCCGCTGCGCGAAGCGCGGGTTCTCCTCGCCGGCGAGCACGTCGTACGACCCGTCGGAGGCGTGCCGCAGGTAGCCGTCGAGCTCCTGGAGCAGGGCGTCACCGTGCAGATTCTCGATCTGCAGGAGATCGGCCAGAAGATGCTTGATGGTACGGGCGTGCCGCGCGCTCCCGGCCCGCAGGCCGAGCGTGCCCCGCAGCTCGTTGTCGTCCCAGGCCAGCACGCCCCGGCCGCGGACGCTGCCGATGGTGGCGGCCGCGAGCACCGTCGCGGTGGTCTTGTGGACGCCGCCCTTGGGGTTGGCGAACGCCAGCACCCGCGGCTTGCCGAGCTTGCGCCGCATGACCGAGACGGCCCGGGCGAACTCGTCGTCGGCCCGCGTCTGCCGCCACTCGATACGCGCCCCGGCCGGCGAGGTCGGCGAGGCCGGCGACGGCGCCGCCCGCGGCGCGGGCGCCGGCAGAGCAGCCGGCGGCGGCACCGGAGGAGCGGCCGGCGCCGAGGTCATCGGCGGCGCGGCGAAAGCCGAAGCGGCGGCCGGCGGCGCGGCGAAAGCCGAGGCGGCGGCCGGCGGCGCGGCGTAACTCGGAGCGGGCCCCGACGACCCGGCATAACCCGACGCGGCACCCGACGACCCGGCATAACCCGACGCGGCACCCGACGACGCCGCATAACCCGACGACCCGGCATAACCCGTCGCGGCACCCGATGACGCTGAGTAACCAGGGGCGGCCGACGGCGTGGGATAACCGGACGCGGCCGGCGGCTGCGCGACCGGGGCCGCGGCCGACGCCCGCGCCTGCGGATAGTCACGGGGTTGCGCCGGGGCCGACCGCGACGAGGGCCCGAAGAAGCTGGTGGGCTCGGGACCCGAGGGAGACGAGGATGGCGAGGAAGGGGAGGAAGGCGAGGAAGCGGACGGCGCGGAAGGGGCGGGCGGCGGAGCCGGCTGTGACCGCGCCTGCCAGCGCGGGTCGAGCGGATTGATCGGCCGTTGCGGCACTGCTCGCGGCGGCGGCTCGGCCGCCGCCGGCGCCTCGGCCGGATGCTGGTCGTACCGCGACCCGTAGGACGCGCCCCGGGAGTCGAGCGGGTTGGTCGGCCGTCGGGTGGGCAGCGGCGACCCGTACTGCTGAGGGGCCGGCGGAGCCGCCTCGGGCTCCTGCTCCTCGGCCTGGTCGTCGGCGCCGCGGGAACCGTGCCGGGCGCGGTCGAGCAGCGCCCGCCATCGCGGGGCTGGTTCCGCAGGCCGGCCCCAGCCGGTCTCGGTCCCCTCCACGGCTCAGTCCTCCCTGCCCATAACTTTCGGTGATGCCCACGCCCGGGCCGTTCGCCTTTGACAGGCTACGGAGCCGAGCGCGATAGGGCCACTGCCCGTGCCACCGACTAGAGACCTAACGTCCGGGCGGGGCTCAGGGTGCTGCCGCCGAGGCGCTGGTCGCATCGTGAGCAGCGGTCGTGTCTGACGCAGAGGGTACGGCAGGAAGATCCTCCGATGCCGAGACGGAAGGGTCGGTCAGGTGCCCGGAGACCCGCGATGAGTCTGATGTCACATCGACCCCGGGCGCCGACACTATCGGCGCGGACGGCGGTGAGGCAATGCCCGTGGCCGCGGTTGGCACAGCCGGCACGACGCCGGTCTGCTCGGGCAGCGGGGGCCGGAACTCGGTGCGGTCGAGGCTGCGCACCTCGGGCGCCACGTCCACCGCGCGGACCCCCACCCGGGCCGCCACCTCCTGCAAGGCGGCCGGGGTGCCCCGGACCACGGCCGCGAAGACGCACGAGCATCCCGACCGGTACGCCGCCGCCTCCACCTCGGCCGTGCGGGCGGCCGCCGCGTACGCCACCCGGGCCCGAGCCTCGGTCGCCGGGAGCTTCGACGCCAGCTGGTCGTACGCGGCCTTCTCGGTGTCCCGGTCGAGGGCCGCGTCGAGCATGCCGGTGAGCACGTCGGCCGGCAGCCGGTAGACCGGGATCCGCACGACCTGGGTGTGCTGCCCCGGCATCGGCACCCGGGCGTACACCTGCGCCACCGCCGCGTCCCGCAGCAGGTCGGGCAGGCGGCCGGCCGCCGTGTAGCCGGACAGGCTCACCAGCGCCCACGTGTCGCCGACGGTGGGCGCCGACGGCTCGGCGAGCGCCCCCAGCTCGGTACGTGACGAGTCGAGGTAGCCCGGAACTGTCTGTCCCTCGACGACACCGACCCGCACGACCTCGTGGGAGTCCCCGGCCGGCGCCACCTCACGCCGGTCCGCCCAGAGCGCGCCGAGCGCCACGACCGCCGCCGTCACCGCCGCGCAGGCGAGCGCGAACCGGGCGTCGGACGCGGAGAGCAAGCGCACCCGCTGGGCGGGGCTCATGGGCTCAGGCCGCGTCCTGAAGGACGTCGAGGGCGTACTTCAGGTCGTCGGGATAGTCGCTGACGAAGCGCACCTCGTCGTGGGTCCGCGGGTGCAGGAAGGCCAGCTCGCGGGCGTGCAGCCACTGCCGGTTGAGCTTGAGCCGGGCGGCCAGGGTCGGGTCGGCGCCGTACTGGGTGTCGCCCACGCACGGGTGCCGCAGGGCCGAGAAGTGCACCCGGATCTGATGGGTGCGCCCGGTCTCGAGCTTCACGTCGACCAGGCTGGCCGAGCGGAACGCCTCGAGCGTGTCGTAGTGGGTGACGCTGGGCTTGCCGTCGGACATGACCGCGAACTTGTAGTCGGCGGTCGGGTGCCGGTCGATCGGCGCGTCGATGGTGCCGCGCAGCGGGTCCAGGTGGCCCTGGACGACCGCGTGGTAGCGCTTGTCCACCTCGCGCTCCTTGAAGGCGCGCTTGAGGACGCTGTAGGCCAGCTCACTCTTGGCCACGACCATGAGCCCGGTGGTGCCGACGTCGAGCCGGTGGACGATGCCCTGGCGCTCGGCGGCGCCGCTGGTGGCCACGTTCTGCCCCATGGCGGCCAGGCCGCTGACCACTGTCGGCCCGGTCCAGCCGGGGCTGGGGTGCGCGGCCACGCCGACCGGCTTGTCCACCACCACGATGTCGTCGTCGCTGTAGACGATGGTCAGCCCGTGCACCGGCTGGGGCGCCACCGGCGCCTGCTCGGCCGCCGGCGACGGGAGGGTGACCTCGAGCCAGGCGCCCGCGCTGACCTTGTCGGACTTGGGGCGCGGGTAGCCGTCGACCAGCGCGTCGCCCGCCTCGACCAGGGTCGCGGCGGCCGTGCGGGACAGCCCGAAGAGACGGGACACGGCCTGGTCCAGGCGCATGCCGTCGAGCCCGTCGGGGACGGGCAGGGATCGTTGCGAGCTCACTGCTTCTCGGCCTTCTTCCGTACGAGTCGTCGCCCGTCCCGCTGCCGGCCGGTGAGCTCGAGGAGCACGGCCAGCACGACGCCGACGCTCAGGCACGCGTCGGCGATGTTGAACACGGCGAAGTACTCCGCGTACGGCCCGAAGACGCTGATCATGTCGACCACGTGGCCGTGGAGGAAGGACGGCGCGCGGAACAGCCGGTCTCCCAGATTACCCAGGGCGCCGCCGAGCACGAGCCCGAGCGCGATCCCCCACGGCAGCGAGCGCAGCTTGGTGGCCATCCAGGCGATCCAGCCGATCACCACGATGGTGATAAGCGGGAACACCCAGGTGTAGCCCTCGCCGAAGCTGAAGGCGGCGCCGCTGTTGCGCAGCAGCGAAAGGTAGACCAGACCGCCGAGGATGCGTACGGGCTCGCCCTCGGTCAGGTTCTCGGTGGAGAGCCACTTGACCCACTGGTCGAGGGCCACGGCCACCACGGCGGTAGCGGCGAGCACGAGCACGGCGGCACGGCTGAACCCGGGGCGCGCACCCGGCTCCGGCTCGTCCACGGTGGTCGCGTCCGTTGCCTCGTCGGCGTTCAGCGTCGTTCCTCCAGCTGCTTGCAAGACACACAGAGAGTCGCGGAGGGGAACGCCGCCAGTCGCTCGACCGGGATGGGGTTGCCGCACCGCTCGCACCAACCGTAGTTCCCCTCGCCGAGGCGGTCGATGGCGCGTTCCACCTGATTGATCCGCTCCAGCAGATTGTTGGCCAGAGTGATCTCCTGCTCACGCTCGAAGGTCTTCGTGCCGGCGTCGGCCTGGTCGTCGCCGGCGGAGTCCTCCATGCGGTCGCGGGCCAACTCGGTGATCTCGCTGAGCGACTGCGAGTACTCGGCCTGAAGCTCGTCGCGCCGCTCGACCAGAGCGACCCGGATCTTCTCGGTCTCGGCCGCGCTGCGCGTCCGCTTGGCGGCGGCTGCCTTGGTGTCGCTTGCCTTGGCCATCGTCGCTCCCTCGGCCGCGCCCCGCGCGGCGATCAGCGTCCGTGAGGTCGGCGCCTCCACCGACCTCCCTGTCCCGTTTTGTCGGTTGATCTTCCCCCACCTGCGAAAACAGCGCGGCTGAACGGAACAGCCGCGCACTCTCGGAGGACCGCAAGGATACGGAACGTATTCGAAAGCGACAACCTAACTCCAGATGTACGCGTCCGCCCGCCCCCGACCGCAGAGGCACACCACCGGCTCGCCGGAGGCGGCCGGTCGGTTGGTCACCCTCCCCGGTCCGCCGCCGGGCTGTCCTGCCACGCGAGGTCAGTGCGGCTCCTCCCGCCCGTCCTCGCCGAACCACCGGGCCAGCCGCCCGCGCCGGCTCACCGCCCGCATCCGCCGCTCGGCCAGGTCGCGGACGGCCGCCGTGGCCACGATGAGCAGCGCGTCCCCCGTACGCAAGCGGGTGTCCGGTCCCGGCACGAAGCCGTCGCCGTCGCGGACCACCAGGCTCACCGAGGCGCCCTTGGGCAGTCGCAGCTCGTCGATGTGGACGCCGGCCAGCTTCGACCCCGGCGAGACGTCCATGTGCAGCAGGTCGGCGTTCAGCCGCTCCAGCGGCGCCGCCTCCACGTGCAGCTCGGCCGCCTCGGCCGGCGCGGTGACCTTGAGCAGCCGGGCCGCCGGCCCCAGGGTGGTCGCCTGCACCAGGGTGAAGATGATGACCAGCACGAAGACGGCGTCGAACAGCCCCTCGGCGCCCTCCGTGCCGGCCGAGAGCGGAATGGTGGCCAGCACGATCGGCACCGCCCCGCGCAGCCCCGCCCAGGACAGGAAGGCGGTGCCGCGCCAGCCGACCCGGTTGCCCGGCCGGCGCGGCCCCCGCACCGGCCGGGCCAGCACCGCCGAGACGATCACCGACAGCGGCCGGGCCAGCAGGACCAGCGCCACCCCCACCACCAGGGCCGGCACCAGCGCGCTGGTCAGGTGCGATGGCGAGGAGAGCAGGCCGAGCAGCACGAACAGCCCGATCTGGGCCACCCAGGCCAGCCCGTCGGCGAACCCGAGGATCGCCCGCCGGTGCGGAATCCGCCCGTTGCCGAGCACCACGCCCGCCACGTAGACGGCGAGGAACCCGGACGAGTGGGCCACGGCCCCGGCCGCGTACGCGAGAACCGTGAGCCCCACGGCGGCGATCGGATAGAGCCCGGCCGACGGCAACGCCGCGTGCCGGAGCAGCCAGCGCCCACCGGCGCCGACCGCGAACCCGATCGCCGCGCCCGCCGCCAGCTCGTAGGCGACGATCAGAAGCTCGTACCACCAAGGGTGTTGACCCACCTCGCTGGCGCTCAGCAGAACGACCAGCAGAACCACCGGCGCGTCGTTCATGCCGGACTCGGCCTCGAGCGTCGCCACCAGCCGGGGCGGCAACCGCAGCCGCCGCAGCGTGGCGAAGACGGCGGCGGCGTCGGTCGACGACAGCACGGCCCCGTAGAGCAGGGCCAACTGCCAGGGCAGACCGAGGATCAGATGAACGGCGAGACCGACCACAGCGATGCTGACCGCCACCCCCACGGTGGCCAGCGAGGCGGAGAGCCCCAGCACGGGCCGCAGGGTGCTCCACCGAGCGGTGAGCCCACCCTCGGCAATGATCACGATGAGCGCGCAGAACCCGAGCGTCCGCGTGAGCTCCGCATCATCGAAGCGAATGCCGAGCCCCGCCTCCCCGATGACCATGCCGATGGCCAGATACACGAGAAGACTGGGCAGCCCGAGCCGGGTGGAGAGCCGAACCGCCCCGACCGCGACCAGCAGAACCGCCGCCCCGATGAGCAGAGAGGTATCAAGGCTCCCGCTCATGCCGGCGGACCGCCGCGCAGCGCGGCGACAAGGGCGGCAACCTCAACACCACCCGCCGTGACAGCGAAAACCTTGTCCCGGCTGGTGGCCCCGACCTTGAGCGCGACGGCCCCCGGCCGCAGCCCGAGCGCCCCCGCCAGAGCCCGCCGAGCGGCCTCGGTCGCCTTACCGTCCACCGCCGGAGCCCCCACGGCAACAACCAAGGCAACCCCATGCGGCCCGTCATAGGCCCCACCCACCTTGGTACGCCCAGCGCCAGGCTTGACCCGCACCGCCACGGTGACGACGGCCGGCTCTTCCGGAGGCACGCTGCGCTTGACCATGCCCCATTGTCCCGATCACCGCGCCCACAAACGAGAGCCCCTTTTCACCCCTCCCGGCCCTCAAGGGTCCCCGCGCCACCCTCACCCACGACAAGCACAGCGGCCGAGGCGCGGCCTGGGCGCAGGGGATCACCGGCCGGTGAGCGGATCAGGGCGCGCGCAGGCGGTCTCACCAGCGCGGCGCAGTCCCACCCGAGCGAGGCAGCACGAGCGGAGCAGCACGGCGCAGCCGCGGCGAGCAGAGCAGTGCGGGCGATCACCGAGGCGGGCATCACCCCATGAGCGGCGCCGGCCACCACCAAACCGCAGCGCGGCGTGGGCGTGGCGCGAGCGGGTGCCGGTGGGGCGGCGCCTGCGGGAAGGCGTCAGCGGTGGGCGGCGCTCGCCACCAGGCGGTCGACCGGGCGGCACAGGCCGCATGGGCTGAAGCCCAATTCGACGGCCTCGCCGACCGGGATGGGCTCGGTGAGGCGGCCGACCAGGTGGGGGCAGTCGGGCAGGTGGTAGCGCGGGCGCCCGTCGACCACCAGCACCTCGGCGTCAAGGCGGGCCACGCGGACGGCGTCGGCCGGGCGTACGGCCTGGGGCAGCGGCTCGTCGTCCGGGTCGTCGACGTCGGGCTCGGCGAACTCGTCGTCGTCAGCGGTCGCCGCGCCGGGGTCGCGGCGCCAGGCGTCCTCGCCCGGTGTCTCGCTGCGGGCCGCGTTGATCGCGGAGGAGGCACGGTCGTAGTCCGGATCCGCCTCGCGAATGTCCTGGTCGCCGGTCTCACGCCCGGCCGCCGCATCCCCGGGCCGGTGGCCGGCGGCGGAGGCAGGGTCGCTGTCGAACGGGCGCTCGTGGCCAACGGCAGAGTCGCGGCCGGCGGAAGGATCGCCGAAGGCGCGGCCGGCGACCGGACCAGCGGCGCCCCGCCCAACGGCCGCATCGGCAGAGTCACGGCCAGCGGGGTCGCGGCCGACGGCCGCATCGGCAGAGTCACGGTCAGTCACCGGACCAGCGGCGTCCCTGCCGACGACAACATCGGCAGAGTCGCGGCCGGCGGCGGGATCAGCCGGCTCGCGGTCAAAAGCCGGCTCGCGGTCAAAAGCCGGCTCACGGTCAAAAGCCGGCTCACGGTCGAAGGCCGGCTCGCGGGTGGAAGCGGAATCCCGGCCGGCCGCCGCGGCGCCGGGGTGGTGGCGGAGGGCGGGGTCGCGGTTCAGGTCGGCCGCCATGGCCTCCTTGGCGTCGCGCCAACCCGCCGCATGAGCCTCATCGGCGGACAAATCGCCCGGCGGGACCTCGTCCGCGGGGTGCGCGGTGGGGCGGGAGTCGACGGCGTCGAACTGGACCGTGTCGCGTGCGCCGGATTCGGCTGCGAAGGGGGCGTCCGGCGGAGGAAGATCGTCGGAGGGGCGACGGCGCCGGGCCGGTTCCCCGGCTGTCCGCGCGGCGAACTCGGGCTCCGCCACGAAGGCCTCGTCGGGGTAGTCCTCGATCAGGTCGTCGCGGTAGTCGTCGGCGTGCTCGTCGGCCGGGGTGGTGCGCGCGGCCGCGCGCCGGGCGGAAGCCGCCTGGCGCGCACCGACCACGAGGAAGACCGCGGCCAGCAGGCTGGCCACGATGGAGCTGATGAGCAGGTTGCTCGACCCGCCGGTGAGGCCCATGACGAGCAGGGCCACCGCGACGAGGATGAGCAGAAGACTAGCGACAATCATGGCTCATCCTCGTCGTGAGAAACCGGCGGGAGATGGGAGAGCGGGAGCTCAGCGCCCGGACTCGATGGAGTTGGCGCGGCTGCCGCCGTACGAACCGGCGAGGCCGGCCGCGGCGAGACCGCCGCTGCCACCGACGGCGCGCCCGGAGTCGGCCCGCGACATCTCGGCTTCGAGGCCCTGGCCCCGGCCGTCGAGGTCGCGCAGCTGGCTCTCGAGGTACGCCTTGAGCCGAGTGCGGTACTCGCGCTCGAACTGCTTCAGCTCCTCGATGTGCTTCTGCAGCGCCGTCCGCTTGGCGTCGAGACCGCCCATGGCCTCCTGGTGACGCTGGCGAGCGTCACGCTCGAGGGCGTCGGCCTTGGCGCGGGCCTCGCGGGTGACCTCTTCCGCCTTGGAACGGGCGTCGGAGAGGAGCTTGTCGGCCTCGCGGCGCGCATCGGCGACGTGGTCGTCGGCGGTGCGCTGGGCCATCATGAGCACCCGCAGCGCCTGCTGCTCGCCGTCGGCGCCACCGCTGGCGGCGCCACCGCCGACCGGGCCCGCGGCCCGGACCTGCTCGAGCTCGGCCTGCATCTGCCGGGCGGCCTGCTCGGCCTGGGCCTTGTCGCGCTGCACCCGGTCGAGCTGAGCCTTGACGTCGTTGAGCTCCGCGGCGAGGCGCGGGTCGGCGGAAGGACCGGCTGGCGCGCCACCCCGACCGCCGCGCTCCACCTGGGCGCGCAGCTCGTTGTTCTCCTCGATCAGACGGGCGAGTTCGCGCTCGACCTCATCCAGGAAGGCGTCGACCTCCTCCTCGTCGTACCCCCGCTTGCCGATCGGGGGCTTCTTGAAGGCGACGTTGTGCACGTCGGCCGGGGTCAGCGGCATCGAAACTCCTCGGGTCAGTTGCGGCCGCGGTGGGGCTGCTGTCTAGCTGAACTGCAGTATCAGGTTTCGCAACACGAACTGCATGAGCACGAACAGGATAACCAGCAGCACTATGGAAGCCAGGTCCAAGCTCACGTTACCAATGCGCAGCGGTGGGATCACACGCCTCAACGCCTTGAGGGGCGGATCAGTGACGCTCCACACCGTTTCCAGTGCCGCCGACGCCCCACGACTGGGTTGCCACCGGCGCCCGTACTGAAGTACCGCACCCAGCACGAACCTGGCAAGCAGGACGAGAAAGAAGATATATACCAGCAAATACAATATTTGGAACACGACCGAGAGCACGGTGCTCGAGTCCTCCCCCATTCGGGTTAAGCCGGGCGCCGAGGCTTTTTAGCCCTGGCTGAAGAAACCGCCTTCAGCGATCTTGGCCTTGTCCTCCGCGGTGACCTGGACATTCGCCGGTGAGAGCAGGAACACCCGGTTCGTCACGCGCTCGATCGTACCGCGAAGACCAAAGGCCAGACCGGCCGCGAAGTCGACCAGCCGGCGGGCGTCACCCTCATCCATCTCAGTGAGATTGATGATGACCGGAACACCGTCCCGGAAGTGCTCTCCGATGGTGCGGGCCTCACGGTAAGTAGTCGGGTGCAGGGTCGTGATCTGGTAACGCTGCTCGTCCTCGACCGGCCGGGGCGCCGGCTGCGGCTGGTGCACGGTCTGCGGGGCGAGCGCCAGATTTTCCCGCGTCGAGTAGCTCAGGGCCGAGTCGGCCGTACTTGAACCCGATCGGGTGATGGAGCGGACGCTCGCGCGCTCGGAGCGCTCGACCGGCTCGTCCTCGACGTCGGTGTGCGCGAGACGGCGGGCCGGGCGCTCGGTGCGAGCCCGGGGCACCGTGCGCTCCTCCTCGAACTCCTCGTCGTCCTCGTCGATGTCGTTCTCGTAGCGGCTGCCGGAGTAGCGGCGGTCCCGCTGGTGGTACGAGTCCTCGCGGTACCCGTAGTCGCGGTCTTCGTCCTCCTCGACGAGGCCCAGCCAGACGCCCGCCTTACGAATGGCGCTCATGCCCTCACCCCATCCCGCATCCGAGCGTGACCCCGCTCGGCGCCGACCCGACCCGCCATGTGCCCCCACCTTCGTCCGCTTCGCGAAACGCACCCCCTGCGCTTTCGCTGTCCCCCATTCGCGCCCCAGCCGGTCCGAACAGGACCACACGCTGCGGCAACGCCGCGTCGTCGGACGCGCCGGCCACCTTCGCGAGTGGCGCCGCGTTAAACAACACCTATGTAGTTTGCTGCCCGCCGCAAGGCTACCGCAGCGGGTTTCGCATTCCGAGCAAAGAAGTGCCGATCCGGACGTGTGTCGCACCGTGCCGGACGGCCGCCTCAAGGTCCCCGCTCATACCCGCGGAGATCATCTTCGAATCGGGGTGTGACGCGATCAGACGGTCCGAGATCGACTTGAGCTGCTCGAACGCGCGGTCGGGATCCCAGTCCGTCGGGGCCACCGCCATGACGCCGCCGAGACGCAGCGATGTGGACGACGCGATGGAGTCGGAAACCCGCCAGATGTCGTCGCCGGCCGCGCCCCCGCGCGCCGGATCACCGTCGATGCTCACCTGGACCAGCGCCTCGAGTGGATCATCGCGCAGAGAAGAAGCCGCACGATCGAGCGCCGAGGCCAGCCGTACGGAGTCGACCGACTGGACCACGTCGGCATAGGACGCCACCGAACGCGCCTTGTTGCGCTGGAGCTGTCCGATGAAGTGCCAGCGCGGCGTCGCGCCGGCTTCCGCGGCGGCGGCCGCTTTGGGAGCGGCCTCCTGGTCGCGGTTCTCGCCCACGTCGGTGACGCCGAGCCCGGCGAGCAACACCACGTCGCTCGCCGGGTACGTCTTGGTCACCGCGACCAGGTGCGCGGCGTCCGCCGGTCGCCCGGCCGCCACGCACGCGCGGGCGATCCGCCCACGCACCTCCTGAAGGGCCGCGGACAGCTCGGCCCTACGATCCGTCACCGCCGTCAGGAGCCGTTCTTCAGGAAGTCCGGCACGTCGACGTCGTCGAACAGCACCCGGCGCGGGGTCGGGGTGGTCGTGGCCGGCGGCGGCGTGGTGACCGCCGGCGCGGCCGGCTGCGGCGCCGTGACCGCCGGCGCGGCCGGCTGCTGGATCACCTTGCGCGCCGGCTCGGACGGCTTGTACGAGGGCGTGCCCCCGTCGAAGCCGGCCGCGATGACCGTGACCCGCACCTCGTCGCCGAGCGCGTCGTCGATGACCGCGCCGAAGATGATGTTCGCGTCCGGGTGGGCCGCGTCGGTGACCAGCTGCGCCGCGTCGTTGATCTCGAACAGGCCCAGGTCGGAGCCGCCGGCGATGGAGAGCAGCACGCCGCGGGCGCCGTCCATGCTCTGCTCCAGCAGCGGGCTGGAGATGGCCCGCTCGGCCGCCTCGACCGCGCGGTTGTCGCCCCGGGCGCTGCCGATGCCCATGAGGGCGCTGCCGGCGTTGCTCATGACGCTCTTGACGTCCGCGAAGTCCAGGTTGATCAGACCGGGGGTGGTGATCAGGTCGGTGATGCCCTGCACACCGGAGAGCAGCACCTGGTCGGCCTGGCGGAACGCGTCCATCATGCTGATGCCGCGGTCGCCGAGCGCGAGCAGCCGGTCGTTCGGGATCACGATGAGCGTGTCGCACTGGTTGCGCAGCTCGTCGATGCCGGCCTCGGCCTGCACCTGGCGGCGCTTGCCCTCGAACGAGAACGGCCGGGTGACCACGCCGATGGTGAGCGCGCCGAGCTTACGGGCGATGTTGGCGACGACGGGTGCGCCGCCGGTGCCGGTGCCGCCGCCCTCGCCGCACGTCACGAAGACCATGTCGGCGCCCTTGAGCACCTCTTCGATCTCGTCGCGGTGGTCCTCGGCGGCGTTCTTGCCCACCTCGGGCTGCGCGCCGGCGCCGAGACCGCGGGTGAGCTCGCGGCCGACGTCGAGCTTGACGTCGGCGTCGCTCATCAGCAGCGCCTGCGCATCGGTGTTGATCGCGATGAACTCGACGCCCTTGAGCCCGACCTCGATCATGCGGTTCACGGCGTTCACGCCGCCGCCACCGATACCGACGACCTTGATGACCGCCAGGTAGTTGTGGGGAGGTGTCATGGGCTCTCAGCCTTCCCTTCCAGGGTTAGTGGATGCCGTTAGGCCCCGGCGCGGTCCGGCCAGACCGCGCGTCGGCACCCGCTGCCGTACAAGGGAGGGCGAGGAAACCCTCACCCTCTACTAGAGGCTTAGGGTTATGTCAACCACTGAAGCCTCTGGTGGCAACGTATGCGGCATTGCGATGTCAACCAAAGACCCGGCGCGGCGTGTCGGCGTCCGCTTACGTGGCGAACATCCGACGGACCCGTAACCTCGACCAAAAAGCGTTGTTTGTCCACTTATGGAAGATATTAGCGGATCGTCACGACTGACGGAGCGCTGACGTCGATCTCGCGGCCCTTGCGCTTCAGCAGCGCGGTCGCCACCTGGCTCTTGGTGTCGCTCTGGGTGTCGTCCCCCCAGACCACCGTGCGCTCCTTCTTCAGCTCCAGCTTGATCTGCGCCGGCATGGGCACCGACACCGCGACCAGTTGCTCGCGCAGATCCTCGCTGAGCGCCGAGAGCACGGTCAGGGCCGACTTCGTGTTCACGTCGTTCGGCCCCGGCGACGTCGTACGCACCAGCGGCAGCCCGGCCGGCTGCTGCTGGACGGTGCGGTAGGGCACGCCCTCGCGGTCGATCAGCGAGAACTGGCCCGAGGCGGGCACCGCGGCCACCGGCGTACGCTCCACGACCTCCACCACCAGCGTGGACGGCCAGCTGCGCCGCACCACGACCCGGTCGACCGCCGGCAGCGTGCGCACCTTGGCCCGGACGGCGTCGAGGTCGACCCGGGCCAGCGGCTCGCGCTGCGGGACCGAGGCCGCCTGCTCGATCTGGAGCGGGGTGAGGAACTGGGTGCCGACGACCTTCACGTCGCGGACGCCGAGCAGGGACGTGCCGTAGACGACCCAGGACACGATGCCGGCCAGGGCGAGCACGCCGGCCGCGATCGCCCACGGCAGCACGGCCCGCAGCTTACGTTTGCGGGCGCGGGCCATGAAACGGCGCGCCGAGGCGGGCACCGCGTCGGTGTCCGCCCGTACGAGCCGCCAGCTGCGCCCGCCCCCGCTCACCGCTGCTCTACCGCTCTTCCAGGGCGTTGCCGCTGGGCTGGGACGGCGCCGGCTGGAGGTCGGCCTCGGCCAGCGCGGACAGCAGCTCGTCGCCCATCAGCGAGATCGGCGGCGCGCCCATGGTCACCACCACGTCGCCCGGGCGGCTGCGCCGCACGACCTCGGCCGGCACGTCCTCCCAGTCGGGCACGAACACCTTGGCGCCGTCCGGCAGGTCGACGGCCGCGGTCAGCGACACGCCGCCCTCGCCGGGGCCGCGCACCTCGCCCGGGCCGAAGACCTCCATGACGATCGCCTGGTCGGCCAGGCTCAGGCCCTCGGCCAGCTCGGCCTCCAGGTCCCGGGTGCGGTACACCCGGTACGGCTGGAAGACCACCAGCAGGCGGCCGTCGCCGGCCACCTCGCGCAGCGTGCGCAGCGCGGCCTTGACCGAGGTCGGGTGGTACGCGTACTCGTCGTACACCCGCACACCGGCCGCGATCCCCTTGCGCTCGAAGCGCCGGCGCACGCCGGGGAAGGACGCGAGCGCCTCCACGGTCTTGTCCAGCGGCAGGCCCAGCCGCAGCGCGGTCAGCACGGCGGCCGCGCTGTTGAGGCCCATGTGCTTGCCGGGCAGCGCCAGCCGGATCTCGCCGAGCGGCTTGCCGTCCAGCTCGGCCTGGTAGCGGACCCCGCTGACGGTCGACACGACATCGGAGATCCTGAGGTCGGCCGACGCGCTCTCGCCGTACGTGTAAACGGTCTTGCCCTTGGCCTTGAGCGCCGCGATCAGCTCCTGGGTGCCCTCGTCGTCGGCGCACGTGACCACGAAGCCCTCGGGGTCGGTGAGCTCGGCGAACTGCAGGAACCCGGCCTTGAGGCCGTCGAGGTCGCCCCAGTTGTTGAGGTGGTCGCCCTCGATGTTGGTGATGATCGCAACGTGCGGGCGGTAGATCAGGAACGACTTGTCGCTCTCGTCGGCCTCGGCCACGAAGTGCGGCCCGGTGCCGTGGTGGCCGTTCGAGCCGGCCTCGGAGATCTCGCCGCCGATCACGAACGACGGGTCCTGACCGGCGTGCTGGAGGATCACCGTCATGATCGAGGTGGTGGTGGTCTTGCCGTGCGTGCCGGCCACGGCGATGGTCTGCCGGTTGGTCATCGCGGCCGCCAGCGCCTCGGAGCGGTGCAGCACGCGCAGCCCGCGGCGGCGCGCCTCGACCAGCTCGAGGTGGTCGGCCGGGATGGCCGTGGAGTAGACCACCGTGTCGACCCCGTCCAGGTTCGACGCGACGTGTGCCATGTGCACCGTGCCGCCCAGCGCGCGCAGGCCGGCCAGCGCCGGCCACTCGCGCAGTTCGCTGCCGGAGACCGGGACGCCCCGGGTGAGCAGCAAACGGGCCAGGCCCGCCATGCCGACCCCGCCGATCCCGATGAGGTGCACGCTGCCGAGGTCCTCGGCGGTCACCTCGCCGGCCGGCCTCAGCTCCGCCGTGTTCACAGTCCTGCTCCCTTAGTCGCGTCGGTCATCGGGCCTTGGCCACCGCTTCCAGAACGAATTCGAGCAGCGCTTCGTCACCGTCGCGGCGACCGTACCGGGAAGCGGCCATGCTCATCGCGCCGAGGCGCTGCCTGTCCCGCGCCAGCGGGACGATGTTCTGCTCGATCCACTCAGCGGTGAGCTCCGAGTTGTCCACCAGGACGCCGCCGCCGGCCTCGACGACCGGCAGCGCGTTGCGCTTCTGCTCCTGGTTGCTGTGCGGGTACGGCACGTACACCGCGGGCACGCCGAGCGCGGTGGTCTCGGCCACCGTGATCGCGCCGCCGCGGCAGAGCATGAGGTCGGCCGCCGCGTACCCCAGCTGCATGTCCGAGAGGTACGGCAGCACCCGGTAGGGCACGGGCAGGTCGGCCGGCACGTCGAACGGGTCGTTGCGGCCGCCCTGCACGTGCAGCACCTGGATGCCGGAGTGGGCGAGCCGCTTGGCCGCCGCGGCGACGGCCAGATTGATCGTCCGGGCGCCGGACGAGCCGCCCGAGACGAACAGCACGGGCAGGTCGGGGCGCAGCCCGAACTGGTAGAGCGCCTGCGGGCGCAACGCCGCGCGGTCGAGGTGCGAGATCGCCGTACGCAACGGGACACCGACCACCCGGGCCTCGCGCAGCGACTCGGCCAGCTGCGGCTGCTGCGGGAAGCCGACCGCGATGTTCTTGGTGAACTTCATGCCCATCCGGTTGGCCACGCCCGGCGGGACGTTCACCTCGTGGATGACGATCGGCACGCCACGGCGCCAGGCCGCGAGGTAGGCCGGCACCGACACGTACCCGCCGAAGCCCACCACGACGTCGGCCTGCACCTCTTCGAGGATCTTGCCGGCCGCCTGGGAGGACTTGTACATGCGGTCGGGGGTGCGCAGCAGGTTCATGTTGATCGACCGCGGCAGCTGGAACGCCGGGATGACCCGCAGGTCGTATCCGGCCGGCGGGATCAGGTCGTTCTCCATGCCCTTGGGGCTGCCCAGCGTGGTGATCCGCACGTCGGGGAAATGCCGCCGTAAGGCGTCGGCGAAGGCGAGCAGCGGGTAGATGTGACCGCCGGTGCCTCCTCCGGCGAGCACTACCGACCGCAGCGAAGCCATTTACCGTCTCCTTCCAGCCCCCGTGTCAGCGGTGGGCTTCGCCGGCCCCGGCCGCCGTTGCGGGGGGACCGGCGGCAGCGGGGCCCAGAGTAGCCGTACCCACCGAGCGGGCGGACGGGCGTTCAGGGCACGTGACGCGTCCGGCTCGGCGCGGGCGAAGGAGGCGAGGATGCCGACCGCCGCCATGGTCACGACGAGGGCACTACCACCTGCGGAGATGAACGGCAGCGGGAGGCCGGTGATGGGCAGCATCCCGGTGACGCCGCCGATGTTGATCACGGCCTGGGCCACCAGCCAGGTGGTGATCGCGGTGGCGGCCAGACGGCGGAACGGGTCGACCGAGCGCCGGGCGATACGGAAGCCGGTGTAGGCCAGCACCGCGAACAGGGCCAGGACGATCGCGCAGCCGACCACCCCGAGTTCCTCGGCCACCACGGCGAAGATGAAGTCGTTCTCGGCCTCGGGCAGCCAGTTCCACTTGAGCGCGCCCTTGCCCAGCCCGACGCCGAACCAGCCGCCCTCGAAGATCGCCGAGCGGGCCTGGATGAGCTGGTAGCACGGCCCGTCCAGATCGCACTGGTCGAGCGGCTGGAGGAAGTTGGTGAGCCGGGCCAGGCGGTAGTTCTCGGCGCCCTTCTCACCCGAGCCGGCGCCGCCGGACGCGGCCGCGATGAGCAGGCTGATGCCGGCCAGGCCGAGCACGCCGAGCGCGGCGAAGATCCGCAGTCGTACGCCGGCCGCCCACAGCAGGCCGACGATCAGGGCCAGCAGCACCAGCATGGTGCCCAGGTCGTTGTAGCCGACCAGCACGAACAGCAGGCCGATGACCGGGAACAGCGGCCGGGACAGCTCGCGCCAGTGCCCGAGCGCCGGGCCCTTGCGGGCGACCACGTCGGCCCCCCAGAGCACCATGCCGAGCTTGGCGAACTCGGCCGGCTGGAGGCCGATCGGGCCGAAGTAGAGCCAGAGCAGATCGGCGCGGACCGGGCCGAGTCCCTGCTTCGGGCCGAGGATGTGCACCGATTTCAGCGCGTTGATCAGGTCGAGCAGGGCGAGCAGCGCGATGGCCACGGCCAGGATGTACTTGCCGAGGTCGCGCAGGGTGCCGGCGGGCAGCCGCTGGCACACCCAGAACGCGACCAGGCCGAGCAGCGCGAAGATCGCCTGGCTGCCGATCGCGCCGAAGGCGCTGCCTTCCCGCACGTACGCCTCGACGCTGGTGGCCGAGAAGACCATGGTGAGGCCGATCAGCAGCAGCAGACCGGAGCTCGACAGCAGCAGGTAGTACGAGGAGAGGGGACGCGCCAGCAGCCCGTGCACGGCGGGCAGCAGCTGCCGGCTCAACGACGGGCGAGGCGCCTGAGGAGTACGGTCGTCCGCCATTGCCTCATCATCGTCGCGGCGACACGCGAGGCTGTGTCACGTGCCTGGCGTGTCGCGCGAGAGATCTATCCCATGACGGCCAGGAAGTCCGAGTAGAACAGGCCCAGGCCGATCGCGACACAGATCCCGGAGATGATCCAGAACCGCACCACGATGTTGACCTCGCTCCAGCCCGCCAACTCGAAGTGGTGATGCAGCGGGGACATCCGGAACACCCGTTTGCCGGTGGTCTTGAACGAGACGATCTGGATGATCAGGGACATCGTGATGATCACGAACAGGCCGCCGATGATGACCGAGAGCAGCGTGGTCCGGGTGGCCACGGCGAGGCCGCCGATCAGGCCGCCCAGGCCGAGCGCGCCGGCGTCGCCCATGAAGATCCGGGCCGGGGACGTGTTCCACCACAGGAAGCCCACGCAGGCGGCGGCCGCCGCGGCGGCGATCATCGCGATCTCCAGCGGGTCCCGCACGTTGTAGCAGTAGTCGTTGACCCGGGCGTAGTCCGAGTCGCCGCACCAGTG
This sequence comes from Actinoplanes sp. NPDC048796, assembly GCF_040650035.1. Lineage (NCBI taxonomy): Bacteria > Bacillati > Actinomycetota > Actinomycetes > Micromonosporales > Micromonosporaceae > Actinoplanes > Actinoplanes sp. NPDC048796. Next base: position 514,331 of record NZ_JBEZGO010000006.1, on the reverse strand, counting down.
CCGGTACTGCCAGAAGCCGATCAGGGCGTACGCGCCCAGCACCAGGATCGAGGCGCCGGTGGCCAGGCCGTCCAGGCCGTCGGTGAGGTTCACGCCGTTCGACATCGCCATGATGACGAAGACGAAGACCAGCACCGAGCCGACCTTGCCGACGTCGAGCCAGCTGATGTCGCGGATGAACGAGATGTGCTCGCTGGCCACCGTCTCGCCGTTGGTGCTCGGCACGTAGAGCGCCACGACCGCGAACGCGGTGCCGACGATCAGCTGGCCGAGCAGCTTGCCCTTGGCGCTGAGGCCGTCGGAGTTGCGCCGGCGCACCTTCAGCAGGTCGTCCAGGAAGCCGACCACGCCGCAGAAGACGAACAGCCCGAGCAGGACCAGGGCGGTCATGGTCGGGCTCTCCTGGGCGATCTGCCGATCCGGGAGGGTGGTCAGGGCGACGTGCCCGGCCGCGTACGCGATGACGGTGGCGATGATGAAGGCCACGCCACCCATCGTGGGCGTGCCCTTCTTGCCGGCGTTGCTGGCCAGCCCGAGGCCGCCGCGGATCGGCTGGCCCGCCTTCATCGCCGTGAAGACGCGGATGGCGATCGGGGTGCCGAACAGCGAGATGATGAAGGCGACCGCGGCCGCGACGATGACTGCCCTCACCGGGACTCCTCCTCTCCACGGAGCGAGTCCACCACGTCCCACGTGCGGTACCGGGATCCCTTGACCAGCACGACGTCGCCGTCCCGGAGGTCTCCCTTCAGGACCTCGATGGCCGCGGCCTGGTCCGGGGCGAGTGTGGCCTCGCCCGTCCAGCCGGCGACCGCGCGCGCGCCGTCCACGATCGGGCCCGCCTCCGGGGCGACGGCGATCAGCCGGTCGACGCCGAGTTCGGCCGCGACCCGGCCGACCTCTTCGTGCCCGGAGCGCTCGTGCGGTCCCAGCTCGGCCATGTAGCCGAGCACGGCGGTGGTGCGCTTGCCCTCGCCCATCGAGGCCAGCGCCTGGAGCGCGGCCGTGGTCGAGGAGGGATTGGCGTTGTACGAGTCGTCGATCACCGTGACACCGTCGGCGCGGGTGAACACGTCCATCCGGCGCCCGGAGACGATGCCGACCTCACCCAGCGCCTCGGCCACGTCCTCGAGCCCCATGCCGAGCGAGAGCGCGACGGCCGCCGCCGCCAGCGTGTTCGCCACCTGGTGCCGACCGGCGACCCCCAGCCGGACGTTTCCGGTTTTTCCCTCGAAGCCGATTTTGTACGAAGCGCGCCCGGCCCCGTCCACGACGACCTCCGTCGCGCGCACCGCGGCGGCCGGCGACTCGCCGACGAGCACGACTTTCGCCACGGTCCGCGGCGCCATGCCGGCCACCAGCGGATCGTCGGCGTTCAGAACCGCCACCCCGTCGGCGGGCAGCGCCTCGACCAGCTCGCCCTTGGCCTTCGCAGTGCCCTCGACCGAGCCGAACTCGCCGAGGTGGGCCGCGCCGATGTTGAGGACGGCACCCACCCGCGGCCGGGCGATATTCGTGAGATAGCGGATATGCCCGATACCGCGCGCGCCCATCTCGAGCACCAGGAAGCGGGTCTCCGTGGTCGCCTGCAGCACCGTGTACGGGAAGCCGAGCTCGTTGTTGAGCGACCCGGCCGGCGCGATCGTCGGCCCCAGCCGCGACAGCAACTGCCCGATGTAGTCCTTGGTCGTCGTCTTGCCGGACGACCCGGTGAGCCCGACGATGGTCAGCTTGTCGAGCCTGTCCACGACCGCCGACGCCAGCGCCGCGAGCGCGCTCAGCGGCTCGGCCACCACCACACCCGGCTGGCCGGTGTCCCGCGTACTCAGCACGGCGGCCGCCCCGGCCTCGACCGTCGCGGCCGCGAACTTGTGCCCGTCGACCTTCTCGCCCTCGAAGGCGACGAAGAGGCCGCCCGGGCCGACCTTGCGGGAGTCGTACTCCACTCCCCCGGTGACCTCGAGCTCGGGCGCCGCGTTGACCACGCGTCCCCCGGTGCGCTCGGCGATCTCCGCCAGCGTCATCCGGATCACGAGCCGCTCCCCGCCGCGGCGGTCAGCGCCGCGGCCAGCTCGATCCGGTCGTCGAACGGCAGCATCTCGCCGTTCACCTCCTGGCCACGCTCGTGTCCCTTGCCCAGCAGCGCGATCACGTCACCCGGCGCGGCCAGCCGCACCGCCTCGTCGATCGCGTCGCGCCGCCCGGCGACTTCGATGATCTTCGCGGGGGCTCCCGCCTGTTCGGCCCCGGCCCGCACGGCGGCGCGCACGGCCGCCGGGTCCTCGGTCCGGGGGTTGTCGTCGGTGACGATGACCAGGTCGCTGCCGCGGGCCGCCGCCGCGCCCATCAGCGGGCGCTTGCCGCGGTCCCGGTCGCCGCCGGCGCCGATCAGGCAGATCACCCGGCCGCCGCGCCCGGTGGCCAGCTCGCGCAGCGCGGCCAGGGCGGCCACGATGGCGTCCGGCTTGTGCGCGTAGTCGACCACGCCCAGGACCTCGCCCGGGGCGTCCACCCGCTCCAGGCGGCCCGGTACGCCCGCGCACGCCGCGATCCCGCCGGCCGCCACGGCCGGGTCGATGCCGGCGGCCACCAGGGCGGCCAGGGCCAGCAGCGCGTTGGCCACGTTGTGCCGGCCGGGCAGGGCCACGCCGGCCTCCACCCGTACGCCCCCGGGCCCGTGGGCCACGAAGCGCTGGCCGAAGGCCGAGGGCCGGATGTCGGTGGCCCACCACGAGGCCCCGGTGTCGCCGTCGGCCGAGTAGCTGATCGTCTCCGGTTTGAACAACGGCGCCAGGGCCGCGTCGTCAGAGTTGAGCACCTCGAAGCGGCAGCGGCCGTCGAACAGCTTCGCCTTGGCCGCGAAGTAGTCGTCGGCGTCGCGGTGGAAGTCGAGGTGGTCGAGGCCGAAGTTGGTGTAGCCGCCGACGGTGTAGCGCACGCCGTTGACCCGGCCGACGGCCAGCGCGTGGCTGGACACCTCCATCACCACGGCGGTGACGTCGCGCTCCCGGCCGGCGGCGAGGATCGCGTGCACGTCGGTCGCCTCGGGCGTGGTCCGCACGCTTTGCACGACCAGGTCGCCCAGGCGCGTCTCGACCGTGCCGATCATGCCGGTGACCAGGCCGGCGGCCCGCAGGCCGGACTCGACCAGGTACGCCGTGGAGGTCTTGCCGGCGGTGCCGGTGATCCCGATCACGGTCATCTGGGCCGAGGGGTCGCCGTAGATCGCCGAGGCGGCCGCGCCGAGCACGGCCCGCGGATCGTCGACGACCAGCACCGGAAGGCCGGTGGCGGCGGCGCGGGCGGCGCCGTCGGGGTCGGTCAGGAGGGCGGCGGCGCCGGCCGACGCGACGGCGGCGGCGAACTCCGCGCCGTGCCGGTTCGCGCCGGGAAGGGCCGCGTAGAGGTCGCCGGGTCGGACGTCACGGCTGTCATGGGTGATCCCGGTGACCTCGGCGTCGTCGCCGGTCAGCGTGGCCGCGATCAGCGGGGCCAGGCTCGACAACCGGTGCGGCGCCACGGAAAGGGGACGGGGAATGCCGGGCACGGCGTCAGACCCTACCCCGTGCCCGCCGCTCGGCGAAAAACGCCATACCGCCGTACCAGGGCCTCATGGCTTGATCTTCAGCTTGGGGGCCGGCTCGGTCGACGGCGGCACCTTGTTGTGCAGCAGCGCGAACTGCATCATCTTCGAGAACGCCGGCGCCGCCACGTCGCCGCCGGTGCCGACCGGCACGTCGGCCGAGACGGCGATGACGAACCGCGGGTTCTCGGCGGGCGCCATGCCGATGAACGACCCGTAGTTGGCGCTCGTGTACTGACCGTCGATCAGCCGCTTGCCGGTGCCCGTCTTGCCGGACACCCGGTACCCGGCGACGGCCGCCTTCTTGCCGGTCGCGCCGTCGTTGTCGACCACGGCCTCCATCATGGTGCGCAGCTCGGACGCGACGTGCGGGTCGAGCACCTTGTGCGTCTCCGGCTTGGCGGCCTGGGTGACCTTGCCGTCCTTGCCGGAGATCATCTCCTTGATGAGGTGCGGCTGGATGTACGTGCCGTCGTTGGCGATGGCGTTGTAGCCGGCCGCCATCTGGACCAGCGTGGCGTCGACGCTCATGCCGATCGGCACCGAGCCCGACGCCGAGCCGCTCCACTCGTCCGGCGTCAGCAGCCGGCCGTCGGCCTCGCCCGGCATGCCCTCGTTCGTCGACTTGCCCAGCCCGAACTTCTGCTGGTACTCGTAGACCTTCTGCTTGCCGAGCTTGTCGGCGATGAGGATCGTGCCCACGTTCGACGAGTAGGCGAGCAGGCCCGCCATCGTCATCTTGGTGCCCTTTTTCTGCTGGTGGGTGTCGGTGAACGAGTATCCGCCGCGCTCCAGCCCCGGGCCGATCGACAGGACCGAGTCGGGGGTGATCAGCCCCTCCTGCAGGGCGGCGCCGAAGATGAACGCCTTGTGCACCGAACCGGGGTCGGCCACGATGCTGCTCGGCACGTCCTCCCGGTCGGTGGGCGAGTAGTCGCCCGGCTTGGCGGCGTTGTACGTCGGGCAGCTCGCCTGAGCCAGCACCTCGCCCGTCTTGACGTCCATCACCACGGCCCCGGCCATGTACGCCTTCGACTTGGTGGCCTGCTCACAGAGGATGCGCTGCACCTCGTACTGCAAATAATGGTCGATGGTCAGCTTCAGCGACGTGCCCGCCTGCGGCTCGGTGTACTTCTCGTACCCGCTCGGGATCGGCTTGTTGAGGTCGCCCTTGCCGATCTCGAAGACCCGCGCGCCGTCGGTGCCGCGCAGCAGCGAGTCGTAGCGCGCCTCCAGGCCCTCCAGGCCCGAGTTGTCGGCGCCGGTGAAGCCGATCAGGTTGGCCGCCAGGTCGGCGTTCGGCACGTCGCGCCGCTCGTCCTCCTTGACCACGATGCCCGGCAGCTCCAGGGCGGCGATCTTGTCACCGATGGAGATGTCGACACCCTGGGCCAGATATTCGAACCGGGACTGGCCACCGCCGGGCCGCGTGTGCTTCTTCATGCTCGGCAGCAGCGCCGAGACGGGCACACTGATCAGCGGCGACAAGATGGCCGCGGTCTTCTCCGGATTGTTCACGAGGACCGGGTCGACACCGATGTACCGGGCCTCGACACTGTGCGCGAGCACGGTGCCGTCCCGGTCGAGGATGCTGCCCCGAGGAGCGGGCAGGCGCACCTCGGCCAGCCGGTCCTCGCGCAGCTCGATGAGCCGCTTGGCGTCGGACGGCGACGAGGCCACCTGCAGGATGACCAGCCGCACACCGATCATCACGAAGAGCGAGAGCGCCACGACGGCACCGATCCGCAGCCGCCGCGTGCTGTTGGCCAGCTTGGGCGGCTCGGGCGCGACCGCGCGGACGGCGCGGTTGACCCGCGGTCCACTCACGATGCGTCGTGGTCCTTCTTCCTTTTTCGTACGCGACGACGACCGCTCCGACCGCAGAGCTGACCCCAACCGGGCCACACGCGCGGCGCGGGCACCCCGATCGGATCCGGCCACGGCCCGACGGGGCTTGACCCCGGCCCGGGTACGCCGGCTGTCCAGCTCGTCCTCGGCGAACTCGTCCTCGTCGAACGCCACCGCCCGCCCACGCGGCCCGGCCTTGCCACCCAGCCGCCCGTCCCGGCCGCGCACGGTCCCCCGGCGCCGCTCCGCTCCGTCCTCACCGCTCGTGGACAGGCCCGGACGGCGCTCAGCGCCCTTGCCACCTTTGCGGCCCTCGGCGGCGCCTTGACGCCCGTCCGTGGTGCCCTTGCCGGCCGTGGTGCCCTTGCCGGCCGTGGTGCCCTTGCCGCTCGTGGCGCTCTTCCCGGCCGTGGTGCTCTTCCCGGCCTTGGCGCCCTCGCGGTTGCTGCCGGCACCCTTGCCGCCTCGGCCGGCGGGCTGCTCGGGAATTTCCGGACTGTCCGCGCCGTCGGCCGTCTCCTCCGGCTCGGGCCGGCCACCGCGCCGGGGCCGGCCGCCGTCGAGCACCTGGAGCGCGGGCCGGAACGGGTCGGCGTTGCGCCCGGCCCGCGGCGACCGCGTGCGCTGGTCCCGCTCGGCCATGGTGCGCCCGCGCGGCGTGTAGGCGCGCGCGTCCCCGATGCCGCCGAAGCCGCGGCCCTTCGTCCCCTGCTCCTCCCCCTCCTCGGGAAGGTCACGAGACGTGCCGCGCCGGGGCTGAGCGCCCCGGCGCGGTGGAGTGTCGTCAGCCCGCGGCGACATACGGCCTACTGCCCGTTGCTCGCGGCCTGGCCGCTGCCGGCCTGCCCATTCACGCTCTGTCCATTCACACTCGGCCCACTGCCGACCTGCCCGTTGACGGTCTGGCCGTTGACGGTCTGGCCGTTGACGGTCTGGCCGCTGGTGGCCTGGCCGTTCACGGTCTGTCCGTTCGCGGTCTGGCCGTTCGCGGTCTGGCCGTTCGCGGTCTGGCCGTTCGCGGTCTGTCCGTTCGCGGTCTGGCCGTTCGCGGGCTGGTTGTTGGCGGTGCCGCTGGTGGTGGCGTCGGTCTTGGCCGGCTGCTCGGTGACCGACTTCTTGCCCTCGGCCGGCATCGGCACGCCGATCTGCTTGCCGTCCGGCAGGCGCAGCACGGCGATGTTGTCCGCCTTGACCAGGCCGAGCCGCCGGGCCGCCGCGTCCAGGTTGCCCACGCTGGACACCTGGATCAGCTGGTTGTCGAGGTCCTGCCGCTGGTTGTCGAGCGCCGTGTTCTGCTTCTCCAGATCAGCGATCTTGAACGAGTTCTCGTTCGTCTTGGTGTTGATCAGCAGAATCCCGAGCACGCCGATGATGACCAGCCCCACGACCCCGGCCGCGAACGGCGCCCGCGGCCCCCGCCGCACCGGCGCCGGCGCCACCGACAGCCGCGGCCCCGCAGCGGCCTCGGCCCGCCCGTTACCGTCGGGCGCCACCTCGAGCTGCAGCGCCGCCGTACCCGCGACCGGCGCGTCGGCCCCCGCCAGCCCGTTCGGCCGCCGGTCACCGCCCTTGCCCCGCGAGGCCTTGGCCGCACCCTTCTCCAGCTTGGCCGCGATCGGCCTGACCGTGGCGTCCTGATCGGTGTCCCGCCGAGCCCGAACGTCCTCGGTGATCCGCCGAACCCGCTCGCTCTCCACCTCACGCCCGGCCCGGCCGCCACCGTCCCCACGAGCACGCACGCCCTCGGTGTCCCGCCGCCGGCCCGAACCCTCCGCGTCCCGGCGAGCCCGAACCTCACCCGTGTCGCGACGCTGAGCCGAACCCTCGGCGTCCCGGCGAGCCCGAACCTCACCCGTGTCGCGGCGAGCGCGGGTCTCCTCGCCGTCACGACGGGCGCGAACGCCCTCGGTGTCGCGGCGCTTGCGCACCCCGCCCAGGTCGTTAGCCCGCAGCTCACCGGTGTCCCGGCGCGCCCGCAGCTCCCCCGCGTCACGCACCCGGACCTCCTCGCTGTCGCGACGGGCGCGAACGCCCTCGATGTCGCGGCGCTTGGCCGGCCCGTCCAGGTCCCGGCGAGCACGAAGCTCACCCGTGTCCCGGCGAGCGCGAAGCCCCTCGCCGCGGATCTCCTCGCTGTCGCGGCGAGTGCGGATCTGCTCGCTGTCGCGGCGGGTGTGGGTGCTCTCGGTGTCGCGAGCGCGGCCGCGGGGTGTGGCGGCGTCGCGGCCCCCACCGCGGACGTCGTCGTTCTCGCGGCGGGCGCGGCCGGTTGCCGGCCGGCGCGCGTCGGTGCCCTCGGCACTGCCCCGGACCTCGTCGGTGAAGTGCCGTGCCCCCCGGCCGGCACTGCTCCGGGCGTCCGCATCGCGGCTCGTGCCCTGGTCGCGCCGGCCGTTGGCCTGGCGCTGGTGATCCGCGGCCCGGCCCCCCGACCGCGGCGCGTGGGTGCGCTCGCTCATGCTTTCCCCTCCCCCTCTTTACGTTCCCCCGGGCGTAACCGCCCTCGTCCCCCGTGCGTTGTAGACAATCGGAGCCGTTCGCGGGCGGCCCCGGGAGCCTGGTCGTGCTGGTCGAGGCGCTCCACAGCGCGCAGCTTCACGGAAGCTGCCCGCGGGTTCGCCGCGACCTCCTCGTCGGTGGGCGGCTCTGACCCCTTTGTCAGCAGCCGCAGCGTCGGCCCGGTTCCGGGCAGTTCGACCGGCAGGTCGATCGGCCCGGTGCTGCGCGTCCTCGCGGTGAGGGCGCGCTTGACGATCCGGTCCTCCAAAGATTGGTAGCTCATCACCACAAGGCGCCCTTTCGGGGCCAACGCGTCCAGAGCGGCCGGAACCGCGGACTCGAGCGTGGCGAGTTCGCCATTTACCTCGATGCGCAGCGCTTGAAACGTTCTTTTCGAAGGATTTCCACCCGTTCGCCGGGCTGCGGCGGGAATGGACTCTTTGACCAGCTCAGACAGCCGTGCCGTCGAGGTGATCCGGCCCTTCTGCCGCTCGCGGACGATCGACGAGACGACGCGTGTGGCGAACTTCTCCTCGCCGTACGTCCGCAGGATCCGCACCAGCTCACCGGGCTCGTACTCGTTCACGACCTGCTCGGCCGTGATGCCCGTGGTCTGGTCCATGCGCATGTCGAGCGGCGCGTCCTGCGCGTACGCGAAGCCCCGGTCGGCCTCGTCGAGTTGCAGCGAGGAGACGCCCAGGTCGAACAGTCCGCTGTGGATCCGCGGGATGTCCAGCTCCTCGAGCACCCGGGGCAGCTCGTCGTAGACCGCGTGCACCAGGTGCACCCGCTCGCCGCCGAACCGGGCCAGCCGCTGCCGCGAGTGGGCCAGCGCCTCGGTGTCCCGGTCGAGTCCGATGAGGACCACGTCGGGATAGCGCTCGAGCACCGCCTCGGCGTGACCGCCCAGGCCGAGCGTGAAGTCGACGTGCACCGCGCCGGGCAGCTGGAGGGCCGGGGCGAGCAGCTCGAGACATCGCTCGAGCAGCACCGGCACATGCGTACCGCGAAGCTCCCCCACGTCGACCCCCATCGCAACCCCGGCTGTCCACCGCTACGTCGTCCGCCAAGCCGAAGCCCGCGCTCTGTCCTTGCCGCCCGCCGGCTCCGGTCCCGCGCGTGACCCCCCTGGCCCACGCCTCGCCGGATCCTCATCGGACCCCATGCCAACCCACAGACGACGCCGTAGCGATGTCGCCGCGCCGCGGCAGGTGCCCGAACGTCTTCCGTACCGCCAGATCCCCATCCGCTCGTGCCCGTTGCCATCGGGCGCGCCCAAGCCCGGACACGCGCCTGGCGCCGGGGAAGAGGCGCCAGGTGCGGGAGCGGCTGGAGATCTCGCAGTACGGCGGCAGCGACGCCCGGGCCTCTGTCTCGCCGACCCAGCCGAAAGCCACGCCTCACAGTCCGACGGGCAGCACCCCCTCCTCGATGTCGGCGAACTCGTCTTCGCTCGCCGCGAGGTAGTCGTCCCAGGACTGCTTGTCCCAGATCTCCACCCGGGTGCTCGCCCCGATCACCACGAGCTCGCGGTCGAGTGCCGCGTACTCCCGCAAGTGGGCCGGGATCGTGACCCGCCCCTGCTTGTCGGGAACCTCGTCGTGCGCGCTGGCGAAGAACACCCGGCTGTAAGCCCGGGCCGCCTTGTTCGTGACCGGGGCCTCGCGAAGCTGACCCGCGATGCGCTGGAACTCCGGCATCGGGAACACGTAAAGACAGCGCTCCTGCCCCTTGGTGATCACGACACCTCCCGCCAGCTCGTCGCGGAACTTCGCCGGGAGGATCAGCCGCCCCTTGTCGTCGAGGCGCGGGGTGTGAGTGCCGAGAAACATCGGCTCCAACCCCCTGCCCCCGGCGGTTCGCGGTCCGCCTGTCAACTCGGGCCGGCAGGCCCTCCGGAATCAGCTCCCTTTTGGCCTTGCCACTGCGCTCCACTCTACTCCACTTCCCTCCACCCGCAAGCCGAATGAGCGCGCTCGCGAAGCTTGTTCGCACAAGAAAGCCCAGCTCAAAGGCGTGCACGCAGAGTGGAGGGCCACCGCATGATCAACCCCGTCCGGTTTCCGACATCCTCGCCGGACGCCCGTCAAGAACCACGACAAACACGCCCAAACCTCGCACGAGACGACGTTGTCAACCCCCTCCGGGGAGGAAAGTGGAGGACCAACAAGATGACCCGCTGTCAACCCCGACTCCCGTTCATTCACGCGCCCGCATGGCCATACAGAGCCCGCTCCTAAGCAGCCGCCCACCCAACCGCGACTGGGCCCACGCGGAGAAGGGCGAGGCGGAGGGAGAACGCAAGGCGGAGGGGAACGCGAGGCGGCGCGGAAGCAATGACGGCCCGAGGGCGGCGCGGGCCGGAAGCGGGGGCCGCACGGGACCGCGGAGCGGCGCGGAAGTCCGGAGCGGCGCGGAAAACGCGGAGCGGCACGGAAACCCGAAGCGGCACGGAAACCCGAAGCGGCACGGAAACCCGAAGCGGCACGGAAACCCGAAGCGGCACGGAAACCCGAAGCGGCACGGAAACCCGAAGCGGC
>NZ_JBEZGO010000006.1:443602-503763 GCF_040650035.1 Actinoplanes sp. NPDC048796 | reverse complement strand
GCACAGAAACCCGAAGCGGCACAGAAACCCGAAGCGGCACAGAAACCCGAAGCGGCACAGAAACCCGAAGCGGCACAGAAACCCGAAGCGGCACGGGACCGATGGGCGGCACGGAGGCGCTGGACGACACGGGCGAGACAGGCGCGGGGTGGCGGGGCCGAGGCGGGGCGAGGAGGTCGCCACGAGGCCCAGGCGGTGCTGGTGAAGGCGGCGAAGGGGGTCGGTGCCTCATCGCGGGAGTACGGGAGGGCGGCTCAGGTGGGCGGGATTGTCAGGGGCCGGAGGGGAGCGACTTCGGATCCGCCCTGGGTGGAGGGCCGCGGAGCGGCCTGCGTGAGGGAACGCACCGGCCGGAACTGGGGCAGAGGGCGTGAGGGCAGGCCTGGGCCGTCCCTGCGGCGGGGGCTCTTCGTCAGTTCCGTATCTCTGAAGGAAGCGCGGGAGAACCGCCCGGAATGCGCCCGGGAAACGACAGCGGGGCGCGACCGAAACCGGTCGCGCCCCGCTGAGGGACTGTCGTGTGCCGTCAGACGAGGCGGCGCACCACGTAGTTCGTGCTGAACATCTTGCGCTTCGAGACGCGGGCGCCGGTGTGCGGCGAGTCGTACATGTAGCCGTTGCCGGCGTAGATGGCCGCGTGGTAGCCGTAGGAGCCGTTGCGGAAGACGATCAGGTCGCCCGCCTTCTTGGCGCCCTTCGAGACCGAGCGGCCGACCGCCTGCTGCGAGTTGGCCTTGTGGGCCAGGTTCTTGCCGGCGGCCTTCTTGTACACGTACTTCGTGAAGCCCGAGCAGTCGAAACGGCTCGGACCGGAGGCGCCGAACTTGTACAGCGCGCCGGTGTGGGCCTGGGCCTCGGCGAGGATCTTGGCGCCGCTGGCGACGACCTTGATCGACTGACGGCCGCCGACCTGCGGGGCGAACGTCGAGGTGCCCAGGTAGACCATGCGGAGCGTGCCGGTGACCTTGGGCTGGGCCCACAGGGCGACCGAGCCGTTCTTGTTCACCTTGCCGGCGGCCCAGTTCTGCCACTTGCCGTTGCGGAGCGCCTGAAGGCGGACCGTTCCGGAGGTGACGGCCTTGCCGTTCGTGGGGTTGATGTAGCGGGCGGTCACCTTGACCTTGGCGCCCCACGCGAGCGTTCGCGTGCTGACGCTGGTGCGGACCATGGGCTTGACCTTCGCCGCGGCCTTCGCGGTGGCGACCTGCGCCACGACGGGGGCGGGGGTTGCGGCGTGCGCGGCCGGCGTGGAGACCAGCTGGCCGGCGCAGAGGCAGAGGCCCAGAGACAGCGCGAGTTTGCCGGCACCGGCGGACATGCGGCGGCCACGGCTCGAACTGTGTTCGTGCACGGTAGAGATATCCCTCCGGCACGCCTGCGAGGTTAGCTGTCGGGTTCGGGCGGGAAGGCTTGCCCGGCCGCTGGGAGGCGGCTTCACCCCAAGGTCTCTCCGTGGCCGCCACCGGAGCGGGTGGCGCGGAGGAGACCGCTATTTGGGTCCCCCGTCCCTGCCCCCGTATGCCTTTGTGGTCGTACATGGTGCTCGTGGTCGCGCTGCCTGGCCCGGGGCAGGGCTCGGCGTGAACCGGGCGGCGCAAGCTTCCAGCGGGTTGCTGTCGGCCCAACCTTGGTACCCGAGATTCGGCCCGAGCGGCAGAATCGGTTCAGTAACCGAGAGTAGTTGGCACATGAAGGGCTGTCCGATTTGTGACCAGGCCATAACTTTTGCCAGCACCGCTCGTGATCAGCCAAATACAGTTCGTCGAAGGTTACGGGTGAATCAGAACACATAATTGCTCGTCACCGGCCGGGTGACGGCCACCCGATATTCACTCTTCCGCCGTCGTAATCGTCCCTACCGGGCAAAACCCGCTCCCCCGAACAGCCGGCAGCGTCGACAACTCGACGTGACATCGCGTTCCGGTACCCTCGTCGCCGTGACGGACGGGAAGATGCCCCTGCGCGCCAAGGTCGCGACCTCCGTGTCGAAGACCGCGGCGGCGCTCTCCAGGGCCGCGGGACGCGGCGACGGCTCGGTCATCGGCGGCTGGATCGGTCTGAAGATCGATCCTGAGCTGCTGAGCCACTTGGCGACCGGACGCGCGATCGCGCTCGTCTCCGGTACCAACGGCAAGACCACGACGACCAGGCTGGCGGCGGCCGCGCTCGGCGTTCTGGGGCCGGTCGCCACCAACTCCTTCGGCGCCAACATGCCCACCGGGCACACGTCGGCGCTGGCCAAGGCCGGCCAGACGCCGTTCGCGGTACTGGAGGTCGACGAGCACTATCTCCCCCGGGTCATCGACGAGACCAAGCCGAGGGTAGTGGCCCTGCTCAACCTCTCCCGCGACCAGCTCGACCGGGCCAAGGAGGTGGCGATGATGGCGCAGCTGTGGCGCACCGCCCTCGCCGGCCACCCGGACGTGAACGTGGTCGCCAACGCCGACGACCCGATGGTCGTGTGGGCCGCCTACGGTTCACAGAAGGTGACCTGGTTCAGCGCCGGCCAGCGCTGGCAGGACGACTCGTGGGTGTGCCCGGAGAGCGGCGACCCGATCGAGCGGGAGAACGGCGACTGGTGGTGCACCGGCTGCCCGCTGCGCCGGCCGATACCGCAGTGGCGCGTCGAGGACGACGGCGTGATCGACCCGCGCGGCGACTGGCACCTGGTCAAGCTGCAGCTGCCGGGCACCGTCAACCTGGGCAACGCGGCGACCGCGCTGGCCGTGGCGGCCGAGTTCGGGGTGCGCCCGATCGAAGCCCTCCCCCGGCTCTCCACCGTCACCTCGATCGCCGGCCGGTACGCGCAGGTCGAACGCGACGGCCGCAACATCCGGCTGCTGCTGGCGAAGAACCCGGCCAGCTGGCTCGAGGCGTTCGACATGGCCGAGCAGGCGCCGACACTGCTCTCCATCAACGCCCGCGACCCCGACGGTTTCGACACCTCCTGGCTGTACGACGTCGACTTCGCGCCGCTGTACGGCCGGCCGGTGCTGATCACCGGCGAGCGGGCCTACGACCTCGCGGTACGCCTCGAGGTGAACGGAATCCCGTTCCAGCACGTTAAGACCTTCGAGGAGGCGGTACGGATCGTGCCCCCCGGCCGCCTCGAAGTGATCGCCAACTACACCGCGTTCCAGGACATCCGAGCGGAGCTAGACCGTGTCAACTGAGGCCCTGCGCATCGTCTGGATCTATCCGGACCTGCTCTCGACGTACGGCGACCGGGGCAACCTGCTGATCCTGGCCCGCCGGGCCGCGATGCGCGGCATCCCGGTGGAGACCTACTCGGTCCGCTCCGACCAGCCGATGCCCACCTCGGCCGACATCTACCTGATCGGCGGCGGCGAGGACGGCCCGCAGGCCCTGGCGGCCCAGCGGCTGATCAACGACGGCGGCGTCCACCGGGCCGTCAACCAGGGCGCCGCGGTCCTGGCCATCTGCGCCGGTTACCAGCTGTTCGGTCACTCGTTCTTCGCGAAGGGTGCGAAATGCCCGGGCCTCGGGCTGCTCGACCTGCACTCCGACCGGGGCGAGACGCGGGCCGTCGGCGAGATCCGCGGCGACGTCGACCCCCGGTTGGGACTGCCCCCACTGAGTGGTTTCGAAAATCACGGCGGCCGCACCCACCTGGGGCCGAACGCCTTCCCGCTGGCCCGCGTCACCGCCGGCATTGGCAATGACGGCCAAACCGAGGGAGCCTGGGCAGGGAAGATTCTGGGCACCTACTCGCACGGACCGGCTCTGGCCCGCAACCCAGCTATAGCCGATCTGCTACTGCGCTGGGCGACCGGCGCGGATAGTCTTGCCCCGGTCGACGACACCTGGGCCGACAAGCTCAGGGCCGAACGACTGGCCGCAGCCGGAGCCTGACGACGTTAACGACGACGAGACACTGGGACGGACGACTGCATGACTGACCTCCTGATCGCCCCGCGGGGCGCCACCCTCGCGGACCCTCAGGTTGCTGCTGCTCCTCAGTCTCTGGGATGGCGGCGCCGGCTCATCCGGTTCGGCATCCTCGGCGTCGTCATCGCCGCCATCGCGGTCGCCGCGGCCGTGCTCCCGATTCAGGACATCGCCGACGGCATCGCTAAGCTCGGCCCGGCCGCCGCGGCCATCATCGCCGTGGTCGGCGGCCTGCTCCTCTCGGTCCTCGTCCCCCGCACCGCGATCACGGTGGCCTGCGGCGCCCTGCTGGGCGCCGCCACCGGAGCGGCGACCGCCCTGGCCGCCGCCGTGATCGCCGCCGCGGTCACCTACTACGCGGGCCGCTGGGTCGGCCGGGGCGCCCTCCAGGCCCGCGCCGGCGGCAAGCTCGGCGCCAAGCTCCACCGCCTCGACGGCTGGCTCAACAAGCGCGGCCTCTCCGCGGTGCTGCTGGTCCGCTTCCTGCCCCTGGCCCCGTTCGGCCTGGTCGGCTACGCCTACGGCACCACCAGCGTCTGCCGCAAGCGCTACCTGCTCGGCACCACCCTGGCCGCCATCCCGTCCGCGATCTCCTACGCGACGATCGGCGCCGCCGTCACCAAGCCGGGCGAGATGAGCGTCCTCTCCTTCGCCCCCGCCGCCATCGGCTTCCTCCTCACCACCGGCATCGTCCTGTGGTGGAAGCGCTCCGCGAAGAAGGCGAACGCCCAGACCGCCTGAACCGCTTCACGGCATCAACCTCAACAAACGGATATACGGCGTCAACGTCGACAAACGGATATAGTACGAATTCTCGGTCTTATACAGCCGCATGAAGGCCGCTCCCGCTCGCCGGGCGCGGCCTTCGCGCTTCTCCAGGCCATAGCGCGTCCCGGCCTCAAAAGCGGTGGTCACGCAAAACCAGGCGCCCCGCCCCGGGCCCACGGGATTGAGCACGGCCAAGGCCCACCGCAGGGCAGGCGTTCCGCTCCCGGATCACAGGTTTCAGCACAGTCCGGGCCCCCCACAGGCGAGCGTTCCGCTTCCCGGATCACAGGATTCAGCACAAACAGAGCCGCCGCGGACAGGCGTTCCGTCCCCGGGCCACACGATTCAGCACGGCCAGGGCCACTGCGGGCAGGCGCCCGCCCCGGGGCCACGGGATTGAGCACGGCGAAGGCCCACCGCGTGGGCGGTGGGCCTTCGGGTGACCACGGCTACGCGCGAGAGGCGCGCTGCGGCCTTGAGCGCCGTGGAGGTCGCGTCCGAGCTCCCCGGCCGGGCGGATTCTGCGGTTGGGGAGCCCGGGAACGCGTATCTCCGCTGTGTGGTGTTGACCGTCGGCCACTCTCCGCTGGTGGTGTTGACCGTCAGCCACTCTCCGCTGGTGGTGTTGACCGTCAGCCACTCTCCGCTGGTGGTGTTGACCGTCGGCCACTCTCCGCTGTGTGGTGTTGACCGTCAGACGATTCTCCGCCGTCTGGCTTGACCGTCAGACGACGACGCTGACCAGGCGGCCGTTGACGACGATGACCTTCTTGGGGTCGCGGCCGGACAGGAACTCGGTGACGGCGGACAGGGCCTCGGCTCGGATGTCGGCCTCCGGCGTGCCGGGGGTGACCGAGATGCGGGCCTTGACCTTGCCGTTCACCTGGACCGGGTAGGTGATCGACTCGGCTACCAGCTGGGCCGGGTCGGCCACCGGGAACGCGGTGTAGGCCAGGGTGCCCTCATGGCCCAGCTTGGCCCACAGCTCCTCGGCCAGGTGCGGGGCGAACGGGGACAGCATCAGCACCAGCGGCTCCACCGCCTCGCGGGAGGCGACGGGCAGCGGGGTCAGCGCGTTCGTCAGCTCGATCAGCTTGGCGATCGCGGTGTTGAAGCGCAGCTCGTCCATGTCCTCGCGGACGCCGGCGATCGTGCGGTGCAGGTGCTTGCGGGTCTTGGCGTCCAGCGGGGTGTCGCTGCTGCGGACGGCGCCGGTCTCCTCGTCGACGACCAGGCGCCACACTCGCTGCAGGAAGCGCTGGGAACCTACCACCGCCCTCGTCTCCCACGGACGGGAGACATCCAGCGGGCCCATCGCCATCTCGTAGACCCGGAACGTGTCGGCGCCGTACTGGTCGCACATCTCGTCGGGGGTGACGACGTTCTTCAGCGACTTGCCCATCTTGCCGTAGCTGCGCGTCACCTCCTGCTCGCCGTAGAAGTACTTGCCGTCGCGCTCGACGACCTCCTCGGCGGGCACGTAGAAGCCGCGCTCGTCCTGGAACGCGTACGCCTGGATGTAGCCCTGGTTGAACAGCTTGCGGAACGGCTCGAACGACGAGACGTGGCCCAGGTCGTACAGCACCTTGTGCCAGAAGCGGGCGTACAGCAGGTGCAGCACGGCGTGCTCGACGCCGCCGACGTACAGGTCGACGCCGCCCGAGTCGCCGTCGCGGCGCGGGCCCATCCAGTAGGCCTCGTTCTCGGGGTCGACCAGGGCCTTCTCGTTGTCCGGGTCCAGGTAGCGCAGCTCGTACCAGCAGGAGCCGGCCCACTGCGGCATGGTGTTGGTCTCGCGGGTGTACGTCTTCAGGCCGTCGCCCAGGTCCAGCTCGACGTTCACCCAGTCCTTCTTGCGCGACAGCGGGGTCTCGGGCTCACTGTCGGCGTCGTCCGGGTCGAAGGTGCGCGGGGAGAAGTCGTCGACGTCGGGCAGCACGACCGGCAGCATCGACTCGGGCAGCGCGATCGGCAGGCCGGTCTCGTCGTAGACGATGGGGAACGGCTCGCCCCAGTAGCGCTGCCGGCTGAACAGCCAGTCGCGCAGGCGGTACGTGGTGGCGCCGCGGCCGTGCCCGTGCTGCTCCAGCCAGGCGATCATCTCGGCCTTGGCCTCGGCGACGCCCTTGCCGTCCAGCCAGTCACTGTTGATCGCGGGGCCGTCGCCGGTGAAGGCGCCCTCGAAACCTTCAGGAGCTTGCACCGTACGGATGATGGGCAGCTCATAGACCTCGGCGAACTGCCAGTCGCGCTCGTCCTGGGCCGGGACCGCCATGATCGCGCCGGTTCCGTAGCCGGCCAGGACGTAGTCGGCGATGAAGACCGGGATTTTCTGGTTGTTGACCGGATTTGTCGCGAATGCTCCCGTGAAGACGCCCGTTTTGTCCTTGGACTCGGTGCGCTCTTCTTCGGTCTTCGCTGCGGCTTGTGCCCGATATGCGGCGACGGCTTCCCTCGGCGACGCCGCCTGCCCGGTCCATTTCGGATTTGTCGAATTCGGCCAGCTTTCGGGCGTGATCTTGTCGACCAGCTCATGCTCCGGGGCCAGGACCATGTAGGTGGCGCCGAACAGCGTGTCGGGGCGCGTGGTGAAGACGGTGATCGTGTCGTCGTTCACCGTGAAGTCGACGTGGGCGCCGCGGCTCCGGCCGATCCAGTTGCGCTGCATCAGCTTGACCGGCTCGGGCCAGTCCAGCGTGTCCAGGTCCTCGACCAGCCGGTCGCCGTACGCGGTGATCCGCATCATCCACTGCTTCAGGCTGCGCTGGAAGACCGGGAAGTTGCCGCGCTCGCTGCGCCCGTCCGGCGTGACCTCCTCGTTGGCCAGCACCGTGCCCAGGCCCGGGCACCAGTTGACCGGGGCCTCACTGACGTAGGCCAGGCGGTGGTCGTCGATCAGCTTGCGCCGCTCGATCGGCGACAGCTCCGACCACGGTGTGCCCGGCGCGGTCTTCTCCCCCGACTCGAACGCGGCGATCAGCGTGTCGATCGGGCGCGCCTTGCGCAGCTCGGGGTCGAACCACGAGTTGAAGACCTGCAGGAAGATCCACTGGGTCCACCGGTAGTACTCGGGGTCGGTGGTGGCGAAGCTGCGCCGGTCGTCGTAGGCCAGGCCCAGGCGGCGCAGCTGGCCGCGGTACCGCTCGATGTTGGCCGCGGTCGTCACCGCCGGGTGGGTGCCGGTCTGCACCGCGTACTGCTCGGCGGGCAGGCCGAACGCGTCGAAGCCCATCGGGTGCAGCACGTTGAAGCCGGCCTGCCGCTTGTACCGGGTGTAGCTGTCGGTGCCGATGTAGCCGAGCGGGTGCCCCACGTGCAGGCCCGCACCGGACGGGTACGGGAACATGTCCTGGACGTGCAGCTTCGGCGCGCCGTGCCGGGGGTGACTCGGGTCGGCCAGCTCGCCGGCCGGGTTCGGCGCGTAGAAGGTCCCGTTCTCGGCCCAGTAGGCCTGCCAGCGCGGCTCGATCTCGTTGGCCAGCGCGGCCGTGTAGCGGAACGGCGGGGTCTCGGGCTCGCTCATCGTCGGCATCCGTCTTCTTCGTCGTGTATGAAGCAGGGCACAAAAAAACCCCTCACGCAGGAGGGGTCGCCGTGCTGTGGCCGCTCTAGCGGCGGCAGCACGGCTGGCTAAGAAGCAGGAAGTGCCGAGCCATGCCTTGCATAATACCGGTCGCCACCCGGGAGCGGCGACCGGTATCTGCGGGCTACCGGCCGATCCAGTCGGCGCCGTTCAGGACGCTGTCGTCCTCCGCCAGCACGCAGGTGCCGGCGGTCACATCGCAGCGGGCCGTACGCGGGGCGTCCTGCACGGTGTCCTCGGTCAGCAGCACCTCGGTGGGCCCCAGCCAGGACGGGTTGAGGCCGGGCACGGGCCACGACCGGACCTGGTTCCGGTCGAGGTCGAGAACGCCGTGCTGCGTCGTGCTCCCGTTGGCCCACTCGAGCGGCACGAGCCGGCCGTCCGGGGAGACCTGCCCGCCGAGCTTCCAGCCGTTGCAGTCGGCCATGGTGATGGTCGCATTGCCGTCCAGCTTGAACAGGCAGCCGGAGGTGTCGTCCAGAGCCACCATCCCTCCGGGGACGCTCATCGCCTGTCCCATGGGAACCGGGGTTCGCTCGCCGCCGCCGGTCCAGGGAGCCCGCCAGGCCACGGCACTTTTTCCACTGAGCAGAAGGGCGGTGTCGGAGGCCCACGCCGCCTGGGTGAAGCGACCCGCAAGCTGGTGGACGACCCGGCCGGACGAAACGTCCACCAGTTTGACCGTTGGCTCGCCTGCCCCGCCGCTGGTGAAGGCGAGCATCGTTCCGTTCGGGGAGATCGCCACGCTGCCCGCCTGAGCGGCGTGCAGGATCGTGCGGCGGGAATTGCCGGCGCCGACCAGCACGAAATCGACGTCGAACAGTCCGTCGCCGCCCTTGGCGCCGGTCACCGCGACAAAGACGCCGTTGTCGCGGCGTTCCAGGAGGTGCACCGCCGCCGCTCCGGGGAACCGGACCGGACCGGCCCCGGTCACCAGCGTCGGCTGCTTCGCCAGCTCCGGCGCCAGCTCGGGATCCACCGTGCGCGGCACCGGCGCGGTGATCCGGCCGCCCGGAACCAGCTTGTCGAACGTCTGGGAGTACGTCTCCGAGACGCCGAGAGTCCACAACGGATGCGCGCCGTCCACCGTGCCTTGTGTGGTCACGGCCGGCGCGGCCGGCTGCCCGCCACCGCCGTTCGACCGGATCCCCAGGGTCAGGCCCGCCACCACGACCACGACCGCCGCGGCCGACGTCATCGCCACCAGCCAGGGCCTACTACGGCGGCCCGGTTCCGGCTCGGTGGCCGGGTTCCGCAGACGTACGGTCGCCGGGTCGATCCGCTCGCCCACCTTGGTCAGCACGTTCGCCAGGCGCCGATCGAGCTCGTCCATCACTGCTCCCCCTTCAGTGCGGCCTCGAGCCGGGCGTGAGCGCGGTGCGCGCTCGACTTGACCGTTCCGGCGCTGATGTTCAGCACCCGCGCGATCTCCGCCTCGCCCAGATCGCACCAGTACCGCAGCACCACCACCTCACGCTGCCGGCGGGGCAGGTCCTGCACCAGGTTCCAGAGCCACCCGTCCTCGACGGGCACCAGATCGGCCTGCTCGGGCCGGGCCAGACGCGGCGCGAACCGGCGGGCCACCGCACGACGGCGAAGGAGGCTGCGCGACCGGTTCACCACCGCTGTCCGCGCGTACGACATGGCGGTGTCCGGCCGCACGTCGGCCCACCGGCGGTACAACTGCTCCAAGACGTCCTGCGCCACATCCTCGGCGTCGCCCCGCTCGCCCAGGAGCAGGTAGGCAAGACGTACCAACTGCGTCCCGCTGTCGTGGAAGAAGTCGGTGAACACGACGAAACCCGGCTGCCGCCCGCCGGGAAAGCGGGCAGCAACCGGGTTTCAGCGCTTCTGACTACGCGGCCGGGCCGTAGACGGCCAGCTCGGTCGAGTCCTGGAACACGCAGCCGCTGTACGCGGGCGGCTGGCCGGCCGGGCAGAGGCCGGCGTTCTGGCCCTGCGTGGTCAGCATCGTGTACCGGATGAACGCGACGTCGTCACCCGTGCCCGCGGCCAGCGCGACCGTGGTGGGCGTGACGGTGCCGGCCGGGAAGGCGCCGCTCGCGGCGACCGCCCAGGTGGTGCCGTCCTTCGAGGTCTCGACGCGGTAGTCACCGGTCGAGGCGGTCTCGTCGTCACCACAGGTGGCCGACGGGTTGATCACCAACTCGGAGATGTCGACGGCGCCGGAGAGGCGGATGACGGCGTTCTGGCCGCCGGCCGCGACGTCCGATCCCCAGCCGGAGATCTGCGACTGGTCGATCAGCTGACCGGGGCCACAGCCGTACGGCGTGTAGTCCGGCCCGGTGAAGCTGACGATCGAGCCGCCGCCCGAGGAGGCCGCCCAGTCCTTGCGGACCGACCAGTTCTCGGTCTTGGTGCCCGAGTTGATCGACAGCGTCTTCACCACGATGTCGTAGCCGGCGCCGCGCGCGTACACCTTGGCGTACGTGCCCGGAATGATGCCGGAGATCTTGTAGGTGCCGTCCGCGGCCGTGGTGGCCCGGTAGTCACCGGCGAAGCCGGAGGCGTGACCGCCGAAGGCGACGGTCAGGCCGCTCACCGCCGCCTTGGTGTCCTGGTCGGTCACCTTGCCGGTCAGCGTGCCCCGCGGGGTGTTCGCCGACGGCGGCATCGAGAAGTCCTCGACCGGCTGCGCGTCGTCGCCGTCGATGGCGGCGGCGAAGTAGCCCATGCCCCGCTTGGCGAAGGTCTTCCAGATCGTCTTGGCGTTCTTGCCCTTGTTGACGACCAGGTCGGCGGCGAGGATCGAGTTGCGCATGTCCAGGAAGGACGGGTTCGACGGGCTGAGCTCCATGGCCCGCGTCACGATCGACTGCGAGGCCTTGCTGCCGATCGCGGTCCGCAGGTCCCACAGGGTCTGCGCCCAGATCTCGCCGTCCGCGTGCACCTCGGGGCCACCGGCGTAGATCTTGCCGAAGTCGCCGTAGGTGTAGCCGCCGGGGCCCGCGCCGGGAGTGCCCGGGCAGACGGTGGCGGACGCGCCGACCGTGCAGTCCAGCGCCTCGGTGCGGATGGTGTCGCCGGCCGTCCAGTACTTGCCGATCAGCACGTCGCCCGGCTTGTTCGGAACGTCCTTCTCCAGGCCCTTGCTGAAGATGTAGTCCGAGGCGTACCAGTCGCTCCAGGCCTCACCCATCGAGCCGCCCTGCACCTGGCTGAGCGTCGAGTTGCCGGCCGCGTCGACCACGAGGCGGTTGGACAGGCCGTGCGTGTACTCGTGGAACACCACGTCCGACTCGTCACCGGTGTTGGCGGCGACCGAGCCCGGTCCCGGGGTCAGCAGGTACATCTGCATGACCGGCGGGATGCCGTCCGGCGGGGTGTTCATGTTGGCGTTGTCGGTGTGGTCGCCGTCGGGCAGGCCGTTCGCGGTGTTCGCGCCGTCCATGGCCTGGCCCTGCACCGCGTCGCCGTCCTGCGCCTCGAAGTTGCCGGCGGCCCGGGTGAAGCCGATCGGCGCCGACTTGAGGTGGTCGTGGAAGGTGCCGAGGAAGGTGAACAGCTGCACCGCGTTCTGCTTGCGGTTGACCTGCCACGAGTTCGGCGTCTCCGGGTCCCACGAGCAGGGGTACGCGTCGGAGCAGAGCCCGCCCACCTCGTCGTTGAAGTCGACGAACGGGTAGTTCCAGGTCTTGAGGCCGGACGGGCCGACCTCCTCGCTGGCGTCGGGCAGGTCGTTGTCGTTCACGTCGGACCAGACGTGGGCGACGTTGCCGGACAGCTGCCGGGCGTTGTTCGGCAGCCAGCCCTTGGCCGTGAGGTCGACCTTCTCCTGCTTGCCGCCCTTGGGCGCGCCCGGGTAGTTCTTCCAGGCGTCGGCGGTGTCGTTGGCGACCGTGCTGTGGCGGTAGAGGACCTCGCCGCTGGCCGCGTCGACGACGTGCACGTAGCCCTCGTCGACGACGATCGTCTGGTACGCCAGGCGGACGCCGCTGGCGGTCTGGAACCAGACCAGCTTGGCGTTGCCGTTGTCGCTGAACGTGGTGACGCCGGCGGCCGTCTTGGTGGCCTTGGCGGTCGACTTGCCGAACACGTCCTTGACGGCGGCGGCGCGGGCGCCGGCCGGGGTCAGCTTGGCCGCGCCGGCGGACGGCGGCAGCGCCTTGAGCGGCGAGCCGTCGACCTGCACGAGGCGGCCGTCCTTGGTCACGTGCGCCTTGAGCCCGTTGCCGAACACCGGCACCCCGTCGGCGACCTGGATCCAGCTCAGGTGGTGGGTGCCCTCGATGTCGACGTAGTCCTGGCGCAGCTCGAGGGTGGCCAGGTCGGCCGCGGTCAGCCCGAACACGTCGGGGTGCGCGGCGATGTAGTCCAGCGCGATCTTGGCCGGCTTCTGCTTGCTCGGGCCGGTCAGGAACCCGTCGAGCTTGGCGACCCGGCGCGGGGTGCCGGTCGCGCGGTCGATGTCGACGATGCCCTGGACACCCAGGGAGTTCCGCAGGGTGTTCACCGCGGTGGCGGACGGCGTCGCGACGAGCGCGCGGCTCAGGGCGGCGCTGGGCGCGGCGGCCGCCGCGGCGGCCAGGTTGGCGCGGCTGTCGTAGTCGGCTCGCCGCTGCTGCTTGCTGTCGGTGGCCCCGGAGACGGCGCCGGGTAGCGGCGCGGCTTGTGCCTGTGCCGGCAGCAGTGCTGCCAGCAGGGCGACTCCGGCGGCGGCCGCTCCCACCCGCTTGGTTGCGGATGGCACGGATAACGCTCTCAATTCAGCCCCTCTCGACCGGGCCAGATACTGACCCATCGATGGGTGATGCTCTTGCCGATCGCCACATATAACTAGAGCGATGTCTGATTCTTTACCTATCCGAGATATCCGAGTGCGTGGCCTCGTCCACGCCGCCCTGGCGCTGACGTTGGTCGCGACGGCCTCCTGCACCGCCTCGCATGGCCCGCCGGCGGTGCGGATGACACCTTGGATCGCGACGCCGGCTTCCGAGCCTCCGACGATCACCGATCTGGGCACCGTGCCGGTCGGAGAACTCGGCGCGCCGGCGGTGGCCGACGACCGGTATCTCGTCCGGCCCGCCGACACGAGCGGACGTGCCGTGGCGATCGTCGACCGCCGTACGGGAGAAACGGTTCTCCGGCACCGAACCGCTCGTCAGCGGCTATCCGTCACATTTACCGCGCTGTATCACCAACGGGCGGTAATTCTCGAAGAAGACATCGATGGCATCGACAGCATGTCGGCTGATACGAGCAAACAGCCGGACACTGTGTGGATCTATGACCTGAGCACCGGCCGCCGGAAGTCGGCCAGTCAGGTCGCCGGAGCGCCCCAGCCGTCGCCGTACGCCGCGCAGAGTCACGTGGATGAGCGAGGCCGCTACTACTACCTCGCCCAGAACCATGGCGGCTTCAGCAACTGCGTGGGTGAGATCGACCTGACGACTCTGCGCGGCCGCACGGTCGCGTGCGTGGCCTCGCCCTCGGTCATCTTCTGGCTGGGCTCGGCGAGCACGGGTGTCACCTGGACCGAAACGCGTTCGGTGAACGGCAAACCGTGCCGGACGAGCCGCTGGTTCGACGGGGACACGGTTCGGTCCATCGGGCCGGCCGGCTCGTGCGGCACCTTCGACAACGCCGTTCTCGGCACCTGGCGGATGTGGAGTGCTCAGAGCGTGGAGAGCTTCGACACGAAGGTTCCCCTGACGGCGTCGGACGGCACGACGACACGGGACCTCGGCCCGATGCGCCCGCAGAACCTGATCGTCTGTGGTCCCTACGCCTACTGGCTGGTGAATGACGTGGATCGTCCGAGTCGCCTCGTCCGGTGGCGGCCCGGATCGGACGTACAGGATGTCTACGCCGCCGACCGGCTCGGTGACAGCACCCCGGACGACGTGCTCCTGTCGCCCCAGGGCTGCGCGGACGGCCACCTCAGCCTGGGTGTGAGCAGGGTTACCGGCAGCGGCTTTACGCTGCGACTCCTCTCCGTTGCGCCCGGATGACGTCGGGCCGGTCAGGTCCGGCCGGACGACGGGTCGGCGTGTTGCTGTGATCGGGCTAACCTGTGGGGATGGGCGGCACGGCCGCCCGCGCTGCCCTTTGCGGCCCGATGCCGGAACTGGGCGAGGACATCATGGAGGAGGCCCGTGACAACCCCGACCTGGGACGAGCCCGGTGGACCGCTGCCGAGCGAGGACTTCCGCGCCGCGACGACTGCCATCATGGCCAACATCGAGCAGGTCATCGAGGGCAAGAGCGCGACGGTGCGGCTCGCGCTGGCGGTTCTGCTGGCCGAGGGCCACCTGTTGATCGAGGACGTGCCGGGCGTCGGCAAGACCAAGCTTGCCAAGGCGCTCGCCCGCTCCATCGACTGTTCGGTTCGCCGTATCCAGTTCACTCCCGACCTGCTGCCCAGCGACGTGACCGGCGTCAGCGTCTACAACCAGGAGACGCGCGACTTCGAGTTCAAGCCGGGCGCCGTCTTCGCCAACCTGGTGGTCGGCGACGAGATCAACCGCGCCTCGCCCAAGACCCAGTCCGCCCTGCTCGAGTGCATGGAGGAGCGGCAGGTCACGGTCGACGGCACGACGTACGAGCTGCAGTCGCCGTTCATGGTGATCGCCACGCAGAACCCGATCGAGATGGAGGGCACCTACCCCCTTCCCGAGGCGCAGCGTGACCGGTTCACCGCCCGGATCGCGATGGGCTACCCCGACCCGCGGGCCGAGCTGGCCATGCTCGGCGGCCACGGCGCGCACGACCCGCTGAGCGACCTGCGGGCCGTCGCCGACGCCGCGCTGGTCCGCCGGCTGATCGCCACCGTGCGCGACGTGCACGCGGCCGACGCCGTCCAGCAGTACGCGATCGCCCTGGTCACTGCGACCCGCGAGGCCCCCGAGATCCGCCTCGGCGCCTCTCCCCGGTCGACGCTGCAACTGCTGCGCACGGCCAAGGCGTTCGCCGCGCTCGAGGGCCGCGACTACGTGCTGCCCGACGACCTGCAGGCGCTGGCCGTGCCGGTTCTCGCGCACCGGCTCATCCCGACCGCGGACGCACAGCTCAACCGGCGTACCACCGACGCCATCGTGGCCGAGATCGTGCACCGGCTGCCGTTGCCGCACGACCGCAGCCGCTCGCCGTACGACACCCGCAACACCGGTGGCGCGCAGCAGCAGTACGAGCCGCGGGGGCGCTGACCATGAGGGAGGCCCTCCGCGGGCTCACCACCCGCGGCCGATCGTTCCTCGCCGCGGCAGCCGCGGCGGGCATCTCCGCGATCATTCTCGGCGAGCGTGACCTGCTGCGGGTGGCCGTGCTGCTCGCGGCCCTGCCGTTGCTCGCCGCCGCGTACGTGGGCCGCAGCCGCTACAAGCTGGCCTGCACCCGGTCGCTCGACCCGGGCCGCGCCCCGGTCGGCTCCAGCGCCCGGGTGATCCTGCGCCTGCAGAACATGTCCCGCCTGCCCACCGGCACGCTGCTGCTGGAGGACCGGTTGCCGTACGCGCTGGGCAGCCGCCCGCGCGTGGTCCTGGAACGCCTCGGCGCCCACCAGGCCAGCTCGGTGGCGTACACGGTCCGGGCCGACGTGCGCGGCCGCTACCCGATCGGCCCGCTGGTCATCCGGCTCACCGATCCGTTCGGCCTGTGCGAGCTGACCCGCTCGTTCCCCAGCGTCGACAAGCTCGTCGTGATCCCCCAGGTGGTCACTCTTCCGACGGTCCGGCTGGCCGGTGAGTACGCGGGCACGGGCGACAGCCGGGCCCGCTCGGTCGCCGTGCACGGCGAGGACGACGCGGCCACCCGCGAGTACCGCCGCGGCGACGACCTGCGCCGCGTGCACTGGCGCTCCACGGCCCGTACCGGCGAATTGATGGTCCGCCGTGAGGAGCAGCCCTGGGAGAGCCGGGCCACGGTCGTGCTCGACACCCGGGTCTTCGCCCACCGCGGCGAGGGCCCGACGGCCAGCTTCGAGTGGGCCGTGTCGGCCGCCGCCAGCATCGCCATGCACCTGCGCCAGCAGGGCTACAAGCTGCGCCTGGTGACCGGCTCGGGGATCGACATCGACGCGGCCGAGGTGGCCGGCGAGGGCGTGATCCTGGACACCCTGGCCGACGTCACGACCGCGCAGAACGGTGACATCTCGATCCTGGTCGAGCAGGTCCGCCGCCGCTCCGACGGCGGGCTGGTGATCGGCATCTTCGGCTCGCTCACCGTGCCCGAGGCCGAGTTGCTGGCCGGTCTGCGCGGCAACGGCGCGACCTGCATCGGCTTCGCCATCGACAGTTCGACCTGGGTCAACCTGAGCCCGGGCGAGCGACAGGAGTCCGACAGCGAGCACGCGGCCGCGGCGCTGGCCCTGGTGCAGAACGGCTGGCGTTCCGTGCCGGTCGTGCACGGGTCGACGCTGCCGCAGCTCTGGCCGGCCGCCGCGCGCGGCTCCAGCGGCTTCGCCTGGCGGGCCGCGATGGCCGAGACAGTGGGAGGAGTCATCCGATGACCGGCCCCCGCCGACTGGGGCTCGTCGCGGCCGGGGCGACGCTGCTCGCCGCCGCGCCGATCTCGTCGATCTTCGACAGCTGGAAATGGCTGATGATGTGCCTGCTCGTGGTGGGCTTCATCGCCGGTGCGGCGTTCGCCGCGCGGTCGCTGCGGTTCCCCACCTGGGCCCAGGCGCTCAGCATGATCGTCGTACTGCTGCTCATGCTGACCTGGATGTTCCCCAGCGGGCACGAGTTCCTGGTGCCGACGCCGTCCACCTTCGGCCACTTCGCCGACCTGTTCACCCAGGCCGGTCAGGACACCCGGTCGTACGCGGTGCCGGTACCCGACCGCGACGGCCTGCTCTTCGTCACGGTGCTCGGCATCGGATCGGTGGCGATCGCGGTCGACCTGCTGACCGTGGTGGTGCGCCGCCCGGCCCTGGCCGGCCTGCCCATGCTGGCGATCTACTCGGTGCCGGTCGCGGTCTACATCGACAGCGTCCCGGTCCTCCCGTTCATCGTCGGCGCCGTCGGCTTCCTCTGGCTGCTGGTCTCCGACAACATCGACCGGGTACGCCGGTTCGGGCGCCGCTTCACCGGCGACGGCCGCGACGTCGACGTGTGGGAGCCGTCCCCGCTGGCCGCGGCCGGCCGCCGCCTCGGCGTGATCGGCGTGGCCGCGGCGGTGCTGCTGCCGCTGGCCGTGCCGACGATCACCGGCGGCCTGCTCTCCCAGCTCACCCAGAGCGGCACCGGTACCGGGACGGGCACGGGCGGCGGTGGCACCGGCGGGCGGATCAACCTGTTCGCCTCGCTCAGCGGCAACCTCACCCAGAGCGAGACGGTCGAGCTGGTACGGCTGACCACCAACGAGACCACGCCGTTCTATCTGCGCTTCGGCGTCGCCGACCAGCTCACCAACCTGGGCTTCGGCAGCCGCTCCCCCAGCGGCCAGGCGGTCGCGGCCGGCATGCCCGACCCGCGCACGGGCACGGCGGGCGGCAGCTACCAGCAGTTCACGGCCGACGTGAAGATCAGCAACAAGCTCAGCCAGGGCATGCTGCCGGTCTACCAGAACACGGTGGCGGTCGACGGCCTCGCACGCGGCTGGTTCTACGACAACAACCAGCAGGTCGTGTACTCCAACCGCAACTCCACCAAGGAGCTGGAGTACAAGTTCAACTACGTGCGGGCCCGCTACCAGCCGGCCGACCTGCGCCAGGCCGAGCCGCTCGCGCCGGACGACCCGATCGTCCGGCTGAACACGGCCCACCCGGACGACCCGACGGTGGCGGCGCTGGTCACCCGGCTCACCGCCGGCAAAACCAACCAATATGACAAGATCCGGGCGCTGTACGACTACTTCTCGTCCAAGAACGGCTTCGTGTACAGCCTGTCGACGCAGCCGGCGAACAACAGCACCGAGATCGCGTCGTTCCTGCAGAACAAGGTCGGATACTGCCAGCAGTACGCGGCGGCACTGGCCTGGATGGCCCGCCAGGCCGGCATTCCGGCCCGGGTGGCGTTCGGCTTCACCCGCGGCGACGGCCGGGACGGCAACACGTACGTCATCACGAACAAGAACGCCCACGCCTGGACCGAGGTCTACCTGCAGGGCTTCGGCTGGATCCCGTTCGACGCGACCCCGTCGGCCGGCGTCCGCGGCGCCGCCCGCTCCGACTGGGCACCCGACACCGAGCTCCCGCCGTCCACGGCGCCGTCCACGGCGACGACGGTGGCGCCCGGCGCCGAGGCGTCGGGCCCGGCCGGCGGCGTCGAGCGCCCCGACCGCCCCGACTTCAGCGATTCGGGCGCGTCCGGCACGACGACCACCAGCGACAACAGCAACCTGGGCACCACGCTGCTGATCGTCGCGCTGATCGCCCTGGTCCTGGCCCTGCTGCTGGTGCCGGCCCTGCGCCGCGTCCTGGTCCGCCGCCACCGCTACGCGGCGACGGTCCCCCGGGTGACAGCGTTGACTGAGGCCCAGTCGGGCCGCCCCGACGTGGTGGTGACGTCCGAGACCACGAAGGCCAGAGAGGACGCGCACGCGGCCTGGGACGAACTGCTGGACACGATGGTCGACTATCGCGTCCCCCTGGACCCGTCGGAGACCCCCCGGGTCACCGCCCAGCGCCTCATCACCGACGCCGTGCTGATCGACGAGTCGGCCACCTCGGCCACCCTGCTCGGCACGGCCGAGGAACGGGCAAGGTACGCCCGCAAGCCGCTGCAGGGCGGCGAGCTGACCGCGGCCCTCAACGACGTACGCCGTGGCCTGGCCCGCTCCGCGACCAGGCGCACCCGCCTGACCGCGACCCTGCTCCCACCGTCGGTCCTGATGCGCTGGCGCCTGGGCCTGGCCGACTCCTCAGCCAAACTGGTCGGCGCCGGAAGCCGCGTCCGCGACTTCCTGTCCCGCTTCAGCCCACGCCGCCTGCTGGCCAACCGCGGTCGCTGACAAAGGTGCCGCCGCCCACCACGGGCGGCGGCACTTTCGTCCTCAGTGCCGCAAAGTCCAGTTCGTCCAACGACCGAACCCGCGGCACCCCCACCTCGGCGTGAACACCACCCCGGTCAAGCAGAACCGCCTCCAGACCGGCCGCCCGCGCCCCGAGCACATCCTTACCCAGCGAATCCCCCACCATCAGGGCCGCCGGCGCCTCAACTCCCACCAACTCGACCGCCCGCCGGAACGCCCGCGGATCAGGCTTCCCCGCCGGAAGCGTCGACGAGGCCACCATCAGATCAACCTCGGGCAGCAGCCCCAGCAGCTCCAGCTTCCGCCGCTGCTGCCCCTCCTCCCCATTGGTGAAGACGGCAGCGACCAGCCCCGCATCCCGAGCCCGCCGAAGAGCCGGAACAGCATCGGGAAACAGAGCCCAGCCGGCCTCGTACAGCTCCAGATAGCCGGCGAAAAGCCCATCCGTCTCCGCGTCGCTGAGAGCCGCACCGAGAAATTCCCGAACCCGCTCCCGCCGCTGCGCGGAAAACCCGATCTCCCGCCGCTGATACCGCTCGTAGTGCCGCTCCGACACCCGAGCCCAACGACCGGGAACGTCGCCCCCGTCAACCCCGAGCCGAGCGGCCCACTGAACAACAGCCGCCCGCTCCGCCGCCCCTTGATCGACCAACGTGTCATCGAGATCGAACAACACAGCCGCAATCACGCCACGATCGTGCCACGGCTCCCAGCACAGGCATCCCTCAGCGCGAGCGGCCCTCACCCCGGCACGCCCAAGCAGCGGCCCGCCGCGCGAACGGCCCCACCCCAGCACGCCCAAGCAGCGCCACGCCGCGCGAACGGCCCTCACCCCGGCACGCCCAAGCAGCAGCCCGCCGCGCGAACGGCCCTCACCCCGGCACGCCCAAAGCACGTCGCGCGAACGGCCCTAACCCCGGGGCGCCTAAGCGGAGCACTCAGCGCGGGCGGCCAGTGGAAGCAAGTGGGCCGAGCGAACACGTGGGCCGAAGCCTCCGGGCACGGATGTGGGTGGGCAGCGAAGCGCAAGGGCAGCAAGCTGCGGCGGTCGCAGGCTGCGGGCAGAGTGCTCGTGGCGGGCAAGGCACCGCCGGGCAAGACACCGCCGGGCAAGGCACCGCCGGGCAAGACACCGACGCGGCAAGGCACCGACGCGGCAAGCAGCGAGGGGTAAGGCCCGCCGGGCAAGGCAGCGAGGGGGCAAGGCGCCGCCGGGCAAGGCAGCGAAGGGCAAGGCGCCGCCGGGCAAGGCAGCGAAGGGCAAGGCAGCGAAGGGCAAGGCGCCGCCGGGCAAGGCAGCGAAGGGCAAGGCGCCGCCGGGCAAGGCAGCGAAGGGCAAGGCAGCGAAGGGCAAGGCGCCGCAGGGATCAAAGGGCTGCGGTGGGCCTGTGGTGGGCGTGGGGAAACGGCAGATGGCGGCCTGAGGCCGCCATCTTGCGCTGCCGGTGTCTTTGGGCATCGGCTCGGAGCCCCGCTGACTGGGCCGGAGGCTGGTCAGGTGGGCTGGGGCCGGCCGGCGGGGCCGGTCGGCACGCTATGTGGTTGTGGGCTTCAGCGGTGGCCCTCGGGACGCTGGCGCCAGCGGTCCTCCAGGCGGTCCAGGAAGCCTGACTTGCGGGTCTGGCGGGTGCGGCGGGTGGCTGTGCCGCCCACCGCGTGGAGGTCGGGGGCCGAGCCCTTGCGACGGGACTGCATCGCGAAGGCGGCCGAGCCGAGCATGACGACGAAGCCGGCCACGCCGAGTGGTGTGTTGCTGCTGACCGTCCCGTAGACGACCAGGGCGAGGCCAAGGATGATCACGAACGCGGCGATGAGGAGCCGGCGCCGTGCGTGGAAACGCGGGTCGCTGGCCCGCACAGCCGAGGCGAATTTGGGGTCCTCGGCAAGCGACCGCTCGATCTGATCGAACAGCCGCTGCTCGTGCTCCGAGAGCGGCACGGCATTCCTCCCCGGGCGCGTAACCGACTCCTCGGGTTGGAGTCGGGGTGTCACTAAGGTAAGTGGCTCGGGACAGCCGTCGGCTGCCTTACCGAGCAAGTCTACGAGGGGGTTGGCGGGTCGGAAAGCGGGACGACCGTCGAGTGCGGGTGATTTTCGGTTCGGCGTAGATCGCTTTGTCCCAAAAGACTGGCCGGACCGACGCTGGCCCGGCCGAAGCGGGCGATCACCGCGTCGGTCGCGGCCTCCGCCTCGCGCCAGCCGCGCTCCGGTTCGCCCAGGCTGAGCTGGCGTGATGTGGTCGCGGCGGCGGTCAGGCCCTCGACCCGGACGCCGACCAGACGAATGTGGTCGCGCGCGCCCAGGGCCGTGAACAAATTCCAAACCGTCTCGAAAATCTCACGTGCCACATCGGTGCTCGTGGGCACCGTGCGAGATCGGTTGACGGTCCGGAAGTCGGCCAGCCGTACCTTGATCGCGATCGTCCGGCCGACGTGGCCGCTCGCGCGCAGACGGGCTCCGACCTTTTCGGAGAGGGCGAGCAGGCTGCGCCGGATCAGGAGCGGATCGGCCACGTCGGTGTCGAACGTCATCTCGGCGCCGATCGACTTCTCCTCGCGCTCGGGGGTGACCCGGCGCGGGTCGCGGCCCCACGACAGCTCGTGCAGGTGGGTGGCCGAGGCGTCGCCGAGCGCGCCCCGGAGCATGCTCACCGGCGCGTGGGCGATCTCCCCGACCGTGCTGAGCCCGAGCCGGCGCAGCGTCTCGGCCGCTCGCTCGCCCACGCCCCAGAGCGCGTCGACCGGCAGCGGGTGGAGGAAGTCGAGGACGAGCTCGTGCGGGATGACGGCCACGCCGTCGGGCTTGGCCCGGGTCGAGCCGAGCTTGGCCACGAACTTGGTCGAGGCGACACCGACCGAGCAGGTCAGCCGCTGCTCCTCGAGCATGCGCCGGCGGATCAGCTGGGCGATCTCGACGGGGCGTCCGAGCAGCCGCTGCGCGCCGGCCACGTCGAGGAAGGCCTCGTCGGAGGAGAGCGGCTCGACCAGGGGCGTCACGTCCCGGAAGATCGCCATGACGGCCCGGGAGGCCTCGCCGATGGCCGGGCCGTCGACCGGGAGGTAGATCGCTCGCGGGCAGAGCTGGCGGGCCCGGGCGGTGGGCATGGCGCTGCGTACGCCGTACCTCCTGGCCTCGTAACTGGCCGAGCTGACCACGCCGCGCGGGCCGACGCCGCCGACGACCACCGGTTTGCCCCGCAGTGAGGGGTCGGCCCGCACGGCGACGGACGCGAAGAAGGCGTCCATGTCGACGTGCAGGATCGTGCACCCCGCGTCGTCGGCATCGGGCCCGAAACGCGGGTCCCGCCCCCTCGGCACTGCCTGGCTTCGTCCCACGTCAGCGAGGCTAGCCGGACCCTCTGACAAAAATGCCGTGGGAACGAGTCACGCGCGGGCGATCAGGAGCGGGACTGTCATCTCGGCGGCGGTCACCGAGCCGTGGTAGGCGATCAGGCGGCCCACCGGCGGCGGCTCCCAGCCGCTGGCCAGGGCGACCGCCCGGTTCTGGCAGACGATCACCACGTCGCCGACGCGGGAACGGTGTCCGGCCGGGACCGGGCCGAACCAGCCGCCGTCGATGATCTCGTCACGGGTCATGACCCACGCGTCGCCGCCCATGACCGAGCGCCAGGCCGCGATCAGGTCGTCCGTCGCACCCGGCTCCGCGTGCAGGTAGCGGACCCGCGGCTCGCCGGCCACGGTCACCACCCCGTCCGACAGCGCCGGATCGTCAGCCATGTCGTAGCGGGACTCGACCGGCACGTTGAGCTGCCCGTGGTCGGCGATCACCAGAAGCGCCGAGCGTGGCGGCAGCCCGTGGACCAGCCGGTCGACCAGGCGGTCCACTCCTTGTGCGGCCATGCGCCAGTAGCGCGAGTCGACCCCGTACAGATGACCGGTCTTGTCCAGATCGGCGTGGTAGCCGTAGACCAGCGACGGTCCGGCCGCCAGCGCCTCCAGCATCTGATCGGCGAGCTCGGCCCCCTCGGAAGCGCTCCGGAACGCCGCTCCCCGATAGGCCGCCACCGTGAGGCCGCTTCCCTCGAACTCGGGGCGCACCACCTGCGTGGCCCGCACCCCCGCGGCCTCGGCCAGCTCGAAGCGTGTCGGCACCGGCTGCCAGGCCGCCGGGTCCGGGTCGTCGTTCCAGTGGACGTGGTTGAGCAGCCGCCCGTCCGGCCGCCGCGTGGTGAAGCCGAGTACCCCGTGCGCGCCGGGCGGCGCCCCGGTGCCCACCGTGACGAGGCTGACCGGTGTGGTGGAGGGGAAGCCGGTGGTCACGGTCCGTGATCCGGTCACCAGTTCGTTCAAGACCGGGGTGTACGGGTGCATGACCGGCAGCTGGTAGGCGCCAAGCCCGTCGACGAGAAGCACCGCGATCCGGTCGACGCCGTCGAGGCGTTCCCGCAGCCCGAGCGTGTCGGCCGCCCCCGGCACCCCCAGCACCGCGCTGGCGCTGGGAAGGACCTCGGCCAGGCTTGCACTGCCGTACGCCGGGCGGACCGGCTGGAAGGCGTTGTCCGGCAACCGATCGCCGGGCACGACGAGCGGCCCGGTCATGGCGGGCTGCGTGTCGGGCGGGATCCGCCCGGTCAGCGCCTCTTCCTCGGACAGTGACGCCGCCGTACGCCGGGGGATCGACATGTCACGAGTGGCGGGCGAAGACGTGCAGCTGGGAGGCGATGTCGCGGAACGGCGGCCGGGAGGACAGCTCGAGCTCCAGCGCCAGCAGGGCCTGCGGGTCCTCCTCGACGACAGCGGCCGGCAGGAGGTCGGCCAGAACCCGTACCCCATGGGTCTCCTCCGGCTCGAGACCCGCCGAGCGCAGGAGAGCCGTGGCACTTTCGGCGTCGAAGCGCCGGCGCAGGGTGTCGCGGGCGCCGGCCCGGCCCTCGGGGTCGGCGGCGACCGCGGCGGCCGCACCGAGGTGACCGTTTATCGCGCGGCCCAGGATGGCCGCGGCCTTGCTCGCGACCAGCAGGCTCACCGCTCCGCCGGGGCGCAGCGCGGCCGCGATGGCGGTGACCACGGAGGCCGGGTCGTCGACGACCTCGAGGACCGCGTGGCAGAGAACCAGGTCGGCGCTGGCCGGCTCGACCAGGCCGGCGAGCGCGTCGCCGTCGCCCTGGACGGCCCGGACCCGGTCGGCCACGCCGGCGTCGGCGGCCCGGCGGGTCAGGGCGGCCAGCGCGTCGGGGCTGGCGTCGACGACGGTGACGGTGTGGCCGGCCTCGGCCAGCGGCACGGCGAACCCGCCCGTACCGCCGCCGACGTCGATCACGGTCAGCTCGCGGCCGGCGTTCCGCTCCAGCTCCCGCCGGAGCACCGCCCAGACGGCAGCGGTCCGGGTGGTCACGAGCGGTCGGGCGGTACGCGTCGATGCGATTTCCACACGCGCAGCGTAACGGCCCTGTGCCCGGGTCGCGCTTGTGGAGCCCTGGTCAGAACTCGAACAGGACGCCCGTGGCGCGGCGCATCTCGCAGGTGTTGCCGAACTTGTGGGTCCACTTCACCGGCATGCGGCGCCACACGCCGGTGATCTCGGCCGTCACCGGGGCGTAGATCATGACGCAGGCGGTGGTCTTCGGCTCGATCCGGTCGGGGTCGGCGCCGACGGCGCTCAGGGTCTCGCAGGCCGCCTCGGGCTTGGGGTGCCCGCCGCCGGAGGGCTCGCAGTCCAGGGTGACGGCCATGGCGAAGCCGGACTCCGACGTGTACTGGAGCTTGAGCGCGACCTTCGGCTCGGTCGGGCGCGGCGGCGACCCGTACGGCTTGGGGTCGGCGACCGGACCGGGCAGAAGAGCAGCCAGAGCGGCGACGGAAGTAAGCAGAGTCGTGAACACAGAAGCCCCCTAAAACCGACAAATCGTCCTCAAGGGTAACGAGGGCTGATCCTGCCGGTTACCGGAAGTCGCGGGAGGCCGGCGTCACCGGCGGGGTCACCGCCTCGAGCCGGTCCGCCACCAGGTTGAGCACCCCCTCGGACTTCTCCAGCCGCCCCCTGACGATCAGCGCCGAACTGGTGCGGGCCACCCGCCGGTAGCGCTGCCACAGCCCGGGCGAACAGGTCACATTGAGCATCCCGGTCTCGTCCTCGAGGTTGACGAAGGTGACCCCGCCCGCGGTGGCCGGCCGTTGACGGTGGGTGACGATGCCGCCCACCCGGATGCGGGTGCCCGCCTCGACGGCGCCCAGCCGGGAGATCGGCAGCGCGCCCGCCCGGTCCAGCTCGGCCCGGATGAACTGGGCCGGATGCGAGTCCGGGGACAACCCGGTGGCCCAGACGTCGGCCACCAGCTCGTCGACCTCGCTCATACCGGGCAGCATCGGGGCGTCGGTGCCGGTCACCGTGCCCGGGAGGCGGTCCGGCCGGTCCTGGGCGGCGGCGCCGGCCGCCCACAGGGCCTCGCGGCGGGTCAGCCCGAACCCGGCGAACGCGTCGGCCGTGGCGAGCGCCTCCAGATGGGCCGTCGTGCACCCGGTCCGGCGCGACAGATCCGTCATGCTGGTGAAAGGCCCGTTCGCCCGGCGTTCCTCCTCGATGCGCTCGGCCAGCTCCTCTCCCAGCGTACGAACGGAAGAAAGACCCTGACGCACAGCCGGGCCACCCAATCCCCAGGCGTGCGGCGGCTCGCCCGGTAATGACCCCCATCGGGTCTGCGGGGTCGATTCGAGAACGGCCGCGGCGTCGCTGAGATTGATGTCCGGGCGGCGGACCTCCACGCCGTGCCGGCGGGCGTCGTCGACCAGCGACTGCGGCGAATAGAAACCCATCGGCTGGGCGTTCAGCAGAGCCGCGCAGAAGGCGGCGGGGTGATAGCGCTTGAGCCACGCGCTCGCGTACACCAAATAGGCGAAGCTCATCGCATGGCTCTCCGGAAAGCCGTAACTGGCGAACGCGGAGAGCTTAAGGAAAAGGTCGTCGGCCAGCTCGCCGGTGATCCCCCGCTCGGCCATACCCCCATAGAGGCGGTCCTTGATGCGGTCCATCTTCTCGACCGACCGTTTCGAGCCCATCGCCCGGCGCAACTGGTCGGCCTCGGCCGGGTCGAAACCGGCGACGTCGATCGCCAGCTGCATCAACTGCTCCTGGAAAAGCGGGACGCCGAGCGTCTTCTCCAGGGCGTTGCGCATGAGGGGATGCGGATAGGTGATCTCCTCCAGGCCGTTCTTCCTTCTGATGTACGGATGAACGGAACCACCCTGAATCGGGCCGGGCCGGATGAGCGCGACCTCCACCACCAGGTCGTAGAACTCGCGCGGCTTCAGCCGGGGCAGCGTCGCCATCTGCGCGCGGCTCTCCACCTGGAAGACGCCCACCGAATCGGCGCGGCACAGCATGTCGTACACCTCGGAATCGGTCAGATCCATCGAACCGATGTCCAACTCGGACTGAATCATCTCGTGGGCGTAGCGCAGCGCCGACAACATGCCGAGCCCGAGCAGGTCGAATTTGACCAGTTCGATGGCGGCGCAGTCGTCCTTGTCCCACTGGAGCACGGTCCGGCCCGGCATCCGGCCCCACTCGACCGGGCACACCTCGATGATCGGGCGGTCGCAGATCACCATGCCGCCCGAATGGATGCCGAGATGCCGGGGAAAATCCTGGACCTGATTGGCGTACGAGACCACCTGCTCCGGAATACCCTCGACATCGACCGTGGCCACACTGCCCCACCGGTCGATCTGCTTGCTCCACGCGTCCTGCTGGCCCGGCGAGAAACCGAAAGCCTTCGCCATGTCCCGCACGGCCGACCGCGGCCGATAGGAAATGACGTTCGCGACCTGCGCGGTGTGCTCACGGCCGTGCTTGCGGTAGACGTGCTGAATGACCTCCTCGCGCCGATCCGACTCGATGTCCACGTCGATGTCGGGCGGCCCGTCCCGCTCCGGAGCCAGGAAACGCTCGAAAAGCAGATTGTGGGCGACCGCGTCCACATTGGTGATACGCAGCGCGTAACAGACGGCCGAGTTGGCGGCCGAACCGCGGCCCTGCGCGTAGATCCGGTTGTTCCGGCAGAACTCGACAATGTCGTAGACGACCAGGAAATACCCCGGGAAGCCAAGCTCCTCGATCATGCGCAGCTCGTACTCGATCTGCTCGTACGCCTTCGGATGCGCCTCCGGCGGCCCATAACGCTCGCGGGCGCCGCGCATGGTCAGCTCGCGCAGCCAGCTCATCTCGGTGTGGCCCGCCTCGGGAATCGGAAAATCGGGCAGCTTCGGCGCGACCAGATTGAGGTCGAAGGCGAGATCCTCACCGAACATCGCGGCATTGGCGACCGCACCCGGATAAGCGGCGAACCGGCGCGCCATCTCATCCCCGCCACGCAGATGCGCGGTACCGGCCGCGGGCAGCCAGCCGTCGATCTCATCCAGGCTGCGCCGAGCCCGAACAGCGGCGAGAGCGGTGGCGAGACGCCGCCGGGCCGGAATCGCATAGTGGACGTTATTGGTGGCCACCACCTCCAGATGCCGGCTCTCGGCCAGCGCGAACAAAACATCATTGCGGTCGTCGTCATAAGGGTCGCCGTGCGAGGTCAACTCGACCGCCACATTGGGCCGCCCGAAAAGAGCGACAAGCCGGTCCAGCTCGTACGCGGCGGCCTCCACCCCCTCGGTGGCCAGCGCCAGGGGCACACTGCCCTTGCGGCAGCCGGTCAGCACGAGCACGTGGTCACGCAGCTCCGCCGCGACATCCTCCAGATCGCCGTACGCGGGCCGGCCCTTCTCCCCACCGGCCAGCTGCCCCCGCGAGATCACCCGGGCCAGCCGGGCATAACCCTCATGGCCGTGCGCGAGAGCGAGAAGATGACGCCCCTCGGGATCAGGCTCACCGTTCTGCGGCCGCGAAAGATCCAGGGAGAGCTCCGCACCGAAAATAGTGGGCAGCCCCAGCTCACGGGCGGCCTGCGAGAACCGGACCACCCCGTAGAACCCGTCGTGGTCGGTGACGGCCAACCCGTTCAGGCCGAGCCGGGCGGCCTCCTCGGCCAGCTCCTCGGGGTGGCTGGCCCCGTCCAGAAAGCTGAAGTTGGTATGACAATGCAGCTCGGCGTACGGGGTACGGTTCTCGCCCTTGATGAGAGCGGGCGCTTCGTACGGTTGACGCTTGCGCGACCAGGCGGGCGAGTCCCCACCGTCCCCGTCCACCGCGAGCGGATCGACGACATACTCGGGCTGCTTGCCTTTGCGGCCGGAGAGCGCGCCCTCCAGCTCCGACCAGGGGATACCGGGGTTATTGAAGCCCACGAGAGCTCCCGCCCACAGAGCCCGCCCCGCCCACAGAGCCCGCCCCGCCCACAGAGCCCGCCCTCCCGAGGGGGCCCCCGCCTGCTCCAGTCTGACGGCGAAGCGCAAGATCGCGGGGGCGTCCTGTGGACAACCGGTGGACTGTGGACAAGCTTGGGTGTTCGCCCAGACGTGTGCCAGCCATCGCGACGTCAGTCATAGACGGCCTCGACAGCCCAGTGTCCCGAAGCGAGAACCAGCAGGAACGCTCGCTCGTCGGCGAGAACAACCTGGAAGCGGGCCCGCCGCCGCGCCTCGCCGGCCGCCCACCACCGTTCGTCGAGCGGCCACGGCCCGGCCCAACCGGTGATCTCCACCGGCTGGCCCCGCTCGACCACGACAGCGGACGGCTCGCCGGTGAGCTCGAGCCGAGCGCTGACCCCCACGGGCGTCCCGTTCTCGTCAAGGACCACGGCCCCCCACGGCTGCGGCAGCACGAGCGCCGGCGCCGGCTTGGGAAGCCGCCCCGGCCACGGCGGCCGAACCGGCGGTTTGGGGGGTTTGCGCCCGACTCGCTGAGCCCACGGCCGTACCGCGAGCACTGTGACCTCACCCGGCGAGCCCGACTCGCTCCCGGCCGCCGCACCTCCACCGGCAGCCGCCGAGGACGCAACAGACGCCAACGGCACAGCGGACGTGGGCGGCACGACAGAGGTGGGTGTCTGCGGCGCAGCGGACGTGGGCGGCACGACGGAGATGGGTGTCTGCGGCGCGGCGGACGTGGGCGGCACGACAGAGATGGGTGTCTGCGGCGCGGCGGACGTGGGCGGCACGACAGAGATGGGTGTCTGCGGCGCAGCGGACGTGGGCGGCACGGCGGGTGGCTGCGTGGGTCGGTGGTCGGAAAGGTGGGAAACCGAGGCCAAGCCGCCCCGGGCCGTACCGGGAAAATCCGTTTTTGGTGGGGTGGAGGCGGGCGGGCGCTCCAACTCCTCCCAGGACGGGACAGGTCCGGTAGGGGGTGTCTTACGGCGCGAGGACAGGGCGATCACCGTGCCGTCGTCGGGGTGCTCCGGGCGTACCTCCGGAAGAGGGTTGGGGGTTGGGGGTTCGTAATCGGGCAGGTCGGGGCTCAAGGCGGGCGCTGTGGAACGCGGCAGCAGCGGAGCCGTGAGCACGCCGGGGATGGGGTCGTCGTGGGTGGTCGAGGGGCGGGTGGGGTCGCGTTCGTCGCCCCACGGGACCAGGCGGATCTGGTCGTCGGTGGAGCGGCCGCCGCCGAGGACCGGTGTGACGACGGCGTGGGGGCCGAGCAGGCCCTGCACGCGGCTGAAGGCTCGGTGGGCCCGTTCCCGTTCGGCGCCGGTGTCGCCCCACAGGCCGGGCTGCAGTCCCAAGTGGACGAGGACGCCGTCGGGGATCAGCCGCAGCCGTACCAGGCCGGCGGTGGGGCGGGCCGGGGCGCCTCGGCGGGCGCCGGTCAGCCAGCCGTCGAGTTGCCAGCGGACGCGTTCGGCGATGGCGGCGGCGGTCAGGGTGCCGTCGTGGCGCCAGACGCGGTGCAGTTCCTGGCCGTCGGCGGTGATCGCCTCGATGCCGAGGCGGGTGCAGGCCAGACCGTACGCCGAGAGCCCGTCATGTAACCGCTCGGCGAGGGCCCTTCCGGCGAAGGCCGCCACATCGACCCTTTCCAGCGGTTCGTCGTACGTCTCCTCGACCTCCAGATCCGGCGGCGGCTTCCGCACCGCGAGCGGCCGGTGATCGAAACCGCCGGCGAGCCGATGCGCGAGCGCCCCGTCGAACCCGAAGCGGCCGAGCACGTCCCCCGCCGGCAGCCGGGCGAAGTCGCCCAGCGTCGTGATGCCGAGCCGCTTGAGCAGGTCGATGAGCTCGGGCCGTTCCAGCGCCTCGATCGGCTCCCCGGCCAGGAAAGCGGTCGTCTCCCCCGGCGGAATCAGCAGCCCCTTCCGCGCCGCCAGCCCCGCCGCGAAGACCCCGTCGGCGACGCCGGCCTGACTCTCCACCTCGCACTGCTGCGCGACCTGCTCCACGATCCGCTCGGCGGCCGCTTCCTCCCCACCGAAGTACCGCGCCGGCCCCCGAGCGGCGAACGCGCACGCCCCCGGCCGAATCACCTCGACCCCGACCGCCACTTCTTCGACGGCCGCCACCACGGCTTCGAAGGCCCGGGCATCCCGCCCGGGATCGTCTTCGACGACAACCAGCTGAGGGCATCGGCTCTGCGCTTCCCGGCGTCGCAGTCCTTTCCGTACGCCCTCCCGCCGCGCCCCTTCCGAACAGGCCACCACCCGGTTCCCCCGCAACACGACGACCGCCCCCGCCGCCGGCACCCCTTCCACGATCTCGGCCGCCACCACGGCCCAGTCCGGACACCAGAGCAGCATCGTCCGGATCCCCGCCGCCCCGGTCGTCCCCGCCACAGCCACTCAAACCACCGCCGCCGACTCGGCCCGAAGCCGCCCCGCCCGAAGCCGCAGCACCTGCCCCAGCTCATCCCCCGCCCGCACACCGTCCACAGGGGACCCGTGTCCCGAAGGAGGCACCGAGGAGCCCTCCCCCGAAGAAGCAACCACAGCGGCCCGGGAGTCAACGGCGGGCGGCGCCCCGACCACGGCCAGCCGCCGCCCCGAGTCCGACCCGGCCGCCCGCACCGGAGCGCCGGAAGAACCGCCCATCGCGGGCAAAACCGTCGAGGGCTGACCAGTCGCAACCGCCCGGGTCTGGTCGCTCGGGACCCCGGAAGACCCAGTGGACGACGCAGCTTCGGAAGACGCCGGGAGAGGTTGGCCGGACGAGACCGCGGAAGACCCCGCGGGCGATACCGCGGAAGGCTGGGCGGGTGGGTGCGAGGAAGGCTGGGTGGGCGGTGAATGTGCGGGAGGGCGGTGCGGGCTGGGGTCGCCGACGGAGGGTGCCGGGGGCAGAGTGATCGGGCGGATGGTGATGCCGGGCATCCACATGGTGGCCTGTTTGGGGCGGGCGGCGGCGCCTCGGCCGTGGGCTCGGATGGTTACCTCGCGGCGGCGCAGGCGGCCGTGGCCTGCGCCCAGGCCTTCCCAGCGGGCGGCGGTGACGTGCAAGGTGACGTCGGCGCCGGACCAGGCGCCGAAGGGGACCAGGACGCTTCCGCGCTGGCGGGCCCGGGCTACCAGGCGGGAGGCTATCGAGCCGGAGACGCCGCCGGGGACGGCCGTGACGACCACGTCGACGCCGTCGATCAGGGCGGCCACCACCGTGGGCCACTCGGGGCCGGGGTCGGGGACCAGGGCCAGGCGGTCCAGGGCCACGCCGCTTTCGGCGGCGGCGATGGCGCCGAGTGAGGGTACGCCGACGACGGCGCACCACGAACCGGCCCGGGAAGCCTCGGCGAGCAGGGCCAGCAGCAGTGACGTTCCACCGCCGGCGGTGGCCTCGCGGCCGGTGGTGACCGCGACGGTGCTGCCGCGCCGCAGGCCGCGCCCGGGCAGCAGACCGCTCAGCTCGGGGGCCACCGGCAGCATCCGCTGCACGCCGCTGGTCTCGGTCTCCCCGGCCGCCCGAACCAGTTCAGCAAGGGCGGCCGCACCGCTGCTCATGCGTCCCGCCATGTGTTGCCTCGCTCTGTTGCTCTCGTCCCGGCCAGCAAGCCTGTGACGCCGTCGCCCAGCCGGCGGCCATCGCCGACCAGCCCGTGATGCCATCGCCCAAACCGGCGACCACCGCCGGCAGAGCACGTGACGCCATCGCGTGCGAAGCCGGCGACCACCGCCGGTAAAGCACGTGACGCCATCGCGCGCGAAGCCGGCGACGCATCGCCCGGAACCGCGACCGGCACCGACGAGTCCAGGTCATCGGGAAACGGCTTCTTCGAACGGGCCGCCCTCCGTGGCGGCTGCCGTCCGGGCCCGCGCCGCCGCACGATCGCGAAGGCGGGGGCCATGTCTGCGCCGGTCGCTCCCACCGGCTGTCCCGCGGAAGCGGGCATGCGGAATCGAGCCGAGGGCTGCCCCGGCTCACTGCGACGGCGTCAGGCGGCCAGGCGGGGCTGGTAGGCCAGGCCCAGGGCGGACTCGACGACAGCCACGAACTGTTCGGCGGCTCGAAGGAGGTCGTCGGCCTCGCGGGGGCTCACCACGCGGGGGATGCCGGCCTCGGCGGCGGCTCGTTTGCCGGCGCCCAGGGCGAAGTAGTTGGCCCACTCGCCGAACTCGGGGGCGACCAGAACCAGCAGCGACCAGACGCTGGTCACGCGGCTGCGCCTCGTGGACGTGGCCGGGCGGGCGCGGGCGGCCAGGACCGCGGCGGCGGCGCGCAGGGCGGCCAGGTGGGCCGCGGCGTAGCGCAGGCCGTCGGGGCGGGTGCGTGCCGCCTCGTCGAGGCCCTGGCGGGCGATGGTCAGCAGTTGGGCTGGGGTGCGCTGCGGCAGCATGTGCGCCGGAACCGTGGGCGCCTCGGCCCGAGCCGCGGTCGGCGCGTGCGCCAGACCGGGCACCTGGGCACCGGGCGC
Organism: Actinoplanes sp. NPDC048796; assembly: GCF_040650035.1. Taxonomy (NCBI): domain Bacteria; kingdom Bacillati; phylum Actinomycetota; class Actinomycetes; order Micromonosporales; family Micromonosporaceae; genus Actinoplanes; species Actinoplanes sp. NPDC048796. Next base: position 470,834 of record NZ_JBEZGO010000006.1, on the reverse strand, counting down.
GTGGGCACCGGGCACCTGGGTGAGGGCCGGCGCCGTGTTGCTCGCCATGGTTTCTCCTCGCGTGTGTCGCATCCGACGAACTGGTCGAACCGATCAGCTGCGGAGGAAGACGCAGCAGCTTGCCGTTCAGGGGCAGCCGGCCGGGCGTGAAGCTTCCCCACACCACACCCGGCCGGACTCACCGGCGGGTCCGTCGCCCGCCACCCGGGGGTCGGGGGCAGCGGACGACGGTCCTGCCTTGTCTGAAGGCCCCGGGCCCGCGAATGCCCGGTGCCTCACGCGCGGCACTTCGCGGGTGCCGCGCACCGGGCGCCGAGCCGCGAAACTCGGCCCCCGGCGTCAGAGCGGACGCTCGTTCGAACATCCGTTCTAACTAAGGAAGAGACTAGCACTCGTGTACGACAAAAAAGCAACTCCGCGTGCGCGGCGCCCCCGTCGTGTTGTGGCATGCGTCACACGGGAGGAAAAGGATCAGAGGGGCTTCTCGAAGGCCAATTGGTTGTACGGGGACTCGTCGTACGGCGGGATCTCCCGGTACCCGGCGCTGCGGTAGAGGGCGATGGCCTCCACCAGCGTGGAGTGGGTACCCAGGCGGACCGTCGTGACGCCGCGGGCCGCGGCGTCGGCCTCGAGGGCCGCGAGCAGCCGCCGCGCCAGCCCCAGCCCACGAGCACGGGGGCTGACCCACAGGTGCCGGATCTCCGCCGTCCCCGGGGAGCCGCCCTGCCACAGCCCGCAGCCGACGGGCTCGCCCTCCTCGGCGGCCAGCAGGAAGGTGCCGTCGTGCAGGGTGCCCGGTGGCAGCAGGGCACCCTCGGCGTCGTAACCCTCCGGGAAGCGGGTCACCAGCTCCGCCGCGTACGCCCGCAGGCAGAACCGGGCCTCCGGCGCGGCGTCGGGCACCGGGGTCAGGGTGATCGCGGCCAGCCGCAACAGGCGCTGGATCGCCGTCTGCGCCTCCACCAACTCGGCCCTCTGCCGCGGGCTCAACGGCTCCAGCAGCTCCGCCACGTACACCCGGGAACGCTCCTCCAGCTCGGCCACCTCCCGCCGCCCGGCCGGCGTCAACGTCGCCGTCCGCACCCGGGCGTCGCCCGGCCGTGGCGCCACCGCGACCAGCCCCTGCGAGCTCAGCGACCGCAGCATCCGGCTCAGGTAGCCCGAGTCGAGCCCCAGCCGGCGCCGCAGGTCGCGCAGGTCGGCCCCGGCGCCGATCTCGAACAGCAGGCGCGCCTCGCCCAGCGGCCTCCCCTGACCCAGATATTCGTCGTTCAGCACCCCGATGCGCCGCGTGTAGTACCGGTTGAAGTCGCGCACCAGGTCGATGTCGTCCACCCGTACAACCTAAGACCTGAGTCAGAGATTGCGGGACGAAGGATCGACAGGGAGGATCCGAAGATGGACCGGATCGTGGTGATCACCGGAGCGAGCTCCGGCATCGGCTTGGCCGCCGCCGAGCTGTTCGCCCGGCAGGGTGACCAGCTCGTCCTCGTCGGGCGCAACCCCGCCAAGCTGGCCGAGGCCGCGAAGCGCGTGCACGCCGCGGTCCGGATCTACGCGCCCGACCCGTACAAGGAGCCCGACGTCCAGCGGGCCGACTTCGAAGACCTCGACCAGGTACGGGAACTCGCCGCCCACCTGGACCGGACCTACCCCCGCATCGACGTCCTGGCCAGCAACGCCGGCGGCATGGTGGCCGAGCACCGGATCACCCGGGACGGCTTCGAGGCGACCATGCAGAGCAACCACCTCGCCCCGTTCCTGCTGGCCGGCCTGTTGCACGAGCGCATCGGGCGGCTGGTGGTCACCGCCTCCCGGGCCCACATGCGCGGTAAACCCGGCCCGCACGACTTCGTCGGCAAGAACACGAGCTGGCAGGCCTACAGCAAGGCGAAGGCGGCGAACGTCCTGTTCGCCGCCGAGGCCGCCCGTCGCTGGCCCGGCATCACCAGCGTCTCCTTCCACCCCGGGGTGGTGCGCAGCGACTTCGGCGCGGGCAAGCTGACCCGCTTCTTCTACCGTTTCGCCCCGTTCCTGACGACGCCGGAGACGGCCGGCGAGCTTCTCGTCTGGCTGGCCGACAACCCGGTCGTCAACGGCGCCTACTACGTGGGCCACCAGCCCCGGCAACCGTCGCGGCACGCCGCCGACCCGCAACGGGCCCACGAGCTCTGGCAGGCCAGCGTGGAGGCCACTGGCCTGGGCAAATAACCGAAATTTGGTAAGTCGTTAGCTTCTTCACGGGACCCTCCCGCGCGCGCGAGACAGACCGTACAAAGGCCTCGTGCCGAAGTTCATCGCCGCGTTCAGCCTGGTCGTCGTCACGGCACTGTGGACCGTCAACCGGGGCGAGGCGCCGGGCGGGATCGCGGCCGCGGGACGCCTGGCCGCGCTCTGGTCGGCCGATCTGCTGCTGATCCAGGTGCTGCTCATGGCCCGGATCCCGTGGGTCGAGCGGGCGTACGGGCAGGACGCGCTCGCCCGCTGGCATCGCTGGACCGGTTTCGCGTCGTTCACCCTGCTGCTCGCTCATACGGGGCTGGCTGTCATCGCGTACACCCGAATGGGCCGTCTGTGGGAAACCCTGGCCCTGGAGAGCATGGTTCTGGCAGTGGCGGCCCTGGCCGCCCTGACGCTCGTGGTGATCACTTCGACGAGGCACCGGCGACGTCGGCTGCGCTATGAGTCATGGCATTTATTGCATTTGTACGCCTACGCGGGCATCGCCTTGGCGCTGCCGCACATGCTGCTGCTCGGCAGCGATTTCCGATCACCGGCCGCGCGCGCCTACTTCTGGGGTCTCTATCTGATCGCCGCGGGCTCCATCCTGATCTTCCGCATCGGCCTGCCGATCTGGCGCACGGCGAGGCACCGGCTGGTCGTCCAAGGGATCAAGACCGAAGCACCCGGCCTCGTCTCCGTCTACCTGCGAGGACGGCAGCTGGAAAGGCTTCCGGCGCGGGCCGGCCAGTACTTCGTGTGGCGCTTCCTGGACGGGCGGGCCGGCCTGCGCGGCAACCCGTTCTCGCTCTCCGGCCCGCCGCGCCGCGACTCGCTGCGGATCACGGTGAAGGCGGTCGGCGACGGCAGCGCCCGCGTCGCCACGCTGCGGCCCGGCACCCGCGTGCTGATCGAGGGACCGTTCGGCCGGATGACGGCGGCGACGTACGCCGGCGGCCCGGTGACCATGCTGGCCTGCGGTGTCGGGGTGACGCCGCTGCTCGCGCTTCTCTGGGATCTGCCGTACGGGCGGGGGAAGGCCACGCTGGTCTACCGCACCCGGCATCCGCACGAGGTGGCGTTCCTGGAGGAGCTGGAGTGGCTGGCCGCCGACCGCGGGGTGCGGCTGGTGCCGCTGGTCGGCCCGCGCGCGTCGGACACGTCCTGGCTGCCGGCCGACTACGCCGAGTACGACGACGCGCAGGCGCTGCGGGCGCTGGCCCCGGACATCGCCGGCCACGACGTCTACGTCTGCGGGCCCGACCCGTGGGCCGAGGCGGTCTTCCGAGCGGCCCGCCGGGTGGGGGTGCCACCGGCCCGCCTGCACCGGGAGCGGTTCGGGTGGTGAGAATAGTGGGATGCAGGCACACCCGAACGTCATCGCCGTGCAGGACGCGCTGGACGCCGCCGGCGCCGCCGACTCACAGGTGATCATCCTGGACGAGGCCGTGCACACGGCGGCCGCGGCGGCCGACGCCCTCTGCATCGAGGTCGGCCAGATCGCCAACTCGCTGATCTTCGACGCGGACGGCGAGCCGCTGCTGGTCCTGACGTCGGGCGCCCACCGCGTCAACACCGATAAAGTGGCGGAAGGCCTCCAAATCGGACACCTCAAGCGCGCCACCCCCGAGTTCGTCCGCGAACACACGGGCCAGCCGATCGGCGGGGTCGCACCCCTCGGCCATCCGAAACCGGTGCGCACGCTGATCGACAAAAGCTTGCGGGAGTACGAGGTGATCTGGGCGGCCGGCGGCGTTCCCCAGGCGGTTTTCCCGATCACGTACGACGAGCTGGTGCGCGTCACCGCCGGCACACCGGCCGACGTGGCCTGATGCCGATCACGCTGCACGTCTGGCGCGTCCCCGCGCGGCGGGTCGGCTCCGCCATGCTGCGCATGGCCCGTCCCAAGGTCCCGCCCGGCGTGACTTTCGCCAAGTTCCTGGGTACGGCGAGCGGCTTCCGCCCCGGCGACGCCGATGTGACGCGGTACGCCGCGGTGACCGTCAGCGCCGAGCCGGTGAGCTTCCCCGAGTGGGACCGGATAGCGATCGCGCGGGCCACGATCGACCTGATACCGCTGCACAGCCGCGGCACCTGGTCCGGCCGCGAGCCGTTCTCGCTGGCCCCGACGCTCCCGGCCACAAGCCGTTCAACCCTCCCGGCCAGCAGTTCCCCGCCGTCGTCGGACAAAGATTTCCAGCCATCGTCGGACCGAAGTTCCCGGTCATCGTCGGACAGAAGGTCCGCGCCGTCATCGGACAGAAGGTCCGCGCCGTCGTCCGACAAGAGCTTCCCGCCATCGTCCGACAAAAGCGAAAAATCGGATATGGACGGCAGGATTGCGGCTTTCAACGCGGCGAGCACCGGCAGCACGGCCGCGGGCAACAGCGGCACGGCGGCGGGCAACAGCGGCACGGCGGCGGGCAACAGCGGCACGGCGGCGGCAGGTACCGGCGATGCGGCAGCGGACTACGACGGCGGCGCGGCACCGGGTAACAGCGGCGGCGCGGCAGCGGGCGGTGGCGGAGCAGCGGGTAACGGCGACGGCGCGGCAGCGGGCCACGGCGCGGCAGCGGGCCACGGCGACGGCGCGGCAGCGGGCGGTGGCGGAGCAGCGGGTCACGGCGGCGGCGCGGCAGCGGGTCACGGCGGCGGCGCGGCAGCGGGCGGTGGCGGAGCAGCGCGTCACGGCGACGGCGCGGGAGCGAATCACGGCGGTGGGGCGGCGGGGCGCGAATCGGGTGGGATGGTTCTTTCTCTCACCCGGGCGAGGCTTCGGCCGACGCGGGCGCTCACCTTCTGGCGGGCGATTCCGCCGGTTGTTCGGGAGCTGGACGGGGCGCCTGGGCTGCTCGCGTACTTCGGGATGGGTGAGGCGCCGATCGGCTGGCAAGGGACTGTCAGCCTATGGAGTGATGCGGCGGACCTGGCTCGATTCGCGTACCGTCAGCCGGAGCATCGCGCGGTGATCGCGCGGACGCCGACCGATCGGTGGTACGCGGAAGAGTTGTTCGCGCGGTTCGCCGTTCAGGCGATCAGCGGCGACCGGGCGGTGCTGGGCTGGCTGTCGGAAGATGTCGGAGCAGGGGGCGGGACCGGACGATGAGGCTCGTTGCGTGGCAGCCGGACGACCTGCTGCGGCGGCTCGACGACGTGGTCGGCGTCTACGGCGAGGCGATGGGCTACCGCCAGGAACTTTTGCAGACCCGCCGCGGTTACATCGGCGCCCACGTACGCCGGGCCGGTTTCCGGGCCGTGGCCACCCTGACCACCGACGGCCGGCTGGCCGGTTTCGGCTACGGGTACACCTCCGGGCCCGGCCAGTGGTGGCACGACCAGGTGCGGTCGGCGCTCGACGACGTGGACCGGCGGCGCTGGCTGGCCGACTGTTTCGAGGTGGTCGAGCTGCACGTGCGCCCGGTCGCCCAGGGGCACGGCGTCGGCGCCCGGCAACTGCGGGCGCTGCTGGCCATGGCCGAGGGTGAGACCGTGCTGCTGTCCACCCCCGAGGCCGACGAGCGCAAGTCGCGGGCCTGGCGGCTGTACCGCCGGTTCGGCTTCTCCGACGTGCTGCGCGATTTTCTCTTCCCGGGCGACGAGCGCAAGTTCGCCATCCTGGGCCGGGGCCTTCCACTGGTGGAGCGCCCGGCCGAGGAAGCACCAGGCATCGTCGGCATCTGAATGCGGCTTCCCTGGTTTCTGCTCGGCGCGCTCGTCCTGCTCCAGATCTGCTACCCGCTCACCAGCGGTGACACCCGGGCCGGCTTCACCGTCGCCACCGTGGTCCTGGGCTACGTGCTGTCGGTGTCGCACGCCTATCTCAGCCGGGGCCCGCGGGCCGCGCTGGCCCTGGTCGGCACGGCCACGCTGGGCGGCTTCGCGGTCGAGGCGATCGGCGTCGCCACCGGCTTCCCGTTCGGCACGTACGTCTACTCGGGCCAGCTCGGCCCGAAGCTGCTCGGCGTCCCGCTGATCATCCCGCTCGCCTGGACGTGGATGGCCTGGCCGGCGTGGCTGGCCGTGCAGCGGCTGCCGTCGCGGGCGCGGATCGCGGTGGCCGCGTTCGGCCTGGCCGCCTGGGATCTCTTCCTCGATCCGCAGATGGTCGCCGAGGGCTACTGGCGGTGGGAGTCGCCCACCCCGGCCCTGCCGGGTGTTCCAGGTATCCCGATCGGCAACTATCTCGGCTGGCTGGGCTTCGCGCTGCTCCTCATGACGGTCCTGTGGAGGACGGCCGGGGTGACCGGGCCACGGCCGGCGGACGCGCCCATGCTGGCCCTCTGGTTCTGGACGTACGCTTCCTCAGTGCTCGCCCACGCCGTCTTCCTGGATCTTCCCGGCTCCGCGCTGTGGGGCGGCGTAGTCATGGGCGCCGCCGTCCTGCCCGTGGCGTGGCGGCTACGGCCGCGCCGATGATCTGGCTCGCGCTTCTGCCCTGGGTCGCGCTGACCGCGCACACCGCCGTGAACGCGTTGCTCCTGCGCCGGGTGCCGCGGGGCGCGGTCACCGGTGAGACGGTGGCGCTGCTGTTGCCCGTACGCGATGAGGCCGCGCGCGTCACCGCCTGCCTCGAGTCGCTGCTGGCCCAGCGCGGCGTCGCCGGCCTGACCGTCTATGTGCTCGACGACGGCTCGACCGACGGCACCGCCGAGATCGTCCGCTCGATCGCCGGCGACAAGGTCGTGCTGCTCACCGGCACTCCCCCGCCGCCCGGCCGGCTCGGCAAGCCGCACGCCTGCCAGCAGCTGGCCGACGCCGCGCACGAGGCCGACGTGCTGTCCTTCGTGGATGCCGACGTCGTGCTCACTCCCGACGCGGTCGCCTCGGCGGTCACGCTCCTGCGCGACGCCGGGGTCGACCTGCTCTCCCCGTACCCTAGGATCGTCGGCGCCGGCCGCCTGGTCCAGCCTCTGCTGCAATGGTCGTGGCTGACATTTCTGCCGCTGCGGGCCATGGAACGCTCCCGCCGCACGTCGCTCGCCGCGGCCGGCGGGCAGTGGCTGGTGATCGACAACGCCGCGTACCGGAAAGCCGGTGGGCACGCCGCGGTCGGCAGCGAAATCCTCGAGGACATCGAGCTGGCCCGCGCGGTCAAACGCTCGGGCGGCCGCATCGCCCTCGCCGCCGGCGCGCCGCTGGCCACCTGCCGCATGTACGACTCGTGGCGCGAGCTGACCGACGGATACGCCAAATCGCTCTGGAAATCGTTCGGCACGCCTTTCGGCGCCGGCGCCGTCGTGGTCCTTCTTCTTTTCTTGTACGCGTCCCCACCGCTCGCAACCGCAATCTTCGCCCTTACGGGCTCTTGGGGTGCGGCGGGGGTCGCGCTGACGGCGTACGGCCTGGGTGTGCTCGGAAGGGTGATCTCCGCAAGCGCGACGGGCGGCCGAAGCTGGCCCGACGCCCTGGCCCAGCCGATCTCGATCGCGGTTTTCGGGTGGTTGGTCGTGAGGTCGTTCCGGCGGCGCCGCCGCGGCGCGCTGAGCTGGCGAGGAAGGCCGGTATGAGCAGAGTTGTCGTCATCGGCGCGGGGGTCGGCGGCCTGACCGCGGCCGTCCGCCTGGCCCGCGCGGGACACGACGTCACGGTGCTGGAACGCTCGGGCGTGCTCGGCGGCAAGCTGGGCGTCCACGAGCGGGACGGCTTCCGCTTCGACACCGGGCCCAGCCTGCTGACCCTGCCGCAGGTCTTCACCGAGCTCGACCTGAACCCGGTGAAACTCGACCCGGTGGTGCGGCACTTCTTCGCCGACGGCACGGTCCTCGACTCGTCGTCCGACCACGACGTCTTCCTGTCGCGGATCGCCGGCACCCTGGGCCCGGGCGCCGCCGAGGACTGGGATCGTTTCTGGAAGCGGGCCGCCCGCATCTGGAACGCCTCGTGGCGCTCGGTACTGCGCAAGCCGGTCACTCCCGCGTCGCTGCTGGGCCTGACCTGGCGGGTCGGCGACCTGGCGGCCATCGCCCCGGGCATGACGCTGCGCGGCCTGGGCCGCCACTACCTGCGCGACCCCCGGCTGCGTACGATGCTCGACCGCTACGCCACCTACACCGGAGCCGACCCGCGCCGCGCCCCGGCCGCCCACGCCGCCGTCCCCTACGCCGAGCTGGCCTTCGGCGGCTGGTACCTCCCCGGCGGTCTGGGCACGATCGCCACCGCCCTGGCCGGCCGCTGCACCACGGCCGGTGTCCGGATCGTCCGGAACACCACAGTGACCGCGATCGAAACCGTCGACGGCCGGGTCCGCGGCGTACGGACGCCCGAGGCTGTCGTCCCCGCCGACATCGTCGTGTCCAACGTGGACGCGGTGACGGTCTACCGCGATCTGCTGCCCACCCCCGGCCGGCTGGCCGGGCTCACCGACCGGAGCCTGGCCGGCTTCGTGCTGCTGCTCGGCGTGCGCGGCGAGACCCCGTCGCTCGCCCACCACAACGTGTTCTTCCCGAGCCACTACGACGCCGAGTTCGACGCCATCTTCGGCTCCGCCTCACACCGGGCGCGCCCCGCCTCCGACCCCACCGTCTTCGTGACCCGGGCCGGCGACCCCACGGTCCACCCGCCCGGCTCCGAGGCGTGGTTCGTGCTGGTGAACGCTCCCCCGCACGGCACCGGCTGGCAGTCGGTCGACTGGCGACGCCCGGGGCTGGCCGAGGCGTACGGCAAACACGTCCTTGACCTCCTGGCCCGCCGCGGCCTGGACATCCGCGACCGCGTCTCCTTCATGGAGACCCGGACCCCCGCCGACCTGGCCGTTTCCACGGCCGCACCCGGCGGGGCCATCTACGGGACCGCCGGCGGCCTGATGCGCCCGGTCAACCACGGCCCGGTCAAGGGCCTGTACCTGGTCGGCGGCTCGGTCCACCCGGGCGGCGGCCTCCCCATGGTCACCCTCTCGGCCCAGATGGTCGCCGACGAGATCGGCCCCGCCCGGGGAGATCAGTAGCGGGCAGTGCAAATGGCCCCAGTCGTTCCGTTTCTTCACGCAGGCTTGCACCCATCCGGTCCGCAGCCCATCGTCCGCGGGTCATGGTGATGGCACGACGACCGGTGACAGCCGGCCGCCGGCGCGGGCTCGGCGACCACCGCCACCGGAACCGTGGTGACGAGGGCAAACGCCAGGACGGCCGTCGCCCGGCGGAACCATCCACTCATGGGGCGCTCGCGAACTCGACGACCAGATCGGCGAACGCGCGCGCCACGCCGGCCCGGGCGGTCCCGGACACCAGCACGGGGGTGGGTGCCAGCACGTCACCGAACTGGTCCCACCAGAAGGCGTTCCGGATTCCAGCGGTCTTGGCGTCGCCGGGCTGATCGAACATGTTGGCCGCGCAGACCCGGGCCCGGTCGGCGTTGAGGCCGAACCGCCGGGCGAAGAAGCCGCCGAAGCGGTTGGCCGCCGTGTCCCGTGTCGCGTACTGCCGCCGGAACAGGGCGGACAGGGGAATCGCCGGGTCGAGCCGGCTCTGCTGTCCGATGACCCACGCATCGACGTCGGCGAAGTAGTCGCCGAGGGACAGAAACGAGTTGTCGGCCCTGGTGGCGAACCGGTCGGCGGCGAACGCGTACGCCTCGTCGCTGGACAGCCCGCTCTGATACCACTGGCAGCCGTCCGGGCGGCCGGGGTAGCCGCGGACGACATCGATGAACCCGGAGTCGAGCTCGCCGAAGACGGTGTCCGCGCCGTGGAACGCGAACGCGTTGGAGCGCATCCGCAGCCACTGCGCGACCAACTCGGGGCCGGACCGGCCGGGGTGGTCGACCCACCACTGGCTCGCCCGGGCCTCGATCCAGATCAGCATGGTGGAGAAGCCGTCGTTCGGATCCCGGGGCCGGGTCACACTGTTCACGCCGAGGCCGCGGCCCGAGACGATGTCGTTGTCGATCTCCACCTCGCCGGCCGTGCCCGCGGCCAGCACGGTGTTCGTGATCTGGTCGAAGGCCCAGTTGGCGGGCAGCGGGAAGCCGAGGTCACCGCTGTAGCGGTGGACATGCCGCTGACGAAGCTGCGGCCGGCCAGGCCGGCCGACTGCAGGCGCAGACAGACGTTGCGACAGCCGTCCACGCCGCGGCATGTCAGAACCATGCCACGAGCTCTCTGCGCGATCTTCAGATGGCAGAATCATGACATCAGTTTCGCCCGATTTATTGGTTTTTACCGGCGCTGCAAGTCTCTAACCGTCGCGGCGGCTACAGAGTTGGAACAGACAAGAAATGTCAAAGCAATGACACGAGACCAGTCTGCTTGCACCTGGCCGACGGCACGGCAGGATCCCAGGAACGGAGTTCCCGCTTATGTCCCTCTCCCGACTGCGCGCGCTCGTGGCTACGGGCGCCATCGTGACCGTGCTCGCCGGCTGCGGCGCCCGCGCCGGCGACGACATCGCCGGCGGCGGGTCGTCCGCCGCGGCCAGCTGCGTCGACACCTCCGGCAGCACCGTCAAGCTCGGCTTCCTCAACTCCCTGACCGGCGGCATGGCGATCTCCGAGAAGACCGTCTCCAACGTGCTGCACATGGCCGCCGACGAGATCAACGCCGGCGGCGGTGTTCTCGGCAAGAAGATCGAGTACGTCCAGGAGGACGGCGCCACCGACTGGCCGACCTTCGCCGAGAAGACCGAGAAGCTGCTCACCCAGGACTGCGTCGCCGCGATCTTCGGCGGCTGGACCTCGTCGTCCCGCAAGGCCGTGAAGCCGGTCGTCGAGAAGCTCAACGGCCTCTTCTTCTACCCGGTGCAGTACGAGGGCCTCGAGTCGTCGCCGAACATCTACTACACCGGCGCGACCACCAACCAGCAGATCATCCCGGCGATGGACTTCCTCGCCTCCAAGGGGGTGAAGACGCTGTTCCTCGCCGGCAGCGACTATGTCTTCCCCCGCACCGCGAACGCGATCATCAAGCTCTACGCGGCCAAGCTCGGCATCAAGATCGTCGGCGAGGAGTACGTGCCCCTCGACAAGGACGACTGGACCAGCCAGGTGGCGAAGATCGCGGCGGCCAAGCCCGACTTCATTTTCAACACCATCAACGGCTCGTCGAACGTCGGCTTCGTCAAGGCGTACTACGACGCCGGCCTCACCCCCGCCAAGACGCCGATCATCTCGGTGTCGATCGCCGAGGAGGAGGCGCCGGCCATGGGCCACGAGGTCACCGGCAACTACGCGTCCTGGAACTACTTCCAGTCACTCAAGACCGCCACCAACCCGAAGTTCATCCAGAGCTGGAAGGCCTACCCCAACAGCAGCGGCGTCACCTCCGACCCGATGGAGGCCGCCTACATCTCGCTGTACCTGTACAAGGCCCTCGTCGAGGCGGCCGGCTCGTTCGACGTCAACGCGGTGAACGCCGCGGCGAAGAAGACCACCATCACGTTCGACGCCCCGGAGGGCAAGGTCACGCTCGACGGCGAGAACCACCACATCTCCAAGCCCGGCCACATCGGGCAGATCAACGCCGACAACCAGTTCGACATCGTCTGGGCCTCCGACAAGTTCATCGAGCCCGACCCGTACCTCGAAGGCTACGACTGGTTCCCGGCGGACATCCGCAAGCAGCTCACGGACGCGGCGGGCTGACCGCACGTGGACGCGCTGATCCCCCAGTTGCTGAACGGCAGCGCACAAGGTGCCCTGCTCCTGCTCGCCGCCCTGGGCCTCTCGCTCACCTTCGGGCAGATGGGCGTGATCAACATGGCCCACGGCGAGTTCCTGATGCTCGGCGCCTTCACCGCCTACCTCGTCCAGCAGGTCGTCGCGGCCAGCGACCTGTCGATCCCGGTCGCGCTGCCGGTCGCGTTCGTGGTCGCCGGCCTGTTCGGCCTCCTGCTGGAGGTCACCGTCATCCGGTGGATGTACCGCAGGCCGCTGGACACCCTGCTCGTCACGGTCGGTGTCAGCCTGATCCTTCAGCAGGCGGCACTGCAGATCTTCCCGTCCCAGGGTGTCCCGGTGGAGAAACCCCGGTGGCTCGACGGGCAGCTGACCGTCCTCGGCTACGACTGGCCGATGCGGCAGCTGTTCACCATCCTGCTCGCGGCGGTCTGCGTCGCCGCGCTGTCGGCCTGGCTCAAGTACACCTCGTTCGGCCGCCGCATCCGGGCGACCGTGCACAACCGGGACCTCGCCGAGACCACGGGGATCTCCACCCGCACCATCGACCGCCTCACCTTCTTCGTCGGCTCGGGCCTGGCCGGCGTCGCGGGTGTGGCCGCGTCACTCATCGGCGGAACGAACTCCCAGATGGGCGCGCAGTACATCATCCCGGCCTTCCTCGTCGTCGCCGCCGGCGGCATCGGCCAGCTCAAGGGCACCGTCATCGCCGCGTGGGCGGTGGGTGTCGCCCTCTCGTTCTTCGCCTACTGGACCACCGGCAGCCTGGCGCAGGTGCTCGCCTTCATCCTCGTGATCGTCTTCCTGCAACTGCGCCCGCAGGGCCTGTTCACGGTGCGAACCAGGAGTCTGGCTTGACATCTCCCCATCCTGAGGGACGGGAATTCCACCGGGTCGCCCCGGAGTGTTTCCTGTTTCATCGCCGATCGCCCGCTCGGGAGGTGGTTCCCCGTTGAGGTCTTATATCAGCTCCACAGGCCGTCGCCGCCAGCCCGGCGGCCAGAATGTTGCGGGCCGCGTTCACGTCCCGATCATGCCTGGTGCCACAACCGGTGCAGGTCCACTTCCGCACCGAAAGGTCGATCTTCTGCGCCAACAGCCGGCACACCGAGCACAGCCGGGTCGACGGGTACCACCGTGGAACCACGAGCAGCGTCCGCCCATACTCGGCGGCCTTGTATTCCAGCAAGGTACGGAACAAACCCCACGAGGCGTCGTGGATCGCCCGCGCGAGGGTGTGGTTCTTGAGCATGTTGCGTACGGCGAGGTCCTCGATCACGAGCACTTGGTTTTCACGCACGAGATCGGTCGTCACCTTGTGCCACAAGTCCCGGCGCCGGTCAGCGATGCGGGCATGCACCCGCGCCACCCTCAGCCGGGCCTTCTCCCGGTTCCGGGAGTCCTTCGCCTTACGCGCCAGAACCCGCTGCGCCCGAACGAGGGCGGCACGTTCGCGGCGTTCCTGCCGCGGGTTGTCCACCCGCCCGCCATCGGAACGGGTGAGCAGCCGGTTCAACCCGGCATCGATCCCGACCATCCCCTCGCTGGCAGGTGCGGTAGTGGCGGGCGCCTCGACACGCAGGGAGACGAACCATCGACCGGCCCGGTCCTGCGACACGGTGACTGTCGACGGCACCACGCCGTCGGGCAGCGGCCGCGACCACACCACGTCCAACGGTTCGCCCATCAGCTTCGCCAGCCGCAACTCGCCGTTGTCGTAGGTGAAGGCGCTCGCGGTGAACTCCGCCGACCGGCGGGACCGTTTCCGCGACTTGAACCGCGGAAACCGGGCCTCTTTCTTGAAGAACCTGGTGTAGGCGGTGTCGAGGTGCCGCAGCGACTGCTGCAACGGCACACACGACACCTCGTTCAAGAAGCTGTACTCAGGTGTCTTCTTCCATCCGGTCAGCAATGCCGACGTGCCGCTGTAGCTGAGCCGCTCCTGCCGCTGCTGCCACGCCTGCTGGCGGGCCTGCAAACCCATGTTGTAGACCAGCCGCACACACCCGAACGTCCGCGTCAGCAACGCGGCCTGGCCAGGCGTCGGGTAGAAGCGGTACCGGTAGCCCCGCTACCCCGCAGACATCCTCAGAGGATAGAACACCCGTACGACCACCTGCGTCACGGGGCAACTGCTTCGACACCGATGCGGCGACGACGCCGCATCGGCTACCTCTGACCAGTTATGCAGAACATTCCGCTTCCTCCCCGGCCTGGAGGCCAGAGTGTTACCGGAAGGAACCTGATGACCAAGATGAAGCCATGGCATTCCATCGGCGGCATCGGGGCGTTGGCCCTCCTGCTCCTCGCGGTCGCTCCCCTCATCCTCTCCGAGCATTGGCTCAACAACCTCGGCAAGTACTGCTGCTGGGCCATCGTGGCCGTCGGCATCGGCCTGGCCTGGGGCCGGGGCGGGATGCTCGTGATGGGGCAGGGGGTGTTCTTCGCCCTCGGCGCCTACTCGATGGCCATGCACCTCACCCTGGAGACCGCCGGTGACCGGATCCCCGGGTTCATGGTGCTCTACGATCCGCTCGCGCCGCTCCCGGTGTTCTGGGAGCCGTTCCGCAGCGCGGCGTTCACGCTGCTGGCGATCGTGCTGCTCCCGGTGGTGGTGGCCGGCGCCCTCGGCTACGCGCTGTTCAAGCGCCGGGTGAAGGGCGCGTACTTCGCGATTCTGTCGCAGGCGCTCGCCGTCGCGCTGGCCGTCCTGATCAGCTCCACGATCCGCGAGACCGGCGGCGACACCGGGCTCAGCGACTTCAAGTACTTCTTCGGCTTCGTGCTGAACGACCCGGCGAACAAGGTGCTGGTCTATCTGATCGCGGCCGGGCTGCTCATCGTGTGCCTGCTCGCGGTGTGGCAGCTGTACCGCAGCCGCTTCGGTGAGCTCCTCATCGCCACCCGGGACGCCGAGGAACGGGTGCGCTTCCTCGGATACGACCCGGCCAACGTCAAGCTCGTCGCCTTCGTCGTCTCCGCGCTGATGGCCAGCATCGGCGGAGCGCTGTTCGTGCCCATCGTCGGCATCATCACCCCGGCCGAGATCGGCGCCGCCGCCTCGATCTTCATGATCGCGGGCGTCGCCCTCGGCGGCCGCGCCTCGCTGTTCGGCCCCGCGCTCGGCGCGATGGCGGTCGGGTGGGGACAGTCGAGCCTCGGCTCGACCTGGCCCGACGGCTGGACCTACCTCCTCGGGCTTCTGTTCATCGTCGTCATTCTCTTCCTGCCGAACGGGTTGTCGTCGCTGCCGGCCCGGGTGACGAGGTGGGCGCGCCGGACCCCGGCCGAGCAGCCCGCCCCGGTGAGCCCGGCCGCCCATCTGGAAGAGGTGCGCTCATGACGGACGCCTCGCTGGTTGTCACGGATCTCCATGTCGAGTTCTCGGGTTTCGTCGCGGTCGACGGCGTCTCTTTCGACGCGCACCCCGGCGAGGTCCGGTTCCTCATCGGCCCCAACGGGGCCGGCAAGACGACGTGCATCGACGCCGTCACGGGGCTGACCCGGGCCACCGGGTCGGCGCGGCTCGGCGACCGGGAACTGCTCGGCCGGCCGGTCCACAAGATCGTCCGCCTCGGGGTGGGCCGCACCTTCCAGACCGCGAGCGTCTTCGACGAGCTCACCGTCCTGCAGAACCTCGACATCGCCGCCGGGCTCCACCGCCGGTCGGCCTCGCTGCTGCGGGCCCGGCGGGGCGTCGAGGCGTCGATCGAGCACGCGCTGGAGGAGACCGGTCTCGCCGGCGAGCTCGGCACGCCGGCCGGCATCCTGTCGCACGGCCAGAAACAGTGGCTGGAGATCGCGATGCTGCTCGTGCAGGACGCGCGGGTGCTGCTGCTCGACGAGCCGGTCGCCGGCATGAGCCAGGACGAGCGCACCGCGACCGGCGAACTTCTGCAGCGCATCGCGGCCAGGCGCATCGTGCTCGTGGTCGAGCACGACATGGACTTCATGCGCCGTTTCGCCACCCGGGTGACAGTGCTGCACCAGGGCCGGGTGCTCTCCCAGGGGACGGTGGCCGAGGTGCAGGCCGATCCCCGGGTGCAGGAGGTCTACCTCGGCACCGCCGACGCCATCACGGAGGGCTGACATGCTGGAACTCACCGACATCGAGGCCGGTTACGGACGCACCCGGGTGCTGCACGGGGTGACGGTGCCGGCCGGCAAGGTGGTGGCCGTGCTCGGCCACAACGGCGCCGGCAAGACGACCCTGCTGCGTCTCGCGATCGGCCTCATCAAGCCGTCGAGGGGCCGCGTGTTCTTCGACGGGGAGGACATCGCGTCGCTCGCCCCCCACCAGCGCGTTGCTCGCGGCATGGCGTACGTGCCACAGGGCCAGCAGGCGTTCGGCCAGCTCACGACGCTGGAGAATCTGCAGCTCGTCGCCGGCGGGCGCCGGCGCGGCAAGGCTCTCATCGACGCGCAGATGGCCCGCTTCCCCGCCCTGGCGACGTTCGCCACCCGCAAGGCGGGCCTGCTCTCGGGCGGGCAGCGCCAGCAGCTCGCCATCGCCCGCGCCCTCATCACCGAGCCGAAGCTGCTCATCCTCGACGAGCCGACCGAGGGCATCCAGCCCACGATCGTCGCCGAGATCGAGCACACCATCATGCAGCTGGCCGGCGAGGGCATCAACGTGCTGCTCGTCGAGCAGCACATCGGCTTCGCCCTGGAGGCGGCCGAGCACTACGTCGTACTCGCCTCGGGTTTCGTCACACAGACCGGATCCGGTGGCATGGCGGCCACCTCCACCGTGCGAGCCGCCATGGCGATCTGAGCGGGCGTGACTCGCACCCGCAATGCCGTCGTAACATCGGGCAGCGACGATGCCCTGTGTCGACGGACAACGCGCGCGCGGCCGCAGAGGACAGTCTCGAGGACTACGCCTTCCGCTACGTGCCGCGCACCTTCCGGCGCTGGAGCGCGGCCTCCGTCGGCGCGACCGCCCTCGGATCCATCGCGTTCCTGGCCGACTTCTCGATCGGCGCGAGCATCGGCATCGACCACGGCACCCCCAACGCCGTACTCGGCATCGTGTTCGCGTCGGTCATCATCGTCATAGTGGGCGTGCCCGTCGCCTACTACGCCGCCCGCTACAACCTCGACCTCGACCTCATCGCCCGCGGCTCGGGATTCGGCTACTACGGCTCCATCGTCACGACCGTCGTCTTCGCGGGTTTCACCTGCATCTTCTTCGCCCTGGAGGGCGCCATCATGGCGCAGGGGCTCCAGCTGGCGACGGGGATGCCGCTGTGGCTGGGCTATCTCGTCTCGGCCGTCGTCGTGATCCCGATCGTCATCTACGGCATGCGGGCGCTGGAGCGCCTGCAGTTCTGGACCACGCCCCTGTGGCTCGCCCTCGCCCTGCTGCCGCTGCTGTGGATCGTCGTCTCCGACCCCGAGGCGGTACGCGCCTTCACGTCGTTCACCGGCGACTCCGACGGCTCGATCAGCTTCGGCGCCGTGGTCTCGAGCGCGGCGGTGTGCTTCGCCCTCACTCCGCAGCTGGCGGAGCAGATCGACTACATCCGCGCCATGCCGCCGCGCACGCCGTCGAACGCCCGCTCATGGTGGACGTCGTTCGTGTTCTCCGGCCCGGGCTGGGTCGTCTTCAGCGGCACCAAGCAGGTGATCGGGGTGTTCCTCGCCGTCTACCTGCTCGTCCGGGTCGAACCCGCTCTCGGGCACCAGGCGACCGAGCCGGTCAAGCAATTCGTCGTGATGTATCAGACCCTCGTCCCCGACTGGCTCGCGATCGTCCTCGCCCTGGTGCTCGTCGTGGTCGCGCAGGTGAAGATCAACGTGACCAACGCGTACTCGGGCTCGCTCGCCTGGTCGAACGTCTTCACCCGGATGGCGAAGCACTACCCGGGTCGCACGATCTTCGTGCTGTTCAACCTGGTGATCGCGTACGGGCTCATGATGCTGGACGTCTTCACCCTCATCTCCTTCGTGCTCAGCCTCTACGCGAACGTCGTCATGGCGTGGCTCGTGACGATCGCCACCGACATCGCGATCAACAAGCGGGTGCTGCACATCTCGCCGCGCTTCCCCGAGTTCCGCCGCGGCATGCTGCACGACTGGAACCCGGTGGGGCTCGTGTCGGTGGGGCTCGCCTCGGCGCTGTCCCTGCTCGCGTTCGGCGGGCTGCTCGGCGACGCGGTCAAGCCGTTCTCGGTGCTCATCGCGATCGGTGTCGCCTTCGTGACCACGCCGGTCATGGCCCTCGCCACGCGGGGGCGGTACTACCTGCGCCGCCGCTCCGACGGCATCGACTCGCCCCGGTTCGACGAGCACGGCAACCCCTCCAGCGAGCGGCTCCGATGCCACGTCACCGGCTATACGTTCGAGCGGCCGGATATGCTGGCCTCGGCTGAGAGAGGGCCGCGCGGCGAGGTGCAGTACGTCTCGTCGCTGGCGCTCGCGCTCGACGATTCCGATCGCTACGTGCTCCCGCCGGAAGTCACCGGGCCCCCGCGCTGGGCGGCTGCCCGCCGGGCATCCCACCGACGGGCATCTCAACGGGGAGAGACGTGATGGAGGAGCCGGTCGACACCGCGACCGCGATTCTCGCGAGCGCCGCGGTGCTGCTGCGCGAGCGTACGTTCGACGACATCTCCTACCGTGTCCTCGCCGACGAGGTCGGCATCTCGGAGCGCACGATCTACCGCCAGTACCCCACCCGCCCGCACCTGCTCGCCGCGCTCTCGAACTGGATCGAGCAGACCTGCTTCCCGCTGCCGCCGTTCGTGACGGTGTCCGATTTCCGCGCCGCCGTGCACGAGCGTTTCCGGGCCTTCGACGCGTCACCCGCGTACGCGCACGTCGGCGCCCGGGCGTCCGCGATCTCGCCGACCCTCGACACCGAGCCCGCCTACATCACGCGGGCGATCGAGGCGATGCTCGACGTGGCGGCGCCGACGCTCAACCGCCGGGACCGGCGGCGGGTCGCGGCATCCCTGCGCTACTTCTCGTCGGCGATGTTCTGGGCGCGCTTGCGCACGGGCTTCGACCTGGACGCCGGCGAGATCTGCGACGCGTTCGACCGCGCCGTCGACGCGGTGCTGGCCAAGCTGCCCTCCTCCGCGACGTGGGCGCAGCCGTGACCGTCCCCGAACTGAGCGGGACGCAGGAGGCGATTCTCGCCGCCTACGCGGAGCTGATCGAGGAGGTCGGCAGCGACGACGTGTCGTACCGGGTCATCGCTCGCCGGGCCGGCATTGCCGAGCGCACGGTGTTCCGTAACTATCCGACGCGCGTCGACCTGCTGCTGGCGACCGCGGCGTGGATCGAGGCGACCCTGTTCGCCCGCGAGGAGTCGCCGTCCCTCTTCGACATCCCGCTCGCGATCCGCGAGGCGATGCAGCGGTACGACGAGCGGCCGGAACTCGCGCACGTCGTCGCCGAAACGGCGATGCGCGGCGTGAGCGGCGCGGCGCCCTCACCCGGCCGCGCACAGCTCGAGCGGCTGCTGGACGTCGAGGTGCCCTCCCTCGACCCGGCACAGCGCAGGTCGATCATCGCGGCCCTGTCCCACCTCGACTCCGTCGGAACCTGGGTGACGTTCCGCCGCGAGTTCGGCATGGACCGGCGAGACATCGCCGACGCCGCCGCCTGGGCCGCGGAGGCCGTGCTCGACAGCATCCGCGACCGCGTCACTCCGGAGCGGGGCGCATAAGCCTCAGACGCCGAGCAGCGACCGGTAACGGGCGATGTCGTCCGGCGAGTGGGAGACGCAGCCGATGTAGTTGTCGGGGCGGATCAGGAACAGGGTCGGCTCGTGGACGTCGTAGATGTCCAGGACCTCGGGGTCGTCGACGCGGTGGGCGCCCGGTGGCAGGTCGCCCGGCCAGGCGAGGGCCAGCAGGGTGAAGCCGGGGCCGCGCAGCAGGTCGAAGATCGGGCCGGGGGCGCGGTCGCCGGCCTGGACGCGACCGGGGCTGGGGCGGTGGTCGCGGGAGAGCGGGCTGTCGCGGTAGTTCAGGGTGAGCTGGCGCAGCGCGGGGTCGTCGCGGCGCATGGTGGCCTCGCGATGCAGGCGTGTCGTGATGCCCAGGACGTCCGCCGCGACCGGGAGGCGCTCACGTTCGTACGACTCGATCAGCTCTGGTGTCCCCAGCGCGAGTTTCCAGCCGAGGTTGTAGGCGTCCTGGATGCCGGTGTTGAGGCCCTGACCGCCGGCCGGGGAGTGCACGTGCGCGGCGTCGCCGGCCAGGAAGACGTTGCCGACCCGGTACCGCGAGACCATGCGCATGTTGGCCCGGTAGAGCGACCGCCAGCCGACGTGCGTGAGCTTCAGGCCCACCCCCTCCACGAGCTCGTCGAGGGAGACCTCCGAAGGGGACGCGGTGAGCTGGAAATCCTCGGTGCCGGGCAGCGGGCACAGGCCGAGTTTGAGCGACTTGCCGTCGCCGCCCGGCCACACGTGCCAGTGATCGCGGTCCAGGCCCTCCACGCGGACGTCCGCGATCATCATCTGCTCCGTCTCGAAGGTCTCGCCTTCAAAGGGCACACCCAGGGCTTTCCGTACGGTGCTCCGGCCGCCGTCCGCTCCGACGACGTACCGGGCCGTGATCGTCTCGCCGGTGTCCAAAGTGACGTGCACCTGGTCTTCGTCCTGCGAAAGTCCGGTGACGCCGGCGCCGAGCTCGACCGGCACGCCGTCGGCCAGCAGCTCGGAGGTGCGCCACTGCGGCTGCATGAGCCCGTTCGGGTAGGGCTCGGCCGGGGTCGGGTCCCGCGGCTCGGCCATGCGCCGCGTCATGGTGCCGCCGTCGGGCCGGTGGACCAGCAGCTCCGGGTAGGCGCCACCGGTGGCCAGGAAGCGGTCGAGCAGGCCGAGATCGTCGAGGATCTCCAGGGTGCGGGGCTGCAGGCCCTTGGCCCGGGAGCCGTCGAAGAGCTTGGTCTCGCGCTCGACGATCCGGAACGGGACGCCGTGGCGCCGCAGGACGCGGGCGAGGGTGAGGCCGGTCGGACCGGCACCCACGATGACGGTGAACCTGGATTCAGTGAACATGGATTCACCGTAGAGCGGACTGATAACCTGCGTCAAGTGACGGGAGTTCGACAGCAGCAGGCGGCGCAGACGGGGGCCGAGCTCAAGGCGGCCGCCATCCGGGTCTTCGAGCGCACGGGCTACCTGAACGCCAAGATCACCGACATCACCGCCGAGGCGGGACGGGCGACCGGGTCGTTCTACAAGCACTTCGCGAGCAAGGAGCAGCTGCTCCAGGCGCTGCTGGCCGACCTGCTGGCCGAGAGTGACCTGGCCGCGCTGAGCCCCGGGCACACGAGTGACTTCGCCGACCGGGAGGCGGTCCGCTACCACGTCGCGGCGTACTGGGACTTCTACCGGCGGCACCGCACGGTGCTGGGGGCGCTGCGGCAGGCGGCGAGTGTCGACGCGTCGTTCGCGCGGATCGTCGACGAGATGATGGAGCCCGACCAGCACCACCTGGCCGAGCATCTGGTGGGGCTCGACCTGCCGGGGCGGCCGCTGGTGGTGGCGTCGATGTTCGGGATGCTGGCGTCGGGGTTCGCGGACGCCTGGTTCGGCAAGATCCCGGACGAGGAGGCGATCGAGACGTTGACCGGCTTCATCCACGGCGGCATCGGGGCGGCCCGCTGAGCTCGGGCCGGCTGTCACGGCGTACCGGGAAACGGTCTTGACTTGGCCCTGGACTTGGCCCTGGACCTGGCCTTTGACACGCCGAAGGCCGGGCACGCCGTTGTGCCCGGCCCCGGAGATCAGGCCTCAGTTGCTGTTGCGCAGAGCCTTGCGGTAGTCGCTGTTCAGGCGGCCGATGAGGTGCAGCGGAATGCCCTTGGGGCAGACCTGGGCGCACTCGCCCATGTTGGTGCAGCCGCCGAAGCCGGCGTCGTCCTGCGCCTGGAGCATGTCGACGACGCGGCTGTCGCGCTCGGGCTGGCCCTGCGGCATGAGGCCCAGGTGGGCCACCTTGGCCGCGGTGAACAGCATCGACGAGCCGTTCGGGCAGGCCGCCACGCAGGCGCCGCAGGCGATGCAGGTGGCCGCCTCGAACGCCAGGTCGGCGTCCTTCTTGGGTACGGGAGTGGCGTGCGCGTCGGGCGCGGTACCGGTCGGCGCGGTGATGTAGCCACCGGCCTGAATGATCTTGTCGAAGGCCGAACGGTCGACGACCAGGTCCTTGATCACCGGGAACGCGGCGGCCCGCCACGGCTCCACGTCGATCACGTCGCCGTCCTTGAAGTGCCGCATGTGCAGCTGGCACGTCGTGGTGGCCTTCTCCGGGCCGTGCGCCACGCCGTCGATGACCATGCTGCACATGCCGCAGATGCCCTCACGGCAGTCGTGGTCGAAGGCGATCGGGTCGTCGCCGGACAGGATCAGCGTCTCGTTGAGGACGTCCAGCATCTCCAGGAAGCTGGCGTCGGGCGAGATGTCCTTCACGTCGTACGTGACCATCCGCCCGGCCTCGTCCGCGGTCGGCTGACGCCACACCCTTACTTTGATGTCCATTACTTGTAGCTCCGCGTGCTGGGGTGGACGTACTCGAATTCGAGCTGTTCCTTGTGCAGAGTCGGCTTGGCGGACTCACCGGTGGCGTACTCCCACGCCGCGACGTAGCTGAACTGGTCGTCGTGGCGCAGCGCCTCACCGTCGGGGGTCTGGCTCTCGGCGCGGAAGTGGCCGCCGCACGACTCGCGGCGGTGCAGCGCGTCGATGCACATCAGCTCGGCCAGCTCGAAGAAGTCGGCCACCCGGCCGGCCTTCTCCAGGTTCTGGTTGAGCTGCTCGCCGGTGCCGGGCACCTTCACCCGGGTCCAGAACTCCTCGCGCAGGCTGCGGATGAGGCCGATGGCCTTGGTCAGGCCCTCCTCGGTGCGCTCCATGCCGCAGTACTCCCACATGATGTGGCCGAGCTCGCGGTGGAACGAGTCCACAGTGCGGTCCCCGTTGATCGACAGGAACTTCGCGATGCGGTCCTCAACCTGCTGACGGGCCGCTTTCACGTCTTCGTGATCTTGCGAGATCTTCTCGAAGGGGCCGGCGGCCAGGTAGTTGCCGAGGGTCGTCGGCAGCACGAAGTAGCCGTCGCCCAGGCCCTGCATCAGCGCCGACGCGCCGAGGCGGTTGGCACCGTGGTCGGAGAAGTTGGCCTCGCCGACCACGAACAGGCCGGGGATGGTCGACTGCAGGTCGTAGTCGACCCAGAGGCCACCCATCGTGTAGTGCACCGCGGGGTAGATACGCATCGGCGTCTCGTACGGGTCCTCGCCGGTGATCCGCTGGTACATCTCGAAGAGGTTGCCGTACTTGGCCTCGACCGCCTTCTTGCCGAGCCGCTTGATGGCGTCGGCGAAGTCCAGGTAGACGCCGAGACCGCCGGGGCCGACACCGCGGCCCTCGTCGCAGACGTTCTTGGCGGCGCGGGACGCGATGTCGCGCGGGACCAGGTTGCCGAACGAGGGGTAGATCCGCTCCAGGTAGTAGTCGCGGTCCTCCTCGGCGATCTGGCCGGCCGGCTTCTGGCAGTCCTCGGCCCGCTTGGGCACCCACACCCGGCCGTCGTTGCGCAGCGACTCGCTCATCAGGGTGAGCTTGCTCTGGTGGGCGCCGGACTCGGGGATGCAGGTCGGGTGGATCTGCGTGTAGCAGGGGTTGGCGAACAGGGCGCCCTTGCGGTGCGCGCGCCACGACGCGGTGACGTTGCAGCCCTTGGCGTTGGTGGAGAGGAAGAAGACGTTGCCGTAACCGCCGGAGGCGAGCACGACGGCGTCGGCCATCTCGGTGGTGATCTCGCCGGTGACCATGTCGCGGACCACGATGCCGCGCGCCTTGCCCTCGACGATGATCAGCTCGAGCATCTCGTGCCGGGCGTTCATCTCGATGTTGCCGAGGCCGATCTGCCGCTCCATCGCCTGGTAGGCGCCGAGCAGCAGCTGCTGACCCGTTTGGCCCCGGGCGTAGAACGTCCGCGACACCTGGGTGCCGCCGAACGAGCGGTTGTCGAGCAGGCCGCCGTACTCGCGGGCGAACGGGACACCCTGGGCGACACACTGGTCGATGATGTTCACCGACACGCTGGCCAGCCGGTAGACGTTCGACTCGCGGGCGCGGAAGTCGCCGCCCTTGACGGTGTCGTAGAACAGGCGGTAGATCGAGTCGCCGTCGTTGCGGTAGTTCTTGGCGGCGTTGATGCCGCCCTGCGCGGCGATCGAGTGCGCGCGCCGCGGGCTGTCCTGATAGCAGTACGACTTGACGTGGTACCCGGCCTCGGCCAGGGTCGCGGCGGCCGAGCCGCCGGCCAGGCCGGTGCCGACCACGATCACGGTCAGCTTGCGGCGGTTGGCCGGGTTGACCAGCTTGGCCGAGAACTGGCGGCGCTCCCAGCGGGTCTCGATGGGCCCGTCCGGCGCGGCGGTGTCGGCGATCGGGTCGCCCTCGGTCCAGAAGTCACTCATGATCAATCCACCAATCCGATGGTCACCGCGAACGGCACCGAGAGGTAGCCGACGACCAGCACCAGGGACAGCGCGAGGGCGCTGGCGCGGGCGATGCGCTCGCCGCGCTGGGTCTGCTGGCCCAGGGTGCGCACGGCGCTCCAGATGCCGTGGCGCAGGTGGAAGCCGACGGCCACGATCGACACCACGTAGAAGAGCGTCACGTACCAGCGGCCGGGAGCGAAGTCCTCGGCGACATTGCGGTACGCCTCGCCGTGCACCCCGTTCGGGTTCAGCGTGAGCGTGGTGAGGTCGAGGATGTGGTAGATCACGAAGAGCAGGACGATCACGCCGCCCCAGCGCATCGTGCGGGCCGCGTAGCTGCCCTGCACCTTGGGCCGGTGCGCGTACTTCACCGGGCGGGCCTTGCGGGCACGGATGGCCAGCACGGTGGCCGCGTAGATGTGCGCGACGACGGCCAGGGTGAGTCCGCCGCGCTGGATCCACAGGTACCACTCGTCCGGCAGCAGGGGCGTGCCGATGGTCCGCAGCCAGTGCGCGTAGTGATCGAAGGTCTCCTCGCCGAAGAAGATCTTCAGGTTGCCGATCATGTGCGCGAACAGGAACAGGACCAGCAGAATGCCGGTGCCCGCCATGAGGAACTTAAGGGCGACCGAGGAGCGTCGCCGCGCCTTGTCAGCCGGGGCCGGGGCCTTCGCGGCCGCCGCCTTCCGGGTCGTAGTCGTATCTACCGCCACACACTGGAAGGTAGGAACCTCAGCGCGATTCGTCTAATGCATGATCCACGCAGTCATCATAGAGATAGGCTATGGACGTGCAGCTCCAGCAGCTTCGCTACTTTCTCGCAGTCGAACAAACCCGGCATTTCACCCAAGCGGCGGACAATCTGGGCGTCTCCCAGCCGACTCTCAGTAAGCAAATTCACACCCTCGAACAGACCCTCGGCGCTCCCCTTTTCGAACGCATCCGCGGCGCGGTCACCTTGACCGCCGCCGGCCACACCCTGCTGCCACTGGCCCAGCGCATGGTGGCCGACGCCGACGCCGCCCAGGAGGCCGTCTCCGACATCGTCGGCCTGCGCCGCGGCGAGGTGCGCCTGGGAGCCACCCCCAGCCTGTGCTCGTCCTTGGTCCCCGAGGTGCTGCGCACGTTCCGCACAGCCCACCCCGACATCCAGCTGTACGTCAACGAGGGCGGCTCCCAGGACCTCATCGAGAACCTGCACGCGCACACCTTGGACCTGGCCCTGATCGTCCAGCCCGAGGAGGGCGTCGACGAGGCGTTGACGGCAACCCCCGTACTGCGCGAAAGCCTGGTGGTGGCCTCGGTGGCCGACGGCCCGGCCCCCACGATCCACGCCCAGATCGCCCTGTCGGAACTGGAACACACCCCCTTGGTCATGTTCCGAGCCGGCTACGACATCCGAGGCGTCACCCTGGACGCCTGCCGCAAGGCCGGCTTCACCCCCAAGTTCGCCGTAGAGGGCGGCGAGATGGACGCGGTCCTGGCCTTCGTCGAGGCCGGCCTGGGCGTAGCCCTGGTCCCGAGCATGGTGCTGGCCAACCGCCCCCTGCTGCGCGCCACTCCCCTGGCCCCACCCGGCATGCGGCGGACCATCGCCCTGGCCCACCGCAAGAGGTCGGTGCTCCCCCACGCCGCCGAGGCCCTGCGAACCACCCTCCTGCACCACGTGGCAACCCAACAGCTACCAGCCGGCGTACGCCCGTTGTAGGCAATCCCTCCCGCAATACGAACCGCATTTCGGCCCACCCTCACCGAAAGCACAGTCCTAATGCAGTGAATCGCGATTCCGGAAACCACGTATTCAAGTACCGCAGTTCTCAGCAGTCACCCTTTCAAGTGCCGCATTTCCGGACGCCGCGCTTTCAAGTGCCACAATTTCCAGCACCGCACCCCGCCGCCGCCATCTCGAACGCTGCCATCCCAGGCGCCGCCATTCCGCACGCCACCATCCTGGACGCCGCCACTCCGGACGCCGCCACTCCGGACGCCACCATCCCGGACGCCACCATCCCGGACGCCACCATCCCGGACGCCACCATCCCGGACGCCGCCATCCCGGACGCCGCCATCTCGAGCGCCGCGGTCCCCGGCGCCGTAGTTCTCGGCGCCACGAACTCGGACGCCGCGGTTTCGGGCACCGCACCCTCCCGCGCTACAGACCCCGCCGCCACACCCTCAGACACCGCAGTCTCCGGCGCCGCGATCTCGGACATCTCTGTTCCCGGCGCTGCGGTCTCGTGCGACGCAGCCTCGGGTTCCGCCTCAGTCACGACGCCCGCCTTGGGCGTTACCCGCAGCGACCGCGACTGGAATTGCCCCTCCGCCGCGCCTTCTACGCTCGCCTCCTCAGTGGACCGCGCCGGCGGCTGCGAGGGAGTCAGCCCCAACAGTTCCGGCGCCAGGTTGGCGCGCGGTCGCGCCGGTGCCGACTGTTGCGCCGGCCCGTCGCGCTGCCGCCGGAGCCAGAGCAGTTTGAAACCGTGGCGCTGAACGAGACCCCACGCGCGGCGACGCGCATGTTCACGCCGAAACGCATCCATCTCGGGCGACCAATTGCGCGCCAAAGTGCGGTCACGCATGGCATTCATCTGCTTGCGGGTAAACAATCCAAGCTGTTGGTATCGCACGACCAATTATCCCGCGCTCGGCCCGCCAGATCCATCCGGAACCAATGTTGATCGTGCCAACTTGGGCGCCGGAATAAGAACAATAAAAGGGCCTCAATAACGCAGCCGCCGGCCGGGCAACCAAGCGCAACCCCGCACCCACCGGGCCGTGGCAAACCACCCCAACCACCAACCCAGCCGCCAGCCGGGCCACCCAGCCCAACCCCCCACCCACCGGGCCGTGGCAAACCACCCCAACCACCAACCCAGCCGCCAGCCGGGCCACCCAGCCCAACCCCCCACCCACCGGGCCGTGGCAAACCACCGAC
>NZ_JBEZGO010000006.1:416851-443505 GCF_040650035.1 Actinoplanes sp. NPDC048796 | reverse complement strand
CCACCGGGCCGTGGCAAACCACCCCAACCACCAACCCAGCCGCCAGCCGGGCCACCCAGCCCAACCCCCCACCCACCGGGCCGTGGCAAACCACCGACCCCGGGCCGGGCACGCACGCGGCTAGAAGCGGGACCCCTCCCACCACGACTCCCAAACCGCCCGCTCCCCCTCCACCGCGGACGGCCGCATCCGCCGGTTGAGGATCAGCACCAGGTCGCGTGCGGGAGCGGTGACCGTGACCTCCGCCGCCGCCCCCGGCCTCTCGCCCCACTCGATGCCCGGCTTCGTCCGGGTCACGTGCCACGCCCGCCCGGTGTCGGAGGCGACGAACCGCAACGTCTCCCCCTCCCCGCTCAACCGGTCGAACATCTCGAACGTCCCCAGCGTGTCGGCCACACCGTCCGCCGCCAGGTCGGTCGCCAGGTCGCCGGACGGGTCCGCGTCGAAGCGGTGCACCACCAGGTCGTGCACCATCCGGCGCAGCCAGAAGCCCGCGATCAGATGTCTCGGCTGCCACGTCCACACCCGCTCGTGGAACCCTCGCTCCTCGACCGCCTCGTTCAGCTCCCGCGCCCCGTCGGCCAGCCACGCGGTCTGATCCGCTGGAGCGGTGATCACCTCGTACGGCTGCATCTGATCGGTCTTGATGATCAGCGCCGCGTAGCGATGACCCGTGCCGACGTGGTTGACCAGGTCCTTGACTGTCCACTCGGGGCAGGTCGGCACCACCCGGTTGGCCGGCAGTGCGCTGACCGCCGTGGCGAAGCGGGCCGTTTCGGCCTCGAGTTCGGCGGCGTATCGCTCCGGCGGCAGCCAGTCCATCACCGGACCTTACCTTCACGAGCGATGGGGCACGGGCCCGTAAAGATTTAGCATCATCGCTGTGTGGCACGGTGAGTTCCGGGATCCTCGGCTCGTGGCGGTGTACGACGCCGAGAACGTGTGGGGGTGGGACGACGACTTCTTCATGGCCGTGTTGGCCGAGAGGTCGGCGCCCCGCGTACTTGACTTCGGGTGCGGTACGGGCCGGCTCGCCATCGCCATGGCGCGGGCCGGGCACGAGGTGACCGGTGTCGACCCGGCTCCGGCCTCGCTGGCGGCGGCGCGGCGGAAGCCGGGCGCCGAGCTGGTGCGGTGGGTCGAGGGGTCGTACGAGGTGCTGCCGGCCCTGTCGTTCGACGCGGCGCTGCTCACCAGTCACGTGGCGCAGTTCCTCGTCGTTGACGAGGAGTGGTCGAGCGCCCTGCGCGCGCTGCGCCGGTCGCTGCTTCCCGGCGGGCGATTGATCTTTGACAGCCGCGACCCCGTATATCGGGAGTGGGAGAGGTGGAACCCCGCCGACTCGCGCCGGGTCATCGTCCGGCCGGACGGCGACGTGGTGCACGCATGGACGGAGGTAAATGGTCGAAACGAGGGAACGATCTCCTTTACGCATCACTTCGTATTTACGGAGAGTGATGAGTTGATCAGCGAAGCCACGCTCCGTTTTCGATCCGAAGAGGAACTTCGGGCGGATGTCGAAGCGGCCGGCTTCGATGTCGATCGCGTCTATGGAGGATGGGCCCGCGAGCCCGCCGGCCTGGGCGAAGACGGTGAATTGATCATGGTTGCGGTGGCGCGGCCGCAGGGTACGGGCTAGACGTCCCGCGCACTGTCGGGAACCTGCCAATCCGGGGCTGGGCGTTGTCAACGATGAATATGTGACTACTATTCGCTCTCGTCCGGGGAATCGGTAACAGTTGTGGACCTTGTGATGGAGAGGTGGGTGCGATGTCGGATATAGCGCGGCGTAACCAGCCGCCCATGGATGAACCGAGCTCGCACCGGTCGCCCGAGGGCGGCGGCGCCGGCCGTTTCCTGCTGGCCGCGGCGATCGTCCTCATGCTCGTCGCCGTCGCCGGCGCCACGACCTGGTGGATGTACAGCCGCGAGCCCGCCGACCCCACGGCCGGGCCGGCCCCGGCCGCCTCGGCCTCCCAGTGCCCCGACGCCGACCTGGTCGTCGCGGCCGCACCCGAGATCGCCCCGGTGGTCCAGGCCGCCGCGCGCACCTTCAACGACGACCCGTCCGACAAGTGCGGGCCGATCGAGGTCGTCGCCGAGGAGCCGGCGGTCACGGCGTCCGCCTCGGTCAAGTACGACGTGTGGATCCCCTCCAGCAGCGCCTGGATCGCCCTCGCGGGCGTGCGGGGTGCGTCGTACAAGGTCGAAAGCGAACCCCTCGCCCGTACGCCGGTGGTCATCGCCGGACCCACCAGCCTCACCGACCAGATCGCCCCGGGTGGCAAGACGTCCTGGGCCAAGATCACCGCGGGCGCGGCCAAGGGACAGATCCCGGCCGTGACCATGGCCGACCCGCAGACCAGCACGATCGGCATGCTTTCGGTGTACGCGGTGAACAAGGCCATGGCGCGCACGACGCCCGACGCCGGCATCGCGCAACTGCGCGCGCTCACCCTGCGCAGCCGGCTCACCGACGCGACGTCCGACCCGGCGCAGCTGATGGCCCGGCTCGCCACCGAGTGGAACAACAGCAGCGTCGTGTCCTCGATCGGCGTCTTCCCGACCACCGAGCAGCAGCTGAAGGCGTACCAGGCCGGCAATCACACGCTGAAGCTCGACGGGGCCACCCCGGTCGACGGGCTGGTCGAGGCCGACTACCCGTTCGCGATCGCGCACAACAACCGGGACGCCGACCTGACCCAGCGCCTGCGCGCGGCCATCACCAAGCCGGCCCTGACCCGCGCCGGTTTCCGCACCACCGCCAGCCCGAACGCGATGCCGCTGACCGGCGAGCCGCAGCAGCTGCTCGCCTCGGCCGCGCTCTGGTCCGGCTACAAGTCGCTGACCACGCAGGTGCTGCTGTTGATAGACGCCTCCGGCTCGATGAACCAGAAGATCACCGCGCCCGGCGGCCGCAGCACCACCCGGGCCGCGCTGCTGCGGGAGTCCGGCGGCATCGCGGCCGAGCTGTTCGCCGAGGACACCAGCGTCGGCATGTGGTTCTTCGGCCAGCCGACGCCGTCCAGTCCCGCGCACGTCGAGGCCGTCCCGTTCGGGCCCATCACCGGCGCCGTCAAGGACGCGACGCGCCGCGAGGCCCTGGGCGCGGCGATGGCCGGATACCGGGCGGCCGACAACTCGGGCACGCCGCTCTACCAGACCGTCCTCGACGGTGTCGCCGAGATGCGGCCCAAGGTGCGGCAGGGCGCGGTCACGCTGGTCGTGGTGCTCACCGACGGCGTGGACGGCGAGTCGACGTTCAAGATGTCGCAGCCCCAGTTCATGCAGAAGCTGGCCGAGCAGCAGGACCCGAACCGGCCGGTGCCCGTGCTGGCGGTCGGCTACGGCCCGGACGTCGACATGAAGGCCCTGAACGACATGTCCGCCGCGACGGGCGGCAAGGCCTTCGCCGCGACCAACCCGGCCGACCTGTCCTCGGCGATAGCGAAGGCGTTCCTGGCGGCCCACGCGCCCCGCTGAGTCATCAGCTGCCCGGTCGACGAAACAAGCCGGGCGACGCCTGGGCCTCATCGGCTGCTCACCGCCGGCTGGGCGGCCGGGTGGCGGCGCCGGACGAGGACGGCGGCGGTCACGGTGACGGCGGCGGCGATCCACAACGGCAGTACGGTGCCGAGGTGGATCAGGACTGAGCCGAGCGGGATGCCGAGCGCGACCGGGCCGAACATGACAGTGGTCGAGGTAGCGCCGACCCGGCCCAGCAGGTGGTCGGGGGTGCTGGTCTGCACCGCGGTGATGCCGGCGATCAGCGCCCACGGCAGTCCCACCCCGATCAGGACGCTTCCGGTGATCATCGCGGGCCACCAGGGCAGCGACGACGACAGGCAACCGGCGGCGAAGACGAGGGAGCCGTACGCGGCCACGGCCACCGGGCTGCCGCGGGCGAGCAGACGGCCGACGATCAGTCCCCCGGCGATGGAACCGGCGCCCTGCGCGGTGGCCAGAAAACCAAGATAAGTCGAGGGCAGACTCAGGTCCCGTACGAGGTGAGCCAGCACCGCGGCGTTGCACAGGCCGGACATTCCGATGGCGATCCCGGCGACCACTACCGGCGTACGGACCTCGGGAATCCGGAAAAGCGCCGTCAGGCCGCCCTTGTGCCGAGCGGTCGCCTCACCGATCACGCTGGTCACCCGCAGAGCCGC
The DNA here is from genome assembly GCF_040650035.1 of Actinoplanes sp. NPDC048796. Lineage (NCBI taxonomy): Bacteria > Bacillati > Actinomycetota > Actinomycetes > Micromonosporales > Micromonosporaceae > Actinoplanes > Actinoplanes sp. NPDC048796. Next base: position 439,339 of record NZ_JBEZGO010000006.1, on the reverse strand, counting down.
GTAGCAGGCGGCCGTGAGCAGAGGTATCGCGGCGCTCATCAGGATGACCGGGGCGACGCCCCGCCAGGCGTAGAGGGCGGCGCCGGCCAGCGGCGCGACGAGCTTCATCCCTTCCTGCGCGCTGGAGCGCCAGCCGTTGACGTCGCCCAGCATCGCTTTCGGCAGCGCGGACGGCAGGATCGCGGTCTCACCGGCGTCGCTCACCACATAGACGACGCCCCGGAAGAGCAGCACGGCGAAGATCAGCCACACCCCGCCCGCGGAGTGCACCGTGAGCAGTGTCAGCAGGACACCGCCGAGGGCCACGTCGGCCCCGATCAGAAGCGGACGTCGCGGCAGACGGTCGACCAGAACACCGAGCCACGGCCCGGCAAACGTGGGCAGGTACAGGCAGACGGCGGTCAGCGCCGCGAAACTGACCGACCCGGTCAGGTCGAGAACCCAGAGGCCGGCGGCGATGCTCATCGCCGTACTCCCGAACCCCGACAAGATCGAGATCAGAACAAGCAGAAACGCGTTACGGCGCATGGCCACCCCCGAAGGTTGAGCCCACATCTTCGGGAGTTGAGTGTCAATGTGTCAAGTACGGGGCTTGGCCGCCTCCAACGCTTCCCGAAGCCGCTCGATGGCCGCCCGGGTCGGCCCCGGCATCGCCCCGGCCGCCTCGGACAGGTCCCCCACAGACGCCTCGACCAGGAAGAACAGCGCCCCCGCAGGCGCTTCGGAGGCGGTCGCCAGCGTGTCCCGAACCAGTGCGGCCCGAGTGAACCGCCGATCCCACCGTCGATCGGCCCCGATCCGCCGATACACCTCAACGGCCGCCGCCCGCAGCGCGGCAACCCGCTCCCCGAGCTCCTCGTCGACCACCGGCCGCCCAGCCGCCGCCACCAGCCGAACCCGCCGCTGCTCAGCCGCTTGCCGGCTACCCAGCCCCAGCGCCGCCGCAATGTCCGACCAGGTAGCCCCCGCCCGCCGAGCCTGATCGATAAGCCCCAGCTCCTCCGCATCAAGCCGAGCCCGAGCCGCAGGAATCCGCCGCAGCCCTTCAAGTCCTTCCATGCTCTCACCTTAGCCCACTTGTCAATAAATCATTGACAACCTAGGCTCCCCGCTCACCTCCTTCGCGGTACTTGATTCCCCAAGTTCGCCCGCTTCGCGCCGCACCTCGAACCGCCCCGCCGGACCAACTCCGGCCCACGTCACTCCGCCGCACCCCGTCACTCCGCCGCACCCCACCCCCGCTGCGCCGCGTCCCGCCCACCACGTCCCGGCCTCCCACGCCGCGCAACCGTCACGCCGCGCTCAGCCACGCCAAAGTCACGCCGCGCCTCGCCCAGCCGCGCCACGCCCCAACCGCGTCTCGTCTCGCCCCGCCGCGCCTCGCTGCAGAGCCTTCCCGCCGTCCCTCGGTCCTCGACGCGCTCGGGCGCCGGCCCGCTTTACCTGCCGTCGCCCGCCTAACCCCCTGGACCCGCTGCGCCGGTTCCCGCCGCACAGCCTTCCCGCCGCGCGTCGACCCTCCACGTGCTCGACGCCGGCTCGCTTCGCCAGCCGTCGCCCGCTCTGACGCGCCTGAACCTGCACCCCACTACCTCGGCCTGCCGCGCCCAGCCATCGCAGAATTCCGCGCAATGGGCACGGAAGATGGGCGCAAAGCGCTCGGAACAGAGGCATGACACGAGCGCGCACCCGGCGCTGGAAGGCGGACCGGACCCAGCGCAGAAGGGCGGACTGGACCTGGCACGGCAACGCGAACCGGAACCAGCACGGCAACGCGAACCGGAACCAGCGGGGGCGCGGAACCCGGTCGGGAAGCGGGCGCGGAACCCGCTCGGAAAGCGGGCGCGGAACCCGCTCGGGCGCGGAACCCGCTCGGGCGCGGAACCCGCTCGAAAAGCGGGCGCGGAACACGCTCGGGAAGCGGGCGCGGAACCCACTCGGAAAGCGGGCGCGGAACCCACTCGGAAAGCGGGCGCGGAACCCACTCGGAAAGCGGGCGCGGAACCCACTCGGAAAGCGGGCGCGGAACCCGCTCGGAAAGCGAGCACCATCGAGGTAACCGCCAGTCAGGCCGTGGCGACGGCGATGGGTTCCGTGGGTGGGGCGGACGACCGGGGTGCGTGGCGCAGCAATGTCGCCGTGAGGATCAGGGCGGTCAGCACAAAACCGGCCGCCACCAGGAACGCCAAGGTGTAGCCGGCGTGCAGTTCGGCCGTGGGGGTCGGAGCGCTCGACGTCGATGCCCGGGCCGCCGCCACTGCCGCCAGCACGGACAGGCCCAGGGCGCCGCCCGTCTGCTGGGCCGTGTTGCTGAAGCCGGACACCATGCCTGTCTCGGACGGGGCCGCCCCTGCCATCGCCAGCATGACGATCGACGGGATGGTTACGCCGATGCCCAGGCCCATCACCGTCAGCGGCGGCAGCATGTCGATCAGGTATGTCGGCTGGGCCGGGATCCGGGACAGCAGGAGCAGGCCGGCCAGCAGCGTCGCCAGGCCGGCGATCAGGACCGGTCGTGGGCCGAAGCGGCCGGTCAGCCGGGCCGCCACGAACAGCGAGACCACGCCGATCACTACTGGTGTCGGCAGGAACGCCAAGCCGGTGCCGAGTGCGTCGTAGCCCATCACCTGCTGGACGAACAGCGCGTTCACGAACTGGAAGCCCATGCCGGTCGCGAAGACCAGCACCACCACCGCGTTCGCGCGGAGCAGCCATCCTCGCCCGAGCAGGCGGAGTGGGATCAGCGGCTGGGGTGCGGCGTGTTGGCGTACCAGGAAACCCGCGATGAGAATCAGGGCCGCCGCACCAGTCGCGGTGGCCGGTGTGAGGGCTTCCGGCGAGCCGGTACGGGTGATCGCGTACACGCCGAGGGCCAGACCCGCCGTGATCAGCGCCGCGCCGGGGAGGTCGAGGCCCGCGCCCAGGCCCAGCCCCGGCTCGCGGGGCAGGACGCCGCGGCCGAAGAACCAGACCGCGATGCCGATCGGCACGTTGATCAGGAAGATCACCGGCCAGCCCAGCGCGTCGGTGAGCACGCCGCCGACCACGAAGCCGAGGGCCGCCCCGCCGGCCTGGGTGAAGCTGTAGATGCCCAGCGCCCGGGCCTGGGGGCGCGGCGACGGGTAGAGCCGCACGATCATGCCGAGCACCACGGCCGCCGCGAACGCGCCGCCCGCGCCTTGCAGGAAGCGGCCCGCGATGAGCAGCCCGGCGCTGGTGGCGAGCCCGCAGAGGAGGCTGGCCAGCACGAAGACGCCCAGCCCGGCCAGGAACACCCGCCAGGCGCCGAGCAGGTCGCCGAGCCGGCCCGCCAGCAGCAGCAGACCGGCGAAGGCGAGCAGGTACGCGTTCACCACCCAGGAGACGCCGGCCGGCGAGAAGCCGAGTTCGCGCTGAATGTCCGGCAGGGCGACAGCCACGATCGTGCTGTCCAGAACGATCATCAACGACATCGCGCACAGGACCGCCAACGCGGCCGCGCGCCGGGGCACGGAACGGCTCATGGCCCGACCGTAACAGATGATCCGCTTCCGGACTATCTAGAAGCGACCTACCTTCCGCGTGCCCGCCGGACCGGCTGCGGGCCGGGATCGCGGGGAGAATCCGCCAACCGGCCGAGCGCCTCGACGAACGCGGCCCGCGTCGAAGCCGGCAGCCCGTCGAGGGCTTCGCCGTGCACCCGGTCGACGATCCGCTGGCCCTCCTCGGCCATGAGGCGCCCCTTGTCGGTGACCGAGATGATGCGGGCGCGGCGGTCGGTGGCCGAGGGCTTCCGTTCGGCCAGGCCGCGCTTCTCGAGGTCGTCGACCGTACTGACCATGGTCGTCTTGTCGAGGTCCGCCAGCGCCGCCAGCTGGATCTGGGTGCGCTCCTCCTCGAGCGCGTGCACGAGCACGCACTGCATGCGCGGCGTCAGATCGATTTCCGACAGGGCGGCGGCCAGCCGATTGGAGAGCGCGTGACCGGCGACGTTCAGCAGGCCGGTGATGTCGCGCTCGGTGCGTTCGGGGGCGGACATCATCGCAGCATAACTCGAATCATCCGGAACGGGATGATCCCGGGCCGGGACGGTCAGCGGGCCTGCCCCCGTGTCGGCCCGCCGGCCGACCCGGCGGCTCCGATGTGGACAAGGTACGAGGGCCCCGCCGCGGCGGACAACCGAATATCTATGCGCTCGGGCGCAGCGATTTCAGCAGGGCGATGTCGGCCGCGTGGCCCTCGTGGTCGACCGTGGGGGTCTCCACGATCACCGGGACGTTCTCGGTGGCCGGGTGGGCCATCAGCTCGGCGAAGGCGGCCGTGCCGATCCGGCCGGCGCCGATGGTCTCGTGCCGGTCGCGGGTGGAGCCGCACTCGTCCTTCGAGTCGTTCGCGTGGATGAGCTGCAGACGCTCGCGGCCGACCGTGGCCACCAGCGCGTCCAGGGTCTCGGTCATGCCGCCGGGGGTGGCCAGGTCGTGACCGGCCGCCCACGCGTGGCAGGTGTCGAAGCAGACGCCGAGCCACTCGTGGTTGTCGACCGCGGCCAGGTAGCGGCCGAGATCCTGCACCTTGGAGGCGAGGCTGCGGCCGCCGCCGGCGCTCGGCTCGACGAGCAGCCGGGGCAGGCCCTCGGCGGCGGCCCGGTCGAGCAGCGGCAGCAGAGCCTCGTGAAGCTGATGGAACGCCTTGTCGCCGTGGGCCTCGTCGACCGCGCTGCCGGCGTGGAAGACCACGGCCGTCGCGCCGATCGCCCGGCCACGTTCCAGCGCGTGCGCGAGCACGCCCACCGAACGCTCGACGGTCAGCTCGGTCGGCGAGCCGAGGTTCACGAGCAGAGAGGCGTGGATGTACGCCGGGACGCCGCGCTCGCCGCAGCCGTCGCGGAACAGTGTGTCCTGTTTCGGGTCACCGGACGGGAGAGCCCAGCCCCGCGAATTGGAGACGTACACCTGAAGGGTCTCCGACCCGGCGGCGTCGACGTACGGGAGGGCGGCCTTGGCCAGCCCTCCCGACGTCTTGGTGTGTGAACCGATACGGCGGTTTAGAAGCACTGGATCCTTACTTCACTGCCGGGCGCGACCTGCGTGTTGCCGCCCGGCTGCTGACTGCGGACGAAGGCGTCGGCGTTGAAGTCGATATGGACGTTGAGGCCCATGCCCTTCAGCGTCGCCTCGGCCTGCCGGCAGGGCTGGTTGGTGAGGTCGGGCACGGTCACCAGCGGCGGGCCCTTGCTCACGTCGAGGGTCACCACGTCGTCGCGGGCGGCGCCGGTGCCCGGCTTGGGCGTCTGCGCGATCACCGTGTCGGCCGGCTCGTCGCTGTCCTTGTACCGCTCCTGTGCCTGCAGGCCCAGCCCGGCCAGCTCGTTGCGGACGTCGTTGATGTTCTTGCCGACGAGCTCGGGCACCTGGATCGGCGCCTTGCCGTCGCTGGTCACCACCGTGACCGTGTCGCCGCGCTTGAGCTCGGTGCCGGCCTTGGGGTCGGACGAGATGACAGCACCCTCGGCGATGGTGTCGCTGTACTGGTGGCCGCCCTTTTTGATCTTCAGGCCGAGCTGCTCGAGTTCGCCCTGCGCGGCGGTCAATTCCAGGCCGGCCAGGTCCGGTACGGCGAACCGCTCCTTGCCCAGCGACAGCGTCAGCGTGATGGCGCCACCCCGGACGATCCGCTCACCGGCCGCCGGGTCCTGGTTGACGACGGTGTCCTTGGGGACGTTCTCGTTGTACTGCCCGTCGGCGTAGAACAGGTCGAAGCCGTTCTGGTCCGCGTACAACTCGGCCTGGGCCTTCGTCATGTTGACCATGGCCGGCGCGTCGCCGTAGCGGCCCAGGAAGACCCACCACGTGCTGCCGACGATGACCAGCAGCATGACCGCGATGGCGGCCGACAGGAAGATCTTGCGCCGGTCGGGGCCGCTGCGCTTGCTCGACCGGGGAACGCGGCCGGCCGTGTACTCCTGGCCGCGCGGCGGCGGGCCGCTCTGACCCGGCAGCCGGGCCCAGGTCGGCCGGTCGGCCACGGCCGGCACCACCGTCGTCGCGTCGGCCATGGCGGCGCGGGAGGCGGGCACCTGGCGCAGCAGCGCGGTCTCGACATTGGCCGCGCCGAGATCGTCGCGGACGGTCTGCACCTCGGCCAGCAGCGCACCGGCGTCGGTCGGCCGGGCGCCCGGATCGCGCCGGGTGGCCCGGGCGGTCAGGTCGTCGAGCACCGAGGGCAGGCCCTTGACCACGCTCGACGGCGCCGGCACGTCGTTGTCGACGTGTTGCCAGGCGACGGCGACCGGGTCGTCGCCGTCGAACGGCACCCGCCCGGTGAGCATCTCGAAGAGCACGATGCCGGCCGAGTAGACGTCGGTCCGCGCGTCGGCGTGCCCGTCGGTGACCAGCTCGGGCGCCACGTAGGCGACAGTGGCCATGAGCTGGCCGGAGTCGTCGGCCGTGCTCGCCTCGACGGCGCGGGCCAGCCCGAAGTCGGCCACCTTGACGACGGCGTCGACCAGGTTGCCGACACCACCGCTCGGCGCCTCGGCGACCAGCACGTTCTCCGGCTTCACGTCGCGGTGCACGAGGCCGGCCCGGTGAGCGGCGGCGATCGCGGCGAGCATCTGCTCGAGGATCGCCAGCGCCTCCACCGGGTTGAGCCGGCGCCGCTGCGTGAGCAGGTCGCGCAGGGTGCGGCCCTGCACGTACTCCATGACCAGATAGGGCAGGCCCTGATGGCGGCCCTGGTCGTACACGGCGACGACGTTGGGGTGGGTGAGCCGGGCGATCGTCTTGGCCTCGTCGGTGAACCGGTCCACGAAGTGGACATTGGTCGCCTGCGACGGGTGAATGATCTTCAAAGCGACGGTGCGCTCGAGTCGTTCGTCGGTGGCCGTGTAGACGGTCGCCATGCCACCACGGGCCACCCGACCGGTGATCCGGTAGCGGCCGTCAATCGTCGTGCCGATCAACGTGTCGGCGACTGTGGTGTCCATCGGCGTGAAGTGTATGTGTCTTTCGCGTGGGGGCGGTCCAGGATGTCATAGCTGAGTCCAAACGGGTACTCGCGTGGACGCCAACCGAGACATTCACCCCGACAAAACCGGATTTAGTGGTTATGCCGTCGGTGGCGGCGCCCCCGCCAACTGGGGCTCGGCTCAACCGATTCGTCCGGAGTGGCGCTCGTCTCACTAGGTGTCGGCTCCGCGCCGCTCGACTCCGACGGCGTCGGTGAGGGAGACGCCGTCGGCCCCGTCGGCGTCGGAACCGGCGGCGACGCACAGTGGCATTCCGTCTTCGTCGGCTTGACCGGCCGCGCCGAACTAATCGGATTTGCCGTATTTGCTGCCCGGCCCGGAACCGGAATCGCGCCCGGCGCGGGCGGCGCCGCAGCGACGAGGCCGCCGCCGGCGCCCGTGCCCAGCCTCGCGCCCGCGCCGAGGCCGGTCCCAGTACCGCTGAGACCGCTCGTGGCGGGCGGCACGACCGTACCCGGCGCCGGCGTGACGCCCCGAACCCCCGCCGCGTCCGGCGAAGGCACCGCCGCCGGCCCCACCCCGGCCCGGGCGGCCGCGGTGGCCACGGTGTCCGCCGCCGCCGGCCGCTCGGAGATCAGCGACCCCAGCCCGTTCACCACCCCCAGATAGGCCCCCGCCGCCCCGACCACCGTCAACGTCCCGAACGCGGTCACCGCCAGCGCCCGCCGCGGCCTCTTCCGCGGCGCCGGCTCGGACTCCGGCGGCACCACGCCGAACGTGCTCATGCCCGTACACGTCACGTCGGGCCCGCCCGCCGGCGGCTCGGCGGGCGCCCGGCCCATGTCGTAGCGCAGCGAACGCCACGCCCCGGCCATCTCCGTACGGGTCCTGCGCAGCAGGCTCATGAGGTTGTCTCTCCGCTCTTCTGGCACGCTGTAGGAGTGAGCGATTCCGTAACCGCCGGACCGGCCGAGTGGATCAACCTGCCGGACGTGTCCGCGAAGCTCGGTGTGTCGATCAGCAAGGTGCACCAGATGATTCGCGACGGGCAGCTGCTCGCGGTGAAGCGTGACAACGTCCGAGTGGTCCCCGCGGACCTCGTTGCCAACGACACCGTGCTCAAGCACCTCCCCGGCGTCCTGACCTTGCTGCGCGACTCCGGGTATAACGACGAAGAGGCCCTGCGGTGGCTCTACGAGCCCGACGACACGCTCGTGGACGGCAACGCGGCGAAAGCCCTGGGCGGTGACCGCGCCCGTGAGGTCAAGCGCCGGGCCCAGGCCATCGGTTTCTAGGACATAGAGGTACGGACACACCGGCGCACGCCGAAGAAGGGCCGCCCCGCTTCATCGCGGGGCCGGGCTTTCTGCGGCGTGCGCTTCAGCGTGCCCGCCAAGCCCTGTGCCGTCCCGGCCTCGAACCGCCCGCAGCCCCGCCCCGTTACCTTTCTGATCGTCCCCAGCCGAGGTTGTCGCCGGGCCGGGTGGCGTCGGCGAGACCGCTGACAGGGACCCGGCCACCCGAATCTTGGGCAGGTCTCTCCGTAACGCGGCTGCCGGCACCGCCCGCACCCTGCCGCACATGCTGCGCCGGGCCGACGCCGGCGAGGTCACCCGCATCAGCAACCGGATCCGCGGTCCGCGCACCCAGATCCATCCGCCGCCGGAGCGGATTCTCGGTCCGAAGGTCAAGCACGCCGCGGTCCTGGAACTGCTCTAGCGCTGCGGTGGCCCGGCCGGGCTGCGCAAGGCCGGCCGGTCGAAACTCACCGAGATCGTCAAGCCGCGGCTGTCAGACCGTGCGGCGGGTGGCGGCGTCGGCCAAGTGGCGCAGGACCTCGCGGGCCTCGTCGTTCAGTGGGGCCGCCTCCAGGGCGGTCAGGGACGCCGCCATGAGCTCGTCGATGCGCTGTTCGGTGGCCGCCAGGGCGCCCGAGTCGCGGATCAGGTCGCGCAGGCGTTCCACGCCGGCGTCGTTCAGGCCCTGATCGCCCAGGCCCTCGTCCAGTTCCGCCTGTCCCTTCTCGTCCAGGGCCGCGAACGCCGCCGCCACCAGGTACGTCCGCTTGCCCTCGCGCAGGTCGTCGCCGGCCGGCTTGCCCGTCTGGGCCGGGTCGCCGAACACGCCCAGCACGTCGTCGCGGAACTGGAAGGCCTCGCCCAGCGGCAGGCCGAACGCCGTGTACGCCGCAGACACGTCCTCCCCCGCGCCCGCCAGGGACGCGCCCAGCAGCAGCGGGCGCTCGACCGTGTACTTGGCCGATTTGAAGCGGGCCACCTTCCCGGCCCGCTCGACCGACGTGTCCGCCGTGGCCTGGGTGAGCACGTCCAGGTACTGGCCGACCGTGACCTCCGTACGCATCTCGTCGAAGATCGGGCGGGCCCGGGTGATCTCGGCGACGCCGGCGCCCGAGGTCTGCAACATCTCGTCCGACCACACCAGGGACAGGTCGCCCAGCAGTACGGCCGCGCTGTCGCCGAAGGCGGCCGAGCCGCCCCGCCAGCCGGCCGCCGTGTGCAGGCTCTCGAAGCGGCGGTGCACCGACGGCTCGCCGCGCCGGGTGTCCGAGCGGTCCATCAGGTCGTCGTGGATCAGCGCGCTGGCCTGCACCAGCTCGAGCGCCGACACGGCGGCCACGATCTGGTCGGAGTCGGCCCCGCCGGCGCCGCGGTAACCCCAGTAGGCGAAGGCCGGGCGCAGCCTCTTGCCGCCGCCGAGCACGAAGTCCTCGAGCGCGGCCGACACGTCGGCCAGGGCCGGGTCGATCATCGTCAGGCGGTCGCGCTGAGCGGCCAGGAACGCGGCCAGCGCCTTGTCGACGCGGGCGCGCAGGTCGGAGACATCGGTGGCAAGCACGTCCGAACGCTAGTCGAAGACTCCCGTGCTGCTGAAGGTAGAGTCGGGGTGTGGCTCTCGGACTGCCCTCGCGCCTGCCCGGCACCCCCGCGATCGGTGATTTGATCGCCGGGCCCGAGCCCACTTTCTCGTTCGAGTTCTTCCCGCCCAAGACCGCCGAGGGCGAGCGCCTGCTGTGGCGCGCCATCCGCGAGTTGGAGCCGCTGAAACCCGACTTCGTCTCGATCACGTACGGCGCGGGCGGCACCACCCGCGACACGACTGTCGCCGTCACCGAGCGGGTGGCTACCGAGACGACGTTGCTGCCCATGGCGCATCTGACCGCGGTCGACCATTCGGTGGCCGAGCTCCGCAACGTCATCGGCCGGCTGGCCGGCGCCGGCATCCGCAACGTGCTGGCCGTCCGCGGTGACCCGCCCGGCGATCCGATGGGCGAGTGGGTGCGCCATCCGGAGGGTGTGCTCTACGCGGAGGATCTGGTCCGCCTGGTCAAGGAGTCGGGTGATTTCAGCGTCGGGGTGGCCGCTTTCCCGTACAAGCACCCCCGGTCGGCCGACGTCGACTCCGACACCGCCCACTTCGTCCGCAAGTGCCGGGCCGGCGCCGACTTCGCGATCACCCAGATGTTCTTCGACGCCGACGACTACCTGCGCCTGCGCGACCGGGTGACCGCGTCCGGCGGCGACGTCCCGATCGTCCCCGGCGTGATGCCGGTGACCCGGATGGCCACGATCGAGCGCTCGTCTCAGCTGTCCGGCGCCCCGTTCCCGCCGGCCCTGCTGGCCCGCTTCGAGCGGGTGGCGCACGACGAGGCCGCCGTCCGCGCCCTCGGGGTCGAGCTGTGCGCCGAGATGTGCGCCCGGCTGCTGGCCGAGGGCGTGCCCGGCGTCCACTTCATCACCCTCAACCGGTCCACCGCCACTCGCGAGGTGTGGCAGCTGCTGGCCCCCGCGGCCGCGGCCGTCTGAGCGTGCTCTGGGAGGAGTACGCCGCAACCTGGTCCGGCTTGCACGGCGGTTTCGACCCGCGCCGGGCTTCTTTTCTCGTACGCGGGTGGGTGCGCCTCGCGTACGGCTGCGGCTCCTGGCTGACCCGCCGCCGCGTCGGCCCGATGGCCGTGACCACCGCCGGTCTGTTCCTGTGCCTGCTGGTTCCGGCGGCCACCGTGCTGGGCCGCCCCGGCCTGCTCCTGGCGGCCGTCCTGGCCCTGCTGGCCGCCCTGGCCGACAGCATGGACGGCGCCGTCGCGGTGATCAGCGGCCGCACCACGAAGCTGGGTTACGTGTACGACTCGGTCGCCGACCGCCTGGGAGAGGCCGCCTGGCTGACCGCGTTCTGGCTGGCCGGCACCCCAGGCTGGCTGGTCGTCATCGCGGGCGCCCTGAGCTGGCTCCACGAGTACGCCCGAGCCCGGGCCTCAGCCGCCGGCATGTCCGAGATCGGCGCCGTGACGGTCGCCGAACGCCCCACCCGCGTCCTGGTAGCCATCTTCGGCCTGCTCGGCGCGGCGGTCCTGCCCGTCGCGGCCACGGCCGCCACCGGCGTCTGGCTGGCCTTGGCCGTGGTGGGCGCCGTCCAACTGGCGGTGGCTGTCCGGCGTGGCCTGGCCGGCTGAGCCGGACGGCCGGAGAGGGGCGGCGGCCGACGAGAGCCACGTGCCGCTGGCCCCGATTCGTTACCGGCACTCAGCAACGCACTTGATCACGGCCGCCCTTCTTGGCCGCGTAGAGGCGGGCGTCGGCGCGGGCCAGGACCGTGCGGGCGTCGTCGTCGGGGCGCAGCGAGGTCAGGCCGATGCTGGTGGTGACCCGTAGGCCGGGGGCGATCTCGGACCAGTCGTGGGCGGCCACCGCGGCCCGTACCCGCTCGCAGGTCTTCAGCGCTCCCGCCGGATCCAGCGGCAGGTACAGCACGAACTCCTCGCCGCCGTGGCGGGCGGCGTGGCCGTCGGGGCCGGTCAGCGTGTGGAGCAGGTCGCCGACGTGGCGCAGGACGCAGTCGCCGGCCTCGTGGGAGAAGGTGTCGTTGACCTTCTTGAAGTGGTCGAGGTCGAGGAGGGCCACCGCCATCGGGGTGACGCCGGCCGCCAGCACGGCGGCCAGGTGCTCGTCGGAGCGGCGCCGGTTCCACAGGCCGGTCAGGGCGTCGCGTTCGGCCAGCTCGCGGAAGCGTTCCCGGTCGCGGCGGGCCTCGTCGATGGCGAAGCGGGCCTGGGTGACCGAGGTCAGCGCCTCGCTCTGCTCGGTGCGGCGCGCCGTCCACGCCTGATGGAACTCGACCATTTCGCGGTACGCGCTCTCGAAGTTGCCCAGATCGGCATGGCACGTGGCGAGCAGCCGCAGGGCGATCGCGTCCATCTCGGGCACGTCGTCGCGCCGGGTCAGCTCGCGGCAGCGCTCGAGCAGGGCCAGCGCGCCCGGCACGTCACCCTCGGCCCGCCGGATCTCGGCGAACGTGATCAGGCAGGCCGGTACGGCGTCGACGTCGGTGGACGGCGCGTGCGCCAGGGCGTCCTCGAGGACGCGGGTGGCCCGCCCGGTCTGCCCGTCGGCCATCAGGACCCGGGCCACGGTGTCGGCGCAGGAGGTGTTCATCGGGTGGCCGGCCTGGGCGCTGTGCTCCTCCATCCGCCGGGCCAGCCGCAACGCCATCGGCTGGTCGCCCTCGCGGTAGCAGGACCAGGCCCAGTTGTTCAGGTTGGCGATGATCAGATCGGGGTGCCCGAGCCGGTCGGCCAGCCGCTGCGCGACCCGGTACTCCTCGTGCGAGACCCGCCCCAGCCGCTGGTCGTTCACCTGCGCGGCCAGGATGACCGCGTGGTCGACCCGCAGGACCAGCGGATCGTCCTCGGTGAGCAGCCGGTCGGCCTCGTACGCGTGCTTGACCGCCTCGGCGTTGTCACCGAGCCGCCACAGCCCACCCGCGATGACCGCGTGCGCCTTCGCCACCACGAGCCGGTCGGCGGCCGCGCTCAGCTCGGCCTGCGCGTCCCGGATGCCCTGATTCTGCCGCCCACCCCGGTTGTCCAGGTCGGCCACCACGAGCCGGGCCAGCGCCGCGTACTCCCGGTCCCCGGCCGCCAGCGCCTCCCGCTCCAACACGAGCGCCCGCCCAGCCAGCCCGTCGTGACTCGCGTAGACCGCCCCGACCAGCGCGATCAGCTCCGCCTCGAACGCGTTCCGCGCCGGCCGGCGCACGGTGGCCTCACCCAATGCCCACCCCTAAGGTCGCCGGTCGTGTGCCCCACCTTCGGCCGCACGACCGCCGACTTTAGGGGGTCGGGCCGAGGAAACCGACGGCGTCGCCGTAGTACATGCGCGCCTCATCGAGATCATCGGCTGTGAACGGGGCCAGGTCGGCCGGGGTGGTGATGGCCGAGAGTCTGACATGGGCCCATGAGATCAGCCGGAACCTTCGGCCCCGGCCGAACCGTCAGGAGCCGGCGAGCAGGCCGCTCAGGACCTCGATGGCCTGGTCCACGCCGGCGTCGTCGACGTCGAGGTGGGTGATGACTCGGGCGATCTTCGGCAGCATGGCGGCGATCAGCACGTTCTGCTCGGCGGCGCGGGCGGCCAGGGTGGGCGCGTCCAGTGACGACTTCGAGAGATCCAGAAGGACCAGGTTCGTTCGTACGCGGGACGGGTCGACCACGCCGAACGGGGCCAGTGCCTCGGCGACGCGCTTGGCGCGGGCGTGGTCGTCGGCCAGACGGGCGATGTGGTTGTCGAGGGCGTAGCGGCCGGCCGCGGCCAGGATGCCGACCTGGCGCATGCCGCCGCCCATCCGCTTGCGGATGACGCGGGCCTGGGCGATGCGCTCCCGGCTGCCGACGATCAGCGAGCCGACGGGGGCGCCGAGACCCTTGGACAGGCACACCGACAGGGTGTCGAAGCAGGCGCCGTAGTCAGCGAGGGAGACGCCGTCCGCGACGTGCGCGTGCCAGATCCGCGCGCCGTCGCAGTGAAGCCCGACGCCCGATTTCTCCGACAAATCCCGCAAGGCCCGCAAGGTCGCCAGAGGTACGGTCGTGCCGCCGCCCAGATTGTGCGTCTGCTCCACCGCGATCGCCCGCGTCGGCACCGAGGGGTAACCGGCGGGGCGGATCATCGCGGCGATCTGGTCGACGTCGAGATCGGCGCCGACCGACGGCCAGGTACGGGTGGAGATGCCACCCAGGGCGGCCGCGGCCCCCACCTCGTACGTGACGACATGCGCGTCCGCCCCGGCCAGCAGTTCGCCGCCCGGCGGGACGTGGAGCTGGAGCGCGATCTGGTTCGCCATCGACCCGCTCGGCGCGAACAGCGCCGCCTCGTGGCCGAACAGCGAGGCCACGTACGCCTCAAGGCTGTTGACCGTGGGGTCGTCGCCGAAGACGTCGTCGCCGACCTCGGCGCTGAACATCGCCTCCCGCATCCCGTGGGTCGGCTTGGTGACGGTGTCGGACCGTAGATCAACCACGAAGCATCTCCGCGACGAGGAACGCGAGCTCGAGGCTCTGCTGGGTGTTGAGGCGGGGGTCGCAGGCGGTCTCGTACCGGTCCGGCAGGTCGAGGTCCTCGATGCCCTGGGCGCCGCCCAGGCACTCGGTGACGTCCTCGCCGGTCAGCTCGATGTGGATGCCGCCCGGGTGGGTCGCCAGGCCCCGGTGGACCTCGAAGTAGCCGAGCACTTCGTCGACGATCCGGTCGAAGTGGCGGGTCTTGTAGCCGTTCGACGACTCGTGCGTGTTGCCGTGCATCGGGTCGCACTGCCAGACGACCTTGGCCCCGGCCGCCGTGACCTTCTCGACGATCGGCGGCAGCGCGTCGCGGACCTTGCCGTTGCCCATCCGGCTGATCAGGGTGAGCCGGCCCGGGATGTTGTCTGGGTTGAGCTTCTCGCACAGCTCGAGCGCCGTGTCGGGCGAGGTGCCGGGCCCGAGCTTGACGCCGATCGGGTTGGCGATCCGGCTGATGAAGTCGATGTGCGCGTGGTCGAGCTGGCGGGTCCGCTCGCCGACCCACAGGAAATGACCGCTGAGGCCGTACGCCCGTCCGTCGCTCACCCGGGTCAGCGCGCGGTCGTACTCGAGCGCCAGGGCCTCGTGCGAGCAGTACAGGCTGACCGTGCGCAGGGCCTCGTTGTCGGTCATGCCGCAGGCCCGGATGAAGTCGAGGGCCCGGTCGATCTCGCGGGCGATCGCCTCGTACCGCTCCCCCGCCGGCGACGCCCGGACGAAGTCCTTGTTCCAGTCGTGCAGGCCGTGCAGGTCGGCCAGGCCACCGGCCAGGTACGCCCGGAGCATGTTCATGGCGGCGGCCGAGTTGGCGTACGCGCGGATCATCCGCTGCGGGTCGGCCCGGCGCGCGGCCTCGTTCGCGTCGAGCGAGTTGATCAGGTCGCCGCGGTAGGCGGGCAGGCCGAGCGAGTCGGTCGCCGACGAGCGGGGCTTGGTGTACTGCCCGGCGACCCGGGCCACCTTGACGACCGGCATCGAGGCACCGTACGTGAGGACGACCGCCATCTGCAGCAGCGTGCGCGCGTTGGCCAGCAGGTGGCTCTCGGTGTTGTCGGCGAACGTCTCGGCGCAGTCGCCGCCCTGGAGCAGGAACGCGCGGCCCTCGCAGACCTCGGCCAGTTTGACCCGCAGCTGGTCGACCTCGTACGGGGCGACGATCGACGGTACGACGTCGAGCACCTCGCAGACGGAGGCGACCTCGGCCGGGTCCTCCCACGGCGGCACCTGCACGCGGGGCAGGCCGCGCCAGACGTCGAGGCCGAGGGCCTCGTCCTCGGCGGAGTCGGTCGAGGGGCGGGAGGTCTGCAGAGCGGGGTTACCGACCCCCGGGTACGAAAGCTGGTGCCACTCACGGCGCATGACGGAAAGCCTACGAGTGAGGGGCACCGGGCTTGCGCCCGGTGCCCCTCTTCTCACCTGAGGAGATGAGCCTCTGCTACTGCTCAGAGGTTGTTCTTGATGGCCGAGATCAGCTCACCGTTGCTCGTGTCGCCCGAGAACTCCCAGAAGAACGCGCCGGCGAGACCCTGGTTCTTGGCGTAGGTCATCTTTCCGGCGATGGTCGACGGGGTGTCGTAGCTCCACCAGTTGCTGCCGCACTTGGCGTACGAGGTTCCGGCCACCGTGCCGGTGGGCGGGCAGCTGTTCTTGAGGACCTTGTAGTCCTCGATGCCGGCCTCGTAGGTGCCCGGCGCGGCGCCGGTCGCCGTGCCGCCCGGCGCGGCCTGGGTGACCCCGGTCCAGCCGCGGCCGTAGAAGCCGATGCCGAGCAGGATCTTGTTGGCCGGCACGCCCTTGCTCTTGAGCTTCTGGATCGCCGCGTCCGAGTAGAAGCCGGCCTGCGGGATGCCGGTGTACGAGGTGAGCGGCGAGTGCGGCGCGGTCGGGCCCTGCGCGGCGAAGGCGCCGAAGTAGTCGTAGGTCATCGGGAAGACCAGGTTCAGCTTCGCGATGCCCGACGCGTAGTCGGCCACGTCCAGCTTGCCGCCGTTGGAGCCGTCGGCCGTGATGGCCGAGGTGATCAGGAAGTTCGAGCCGAACTTGTTCCGCAGCGCGGTGATGACGTTGTTGTACGCCGCCGGGCCGCTCGCGTCGCAGCTCAGGCCGCAGGCGTTCGGGTACTCCCAGTCGATGTCGATGCCGTCGAAGACGTCCGACCAGCGTGGGTCCTTGATCAGGTTGTAGCAGGAGTTGGCGAACGCGGTCGGGTTCGCCGCGGCCTGGGTGAAGCCACCGGACCAGGTCCAGCCGCCGAACGACCAGATGATCTTGATGTTCGGGTACTGCTTCTTGAGCTTGCGCAGCTGGTTGAACGAGCCGCGGAGCGCTCCGGCGTCCCACGTGTCGGCCACGCCGTCGACGCTGTTGGCGGCGGTGTACGCCATGTCGTAGTCGGCGTAGGAGTCACCGATCGTGCACTGGCCGCCGGTGGTGTTGCCGAACGCGTACAGGATGTGCGACAGCTTCGCGGCCGAGCCCGAGGTGACCAGGTTCTTGACGAAGTACTGGCGCTGGTAGACGCCCCACTGCGCGAAGTAGCCGACCACGTTCTTGCCACTCGTCCCGGGCGGGGTCGTGGTGGGCGGGGTGGTCGGAGGAGTCGTGGGCGGGGTGGTCGGGGGTGTCGTCGGAGGGGTGGTGGGGGGTGTCGTCGGGGGCGTGGTGCCGCCACACGCGCCGTTGTCGATCCAGACGTCCCACTGTCCGCTGTGCGTGGCCGGGGACTCGTTCTGGGTCCACCACTTGGCGGTGTAGTTGTGTCCGCTCTGCGAAGCGACGTTGTCCTTGACGTACGTGGCGGTGGAGGACCAGGCGGGGGCACAGGCCGCAGCGGCCGACGCCATGGTGGCCGGGACCGTGGCGGTCGCCGCGACCACCACGATCGCCGACACCAGGGTGGCGCGACGGAGGGATTTCTGCACTTCTGACTCCTCGTCGAACGATTAGGAAACTTTCCTGAAAGTTCAGTGAAGGAGACGGTAGTCACAGATATTCACAGTCGTCAAGATGGGGTGAAGGGATTACGCAAAGGCTTAACTTTGCGGAGCGCACCGCTACGGGGTGCACATCCACGGACACAACGCGTAGTCTTCCGTCATGACCATCTTCGACGTCGTAGCCCTCGAGCCCGCGCGCCGCCGATGACCGTCCGAGTTATCGGAGTCGATGCCTACGCTCTCGGCTGGGTCGGGGTCGAGCTCCGCGACGGGGCCTTCGGGCGGGCCGTTCTGGCCTCCACGCTCTACGAGATAGTCGCCGGCAGCTCCGGCGCGTCGGTGATCGGCGTGGACATCCCGCTCGGCATGCTCCCCGACACCTGGCGGGCGGCCGACACCCTCGCCGCCGACCAGCTCGGACCCCGCCGCGGCAGCGTCTTCCGGGTGCCGCCCCGGGCCGTCTGGCAGGAGTCCGACTTCGCCGCGGCCAACCGGCTCTGCCGGGAACTGACCGGCGCCGGCCTGAGCCGGCAGTCCTGGGCCTTGCGGCCCAAGCTGCTCGAGGCCAACGCGATCTGGGAACGTCATCCCGGCCTGCTCTTCGAGGCGCACCCCGAGGTCTCGTTCCGCACGATGGCGGGCGAGCCCCTTCAGTACGCCAAGAAGACGTGGACCGGCCAGGCCCGGCGCCGGGAACTGCTCGCCCGCAACGGGATCGTGCTGCCCGACGCGATCGGCCCGGCCGGGCAGGCCCCGCCCGACGACATCCTGGACGCGGCCGCCGTCGCCTGGTCGGCCCACCGCATGGCCACCGGGACCGCGCTGAGCCACCCCTCGCCCCCCGAGGAGAACAACGGCTCCAAGATCGCGATCTGGTACTAACTCGACATCTCGGTGGCGATCGCTCGCGCGCGGTCGCGGGCGGCCTCGAGGGCGGTGAGGAACGCGGCCCGTACGCCGTGGACCTCGAGCTCGCGCAGGGCCGCGGCGGTCGTGCCGGCGGGTGAGGTGACCGCCTCGCGCAGCTTCACCGGGTGCTCGTCGGAGTCGCGGAGCATGGCCGCCGACCCGACGGCGGTCTGCACGATCAGCTCGTGCGCCACCTGGCGGGGCAGCCCGAGCAGGATGCCGGCGTCGATCATGGCTTCGACCAGCAGGTAGAAGTACGCCGGGCCGGAGCCGGAGAGCGCTGTCACCGCGTCCTGCTGGGACTCGGGGACGCGCAGCGTCCGGCCGAGCGGCCGGAAGATCTCCTCGACGACCGTGAGGTGATCGACAGTCGCGTACGGCCCCGGCGAGATCGCGGTCATCGCCTCGTCGACCCGGGCCGGCGTGTTCGTCATGACCCGCACGATCGGGATGCCACCGGGCAGCCGGTCGGCGAAGAAGCTCGTGGGCAGCCCGGCGCAGAGCGAGACCACGAGGGTCTCCGGCGGCACCTTGGGCCCGAAGTCCTCGAGCAGCCGGCCCGCGTCCTGCGGCTTCACCGCGATCAGCAGCACCTCGGCCTGGGTCACCGCGGTCAGGTTGAGCACCGGGCGGATGCCGTAGCGCTCGGCCAGCTCGGCCGCCCGCTCCGGGCGGCGGGTCGTGGCCAGCACCTTCGGCGCCGGCCAGCCGGAGCGCAGGAGTCCGGAGAGGACCAGCTCACCGAGCTTGCCCGCGCCGATCACGGCCACCGTCTGCTTCGTCATACCCGCCCCTTGAAAGAAGAAAGAGGGCGGCCTCGCGGCCGCCCTCTGACAAAGCCGTAGCTCAGCTGCCGAAGAAGACCTCGGCCTCTTCGTACCGCGACAGCGGAACGGTCTTGAGCTCGCCGGTGCCCTCGATCAGCGGCACGCGCACGATGTCGGTGCCCCGCAGCGCCATCATCTTACCGAAGTCGCCCTCGTGGACGGCGTCGATCGCCTGCAGGCCGAACCGGGTCGCGAGCACCCGGTCGAACGCCGTCGGGGTGCCACCGCGCTGGATGTGACCGAGGACGACCGTACGGGCCTCCTTGCCGGTCTTCTCCTCCAGCTGCTCGGCCAGCCACTGGCCGATGCCGCCGAGGCGGACGTGGCCGAAGGAGTCGAGCTCCTTGCTCTGCAGCGACATCTGGCCGTCGAGCGGCTGGGCGCCCTCGGAGACGACGACGATCGGCGCGTACTCGACCTCGAAGCGCTTGGTCACGTACGTCGCGACCTGCTCGACGTCGAACGGGCGCTCGGGCAGCAGGATCACGTTGGCGCCACCGGCCAGGCCGGCGTGCAGGGCGATCCAGCCGGCGTGCCGGCCCATGACCTCGACGACCAGCGTGCGGTGGTGCGACTCGGCCGTGGTGTGCAGCCGGTCGATGGCCTCCATCGCGATGTTGACGGCGGTGTCGAAGCCGAAGGTGAAGTCGGTGGCGTTGAGGTCGTTGTCGATCGTCTTGGGCACGCCGACGACGTTGACGCCGAGGTCGTTCAGCTTGGTGGCGACGCCGAGGGTGTCCTCGCCGCCGATCGCCACCAGGGCGTCCACGCCCTGCTCGGCCAGGTTCGCCTTGATCTTCTCGACGCCGCCCTCGATCTTGAAGGGGTTGGTGCGCGAGGAGCCCAGGATGGTGCCGCCACGCGGCAGGATGCCGCGGACCTCGGCGATGCCGAGCGGCTTCGTCAGGCCCTCGAGCGGGCCCTTCCAGCCGTCGCGGAACCCGACGAACTCGTGGCCGTAAGCGGCGACGCCCTTGCGGACCACCGCCCGGATCACCGCGTTGAGACCGGGGCAGTCGCCGCCGCCGGTGAGCACGCCGATACGCATGATTGCTCGTCCTCCCTGATTTCAGGTGCGAGGTTGCACAGGCCCGTCGAGCCCCAGGGAGCGAGTGATCGGCAGCGTTGCCGGGCCCGGGGCGGGCCGCAAGCCGAACTTTAGCGGTCCGGCTCACACCGCCCCGAAGCGCCCCGCTACAGCCTGACGGTTTCGTTCTCCCCCGCGTCCGGGGTCTTTCCGGTTACGGCCGCCTTGGCGTAGCCCAGCAGCGTCACGACCTTCGAACTGTGCGCCGCGGCCCAGTACTCGGCGGTCTCCGCATGCACCTTGACCAGCGTAAGCTCCGGCGTCTCGAGTCCGTCCGGGAACCAGGCTTTGAGCGCCGGATTCCAGAGCTCGCGGGCCTTCTCCGGGTCGTCGGTGCGGACCGCCGTACCCGACACCGAGATCCAGTTGTTCTGCTTCTGGTCACTGAAAGCGACGTTGACCTGCGGGTGCAGGGCGATCTGCTCGACCAGGTCGGACGTCGAATAAGTGAAGAACCAGAGGTCGCCGTCGAACTCGACGTCCTGGAGGGCCATCGGCCGGCTCACGTGCTTGCCGTCGGCGGTCATCGTGGCCAACATGCAGATGCGGGCGTCGGCGACCATCTGCTTGACCTTGTCGCGCTGCTCCTGCTCGGTGTTCGTCATACCTCCGGCAATTCCCCGACGGGCGCGGCTCAACCACCCATGGCGCGCCAGCGGGCCAGGTTGTGCTTCGCGTCGACCAGGGCGTCGTGCCGGCCCGACATCGAGGGCAGGTGCGGGCGGCCCTTGTCGTCCCAGAGCTGGCGCAGGTCCTTGGTGAACCGGGGGATGTCGCGCGGCAGGGCCGGCATGGCACCCCAGAGCTGCGCGAGCGCGACGTGGTCGTAGGCGGCGAACCAGGCCCACAGCTCGATCTGCTCGTTGCGGCCCTCGACCGGCTCGGTCAGGAAGGCGTACAGGTCGTCGCGGATCCGCTCCCGGGAGCGCCACGCCTTGTCGGCGGGCGAGGGAAGCTTGTCGAGGACGTTGCGGCGCACCCAGGGGATGGCCTTGCTGTCGTCGAACTCCGTGCTGATCGCGTAGAACTCGCGACCGAACTCGTCGACCACGCCGATCGAGACGAGGTCGATGGTGAGCCCGTCCTCGATGAACTCGCAGTCATAAAAGTAGCGGTATGGCATCGGGGGACATCCTCCACCACGGTCACTGCCCCATGGCGTCGAGGGCCGCTTTTGCACTCCTCAGGGTCTCGGGAAGGCCGAGGCGGACCGCGCGATCGGCCTGGACGGCCCACCTCAACCTCAAGAGAACGGGGAGTACGGCGTACAGCTCGTCCGCCCCGACCGGGCCGGCCGCGACATAGCCGTCGATCAGCTCGGCACCCTGGCTCAGGCCGCCCGCGTACGCGACGGCGGCGGCCACGTCGTAGACGAGCGGGCCGAGGCCGCTGGCCCCGCAGTCGAGCAGCCCGGCCCGCCCGGTGCCCGGATCGACCACGAAGACGTCCGGGGCCGGGTCCCCGTGCAGCACCCCGTAGGTCAGCCGATCGGTGACCGTGACCCTGGTGACCGCGGTGACCGCGTCGAGGACCACGGCGCGCAGCCACGGCTCGCCGGCCAGGTGCGGGGCGTCCGGGTCGAGCAGCTGCCACGGCCGCAGGCCCGGATGGTGGAACCCCTGCAGGGCCCGGTGGGCGGCGCCCAGCCGGTCGCCCCAGAACTGCTGGTCGATCGGGTCGGCCCCGTCGAGGCGGCGGCCCGGCACCCGGCGCAGCACGGCGAAGGCGCCGTGCTCGGTCTGCGCGGTCAGGCCGCCGGACAGGGTCCGCACCGGCTCGCCGACGGCGATGTCGCGGCCGCGCAGATGCTCGGCGGCGGCCAGGCCGGCCTCCACCGGCTGGCGGCAGCCGGTCTCGGTGAGCCGGACGACGTACCTCTCGGATCCGGCCGTCACCTCCCATCCGTGTGACATGAGCACGTCCGGGAGGGCGGTGATCTCGGCGGGGACCAGATGCCACTGGGCCCGCAGCGT
Source organism: Actinoplanes sp. NPDC048796 (assembly GCF_040650035.1). Lineage (NCBI taxonomy): Bacteria > Bacillati > Actinomycetota > Actinomycetes > Micromonosporales > Micromonosporaceae > Actinoplanes > Actinoplanes sp. NPDC048796. The sequence goes on along the minus strand of NZ_JBEZGO010000006.1, from coordinate 417,307 downwards.
CGATTCAAGAAGCTCGTCATCCGGCACGGCGGGATTATCAGTGCACAACCGTAAAAAGCAACGGACTCTCTGCCCGTCGCTCACCGTTCGCAATTGAGAGGTTTACAGATAGCGACCGGCACGACATGATCCTATGAGGCGCTCGCGGGCACACGTGCGCAGAAATGGCGCCGGTGGGTGGCTCTGTGCTAAGAGTGATCGTTCGCGCCGGGGGGCGGCGCGTTCGGCCGCTCGCAACACACGCGGTCCCACCGGGGGAGGGATGACGCCGTGGACAATCGCATGCCGGACAACGGCGACGCGCTGACCGGCGTCGACATGTTCGCCGGACTCGAGCCGGACGTCCGTCAGCGAGTGATCGCGGCCGCCGTGCCACGGACGTACCGAAAAGGACAGATCCTCTTCGTCGAGAACGATCCCGGCGAGTCACTGATCATTCTGCGGCGCGGCGCGGTG
>NZ_JBEZGO010000006.1:0-416754 GCF_040650035.1 Actinoplanes sp. NPDC048796 | reverse complement strand
TCGCGGCCGCCGTGCCACGGACGTACCGAAAAGGACAGATCCTCTTCGTCGAGAACGATCCCGGCGAGTCACTGATCATTCTGCGGCGCGGCGCGGTGGCGATCTTCCGCACCGCACCGACCGGTGAGCGGGCCGTCCTGACCGTGGTGCGGCCACCGGGCGTACTCGGCGAAGTGTCCCTGTTGGACGCCTCGACCCGCAGCACCTCGGCCGAGGCGATCGAGGACTGCCAGGCGCTGACCCTGTCCCGGGCCGCCTTCATGGACCTGGTGCACTCCAACCCGCGGATCCTCGACGCCGTCATGCGGTCGGTGGGCGCGCTGATCCGCCGGCTCACCGAGCAGAACACCGACCACGTCTTCCTCGACCTGCCCGGCCGGGTCGCCAAGACCCTGGTCCGGCTCGCGGGCGAGAGCCAAGCTCCGATGATCACGATCGAGCTCAACCAGAGTCAGCTGGCCGAGATGGCCGGCGGCTCCCGCCAGAGCGTCAACCAGGCCATCGGCTCCTTCGCCAGCCGCGGCTGGCTCCGCACGGAGGGCCGCCGCATCGTCGTCACCGACCTTCCGGCACTCCGGCGCCGCGCCGGGATGGTGAGCTAGGGGCCTCGATCGAGGTCTTCAGCGACGAGGCATACACGTCTACGTACTCGCGGCCGGAGAGGGCCATCAGCTCGTACATGATCTCGTCGGTGATGGCCCGTTCGACGAAACGGTCGCCCTTCGACTGGGCGTAGCGGGAGAAGTCGAGCGGGGCGCCGAAGCGCATCCGTACGCGCTGGACCTTGGGAATGAGCGTGCCGGTGGGCTGGATCTCGTCGGTGTTGAGGAGCGCGACCGGCACCACCACGGCGCCGCTCTCCAGGGCGAGCCGGGCCACCCCGGTCTTGCCCCGGTAGAGCCGGCCGTCGGGCGAGCGGGTGCCCTCCGGGTAGATGCCGGCGACGCCGCCCTCGCGCAGCACCCTCAGCATGGTCTCGAGGGCCGCCTGGGCGGCCTTGCCACCGGAACGGTCGACCGGGATCGTCCCCGTGCCCGCGAAGAACTGCCGCATGAGCCAGCCCTTGATCCCCTTGCCGGTGAAGTATTCGGCTTTCGCGACGAAGGTCACCCTGCGATCCACCATGAGGGGTGTGAAGATCGAGTCGGAGAACGACAGGTGGTTGCAGGCCAGGATCACCGGGCCGTTCCGGGGCAGGTGGGACAGGCCGCGCACCTCGGGGCGGAAGAGCAACTTGAGAAGCGGTCCGAGAACCACGTACTTGAGCAGCCAGTAGAACACGGCGTCCTTTCCTGGACTTCCGGGACATCGAGGCGCAGAGGAAGCGTACGAAGCGGGACGGCGCGCCACAACGCACTCCCGCAACCGGTCCATGTCGTGTCACCATTCAAGGCACGGTCGGGCGAGGGAGTGTGCAGGAGTGACAGCGGGTGGTGCTCGCCGGGGACGGCGGGACAACGGACTCGACGCGGCCGACTACGCGGCCGCGGGCGACGTGGATCCGCGCGTCGGTGAACACCTTTTGGACGTGCTGGCAGCCGGCGGCATCGCCGCGTACCTGCAGCCGACGGCCGATCTCAACCCGATCCTGCGCGCCACCACCCTGCCCGCGCGGCCGACCGACCGGCTCTTCGTCGACCGGGCCCACCTCGACACGGCCCGCGAACATCTGCACAAGGTGACCGGCGGCGCGCTGCCCACCCCGCCCGAGGACCCGACGGCCGAGCCCGACATCGAGGCCGAATGGGCCAAGATCGTGGCCGGCTTCCACACGACGGTCGATCCGACCGCGGCCCCCTGGCCCGAGGCCGAGGGCATCGACGCGCCGCCCAAGGAGCCGCCGCGTCTGGGCGGGCTCCAGTCGGCGGCCGACTTCTCCGGCGTCTCGCTCAACCGGCGGCGCACCGACAAGGTCGATCCGTCGGTGCTCGACGGCCTCGACGACCTGCCCGACAACCCGGACGACGATGACGAGGACGAGCGGTACACGCCGCCTCCTCCCCCGCCGCTGCCCAAGATCTCGAAGTACGCGGTGTTCGGCGTGCTCGGCGTGGTGGTCGGCTTCGTGCTCTTCCTTTTTCCGCGCCTGCTGCCGATCGACCGCGACTACGTGACGGTCCTCGGCTTCGCGGCGATCGTGTCCGGCGCCGTGATGCTGGTCTGGCGGCTGCGCTCCGGTGACGACGAGGACGACGACTACGACGACGGCGCTGTTGTATAGACCACCGTCGCTATAGATCACCGGTAGTCGTCCGGTAACCTTCGGTGATGCGCCAGAGCTCACTGGTCGTCGTCGCCAACCGTCTTCCGCTCGATGACAGCGCCGCCCCGGACGGGGCGTGCGAGTGGCGCCGAAGTCCCGGCGGCCTGGCCGGAGCGTTGCACGCGATCCTCCAGCAGACCCCGGCGACCTGGGTGGGCTGGGACGGAACGGTCGGCCAGGCCCGGCCGCCGGCCGATCTGGGCACCCTGCGGCTGCACCCGGTGGTCCTCGACGAGGACGAGACGCGCGGCTACTACGAGGGATTCGCCAACTCGACACTGTGGCCGCTCTACCACGACGCGGTCGAGCCGCCGGTCTTCGATCGGGGCTGGTGGGAGACGTACCGGGCGGTCAACCGCCGGTTCGCCGAGGCGGCGGCCGAGGTGGCCGAGCCCGGCGCCACGGTCTGGGTGCAGGACTATCACCTGCAGCTGGTGCCGCAACTGCTCCGGGAGCTACGGCCCGACCTGCTGATCGGATTCTTCCTGCACGTGCCGTTCCCGCCGCCGGAGTTGTTCATGCAGCTCCCCCGCCGGGTCGAGCTGCTGCGCGGAATGCTCGGGGCCGACCTGGTCGGCTTCCAGCGCCCGCAGGCGGCCCACAACGTGGCCCAGCTGGCGGCGAAACTGCTGGGGGCGGAGGGCGCGGACGACGCGATCGTCCTCGAGGACCGGGTGGTACGCACGGGAGCGTTCCCGGTGTCGATCGACGTGGCCGAGATGCGGTCGCTGTCGGCTCGCCCGTACGTCATCAATCAGGCCAAGAAGTTGCGGCACGACCTCGGGTCGCCGAAGAAGGTCCTGCTCAGCGTCGACCGCCTCGACTACACGAAAGGCATCGAGCATCGGCTGACGGCCTATTCGGAGTTGCTGCGCGACGGCCGGATCGAGGTCCGCGACACGGTGATGGTGCAGGTGGCGGTGCCGAGCCGGGAACGGGTGGAGACGTACCGGGCGCTGCGGGACCGGATCGAGCGCGAGGTGGGCCGGATCAACGGCGAGTACGGCCGGGTCGGCGAGCCGGCCATCCACTACCTGAACCAGCCGTTCGACCGGGCCGACCTGGCCGCCCTCTACCAGACGGCCGACGTCATGGTCGTGACGCCGCTGCGCGACGGCATGAACCTGGTCGCGAAGGAGTTCGTGGCGGCCCGCCGCGACGACACGGGCGCCCTGGTGCTGAGCGAGTTCGCGGGCGCGGCGGCCGAACTGGAGGACGCCTTCCAGGTCAACCCGCACGACGTGGACGGCTTGAAGGACACGCTGCTGCACGCGACGAGCGCGGCCCCGGCCGACCTGGCCCGCCGGATGGCCGCCATGCGCCAGTACCTGACCGTCCACGACATCCACGCCTGGGCCCAGGACTACCTGACGACACTCTCCTTGTCGAGCCAGTCGAGAACGGCCCCGATCGGCTCGGCGTCCAGCACCAGATCGTGGCGCAGCCCCGGAAAGAGCAACGGCGCCGCCCCGTAGAGCCCCGCCACCCGCTCGAGCCCTTTCATACCCACCACCCGATCGTCGGGGCTCCCGGCGACAAGCACCGGCGCCCGGCCCACCACCCGCGGCGCCACTTTGTCGCGCATCACCGGACAGATCAGAACCCCGGCTTTCGCCGGATAACGCCCCATGGCGTACGCGACCACGCGCGCACCCTCACCATGCCCGACCAGAACCACACGCGCCGGAAGCGAAGCCGCCACTTGAACGACATCATGCACATGCTCGCGCAGCCCACCGCCGCCCCGAGGCACCAGAACATGCGCCGCGTAGCCGCGCTCCGCCGCCCGCCCCAGCCAGTGCTCAGCAACAGCCTCGGCCCCGGCCCGGCCGCCAAGCCTTCCCGCACCGACATCCCGACGGCCGGCCCGGGCTCCGCCGTCGCGCCCGGCGTCGCCCTCGCCGCCGCGCTCAACGCCAGCGCCCCGCTCGGCTGCCCCCACACCGCCGCGCTCAACGCCAGCGCCCCGCCCTGCCTCGACCTCACCGCCACGCCCGACACCGGCGCCTCGCCCGGGCTCAGCCTCACCTCCACGCCCATGCTCAGACGCGCCACCGCGCCCGCCCTCAACCTCGCCGCTACGCCCAACTTCGGTGCCGCGCCCCGCCTCGACCTCACCGCTACGCCCGACATCGGTGCCGCGCCCCGCCTCGACCTCACCGCTACGCCCGACATCGGCGCCGCGCCCAGCCTCGACCTCACCGCTACGCCCGACATCGGTGCCGCGCCCAGCCTCGACCTCACCGCCGCGCCCAAGCTCAGCCACACCGCCGCGGCCAGCGCCGGCGCTCCGCTCGGCCGTGCCGCGGCGCCCGAGCAACACGCGGCTGCCCCAAAGCCAGCGCCTCCATTCACCGCCGGGTACAAAAAGGATATTTACTGATTTCTCACCACGCGAATCGGCGGAATGCGCGGAGTAGGCGGAATGGGCGCAACGGGCGGAATCGACGCAGTAGGCGGAAGCGCAGGAGGCGAAATGGGCGCAGCGGGCGGAATGGTCAGCGTAGGCGGAGTAGGCGCAATGGTCGGCGTAGGCGGAATGGTCGGCGTAGGCGGAGTGGTCGGCGTAGGCGGAATGGTCGGCGTAGGCGGAATGGTCGGCGTAGACGGAGTGGTCAGAGTAGGCGGAATGGTCGACGTGGGCGGAACTGTCGGAGCCGCCGAAGTGGGCGGGTGGGCGGTTCGAAGGCTCGGCGTCGGTGCGAGGGAAGCGCGACAAGACCTCGCGGGGGTGGGGCGCCACGGGGGAAGTCCAGTCCCGCAAGCGGATCGGGCCGAGCTCGATCATCGGGCGGGCTCCATTTCGCGCAGCAGGCCGTCTATGGCCCGGAGGTAGTCGAGGTGGTCCACTTCGAACCAGTGGCGTGGGGACGGCACCATCCGGCGGCGGGACCATGACGCCAGTGGGCGGGCCGATTCCTTCTGCTGTACGGCGGCCGCGCGGGCCGGGTCGTCGATGCGCAGGCGCAGCCAGCGGGCCACCGCCACGCTCTGCCAGTGGGCCAGCGGGAACAGGCCGGCGTCCGGTTGGAGCAGACCGACCACCGCCAGCGTCGCGTGCTTGCGGGCGAAGGCGTGCAGGTGCAGGTCGGGGCGGCCGGCCGGGTCGGTGTCGATCAGCTCGGGGTCGAGGAAGTCGAAGCGGGGGCGGTAGCCGGTCGCCGTGATCACCAGGTCGGGTTCGATCCGGGTGCCGTCGGCCAGCGCCACCGCCTTGCCGTCGAAGGCCGTCACGTCCGGCACGGGGGTGATCCGGCCGTGGCCCAGGTAGTACGGGAGCTGGCTGTTGACGACCGGATGGCTTTCGTACGGCCGGTGGTCCGGCACCGGGAGGCCGTACCTCGTCAGATCGCCCGTCGTCAGGGCCAGGATGCGGCGGTGGAGCCACCGGCGTACGGGAAACGGGATCTTGAATCTCGACAGACGGTCGGTGATCTGGTCGGCCGGGCGCCCGAGGACGTATTTGGGTGTCAGCCAGTAGCCGCGCCGGGTGGAATGCCAGACCGTGGCCGCCTGCTGGGCCGCCTCGACCGCGATGTCGCAGCCGGTGTTACCGCCGCCGATCACCAGCACCCGCTTGCCGCGCAGCTGCGCCGGGCCCTTGTACGCGGCCGAGTGGATCACCTGCCCGCGGAAGTCACCCGGGATCTCGGGCTTCGCGGGCGACCAGTTGTGGCCGTTGGCGACGACCAGACCGGCGTACCGCTGAATCCTCTCCTCGGACCCGCCGCCGGTCGACCTGGTCGTCACGTCCCAGCGCCCGTCCCCGACGGGGACCGCCCGGACCACCTCGGTGCCGAACCAGACGTCGCCGGTCACCCCGAAATGCTCGGCGTAGCGCTCCAGATAGGACAGCACCTGGCTGTGCCGCGGGTAGTCGGGCCACGTGTCGGGCATCGGGAAGTCGGGGAACTCGGTGAGCGGCCGCGACGAGATCAGATGGGTGCCCGCGGAGACCGGGCTGCGGTCGTGCCGCCAGTTCCAGGCGCCGCCGACACCCGTCTCCCGCTCGTAGCAGTCGACCTCGAAGCCCTGCTCACGCAGGTTTTTGACGGCGGCGAGGCCGCTGGCGCCGGCACCGACGACGCAGACGGCGTCTCGACGGTCGGCGATCTCGGTGTCCGGCACGGCCGAGATATTGCCAGACCAGTGGGCCTACTCGGAAGGCAGAACCAGGTCCGCGACGACCGGAAGATGATCACTCGCCCGGCGGGCCCGGTCGTTCTCGACGATCTCATACTTGTCGATGGCGATGTCGGGGCTGACGAAGAGCCCGTCGATACGCCGGGCCGGCACCGTGGCCGGGAAGGTGGGCCGGTTGTCGGCCGAGGTGACCAGACCGTCCTCGACCGTACGCCAGGCGCCGCCGCCCGGGCCCTCGTTCAGGTCGGCCGCCGCGATCAGCGGGCCGTCGACCGCGCCCAGCGCCTCTTTCCAGAGGGCGGCCTGAGCCGGCCGCTCGGCCGGGTCGGTGGCCAGATGCGAGCCGGCGACGGTGAACGTGCCACCACGCACCGATCCGCGGGCGAAGACGGCGCCGCGCAGGTGCCGCCCCGGGGTGAGCGGATAACGCATCACCCACGTGTCGAGCACCCGCACCCGCAGGTTGACCAGCAGCAGGTTGCCCAGCGCGGGCAGGCCGCCGGCGGCCACCACCATGCCGAGGTCGTCGGCCAGGGCGGCGCAGCGGTGCCGCCACCGGAAGCGCCGGGGCGCCTCCTGCACGACCAGGACGTCCGGGGCGAGCTCGCGGACCAGGTCCACGAGGGCGCCCCGGTCGTCCTTCAGGCCGTGAACGTTGTAGCTGATGACGCGCAGCGCGGGCCCGGTCATGAGGTCAGGGACGCCGGGCCAGGTCGGCCGCGCCGACGACGCCGGCGGTGTTGCCGGTCTCGGCGGCGTGCAGCTCGGCCACCGGGAAGCGGCCGCGCTGCTTGAGCTGGTCCCGGTACGTGGTCTGGGTCGGCGTCATGAGCAGGTCACCCGCGTCGACGACGCCGCCGCCGACCACCAGGATCTGCGGGTCGAAGCTCTGCGCGAGGTCGGCCATGGCGACACCCAGCCAGTAGCCGATCTGCCCGAACGCGTCCCGGGCGACGCCGTCGCCGGCCCGCGCGGCCTCGGTGATCTGCCGCCCGGTGATGGCGAGCGGGTCGCCGCCGGCCAGTTCGAGCAGCTGGGCGGCGCGCTCGGGTTCCTGCCGGGCGCCGGCCCGGGCGAACCGGACGAGGGCGTTGCCGCTGGCGTACTGCTCGAGGCAGCCGAGCCGCCCGCACCCGCAGGGGTGGCCGTCGGGCACAGACTGGATGTGGCCGAGCTCGGCCGCGATGCCGTGGGCGCCGCGCCACAGCTTGCCGCCCAGCACGATGCCGCCGCCGATGCCGGTCCCCACGGTGATCATCACCATGGAGTCGTCCATGTGCCGGGCGACCCCGTACCGGAACTCGGCCCAGGCGGCCACGTTGGCGTCGTTCTCGAGCACGGTGGGCAGGCCGACGGCCTTGCTCACGTAGTCGCGCAGCGGCTCGTCCCGCCAGGCCAGGTTCGGCGCGAACAGCACGGTCGAGCCGGCGGCGTCGATCCAGGCGGCGGCGCCGATTCCGATGGCGGTGGCGTCCGGATAGGCGGCGGCGAGCTCGGCGGCGACCTCGACGATCGTGTCCCGGGTGCCGGCCGGGTCCTCGGCGGGCGTGTCCCGGCGGTTCGAAGCCAACACGGTGCCGTGCTCGTCGACCACCCCACCGGCAACCTTGGTACCGCCGACGTCGACTCCGATGGTCAGCGTCACGCTGCCCGTCCCCTCTGTCCCATTACTCCGCGCCACCGTCCCGGGCGTCGCGGGTCCCACTGTCCGAGGACGCCTCCGCGCCCGCCTCATCATGATCCACCGTCGTGCTTGAAGCCACGTCGGCAACACCCGCATCCGCGGTGGCCGCGGCCCATACATCAAACCTTCGGGGTGTACGGGTTTCCCGCCCCACCCCACCCGCAGTGTCGCCGGTCTCCCCACGCCCCCGCTCACCGGCCCCACCGGCTCCCACGCCCGCGCCGGCCCTAGCGTCCGCGCCCCGCCCGGCAGCCCCCGCGTCCACGTCCGGCCCGGCAGCCCCCGCAACGTCCGCGCCCCGCCCGGCAGCCCTCGCGCCCACGTCCGGCCCGGCAGCCCCCGCGATGTCCGCGCCCCGCCCGGAAGCCTCCGCGAGCCGCGAGGCCTCGGCTTCCCGGCGCGCCCGCGCCTGCTCAGCGGCCTCGGCAACCCGGCGGGCAGCCTCGGCGGCCGCCCGCTGCGCCGCTTCCCGCCGCACTTTCAGCTCAGCCGCATGCTCAGCGGCCGCCGCAGCCGCACTAGCCGTCGTCGCCGCCGACCAGGCGTCACCACCCGAACCAGCCGCCGGCCCAGCACCCGCCGCGCCGCTCGAACCAGCCCCCAGCCCAGCACCCGCCGCGCCGCTCGAACCAGCCCCCAGCCCAGCACCCGCCGCGCCGCTCGAACCAGCCCCCAGCCCAGCACCCGCCGTGGTGGCCGCCGACCACGCGTCACCGCTCGAACCGGTCCTCGGCCCACCGCTCGCCGTGGTGGCCGCCGACCAGGCGTCGCCGGTCTTGTCGGCGTTCGTGGCGGCTGTCCAGGCCTGGCCCGGGGTGTTCCTGGCGTTTGCCGAACGAGTGGCCGAGGACCACGTCTGGTCGGCGTTGCCGGGGCGCGCCGTCTTGGAGGCGGGGCGAGCGGAAGGACGGCGCCGCTCCCCCGTCATCGCCGAAAAGGCGCGCATCAGGTGGGCCACGCCGGTGGCGAGGTCACCCGCGCCGCTCGCCAGGCGGGCGGCCGCCATCGGGCTCGGGTCCCGCGTCGCCGCGATCGCCTTGCACACTGGGCAAACACAGCATTCCGGGCTGCCGGTGGCCCAATGACCAGAGCCGGACGAGCGATTTGCCCCGCTTTGCGACGCCCGGGACCACCCGTCGCGCCGAGCGTCCCCGCTCGCGTCGCGATCGTCGCCGCCACCCGGGCCACCCAAACCGCCCAAGTCCCCGAGGCGGTCGCCCGCCGCGCGGATCATGGAAGCCAGCCCACTGCCCAGCCGGTCCCAGTCAGGCCCGCCACCGGAGCCACCAGACCAGCCGCCGAACCCACCAGACCAGCCGCCGGACCCGGTGGCCTCTCGGCCCGGCGAAGTGCCGCCGGAGGAATCGCCGCCTGCCGCGCCCCCAATCACGCCGCTCGGCGAATCGCCACCTGGCGCTCCCCCGAAAGCATCGCCGCCGGTCGCGCTACCCGCCGCACCGCCGGTCGCGCCGCTAGTCGCGCTACCCGCCGCACCGCCGCTAGCCACCGCACCGCCGTGGGTCGCGCTACCCGGCGCATCGCTGGACGAGCCAGCCGCCGCCCCGCCGTAGGTCGCGCTACCCGGCGCGGCGCTGGGCGAGCCAGCCGCCGCCTCGGCGCGGGTCGCGCCGCTTGGCTCGTCGCTGGGTGGGCCGCTCTGGACGCCGTCGGCTGGGGAAGTGTTCGACGGGTTGCCGCCGGAGCTGCCTGGGCCGGTGAAGGGGGCGGTGGCGGTGGAGATCGCGGCGAGGACCGTGGCGACCAGGCGCTCGGCCTCCTCTCGGGCGGAACCGGACATGTCGCGCTCCTCGGTGGTGCTCTCAGCTCGGCGGGAGGCTCTCGACGCGGCGCTTGAGCTGCTTCAGTGCCGTGTCCATGATCATCTTTTCGGCCTTGCGGCGGAACATGCCGAGCATGCCGATGGAGAGCTCCACCTCAAGTGTGTACGTCACCGTGGTCGTGCCGTCGCCACCGTCGGCAAGGTCATAGGAGCCGCGCTGGGATTTCTGCGTCTTCGAGGGCCGGACCAGGTGCCACTCGATGCGGCTGAGGTCGTCGGCGTACGCGTACTCCAGGGTGTAGTCGTCGGCCATCACCCCGGCGTCGATCACGAACCGGACCGTGGCCGCGTACCCGTCCTCGTACTCCTCGAGGACCTCCACCGTCTTCATCGCCTCGGCCCACTCGGGGTAGCGCGGGAAGTCGCTGATCACCGCGGCCACGCGGTCGAGGGGCGCATGGACCTGGATCGACTGCGTCGAGGTGTCCGCCATGCACGGGAGGCTACCCGCTCGGTACGACATTCCCGGCGACGGCCCCGCGCCCCTGGGTACGACATTCTCGGCGACGGCCCCGCGCCACGAGCCGGTCGCGGCCGGGGCGGCTACCATCCGTCAGGTGCCGGTCCTAGCCAGCGTCTCCGCGCGCGTCCAACCGCTTGCGGTGGCCGCGCGCATCGTCATGCTCGCGCTGGTCGCGGCGCTCACCCTGATCGCCACCGGCGAGGTCCGGCAGCTCGGCTGGATAGCCCTGCTCGTCGTGGCCGCGCTGCCCGCGTTCCTGGCCCCCGAGCACCGCCTGTTCGCGCCGCTCGGGCGGTTCGCCGAGGTCGCCATCACGGGTCTGGCCGCGGGCTCGATCGCCGCGGCGGCCGAGGCGCACGGCACTTTGGACGCGGGCTTCGGCGCCGAGGTCGTCCTGCCGTACCTGACGGTTCCGCTCCTGACCGCCGCCCTGCGCCGCCGGCCGACCGAGGGCGCCGCCCTGCTCGGGGTGGCGGCCGTCGCGCTGGTCGTCGGCGGCACCCTGATCGGTGATGTCAGCCCGATCACCCAGCCCGGCTTCCTCGCCGCCGGCGGGCAGTGGCTGGTGCTCGGGGCGATCATAACGTTCGCGGCCGACACCATGCGCCAGCTGATGCAGCCCAGTGAGCCGACCCCGCAGCCGTACGCCGAAGCGACCCGCCTGCTGACCCAGCTGCGCAGCGTCGCCCGGTCGTTGCCGGGCGCCACCCTCGACCCCGGCGGCATCTCCGAGCACCTGCTCGAGGAGCTGCGGCTGATCACCCCGGCCGACCGCTCGGCGGTTCTGTCGGCCAGCGGCGGCGGCCGGCTCGTGGTGCTCGCGCAGACCGGCGCCGAGCGGGTCGACTGGGAGACGACGCTGGACGCCGACTCGGCCATCGCCGACGCCTGGGCCACCCAGCAGCCGATGACCGCGAACCGGTCGCAGGCTCGTTCCGGCCGCAAGGGCGACACCTCGTCGCTGGTCGTGCCGCTGGTGGCCGGGGTGCGGACGATCGGGCTCGTCATCCTCGAGACGGATGTCGCCAACGCGTACCCCTCAAGCGTCGTCAGTGAAGTCACCTGGGTGACCGACCCCGCCGCCCTGCGGCTGGAAGCCGCTTTGCTTTTCGACGACGTGCGGTCGCTGGCCACCAATGAGGAGCGTCAGCGGCTCGCCCGGGAGATCCACGACGGGGTCGCGCAGGAACTTGTCATGGTCGGATACGGCATTGACAACGCGCAGGCCACCCTCCCCGAGGGCGCCGACGAGACGGCCGAGGAGCTGCGCTCGCTGCGCGCCGAGGTGACCCGGGTGATCACCGAGCTGCGGCTGAGCCTGTTCGAACTGCGCTCCGAGGTGGACCGCAACGGCGGCCTGGCCGCCGCGATCGCCGAGTACGCCCGTACGTTGGGCACCTCGGCCGGTCTGCGGGTGCACTTCACTTTTGACGAATCGACGGCCCGGCTGCCCGCCGCGACCGAGGCCGAGTTGCTGCGCATCGCCCAGGAGGCGATCACCAACGCGCGCAAGCACGCCGGAGCCTCTAATCTGTGGGTTACCTGCACCGTCGACCCCCCGTACGCCGAGATCGAGGTCTCCGACGACGGACGGGGCTTCGCGGACGACCGCCCGGACGGTCGTTATGGTCTGACCATCATGGCCGAGCGGGCGGAACGGATCCGGGGCCGACTCAAGATCACGCCGCGACACCCCAGCGGGACAACCGTTGCCGTAGTGCTCGGTTCTCCGGCCAGGCGCGATAGCGTGCGGGATAGCGTTTCCGCTCCAGAAGGGGAGTAACCCGAGCATGTCGACCAGTCCGGCGCCGACGACGCGCACCAAGGTCCTCCTTGTTGACGATCATGACTTGATTCGTAAGGGGCTGCGACACGCATTCGAGCGCGACCGTCAGTTCGAGGTCGTGGGTGAGGCGGCCACGGCCGCCGAGGCGGTCCGCCAGGCCGGCGCGTTGCAGCCGGACGTCGTGATCATGGACCTCCGCCTGCCCGACGGCAGCGGCCTCGAGGCCACCAAGGCCCTCCGTAAGAACAACGCCAACATGGGCATCGTGGTCCTCACCATGTACGCGGGTGACGACCAGCTCTTCGGCGCTCTCGAGGCGGGCGCGAGCGCGTTCGTCCCCAAGACGGCACCGGCCGACGAGGTCGTGGCGGCCGCCCGGCACGCGGCTTCGGCCCCGAGCGCGTTCACCGCGGCCGACCTGGCCGAGGCCATGAAGCGCCGGCTCGCCCCGTCCGGCCCGCAGCTGTCCCCGCGCGAGGGTCAGGTGCTGCGCCTGCTGGCCGACGGCATGAGCGTCGCCGGCATCGCCAAGCAACTGTTCGTCTCCGAGTCGACGGCCAAGACCCACATTTCCAAGCTGTACGAGAAGCTGGGCGCGGCCAACCGCGCGCAGGCGCTGATGACGGCGCTGCGACTGGGTCTGCTCGAGGCTCCGGACGCGCCGAAGTTCTGATCCCCGGTTTTTCCGTACGTATGCAGCCCGGTTCCCCCACCGGGCTTTATGCGTTTCTGGCCGTCACGCGCCCACGCGAATCAGACGTTTCTGGCCGTCACGCGCCCACGCGAATCAGACGTTTCTGGCCGTCACGCGCCCGCGCGGATCAGGCGTTTCTGGCCGTCACGCGCCCGCGCGGATCAGGCCTTTCTGGCCGTCATGCGGCGGAGGGCCAGGTAGGCCTCGCAGCCCAGGCAGAGGCCGAAGGCCGCGTTGAGGAAGGCCGCCAGCAGGCCGAAGGCGGTGAAGACGACGCCCAGCATGGTCACGCCGCTGAGGTAGCCGACACTCGCGACAGCCAAAAAGCTAAAACCGACTAATTGGGCAAATCGCACGGGCGCGACCGGCTCCCGTTCGGCCGGCGGCCCGATCCGGGGCAGGACCAGGGCCCGATAGACGTACGAGTAAGGGCCGCGCCGCGGATCGGCGGCGGTGACCGCGAAGATGATCGTCTGAACGAGCGCCAGCCAGCCCCACCCGGTCGCCAGCACGACGACGAGAACGATGCTGGTCAGTGTGGCCGCGAACCGCTGGCCCCGGGGATCGAGCTCCATGTCCCGAAGCTTCGCACCCGTACGGCCGTGCCGGCCCCGTGAGTGTCATCACCCACTATTTCGATCAACTTTCGAGGTCGAGCAGAACCTTCCGCAGGAGCCCGTTGAGCTGGATCAGTTCCTCGTGCGAGAGCGCGCCCAGCACCTTCTGATCACGGGCCATCCCCTCGAAGATGTACTTGTTCCACGCCGCCCGCCCGGACGCCGTCGGGCGGATGATCACCCGTCGCCGGTCGGTGTCGTCGTGCTGCCGGGTGACGAGTTCGGCCGCCACGAGCCGGTCGAGCCGGCTCGTCATGGCAGCCCGGGTCACGTTGGCCGCCTCGGCGAGCTGGGCCGGCGTGGCCTCCACCGGCCACGGCTGAACCATCAGCACGTGCAGCGTCTTGTAGTCCTCGAAAGTCAGCTCCTTGGACTCGGCGAACGCGGCCGAGTCGGCCCGGCGGATCTCACGCTGGATGTAGCTCATCCGCACCAGCGCCCCCTCGACCTCGGGAACGAACGCGGGCTCGTCCTTCCAGAAGGCCGCCCACCGTGCCACATGCTGGTCCACGCTGTCCCGCTCCTCCGCCATGCCGGCCATTCTGCCGCTCCGATCATGATCGTCCCGCCTCGGCCCGCGCTTCACCATCGTACGTCTAATTTTTTGATTGTGAATAGTTAGACGGTGAACTACTGTCTCGTCTCATGCGACGGATCAGTGATTTTCGGCTGCTGGTGAGCGGGCTGACGCTCTCCTGGATCGGCAACGGGTTTCAGACTGTGGCGCTCGCCGTCGCCGTCATCAAAGCCGGCGGCGGCCCCGGCGACCTCGGGCTGGTGATGGCCGCGTCGATCGTGGCCCGGCTGGCCTGCACCCTGTTCGGCGGCGTCTGGGCCGACCGGCTCCAGCCGCAGCGGGTCATGGTCGCCTCCGACCTGGTCCGGATGGCGGCCGCCGGCGCCATGGCCGTCATGTTCTTCAGCGGCGGCTACCACCTCGTGCTGCTCTGCGCCCTCGCCGCGATCTCCACCGGCGCCGCCAGCTTCTTCGATCCGGCCTTCGGGGCGCTGCGCCCGCTGCTCGTCCCGGTCGAGAAACGGCAGGCGGCGAACGCCACGATCAGCATGCTTCAGACCGGCAGCCAGGTCGCCGGTCCGGCGCTGGGCGGCGTCACCGTGGCCGCGTTCGGCGCGTCGGCCGGTTTCACCGTCAACGCGCTCAGCTTCCTCGCCTCGACGATCGCCGCCCTGCTGCTGCGGGTACGGGCCGAGCGGGGACCCCGCACCTCGATGCTCAGCGAACTGGGCGACGGCTGGCGGGAGATCCGTAAGCGCGACTGGCTGATGTTCGGGCTCTTCGGCGCGACCGTCTACCACATCGCCAACGGCATCATCCTGGTCCTGGTGCAGGTGGTCGCCATCGAGCGCCTGGGCGGCCCCTCCGCGGCCGGCTTCATCGCCGCCGCCGAAGGGCTGGGCGGTCTCATCGGCGCCGCGATCGCGTTGCGCTTCAAGCCGCGGCGGCTGCTCCGGGCGGGCTGGCTGACGCTGCTGCTGATGCCGCTCTGGGCTTTGGCGTACGTGTGGCCGGCCGAGCTCGTCGCCGTGATCGCGGGCGCGATCGTCGGCTACGCGGGCCTGATCTTCTTCGACGTCGCCTGGGAGACGGCCATCCAGGACCAGGTGCCGCAGCGCATGCTGGGCCGGGTCTCCTCCTGGGACTACCTGACCTCGTTCATCGCCATGCCGATCGGCAACGTGCTGGCCGGCCCGCTCGAGGCCAAGTACGGCACGTCACCGATCCTCACCGCCTGCGCGGCCGTCCTGTTCCTGTCGGCCGCCACCCAGTTCCTGGTGCCGGGCACCCGCCGCCTGACCCGCCCGCGGACCGAGCCGGCCCCGGCCGCGCCCACCCCGGAGCTGGCCGAGACGACCGGCGCCTAAACGGGCATGAACTCGCGGACGCCCCGGAGCCGGGTACGCAGCACGGACGCGGCACGTTCGGTGATCAGCCGAACGTCAGCGGCCAGGCGAGCGCCCGACTCCGCGAGCGTGGCCGCGGGAATCAGCGACGGATCGAGACCTTCCCGGCGCGCGACGAGAACGCCCAGGTCGTACCGGCTGATCGCGTCGGGCCCGGACACGTTGAGCACGCCCCGGTAGTCGCTGGCGGCCAGCTCGAGCAGGGCCGCGGCGAGATCGTCGACGTGCACCGGCGTACGGATCATGTCGGTGAACAGCGCGCCCCGCGCCCGGCCGGCGATCAGATCGCGGGTCAGGTTCTCGTGCTGTCCGCGGCCGTCGCCCACGATCACCGAGGTCCGCACCACGGCGGCGGCGGGATCGACGGCGGCGATCGCCGTCTCGGCCGCGGCCTTCGCGGCCCCGTACCGGTAGAGCGGGTCGGGCGGCGCGTCCTCGTCGTACTCGACCTCCCGCCCGGAGAACACCGCGTCACTGGAGACGTGCACCAGTCGGCTGCCCTGCGCCGCCGAGGCCGCCGCGACGTGGGCGGCGCCGTCGGCGATGACCCGCCAGTCGTCCCGCCCGGCGGCAGTGTGGATCACGACCGCGGGCCGAACCCGCCGAACGAGCTCGCGAACCGCCGAGGCGTCGCGAATGTCCAGTTGCTCCCCGGCATGCGCACCGGCGGCGTGCCGATAGGTGCCGACGACGGTCCAGCCCGCGCCGGCGGCGTGCTCGGCCACCCGCGATCCCAGGTGACCGGTGGCGCCGGTGATCAAAACCCGCTGATTCATGAGCCCATCAAAGTACCGCACCCAGAGCCGCGATCAACTGCGGTTTCCCCGGTACGCCGGTGGCACGCTTGGCGATGCGGCCTTCCCCGTCGAGCACGAGGAGGGTCGGGGTACGCCAGATGCCCAGAGCCCGCACGGCCTCGAGGTGGCTCTCCGCGTCGACCTCCACGTGCCGGACGCCCGGAACCATCGCGGCCACCTCGGAACTGACCCGGCGCACGGCCCGGCAGGGCGCACAGAACGCCGACGAGAACTGCAACAGCGTCGCCTTGGCCTCTTCCACCCCCAGCTCACGCATCAGCTCCGGCCCGAGCCGCACACCCTCCGCGCCGGCGCCACCTTCCTCGACAGTGCCCGGTTCCTCCCGCGCATCCGGCACCACGCGACGCCCCTGCTCACCGCCGGATCGCGCGCCGCCCGAGCCCGCACCGCCAGAGCCCGCACCATCGAAGCTCGCACCGCCGGAGCCCGCCACGTCTAAGCCGGCACCTCCAGCGCCCGCACCGTCAGAGCCCGCACCGCCGGAGCCCGCTACGTCTGAGTCGGCACCTCCAGCGCCCGCACCGTCAGAGCCCGCACTGCCGGAGCCCGCACTGCCGGAGCCCGCACCATCGGAGCCTGTACCGCCAAAGGCGGCACCGCCGGAGTACGCACCGCCTGCCGACTGCTCGCGCTCAATATCCACTCCCCCAGTCTCCGCGAGGCTGAGCCAATCGGCACGCGCCCCCTCGACTTGGCCGGCGGTGGCGACGGGAGAGCCGACGGCTGGAGTGATCGCGGCGGCTGTGGTTTCGGCGGCCGAGCTGGTGCCGCCGGCGGCGCGTGGGGCGAGGGCTGCAACGGTGGCTGCGGCATCGGCCGTGGTGGCGGCATCGGCCGTGGTGCGATCAGCCGCGGTGCGAGCGGCGACGGTGCGAGCGGCCGCGGTGTGGGCGGTAGCGGGAGCGACGTCGCGGAAGCGGCCCTCGGTGCGGCGGCGCCACAGGCCGACCGCTGTGCCGATCAGCAGCACGGCGCCTACGGCTACCAAGCCTATCGAATCCATAGGGCTAGCGTGCCATGGAACGGCTGCGGCGGCGATCAGGCCATTTGGTACGCGCTGGCCTGCAACGTGAACATCTGGGCGTAGATGCCGTCGGCTGCCATCAGTTCCTCGTGGTCGCCCTGCTCGACGATCGCGCCGTGGTCGAGGACGTAGATGTGATCGGCCTCGCGCACGCTCGCCATCCGGTGGGTGATCAGGACGACCGTGCGGCCCTCGGCCAGCTCGCGCAGCCGCTGGTAGACGTCGTGCTCGGCCCGGGCGTCCAGGTTCGCCGTGGGCTCGTCGCAGATCAGCAGGGGCGCGTCGCGGAAGAACGCGCGGCTGACCGCGAGCCTCTGCCACTGGCCGCCCGACAGGTCGGCGCCGTCGATGAAGTGGCGGGACAGCAACGTCTCGTACTGCCGGGAAAGCTCCATCACGAACTCGTGGGCGTTGCCGGCACCGGCGGCCGCGTGGACCTCAGGCATCGAGGCGGGCCGGTCGTGGCGGCCGATCGTGATGTTGGCGCGGGCCGACAGCGGCCACCTCGTCGGCTCCTGCATGACCACAGCCACCTGCCGGCGTACCGAATCCGGGTCGAGCCTTTCCGCGTCGACGCCGTCCCAGAGGATCCGGCCCTGCTGCGGCCGGTGCAACCCGGCCAGCAGGGTCGCCAGCGTCGACTTGCCCGAGCCGTTCTCCCCCACCAGCGCGATCACCTCGCCGCGGCGCAGGGTCAGGCTGACCTCGCGTACGGCCGGATGGTCGGCGTCCGGATAGCTGAACGTGACCGCCTGCAGCGAGATCTCCTGGAAGGAGGGTGGCGCCTCGCCGCCGCCGGCCGGTTCCGCCCGCGAGCGCGACAGCTCGCAGAAGCCCTGGAAGTCGGCGAAGTAGAGCCCCTGGTCGAAGACCCGGTTGGCCGAGAAGGCGATCTCGCTGAGCTTGCCGATGCCCATGTTTATCGCGTACGCGGCCGCACCACCCGCCGCCAGCTCCATGCGCCCGGTCCACAGCAGCCAGAGCAGCACCGCGTACGCGAAGGCCGTCGCGATCGCGCTCAGCATGGTGCCGACCAGAGTGGTGCGCACCTGCCGGGTGGCGATCCTGATCTCCTCGTTGGTCGAGATCGCCAGCAGCCGCCGCACTTCTTCGAGCAGGAACGACCGCAGCGTGAAGGCCCTGAGCTCGGGGGCCGGTTCGCGCGCCGCGAGCAGTTCGGCCAGCATCCGCTGCCGCCGCCACACCGCGATGAGCCGCAGCACCCGCCGGTAGCCGAGCCGGGCCGACCGCACCGCCGCCCACCCGATCGGCACGACGGCCAGCACCAGCAGTGGCAGCAGGACCGGGTGCAGCACCGCGAGCACGCCCGCCGCCGCGACCAGCCCGATCACGTTGGTCGCCAGCTCGATGACCCGGTCGACGAGTTGCTGGGCGGCCGAGATCCCCCGGTCGCGGGCCCGCTCCATGGCGTCCCGCCAGTCCGCGTCGTCGAACGTGGCCAGGTCGACCTGCGTGGTCAGGGTCAGCAGCCGCATCTCGGCCGCCTGGTAGACCTTCGGCGAGAGGCGTCCGTTGGCGGCGGCCGCGGCCGAGGTCAGCGCCCCGCGCGCCGCGGCCGCCCCGACGACCAGGAGCAGCGAGGGCACGGCGGCGCGCACCCGGTCGGGCGTCGGCACGTCCTGCAGCAGCCCGTCGAAGACGCCGACCACGCTGATCAGGCCGACCGCGCTGGCCACGCCGCCCGCGATCTGCAGGACGGCGAGCGCCATGGTGGTCCGCGAGTCGGCCCGCCAGGCGAGCAGCGAGGCTTCCCGCAACAGTCGCGGCAGGCGTTTGAGCATCTGCCAGAAGGAGGTGTTCGCGGCCTCTTCGGTGCTGGTCAGCCAGTACGGAAGGGAGAGCTCACCATCTTCGAACTCCACCTGTACGTCGTCATCGGCTGTGCCCTGGCCGGAGTCGGCATCGCGCATCTAAGCTCCATCTCGGACGTCGCTAGACCTTTCCTACGCCCGATCCCCGATCCGCGTCTGTCCGATCACGGACAGTGATCCATTCACTCATGACTCCTCGTCCAGGAGGTGAGCCAGGCGGGCGGCCTGGGACTCCCAGCGCCATTCCTGTTCGACCCAGGCGCGGCCGGCCCGGCCCATCTTGCGGGCCAGGGCCTCGTCGGTCAGCAGGTCGGTCAGGCGGGCGGCCAGGGCCGGCACGTCGCGGCCGCCGACCACGTAGCCCGTCTCGCCCTGGCGGACCGCGTCGGGAGCGCCGCCGGAGTCGCCGCCCACCACGGGCAGGCCGGTGGCCGAGGCCTCCAGGTAGACGATGCCCAGGCCTTCGACGTCGAGGCCGGCGGCCCGGGTGCGGCACGGCATGGCGTAGACGTCGCCGGCCGCGTAGTGGGCCGGAAGCTCGGACCACGGGACCGAGCCGGTGAACACCACGCTTTTCGCCACGCCGAGGTCACCGGCCAGGCGTTCGAGCTTGGGGCGGTACGGGCCACCGCTGACCAGCAGCAACGCCGCGTCCGGGACCCGGCGCAGCACCGTCGGAAGGGCCCGGATCAGCATGTCCTGGCCCTTGCGCGGGACCAGGCGGGAGACGCAGACGACGACCGGGCGGCCGGTCAGGCCGTGGCGGGCCCGGACCTCGCCGCCGTCGACGCCGGGGTGGAACGTGTCCACGTCGACGCCGGGGGCCAGGCGTTCCAGAGTGGTCAGCCCGTGCAGGGCCTTGTCGAGCCGGGAGCGCTGGTATTCGCCCAGGTACGTGATCACGTCGTTGCCGCGGGCTATGCGGCGCAGCAGCCGGCGGGCGCCGGGCAGAGCCGCCCAGCCGATCTCGTGGCCGTGGGTGATCGCCACCGCCCGTTCGATGCCCGCGTTACGCCGCAGGCCCTCGGCCAGCAGTCCCAGGGGGGCGGCGGCACCGAACCAGACGCGATCGCAGTCGTGTTCGCGGGCGAGCGCCGCGGCGCGCTTGGCGACGGCGGGGGTCGGCAGCAGGATGCCGGTCTTCTCGCGGATCACCTCGAAGGGCTGCTCGGCGTCGAATTTCTCGGCGCCCCGCCAGGTCGAGGCGTACACGACCAGGGAGCCGGCCGGGCGGCGGACCGCCAGGTTGTGGATGAACTGCTGGATGCCGCCGGGGCGGGGCGGGAAGTCGTTGGTGATCAGCAGGGTGCGGGACATCAGCGCTCACCCCGGGCGTACGCGCGGGCCGCGGCCATGCGCTCCACGGTGGACGGGTGTGAGGCGAACAATGTGTGCTCCCAGGCCGGCGGATCGGGGTCGGACAGGTTGACCGTGCCGAGGCGGCGCTGCATCGCCTCGAAGGTGGCCGGGTCGCCGGTCAGGTCGAGCGCGTGGGTGTCGGCCCGGGCCTCGATCCGGCGGCTGACGAACGCCTGCGCCGGACCGGCGGCCAGCCCGGCCAGGGTGACCAGGGCGAGCAGCAGGGCGATGGCGCGGGGCTCGCCGATCGTGTCGACGCCGGCCCGGCCGAGCAGCCACTGCCAGGAGCCGAGCAGGTAGAGCGCGATCACCGCGGCGGCCGTGCCCAGCGCGCCCAGGAGGGTGCCGGTCAGCACGTCACCGTCCTTGGCGTGGCCGAGCTCGTGCGCCGTCACCGAGACCACCTCGTCCGGTGTGGCCTCGGTCAGCATCGTGTCGTAGACGACGATGCGCCGGGTCGGCCCGATGCCCGAGACGTAGGCGTTCACGGCCTTCGTACGCCGCGACGCGTCGGCCACGAGAACGTCCTTCACGGGTACGCCGTCGCGCTCGGCCAGTTGCATGAGCGAGGCGCGCAGCGGGCCGTCGGCCATCGGGGTGAACTTGTTGAAGACGGGCTCCACCAGCACCGGCAGCACGAAGGACAGCAGCACGACCAGGCCGGCCGCGCCGACCGCCCCGATCGCCCACCACCAGCGCGGCGCGAAGTGGGTCACCGTGTAGAACCCGGCCAGCGCCAGCCCGCCGATCACCGCGCCGACCGCCCACGACTTGAGCAGGTCGACCGCCCACGCGCCCCAGGACTGGGTCGAGATCGCGTACTCGACGAGGATCGACCGCCGCCACGCGGCGAACGGCAGCGTCACCACCTCGGCCACCAGCACCACGGCGAAGCCGCCGAGCACGGCCTGGGCCAGCCAGTGGCCGCCGAACGGCCGTCCCGCCTGCGTCACGATCCACGCGCCGAGCGGCGTGAGCCCGAGCACCAGGGCGACGATCAGGCCGATCGCCATCGACCCGTAGGAGCCGGGACGGAGCGCGGCGTGAAATGCCCGGGAACGCTCGATCTGATCGGCGGGAAAAGACCCGAGCGCCGCCACTTGATCAGGCCGGGGGGACGGCGACCGATGCCACGGGATCGTCAGGGCGGCGACGACCGCCAGGCCGGCGAGCAGCGCCAGAAGGGCGAGGAAAGCCCAGAGCCGCATCGCGTGACCTCCCTGACGAAAGAAAAGCCCATCTTAGAGAGACGAACGATCACGCCACGTGACGGCCTCGCGGGTAGAGCGGCACGACCACCGGTGGGTCCGGCGTCTCGATCAGCTCGACCTCGAAGCCGGCCAGCTCGAACACCTCGATCGCCCGGAGCTCGCCCGGTGTCAGGTCCTCGATGCCGTCGGGGGTGTTGGCCAGCGCGGAGACCAGACAGCCGGAGCACTCGCCGGGGGCCCGGTCGCAGCGACCGCAGTCGATGATCATCACTCCTCCTCCCCTGTGGCGGCCGGGGGAAGGACGACCACCATCAGTGACCATCACGGTACGAGGGGGGTATGACAAAAACCGGAAAGCGCAGGTCAGGACCGCGAAAGCCGCCGTAGCAGAGAGTCCGCGCCCATCGGGTACGCCCCGTGGCGGCGCACGCCGTCGGCCACCTCACGGTCGGACGAGATGACCACTAGCGGCCGCCCCGACGGCTCGGCCCGCACCAGCTGGCGGATCAGCTCGTCGGCGGTGTCGCCCTTGCGCGAGAACAGCACCCGGACCCCGCGCGGGGACGGCGGCAGCCCGTGCACCCGCTCGGCGCCGTCGAACACGACGGTCACCTCGTCGCCGGTCTGGGCCGCGATGCCGCCGAGGCCGGTGATCAGGCGTTTGCGCTGCTGCTCGAGCGACATCTCGGCGAAGCCGCGCTTGGTCACGTTGTAGCCGTCGACGATCAGGTGGGCCCGGGGCAGGGCGAGCAGCTGGTCGAGCCGGCCCGGGTCGTCGGTGTCCTGGGCGCGGGCCCGCGAGCGCTCGGGCGAACCGGGCAGCTCGGCCGCGGTGTCGGCCACGAAGTCGGCCGGCAGCTTGTCGGCCGGGTTGAGCGCCAGCTCGCGGCGCAGACCGGAGGCGGCCTGCCCGATCGTCTCGAGCAGCAGCCACAGCCGCGCGTCGTCGACCGCCCGGGCGTCCTTGGCGCTCTGTTTGCCGGTGGCCGCGGCCGCCTCGGCCTCGGCCAGGCGGGTCTTGAGCCGGCGCACCTCGGCGTCGTGGTCGGCCGCCGTGCGGGCGATGCGGCCTTTCTCGGTGGCCAGCAGGTCGGTGGCCCGCTTGGTGGCGGCCTGAGCCTCGCGCAGGGCCTTGGCCGTCGACCGGGCCTCCTCGCGCAGCTGCCCCATCTCCTCGCGGACCCGGGCCAGCTCGTCGCGGAGCTTGTCGGCCTCGACCTTGGCCACCGTGCGGTCGTGCTCGGCCCGGACGGCCCGCTGCTCGGCCTCGCGCAGCTGGGTGGCGACGGCGGCGCTGTCGGCCTCGGCGGTCACCGCGTGACCGGCCTGATCGATCAGCTCACGCCAGCCCTCGGGGCGGGCCAGGTAGGCCAGGGCGGCCACCTCGACCGGGTCGGCGGCGGCCGGCGCCATGCCGCTCGCGACGGCGGCGCCCAGGTCACCGGTGTCGGCCACCACCCGGGTGCTGATCCGCTGGCGGAACAGCGGGTCGGCCGCGAGCTGGGCGGCGATCTCCCGGCCACCGAGCCGGGCCCGGCGGTTGGGGGCGAAACGGGCGACCTTGCGCATCGGCACGGGGATCTCGTCGGCCGGCAGCGCCGGCAGCGCGGCCGCGGCCAGCGTCATGATCCGCTGACGCACCGGCTCGGGCAGGGTGGGTTCGGGCGCGAAGTCCGCATCCTGAACGACCGCCTCCGTGTCGGAGCGGTCATCAGGGGCAAGTGGCGCGGACATCTACCCATTCTCACACCGCTGGCTGCGGAAAAGCTTGTCGAAGCAAGTGATCTTTTATAAGGGCCGGGACGGAACATGTCGTACCCCCTCTTTAAAGTCCCCGGCGTGGCACAACCGGCTTACGTCCAGGGCACTCTGGACACGCTCCTCAGCGCCGACGGCTCGGTCGAGCCGGCGGCGCTCTCACTGGCCGACACGACCTTCGTCGTGCTCGACCTGGAAACGACCGGGGGCGCGGCCGACGGCGCCGGCATCACCGAGATCGGCGCGGTCAAGGTGCGCGGCGGCGCCGAGCTCGGCGAGTTCCAGACCCTGGTCAACCCGGGTGAGAAACTGCCGCCGTTCATCACCGTGCTGACCGGCATCACCGAGGCCATGCTGGCGCCGGCCCCGCCGATCGAGTCGGTGCTGCCCAGCCTGCTCGAGTTCCTGCGCGGCGCCGTCCTGGTGGCGCACAACGCGCCGTACGACGTGGGGTTCCTGAAAGCCGCCTGTGCCCGCCACGGCTACCCCTGGCCCAACCCCCGGGTGCTCGACACCGCCGCGATCGCCCGGCGGGCGCTGACCCGCGACGAGGTGCCCAACCGCAAGCTCGGCACGCTGGCCCAGTTCTTCCGCTCGGCGGTCCAGCCCAGTCACCGCGCCCTCGACGACGCCCGGGCCACGGTCGACGTGCTGCACGGCCTGATCGAGCGGATGGGCAGCTTCCGGGTGCACACGCTCGGCGACGCCATCGACTTCGCCCGCGCGGTCACCCCCACCCAGCGCCGCCAGCGCCACCTGGCCGACGGCCTGCCGCACGTGCCGGGGGTCTACGTGTTCCGGGCGGCCGACGACCGGCCGCTCTATGTGGGCACGTCGAAGGACATCGCGACCCGGGTACGCAGTTACTTCACCGCCAGTGAGAAGCGGGCCCGGATGTCCGAGATGATCGGCGCGGCCACCCGGATCGAGGCGGTGGAGTGCGCCCACTCGCTGGAAGCCGAGGTCAGGGAACTGCGGTTGATCGCGGCGCACGCACCGCCGTACAACCGCAGGTCCAAATATCCCGATCGAGTGGTCTGGCTCAAGTTGACCGATGAGCCCTACCCGCGCCTGTCGGTGGTGCGCTCGCTGGCCGACGACAACGCGGCCTACCTGGGCCCGTTCTCGTCGCGGCGGACGGCCGAGCTGGCCGCGGCCGGGGTCTACGACGCCGTGCCGCTGCGCCAGTGCACCCACAAGCTCTCCCTGCGGACACCGATCGCCGCCTGCGCCCTGGCCGAACTGGGCAAATGCCCCGCGCCGTGCGAACACAAGATCACCCCTGAGGAGTACGCGGCGAGCGCCGCCCTGCCCTTTCGCACGGCTACCCACGGTGATCCCGAGCCGGTGATCCGGGCCCTGGTCGACCGGATGGAATCGCTCTCCGAGCGACGGCGGTACGAGGAGGCGGCCACCCTCCGATCGCGGCTGATCGCGTTACTGAGAGCGACCGTCCGCATGCAACGACTGGCCGGGGTGACCCGGATCGCCGAAATGGTCGCGGCCCGGCGCAACGACGTCGGCGGCTGGGAGATCGTCGTCGTGCGGCACGGCCGGCTCGCCGCGGCCGCGACCTCCCCGCCGTACGAACATCCTCGCCCGACCCTCGACGCGGCCCGGATGACCGCCGAGACGGTCCTACCCGGACCGGGTCCGGTGCCGGCCGCGTCGGCCGAGGAGACCGAGCGGATCCTGGCGTGGCTCGAGCGGCCCGACACCCGGTTGGTGGAAACTTCCGGCGACTGGGTGTCACCGGTTCGTGGCGCCGCGCGCTTCACTGACCTGCTCAACCGGGCAGAAGCGGCAGCTTCGGGCAAAGACTCGTCCGTTCGCTCATCCGTAACTGACCGTTCGGATGACGCTCGCTCGCTTAGGCTGTAAGGCAAGTGAAATCTCGAGTCTGGTTCGCCGGGCTTCATGACGATTTGGCTTCACTGGTTCGCGGCCGCGCGAGCCACTGCGGTGAGGGGGTGTCCAGGTGGACGTCGACGCCGGCCACGGCGCCGCCCTTGGACGTGCCCTCCCGAAGCCTGCCTCCGAGTTGACGATCGGTCGTCGCCTGCGGTCCTTCCTGAGCTTTCAGGGCAACGACGACGACCCGGTGACCGTCCTCACGCGCACCCACCGTGCGATCCACCCGTCGGCCGACGCCGGCGTGCTGCGCCGCAGCTACGCGATCGCGGAGAACATGCACCGCGGTCAGATGCGCAAGTCCGGCGATCCGTACATCACGCATCCGCTCGCCGTCGCGCAGATCTGCGCCGACCTCGGCATGGACACGACCACGCTGGTCGCCGCGCTGCTGCACGACACGGTCGAGGACACGAGCTACACGCTCGAGGCGCTGCACGGCGACTTCGGCCCCGAGGTGGCCCATCTCGTCGACGGCGTGACCAAGTTCGACAAGGCGTTCTACGGCAAGGCGGCCGAGGCCGAGACGATCCGCAAGATGATCGTGGCGGCCGGCAAGGACGTCCGCGTCCTGGTGATCAAGCTGGCCGACCGGCTGCACAACATGCGCACCCTCGACGCGCGCTCCCCGGCCAGCCGGGCCCGCATCGCGACGGCCACCCTCGACGTGCTGGTACCGCTCTGTGACCGCCTCGGCATCCAGGCCCTCAAGCGCGACCTAGACGACGTGGTGCTCTACCACTTGGAACCCGACTCGTACGCGCGGATCGACGAGCACGTGCGCAACCGCCCGGGCTGGGACGACTACCTGTCCGAGGTGAAAGCCAAGGCGCAGACGGCGTTGCGCCGCTCCCGAGTCTCGGCCGAGGTCACGCCCCGGCCGAGGCACTACTACTCGATCTGGAAGGACACGGTCGCCGGCGGCCACAAGGTCCCGTTCGACCTGCCCCGCATCGCGGTGGTGGTCGACGGCCCCGAAACGGACTGTTACGCCGCGCTCGGCGCCATCCACGGCCAGTGGCGACCGGTGGCCGGCCGGTTCAAGGACTTCATCGCGTCACCGAAGAACAACCTGTACCGCTCGCTGCACACGACGGTCACCGGCCCGGACGGCCGACTGGTCGAGGTGCTGATCCGCACCGAGACGATGCATGACTATTCGGAGTACGGGGTGGCCACCACCTACCGCTATCCGAAGTACGCGCAGGACGCCGAGGCCTCCGGGGCCGACCAGCTGACCTGGCTCAAACGGGTCCTCGACTGGCAGCAGGACACCACCGACGCCGCCCAGTTCCTCGCCTCGCTGCGATGCGACCTGGCCGAGGCCCAGATCACCGTCTTCGCCCACGGGCACGCGTTCGAGCTGCCCGGCGGCTCCACCCCGGTCGACCTGGCCTACGAGCTCGGCCCGCAAAAGGGCGACCAGTGCCTGGCCGCGACCATCAACGGCCGGCTGGCCCCGTTGAGCTCCCAGCTCCGGGACGGCGACGTGGTCGAGATCTTCTCCGAGACCGACGGCCACGTCGAGGTCGAACCCAACGCTCCCCGCGGCCCCCGCAAGGAATGGCTCGGCTTCGTCAAGTCCAGCCAGGCCCAGTTGCAGATCAACCGCTACTTCGACGAGAAGAACGAGCCCGGCATCAGCATCGCCGACAAGGTCCGGCTGGGCCGCGCGACGATCGGCCTGACCCTGCGCAAACACGACCGGGGCCTGGCCAGCGAGGTGCCGCTGCGCCGCCTGGCCGAGGAACTGGGCTACCCCGACCTCGAGACCATGCTGGTCGCGGTCTGCGAGCGCAACCTCGAGCCGGACGCGGTCGTCGAACAGCTCATCGCCCTCGTCGACCATCCGGATTAAAGCCACAGTAGCCTTGCGCGTGTGAGTTTCCCTCGGGTCGTACGGGCGTACGCGTATCAGGCTTTCTACCGGTTGCCGAGCGCCGCCCGCCGCCGCATCGCCGGGCTGGTCGCCCCGCGGTATCTGGTCGGCGCGGTCGCCGTGATCCGCGACGCCGAGTCGAGCGCCCCCGACCGGATCCTGCTGCTGCGCCAGCCGCCGAACCGGGGCTGGAGCCTCCCGGCCGGCCTGCTCAAGAAGAACGAGCGGCCCGAGGTGGGCGCGGCCCGCGAACTGTTCGAGGAGACCGGCGTCCGGCTCGCCCCGGCCGACCTGACCCCCGGCAACCCGAACGCGATCATCCACCCGGTCGGCGTGGTCGACACGGTCTTCTTCGGCTCGGTTCCCGCGTCCACGACGAAGCTGGCCGTCGACGGCGGCGAAATCCTCGAGGCGGCCTGGTTCCCGGTCGACGACCTCCCCCGCGTGACCGTCAACACGGGCCACCTGCTCGCCCGCTACGGCATCGGCGGCAAGAAGACCGCCGCCCTGGCCGCCAAGAAGGCCAAAGCCGAGGCCGCCGTCACCCAGGAAAGCGACGACGCCGCCGCTCGCCAGGATGGGGACCACGAGGCTGGGGACAAGTGACCAAGGTCTGCGGTGTTGTGCTGGCCGCGGGTGAGGGGCAGCGGCTGCGGCCGTTGACGGAGATTCTGCCCAAGGCGCTGTGCCCGGTCGGGAATGTCGCGCTGCTCGATCGCGCGCTGGGGCGGCTGGCCGCGCTCGGACTGGCCGGGCCCGGGAACGCCGCCGTCAACGCGGCCTACCTCGGTGAGCAGGTCGTCGCGCACGTCGGTGACCGGGCTCACCTGTCGGTCGAGCCGGACGGGCCGGTCGGCACCTCGGGTGGGGTGGGGCGGCTCAAGGGCTGGATCGACGGGCGGGGCGCGCTGGTCGGCAACGCCGACGCGTACCTCTCGGATCCCGGTCGTGAGCCGGGTAAGGACATCGCAGCGCTGCTCGACGGCTGGTCGGGCGAGACCGTGCGAATGCTGACCAAGACCAATCCGCCGGGCGCGACCGGCGGGTTCAGCGGCCGCCGGTTCGCCGGTTTCTCGCTGCTGCCGTGGCGCTACGTGCGGGACCTCTCGACCGAGATGAGCAACCTCGTTCGTACGGTCTGGCGCCCGGCCGAGGCCGAAGGCGCGCTCGAGCTGATCGACTACGAGGGTTCCTACATCGACACCGGGACGCCCGGCGACTACCTCACGGCCAATCTGCACGCCGCGAAGGCCCGCGCCCTCATCGACCCCTCAGCGACGATCACCGGAACCGTCACCGACGCCGTGGTGGGCGCCGGGGCCACCGTCCACGGCGAGATCACCCGCTGCGTGGTGTGGCCCGGGGCCGAAGTCACGGCCGACGAGAAGCTCGTCGACGTCATCCGCGCGCCCGGCCCGGTGACGGTAAGGGTCCCCACCGCGTAGAAGGCGCCGAGCGGAGGCGTGCGAGCGGGTCAGTCGGCGTCGGGGAGGCCGATGGCGAAGGCGTCCTCGAGGTCGTGCTTGGAGTAGGCGCGGAACGCGATGTGCGACTCCGTGTTCACCACGCCCGGGGTCTTGGAGATCTTGCCGGCGATGACCTCGGCGATGTCGTCGAAGCGGGCCACCCGGACGATGGCGATCAGGTCGACGTTGCCGGCCACCGAGTAGACCTCGCTGACGCCGTCCAGAGCCGCGAGCGCCTCGGCGACCTCGGGAATCGAGTCGGTGGCGCAGTCGATGTGCACGATCGCGGTGTTCACCAGCGGGCTCCTCGCCTCTGAGGTAGTGGACCGATCAATCTTAGATACGGGAAGGGGCCCGCCGAAGCGGGCCCCTTCCTCGTTTTACGTGACAGCGTGCCGGGTCAGCGACCGGAGCCGATCTCCTCGCGGTCCTTGCCGGAGACCGGCGGCATACCGGGCGAGACCGGAGCCTCGGACGGCTTCTCGACCGGGAAGAAGAAGCCCTTGATCGCCGGCGCGAGGGCGCCGACCCGGTTCATCTTCTTCGGGACGACCCAGCCCCCGTACTCCAGCGGCTCCGGGTGTCCGTGGTCGTCCACCGGGCCGAGCGGCTGGTGGACCTCGACGAACTGGCCGTTCGGCAGGCGGCGGATGATGCCCGTCTCCACGCCGTGCGCCAGCACCTCGCGGTCGTGCTGCTGCAGGCCGAGGCAGATGCGGACGGCCAGCCAGTACATCAGCGGCGGCCCGATGATCAGGCCGAGACGTCCGGCCCAGGTCATCGCGTTGAGGCTGATGTGGAACTTGTCGGCGATCACGTCGTTGGCGCCGGAGATCGTGGCGACCAGGAAGAACGTGAACGCCATGACGCCGATGCCGACCCGCTCCGGGTTGTCGCGGGGACGCTCGAGCAGGTTGTGGATCCGCTTGTCACCGGACTTGCGGGCCTCCAGCCACGGCCAGAGCATCGGCAGCGTGAAGATCACGCCGAGGCCGACGCCGGCCGGCCAGAACAGCGGCGGGATGCTGTAGTCGCCGATGTAGATCTGCCAGTTCGGCATGAGACGGACCAGGCCGTCCATGAACATGACGTACCAGTCGGGCTGCGAGGCCGAGGAGACCTCGGACGCCCGGTACGGGCCGAACAGCCAGATCGGGTTGATCTGGAAGAGACCGGCGAGCAGCGCGATCGTGCCGAAGCAGGCCATGAAGAAGCCGCCCTGCTTGAGCGCGTACCGCGGGAACATGCGCTCGCCGACCACGTTGGTGTTGGTCCGCATCGGGCCCGGCCACTGGGTGTGCTTCTGCTTGAACACCAGGGCCAGGTGGATGCTGATCAGCGCCAGCAGACCGCCCGGGATGAGCAGCACGTGGGCGATGTAGAACCGGCCGATGATCAGGTGGCCCGGGAACTCGCCGCCGAAGACGGCGGCCGAGAGCCAGGTGCCGATGATCGGGAAGGACAGCATGATCGCCGACGCGATGCGGAGACCGGTGCCCGACAGGCCGTCGTCCGGCAGCGAGTAGCCGGTGAAGCCGGCGAAGAAGCCGAGGAGGAACAGGATGATGCCGATCACCCAGTTGATCTCGCGCGGCTTCCGGTATGCACCGGTGAAGAAGATACGCGCCATGTGCACGACGATCGACGCCATGAACAGCAGCGCCGCCCAGTGGTGCATCTGCCGCATGAACAGACCACCGCGAACCTCGAACGACAGCCGCAGCGACGACTCGTAGGCGGCCGACATCTCGGTGCCGCGCAGAGCCGAGTACGGGCCGTCGTACGCGACCTCCTTCATCGACGGGTCGAAGAAGAGGGTCAGGAAGACGCCGGTCAGCAGCAGGACGATGAACGAGAAGAGCGCGATCTCGCCCAGCAGGAACGACCAGTGGTCAGGGAAGACCTTGTTGAGCAGGGCCCGTAGCGGGGTCGCCGCCTGGAACCGCTCGTCGGTGCCTCGCGCGACGGCCACGGGGGCCTGCGCGAGGTCTACTTTGCGCCGCTTCACGGCCGCTCCCAGAAGTCAGGTCCGACAGTGTCCTTGAAGTCGGACTTTGCCACGAAGTAGCCCTCGTCGTCCACGTCCAGCGGCAACATCGGCAGACGGCGGCTGGCCGGGCCGAAGACGGGCTGGGCGTTGCGGGTGATGAGGAACTGCGACTGGTGGCACGGGCAGAGCAGGCGGTTGGTCTGCTGCTCGTACAGGCTCGCCGGGCAACCGGCGTGCGTGCAGATCTTCGAGTACGCGACGTAGTCGCCGTACATCGAGCCGGCGTTGCGCCGGTCGGCCTCGGCGTTGCGCCGGGTCTCCTCGGCGTCGTCGGCCCGCAGGTGGATCAGCAGGGTCGGCGAGTCGGCGTACTCGTTCGTCGCTCCGCCGGGGATGCCGGGGAAGACCGTCGCCTGGCCACCGGTGCTGATGTCCTCGGGCCGGATCGGGGTGCCGTCCTCGCGGGCCAGCCGGACCGGCTGGCCGTTGTTGTGCACCGGGTTGAAGCCGGTCGAGAACAGCGGCGGCGGGGAACCCTTGTGCGGGTTCTCGATGAGGCCACCGAGCAGCGGGGCCGCGGCCACGATGCCCAGCGGCGCGGCGGCGAGGCCGATCGCACCCTTGAGCAGCGGCCGGCGCTGCACGCCGCCGGCCAGCTCGTCACCCACGAAGAGCGCGGTCTGCCCGGTGATCAGCTGCTCGTCGCTGGGCGACGCGCCGTCGTGCCGCTTCTGGATCGAGACCTCGTGCGGCAGCAGCTTCTTGGCCCAGGCCAGGATCGCGAAGCCGAGGGCGAACAGCGAGATGCCGAGGCTGATGCCGAGGATCGGCGTGTAGAAGTCGCTCATGGTCTCGCCGAGCTCGAACCGCCACGGCCACCAGATGTAGGCGACCAGGAAGACGAGCGCGGCCAGGCCGGACACGATGAACAGCAGCGCGATGTTGCGGACGACCCGCTTCTCGGCCTTGGAGTCGCGGCCCTGGAACTGCGACTCGTACGTGACGATCTCGATCTCGTCGCGCCGCAGGCCCTCTTTGACGATGTCGAAACGCGTCAGTTTCGGGTCGTGGACATCGACCGGCTGGGCCGGCTCGGTGTCGTGGTGCACAGTCGTCATGACTTCCCCGCAATCCACAGCGACGTGAAGACCAGGAGGGTGATGCCGACCAGGAAGACGGCCATGCCCTCCGTCGACGGGCCGTAACGGCCGAGGTTGAACAGGCCACC
Organism: Actinoplanes sp. NPDC048796; assembly: GCF_040650035.1. Lineage (NCBI taxonomy): Bacteria > Bacillati > Actinomycetota > Actinomycetes > Micromonosporales > Micromonosporaceae > Actinoplanes > Actinoplanes sp. NPDC048796. Next base: position 384,865 of record NZ_JBEZGO010000006.1, on the reverse strand, counting down.
CGGGTCACGGTCGTCCTGCAGCTGCATCGTGATGTAGGTGATGATCTCGCGCTTCTCGTCCGGCGTGAGCTGGTTGTCGCCGAACACCGGCATGTTCTGCGGGCCGGTCAGCATGGCCGCGTAGATCTGCTCGGGCGTGGCGTCGTGCAGGCTCGGGGCGTACTTGCCGGACGACAGGGCGCCACCGCCACCGCCGAAGCCGTGGCACGAGGTGCAGTTGACCCGGAAGAGCTCGCCACCGCGGGCCAGCGCCTCGGGGTTGGACTTGAGGCTCTCGGTCAGCTCACCCTGGGGGATCTGGGGGCCTCCACCCAGCTCCTGGATGTACTGCGCGAGCTGCTTGGTCTGCGTCTCGTCGAACTGCGGCTTCTTCTGCTCCGCCTGGGCTTCCTGCCGGGTCATCGGCATACGGCCGGTACCCACCTGGAACTCGACCGAGGCGGCGCCGACGCCGATCAGGCTCGGGCCACGGTCGTCGACACCCTGCGCGTCCTTGCCGTGGCAGCTGATGCAGCTGTTGTCGAACAGCTGCTTGCCCTCGAGCGCGGCGGCCGACAGTTGCCGGTTGTCCTCGGCGAAGGCTCCCGGGGCGAAAGCGGTGTAGATGCCGCCGGCGAGCGCGAGGGCGGCGAGCATACGCACCGCCGCGCCGAACCGCCGGCGCGCCCGGCTCGGCGCCTTGCGCCCCCGGGAGAACACCCTGAGACGCCGCTTGGCGGGGGTGTCTGAAGTCATGGGCTGAGTCCCTCTGGGTTTTGACCTGAAGCTCATGGACGGATGCGGGCTACTGAAGCCAATAGATCATGGCGAACAGCGCGATCCACACGATGTCCACGAAGTGCCAGTAGTACGACACGACGATCGCCGAGGTGGCCTGCGCCGGGGTGAACCTACCCATGGTCGTACGGATCATGTAGACGATGAACGCGATCAGACCGCCGGTCACGTGCAGGCCGTGGAACCCGGTGGTCAGATAGAACATCGAGCCGTAGCCGTCGCCGTTGAGCTTGATGCCCTCGTGGACGAGGTTGCGGTACTCGTTCGCCTGCCCGAGCACGAAGATCAGGCCCATCACGAAGGTGATGGTGAACCAGCGACGGAGCGCGAACACATCGCCCTTCTCCGCCGCGAACACGCCGAGCTGGCAGGTGACCGAGGAGAGAACCAGGATCACCGTGAACGTCGTCGCGTACGGAATCTTGAGCGCTTCCGTGTGTTCTTCCCACATCTCCGGCGCTGCCGCCCGGATCGAGAAGTACATGGCGAACAACGCCGCGAAGAACATGAGTTCGCTGGAGAGCCACACGATCGTGCCGACGCTCACCATGTTCGGTCGCGTCAGCGAGTGGATCCTGCTCTTGTCGATGGCTGAGGCCGCTGTCACGAGGCTCATTATTGCCCCGCGATCAGTCCAAGGTGATGCGGGGGGTCGAATCCGTCATGAGATTCCAGCCCGGGAGAAGTGGCCGCGACCGGATGGGCCTAGCCTCGAATGGTGCACCTAGCCGAAACGCCCACACTCGCCGCGTCCAGCGGGGATACTGTTCTTCCGCCGTTCACGCCGGCCGCGATCTTCACCGAGATCCACATCGGGAGCCTGGTCGCGCTGTTCCTCGTGGTGGCGGCGGCGCTGTACGGATACGGCGTCTACCGGTTACGCCTGCGCGGCGACCACTGGCCCACGGGCCGCACGGTGGCCTTCGTCGCTGGTGGACTGGGTTCCATCGCGTTCGTCACGGTGACCGGCATCGAGAAGTACGACACGGCGCTGCTCTCGGTGCACATGATCCAGCACATGACGCTGTCCATGGTCGGGCCGATCTTCCTGGCCCTGGGCGCGCCGGTGACGCTCGCGCTGCGCGTGCTGCCCGCGAGTCCCCGTAAGACGCTGCTGGCCGTGCTGCACAGCCGGGTCGCCCGGGTCCTGACGTTCCCGCTGGTCGCGTTCGGCATCTTCGTGGCCAACCCGTTCATCCTCTACTTCACCGACCTGTACCGGCAGACGCTGCTGCACCCCTGGCTGCACGAGTTCATCCACATCCACTTCATCGTCACCGGCTGCCTGTTCTTCTGGCCGCTGCTGGGCCTCGACCCGCTGCCCAACCGCTGGCCCTACCCGGGCCGCGCGCTGCTGATGGTGCTGTCGGTGCCGTTCCACACCGTGCTCGGGCTGACGATCATGCAGGCCAGCACGCTGCTGGCCGGCGACTACTACCCGAGCCTGGGCCTGAGCTGGGCCGACCCGAAATCCGACCAGGTCACGGCGGGCGGCATCCTCTGGGCCGGCGGCGAGATCGTCAGCGTCACGATGCTGGGCATCCTGGTGATGCAGTGGATCCGCCAGTCCGAGCGCGAGGCCCGCCGGATCGACCGGGCCCTCGACCGCCAGGAGGCGGAGGAGCTGAAAGCTGCCGCCAAGATCACAAATACGGGGAACGCGGGGCTACCGGGGTCCGCCATCGAGTAACCGGGTCCGTTACGATCTGTCGGCACCTACGACGTGAACCGGGCCGTCCGACCACCCCGCCCGCCACCCGTTACCGGACTGAAGGCTGCCGATCATGAGCGACGAGTACACGGTTTTGCTTTACAGCGACGATCCCGCGGTGCGCGACCGGATCCGGCTCGCCATCGGCGAGCGTCCGGCGGCCGACCTCAAGGTCGAGTTCGCGGACGCCGCCACCTGGGAAGACTGCCGCAACCTGCTCGACAAGTACGAGATCGACCTGATGGTGCTCGACGGCGAGGCCGCGCCCGCCGGCGGCCTGGGCATCGCCCGGCAGACCAAGGACGAGTACGCGACGCCCCCGCCGGTCTGCGTCGTCATCGCCCGCGCGGCCGACCGCTGGCTCGCGGCGTACTCGCAGGTCGACCAGACCCTGGTCGCCCCGCTCGACCCGGTGACCACCGGTCAGACCGTGGCCGCGATGCTCCGGGCCCGCCGTGACGGCGCGATCCCGCTGGGCACGCTCGGCAAGCTCGCCTGAGACATGGGCGCACGCACCTGGCCCAACCTCACCATGGCCCTGCTCCGCGGCGAGGAGCTGGCGACCGCCGACACGGCCTGGGCGATGGGCGAGATCATGGGCGGCAACGTCACGCCGGCCCAGATCGCCGGTTTCGCGATCGCCCTGCGCGCCAAGGGTGAGACGCCGGGTGAGCTGGCCGGCCTGGTCGAGGCCATGCTGGACAACGCCACCCTGGTGCCGCTGCCCGAGGACGTCCGCACCTCGGCGGTCGACGTCGTCGGCACCGGCGGCGACCGGGCCAACACGGTGAACATCTCCACCATGGCGGCGATCATCACGGCCGCCTCGGGTGTGACGGTGGTCAAGCACGGCAACCGCTCCGCGTCGTCCACGACCGGCACGGCCGACCTGCTCGAGCGTTTCGGCATCCCGCTCGACCTGGGCCCGGCCGGCGTGGGCCGCACGGTGTCCGAGGCCGGCATCGGCTTCTGCTTCGCCGCCCGCTACCACCCCGGCATGCGCCACGCGTCGGTGCCGCGGCGTGAGCTGGGCGTGCCCACGTTCTTCAACGTGCTCGGCCCGCTGACCAACCCCGCCCGCCCGACCGCCGGCGCCGTGGGCTGCTTCGACATCCGGATGGCGCCGGTGATGGCCGAGGTCTTCGCCCGGCGCGGCGACTCGGTGATCGTGATGCGCGGCGAGGACGGCCTCGACGAGTTCACCACGGCGGCGCCGACCCGGGTGTGGACGGCAAACGGCGGCAAGGTCGAGGAACTGGTGATCGACGCCGTCGAACTCGGACTTCCCCGCTCGGAGCCGGCCGCGCTGCGCGGTGGCGACTCGGCGTACAACGCCGACGTGGCCCACCGCACCTTCGCCGGCGAGCCCGGCCCGGTCCGCGACGCCGTGGTGGTCAACGTGGCGGCCGCCCTGGCCGCTCAGGGAGGCTTCCCCGGCGACCTCAGGGACACGCTGCGGGCCGGAATAGCGCGAGCCCAGGAGACGATCGACTCCGGGGCCGCCACGGCCCTCCTGGAGCGCTGGGTGGCCGCCGCGCAGGCGGCCAAGGCCGCCGAGTAAAAGGATTCACAGGTAACACGCCGTCGCTAATCCGCCACAATGCCCTATTTCCGTGGCAGCGTCGGCATCGAATTCGGGTAAATCCACCTTCCGGCGAAGAGACGGCGAAGAGAGGAGCCCACCCGTGTCGGAACGCGAGATGCGCTGCGTCATCTGTGACGGCGACATGATGTTCGAGGTGCCGCCCTGCTCGGACGGCCACGACGACTGCCCCGAGATGGTCTGCACGCGCTGCGGCGCGGCCGAGGTCGTCGCACCGATCGTCGTCCACTGGTACGGCGCCACCAGGCCCCGCAAGATAGCTCCAAGGCAACGCCAGGCGGCATGAAGAAAGGCCCCGCGGTCTCCCAAGACCCGGGGCCCCTCTTTTGCCCGCGAACGCCGCCGGTGAGATGGCAGGTGGTTTTTCGACGTCCGCGGGGTTTGCGGACGGCGGAAAACCGCCTGCCATCTCACCGGTTACAAGGCGTTCGCCCGCGGAGCGAAGCGAAGCCAGCCAGTTCAGTGCTCGGCGGGGTGCCGGGTTCCGGTGTAGTACTCGAAGATCATGGCGCTCGACGCGATGATCACGAGGATCAGGCCGACCACCACCAGCCACCACATCCAGAACGCCAGGCCGATGCCGGCGATCGTGGCCGACAGCGCGATGCCGAACGGCCAGTAGCTGCCCGGGCTGAAGAAGCCGATCTCGCCGGCGCCCTCGGCGATCTCGCCGTCCTCCCGGTCCTCCGGGCGCAGGTCGATGCGCCGCGAGACGAACCAGAAGAAGCCGCCGCACATCGAGCAGAGGAGTCCGGAGAGGATCAGCGCGACCGTGCCGATCCACTCGACGTGGCCCTCGTAGCTCTGCGAGTAGAAGCCGTAGACGATCGCCGCGCCGAAGAGGAAGGCCGCGACCCCGACGAAGATCTTGTATTCGGTCTTCACGAGCCGCTCACTTCCCCGCGGTTACGGCGCCGGCGCCGGAGGCGACGGAGTTGGTCTGGTTCCAGCTGTGGTCCTGCCGGCGCGTGTCGAACGGCTTGGTGGTCGTCGCGTACGCCTTGTCGCCGGTGAAGCCGATGGCCGCCATGCCCTCCTGGGTGGTGGCGCCGTTCTTGCGGGCGGCGAGGTACTGGTCGAACTTGTCGGGCGAGACCACTACCAGCTCGAACTGCATGAAGGCGTGGTACGTGCCGCAGAGCTCGGCGCAGCGCCCGACGTAGCGGCCCTCACGGTCGAGGGTCACCTCGAACTGGTTGCGCACGTTGCCCGGGAAGACGTCGCGCTTGAACAGCATCTCGGGCACCCAGAACGAGTGGATGACGTCCTTGCTGGTCTCCTCGAACCGGATCTTCTCACCGGTCGGCAGCACCAGCAGCGGAATGACCTCGGAGGAGCCGACCGTCGAGGCCACCGTCTTGGCGTCCTCGCCGAGCCCGTCGCGGTAGTTGAACTGCCAGTTCCACTTGAACGCGACGACCTCGACCACCTGGTCAGGGTTCTTCGACAGCTTGTCCACGTCGGTCTGCACGATGGCCGTGTAGTAGAAGAGCACCGCCACGATCAGCACCGGGGTGACCGTGTACAGAACCTCCATCGGCATGTTGAACCGGGTCTGCACGGGCAGCTCGTCGCCGCGCTTGCGGTACCGGATGATGCACCAGAAGATCAGGCCCCACACGAAGATGCCGACGACGAGAGCCGCGATCACCGAGGCGATCCACAGGTCGTACATCCGGTGTGCCTGCAGGCTGATGCCGTTGCTCGGCCATCCGAAGTGGCTGAACGCGTCGCCGATGCCGTTCACCGAACAGCCCGAGAGCAGCAACAGCAGGGTCGCCCCACCGAGGCCGAGCCCGGCGAACCGGACTGCCGATCGCGGCCGTGCGGCCGAACTCTTTGCGCCCACCTGCTTTTGCCTCCCTTAGCAGCGCCGCCCCGCCCGAAACCGGACACCGAGCGGCAAGGCGTCACCGTCGGTCGCAGATTACTCGACCTGGCCCTAACGTCCGGGCCGGGGGGTCGGATCTTCGACGGTGCACGGTTACCCCTCAACAACCGGACGATACCGTTCCCGAGTGGAATACATGGGCGTTCCCGGTGGTCCGGCGGCATACATGGACGTCGCGACCGCCTCTCCCCTGCATCCGGTGGCCCGGGAAGCCCTGCTGGCGGCGCTCGACGACGGCTGGGCCGACCCGGCCCGGCTCTATGCCGCGGGCCGGCGGGCACAACAGCTTTCCGAGGCGGCGACGGGTGCGTTCGCCGAGGCGTTGGGGGTACGGCCGGACGAGCTCTCGCTCTGGCCCTCGGGCACCGCGGCCGCGCAGGCGGCGGTGCTGGGCGCCCTGGCGGGACGGGCCCGGCAGGGTGACACATTGGTCCATTCCGCGATCGAGCACTCGGCCGTGCTGCACGCGGCCCGCCGCGGAAAGGCCGTCGAGGTGGGAGTGGACCGTCTGGGCCGGCTCGACCTCGACGCGTGGGACAGCGCGGTGTCCACACCGGGCGTGGCGGTGGCCGCGCTGATCAGCGCGAGTCACGAGGTGGGCACGGAGCAGCCGGTGGCGGCGGCCGCCGGGTACTGCGACGAGGCCGGCGTGCCGTTGTTCGTGGACGCCGCCCAGTCGATCGGGCGCGCGCCGGTGGCGCCGGGGTGGTCCCTGCTGAGCGCGAGCGCGCACAAGTGGGGCGGCCCGCCCGGGGTCGGCGTCCTCATCGTACGCAAGGGTGTGCGCTGGATCTCGCCGTTCCCGCAAGATGATCTTTATCGCCCGGGCGTGTCGGGCGCCCTCGACCTGCCGGCGGTGGTGGCCGCGGCGGCGAGCCTGCGGGCCGTGCTGTCCGAGGCGCAGACCGAGGCCGTGCGGCTGTCGGCGCTCATCGACCGGATCCGCGAGCGGGTGGCGGCGACAGTGCCCGACGTCGAGGTGGTGGGCGACCCGGTGAACCGGCTGCCGCACCTGGTCACCTTCTCCTGCCTCTACGTCGACGGCGAGGCGCTGCTGCACGCGCTGGACCGGGCCGGGTTCGCGGTCTCGTCCGGCTCGTCGTGCACGGCGTCGACGCTGCGGCCGAGCCACGTGCTGGAGGCGATGGGCGTGCTCAGCCACGGCAACGTGCGGGTCTCGCTGCATCGCGGCACGACCGAGGACGAGGTGGAGCGGTTGTTGGCCGTACTCCCGGGAATCGTCGAAAGCATCCGGAAGGAGGCGGGAATGTGATCGAGCTCGACTGCCGGGGCGAGAAATGCCCCCTGCCGGTGATCCACCTCGCTCAGAGGATCAAAGACCTCAAGATCGGCCAGACCGTACGGGTCCTGGCCGACGACCCGGCCGCGGCCAACGACATCCCGGCCTGGTGCCGGATGAAGGAACAGGAGTACCTGGGCTCCCCTTCGCCGGGCGCCTTCGAAGTCAGACGTCTCAGCTGAGGTATTCGAGGATCGGGCTGACCGGGTCCTTGGCGAAGAAGGTGTCGACGACCAGGCGCGGGCCGAGGTAGGGCTCGTACTCTTTCTGGCGCTCGAGGACCCGTACCCAATCGGGAATTCCCTCGTGATCGCGTGCTTCGTAGCGCTTCTCCACCCGGCGGCGATGCTCGGCGTCGTCGCCGCAGACCACCTCGACCACCCGCAGCGGCACGGCCAGGCGCTCGGCCAGGTCGACCCAGAGCTGGCGGGCCGCCTTCACCGGGTTCACCGCGTCGATGATCACGTGCTGGCCGTTGGCCAGCTGCACCTCGGCCAGCGCGGCCACCACCCCGTAGGCCGCGTAGCCGGGACGGGGCTCGCTCACCTCGTACCGCTGCAGGGTGAAGTCGACGGTGTCGACGGCGAGCACGCACGCCGGCAGCTCGGTGGCCACCCTCGCGGCGAGCGTGCTCTTCCCCACGCCGGGCAGACCGGCAAAGACCGCCAACACCATGGTTTTCCCTTTAGACGGCCGGCAGGAACGGCTTGATCTCGGCGGCGGCGTCCTCGCCGTACGAGTCGGCGAAGCGCTTGACGAAGTCGCCCGGGCGCACGTCGTACTCCTGGGCGCCGTCCGACTCGAGCACCAGCGCGGCCACCAGCGAGCCGACCTGGGCCGCCCGCTCGAGGCCCAGGCCCCACGAGATGGCGGCGAAGAAGCCGCCCCGGAAGCCGTCGCCGACGCCGGTCGGGTCGGCCGGGATGACGTCGCGGGCGACCGGCACGTGGATCCGCTCGATGCCCCGGCCGGTGATCTCGACACCGTCCTTGCCGAGCGTGGTCACCCGGATCTTGACCTGGTCGAGGACCGCTTCCGAGGTCAGGCCGGCCTTGGTCTCCAGCAGCGAGCGCTCGTACTCGTTGGTCAGCAGGTACTCGGCGCCGCTGATCAGGGTCAGCACGTCACTGCCGTCCATGCGGGCGAGCTGCTGCGACGGGTCGGCCGCGAACTTGAAGCCCCGGGCGCGGCACTCCTGGGAGTGGCGCACCATGGCCGCCGGGTCGTTGGCGGCGATGATCACCAGGTCGAGGCCGCCGGCCCGGGCGTCGACCGGGGCCAGCTCGATGTTGCGGGCCTCGGCCATGGCGCCGGCGTAGAACGAGGCGATCTGGTTGAGGTCCTCGTCGGTGGTGCAGACGAAGCGGGCCGTGTGGGCGACGTCGCTGACGTGCACCGAGTCGCAGTCGACGCCGTGCCGCTCGAGCCACGAGCGGTAGTCGGCGAAGTCGGCGCCGACCGCGCCCACCAGGATCGGGTGCAGACCGAGCTTGCCCATCCCGTACGCGATGTTCGGGGCCACGCCGCCGCGCCGGACCACCAGGTCGTCGACGAGGAAGCTGAGCGACACCTTGTGCAGCTGGTCGGCGATGAGCTGGTCGGCGAACCGTCCCGGGAAGTGCATCAGGTGGTCGGTGGCGATCGAGCCGGTCACGGCGATCTTCATGGTGGGCCCTTGGGTCGGAAGAACAGGGGGGCTTACGTACGCAGCCTACCGGCTGGGTAACGCACAGCAGGCCGCCCCGTGAACGGGACGGCCTGCTGTTTACGCCAACGATCAGTGGAACGAGTCACCACAGGCGCAGGAGTTCTGCGCGTTCGGGTTGTCGATCGTGAAGCCCTGGGCGTCGATGCGGTCCGCGAAGTCGATGGTCGCGCCGGCCAGGTACGGCGAGGACATCCGGTCGACGACCACCTCGACGCCACCGAAGTCGGTGACGACGTCGCCGTCGAGCGAGCGCTCGTCGAAGAAGAGCTGGTAGCGCAGGCCGGAGCAGCCACCGGGCTGCACGGCGATACGCAGGCGCAGGTCGTCGCGGCCTTCCTGCTCGATCAGGGCCTTGACCTTCACCGCGGCGACGTCGGTCAGGATGACGCCGGTCGGGGCGGCGGTCGCCTCGGTCGACGGGGTGTGCGCTTCAGCAGTCACTGCGTATCTCCCTGCAGGGTCCTGGAACGATTTGGCCTGGGTTTTCCGCTGCGGGAAAACTCAGTCAGGTGCAGTACTTGCCAACGCTAACCCCATTCCCCGAGATTCCCAATTGGGGTGGCTTAGTTCACCGGCTCCACTGGGAAGCGAGGCGGGCGGAGAGTTCTCGCAGGCCACGGGCGGGCTCGCGCATGGCGGTTTCCTCGCTGCCGAAATGTTCGGTCAGGGAATACGTCTCGGTCACGCCTGCTGCGGCGGCTTCCCGGAAGCCCGTTTCGTTCCGGCCGCAGAGCACGACGCAGGGCAGACCACGGTCCCTGGCTCCCCCGGCGATGCCCGCCACGACCTTCCCGCGCAGCGACTGATGGTCGAAAGATCCCTCTCCGGTGATCACCAGGTCGGCCGCGCCGAGCTCCTTCTCCAGGCCGATGGCGGTCGAGACCAGCCCGATTCCGGACACCACCCGCCCGCCGAGGGCGATCAGCGCGGCCCCGATGCCACCGGCCGCTCCGCCACCGGGAGCCACCTCGAGATCGGTCAGATCAAAGGCCCGTTCCAGTACGCCGGCGAACTGCTCCAGCGCGGCGTCGAGCCGATACACGTCCTCCTCGCTGGCGCCCTTCTGCGGCCCGAAGATCTTGCTGGCCCCGTGCAGGCCGGTCAACGGGTTGTCGACGTCGGTGGCGGCGATCAGGCTCACCTGGCGCAGCATGGGCACCCCGCCGAGCGAGGCGGCCGCGTTCAGATAGGCGCCGCCGTACGGAAGCGCGTACCCGGCCACGTCGACCGGCGGGGCGCCGAGCGCGGCCAGCATCCCGGCCCCGGCGTCGTTGGTGGCCGACCCGCCGAGCCCGATCACGACCTCGGCCGCGCCGGCCTCGACCGCCGCCAGCAGGAGCAGTCCCAGCCCGTACGAGCTGGTGGTGTTGGGGTCCCGCTCCTCGCGGGTCAGAAGGTGCAGGCCACAGGCCTGAGCGCTTTCCACGTACGCCGTGGAGCCCACCAGAAGCACCTCGCCCGGAACCGGGCGTCCCAGCGGGTCGACGGTGTCGACCGGGATCCGGCGGCCGCCGAGCGACCCGGCCAGAACCTCGACGAAGCCCGGCCCGCCGTCGGCGATCGGCCGGCTGATCAGCTCGTCGTCGCCGGACCAGCCCTCGATCACCGCCTCGGCGACCTCGGGAGCGGACAGTGTGCCGGCGAACTTGTCAGGACAGATCAATACGCGCACACCAGGAGTGTGGCCCATCCAACCACCCCGCCCGCCACCCCTAACAGGCCTGAAGACTGTGCTGAAGGGAATAGAGATGACCGTCTCGCGCTGTGCGACGATGACCAGCGTGACGTCGACCTGGACCGAACCCTCGAACACCGCCACCGCACTGCTGCTGCTCGGCCGCGGCACCGACCCCGCCTCCGAGCGGGGCGTCGACTGCCCGGGCGACCTGCCCGCACCCAGCGACCCCGACCTGGTCGCCCGCGCCACGGCGGCCAAGGCCGCCCTCGGCGACCGCGTCTTCGTGCTCGGCCACCACTACCAGCGCGACGAGGTCATCCAGTTCGCCGATGTCACCGGCGACTCGTTCAAGCTCGCCCAGCAGGCCGCGGCCCGGCCCGACGCCGAGTTCATCGTCTTCTGCGGCGTGCACTTCATGGCCGAGAGCGCCGACATCCTCACTCGTAAAGAGCAGCGGGTGATCTTGCCGGACCTCGCGGCCGGCTGCTCGATGGCCGACATGGCCGTGCTGGGCCAGGTCGAGACCGCGTGGGAGCGCTTCGAGGACCTGGGCATCACCGGCGACATCGTCCCGGTCACGTACATGAACTCGTCGGCCGACATCAAGGGCTTCGTCGGGCGCAACAAGGGCGTGGTCTGCACGTCCTCGAACGCCAAGCGCGCCCTGGACTGGTCGTTCGAGCAGGGCAGCAAGGTGTTCTTCCTGCCGGATCAGCACCTGGGGCGCAACACCGCCGTACTGGAAATGGGCTTCGATCTTGATGATTGCGTCCTCTACGACCCGCACAAGCCGGGCGGCGGGCTGACCGACGAGCAGCTGCGGAACGCGCGCATGATCCTGTGGCGGGGGCACTGCTCGGTGCACGGGCGCTTCACCCTCGACAGCGTGCGCGAGGTCCGCGAGCGGGTGCCCGGCGTCAACGTGCTGGTCCACCCCGAGTGCCGGCACGACGTGGTGCGGGCGGCGGACTACGTCGGCTCGACCGAGTACATCATCAAGGCCCTCGACGCGGCGCCGGCCGGGTCGGCCTGGGCGGTCGGCACCGAGCTCAACCTCGTACGGCGTCTCGCCCTCGCCCACCCCGACAAGCAGATCATGTTCCTCGACCGGACGGTCTGCTACTGCTCGACGATGAACCGCATCGACCTGCCGCACCTCGTGTGGGCGCTGGAGGAACTCGTCGCCGGCCGGGTGCCGAACGTGATCACCGTCGACGACGAGACGGCGCACAACGCGCGTGTCGCGCTGGACCAGATGCTCGCGTTGCCGTAGTGACGCTGTGTAGCGAACAAGATCCGCAGCGCGTCCGGGATTTTTAACTCTGTCCTATTTAACGTCCGCTGGGCGTTGTGATGACTTCCTAATTTGTCACTCAGCGCTATGCTTCCCCGGTTGCGGAAGCGGGTACCCCCATCCGGCTTCCGCCCCCTCGATCATTTCGGGCGCCCCAACGCCCGCCAGCTGGAGGTTACGTTGACCGACGACGTCCTGGTCGTGCACGGCGGTACGCCGCTGCAGGGTCAGATCCGGGTCCGTGGCGCCAAGAACCTCGTCTCCAAGGCGATGGTCGCCGCCCTGCTGGGCGAGTCACCGAGCCACCTGTACGACGTGCCCGCCATCCGCGACGTCGAAGTCGTCCGCGGGCTGCTCGCCCTGCACGGGGTCAAGGTCAGCGACGGCGCCGACGAGGGCGAGATCGTCATGGACCCGACGAACGTCGAAAGCGCCAGCACCGACGAGATCAACGTGCACGCCGGCTCCAGCCGGATCCCGATCCTGCTCTGCGGCCCCCTGCTGCACCGCCTCGGACACGCGTTCATCCCCGACCTCGGCGGCTGCCACATCGGCCCCCGGCCCATCGACTTCCACATCCAGGCGCTGCGCGAATTCGGCGCGGTCGTCGACAAGGCCCCCGAGGGCATGCACCTGAGCGCGCCCAACGGCCTGCACGGGGCCAAGCTGGAACTGCCGTACCCGAGCGTGGGCGCGACCGAGCAGGTGCTGCTCACCGCCGTACGGGCCGAAGGAGTCACCGAACTCCGCAACGCGGCCATCGAGCCCGAGATCATCGACCTGATCTGCGTCCTGCAGAAAATGGGCGCGATCATCACGGTGCACACCGACCGGGTCATCGAGATCCAGGGCGTGCGCAAGCTGCACGGCTACAAGCACAAGCCGATCCCCGACCGGATCGAGGCGGCCAGCTGGGCCGCGGCCGCCCTGGCGACCAAGGGCGAGATCGAAGTCCTCGGCGCCCGCCAGGCCGACATGATGACGTTCCTGAACGTCTTCCGCTCCATCGGCGGCGAATGCGAGATCACCGACGACCGCGTGGCCCGCCCCGGCGTGACCCCGGTCGAAGGCGGCATCAAGTTCTGGCACCCCGGCCACGAACTCCAGGCGGTGGCCCTCGAAACGGACGTCCACCCCGGCTTCATGACCGACTGGCAGCAGCCCCTGGTGGTGGCCCTGACCCAGGCCCGCGGCATCTCGATCATGCACGAGACGGTGTACGAGCAGCGGCTCGGCTACACCGACGCGCTCAACCAGATGGGCGCCACCATCCAGGTCTACCGCGACTGCCTCGGCGGCACCCCCTGCCGCTTCGGCCGGCGCAACTTCATGCACTCGGCGGTCATCGCCGGCCCGTCCAAGCTCCACGCGGCCGACCTGGTCATCCCCGACCTGCGGGCGGGCTTCGCCCACCTGATCGCGGCGCTGGCGGCCGAGGGAACCTCCCGGGTGTACGGGGTGGACCTGATCAACCGGGGCTACGAGGACTTCGAAGGCAAGCTGGCGGCGCTGGGCGCGCACGTCGAACGGCTGTAACAGGCTCCGGTTTCATCACTATCAGCGGCGCGGTGTGAAACACACCGCGCCGCTTGGCTACTCTCTGAGCGTGCCCTCGCTTTTCCGCCGCAAGCAAGACGACGCCCCCACGACCGAGGTTGTGGAGGAGGTGACGCCTGAAACGACGCGCCCGAAGAGCTACACGCCCAGCAAAAAAGAACTGGGAGTGGCCACCCCGAAAAGGACCAGCACGGGACGCCGCGTGGCGGAGCCGACGCCGACCAACCGCAAAGAGCAGCTCAAGCAGATGCGCGAGCGGCAGCGCGAGGAGCGGGCGGAAGCCACGGCGGGAATGAAGGCGGGCGACGAGCGCTACCTGCTGGCCCGCGACCGGGGGCCGGAGCGCAGCCTGGTCCGCGACATCGTCGACGCGCGGCGGACGGTGGGTACGTGGTTCTTCGGTGGGGCGCTGATCGTGCTGATCGGGTCCACCGTGCAGGTGGCGGCGGTGCAGCTGGCCAGCAACATTCTCTGGCTGCTGTTGGCGCTGGGGGTGATCGTGGACAGCGTTCTGATCTCGCGGAAGGTCAAGCGGCTGGTTAACGAGCGCTTTCCCAAGCACACTCAGCGGATGGGGTCGCTGCAGCTTTACGGGGTGATGCGGGGGCTTACGTTTCGGCGGATGCGGGTTCCTAAGCCGAAGGTTTCTCTCGGTCAGGCTGTTTGAGGCTTGCTTGCGCTGGGACGGCCGAGGGCCGGGTATGGCCGATCCTGGCTGGCTGAGGAGCGCTTTACGCCTGGATCGGCCATACCCGGCCCTCGGCCTTGCATGGGGCCTGGTTGACGCCAGGAGCTTGGTTGCGGGGTTCTGCGTGGGTGGCTCGGTAAGGGAGCGCCTCGCGGCTTGAGACTGGGTGCTGTTCGCTGCCGCGCTGCGGTTCGGGTGAGGGAATCGGTCACCCGGGCTCGGCTGGGTGGTGGGCTGGGCGGCAATTCCAGGCCGGTTGCGCGGGTTGGTGGGCAATCTTCTGGGCTTGCGTCTGGGTCTGCTCTCCGGGCTGCATCTTCAGCTGACCTCCGGCTGTATCTCCGTCTCCCCTTCCGCTCGCAACTCCGGCTGGGCTCTGGGCTCGCACCTCCGGCTGCCCTCCCGCCCGCACCTCTAGCTGCCTCCCGCCCGCACCTCTAGCTGCCTCCCGCCCGCACCTCCGTCTCGCCTCCCCGCCTGCACGGCCATCTGCCCTCCCCAGCCGCGCTTTGGGCTTGCGCCTCCATCTGCCCTCCCAGCCGCGCTTTGGGCTTGCGCCTCCATCTGCCCTCCCAGCCGCACCCCCATCTGCCCTCCCGCTCGCACCTCCGGCTGGGCTCTGGGCTCGCACCTCTATCCGCCCTTCCGCCCGCGGCTCCGTCTCCGTCCCTGCCTAGACGTCCATCTGCCCTTCCAGGCTGCGCTTTGGGCTTGCGTTTCCATCTGCCCTTCCCCGCTGGGTGCCGGGTGGGTTGTGGGGTTGCGTCTCCATCTGGTGGAGGGTGGAAGGTGGGTGGCGTGGATGGCGGGGTGCTGTATTCGATTGGGGAACTGGCTCGGCGGACCGGGATGGCGGTGCGCACGATTCGGTTCTATTCGGATGCCGGTGTTCTGCCGCCTCACCACCGCAGTTCTGCTAACCACCGGCGGTACGACCCGGACGCGATCACTCGGCTCGAGATGATTCGCACGTTGCGTGAGTTGGGGCTTGACCTGGTCACCATCCAGCGGGTGCTTGCCTCGGAAGTCAGCATGTCGCAGGCGGCGGCTGTCCATGCCGAGGCGATCGACATGCAGATTCAGGTGCTCAGGGCGCGACGGACGGTTCTGCGCCTGGTGGCGAAGCGGGACTCCAGCACCGAGGAGATGGAGCTCATGCACCGCGTCCTTCGACTGTCCGAAGCTGAACGTCACCGGATCATCCACGACTTCATCGACAGCGCGTTCGGTGACGTCGACGCCAATCCTGAGCTGGTCGGCCTTCTGCACTCGGCCATGCCGAACCTGCCCGACGAACCGAACGCCGAGCAGGTGGAGGCGTGGATCGAACTCGCTGAGCTCGTTCAGGACACCGATTTCCGAGCAGGCGTACGGCGGATGGCCGAGCACCAAGCGTCCGAGCGCGCCGGCGGCGGTCGGACCGGACTTCACCACGAACTGACCGGGTACGTCCGCGACCGTGTGACGGCGGCGGTGACGGCCGGGATCTCCCCCGCGTCGGAGGCGGCCGGTGTCATCGTCGCTGAGCTCGCGGGCCGCTATGCCGACACGTTCGGAAGAACTGACAGCCCGGAATACCGCGCCGAGCTGCTGAGGCGACTGGAGATCGCGAACGAACCACGCGTCGAGCAGTACTGGCGACTCATCTCCACCATCAACGGGTGGCCGGCCGTGCCTTCGCTCGCACCGGTCTTCGACTGGTTCATCGAGTCACTTCACCTTCACGCCCCGGCGGGATCAGGGAAGGCCGGCCAGGCGTAGTAGAGCCGCGGAAGCGGCGGCGGCGACCACGACGACGACGAAGGGCGCTCGGCGCCAGGCGAGGAGGGCGCCCACGGCTACGCCGGTGGGGCGGGCCAGGCCGGCGAAGTGACTGCCGGCCATGATCGTGGAGGTGGCGGCCAGGGCGGCCAGCAGGGCCGCGGCCGCCATGGGGAGCAGGCGCTGGACGGTGTCGGAGAGGTGCAGCCGTTCGCGGAGCAGGACGCCGCCCAGGCGCATGGTGTAGGTGCCCAGGCCCAGAACGAGGACAGCGGCGATCAGCATCGGAACTCTTTCGCGGAGTGAGAGTGGCCGGCGAGGCGAGCCGAGGCGACGTCAGGGTCGGATGCAACGTCCGGCGCGGAGACAACGCCCGGCGCGGAGGCTACGTCCGGCGCGGAGGCTACGTCCGGCGCGGACGCAAGGTCCGGCGGCGAGACAAGGTCCGGCTCAACGTCTGGCGCGGAGACAACGCCCGGCGCGGAGGCTACGTCCGACTTGACGTCCGGCGCGGACGCAAGATCTGACCCGGAGGCTACGTCAGGCGCGGGCGCGGAGGCGGCGTCTGGCGCGGGCGCGGAGGCGGCGTCTGGCGCGGGCGCGGAGGCGGCGTCTGGCGCGGGCGCGGAGGCAGCGTCTGGCGCGGGCGCGGAGGCAGCGTCTGGCGCGGGCGCGGAGGCGGCGTCTGGCGCGGGCGCGGAGGCAGGGTCCGGCGCGGAGGCGGCCTTGCGGGCTGTGGTCTTCGAGGCGGACGCGGTCTTCGGGGGCGGCGCGACGTTGGGTAGCGGAGCGGGCGGAGCAGCTGGGCCGCTGGGGTGGCGGCTGGGGTGGCGGAGCAGGGTGAGTAAGCCCAGCAAGGCGCAGAGGATTGGTAGGCCGGCTGGGAGCAGTGGGGTCAAGGCTATAGCTGTTACGGCGCCGGTTAGGGCTACCAGGCGGGTTTGGCGGTCTTTCAAGGACGGCAGGATCAGGGCTATCAAGGCGGCGGGGAAAGCGGCGTCCAAGCCCAACGCGTCGGTGTCGGAGACGGCGCCGCCCAAGAGGACGCCTAGGGCGGTGCCTGTGTTCCATGAAGTGAACAGCGTTGTGCCGATCAGCCAGTACGTGTGGCGGCGGCGGGGTGGGGTCTTCTCGGCCAGGGTGAAGGCGACCACCTCGTCCGTCATCAGGTGGCTGCCGATGACGCGGTCGCGGAGGCGGGGGCCCATGGCCGTGCCCAGGGCCATGCCGAACGGGAGGTGGCGGGCGTTCAGGAGCAGGCCGGCGAGGACGGCGGCTATGGGGTTGCCGGCGGCGAACAAGCCGACCGCCAGGAACTGGGAACCGCCGGCGAAGACGATGGTGGACATGGCGAACGGGAGCCAGGTGGGCAGGCCGTAGGCGATGGTGATGGCGCCGAAGGAGGCGCCTACGGCGATCATCGCCAGGCCGATGGCGGCGGCGTCGCGGAGCAGCGCACGGTCGGCGGGGGCGCGCGGGGGCGTTCGCTGTAACGTACGCATGGTTCAGGATATTGAACGATGTCTGCTGCGTTCGTCAAACCGAACGACTCGATCGATGGAGCGAACATGCACGAATCGGCGCCTCCGCTGGCCACGATTGCCGCGGCTCTGCGGCGGGAGCGGGAGCGGGCGGGGATCTCGCTGGCCGAGCTGGCGCGGCGGGCGGGGCTGGCCAAGTCGACGCTGTCGCAGCTGGAGGCCGGCACCGGGAACCCGAGCATCGAGACGCTGTGGTCGCTCGGGGTGGCGCTGGGGGTGCCGTTCAGCCGGCTGGTCGAGCCGCCGCCGACGCGGGTGCGGGTGATCCGGGCCGGTGAGGGGCCGCGGGTGCAGTCCGACCGGGCCGACGTGGTGGCCACGCTGCTCGCCGCCGGGTCGGCGCACGCGCGGCGGGATCTCTACGTCATGGAGCTGGCGCCGGGTGAGCCGCGCGAGGCGGCCGCGCACATCCCGGACAGCGTCGAGCATCTGGTGGTGGCGGCCGGCCGGATCCTGGCCGGACCGGCCGGCGAGCAGGTGGAGCTGGGACCCGGCGACTACGTGTCATTCCCGGGCGACGTGCCGCACTCCTACGAGGCGCTGGAGCCCGCCTGGGCCGTACTCGTCATGGAGCATCGCTAGCCACGGGTGGAGATCTGCTGGACGGCCCAGCCGTTGCCGTCGGGGTCGCTGAAGAAGACGAAGCCGACGTTGTCCAGCGGGTCCGCCACGGGGTACGGATTCTGGCCGAGGGTCTGCACCTCGCTGCACTCGACGCCGCGTTCGACCAGTTCCGCGTGCGCCTTGCGGATGTCCGGCACGACCAGCTGGAGGCCCCGCAGCGAGCCCGGCGCCATCTCGGGCACCGCGCCCTTGCCGATCACCACCGAGCAGCCGGAGCCGGGCGGGGTGAGCTGGATGATGCGGACGTCGTCACCGAAGCTGGTGTCGTGGTCGACGTGGAAGCCGAGCCGGTCGGCGTAGAACTGTTTCGCACGGTCGAGGTCGGTGACGGGGACGACGACGACTTCCAGGGTCCAGTTCACGATGTTCCTCCTTCAGAGCAGGGCGTCGAGACGTTCGAATCCTTCACCGAGCCCGCGCTCCATGGGGTAGGAAAGCGCACGCTCGCGGCCGAGCGGAGTGGCGTAGCGGATGACGGTGGTCAGCACGGTTCCGGCGCCCTCGGCGCGGAACTCGTGGCTGATCAGGGTGTCGCCGGGGTACGACTGGTCGTCGAAGCGCTCGGTGTGCAGCAGCCGGTGGGGCGGGTCGACCACGCGGTAGGTGCCACGCTGGGTCATCCGGTCGCCGCCGGGGCCCTCGCTGACGAACCGGTAGGCGCCGCCCACCCGCAGGTCGATCTCGCATTCGACCAGATGCCAGCCCCGGGCGCCGTACCAGCGGGTCAGCAGGGCGGGCTGGGTCCACGCGGCGAAGACCCGGGAGGGCGCCGCCGCGAAAGCCCGGGTGAGGACGATGTCGCGGTCGCCGGGCGCGGCCACGCTCAGGCCGCTCACGGTTCCTCGTCGATCGGAAGGGAGGCCAGCACCTCGTCGAGTCGCCGGAAGGACTCCTCCCAGTACGAGCGGTAGTCCTGCAACCAGTCGACGGCCTCGCGCAGCGGCCGCGCCTCCAGGCGGCAGGGCGCGCGCCGGTTGCCCGGCCCACGCGAGATCAGGCCGGCCCGCTCGAGGACCTTCAGGTGCTTGGTGATCGCCGGCTGGGTCATCGCGAACGGCTCGGCCAGCTCGGTGACGGTGGCCGAGCCGTGGGCGAGGCGGGCCAGCAGGGCCCGCCTCGTGGGGTCGGCCAGCGCGGCGAAGGTGGCGTCCAAATCAGTTTTCATAACCGATTGGTAATCTACGACGCGCCCCACCGGCCGTCAAGCGGGTACGCCACCACGCCAGATGGAGATGGGGCCGACCGTCATCGTGCGAGCGTCGAAGGTCGGTGTCGCGTCGCCCGCGACGGCCACGTTGAGCAGCATGAACTGCGGCTTGGCGAACGGCCACGTACGCCCCGCGGCGGTGACGTCGGAGGCCCACAGGACCATCGTCGGCTTCCGGTCGACATAGAAACGCACGGTGGTGGCGTCGAAATACACGCCGAAGCGGTGGCTGCCCGCGTCCAGCGGCACACCCAGGTCGGTGGTGCCCTCGCTCCAGTCGTACGACCGGCCGGCCAGGTGCACGGCCGACTTGGCCAGGTTCGGCTCGCTGCCGGTGCCCTCGAAGATGTCGAGCTCGCCGCAGGCCGGCCAGCCGACGCTCGGCATGTTCGCGCCGAGCAGCCAGAACGCGGGCCAGACGGCCTCGCCGGTGGGTGCGGTGATCGCGGCTTCGACGTACGAGCCGGGCGCGACCGTCACCTTGCCCTGCGTGGTGAGCCGGGCGCTCGTGTAGCCACCGTCCTCCGTCCGCAACGCGGTGATCTTCAAGTTTCCCGAGCCGTCGACCTGGGCGTTCGCCGTACTGCTGGTGTAGGTCTGCCGTTCGCCGTTCCCCCAGCCGCCGGCCCCGGTCTGCCGGTTCCAGACCGTGGCGTCGGGCTCGGTGCCTTCGGCGCCGGCGAAACCGATGGTCCGGGTTGGTGCGCTTCGCACGCTTCTTGGGGTGTACGCCGTGACAGGCCGCACAGAAGCACCGGTGATCTGCACCGTGAAGGCGCCCGAGGCCGGCAGCGCGAAATACAGCGAGGTGTCGGCCGCGCCGGAAGCCGTGGCCATGAAGGTACGGGTGATCCGCTGCCACTTGGCGGTCGCCGGGCTCACGTACTCGGAGACCTTCGTGGGCCGGTTCTGCCAGGCCCCGTTGGCCAGCAGCATCCCGTACCGCCGGCCGGCCCCGCCGAGGTCACGCACGTACGCCGTCATCCGATAGGTCCGCCCCACCTCGAATGCCGGGATCTTGAGCGTGCTCAACGCGTACGCCCAAGAACCGGAACCACCCTCGCTCCGCACCTCGACCCCGGTCGTGGCGGGCCCGCCCTTCAGGGCGGTGACCCGCCGCAGGGTGACCGAGCCGGACTCCGAGGCCACCGACCAGCCCGCAAGATCGGCCTTGGCCGAGCCGTTGAGCAGCCTCTCGGGCGACGGCGCCGCGGCCGCCGGCACCGGAGCGCCCAGCAGGAGAGCCGCGGCGGTGGCGGCGGCGATCAACGACCTCATGGTGTGACGTGATCGGCCGGGCGCCGGAGATCCTTAGCGGGACGCGGTGTAGAGCTTCGCGACGACGTCCTCGATGTCCGGCTCGACCACCGACAGGTCACGCACGGCGGCCGCGCCGGCCAGCCCGGCCACCGCGGCGCCGGCGGCGATCGAGTCGAGCGTGAAGGTCACCCGGTGCCCGTCCGCCTCGGTGCCGGTCAGGGTCGCCCCGGGCAGCACGAAGCCGGGCGGCAGCGGCGTGTCCAGGTCGACGACCAGGCGCCGCCGGGAACCGTACCGGGAATGAAGCTCCTCGATCGTGCCGTCGTGCACGACGTGACCGTGGTCGATGACCACCAGGCGGCGGCACAGCCGCTCGATGTCGGCCAGGTCGTGCGTGGTCAGCACCAGCGTCACGTCACCACCGCGGCCGAGATCGCCCAGGAACGAGCGGACCGCCTGCTTGCTCACCACGTCCAGGCCGATCGTCGGCTCGTCCAGGAACAGCACCTGGGGACCGTGCAGCAGGGCGGCGGTGAGCTCGCCCCGCATGCGCTGGCCGAGCGAGAGCTGCCGCACCGGGGTGTCCATGAACTCGTCGAGGTCGAGCAGCACGCGGCACCTTTTCAGCCGCTCCCGGTGGGCCGCCGGGTCGACCCGGTAGATGTGCCGGAGCAGCCGGAACGACTCGCCCAGGGGCAGGTCCCACCAGAGTTGCGAGCGCTGCCCGAAGACGACACCGATCTCCAGGGCCAACTTCGTTCTCTGGGGTACGGGTTCCAGGCCGCACACGCGCACGTCACCGCTGGTCGGGGCGAGCACGCCGGTGAGCATCTTCAGCGTCGTCGACTTGCCGGCGCCGTTCGGGCCGATGTAGCCGACCATCTCGCCCCGCTCGATGGCCAGGCTCACCCCGTCGACCGCGCTCACGGTGCGCTTCTCGCGTCTCAGGCGGCCGGCCTTCACGCGTACGGTGAAATCTTTCCGCAGGTCTTCCATGTGAATCATGAGCCGGTGCTCCGGTAGTGACGGACGCCGGTACGCCACACCAGCCCGGCGATCGCCGCCGCGGCCAGCGCGACCAGCGGCGCGGTGTATCCCGCCCAGGCCGGCAGGCCCAGCGGATCGGATCGGCCCAGGATCACCAGGGCCGGCTGATAGGCGACGAAGGCGAAGCCCAGGGCGTACGCGAAAACCGCCCGGAACCACCCGCCGTACACGGTGACCGGGTACGACGCGAAGTCGCGGCCACCGTACGTGAAACCGTTGCCGACCTCGCCCGACTCCACCCACCAGAACGCGAAGCTGCCGGCGATCACGAAGAGCGACCCGAAGAAGACGCCGGCCGAGACGGGTGAGACGGCCAGCAACAGCACCCGGGCCGGAGACCAGTCGATGTCGTTCATGGCGACCGCGGCGACCAGCACACTGAGTCCCACGAACAGGCGCATGATCTTGCGGACCGGCAGATCCATGCAGACCAGCTGGGGCAGGACCCCGAGCGGGCGGACCAGGACCGCGTCGAGGGCGCCGCTACGGACGTACCTCTTCAGGTCGTCGATGTTGCCGACCGTCATGTCGGCCAGGACGAAACCGGCGCTCGTGATGCCGGTCATCATCAGCGCCCCGGCCAGGTCGAACCCGCCGATCGTGGTGGCCGCGCCGAACAGGACGAAGATGGTGGCGACGTCGATGACCGTACCGGCCGCGTTGGTGATCAGCTCCATGGCGAAGCTGGCCCGGTAGCTGGCCATCGAGCGGAATTTGGCGCCCAGGAGGGCCGCATACGGGTTACCCACCCTGGATCACCAACTTCCTCTCCGCCTTCTTCTGGACAAGATGGGCAGCCGCCAGCATGACGGCGGCCCACACCGCCTGCAGCGCGACCAAGCTCGCCTGGGTCGCGGGGCCGTCGCGCTCGATCAGCACATCCAGGGGAGTCTGGAGCAGGCCGGGCAGCGGGGTGCACACCCAGAGGGTGACGGTCAGCCAGTCCGGGAGCAGGCGCAGCGGGAAGTAGAGGCCGGCCAGCACGCCGCTGGCCAAGGTCCAGAAGCCGATGGGGCCACGGGCGTCGTGCAGCCAATAGGCGGTGGCGTTGACCAGATAGCGGCACCCGAAACAGCCGACCACCGCGAGTACGACGGAGACCGCGAACAGAGGCACGGTCTGCCAGCGCTCGGGCTCCCGAAGGCCGAAGAAGACCGCCCCCGCGATCACCGGCGGAACGAACCGGGTGAGCAGGGCGTGCAGGCCCCGGCCCAGATCGGCGGCGAGATAGGCGGTCACGGGCGAGAGCGGCCGTAACAAGTCGGCCGCGACATCACCCGTACGGATCCGGTCGGAAAGGTCGGTCCATCCCCAGATGCTCACCACGGCGAGTAACCCTTGGCCCACCCAGACGAACGTGGCGAGCTGCTCGGTGTCATATCCGCCGGGCCGGCCGCCCGGCGCGCCCGCCGCCACGGCCAGGAGCACGTAGCAGCGGAGAAAGCCAAAGACTATGTTGGTGAACGCTCCGGCGGCGGTGGCCTGGCGATAGGTCGCATACCGCCGGAAACCCGACCAGACCAGAGCACCGAACGTAGAGACAGTCAGCACCCTGGCGTCAGTCCCGCTCACGCCGTTAACCTCCTAGTGCCTTTTTCCTTCTCCCACCCAGCGGAGCCGGGTGACCTTATCCGGGTCTCCGAACGGCTGCATCACAATTACGACCAGAAGTGGATTTCGCCGTGACGGAGCGTCGCCAATGAAGGGCTGGGGCTCTTCGGACCCCTCCTCCTCGAACGGCGGCGCCAGCAGCTGGGGCGCCTGGGCCGACGAGCCCGCGTGGGTCTACGAGATCACCTGGGAGTGGGAGCCCGTACCCGGCCAGCGCTACCCCGGCGACCCCGGCCGCCGCAAGGCAGTGCACACCCCGGTCTACGAGGCGTCGGACGGCGCCTCACCCGCTTCATGGTCCAGCCCGGAAGATCAGCCCCCGACGAGGTACGCACACAGGCCCGTGCAGAACGACGATCCGCAGTTCCGCGCTCCCCAGCTCCGTGAGCCGCAGCTCCGGGACCCTCAGTCCCGTGAACCCCAGCCTCGCGAGCCCCAACCTCGCGACCCCCAGCTCCGCGAGCCGCAGTCTCGTGAGCCGCAGTCTCGTGAGCCGCAGTCTCGTGAGCCGCAGTCTCGTGAGCCGCAGTCTCGTGAGACTCAGCCTCGCGAGACTCAGTTCCGCGAACCTCAGCACCGGGAGACCACGCCTTACCAGAGCCCGCAGCCCGGATCGCCGGGCGGCGCCCGGCCGGCGTGGGAGGGCGCCGCCCCTTCCTATTCCGGCGCCCAAGGCTCTCCTTACCCCGGCGCGCCCTACCCCGGCGCGCCCTACCCCGGCGCGCAGGGTGGCGGCTCGCAGCACTCCAGCTCGTACGGCACACCGCCGCAGGACCCGTCCGAGCGCACCCAGCCCCTGTGGAACCGCCCGGCCCAGAGCCACCCCATGCCCCCGCGCGACCAGACTCCCGACCCTGCCCGCCCGGCGGACGCACGCCCCACCCCCGACCAGCGCCGAGGCACGGCCCCGGTCTACGGCCGCCCCCAGTCCCCCGCCGGCGGCGAGGGCTGGAACATCCCCCACCAGCCGGACCTACCCCACCGCGACCCCCGAACCTCGTCCCCCACCGAGCTTCCGCAGCGCCACACCCAGCGCCCCCAGCCCGACTCTTCCCAGCGCCCCCATCCCGATCCTTCCCAGCGCGACGCCCGCGACTTCCCCTCGCGCGACGCCCGCGACTTTCCCGCGCGCGACGCCCGCGATCTGCCCTCGCGCGACACGCACGGCCTCCCCTCGCGCGACGCCCGTGACCTACTTCCGCGCGACGCCCACGACCTGCCGCAGCGCGACGCCCGCGACCTGCCCCAACACGGCTCCCAGCGCGACGCCGGCGACCTGCCCCAGCGCGGCTCCCAGCCCGCCGCTCAGCAGCGCGACCTGCCCCCGCGGGACCAAGCTCACCGCGACGCCCGGGACCTTCCCCAGCGCGGCGCCGCCCAGCCGGCTCCTCAGCAGTACGACGTGCCGTCGCGCGACCTCCCACAGCGCGGCGTCTCCCCGCAGCGCGACCTGCCCCCGCGCGATCTCCCTCAGCGCGGCTCCCAGCCCGCCGCCCAACAGCGCGACGTCCCTCAGCGCGACGTCCCTCAGCGCGACGTCCCTCAGCGCGACGTCCCTCAGCGCGACGTCCCTCAGCGCGACGTCCCTCAGCGCGACGCTTTCCGCGCCGCCGTGGTGCCGCAGCCGCCCTACCCGCCCGGCATGCAGGCCCCCGGCGACCCTCGCTCGTCGTCCGATCCGCAAACCCCCCAGCCGTACCAGGCTCCGAACTCCCCCGCGCCGACGCAGGCCTCCGGCCGCGCCACCTCACCCGGCGTGTACGGCGCCGCACGCCCACCGGCCGCCACCCCCAGCGCGCACTACGGCCGCCGCCACACCCCCGAAGAGCAGCAACAGGACACCCCGCGCCCGGTTTCCCCGGCCACTTCCGGCGCCTACGGCAACGCCCTCCCGGCCCCCGCCGACGCTTTCCCGCTTCGCCCGGGCCAGCGTCCGGCCCCCGGCCAGCGCGACGGCCGCAACTCGGAGGCACCTTTCGACCTGCGCCCCGCCCCCCAAGAGCGCGGCACCCCCGTCGAGTCCCGTCCGGCCCCACAGCCCACGCGCGTCACCCCGCAGCGCCCCGCCGACCCGGCGCCGCTGTACCCCACGGCCCCAGGCTCAGCCATCCCTTCCCCCACCCCGGTCCGCCCGGTCTCCGCACCGGCCCCGGCCCACCAGGTCTCGGTCCCAGCCCACCAGGTCTCGGTCCCAGCCCACCAGGTCTCGGCCCCGGCCCACCAGGTGTCGGCCCCGGCCCACCAGGTCTCAGCCCACCAGGTCTCAGCCCCGGCCCACCAGGTGTCGGCCCCGATCCATCCGGTCGCGGCCCAGAACCCCGTGGTCCCGGCCCAGCCCGCCGCTTCCGCCCCTCAGCCACCCTCGATCCCGGCACAACCGGCGCACGCAGGCCCTGGCCGCCCCATGTCCACGCCACCCCAGCCACCGCAGGCGGCCCGGAGCTACTCCGCCCCCGGCACCACCTACCCCGCCGCCGAACCGACCCGCCCGGTCTCCGGCCCCGCCCACCCGGTTCCAGAACTCACGCAGCCCATCCCCCGACCCACACACCAGGTCTCCGGACCCGTGCCGCCCGTATCCGGACCCGTGCCGCCCACCTCCGGACCCGTGCCGCCCGTCTCCGCACCCGTGCCGCCCGTCTCCGCACCCGTGCCGCCCGTCTCCGAGCCGGTGCCGCCCGTCTCCGCACCTGTGCCGCCCGTCTCCGGACCAGTGCCGCCCATCTCCGCACCTGCGCATCCGGTCTCCAGGCCCGTTTCCGCCGCGGCAGATCCCGGCGCATCGGCTTGGCCGCCGTCGGCCCCGGCTTATCCGCCCACCGCCCCGGCACCATCGGCATACGCGGGACCGAACGTCCCCGTCTCATCGCCTACCTACGCGGAAGAACCGGCCTGGCCGACAGCGGGTACGACGCCGCCCCCAGTCATTCCCGGCCAATTTGGCCCGACCGACCAGGCTCATCCCGTTCCTGGACCGGTCCACCCGGCCTCTGGACCTGCTCGCCCCACGTCGGGACCCGCACGGCCCGACTCCGGCCCCACGTGGCCCGTATCCGGTCCCACGCAGTCCGCGCCCGACATCACCCGGCCCATGGCTGGACCCGCTTCAGGCCCTGCCCAGCCGGTATCGGGACCGACACACCCGACCTCCGGCCCCGCCCAACCCGCATCCGGACCCACGCACCCAACATCCGGCCCCGCCCAACCCATATCGGGACCCGCCCAACCCATATCCGGACCTACGCATCCGACCTCCGGCGCTGTCCGGCCCTACTCCGGGATTGCGCAGCCCGGGGAACCGGTGTGGCCGGCTTCGGGCGGCGTGCAGGCCGGTTCGGCCTGGGGCGACCACCCGCACGCTGGGCAGTCGCAGGTTCCCGCTTCTCCCGTACGGCCTCAAGACCCGGCGCATCCGGTCTCCGGGGCGGCGGTTCCCGGTCAGCCGATCCTGGGAGCGCATGGTTCCCCGGTGCAGCCGGTGTCCGCCCCGGGCGACTTCGACGCGAACGCCTCGCGGCACGGGACGGTGCCCGCCGAGTTCCGGCAGGACGAGTACTACGAGCCGGAGCCCGCCTACCAACCGCACGCGGACCTGACGATCGCGCCCGGCCGGGACGCCGCCGAGTTCGACCGTCCGGAGCCCGTCACCGCGCCGCCGTACCTGGTCGCCGACGCCGACAGCGCACCCGCCGACCACTACGACCCGTCGGTCAGCCCGGTCTCGTCACTGCCCACCGACCGCCCCCTGCCGACCGGCCCGGTCGCCGGTCCTCTCACCGTCGACGCATCCGCCACAGCGACGCCCGCCGCCGAGGCACCGATCACCGAGACGCCGATCGAACGTCCCGCCGGCGAGACGTCCAGCTCCGCGACGCCCACCATCGCCACGCCCGCAGCCGAGGAACCTCGCGGCCTCGGCTGGCTCCTGTCCCAGAGCGGTCTCGGCGCGGTGACCCCTCTCCCTCCGCCGGAGCCGCTGCTGGCAATGCTCGAGCAGCAGCCGGTCGTAGCGGAGCCCGAGCCCGAAGAGATCCGCCCGGTCAGCGCCATCCCCGAGAAGCAGAACTGGTTCGTCCCACCCGCCGACGACGAGCTCGCCGCGGACGAGGACGCCCACGAGGCTGACCCCGAGGAGCCCGAGGCCGACCAGTACGCCGTCGCGCCTCCCACCACAGCAGACTTCCCAGCGGACGAGTCCGTCCCCGCTGACCTGGTCCCGGATCCGGAGGCGCTCCCGCCCACCACCGAGCTGCTGGCCGAGCCCGAGGCCTATTCGCACGCACCCGAGCCCGCGGCGGGGAATCTCGGCACCCACCCGGCCACCGAACCCGAGGCCTACCCGCAAGCGCCCGAGCACACAGCGGAGGATCTCGCCCCGGCCGCGGAGCCCGAGGCCGACCAGCCTGTCGATCACCCGGCCGAGATGCCGCCGGCAGACCAGCCGACCGTCGACCACCGCACCGTAGACGCCGAGACTCCCCAGCTCGCACCGGACGTAGCCGCCACAGACCCGGAGAACCCCCAGCTCGAGACCGACGTTCTCGCCACAGAGCTGGAGGACCCGCAGCTCACCACCGACCTCCCCGCGGCAGAATCAAAAGCCGAATTGCTCAGCGCCGATAGTGCCGACAGTGAGGTCGTTGAAGCGCAGGGGGATCAACCCGCAGATGAGCTTGCCGTCGAGGAACCGCAGGCAGCACCGCCTACGACCGACAGCGAGACCACACCTGCGTGGACGGACGAGCCGTCCGCCATCGACGGTGAAGCCGTAGAGGTAGACACCGCCTCGGCCGCTGAGGCGGTCACCGATGCTGAGGGCTATGGAGCCGCAAAGCCTGAACCGGAGGACTTCCGGCCTTCCGTGACCGAGCCCGAGCGAGTCGAGGACGTCGATGCGGCCTTCGCTGCGTCGGTGGAGCAGGAGGCCGACGAGTCTGCGGACGTAGCGGAGAGCGGCGAAGGCGAGCCTGAAATCGACGAGGTTTCGCCGGGCGTGCCTGACCGCGTCGACGAGGCTGTGGCTGCTGAGCCGGGTGACGCTGACGAGTCCGCCGCCCGTGGCGAGGACTCAGCCGAATCTCTTGAGATCGAGCTGGGACCGGAATGGGCTCCTGCCGATGACGCTGAGGTGGAGCAGGCGGTCGAGGAGCTGCTGGAGGTGGCTGAGGCGCCTTCGGCCGAGTTCGGTGTGGCGGAACCCGAAGAGGACGGGGACGCGGTCGATGTCGAGCTGCTGGAACCGGTGGCCGAGGATGCGGTCGAAGAGCCCGCTGACGAGATCGTTGACGCTGAGCTGGTCGACGACTCGATGCCGGAGCTGGTAGCCGCGGAACCCACGGAACAGACGGAGGAGCCCGCGCCGGAGACAGCGGCCGAGCCTGAGCCGGCAGAAACCGCCGTCGAGCCCACTGAGGTCGAAGAAACCGCAGCCGAGCCCGCTGAGGTGGAAGAAACCGCCGCTGAGCCGGCCGCGACGGAGAGCGCGGTGGCGGCCGCGCCCAGTGTGGTGGCGGTGCCTCGGGTGCCGGCGGTGCCCATTCGGCAGCGTGGGGACACCGTGGGGGCGCTGGATCGGCGGGCCGATCCGGAGCAGGTTCTTTCGGCGTACCCGTGGGTCTTCGATCCGGCGACGCTTCGGGAGCGGATCGAGGAGGCCGACCCCATGGGGGTGGTCATCGACCGGCTCACCGACAAGCTGGAGTATGCCGAGCGTGACACCGTCCGGGCCCGGCTGCTGAGCCTGCGGGCCGTCGCCGAGCGGCTGCTCGACGAGCTTGAGCCGGCCCTGGAGGACGCCCAGGCGGGGCTTGAGCATGCCCGGCGGGCCGATGATCCGGTGCTGCTGGCCACCGTGCTGGGGCGGCTTGCTCACGTTCGGCACTGGCGGGGTGAGTACGCCGAGGCGGACCGGCTCTACGCCGAGGCCTCGTCGCCTGAGCTTCCGACGCGGCTTCAGGCCGAGCTGCATGAGCTCGCCGGGCGGTCGGCGTTCGAGCAGGGGCGCTACCTGGAGGCCGTCAACCACTTCGAGACCGCTCTCGACCTGCGTAAGGGCACCGACCCGGATCTGGTCGAGCGGATCGAGCTCGCCCTCGACACGATCACCGGGTTGACGACTGAGGGATGGGGGCCCTATCCCCGTACCGAAGCCGAGATCTTGGGGGGTGAACCGGGCGAGCGTCCGGGGCCGGTCCTCTTCGAGGACGAGAACGGCTGGGGTGCTGTCGACGCGGACGGGCTGGTCGTGGTCGAGCCGAAGTACGACCGGTTCGCCACCGCGCTCGCCACCGGCGGCGTGATCGACGGGTTCACGGTCGACGGGCTGGCCGTCGTGGAGAGCGACGGCAGGCAGGGCGTCATCGACCGTACGGGCCAGGTTGTGCTTCCTCTCGAGCATGCCGAGGTTCGCATTCACCCGGCCGCTTTCCTCGTCGCCGACAAGTTCGGGCTGTGGGGTGCGCTCGGGCGGGACGGCGCGCCGATGGTCGAGCTGACGCACGCCGATCGGGCCGATGTGATCGAGGAGATCGAGCGGCGTCTGCCCGCCACCCGGCCAGTTCTGTGAGAAGGCAATAGTGTCGGGGCATGGAGTTTCGTCATCTGGGCCGTTCCGGCCTGCTCATCAGTGAGATCGCCTACGGCAACTGGATCACCCACGGTTCGCAGGTCGAGGAGGACGCCGCGCGCGAGTGCGTACGGGCCGCCCTCGACGTCGGCATCACCACGTTCGACACCGCCGACGCGTACGCGGGTGGGCGCGCCGAGGAGGTTCTCGGCCGCGCGCTGAAGGGTGAGCGCCGCGCCGGGCTGGAGATTTTCACCAAGGTGTTCTGGCCGACCGGGCCGGGACCGAACGACCGCAGCCTGTCCCGCAAGCACATCATGGAGTCGATCGACGCGTCGCTGGGCCGGCTCCAGACCGACTACGTCGACCTCTACCAGGCGCACCGCTACGACTACTCGACGCCGCTCGAGGAGACCATGCAGGCGTTCGCCGACGTCGTACGGTCCGGTAAGGCCCTCTACATCGGCGTGTCCGAGTGGACCGCGTCGGAGATCCGGGCCGGCTGGGAACTCGCGCAGGACCTGAAGATCCCGCTGGTGTCGAACCAGCCGCAGTACTCGGCGTTGTGGCGGGTCATCGAGGCCGAGGTGGTGCCCACCTCGATCGAGCTGGGCATCGGCCAGGTCGTGTTCTCGCCCATCGCGCAGGGCGTGCTGACCGGCAAGTACAAGGTCGGCCAGCAGCCGCCGGAGGGTTCCCGGGCCACCGACCAGCAGGGCGGCGCCGGCTTCATCCAGCGCTACCTGAATGACGAGGTGCTGGGCGCGGTCGCCAAGTTGCAGCCGCTGGCCGAGCAGGCCGGCCTGTCGCTGGCCCAGCTGGCCGTGGCGTGGGTGCTGCAGAACGCGAACGTCTCGGCCGCCATCATCGGCGCGTCCCGCCCGGAGCAGGTGCGTGACAACGCGGCCGCGGCGGGCGTCAAACTCGACGCCGACCTGATGAAGGCGATCGACGCCGCTCTGGACGAGGTGGTCGAGCGGGACCCGGCGAAGACGCAGAGCCCCGCCCGCCGTCCGTAGCGGTCAGGACCCCGACCAGAAACGCATGAGCTCGAGGCCGACGCGGATCAGGGCTTCCGACAGCCCGATCCGCTCGGCCAGCCAGAACACCACGTCGTAGAACCACTGCCCCACCTTCGTCTGCCAGAGCAGCAGGAAGAGGAGGATGAAGCCGTACGGGGCGAAGAGGTTCCACGCCCGCTGGTAGGCCGGGCTCATCCAGGGCGCGATGATCCCGCCACCGTCGAGCCCGGGGATGGGCAGAAAGTTGAGCACGCTGGCCGTGATCTGCAGGAATGCGAGCGCGGCCAGCGCCGCCCAGAACTCCAGGTGGTCGGCCGAGCCGGTCAGGGCGTACCCGCCCAGCGACGGCACCAGCTCGGGCCCCACGCCGATCAGGAACGGGATCGACACCACCAGCGCCAGGATCACGTTGGTGAACGGGCCCGCGAAGCTGATCAGCGAGTCCTTGACCTTGCTGCGGATGTACCGGTGGTCGACCCACACGGCGCCACCGGGCAGGCCGATGCCGCCGAGGATCACCACGACGACCGGCAGCACGATGGACAGCAGCGGGCTCGTGTATTTCAGCGGGTTGAGCCGCAGGTAGCCGCGTTCGGCCACGGTGTGGTCACCGGAGAAGTATCCGATCAGCGCGTGCGCGTACTCGTGCAGGCAGAGCGAGACCAGCCAGCCCGAGACGATGAACAGGAAGACGTCGACCCGTACGTTGCCGAAACCCGTCCAGGTCATCCAGCCGCTCACCGCGAAGATCGCGACGATGCCGACGAAGACCGGGCTCGGGATGAAGGCGTTGCGCGGCGTCCGCGTGTAGACCGGTTCGTATGTCACGTCACTCCGCCGGCAACAGGCTCATCCGGTAGTCCACCCGGTCGTCCTCGACCAGCACGACACCCGCCACGCCGGACTCGGCCAGCTGCCGCCACTCCTGGCCGATCCACGACTCGGCGTCGGACTGGCTGCTGAACGTCTCCGGCGGACCGGCAACCGGTTGCCCGTCGACGTTCTCGTACCGCCAACTCCACGGCATTCGCCGCCCCCTCACGTCCTCGGTCGGTGCGTCTCCACCCTACGGCGTCACGCTGTGCGCCCCGGCCTTAAGGTACGGGGCATGTCCGATGATCGGTGGCACACCGTCCTGGTACTCGGCGGGATCCGCTCCGGGAAATCCGAGTTCGCGGAATCGCTCGTGGCCGACGCCCCCGCAGTCCGATATGTCGCCACCGCCGTGGGCGGCGAGGACGACCCGGAGTGGCTGGAGCGGATCGAGACGCATCAGCGGCGCCGCCCGCAGGCGTGGTCGACCGAGGAGACCGGCGCCGACCCGGCCCGGCTGACCGAGCTGCTGACCGAGGCCAAGCCGGACGACACGCTGCTGGTCGACGATCTGGGCGGCTGGGTGGCCGCGCTGCTCGACCCGGCCCGCCAGCCCAACGACGACCAGGCCGATGTGGCCGCTCTGGCCGCCGCGGTCCGCGACTGTGAGGCGCGTGTCGTGCTGGTCAGTCCCGAGGTGGGCCTGGCCCTCGTGCCG
Source organism: Actinoplanes sp. NPDC048796 (assembly GCF_040650035.1). Taxonomy (NCBI): domain Bacteria; kingdom Bacillati; phylum Actinomycetota; class Actinomycetes; order Micromonosporales; family Micromonosporaceae; genus Actinoplanes; species Actinoplanes sp. NPDC048796. Next base: position 352,489 of record NZ_JBEZGO010000006.1, on the reverse strand, counting down.
ACGACGCCGGTGGGCCGGGCTTTCGCCGACGCTCTCGGCACGACGAATCAGGCCCTGGCGCAAGCTTGCGACCGGGTTGCGCTGGTCGTCGCGGGCCAGGCCGTCTGGCTGAAGACGGAAGAGGTACGGAATTACACGGCCACCCGGCCGCAGCCGGCGGAGCCGACGGTCCACGGGCCGGTGTCCGCGCCGCCGGCCACGCCGGCCCCTTCCGCGTCGCCGGTCGCGGCGACGCCGGCCGGCTCGCCGCCGGCTACGTCACCGGTCACCCCGCCGGTCGTCGAGCCGCCCACGATCCAGCCCGCCCCCGTCGTGGCCGCCACCGACACGACCCCGCTGGCCCGGGTCCTGGACGAGCCCACGATGAGCCTGCCGGCCGTCGGCGCCCGCCCCGTCTTCGAGCCCGGCATGGACCTGCCCCTGCCCGACACCGAGGCCGGCCCCGAGGCCCGCGACCGCCTCGCCACCGTCGACTTCCCCGGCTCCGGCCTGGGCGCCCTCGCCGGCGCGGTCGAGTTCGCCGCCGCCACCCAGGGCACCGTCACCCCGCGGCCGTGGTCGTCCCCGCGCGTCCTGCTGCTCTCGGCCCGGCACGCGGGCGGGGCCGGCGCCGGCGACGACCTCGTCGACGTCGAGCGCCGCGTGGCCCAGGTCGAGAACGGCGAGGGCGTCCTGAGCCGCCTGGCCGGCGCCGCCGGCGCGGACATCGCCGTCCTGCGCACCGGCGAGTCGACGGCCATGGCGGACGGCCCGGTCCTGACCGCCGACGAGGTCGAGCACCACCTGCAGACCGGCTGGCAGCTGGCCGAGGCGGCCGCCGACGCCGGCAAGGACCTGCTCGTGCTCGCCTCGATCGGTGTCGGCACCGACGCCGTGGCGGCCGCGGTCACCGCCGCCACCACCGGCGCCGAGGCCGTGGCCATCCTGCCCCGGGTGCTGCTGCCCGGCGGCACGTACGACGACGAGTCGTGGATGCGCCGCGCCTCCGCCGTCCGCGACGCCCTGCACCGCATCCGCCGCGAGCCTCGCGGCGCCAAGGACCTGCTCCGCGAGCTGGGCGGCGCCGACATGGCCATCGCGGTGGGCGCCCTGCTCGGCGCCACCGCCCGCAAACTGCCGGTGCTCATCGACGGCCCGCTCGGCGTCGCCGCCAGCCTGATCGCCCGCGACCTGGGCAGCCAGGCCAAACACTGGTGCCTGCTGGCCGACTCGGGTGGCCTCCAGCTGGTCAAGGAGGGCGGCGACTTCCTGGGCCTGACCCCGGTGCTCGACCTGGGCCTCGGCCTCGGCGAGGGCGCCAACGCGCTGGCGACGCTGCCCTTGCTGCGTACGGCAATCGGATTGGCCCAGACCGTCGCCGTGCACCCGGCGATGTTGTCGGAGCTGGGCGACGGCGGCGCCACCGACCTGATCGTCCCCAACGACGACGACGTGGACTTCGCCGAGCCGGAGCCCGACGGCCCCGGCCCCGCCTCGACCACCGAGTGACACTGCTCGACGGCCTCCGGCTGAGCATCACCACCCTGACCGTCCTGCCCGTCCGCGGCGGCCGCGTGGACCGCGCGACCGCCGCCGTGGCCATGGCCGCGGCCCCCTTGGTGGGCGCCCTGCTGGGCCTGATCCTGGCCACCTTGCTGTGGCTGCTCCGCGAGGCACAGGCTCCCGCCCTGGTCGCCGCCGCCGTAACGGTCACCGCCGCGGCCCTGCTCACCCGCGGCATGCACCTGGACGGCCTGGCCGACACCATCGACGCCCTGGGCTCCTACCGCCGAGGCGAGGCAGCCCTAGAAATCATGAAAAAGTCAGACATCGGCCCCTTCGGCGTAGCCGCCATCACGGCCACGATGCTGATCCAGACAGCCGCCGCCAGCACCGTCTCCCCACCAGCACTGATCATCGCCTGGACCGCAGGCCGCCTGGCCATCCCCCTCGCCTGCCGCCGCGGCATCCCCGCCGCCCGCCCCGAGGGCTTGGGCGCCCTGGTAGCCGAGACGGTCCCACCCGCCATCGCCGCCACCGCCGCCATCCTGGTCGCCGCGTCAGCGACCCTCCACAGTCCCCCATGGCAGGGCCCACTAGCCGTAGCCCTGGCCGTAGCCGCAGCGCTCTTCCTGCTGCGCCATTCCGTACGTCGCTTCGGCGGCATCACAGGCGACGTCTTAGGAGCCGCAACCGAAGTGGCAACAACCGTAGCTTTGGTGGCGCTGTCACTCGGCTAACCCACTCGCACCTTCGTCCTGGTCAAGCCCAGGCCGAGGCGGAAAACAACGTGTCAGCACTGCACCGGGCATCAAGGACTGGCTTCAACCGGCCTGGCCCCATCCCACAATCCCGCGCAACCGGCCTGGAAATTGCCGCCCAGCCCCCACCCAGCCGGGCCTGCCCGACAGACCCGCCCAGCCAAACCCCAGCGCGGCAGCGAACCTCGACCCGCACCGCCGCGAGGTGACCGCTCAGCCCTCGTACCCGCAAGCAGCGAGTGACCCACGCCTGGCCGGCGCCGAGCCCCCACCCGAGGTTGAGGGCCGGGTGTGGCCGACCCAGACGTAAAGCGCTCCTCAGCCAGTCAGGGTCGGCCACACCCGGCCCTCAACCGTCCCAGCGCAACCACTTCACCGCACAGACGGCTGCACGAACGGCGGCTTGACCACCCGGGCCTCGATCCGCTTCCCCCGGATGTCGATCTGAACCAGATCCCCGTCGGCCACCCCCGCCGCCGTGTCGATCAGGGCCAGAGCGATCCCCACCTTCTTGGTGGGCGAGAACGTCCCGCTGGTCGTCTCACCGATGCGCTGCTCCCCCGCGTACACCTCCATGTGCCCCCGCGGAATGCCACGCCCCGTCAGCTCGAGCCCGCGCAGCGTCCGCCGCGCCCCCTCGGCTTTCTCCGCCGTCAGCGCCGCACGCCCCCAGAACGCCGGCTTGTTCCAGCCGACCGCCCACCCCGAGCGGGCCTGCACCGGCGAGATGTCCAGCGACAGCTCCTGCCCGTGCAGCGGGTAGCCCATCTCCGTGCGCAGCGTGTCCCGCGCTCCCAGCCCGCACGGCCGTACCCCCGCCGCGATCAGCGCGTCCCACACCGCCGCCGCGTCGTCCCAGGGCACCACCAGCTCGTAGCCGTGCTCGCCCGTGTAACCCGTCCGGCAGTCGATCAGGGAGACCCCGCCCAGCGTCGCCGTGGCGAACGACATGTACCCGTGGTCCGTCGGCAGGCCCAGCTTCTGCAGGACCGACGCCGACTGCGGGCCTTGAACGGCCAGGACCGCGTACGCCTGGTGCTCGTCCACGACCTCGATGCCGGCCGGCGCCGCCGCCGCGAGCCGCCGGACCACCTCGGCCGTGTTCGCCGCGTTCGGGATCAGGAAGACCTCGTCGTCGGAGATCAGGTACGCGATGAGGTCGTCCACCACGCCGCCGCCGTCGTCGCAGCAGAGCGTGTACTGCGCCTTGCCCGGCTCGATGCGCCCGAGGTCGTTGGTGAGGCAGGAGTTGACGAAGGCCGCCGCCCCCTCGCCCCGCACCCGGGCCTTGCCCAGGTGGGAGACGTCGAACACGCCGACTCCCTCGCGGACCGCCGCGTGCTCCTTCAGGACGCCGCCACCCGCGTACTCCAAGGGCATCTCCCATCCGCCGAAGGCGGCGAACTTGGCGCCCAGCGCGACGTGGCGCTCGTGCAGCGGGGAGCGGAAAAGGGCATCGGTGACCTCGGCAGACATGAGACTCAACTTACCCGTGACCTTGCATGTGGTTAGAGTCGCGGGGACACCCCACCACCCGAACCAGCCGGTGCGCCCATGAGGAGCCCGGCCCCGAACGTCCGCGGAGAGCCCGAGTGAGCCAGCCCAGCCTCAGCCTGGTCGACACCGACCCGGCCGAATTGGCCGTCGACGCCATCGTCATCGGCCTGCACAGCCAACCCGACGAGGGCGGTGCCCTGCTGCCGGCCGCCGGCGCCGAGAGCATCGCCGCCGCCTTCGACGGCAAGCTGACCTCGACGCTGGCCCTGCTGGGCGCGAGCGGCGCCCCCGGCGAGGTGACCAAGCTCGCCACCCTCGGCACAATCAGCGCGCCGCTGGTCGTCGCGGTGGGTCTCGGTGACGAGCCGTCCGGCTCGGCGCCGAACCTGGAGACGCTGCGCCGGGGCACCGGCGCCGCCGTGCGCGCGCTGGCCGGCAGCGGCACTGTCGCGCTGGCCCTGCCGCTGCCCGACGACGCGGACGCGCCCGGTGTGCTGCGCGCGATCCTCGAGGGTGCGCTGATCGGCTCGTACCGGTTCGCCGGCTACAAGACCAAGCCGCAGCCGAACCGCCGCGAGCCGGTCACCGCTGTCCAGGTGCACGTGCCGGACGCGGCCGACGCCGCCGCCGCGGCCGAGGTGGCGCGGGCCGAGACCGTGGCCCGGGCCGTGCGCCTGACCCGGGACTGGGTGAACACCCCGCCGAACTCGCTGCGCCCGCCGGAGTTCGCGGACGCCGTGGTGGCCGCCGCCGAGGGCACCGGCCTGCAGGTCGAGGTGCTCGGCTTCGACGAGCTCAAGGCCGGCGGGTACGGCGGCATCGTGGCCGTGGGCCAGGGTTCGGAGGCCAAGCCGCGCCTGGTCAAGCTGACCTACGTGCCCGAGGGCGTCGAGAACCCGACGCGGGTGGCGCTGGTCGGCAAGGGCATCACGTTCGACACCGGCGGCATCAGCATCAAGCCGGCCGCCGGCATGTGGGAGATGAAGTCGGACATGGCCGGCGCGGCCGCGGTCGGCGCCACCATGCTGGCGATCGCCGCGCTCAAGCCTCAGGTCGCGGTCAGCGGCTACCTGGCGATCGCCGAGAACATGCCGTCGGGTTCGGCCTACCGGCCGGGCGACGTGCTCACCATGTTCAACGGCAAGCGGGTCGAGATCTTCAACACCGACGCCGAGGGCCGTCTGGTGCTGGCCGACGCGATCGCGCGGGCCTGCGCGGACGGTACGGACTACGTGCTCGAGGCGTCGACGCTCACCGGCGGTCAGGTGATCTCGCTGGGTAAGCGGATCTCCGGCCTGATGGGTTCGGAGGGCGCCATCGACCTGGTGAAGGCGGCCGGCGACGCGGTCGGCGAGCCGGTGTGGCCGATGCCGCTGCCGGAGGAGGTCCGCAAGGGCATGGAGTCGGACATCGCCGACATCTGCCAGACGAACGCGAACCTGGACCGGGCCGGGCACATGCTGCAGGGTGGCGTCTTCCTGCGCGAGTTCGTCGCCGACGGCGTCGAGTGGGCGCACATCGACATCGCCGGCCCGAGCTACCACACCGGTGAGCCCACCGGGTACTGGGCGAAGGGCGGCACGGGCGTGCCGGTCCGTACCTTCCTGGCCGCGATCGACAGCCTGGCCTAGGGCCTAACGGGGGCTTTCGGGGCGGTACGCTCCGGAGCCCCCGGGGTCGCGGCCCAGTTTCTTCTGCCGGGAGATGTAATCGCGCATGCGCTGCGGATAACCGAGCAGCCGGATGTCGTAGATCGGTAGGCTCAGCTGGTGTGCCCAGCGCCGGGCGATCTCGGGCGATTCGATCCGTCGGCGGGTCCACTCGCCGTCGTGTGCCACAAGCAATACGGTGGTCTCGGTCACCGTGGTGCGCGGCTCGATGAAGGCCTCGACTCCACGGCGACTGCGGACGAACTCCGCGAGATACTCAAGATCGGCACGGTCAACCGGCCGGCCGGCCGCCCGACGCGGCTCCCGGCTCCGCCGAAACCAGGCCACACCCGCTCCTCCCGCTCATCGGTGCCGCAAGAGTACGTCGAGTGGGCACGACTGTGGGGAACCTGGCTGCATCGACCGGTTCCACAAGTGACAAGATGGCCTGGACATACTGTGACCGTTTCCATTGTGTGACCCGCATGGCAACGACGCGAACACTGGAGTCAACGTGAGCCAGCCGAACGGCGGAAACTTCGACATCGTCATTCTCGGCGCCGGTAGCGGCGGGTATGCTGCCGCCCTGCGCGCGGCCGAGCTCAACCTTTCCGTCGCGCTGATCGACAAGGCCGAGCTGGGCGGCACGTGCCTGCACCGCGGCTGCATCCCGACCAAGGCGCTGCTGCACGCCGCCGAGATCGCCGACCAGACCCGCGAGAGCGAGCAGTTCGGCGTCAAGGCCGATCTGGTCGGCATCGACATGGCCGGGGTGAACGCGTACAAGGACGGTGTCGTCTCCCGCCTGTACAAGGGCCTGACCGGTCTGCTCAAGCAGGACAAGATCACGATCGTGTCCGGTGCGGGCAAGCTCGTGGGCAAGGACACCGTCGAGGTCAACGGCCAGCGCTACACCGGCCGCAACGTCATCCTGGCCACCGGCTCCTACTCGCGCTCGATCCCGGGTCTCGAGATCGACGGCAAGCGGGTCATCGCCAGCGAGCACGCGCTGAAGCTCGACCGCGTGCCCTCCTCCGCGATCGTGCTGGGCGGCGGCGTCATCGGCGTCGAGTTCGCCAGCGTCTGGAAGTCGTTCGGCGCCGACGTCACCATCATCGAGGCGCTGCCCCGCCTGGTCGCGGCCGAGGACGAGGAAATCTCGAAGGCCGTCGAGCGCGCGTTCCGCAAGCGCAAGATCAACTTCAAGGTCGGCAAGCCGTTCGAGAAGGTCGAGCACACCGAGAACGGCGTGCGCGCGACCATCGCCGGCGGCGAGACCGTCGAGGCCGAGGTGCTGCTGGTCGCGGTCGGGCGCGGCCCGACGACCGCCAACCTCGGCTACGAGCAGCAGGGCATCACGATCGACCGGGGCTTCGTGATCACGAACGACCGCCTGCACACCGGCGTCGGCAACATCTACGCCGTCGGCGACATCGTCCCCGGCCTCCAGCTCGCGCACCGCGGCTTCCAGCAGGGCATCTTCGTCGCCGAGGAGATCGCCGGGCGCAACCCGGCCGCGATCGACGAGGCCGGCATCCCGCGGGTGACCTACTGCGACCCCGAGGTCGCCTCGATGGGCCTCACCGAGGCCAAGGCCAAGGAGAAGTACGGCGCTGACAAGGTCACGTCGTACAACTACAACCTCGGCGGCAACGGCAAGAGCCAGATCCTCAAGACCGCGGGCTTCGTCAAGCTGGTCCGTCTCAACGACGGCCCGGTCCTCGGCGTGCACATGGTCGGCGCCCGCATGGGCGAGCTGGTCGGCGAGGCCCAGCTGATCTACAACTGGGAGGCCTTCCCCGAGGAGGTCGCGCAGCTGGTCCACGCCCACCCCACGCAGAACGAGGCGCTGGGTGAGGCGTTCCTCGCGCTCGCCGGCAAGCCCCTGCACGCACACAGCTGATCGTCGTCAAAGACGTGGTTAAGGAGTACTGAGACATGCCGGTATCGGTCACCATGCCGCGGCTGGGTGAGAGCGTCACCGAGGGCACCGTCACGCGCTGGCTCAAGCAGGAGGGCGAGCGCGTCGAGGCGGACGAGCCGCTCCTCGAGGTCTCGACCGACAAGGTCGACACCGAGATCCCCTCGCCGGCGGCCGGGGTGCTCACCCGGATCGTCGTGGGCGAGGACGAGACGGCCGACGTCGGCAGCGAGCTCGCGGTCATCGCCGGTGACGGCGAGGACGCCGGCTCGGCCCCCGCCCCGGAGCAGAAGCAGCAGGAGCAGGCCCCCGAGCCCGAGCCCGCCGCGCCGACCACCCCGTCGACCGAGAAGCCGGTCGAGCAGGAGCAGCCCGCGCCGCAGACGGCCTCGTCGTCGTCCGGCGGCACGGCGGTCAAGATGCCCGCGCTGGGCGAGAGCGTCACCGAGGGCACCGTCACGCGCTGGCTCAAGCAGGTGGGCGACACGATCGAGGTCGACGAGCCGCTGCTCGAGGTCTCCACCGACAAGGTGGACACCGAGATCCCGTCGCCGGTCGCCGGCACGGTCCTCGAGATCAAGGTCCAGGAGGACGAGACCGCCGACGTCGGCGCCGACCTCGCGATCATCGGCTCGGCTGACGCGAAGCCCTCCGCTCCCGCCCCGGCGCCCGAGGCGCCGAAGCAGGAGCAGGCCCCGGCTCCGCAGCAGCCGGCCGCGCCCAAGATCGAGTCGAAGCCGGCTCCGGACTTCGGTTCCGGTGGCGAGTCGTACGCCGACCCGGCCCCCGAGGCCGAGGTGGCCAAGGACCCGGTCGCGGCCGAGCGTAACGCCGAGCCGCCCGCGCCGTCCTCGTCGCCGTCCCGCGAGACGGTCCAGGCGAACGGCGCCGGCGACGCCGGTTACGTGACCCCGCTGGTGCGCAAGCTGGCCGCCGAGAAGGGCGTCGACCTGTCGACCCTGTCCGGCACCGGCGTCGGCGGCCGCATCCGCAAGCAGGACGTCATCGACGCCGCCGAGAAGGCGGCCGCCGCGAAGGCGGCCCCGGCTCCGGCTCCCGCCCAGGCCGCCGCGCCGCAGAAGGCCGCGCCGGCGAAGCCCGCGCCGAGCCCGCTGCGTGGCCGCACCGAGAAGCTGACCCGCACCCGCGCGACGATCGCCCGTCGCATGGTCGAGTCGCTGCAGATCTCGGCGCAGCTCACCACCGTCGTCGAGGTCGACGTCACCAAGATCGCCCAGCTGCGGAACAAGGCCAAGGCCGACTTCCTGGCCAAGAACGGCGTCAAGCTCAGCTTCCTGCCGTTCTTCGCCCTGGCCGCGGTCGAGGCGCTGCGCCAGCACCCGGTGGTCAACTCCTCGATCGACCTCGAGGCGGGCACGGTCACGTACCACGACACCGAGCACCTCGGCATCGCGGTCGACACCCCCAAGGGCCTGATCGTTCCGGTGATCAAGGACGCCGGCGACCTGAACCTGGCCGGCCTGGCCAAGCGGATCGCCGACGTCGCCGACCGCACCCGGAACAACAAGATCGGCCCGGACGAGATCTCGGGTGGCACGTTCACGCTGACCAACACGGGCAGCCGGGGCGCGCTCTTCGACACCCCGATCATCAACCAGCCGCAGGTGGGCATCCTGGGCACCGGTTCGGTGGTCAAGCGGGCCGTGGTCGTCAGCGACCCCGAGCTCGGCGAGATCATCGTCCCGCGCTCGATGGTCTACCTGGCCCTGAGCTACGACCACCGGATCGTGGACGGCGCCGACGCCGCCCGCTTCCTGGTCACGCTGAAGGAGCGCTTGGAAGGCGGCCACTTCGAGGGTGACCTCGGCCTCGCCTGATTTTTGAAACGCTGACGGCCCGCTCGGTTCACCGAGCGGGCCGTCAGCGTTTTGAACGGGTTCGAGACGGGGCATGATTGAACCCATGCGGATCCTCATGGCCGGTGCGTCCGGTTACCTCGGCACGCCGCTCGCGCAGCGCCTGCGCGACGCCGGGCACGACGTCACCCGGCTGGTCCGCCGGCCCGCCGAGAAGCCCGACGAGGCGACCTGGCAGCCATCGCAGGGTCAGCTCGACCCCTCGGTGGTGGCCGGCCACGACGTGGTGATCAACCTGGCCGGCGCGAACATCGGCGACAAGCGCTGGACCGCCCGCTACAAGAGCGTGCTGCGCTCGAGCCGGGTCGACACCACCGGCACCATCGCCCGGGTGATCCGCCTGCTCCCCGAGGCCGATCGGCCCCGCACGCTGCTTCAGGCCTCCGGCGCCGGCTGGTACGGCGACACCGGCGACACCCCGGTCACCGAGGAGGCGCCCGCCGGCACCACCTTCCTGGCCGACCTGTGCCGGGTCTGGGAGGCCGCCGCCCGCCCGGCCGAGGACGCCGGCACCCGCGTCGTGCTGCTGCGCACCGCGCCCGCCCTCGACAAGGAGGGCAGCATCCTCAAGCCGCTGCTGCCGCTGTTCAAGCTGGGCGCCGGCGCGAAGCTCGGCAGCGGCAAGCAGTGGATGCCGTGGATCGGGCTGGCCGACTGGTTCGGCGCGGTCGAGTTCCTGATGGAGCGCGACGACATCGCCGGCCCGGTCAACCTGGTCGGCCCCGAGCTGGTCACCAACGGCGAGTTCACCCGCATCCTGGCCGGCATCCTGCACCGGCCGGCGCTGTTCTTCGTGCCCGGGCCGGCGATGGACCTCGCGGTCGGCGAGCTGGGCGGCGAGGCCCGCCGCAACCAGCGGGTCGTTCCCGCGGTGCTGGAAAGAGCCGGATTCCAATGGACATATCCGACAGTGGCGTCGGCCCTGCAGGCGGCCCTGGGTAAGGAAGCAGCGGCATCACACTGAACTACCAGGAGCCCTTGCTAACCTGCGGCTGATGTCCGTCGCCGCCCCCACCACCCCAGCCGCAGCAGATCGGCCGGCCGCGCCCGGCGCCCGAGCGGCGACCAAGCGCCTCCGCGCCCATCTGCCGGTCGCCCTGGCCGCCCTCGCCCTGGCGCTCTACGTCACCTCCGGCCTCTGGAGCAATCCGTACCGGCACGCCGTCGCCGCCAACCCCGGCGATCAGGCCTTCTTCGAGTGGGTTCTGGCGTACGGCGTCCACCTGCTCCACCACGGCGGTGATCCGTTCTTCACCGACCTGCTGAACGCTCCGGACGGCGTCAACCTGGCCGCCAACACGTCCATCACGGTGTACGCGATCCTGTTCGCGCCGCTGACCATGCTGGCCGGGCCGCAGGTCACCTTCGTCACGATCCTCACGCTCAACCTGGCCGCCTCCGGCTTCGTCTGGTACCTGTTCCTGCTCCGCTGGGTCACCCGCAACCGGGTCGCGGCCGCCGTCGGCGGGCTGTTCGCAGGGTTCGCGCCGGGTTTCATCTCGCACGCCAACGGCCACCTCAACTGGACCTCGGGCTGGATCGCGCCGCTGGTGCTCTGGCAGCTGCTGCGCATGCGCGATCAGCGCCACTGGGTGCGCGGCGGGCTGATCCTGGGCGTGCTGCTCGGGGTCAGCTTCTCGATCGCCGCCGAGGGGCTGTTCTTCACCGCGCTGGCCGGCGGCGTCTTCGTCATCGCGTGGGCGCTGGCCGGACCGAACCGGGCCGAGGCGCGCCGGCTGCTGCCGCGGTTCCTCGGCGCGCTCGGGCTCACCGCCGTGGTGGCCGGGGCGCTGCTCGCGTACCCCCTCTACATGCATTTCGCCGGTCCGCAGACGTTCAAGGGCACCGGGTTCAACCAGCGCCACTTCGCCGAGGACCTGTTCGCGTTCTTCGCGTTCGCCGACCGCAGCGTGGCGGCCGGGCTGGGCCTGCGCAGCGATCTGGCGCCCAATCCGACCGAGGAGACGTCGTTCTTCGGCGTACCCCTCGTGGTCCTGATCATCGGGTCCTTGATCGTGCTGTGGCGACGGGCCGATGAGGCCCGGCGCGCGACGCTGCGAGCCCTGATCGTGGTCGCTGTGGTGTTCTTCGTGATGGCGCTCGGGCCGCGGCTGCGGGTGCTCGACATGGAGACGTCGATCCCGCTGCCGTACGCGCTGCTGCAGAGACTGCCGCTGTTCGACTCGGCGCTGCCGCTGCGGTTCTCGCTGGTTCTGGCCGGGGTGTTCGCCGTGGTGCTGGCGCTGATCACCGAGCGCCTGCTCGACTCGTCGTACCGGAAAGCCTTGATCGCGGCCCTCGCCCTGGCGCTGGTGCCGATCTTCCCGCTGCCGCTGCTGTACCGGGAGCGGGCGGCGGAGCCGAAGTTCATCAGCAGCGGGGCCTGGAAGGACTACACGACCGACGGCGGCGTGATCAGCGCCTTGCCGTTCGGGGTCAACGTGGCCGCCGACGGACAGCGCTGGCAGGCGTACACGATGGCCCGCGGCGGCGAGGAGTTCCGGATTCCCGACGGCTACTTCCTGGGGCCGGACGAGCTGGGCGCCGAGGGCAAGGGCCGGATCGGGGCGCTGCCGCGCGCGACGGACTGGCTGTTCCTGCGGGCCGCGCTGTACGGCTACATCGCCGACCTGGACAACTGGGACCGCGCCTCGGCCCGCGCCGACTTCCAGCGCTGGGGCGTCACCGCGGTCTTCCTGCCCGACGGTGAGATCACCGGCTCCGAGGGGCCGCTGTTCCGCCAGGCGGTGGAGGTGACGGCAACCGACCTGCTGGGCGAGCCCGAGCGGGTCGACGACGCCCTGGTGTGGCGCATCCGCCCAGGAGTGGATCCCATTGATAGGTAAGGACGGCAGTACGGTGGAGTCGTGACAACACCTACGCTCACCGTGCTGCGCCGGGGGCTCGTCGACTACCGCGAGGCCTGGGACGAGCAGCGCCGCCTGCACGACGCCGTGGTGGAGGGCAGCCAGCCCGACACCGTCCTGCTGCTGGAGCACCCCAGCGTCCTCACGGCCGGCAAGCGCACCGAGCCCGCCGACCTTCCGATCGACGGCACGCCGGTGGTCGAGGTCGACCGCGGCGGCAAGATCACCTGGCACGGCCCCGGCCAGCTCGTCGGTTACCCGATCCTCAAGCTGGCCGACCCGATCGACGTGGTGGCGTACGTACGCCGTACCGAACAGTTGTTGATCGACGTGTGCGCCGAGTTCGGCGTCGTCGCCGCCCGCTCCGAGATCCCCGGCCGCAGCGGCGCCTGGGTCCTGGCCGACGAGCGCGGGCCCGACCGTAAGATCGCCGCCATCGGCATCCGGGTCGCCCGGGGCGTGACGCAGCACGGCTTCGCCATCAACTGCGACTGCGACCTGACCAACTTCGACCGCTTCACCCCGTGCGGCATCCGCGACGCGGGCGTCACCTCGCTCAGCGCCGAACTCGGCCGCGACGTGCCGGTGGCCGAGGTGCTGCCCGTGGTGGAGAAGCACTTGCGTACCCTGCTCTGATGCCGCTCTACCGCAATCCGCAGGACAAACGGGTCTTCGTACCCAAGAAGGGCGGCGGGGTGGTCCTGAACTTCGGCCACCCCATCGCCTGGACGATCCTCGTCTGCATGACGATCGTCCCCCTCGTGATCGTCGTCGCGGTGACGATCGCGTACTTCGTCTGAGCCCGGGTCAGGGCGTGATCCGGTGCAGGTCCCGCGGGAACGCGGCGACCTCCCGGACGTTCTTGATGCTCATGAGCCGGGCCACGAACCGTTCCAGGCCGATCGCCCAGCCACCGTGCGGCGGCATCCCGTACCGGAAACCGTCCAGGTAGCCCTCGTACGGCCCGGTGTTGCCCTCGAGCGCCCGCACATAGTCCTCGTACCGATGCAGCCGCTGGCCCCCGGTGACGATCTCCAAGCCCTTGAAGAGCAGGTCGAAGCCGTTCGAGTACGCCGGGTCGGCCGGGTCCGGGTGTGTGTAGAACGGCCGCTTGCGCATCGGATAACCCGTCACGTACACGAATTCCGAACCGTGCTCCCGCCGCGCCCACTCCCCCAGCGCCCGTTCGTGCGCCGGCGCCAGGTCGGGTTCGTCCTCCGGCGCTCCGGCAATCTTCAGCGCCTCGCGAAAGTGCACAGCCGGGATCTCGGCAGGCACCTCTACGGCGAGGCCCGCACGCGTCGTGACGGCCTCTGCCATCACCGTCAGTGTTCGCGTCAGGGCCGCCATCACGTCCCGGTGGTCCTCGATGAAACCCATCTCGGCGTCGAGCGACGTGTACTGCGACAGGTGCCGCGCGGTGTCGCTCGGCTCGGCCCGGAACACCGGCCCGACCTCGAAGACCCGCTCGAAGACGCCGACCATCAGCTGCTTGTAGAACTGCGGCGACTGGGCCAGGTAGCCCGGCCGTCCGAAGTAGTCGATGGCGAACACGTTGGCGCCGGACTCGGTGGCCGACCCCACGATCTTCGGCGTCTGGATCTCGACGAACCGCTGCTCGCTCAGCGCGGCCCGGAAACCCTCGGTGGCCGCGGCCGCGACCCGCAGCGCGGCCCGGCGGGCCGGATGCCGCAGCGCCAGCGCCGCGTGGTCGAGCTGGGTGGGCAGGCTCGCGGTCAGCTCGGGCCGGTGCAGTTCGAACGGCAGGGGCGCGCTCACGGCACTGAGGACCCGGATCGCCGGCCCGGTGAGCTCCACTTTGCCCGGCGCCTGGTCGTTGGGGGTGACCGTGGCGGTCACCTGGACGACGCTCTCCTCGGTCAGCCCCTCGAGGATCTTCTGGTCGGTGACGACGACCTGGCTGAGGCCTTCGGCGTCACGGACGATCAGGAACGCCACCGACTTGAGCAGGCGGCGGCGGTGGACCCAGCCGGCGATCGTCACGGTCTCGTGCACGTGGGACGCCAACTGGGTGGAGAGGATGCGTTGCATGGCGGGGACCTCCTCTGGTGACTGCAACGCGGCCCCAGACAGGTGTGGGCGAGCGGGATCCTCGCGGTGCCACCACACCTTCGCGCTTGCGGACAAGCGCCTCTTGGTCATGCAAAGGCTCGGGAGTGTCTTCGCGCCCCGGCGAACGGGCCACCTTCACAGCTGCCGGTGGCTCTCTCGGCCGTCGGATCGGGGCGGTACTCGGTTCCGTCTTCGCCGTCGGCCGGACGTTAACAGCAGGCGACCAGCACACGAAACCGCATTTACACGTGTTACGTGACCGCCGTCACACGGGCCGTCCAGTGAGCCTCGTCGCCCCTGTCTAGGCAGCCGTCTCAACAGGCGTAATCTCGGGGCTGTGACTATTGCTCCCGAGGGCCGCCGCATGCTTCGCATCGAAGCGCGCAACGCCGAAACTCCCATCGAGCGGAAGCCGCCGTGGATCAAGGTCAAGGCCAAGATGGGCCCGGAGTACACGCAGATGCGCGGCCTGGTGCAGAAAGAAGGCCTGCACACGGTCTGCCAGGAGGCGGGCTGCCCGAACATCTACGAGTGCTGGGAGGATCGCGAGGCGACCTTCCTGATCGGCGGCGACCAGTGCACCCGCCGGTGCGACTTCTGCCAGATCGACACGGGTAAGCCGGCCGAGTTCGACGCCGACGAGCCCCGTCGCGTCGGCGAGTCGGTCGCCACCATGGGCCTGCGCTACGCCACCGTCACCGGCGTCGCCCGCGACGACCTGCCCGACGGCGGCGCCTGGCTCTACGCCGAGACCGTCCGCCAGATCCACAAACTTCAGCCCGGCTGCGGCGTCGAGCTGCTCATCCCCGACTTCAACGCCGACCCGGCCCAGCTGGCCGAGGTCTTCGGCGCCACCCCCGAGGTGCTCGCGCACAACGTCGAGACGGTCCCGCGCATCTTCAAGCGGATCCGCCCCGGTTTCCGGTACGAGCGCTCGCTCGACGTCATCACCCAGGCCCGCGCGGCCGGCCTGGTGACCAAGAGCAACCTGATCCTCGGCATGGGCGAGGACCGCTCGGAGATCTCCCAGGCCCTGCGCGACCTGCACGCGGCCGGCTGTGAGCTGATCACCATCACGCAGTACCTGCGCCCCACCCCGCGCCACCACCCCGTGGAGCGCTGGGTCAAGCCCGAGGAGTTCGTCGAGCTCCGCGAGGAAGCCGAGCAGATCGGCTTCTCGGGCGTGATGAGCGGCCCGCTGGTCCGCTCGTCGTACCGCGCGGGCCGGCTCTACCAGCAGGCCCTCGACGCCCGGAAGTAAGAAGCGTCGGCCGGGGCTTCCCCTTTCTTAGGGAAGCCCCGTGTGTTGTTTCCCGCCGCCCCCAGCCCTGGCTCGTCCGGGCAAATCCCCCTAATCTCATTTTTCGGGGATTTCGCCATGACCGACTGGGGGGCTCGGCCGTGCTGCGTCGCTTCATCTTCTTGCTGGCCGCGTCAACCGTCGCGGTGACGCCCGGTGCCGCGCTCGCCGCCTCACCGATGGCCGACCAGGCGTGCGTATCGACGGCCGTCGCCACGTACCGTCACACCTTCGACGGCCCGTCCGGCTCGGTGACGGTCACGGCCGCGAAGCCGCTCTGCTCGGGCCAAAGCCAGACCTTCGCCCTGGCCTCCTACACGACCGGTTCGGCCACGTCGAACGCCCGCCCCTTCGTGTACTCCACCGACCGCGGCTCGATCACCGCGTCGAAGCGCAGCCTGTCCCTCAAGGTCACCGTGCCCCGCTGCTACACCCAGGTCGAGGCGATCAAAGGCACAGGCTTGACGTACGAGGGTACGAACGCCCCCGCCGCGCTGCTGCCGGACGCCTCCTACCGCGGCGGCACGAAGGAATGCGCTCCCGCCCCCACGGTCACCTTCGACAACGACTGCGACGGCACGCTCACCGGCACCCTGGCCAACAGCGACCGGGCCACCACCGACGCCGTCTTCCTGACGGGCGACCGTCTGCTCCGCCTAGGTCCCGGCGAGTCCCGGAAGCTGACCGCCCGCAGCCTCACCATTCGCACAAACACCTTCGTGACGTACGCCGGTACGTGGCGCCAGCCCACCGACTGCGCCACCGCCGAAACCCCCACAGCCACCCCGACCACACCATCCGCAACCCCCACGCCGACCACCGGCGGGGAGGGCGCCGGCGCCCCGGTCTCCAGCCCCACGTCTTCACTCCCGGCGGCCACGGCGACCACCGAGGACCTGACGGACTCCGGCGCCTGGTATCCGGCCACGCCGACCACCCCCGCCGCCGCGGCGGCCCCCAAATCCGACTCCACCATGAGCACCGGCAGCGTGCTGGCCATCGCCTTCGGCCTGCTGCTCATCACCGGCGGCGGCTTCCTCCTGGTCCGCGTCCTGCGAACGCTGCGCGAGGAACCCTGACGTGGTGACGTGGACTACCGACAGTTGCCATGAGGACGCGCTGTTGGCATGCTGGAGGTGATGCCGCATTAGCGGACATCCCGGACGAGTGTGTGTCGTACCCGGCCTGACAAGACGACCACCGAAGAAGGTGTGTCAGCCATGGCCTGGCTCGTTCTCGTCGTCTCCGGCATGCTCGAATCCGTCTGGGCGATCGCCCTGGACCGCAGCGCCGGCTTCACCCGCCCCATCCCCAGCATCGTCTTCGGCGCAGGCCTGCTCCTGAGCATGGCCGGCCTCGGCTACGCCCTGCGCACCATCCCGGTCGGCACCGGTTACGCCGTCTGGGTAGGCATCGGCGCCGTCCTCACGGCCGTGGTCGGAATTGTCGCCCTGGGCGAGAGCGCCAGCCTCCCCCGCGTGCTCTCCCTGTTGCTGGTGATCGCCGGCATCATCGGCCTGAAGGTCTTCCGCTAACCCCCACGGCAAAGAGCCCACTCAAGGCCAGCTGGCGCAGCCCTCAAAGCCGGCGCCGGTCCCGGCTCCGGCGTCTCGGTTCCAGGGTCGGCGTCCGCATCGGTCTCGGCGTCGGCGGCTCAGGCGTCGGCATCGGTGTCGGCGCCATCGGCATCGGCATCGGTCGGTGTCGGTGTCGGCGGCGGCTCAGGCGTCAGCGGCGGCATCGGCGTCGGCGGCGGCATCGGCGTCGGCGGCGGCATCGGCGTCGGCGGCGGCATCGGCGTCGGCGGCGGCATCGGCGTCGGCGGCGTCGGCGTCGGCGTCGGCGGCTCGGGCGTCAGCATCGGCATCGGCATCGGTCGGTGTCGGCGGCTCAGGCGTCAGCGTCGGCGGCTCAAGCGGCGGCGGCGTCGGGTTGGGCGGATGGTCAATCGGCCAGCAGGCCCAGGCGGTGGGCGACGGCGGCGGCCTCGACGCGGTTGGCCACCTCGAGCTTGGCGATGATGCGGGAGACGTGGACGCTCGCCGTCTTGGGCGAGATGTAGAGGTCGGCGGCGATCCGGCTGTTGCTGTGACCCTCGGCCACCAGACGCAGAACCTCCCGCTCCCGGGCCGTCAGAATTTCGGTCCCGGCGGTCGCCGGCGCGGTGCCGGCGCGAATCCCCAGGCGGCGGGCCAACGTCTCGGCCGCCTCGACCAACGGGACGGCCCCCAGCGCGCCGGCAATCGCAGCAGCCTCAGCGATCACTTCCGCCGGCCCGGGAAGGTCAATCCGAGAGGTTACCCGCCGGGGAGCAACAACGGACGAAGCCCCCGAGCCAAGCGGCACCGCAGACGACGCCCTCGCGCCGAGAGACATCCCCGAAGAACTCACCACACCCGTCCCCGAAGAACCCACCACATCAACGGGCGCCGCCGAAGGAGCCAAGCCGCCGAAGGGCGCCGCCGAAGAACTCAGCGCATCAAGAGGCGCGGCCGAAGAACCCCCCGAGTCGAGGGTCGGCGCCGGAGAGGGCACCGGATCGAGCGACGTCGCCGAAGAAACCGCCGGGGCGCCGGGCACCGCAAAAGCGGGCGCAGCGGAAGGGGGTGCTGCGGAGGGGGGCGATGCGGAAGGCGGCGATGCGGAAGGCGGCGATGCGGAAGGGGGCACCGCGGAAGGAGGCGATGCGGAAGGCGGCACCGCAGAAGGAGGCGATGCGGAAGGCGGCGCCGCGGAAGGCGGCGCCACGGAAGGCAGCACCGCAGAAGAGGGCGCCACGGAAGGCAGCACCACCGAAGAGGGCGCCACGGAAGGCGGCGCTGAGACGGGGGCGGCTGCGCGTGGGGAGGGGATGAGGGCTGGTGGGCGGGCGCTCGTGCGGTCGGCGGCCAGGGTTTCGGCCAGGGAGAGCAGGGCCTCGGCCAGCTCGTAGGGGTGGCCGTCGGTGCGCCAGGCGGCCACGGCCGCGCGCCAGGACGGCTCGTCGCCGTGGAGGAGGGCTTCCACCTGGGCGGCGTAGGCGTGTTCGGCGGGGAAGCGGCGGGGCAGCGCCGCCGCCCGGGTGGCTATCTCCTCGGCCAAGGCTCTGTCGGCGGCGGTGTGGGCCGCCCGGGCCGCGGCGGCCAGGATGGGCCAGGTGTAGCGCGGGAGGCTGCCCGTCGCCGTCTCGGGCAGGGAGGCTCGGGCCAGGTCGGCGGCGGCCGCCGGCTCGTGGGTGGACAGGGCCGACAGCAGGCGCAGCTCGTGGACGGCCAGGCGGACCTCGGTGGCCAGGAACGGGCGGGACAGGAAGCTCAGCGCGCGGGTGACCAGGGCCTCGGCGTCGTCGCGGCCGCGGGCCAGGCGGAGGCGGGCGCGCAGGCGCAGCCAGTGCAGGGCCAGGGTGTTCGGCGGGTCCAGGCGGGCCGCCTCGGCCAGGCGGGCGTCGGCCTCGTCCCAGCGGCCCAGGGCGATCAGCGCCTCGGCGTGGTTGGCCAGCAGGAAGGCGCCGACCGTGCGGCTCACGCCCACCCGGCGGGCGTCGGGGAGGCCGGCCGCCGCGGCCGTCGCCGACGCCTCGTAGTCGCCCGTCTCGTACAGCTGGTCGGAGAGGTTGACCAGGCCGCGGGTGAGGCTGGACAGGTCGCCGGCCTCGCGGGCGCGGGCGATCGCGGTGCGGATGACGGGCAGGGCCTCGGCCGGCGGGATGCGACCGGCGCAGGCCAGGCCGTACGCCATCTCGGCCATCACCAGCGCGTCCACGTCGCCCATCTCGGTGGCGTCGGCCTTGGCCACTTCGGCCACCTCGACCGCCCGGTCGGGGTCGATGCCGGCCAGGATGTGGGTGAGGTCGGCCAGCAGGCGGACCCGGTCGGTGCTGTGCGGGGCGCCGCGCAGCAGGCGGAACGCCTCGTCGCACTCGGCGCGGCCGTCGGCCTTGCCGGCCGAGCGCAGCAGTTTGGCCCGGCGGACCAGCAGGCGGCCGGCGCGCAGCGGCTCCGCCTCGGCGTCGAGGTCGCCCAGGGCGGCCCGGGTCAGGCTGAAGGCGCGCATGTGGTCGCCGGACTCGATGGCGGCCAGCGCCGCCTCCTCCAGCAGGTCGAGGTGGTCGAGGCCGAGCTGGGTGGCGGCGTCGGGCACGTCCTCCCACAGTTCGAGCACCCGGTCGAGCAGGCGAACCTGCTCGCCCCAGGCGAAGCGGCGGCCGGCCTCGTCGGCCGCGACCTTGGCCGTGACCAGGGCGCGGGGGTGGTCGCGGGCCGCGTGCCAGTGGTGGGCGATCTCGGCCGCGGCCCGGCCGATGCCGACCAGGTGGGGTTCGGCCTCGACGGCCCGGGCGTAGCGGGCGTGCAGCCGGGCGTGTTCGCCGGGGAGCAGGTCGTCGTGGACGGCCTCGCGCACGAGGGCGTGGCGGAACTCGTAGCCGCCGTCGGCGTGGTCGTCGAGGACCACCACGAGCTGGGCCGCGACCACGGCGCGCAGCGACGACTCGAGGTCGGCCTCGTCCATGCCGGCGACCCGGGAAAGCAGTTCGTGGCCGAATCTGGTGCCGCCCACGGCGGCCATCCGCAGCACCCGCTGGGCCGGCTCGGGCAGCTGGTCGACGCGGGACAGCAGCAGGTCGCGCAGGCTGCCGGGCAGGTCGCCGCAGGCCGGGTCGGCCGTGGCCGCGAACTGCTCGATGAAGAACGGGATGCCCTGGGCGCGCTCGTTGACCGTGTCGACGACGACCGGGTCGGGTTCGGCGCCGAGCAGGTGGGTGAGCATCTCGGCCGTGCCGTCGCGGTCGAGCCGGTCGAGTTCGTGGCGCCGCACGCCGCGGACCCGGTCGAGCTCGGCCAGGAACGGGCGCAGCGGATGGCCGCGGTGCAATTCGTCCGTACGGTAGGTGGCGATCAGCAGCAGCCGGGGCAGCCGGGCCGAGCGGACCAGGAAGCCGATGAGGTCGCGGGTGGACCGGTCGGCCCAGTGCAGGTCTTCCAGGACCAGCACCAGCGGCTGCTCGGCGCTGAGCCGGCCGAGCAGGGCGGCGACGGCCTCGAAGAGGATGCCCCGCTGCTCGGCCGGCGGGCCGAGCTCGGGCAGCAGCTGGGCCAGTTCGCGCTGGTGACCGTCGAGCACGCCGGTGCCCTCGGCGCGCACCAGATCGCGGACGGCGCCGGCGAAGGGCGCGAAGGGCAGGCCCTCCTCACCCAGCTCGAGGCACTGCCCGGTGAGCACCCGGACCGTCTCGCCGGCCAGGCCCCGGCGGAACTCCTCGACCAGGCGGGTCTTGCCCACCCCGGCCTCGCCGCCGACCAGTACTGTCGACGGCTCGGCGGAGCGGGTGCTTTTCAGGGCGTCGCGCAGCGCGGCGAGGTCGGGCTCGCGCCCGACCAGCACCTCGCTGTAAGCCGTCACGAGGTCGAGCATCCCACGGGGGTGCGACATCAAGGAGCCGCCGCCCGCCGCCACCGCCGGCGGGGCCGGGCGGTCCGCACCCGGCGCCGGGCCGAGGCCTGGTCGATCAGTGACGCGACGCGCTGGTGGTGCATGTCGAGCTGGATGTGCGGATCGGCGTACGGGAACATCGGTGCCCTCCAACGAACGAAGCGGTTGACACCGAGAACACTTCGCGCGAAGGCACCCCGCGGGCATGGGGAGGGAGCCTTACCTACACCCGTCGCAGCGGCCGCGGGAGACGTAAGACCGCCCACCCCACGTAAGGCGTACGCACACCACTACACTTCCGGGTTATGGCAAAACCCCAGGAGAAGGTGTCGTTCGGCACGCGCCTGAAGCAGATCGGGCAGGTGTTCTCGTTCACCGCGAAGCAGGACAAGTGGTTCACGCCGCTGCTCATCGCGGCCGTGGCCATCCCGATCGCGCTCACCGTGCTTGTCGTGCTCCTGGGCGCCGGCTGGATCTACATCCCGATCGGTGTTCTGGTCACCCTGCTGGCCGCCGTGATCGTGCTCAACCTGCGGTCGAACGCGGCGATGATGAACGCGGCCGAGGGCCAGCCCGGCGCCGCCGCCTCCCTGGTCGAGAACATGCGCGGCGACTGGCGGGTCCGGCCCGCGGCGTCGTCGACGACGCAGTTCGACATGGTGCACATCGTGATCGGCAAGCCCGGCGTGATCCTGCTGGCCGAGGGCCAGCCGCAGCGCGTGCGCGGCCTGCTCGGCCAGGAGAAGAAGCGCCTGTCCAAGGTCATCGGCAACGCGCCGCTGTACGACTACATCATCGGCAACGGTGAGGGCGAGCTGCCGATCAAGAAGCTGCGGACCACGCTGATGCGTATGCCGCGAAATCTGACCGGCAAGGACGTCAACTCGCTCGACAAGCGCCTCGGCGCTCTGATGGCCCGCCCGCAGATGCCGAAGGGCGCCATCCCGAAGAACATGCGCCCGAGCAAGGGCGCGTTCAGGCAGCAGCGCCCCCGCTGAAGACGCAGGTAGTCAAGGGCCGGTACCGCACACGCGGTGCCGGCCCTTGACATATGTCGATACGCCTCCTAACGTCCCGGCCAACTGTTAAAGAGTTTGCCAATCAAGGGGGCGACGAAGCGTGACCCGTCCGGCCGGCTCGTCGAGGCTGCTGCGCACGATGAACGCGAGCGCGGCACTGGCCCACCTGCTGGACCCCGGCATGCTCACCCGGGCCGACCTGCGCAGGCTGACGGCGCTGTCCACCCCCACGATCTCCGAGGTGCTGCGCCGGCTCACCGAGGCCGGCCTGGTCGTCGTGGCCGGGCACGACAGCGGCCGCCCGGGCCCGTCGGCCGAGATCTACAACGTCAACCCCGAGGCGGCGTACGCGGCCGCGGTCTCCGTGCGCGACGTCGGCCCCGGCGGCGCCCCGTCGGTCGTGGCCGCCCTGTGCGACCTCACCGGCCGGGTGCGCGGGCGCGCCGAGTCCGCCGTCGACTTCGCGGCCGAGGACCCGCTGACCGCCCTGACCGGCGTCCTCGAGAACCTCCGCGACGAGGCCGGCGTCCCGGCCGACCGCGTCCGGCACGTGCAGTTCGGCGTGCCCGGCTCCTACGACCCGCGGACCGAGACGATCCGCCACGTCGACGTTCCCGGGCTCGGCCGTACGGGTCTGGTGCCGGAGCTCGCCGCCGCCCTCAAGACCGAGATCGGCGTCGACAACGACGTCAACCTGGCCGCGATCGCCGAACGCCGGCGCGGCGTCGGCCGCGACGCCGAGGGCTTCGCCCTGCTCTGGCTGGGCGAGGACGGCCTGGGCCTGGCCATCGACCTGGCCGGAACGCTGATGCGCGGCGCCCGGGGCGGCGCGGGCGAGATCGGCTACATGCCGCTGCACACGAACGGCGACCGCCGGGACCTGCACGACCTGATCGCCGGCCCCGCCCTGCTCGAACTCGCCGGCGACGAGAACACGAACGGGAACCGGACCCCCGCCGACGTCGTCCGCGACGCCGGCGGCGACCTGCTCACCGAGATCGCCGACCGGATCGCGGTCGGCGTGGCCGCGGTGATCGCCGTGCTCGACCCTCACCTGGTAGTGCTGGCCGGCCCGATCGCTCAGGCCGGCGGCGGCACGCTCCTCTCCGCGGTGCGGGCGGCCCTGCGCCGCGCCGCCCCGCTGGAGAGCGAGATCGCCGTGACCGCCATCGACGACGACGCGGTGCTGCTCGGCGCGCTGGACGCCGGCCTCACCGCGGTCCACAACGCCCTTCTAGCCGACATCCGCAACAGCTGACCCCCTCATGAATCGGAAGGCCACTGTGAACAAACGGATCCCCCATGCCCTTTTTGCCCTGACAACAGCGGTTATCGTGGCAGCCGGCTGCACTCCGGCCCCGAATGAAAACAAGATCGCCGATCCCGGTACGGAGGTCTCCGGCACCGTCGAGCTCTGGCACTTCTTCACCGAGCGCGAGGCCGACGCGATCGCCCAGGTGGTCAAGGACTTCGAGAACAGCCACCCGAAGATCAAGGTGACGGTCAAACCGGGCCAGGACGACTCCAAGGTCACCCAGGCCATCGGCGCCGGCAACGGACCGGACGTCGGCCTGTCCTACTCCACCGACATCGTCGGCAAGTTCTGCTCCTCCGGCGCCTGGATCGATCTCAAGCAGTACATCGACCGCGACAAAGTGGACCTGGCGAAGCTGAACGCGACCACCCGCTCGTACACCGAATTCCAGGGCAAGCGCTGCGCCATGCCGTTCCTGGCCGACGCGTACGGCATGTTCTACAACAAGGACCTGTTCGCCAAGGCGGGACTCGACGGGCCCCCGAAGACCCTCGACGAACTCACGGCGTACGCCAAGAAATTGACCGTCAAGAATCCCGACGGGTCACTGAAGACGGTCGGGTTCCTGCCGCTGTACGACTTCTACGAGAACGCGGCCGCGCATCTCGCTCCGGCCGTGGGCGCCAAATGGCTGACCGACGACGGCAAGTCCGCGGTCGGCACCGACCCCGCGTGGAAGACGCTGCTCACCTGGCAGAAGAGCCTGGTTGATTGGTACGGGTACGACAAACTCACGAAGTTCCGGGCCGGCCTGGGCGACGAGTACAGCGCCGACAACGCCTTCCAGAAGGGCCAGGTCGCGATCAACATCGACGCCGAGTACCGCCTCGCCTTCGTCAAGGACCAGGCACCGAATCTGAAGTACGGCGTCGCGCCCATCCCGGCCGCCGATCCCGCCAAATACGGCGGCGGTTACGTCACCGGCAACATTCTCGGCATCAGCAAGAACGCCAAGAACCCCGAGGCCGCGTGGGAGCTCATCAAATATCTGACCACCGACGACCAGGCCGTCATCAAACTGGCCGGGCTGCTGAAGAACATCCCGACCACGACCGCCGCCATCGCCGATCCGGGACTGCAGTCGGACGCCAATTTCAAGACGTTCATCGACATCTTCAGCAACCCGAACTCGTCGACCACGCCGCCGTCCGCCTCCGGACCGGCCTATCAGGAGACCTTCGGCCAGTTCCTCAACAGCTACCAGTCGGGCAAGGTCAAGGACCTCGACGCCGGCCTGGCCGACGCCGACAAGCAGATCAACAGCGTCATGACGCTGGGCGGATAGCCGATGTCGGCCAAAGTGCGGAGAAGCCTGACGACCTTCTCCTTCCTGGCGCCGGCGCTGATCGGCATCGCCGTCTTCTTCCTCTATCCCCTGGGTTCGGCGGTCTACTTCTCCTTCACGAAGTTCGACCTGCTGTCGGTGCCGGAATGGGTCGGCCTGGACAACTACCGCCGGATGGCGGACGACCCGTTCCTGCTCCAGTCGATCCGCAACACCCTGTGGATGGTGGTCGTCTTCGTCCCGGTGCGGATCATCGGGGCGATCGGCCTGTCGATGCTGCTGACCCAGCTCAAGCGGGGCGCCGGCTTCTTCCGGACGCTGTTCTACCTGCCCGCCCTGGTGCCGCCGGTGGCCGCCACCATCGCCTTCGTCTACCTGCTCAAGCCGGGCACCGGCCCGGTCAACCATTTCCTGTCCACGATCGGCATCGAGGGCCCGCTCTGGTTCAACTCGCCGGCGTGGGCCAAGCCGTCGCTGGTCCTGCTCGGCCTGTGGGCGATCGGCGACCTCATGGTGATCTTCCTGGCCGCCGTGCTCGGCGTGCCGGCCAGCCTGTACGAGGCGGCGTCGCTGGACGGCGCCAACGCCTGGCAGCGCTTCCGGGCGATCACACTGCCGACGATTCGCCCGGTGGTCCTGTTCGCCGCGGTCACCGGCGTGATCTACACGTTGCAGTACTTCGACCAGGCGGCGGTGGCCGGCTCGATCGCCAGCGGGCAGGCCACGGTCGGCGGCGGGATCTCGAGCAACTTCGGCTTTCCCGAGGGTTCGACGTTCACCTATCCGCTGTGGCTTTACACCGTGGGCTTCCGCTACAGCGCCCTCGGATACGCGAACGCGCTCGCCATCGGCCTTTTCGTGGTGGCGCTGGCCGTCACTCTCATCCTGCTACGCCGGGCCAAGGCCTTCTCCGGGGAGGAATCATGACCGCCGTCCTGGAAAGGCCCGTGCGCGTCGAGCCGGCCGCTTCCGTCAAACGCCAGCGGCGGCTGGCCTGGATCGCCCGGCACAGCATCGCGATCGTGCTCGGCATCATGTTCCTGACCCCGGTCGTCTACCTCGTGCTGCTCTCGCTGATGACCAGCGACCAGGCTCTGACCGCCGACTACTGGCCCAACTCGTGGCACCCGGAGAACTACATCCGGGTCTTTGAGGTGACGCCTCTCCCCCGCTATCTGCTCAACACCGTCATCTACGCGGTGACGTCGACGGTCCTGGTGCTGCTGTCGAGCGTTCCCGCCGCGTACGCGCTGGCGAAACTGAGGTTCCGCGGCAGCAACGCGCTGTTCCTGCTCGTGATCTGCGTGATGATGCTGCCGCCGCAGGTCGTGACGGTGCCGCTCTATCTGATGTGGGCCCGGTACGGCCTCACCGGCTCGCTGTGGCCGCTCATCATCCCGGCGCTGTTCGGCGACGCGTTCTGCATCTTCCTGCTGCGGCAGTTCCTGCTCACGATTCCCACCGAATATCTGGACGCGGCCCGGGTCGACGGCTGCGGTGAATGGCGCACGCTGCTGCGGGTGGTGCTGCCGATGGCCCGCCCGGGTATCGCGGCGGCCGGGCTGTTCCAGTTCTTCTACTGCTGGAACGACTATTACGGCCCGCTGCTCTACACCAGTGAGAACGAGAAGTCGTGGACGTTGTCGCTCGGGCTGGCGTCGTTCCACAGCGTCCATCACGTCGACTGGAATCTGGTCACGGCGGCCACCGTGCTGGCCATGGCCCCGCTCATCGTCATCTTCTTCTTCGCTCAGCGCGCGTTCGTGCAGGGCATTACCTTGACGGGCTTCAAAGGATGAAAATCGCTGTCGTCGGCGGCGGGTCGACGTACACACCGGAATTGGTCGATGGTTTCGCCCGTCTCGGGCCGATGGTCACCGAGCTGGTCCTGATCGATCCGGCGGCCGAGAGGCTGGAGATCGTGGGGGCGTTCGCCGCTCGCATACTCTCGCATCACGGGCACCCGGCGAAGATCTGGTGGACCTCCGATCTGGACGCGGGAGTGACCGACGCCGATGTCGTGCTGATCCAGCTCCGCGTCGGCGGCCAGAACGCGCGCATTCAGGACGAGACGTTCCCGCTCGACTGCGGCTGCGTCGGCCAGGAGACGACCGGCGCCGGCGGGCTGGCCAAGGCGCTGCGGACCGTGCCGATCGTGCTCGACGTGGCCTCGGTGATCCGGCGCCGGGCCCGGCCGGGCGCGTGGATCATCGACTTCACCAACCCGGTCGGCATCGTCACCCGCGCGCTGCTCGACGAGGGCCACCGCGCCGTCGGGCTCTGCAACGTCGCCATCGGCTTCCAGCGGCGATTCGCCGGATTCCTCGGCGTCGAGCCGTCGCAGGTCACCCTCGAACACGTCGGTCTCAACCACCTGACCTGGGAACGCGCGGCCTATGTGGACGGCGTCGATCGTCTGCCCGATCTTCTCGAAGCCCATTTGCCGGAATTGGCGGCTCAGGTCCATCTGCCCGAGCCTCTGCTGACGACCCTGGGCAACGTCCCGTCGTACTACCTCTCCTATTTCTACGAGCACGACCGTCACGTACGGGAATCGCTCGGAGCTCCGACGCGGGGCCAACAGGTCGCCGAGATGGAGGCGACGCTGCTCGAGATGTACCGCGACGTCGGCCTCGTCGAGAAACCGGCGCTGCTCGGCCAGCGCGGCGGCGCGTACTACTCGGAGGCGGCGGTCGGGTTGATCGCTTCACTGCACGGCTATGACGACAACGCGGTCCACTCGGTCAATGTGCGCAACAAGGGCACGCTGCCGTTCCTGCCGGACGACGCGGTCATCGAGGTCTCGGCCCGGGCCGGCGCCGACGGCCCCTCGGTGCTGCCGGTCAACCCCCTGCCGCCCGATCTGAGCGGCCTGGTCACGCACGTTTGGGGGTACGAGGAACTGGCGCTCGACGCGGCACTACGGGGCGGCCGGGAACGGGTGTACCGGGCACTGCTCGCCCACCCGCTGGTCGGGCAGCACACGCCGGCCTCCGCCCTGGCCGACCGGCTGATCGCCAGCGGGCGCGACCACCTCGCGTGGGCTCGATGAGCGGGCTCTACCTGGCCATCGACGGCGGCAACTCCAAGACGGACGTGGTGCTCGGCACGGCCTCCGGCGAGGTGCTGGGCCACGTCCGCGGCGGCACGTCCTCGCCGCACAACGTCGGGCTGGACGGGGCGATCGCCGTCCTGGACGATCTCGTCCGCTCGGTGGTGCCGGACGGGACGGCGGTCGACGTGGTCGCGGCGTACATGGCCGGGGCCGACCTGCCGATCGAGGTGAGCCGGCTGCACTCGGCGATCACGGCCAGGGGGTGGGCCCGGCGGGCGCTGGTCGACAACGACTGCTTCGCGCTGCTGCGCTCGGGCACCTCGATGCCGGACGCGGTCACCGTGGTCTGCGGCGCCGGAACCAACTGCGTGGGGCGGGCGGCCGACGGCCGTACGTCCCGGTTCGTCGCCCTGGGCCCGATCTCCGGTGACTGGGGTGGCGGCCACGACCTGGCCGATCAGGCGCTGCGGCTGGCGGCCCGGGGCGAGGACGGGCGAGGGCGGCCAACCGCGCTGAGCAGGGCCGTCGCCGCGCACTTCGGGCGGCCCACGGTCGAGGCGGTGTCCATCGCGCTGCACCTGGGCGAGATCTCCCGCGACGAGATCCCGTCGCTGAGCGAGCTGCTGTTCGAGGTGGCGGCGGCCGGCGACGTGGTGGCGGCCGGGCTGGTCAGCCGGCAGGCGACCGAGATCCTGGCCCAGCATCGGGTGGCCGCCGGGCGGCTGGACCTGCTGTGGCGACCGCACGCGCTGGTCCTGGGCGGGTCCGTGCTGCGCGCGCGGCACCCGCTGCTGCACGACGAGGTGGTGGCCGGCGCACGACGACAGGCCCCGCACGTGGAGATCTCGGTACCTGACGTGCCACCGATCACCGGGGCGGCGTTGCTGGCGATGGACGCCCTGGGCGCACCGTCCTCGGCCGAACCCCGGCTGCGGGCGGCCCTTGCGGTTGGGGCGCCCCGCTCCGTACGTACCGCAGCCTAAGCGTCTTTTGTCGTTTTTGTGACGACGGACTTGGCGGCGCGGTCGTGCAGGCCGCGGCCGTCACCGTCGTTGATCAAGGCGGGGATGACCAGCGCGAGGAGAACGGCCCGGATCAGGGCCCGGACGATGCCGATGGCGCCGCCGTCGACGACCGAGACGATCCGGACCCGGGCCAGCATCATGCCGAGCGTCTGTCCGAACAGGCCGACGAAGAGGGCGTGCACCACGACGAAGACGCCGAGCTGGGCCCACGGGTTCGTCCGCAGGTCGTCGACGAAGAACGTGGCGACCAGGGTGGCCAGCCCCCAGTCGATCGCCAGGGCGACCAGCCGGCGGCCGAAGCCCGCGAGCTCCACCTGTCTGAGGTCGATCGCGTCCGCCATGGGGGAAAGGGTACGCGGGGCGGTTTCGGTGACCCGGCACACGCCCCGGCCACCACGCGATAGATTCACTCACGGTGTTCGTAACACGGCAGAAACATTTGGGATACGCCGGGGCAACTCCCACCCCATAGCGTCGCTGCCAGCCTAGCCACGCGGCGGAACCACGCCGCCCCGGTCTCGATTTTTCGCGCCAGGAGGACGTGTTGTTCGCCAATCCCGAGGAACTCCTGCGATACCTCAAGGACGAGGACGTCAAATTCGTCGACGTGCGGTTCTGTGACCTGCCCGGCGTGATGCAGCACTTCAACATGCCGGTCGAGTCGTTCGACGACAGCGTGGTGACCGACGGCCTCGCCTTCGACGGATCCTCGATCCGCGGGTTCCAGGCCATCCACGAGTCCGACATGATGCTGCTGCCGGACGTCACCACGGCCTTCATCGACCCGTTCCGCATCCAGAAGACGCTGGCGCTGAACTTCTTCATCCACGACCCGTTCACCCGCGAGGCCTACTCGCGTGACCCGCGCAACGTGGCGAAGAAGGCCGAGACGTACCTGGCCTCCAGCGGCATCGCCGACACCGCGTACTTCGGCGCCGAGGCCGAGTTCTACATCTTCGACTCGATCCGCCACGAGACGAGCGCCCACCAGTCCTTCTACTACATCGACTCGATCGAGGGCGCCTGGAACTCGGGTCGCGTCGAAGAGGGCGGCAACCGGGGCTACAAGACCGCCTACAAGGGTGGTTACTTCCCCGTCGCGCCGGTCGACCACTACTCCGACCTGCGCGACTCCATGGTCCGCCGCCTCATCGACGTCGGCTTCACCGTCGAGCGCTCGCACCACGAGGTCGGCACCGCCGGCCAGGCCGAGATCAACTACAAGTTCTCGACCCTGCTGCACGCCGGCGACCAGATGCAGATGTTCAAGTACATCATCAAGAACACCGCCTGGGAGCACGGCAAGACGGCCACGTTCATGCCGAAGCCCCTGTTCGGCGACAACGGTTCGGGCATGCACACCCACCAGAGCCTGTGGCTGAACGGCGAGCCGCTGTTCTACGACGAGACCGGCTACGCCGGCCTGTCCGACACGGCCCGCTGGTACATCGGCGGCCTGCTGGCGCACGCGCCCAGCCTGCTGGCGTTCACCAACCCGACGGTCAACTCGTACCGTCGCCTGGTCCCCGGCTACGAGGCCCCGGTCAACCTGGTCTACTCGCAGCGCAACCGCTCGGCCTGCACCCGCATCCCGGTGACGGGCAGCAACCCGAAGGCCAAGCGCGTCGAGTTCCGCGTCCCGGACCCGTCGGGCAACCCGTACCTGAGCTTCTCGGCCCAGATGATGGCCGGCCTCGACGGCATCAAGAACAAGATCGAGCCCCCGGCCCCGATCGACAAGGACCTCTACGACCTCCCGCCGGAGGAGTGGGGCACCGTCAAGCAGGTCCCCGGCTCCCTCGACGCGGTCCTGAACAGCCTCGAGAACGACCACGAGTTCCTGACCGCCGGCGGCGTCTTCACCGACGACCTGATCAGCACCTGGATCGACTGGAAGCGCGCCAACGAGATCGACCCGGTCCGCCTCCGCCCGACCCCCCACGAGTTCGAGATGTACTACAACGTCTGATCCACCCGACGCCCGAAACGGCGGTCACCTCGGCTCCCCGCCGACGTGGCCGCCGTTTCGCGTGCGACCTCGAACACCGCCGAGGCGCGCTGCCACTGTCGAGGACTTGGCGAAGCAGTGGCGGCGGCAGCTCGTGAACCCCGGCACCGGCCGGCTCGAGGCGGCCCTCGAGACAATCGTTCTTCGCCTGGAAGGCTGTCTGATCGGCTAGCAGGCCTTCATCACCCTTCGAGTGGCTGACGGTGGACGGCCTTGGCGAGGATCTGGCCGGCGGTCCTGGTCCAGCGGAACGGCCGGCAGCGTTCGTTGTAGCCGTCGATGAACGCGCGGATCGCGCCGATCAGATCCGGCACGCTGGTGAAGCTACCCCGGTGGATGGCCGTGCGTGCGCCGTTCCGCAACGTCGAACCGCGTCGGCAGCAGCGGCGCGGTCCGGTCACGCCCGGCCGGCCCGAGCGGGGCAAGTCGGCCAGCGCGGCGATCCACCGGGCCAAGAACCGGCGCAGCCGCGACAGACATGTCTCAGGCGTCGCCCACCTATCATCCGTACGGCACTGAAACGATCGACATCAATGGAATTGGTACCGGCGGCGGCGACCGGCTTAACGTCGTTAAGAGGCCTGAAGTAATAGGACACCAGGACCGCTCCATGTGAGCGTCGAAAAATATCCAAAGTCGCACACAAAGTCCGATCGCGAGGCGTCGGCGATGTGCATTCTTGCCCAGACCTCAACAAGGCTGAGGCGAGGGCGACGATCTTTGGGAGGAACACCATGGATTCCAGCGATCCGGACGACGGCAAGATAGCGCAGGACCATCAGATCGGGTCGTTGACCCTCGGGGCACCTCCCGGCTCTAGGCAGCCCTCCGCGGAATGTTGTGCAATGTGGACTTTTGCTGATCTCCTCGAGGGATAGGATTGTGTGGGTCACGGTTCTTAATTTGCGGCGGCCGAGCATGTACGACGTTGTGCGCCAGAAGCTGTCGGGTGAAGTTTGTGACAAGACGTCGATCGAGTTCTCTGATGGCGGCGACATCGCGATCACCTTCGAGACCGCCGCTTCTGGTGCGGCGGAGGCCACCAGACTGGCGCTGGAGAGGTTCACGCGGCTCATGCTCTCGGCCGGACTCGTCCTCGAGCCCTACGCGATCCGCACCTACCCCTCCGGCAACGAGGTCGGCCCCTCCTTGGTCGGGACCAGTGAGATAGCCGAGATTCTGGACGTCACGAAGGCCCGCGTGAGTCAACTAATCAGGTCCGACACGTTTCCCGCACCCGTCGCGCGGTTGGCGATGGGGCCGGTGTATCTGGATTCGGCTGTCAGATCCTACGTTCGGAGGGCACGTCGTCCAAGCCGGCCGCGTCGGCAGCCGTTGCTGCCGTGATGCCGGAGGCTCGGGCGTAGGCCTCGTTGAAGGCCTTGTCTCCCAAAGCTGCCCGCGCCTCGGCGGTTATCCGGTCGACGTCGGGGACTGCTCTGTCCTTCGAGCCTCGTACGGCGTCGGCGGCGCCCAGGAGGAAGGCCGCCTTTTCCGGGTTGCCCTCTCGGAGGACCAAGTCGGCTATTCCTACCAGGACCACCGCTATCACCGGGGAGTCTCGGGAGTGGGCGGCCGCCTCCATCGCCTCCACGTGGCAGGTTCGGGCGGCTGACAGGTCGCCGGAGGCGGCGTCCACCAAGCCCTGGGTGCTCATCGTTATCGCTCGGAACTGGGGTACTGCGGCTGGGTGGCGCATCATGCGTACGGCCGCCTCCATGCTTCGGCGGGCCTCCGGTAGGTCGCCCTCCATGCGGGCGAATGTCGCGCTTCCGTACGCCACCGAGGCGTTCACCTCGGGGAGGTTGATTTCCTCCGCCGCCGCCTTCGCCTTTTTCAGGACCGTGCGGGCTTCCACCGCCTCGCCGGCCAGCCACAGCTGGTGGGCCAGTTTCACCTCCATCTGGGGCAGGTCCTCGCGTACGCCCACCTCGCGGACCAGGGCTATCGCCTCGCGCTGCCAGGTCACCGCCTGGGCGAAGTCGCCCCTGGACGCCGCCATGTCGCCCAGGGAGCTCAGGGTGAAGCCGATGCCCCAGCGTTCGCCGATCGCGCGGAAGCCGGCCAGGGCCTCGCGCATCTCGCGTTCGGCCACCTCGGGGCTCTGGCCGAAGTTGAGGCGCAGCTGGGACACCATCATTTTGGCCACCGCGCGCAGCCACGGGTCGGGGTCGTCGAACAGCGGCTCCGTCATGCGGAAACCGAGCTCCGGGTCGTTGCGGTCGTCGAACATGGCCGAGAGCGGGGCGATCATGCGGAGGGCCGGGTGCCGGGCGCGGCTGTCAGCGCCGGTGTCGCGGGCCGCGCGGAACTCCTGCTCGACCTGTTCGAGCGGCAGCGCGCCCTCCAGGCCGTTGATCGCCGCGTACGTGTGCACCAGCGCCAGGTCGTCGGTGTCCGCCTCGCCGGGCGGCATCGCGGACACGTCGGCCGCCAGCACCGCGCCCTCCGAGCGGTGGCCGCTCAGCCACCAGTACCAGCCCAGGCGGGCGACCAGCGCGGCCGCTGTCACCGTGTCGCCGGCCTCGATCGCCGCCCGTACGGCCGCGTGCAGGTTGTCGTGTTCGGCGGCCAGGCGGCGCAGCCACAGCAGCTGGTCGGCGGCGCGCAGTTGCGGGTCGGCCTCGGCGGTCAGCTCGATCAGCCAGGCGGCCAGGGCGAGCCGCTGGGACTCGGTCTCGCCGGCCAGGGCCAGCTGTTCCCGGCCGTACTCGCGGATCGTCTCCAGCATCCGGTAGCGGCCGTCCGGGCCGAGCACCAGCAGCGACTTGTCGACCAGGCCGCCCAGCACGTCCAGGCCGGTGCCGCAGACCCGTTCGGCCGCCTCCGCGTCGGCGCCGCCGGAGAACAGCGCGAACCGGCGCCACAGTTGTCGCGACGGCTCGTCGATCAGGTCCCAGCTCCAGTCGACCACCGCCCGCAACGTCTGGTGCCGGGGCAGGACGACGCTGCCGCCGGTGAGCAGGCGGAAACGGTCGGCCAGGCGGTCGGCCAGGACCGAGACCGGGAGCGTACGCAGGCGGGCCGCGGCCAGTTCGATGGCGAGCGGCATGCCGTCGAGCGCGCGGCAGATCCGTACCACCGCTTCGACGTTCTCCTCGGTGAGGGCGAAGCCCGCGGCGCGGTCGAGCAGAAGACGTACGGCCGGGAAAGCGGAAGCAATCGACGCGGCCGCACCCACCGGCGGGAGAGCCAGCGGCTCGACCGGGCGGAGCCGTTCGCCCGGAATGCCCAGCGGCTCACGGCTCGTGGTGAGCAGGCGGACGCCCGGCGCCGCGCGAAGCAGCGCGTCGGCCACCTGGGCGGCCGCGGTGATCAGGTGTTCGCAGTTGTCCAGGATGATCAGCATGTCGCGGCCGGCGACCGCGCTGATCAGCCGGTCGAGCGTCTCGCCGAGCGGCACCCGGCCCGGCACGTCGAGAACGGGGTGACCGCGCGGCACCAGCGTGTTCAGCACGGCCTGCGGCACCTCGGCCGGGTCGGTGACCGGGGCCAGCTCCACCCGCCACACCTCGCCCGGCACCTTCGAGCCGACCTCGATCGACAGGCGGGTCTTCCCGCTGCCGCCCGGCCCGAGAAGAGTGACCAGGCGATGCGCCCGAATTTCCGTCAGCAGGTACGTGATCTCCTGCTCCCGGCCGACGAAGCTGCTCACCTCGGCCGGCAGGTTGCCCCGCGCCCGGGTGGGCTCCTCGCGCAGCAGATCGAGGTGGAGTGCCGTGAGCTCGGCCGAAGGATCGGCGCCGAGCGTGTCGGCCAGCGCACGCCGGATCGTCTCGTAGACCTCCAGGGCGCGCGCCGGATTGCCGCCGGCCCGCAACGCCCGCATGAGCAGGGCCGCCAGCCGCTCGTCGAGCGGATGAGCGGCGAGAAGACCTTCCAGTTCGGGTACGGTGTCGCGGATGCCGATCTCGGCGGCGAGCCGTTCCCGTCGCGCGGTGTCCCGCAACTGCTCCAGCCGTACGGCCTCGGCCCGCGCCACGTCGGGGAAGTCGAGCTCGCCCCGCCACAGCCGCAGCGCGGCCGCGGGATCGACCGGCGCGAGCCGGGTGAACAGGTGAGCGTCGACCCGGTCGGCGTCGATGACCAGCCGGTATCCGCCGGGCGCGGCCTCGACGGTCAGGCCCGCTCTGCGCAGCCGCGACACGAGCGCCTGAAGCGCGTTCCCGGCCGCGGCCGGCGGATCATCGGCCCAGACGCCGTCGATCAGCCGGTCGGCCGGAACCACCCGACCGGCGTCGAGGGCGAGGAGCAGCAGGAGGGTACGCAGTCGCGCGCCCGCCACCGGCACGCTTCCGCCACCGTCGGCGCGCAGCTCCAACGGCCCGAGAACCGCGATCTCCACCCGTACGATTCTGCCCGCCCTGGCAAATCGGTTCGCCTCAGGTGAGGCTCGACCAGGGGAAGTTGATCCACTTGTCGGTGCGCTTCCACACGTACTCGCAATTGACGATGGTGTGTGGTTTTTCGTAGATGACGGCGGTGCGGACCTCGGCCGCGTGGGCCGAGCAGAAGTCGCGGACCAGTTTGATGGTCTCGCCGGTGTCGGCGACGTCGTCCACGATCAGCACGTTCGCGCCGGTCAGGTCGGTGACGCTCGGCTCCGGGCCCAGCATGACCGGGGTGTCCAGGCGCTCGTCGACGCCCGTGTAGAACTCGACGTTGACCACGTGCAGGTTCTTCACGTCGAGCGCGTAGCTGATCGAGCCGGCCGCGAAGAGGCCACCGCGGGCCACGGCCAGGATGAGGCCGGGACGCCAGCCGTCATCGGCGATCTGCTGGGCCAGGACGCGCCCCGCCCGCCCGAAGTCGTCCCAGGTCAGGATCTCCCGCTCGGTCACGCCACTTCCTTTCGATCTTGGTGGTTCAACCTACCCGGCGGTGGCCGGCCACACGTACGGGAGATCGTCGGGAAGGTCCGGGCCGAACAGCGGACGGTAGAAGTCCGGATCCTTGCGCAGCAGCGCCGAGCGGTGGCTGCGGTGCACAGCCTCGTCCCCGAGCCACGGGGGAAGTTCCTTCACCGACGCCAATTCCGATTGGGTACGGATGGGACGGCCCAAGCCGAGGTCGGCCACCAGGGTCGCCGCGCAGGTGTCGGAGCGACCGGAGGCGGTCCAGACGGCGCACATGTCGAGGCCGTACCGGACCAGCCCTTCGGCGTACCCCTGCCACATCTTCACCGCCGGGTGGTGGCGCCAGCCGTACCCCTCGACCGTCAGCCCCCGCAGAACCTGGATGGTCTCCACGCGCTGCTTGCCGAGCCGCTTCCGATCGAGCGCCTCGGCCGACGCGATGAAGTCCGGGTACGGCAGGAATGTCTGCATCCCCCGATTCTTCCCTGGTGGGGTGGCGCTACTCGGCGATCAAGCAAGAGAATCCTCGGGTGATACGCGACCTCTTTCCCCGCCGGTGACCGGCACCCGGCACGTCTCCCTCGACCCGGACGGCCTGGCCGGCCTGTGTGTCCTGGTCGCCGCCCCGACCGGAGTCGTCTACCACCACCAGTACGGCGGCACGGCCTGCCGCCAGGGCCGCCAGGAGGGCTTCCTCGTCCCCTTGGCGGCGTTCAGCGCCCTCGACGAGCTCCGCGAGATCTTCGAGGTCCACCTCGACAGCGTCGGCACGTGGAACTACCGCTGGCCCGACGAGGAACTGGACCACCTGCGCCGCGTCATCGGCGAGGTCTCCTACTGGGCCTCCGACGACGGCCGCAGCGAGGAGCCGAAGCCCCTGACCCTCGACGAGTCCCGCCTCGCCGACGTCGACGAGGCCTGGATCCCGGTCGAGACCCCCGACGGCCCCGGCATCCTCATCTGGCCTAACTCCGACTGACCGGACCGCCGAGCAGGACCGGAAGCCACTCATGGGCGGCAGGCTCCGCGTCGGCGGCGAGCAGAATCATCCCGAGCAGCGGCGCGAAGGCGAGAAAGAGCGGCCCGAGCCGGATCAAGCTGTCCGAGGTGGACCGGAACTTGGCGGAGCTGTACGCCGTCGGGCTGGCAAAGGTCGCCGGCTGGCAACCGTCCTAGCCCACGAAAGTCTGGAGGAGCAGCAGGCATCCGAGTACGAAGATGGTCGCCGGCACGATGATCCAGAACAGGTGCGACGAGACGGTGACCCGGTTGATCAGGCGGAAGGTCTGGTCGTACTCACCGGCGGCGGCGTCGGCCTCGTGTTTGATACCGCGCAGGCGGGCTGCCTCCGGCTGGTCCCCGAAGAAGCGCCGGTCGATCTCGGCCATGACGAATTCGGCGCGCCGCTTGTTCTTCACGTACCGCTCGGCGTAGGCGAACGAGTAGAAGGTGGCGAACAGGCTGACGACGACCAGGACGAGGCACAGGGCGCGGTCGTTCGCGTCGACCACCTTGTCGAGGGCCACGACCGCGATCAGCGCCGACGCCACCAGCATCGCGTAGTTGGTGGCGCTGGACCGCGTCGTCTCGATCTGCCGGGCGGTGGCCCGCAGCTCGGCGTAGTAGTCCCAGAGCAGATCCTTCTGAACCTTGTCCCGCTCGGACAGTTCCTCCATCGGCACGCCCCGCTCGTCTCGGGCTGACGGATCCCGGCCCCCGCAACGTATCGAGCCCCGCCCGTCATCGGCGTCGGCTCGGCGACATCCGCGCGTGACCCATGGCAGCTGGACAGCGTGTCGACCGCATTTGCTGGGGAAGAGCGCTCGCCCGGTCCTGGACAGCCGGAGCGCGTGGGGCGCCACGGGTGAACTCGGTGCCGGCCGCGCCGGCCTCTGCGTGATCGGGTCGGGCGGGTGCGGGTCAGAGGTGGTCGCCGGCTCGGACCAGGTCGGGGATCTCGGTCAGTTCGATGGGCTCGGCTCGGGCTCGGAACTGGCGGTGGGCTCGCTGGCGGGGCTCCGGTGCCGTGCGGCGGGTGGGGCTGGCCAGGTCGATCAGGCGGCCGGCCAGCAGGACCAGGAGGCCGGGGATCGAGCTGCGGAACAGGTTGGCCGAGCTGGTGGCCCACAGGGAGTTCAGGTACTGCTGGAGGCGGGGGGCGTCGGCCTCGCGGACGCCGGCCCGTCTGATCTCCTCCTGGATGGGGGTGACGGGCTGGCCCCGGTAGACGGCCATGGCCAGGATCAGGTCGGACAGGGAATGGCGGCCGGCGACCCTGATGTGTGTTTCCACGGTTTTCAGGGCCAGGTCGATGCCGGGCGTGCGGGAGATTCTGTTCTCCAGGACGTCGTCGACCAGGGAATCGCGGATTCGCCACAGTTCGTTGCGGTGCCGGCTGTGTACGACGTGCATCCAGAGAATCATCAGGACGGTCGGCATGGTGGCGGTCATGACGAATACGGCGAAGAGGAGCGCCGTTGTCAATGTCATCACTCAACCTTCTGGGTCGGCCCGCTGCTGGAAGATTTTCACTTCGAGTCGGTCGTGTCGTACCCGCAATTCCTGGATTTTCTTCTTTCGTTCCCGGCTCTGTTTTCCGGTGATCGCCCAGCCGGTCGTCAGGCCGAGGCACAACAGGAGCAGCACGATGTTCAGCGCGTCGAACCGGATGTCCTTTCCGGCCAGGTCGTGCGCGATCGGCTGCAGCGCCGTGAGCGGCAGCCACACGCAGACGATCCACAATGCCACCCGCGCGCCCTGGAGCAGGTGGTGGGTGAACTGGAAGACGAGCCGCGGCCGGCCCGGCCGGTCCCGCAACTGGGCGAGCTCACGCTCCGTTCGCTCGAGGCGTTCGCGCAATCGTGCGAGTTCCAACTCGTACCCGTCGTTCGGGCCGGACTGGTCTTCGATCGTTGAAGACATGCGCGGGATCTTAGCGTTGACACGCCAATTCTCCGCGAACCACGACGCGTTCGAAAATGCGAGATGAAATCACCTTCCCGTCTATTTCGGCGGCCGGCTTCTGCATCGTTACCGTTCCGTTCGCGCGCCACTGTCAGCGATGCGACAGTCCCTTTCGTGTTACCATCTTAAAGCGGTGCAAAACGGGTCAGCGGCAGCGTACCCCTTTCGTGTGACGCCTCTGTGCCGCCACTTTCTTGATGTACGAGTATCTGCGGTCCGTAGTTCGAACGAGGCCGTGCCGGAGTGTGATCGACAGGTGAGGTATTTCGTCCGCGCCGGCTATCTCGGCTCGGCCGCGCTCATGGGTGCCGCCCTGGCGGTTCTGCTGCGGCCATGGCGGCACTGGGGGCCGGTCGACGCCTTCCTGGGGCGGCACTGGCTTCCGCTCCTCCTCATCACGAGCGCCCTGACGCTGTTCGCCGTGACGCTGGTCAGGCAATGGGGCCGCCCAAGGGTGATCGCCCCGCCGGCCACCGAGCCGATCAAGCCGCTGCGGCCCGTGCCGACGTGGGTCGTGCCGGCCGGTGCCCTGCTGGTCAGCGGGGCCACGGCACTGGCGATCCTGTGGCTGCTGCACATCGCCAACCACGCGCAGGGCAACGCGGCGCAGGTCGCCCAGCTCAAGGTCACCGCTTTCCGCACCGGCCTGACCGTGGGCGCCGGCATGGCCGCGGGGCTGGGACTGCTGCTGGCGTTGCGCCGGCATCAGCTCGCGGAGCGGACCCAGCAGGCCACCGAGTACGACGCGGCGGAGCGACGGGTCACCGAGCTGTACGCGAAGGCCGCCGAACATCTGGGTTCGGACAAGGCGCCCGTACGGCTCGCCTGCCTGTTCGCTCTGGAACGGCTCGCGCAGGAGAACCCGAGCCAGCGGCAGACGGTCGTGGAGGTGGTCTGCGCCTACCTGCGGATGCCGTGCGACGGCAGCGAGGCGCCGATGCCGGAGCCGGCGAGCGCGGTGGATCCGCGAGAGGAACGACAGGTCCGCCTGGCGGCTCAGGAGATCCTCACCCGCCACCTGCGGCCGCGGCAGAAGGGCCCGAACCGGACGCTCACCGAGGACCCGAAGTACTGGCCGGGCATCGAGCTCGACCTGAGCGGCGCCGTGCTCCACAACTTCAACCTGGGCGTCGGCAACGTCAAGTCGGCGAAGTTCACCGGCACCCATTTCGCCGGGGTGGCGCATTTCAACTCGACCGAGTTCGCCGATTTCGCCGCGTTCGGCGGCGCGACCTTCGACGGCAACGCGTTTTTCCGGGAGGCGGTGTTCGGCGGCAAGGCCTGGTTTCAGAACGCCGCTTTCCACGGGAAGGTCAGCTTTGAGGACGCGGTCTTCCAGGCCTCGGTCATGTTCCACTCCTGCGTGACCAAGGGCGAGGTCACGTTCACCAACGCCGAGGTGGTGCCGGACGCCTGGGCCGAATACATCCTGCCGGCCGGTTTCCGGCACGACCCGGACGAGGGCCGCATCGTCGCGGTGGCCGAGGCGCCACCGGCCGTCACGAAGCCCCGAGCCCGAAAGACTCGAAGGCCCGTGACGACCGATGGCGACGCTGGGCACGAGACCACTGTACCCGCGACTAGGCCGGGTTCCTAGTCAGAAGATGCGGCCCAGGCGCAGGAAGACGGTTTCGCCGGTGGCGTCGTCGAGGGCGTCGTTGTCGGTGACCGCGTACGCCTGGCCGTTGCCGGCGATCGCCAGCCCCTCGACCTTGTCCTGCACCCAGCCGTGGCCGGCCTTCAGGGCCGGCAGCAGGTCCTTGACCAGCTTCTTCCGCACGGCCGGGACGCCGGTCCAGGTGGCCGGGACGTCGAACTCGTAGACCTTCTTGATCGAGGCCTGGGGGCCGCACGCCGCCCGACTCGGCCACGCCTTCGAAACCGTTCGTGGTGACGGCGGCGGCGATGTCGGGCCAGTAGCCGCCGTTCTTGCGCGCGGCGATGCCCTCGGCGTCGTACCCCATCGGCTTGTTGTTCCTGGTGACCGTGAGCTGGCGGGTGATCTCGGCCGGGCCGCGGGAGACGGAGACGGTGAGGATGCCGGGTCGGGGTGTAGGCCGAGTCGGTCACCGAGACCAGCTTGTCGCGGGTGCCGGGGACCGCCGACAGGGCCGACAGCGTGCCGAACGGGATCTCGTCGCGGGAGACGATCGACGGGAAACCGGCTCGGCCCACGCCGTAGATGGTGAGCGAGCCGCGGATGTTCGCGTCCGGGATCTCCTCTTCGCTGGAGACGATCACCAGGCCGCGCGACGGCACCACGACGACGCCCTCGGGGCCGTTCGAGGTCGGCAGGAGCTGCCGGAACTTCGGCCGGCGCGGGTTCGACACGTCGTAGACGGCGGTGAAGTTGCCGCGCTCGGCGTTGACGACCAGGTAAGGCGTGCCGTTGACGCGCGCGAAGGCCACGTTCTCGGGCTCGATGCCCTTGGCGTCCGAGCGCTTGTCCGGGTAGAGGCCGTGCTCGACGGCGATGTGCTCGAGCGTGTTGCCGGCCGGCGTCCCAGACGACCCGGCCGTCGCGGGAGAAGATCGTCCAGCCGCGGCTGCCGCCCTCGTAGTCGCCCTCGTTGGCCGAAGTCGTACGGCGTCTAGGCACGCTCTCTGGCTACAGAAGGATCTTGTCCTCCTGGTGGACGTCAGAAGAACGACGGGTGCCGATGGGTGTCCAGATCAGCAGGGCCAGGCTGAACCAGACATAGAAGTTGCCGCCGATCAGTTCCAGCGGCGGGCGCGGCCGCTTCTCCCACCACCAGGTCAACCGCGAGGTCATGATGACGTACGCGGCCGCGCCGAGCCACAGGGGCCGCCGGTCCCGCCCCGACAGGCCGACGTCGACGCAGCGCACGATGGCCGGGATGAGCCAGACGCAGTGGTGGATCCAGGTGACCGGGCTGATCAGGCACCCGAGGACGCCGGTCAGGGCCAGGCCGCCCATGATGTCGTCCGGCTGGGCTCGCACCCGCCAAGCCCAGAAGACCAGGGTCAGGAGTACGCAGGCGAGCCAGACCTTCGACTCGACCTGGTCGATGTGCAGCCGCGCCAGGAAGCCCCGCTCCGACTGGTTCGATAGGAACGAGAGCACGCCGACCCGGTTGGTGTCCCACAGGGCGGAGGTCCAGAACTCGCGCGACTCGTCCGGGAAGACCGCGGCGGCCACCAGGCTCACCCCGGCCGCGGTGCCGGAGGCGGTGATCGCGGCCCGCCAGCGCCGGGTGACGAGCAGGTAGAGGATGAACACGCCCGGGGTCAGCTTGATCGCGGTGGCCAGGCCGATGCCGACGCCGGCCCACTTGCGCCCCTTGGCCAGGCCGAGCAGCAGGTCACCGGCGACCAGCGTGAGCAGGAGCGTGTTGACCTGCCCGAAGGTGATCGTCTCGCGGACCGGCTCGAAGGCGATGGCCAGGCAGCACGCGACCGCGAAGGCGAACCAGACGGTCCAGCCCTTCCGCTTGATCAGCGGCGAGACGAACCACCAGGTGAGCAGCGCGGTGGTCAGCACGGTGGCGACGATGGCGATGACGACGACCACGCCGAACGGCAGGAACGCCATCGGCGCCATCACCAGCCCGGCGAAGGGCGGATAGGTGAAGCCGTACGGCGTGCCGGGGCGCAGCCAGTCGTAGACCATGCCGCCGTCGCCGCGGAACCAGTACTGGATCGCGCCGTAGTAGACCTTCGAGTCGAAGTACTCGTTACGCGTCTCAGCCAGGTAGACGACGAACAGCGCGATCAGCGCCAAGACCGCGACTATTCCGATTTTTCGCTTCATGTAGTGCTTTCCACGCTAAATAGATTACGAAGGCCGTCATGAGGATGGCGCCTTGGGACTTCACGGCCAGCGCCACGTTGTAGCCGTCGGGGAGACAGAGAGCGGCGGCGACGGCGCACGGGACGACCAGCCAGCGCAGATGGTGGTGCAGGGTGGCGGCCAGGACGGGCAGGGCCCAGACGGCGTACCAGGGGTGGAAGACGGGGGCGAGCAGAACGGTCGCGGCGAGGGCGTAGCCGGTGTGCAGGAGGGGGTCGCGGAGGCGGGCGCGCCACCAGAGGAGCACGAGGACCACGGCCAGCAGGCCGATGCCGATCAGCCGGGTGACCGGTACGGCGTCCGGGCCGAAGAGGCTGATGGTCATGCCGATCGCGGTGGGCGGGGAGGTCCACTGGACGGAGGCGCCGCTGCCGGCCAACCCGGTGATCCAGCCGAAGCCGCGCCCGGAGAACAGGGACGCCGCGGCCAGGGCCACCAGAACGCCGGCCGCAAGCTCGCCCCCGGCCCGCACGTAACCGGCCGTCCTTCCCGCCGAGGCGGCCCGCGACCGCAGCGCCAACCAGAAAGCGAACGGCACCACCACGACCGCCGTCGCCTTCACGCCGATCGCCAGGCCGAGCAGCAGGCCCGCGGCCCACGTCCGGCGGCTGCCCATGGCCACGGCCAGGCCCGCCACCAGGAACCCGACCATCACCGCGTCGTTGTGGGTGCCCGAGATCAGGTGGATCGGGATCAGCGGACAGGCCAGGGTCAGCCAGACCGCACGGCCCAGCGGCACCTCCGAGCGCCTCGCCAGCGCCGGCAGGCACACCGCGATCAGGGCCACGCCGAGCACGGCGATGACCCGCAACGCCGCCAGGGTGCCGGCCAGCGAGCCGCCCACCTTGACCGCCAGGGCCGCCAGCAGCAGGAACACCGGCCCGTAGGGGGCCGGCGACGACAACCACGTCGGCGCCACGGCGGACGCCCACGGGCAACCCAGGTCGGTCACCCCACCCGCGTACGGGTCCAGGCCCGCCGCCTGCTGCCAGCCCTGACAGGCGTACGAGTAAGCGTCGTAACTTCCCAGCGGAAGGAACGGCAGCAGCGGCACCGCCCACAGCGCCGCCGTCGTGTACGCCCACCGGGCCGTCGGCGCCGCGCGGACGCCGGCCACCCACGCGCCGATGATCAGGAGCGTGCCGAGCAGCCAGGCGAGCGGGAGGGCGACACCGTTCTCACCGGCGAAAATCGTGCGCGGCGTCACTGTGGGCT
Source organism: Actinoplanes sp. NPDC048796 (assembly GCF_040650035.1). NCBI lineage: Bacteria > Bacillati > Actinomycetota > Actinomycetes > Micromonosporales > Micromonosporaceae > Actinoplanes > Actinoplanes sp. NPDC048796. Next base: position 309,103 of record NZ_JBEZGO010000006.1, on the reverse strand, counting down.
CCCACGGGCTGCTCGCGCCGCCGAGCCAGGCGGCCACCGCCAGCAGCAGACTCCCTGCCAGGCCCACATATCGGACGGCGGTGGAGCGGGGCATGGCGAGCACCCTACCGTGACACGCCGCGACGCCGGGTAGGGTCTGGCGCGTGTGGGCTCGGCACCGGCTGGAGTGGGTCACCGCCGGGGTCGCGGCGGTGCTCGGCGCCGTGTACCTGCTGCTCCCCCCGATGGGCTCCGACCTGGCCGCTCAGGTCGCCCGGGCCGAGTTCTTCGCCGCGCACGGCTACACCCCGATCGACCTGCGGTGGTACGCCGGGGTCGACCAACTGGGCTACAGCCTGGTCTCCCAGCCGGTCATGGCGATTCTGGGGGTACGCCTGACCGGCGCCCTGTCTCTCGTCGGCGCCTCGGTCCTGTTCGCGGTCCTGCTGCGCGCCACGTCGGCGAAGCGGCCGTGGCTGGGTGCCCTGGCCGGCACGGCGTGCATCGCCGGCAACCTGGTGAGCGGCCGGGTCACGTACGGCCTCGGGGTGTTCTTCGGTCTTGCCGCCCTGGTTCTGGTGACCCGCCGCCGGGCCTGGCTCGCCGCCGTCCCCGCCCTGCTCGCCGGCGCCACCAGCCCGGTGGCCGGCCTGTTCCTGGGCCTGGCCGGCGTGGCCCTGGCCGTCGCCGGGCCCCTCTCGCGAGGTCTTCTCATCGCCGTGCCGGCCGCGCTTCCCCTGGCGGCGCTGTCCCTGCTGTTCGGGGACGGGGGCTGGATGAACATCAGCCGGACCGACACCGTGCGGGCCGTGGTGGCGAGCCTGGCCGTGGCCGTCTTCGTTCCGCGCCGGCCGGTACGCGTGGCCGCCCTCCTGTCGGCCGCCGGCGTCCTCGCGTCCGCGCTGATCCACACCCCGGTGGGGCTCAACGCGACCCGCCTCGCCGTGATGTTCACGCTGCCGGTGCTGGCCGCGTACGCGACCTGGCCCTCGTGGCGTGGCCGCGAACGGCCCATGCCGCTGTGGGCGGTGGCGATCCTGCTGGTGGCGGCCTGTTGGTGGCAGCCGCCCGTCGTGACCGGCGACCTTCGGGACATCGGCGATCCGGCCGCCGAGCGGAGCTACTTCACTCCCCTGCTCGACCGGCTCGCCCAGGAGAAACTGACCGGCCGGGTCGAGATCCCGCCGACGCGGGACTACTGGGAGGCTGCCCACATGGGCGACGTCCCGCTGGCCCGCGGCTGGCTCCGCCAGGCCGACATCGACCGCAATCCGCTCTTTTTCACGACCATTCCCGGTACGACGGGTACGGGCGCCCCCCTCACCGCCGGCACCTACCGCGCCTGGCTCGACGAGCTGGCCGTGCAGTTCGTGGCCGTCCCCGACGCCGAGCCGACCTGGTCCGGCCGTCCCGAGGCGGAGCTGATCGCCGGCGGCCTGCCCTACCTGTCCCCGGTGTGGAGCGGAGAGCATTGGCGGCTGTACGCGGTGACCGGCCCCCGCCCGCTGGTCGGCACCCCCGCGACCCTGGTCACCCAGACCGCGAACACGATCACCTTCGACGCCCCCTTCACCGGCGACGTGGTCCTGCGCGTCCGCTTCTCCCGCTGGCTGACCGCCTCGAACGGCGCCCGGGTGGACCGCGACGGCGACTGGGTACGCGTCCACGTCGGCACCCCCGGCCGCTACACGCTGACCAGCTGACTTAATTCGGATGCTCCGGGTCTTGGCGCCCGATAGCCTGGCCGCCATGTACACAGGCATCGCGTTCATGAGGTTGCGCACCCGCCGCTGACGGCGGCGCCTCCTCGTCTTCCTGTCGCCGCCGTCTCGGTGTCCCGCCGGAGCGGCCGTTCGACGCTGCCCCGGCTCCATTCCGAGCTGCGGAGCTTCCTGTGCCTGTTCGTACCTTCACACCGTCCCCCTCCGGCGATCACCTCGCCGGTGACCACGCGCACCTACGCGCTCTCGCCAGTGACCACGCGCACCTGCGCGCCGAGAACGTCAGCGTCACCCTCGGCGCCCGCCGAGTGCTCACCGAGGTTTCCGTCACCGTCTCGCAACGGTCCCGCCTGGCCATCGTCGGCGAGAACGGCTGCGGCAAGACGACCCTTCTGCGGGTCCTGGCGGGCCTCCTGACACCGGACCAGGGCCGCGTCCACCGCGTAGGCAGCTTCGGCCTGGCCGATCAGGCCCTCCCCGCCGATCCGGGCCTGACCGTGGGCACCCTCACCGGCGAAGCCCTGCGCGACGCCCACACTGCCCTGGCCGCGCTGGACCAGGCCACCCGTGATCTGGCCGACGGCGACCGCGCGGAGGTCCGCTACCCGGCCGGGCCGGACCAGGCCACCCGCGATCTGGCCGACAGCGACAGCCCGGAGGACCGCTACCCCGCCGCGCCCGACCAGGCCAGCCACGCTCTGGCCGACGGCGACAGCGCGGAGGACCGCTACGCCGCCGCGCTGGAGCTGGCCACGCGGCTGGACGCGTGGGATGCCGAGCGGCGGGTCGATGTCGCGCTCGAAGCGCTCGGGGCCTGCGCCGACCGGGAACGGGAGCTGCGCACCCTCTCCGTGGGGCAGCGCTATCGGGTGCGGCTCGCCTGTCTGCTCGGGGCGCGCTACGACCTTCTGCTCCTCGACGAGCCGACCAACCACCTGGACGCCGGCGGGCTCGACTTCCTCACCGCGCGACTGCGCGAGCACGGGAGCGGGTTCGCGCTGGTCAGCCACGACCGGGCGCTGCTGCGGGACGTGGCCGGGGAGTTCCTCGACCTCGACCCCACCTCCGACGGCCGGCCCCGCGTGTACGCCGGCGGCTACGACGGGTGGCAGGAGGGGCGCCGGCGGGACCGGCGGCGCTGGGAGCAGGACTTCGAGGAGCAGCAGGCCGAGCGTCAACGGCTCACCACCGCGGTCGGCAAGGCCCGCGATCGGCTCAGTACGGGCTGGCGCCCGCCCAAGGGCACCGGCCGGCATCAGCGCCAGACCCGCGCGCCCGGTGTCGTGCAGGCCCTCAACCGGGAGCGGGAAGCCCTCGACGCGCACCGGGTCACGGCTCCCGCGCCGCCGCCGGCCCTGCGGTTCCCCGAGCTTGCGGTCCGGGCCGGCCTGCCCCTGGTGCGGGCTTACGGCGTACACCTGGAAGGCCGGCTGGACCACCCGATCAGCGTGAGTGTCGACGGGGGTGACCGGCTCCTGGTGACCGGGCCGAACGGCGCCGGGAAGTCGACGCTGCTGGCGCTGCTCGCCGGAAAGCTCGAACCCACGGGTGGCACCGTGCGGCGTTTCCACCGGATCGCGTTCGTCGAGCAGGAGGTCTCGGCCCACCAGGCCCCGCGGGAGCATTTCGGCCTGCTCGACGCGGAGGCGCTGCGCACCCCGGCCGACCGGCTGTCACTGGGTCAGCGGCGCCGGCTCGACCTCGCCGCCCACCTGGCCACCCGGCCCGACCTGCTGATCTTCGACGAGCCCACCAACCACCTGTCGGCGGCGCTGGTGGACGAGCTGACCGAGGCGATCCGCACGACGCCGGCGGCGGTGATCGTGGCGACGCACGACCGGCAGCTGCTGTCCGACCTGTCCGACTGGAGGAGGCTGGTTCTATAGCGGCCCGAGCACCCGGTTCCGCGTGTGCTGATAGATCACCGAGCTTCGGAAGCCGACGATCTCGCGGCGCTGGCTGAACTTGTCCATCAGGAAGGAGTGGAGGGCGTCGACGCTCGGCACCGCCACGTGCACGAGGAGATCGTCGCCGCCCGCCACCACGAAAACCGACAAAACCTCGGGCAACCCGGTCACGTACGCCTTGACGCCCTCGATCACGTCGCGGCTCATCGGGCGCACCTGCAGGTGGAGGAAGGCCTGGACGTGCCGGTTGAGCGCGGCCAGGTCGACCTCGGCGTGATAGCCGGTCAGCACGCCCCGGTCACGCAGCAGCCGCACGCGCTCCAGGCAGGTCGAGGGCGCGACGCCGACCAGCCGGGCCAGGTCGCGGTTGGTCAGCCGGGCATTGTGCTGCAACTCCCGCACGATCGCCGAATCAATGTCGTCCACCGTCCCCCACTTCCCGGCTCTCGCCGAACTTCGTTCGGCAAGTCTGCGCCGGGCCCGGGCAGGCGTCTAGCTTTCGCAGCAAGGACCGATTTAGTTGTACGGAGGAAGCGATGTTCCCGCACGAGCGAGTGGTGATCCGCCGCGGCGCGGAGTCCGGCCTGCCGATCATCGTCGCCGTCCACTCGACGGCCCTGGGGCAGGCTCTGGGCGGGTGCCGGATGAAGGCGTACTCGCAGTGGCGCGACGGCCTCGAGGACGCCCTGCGCCTGTCCGCCGCGATGTCCGAGAAATGCGCCCTGGCCGGCATGCCCCACGGCGGCGGCAAGACCGTGATCGTCACGCCCGCCCACGACTTCGACCGAACGGCCGCCCTGCACGACGCCGGCACAGTGATCGAGGAACTGGCCGGCCTCTACGCCACGGGCCCCGACGTCGGCACGGGCCCCGCCGACATGGTCACCATCGCCGACCGAACCCGCCATGTCTTCTGCCGCCCCACCACCCACGGCGGCAGCGGCGATTCCTCGCCGGCCACCGCTTTCGGAACCGTGGCCGCTCTCAAAGCCGTCTGCGCCAAGCTGTCCGGCCAAAGCCCCGCCGCCCCGCTGACCAGCAACCCGGCGGCCGCCCCTTCGAGCGGGCGCAACGCGTGGGCCGCCCCTTCGAGCGGGCACGCGGCAAGCGGCCCTTCGAGCGGGCACGCGGCAAGCGGCCCTTCGAGCGGGCACGCGGCAAGCGGCCCTTCGAGTGGGCACCACACGGCGAGCGCCCCTTCGAGCGGGCGGAACGCCGGGGGCCGCGTGCTCAGCGGGCCCAACGCCACCGGCGGCACAATCGATGTCGGGGATGTCGGGGATGTCCGGGATGTCAGGGATGACGGGCTGGCCGGGCGTAGCTTCGCGGTGCTGGGGCTCGGGCATGTCGGGGAGCGCGTCGCCCGGCTGCTCGCCGAGGCGGGCGCCAAGCTGGTGGTCAGCGACATCGACCCGGCCCGGCGCGAGGTGGCCGCCGAGCTCGGCGCGACGTGGGCGACCCCGGAGGAATGCCTGACCGCGGAGGTGGACGTGCTGGTCCCGGCCGCGTTGGGCGGCCTGCTGACCCCTGCGATGGTTCCCGCCCTGCGTTGCCGAGCCGTCGCCGGCCCGGCCAACAACCAGCTGGACGCCCCGGCCACCGCCGGCCTGCTGCACGAGCGGGGCATTCTCTGGGCGCCCGACTACGTCGTCAGCGCCGGCGGCGTCCTGCGCGCCACGGCCGTCGAACTGCACCACGAGACGCCGGCCCAGGTGACCGCCCGCCTGAACGGCATAGCGTCCACCCTGACCGGCATCTTCGCCGCCGCCGAGCGCGACGGCGTCACCCCGGCGGCCGCGGCGGCGAACGAAGCCCGGCGCCGGATGAATCCGCGGGGGTGAGTTACCAGGCGAAGCGGCGGCGCTTCTTCTGGGGCTGGCGGCCGAAGCCGGCCAGCAGGTCAGCGCCTTGGCGCATGTAGCGGGTGGTGCGGGTCGGTCCCTTGCGCGCCTCGAGCCGATCGCTCAGCTTGCGGAAGCCGGCGGCGGCGAGGGGGATCGCGACGGCCATGATGACGAAACGGCGAACCAGGCTGAAAATCATGGAAGGTACATACCCCTAGGAACCGGATGGAACACTCTCCGCCACTAATCGGGTGGCCAGTTCCGCGTTGCGGTTCGCGAAGTCGCGCCACTGCGGCGGGGTCCGCGCCACGTGCGGCTCCGCCGCCCGCTGGGAGCATCCGCGCTGTTCCCAGCCGCTCAGGCGCCCGGCTCGGATCTGGAAACGTACCAATACCCCACCGGACCAGCCGTACGCCTCGGCGTCGTCGCCCGGGGTCAGCGTTGTCACCTTCTGCTCTGCCACCACCCAGTCGACCGCCTCGATCTCCTGCTGGATGCGGGCCGCCAGTTCGAAGCCGAGCCGCTCCGAGGCCCGGTCCCGCAGCTCGGCCAGCCGGGCCCGCACCGCGGACACCGCGGCCGGCTCCCGGCGCAGGAACGCCGTGATCAGCGTGACGAAGTGGTCCCGGTCGCCCGCGCCGACGCCGAGGATCGCCGCCATGTCGCGCTGTGAACCGCCGAGCCGGTCGGCCGTGTAGCGCAGCGGCAACACCCGTTCCAGGGCCGAAACGGCCAGCCGGGCCTGCGTACCCCCTAGATAGGGTCCGAAGATCAGACCACCGGAAGCCACCGGCGGCCAGTGCACCGCCTGCAGGGTGAAGTCCGCGAGCCGGATGCAGAACGGCACCTCCTGGCCACCGCGGGTCCGGTTCCAGCGCGGCTTGGATCGTTCCAGCAGGTTGCGTTCGAGCCAGGCCGCCTCGTGCACGGAGTCGCAGGTCAGCGCCTCGATCCGGGTGATCTGGGGAACCATCCGGGCCAGGTGGCGGCGCTTGCCGAGATCGGTCCAGTACGAACCGACGCGGTAGCGCAGCTCGGTGGCCCGGCCGATGTAGAGCACCCGCCCGCGTACGTCCCGAAAGCGGTACACGCCGGGCGCGACCGGCAGCCGGGGCACGAGCGAGCGGCTCAAGAGTCGAGGACCCGTTCCATCGCGGCCCGGGAGCGGCGGGTCAGGCGCAGGTAGCGGTCGACGAACTCGCCCGGGTCGCCGCCGCCGAGCAGTTGCACCGTGCCGGCCAGCTCGACACCGTGCCGGGGCAGCTGGTCGGTCGGGCGGCCGCGGACCAGGGTCAGCGCGTTGCGCACCTGGGCGGCCAGCGTCCATCCGGCCGTCATCGCCGCCGCGTCGACCTTGTCGACCAGCTTGGCCTTCACCGCCGCGTCGAGAGCTTCCAGCGTGCTCGTTTTCTGCAAACCGGTGATGGCGTACGCGTGAAGCAGTTGAAGTAGTTGCACAGCCCACTCCACGTCGGACAGGCCGCCGCGCCCGAGCTTGGTGTGTGTATGCGGGTCGGCGTTGCGGGGCAGCCGCTCGACCTCGACCCGGGCCTTGATCCGGCGGATCTCCACCACCTGCTCGCGGGTGAGGCCGCCCTCGGGGTAGCGGATCGGGTCGGCCAGTCTTTCGAACTCGCGGCCCAGCGACTCGTCGCCGCAGACGAAGCGGGCCCGCAGCAGCGCCTGCGCCTCCCACACCTTCGACCAGCGGGCGTAGTACTGCTGGTAGGCGGCCAGGCTCCGGACCAGCGGGCCCTGCCGTCCCTCGGGCCGCAGATCAGCGTCGATGCCCAGCTCGGGGTCGGGCGCGGGCGCGCTCAGCGACCGGCGCAGTTCCTCGGCGATGGCCAGCGCGGCCGAGCCGGTGTCGGCGCCGTCGTAGACGAAGAGCACGTCGGCGTCGGAGGGGTAACTCATCTCGTAGCCGCCGAGCCGGCCCATCCCGATGATCGCGAAGCGCATGCCGTCCGGGGCCGGCTTGGCCCGGCGGGCCACGGCCAGGGCCGCGTTCAGGGTGGCGTCGGTGACGTCGGAGAGGGCGATGCCTATCGCGTCGACGTCCAGCGGCTGGGCCGGGGCCAGCTCCTCGGCCCGGCTCAGGATGTCGGCGCAGGCCAGCCGGAACAGTTCGCGCCGGCGCAGGGCCCGGATGGCGGCGATCGCCTTGACCGGGTTGTCGGCGTGCCGCTCGGCCGCCGCGACGAAGCCGTCGATCAGCGACTCGCGCTTGCGGGGCTGAAGCTCGGCGTCGTCGGCCAGCAGCCGCAGCGCCTCGGGGTCGCGGGTGAGCAGGTCGGTGGCGTAGCGGGACAGGCCGAGCACCCGGGCCAGCCGCAGCGCGACCGGGCCACCGTCGCGCAGCAGCCGCAGATACCACGGGGTACTGCCGAGCTTGTCGGAGACGGTCCGGTAGTTGAGCAGGCCGCGGTCGGGTTCGGGGGCGTCGGCGAACTCCTGGAGCAGCATCGGCAGCAGGTGCCGCTGGATGGCCGAGGTGCGGGTGACGCCGCCGGTGAGCGCCTGGAGGTGGCGCAGTGCGCCGGCCGGGTCAGCGAAGCCGAGCGTCTTGAGCCGGCGGCCGGCCGACTCGGTGGTCATCCGCAGCGCCTCGGCCGGCACCCGGGCCACCGCCTCGAGCAACGGCTGGTAGAGCAGCTTGATGTGCAGGCGGCGCACCTGGGCGGCGTGGCCGACCCAGTCCGAGCGGAACGCGCCGACCGCGTCGCGGCCGGGCATCGCCGTGTAGCCGAGGGCCGCCGCCAGCCAGCGGAGTCCGTCCGGGTCGTCGGGCACGGTGTGCGTACGCCGCAATTGTTGCAGTTGAAGCCGGTGTTCGACGCCGCGCAGGAAGCGGTAGCCGCGCAGCAGGGTCTCGCCGTCCTCACGGCCGACGTAACCGCCGGCGACCAGCGCGCGCAGGGCCGGCAGGGTGCCGCCGGAGCGCAGCGTCTCGTCGACGCGGCCGTGCACCAACTGCAGCAGCTGGACGGCGAACTCGATGTCGCGCAGCCCGCCCGGACCGCGCTTGATCTCGCGGTCGACCTGGTTGGCCGGCACATTCTCGATGATCTTGCGGCGCATGTCGCGGACGTCGGCCACCGCCTCGGGCCGCTCGGCCGCCTGCCACACCAGCGGGGCCAGGTCGTCGATCCACTGCTGGCCGAGCGCCCGGTCGCCGGCCGCGGGCCGCGCCTTGAGCAGGGCCTGGAACTCCCACGTGCGGGCCCAGCGCCGGTAGTACGCCTGGTGGCTGGCGAGCGTGCGGACCAGCGGGCCGCGACTGCCCTCGGGCCGCAGCGCGGCGTCGACCGGCCACGCGACCTGCCCGCAGATCTCGATGAGCCGGGCCGCGACCGCCGTACCGGCGCTCAGGTCCTCGTCGCTGTCGGCGACGAAGATGACGTCCACATCGGAGACGTAGTTGAGCTCGTTGCCGCCGCACTTGCCCATGGCGACCACGGCCAGGCTGGGCTCCTTGGGCAGGCCGGCGACCGCGATCGCGTACGCCGCGCCCAGCGTCTCGTCGGCCAGCCGGGACAGCGCCGCCATGGTCGGCTCGAGGCCGCGCCCGCCGGTCAGGTCGGCCGCCGCGATCCGCAGCAGCGACACCCGGTAGGCCCGGCGCAGCTCGGGGATGCTGGGCACGCGGTCGACCTCAAGGCCGCCCTCGGCGTTCGGCGGCAGGCCGGTCTTGCCGGTGACCAGCACCCGCCAGTCGTCCGGGTTGGCCACCAGGTGGTCGCCGAGCGCGGACGACGCGCCCAGCACGGCGATCAGGCGCCGGCGCAGGCCCGCGTCCTGGGCCAGCGCCGCCACGATCTCGTCGGTGGCGGCGTTCGTGGTGATCTCGCCGCCGGGACCGGTGACCGGGCCGCCGTTGTCCCGGGCCTCGGCCCGGCCGGCCGCGTCGACCAGCCGGTGCAGCTGGCGCAGGGCCAGGGTCGGATCGGCCGCGCGGGACAGCGCGGTGAGCAGTTCCGCGGCTTCGGCACCGGCCGGCGCCTGGGCCTCGGTGTCCCACAGGCGCAGGCCGCTCGGGCCGACCAGGTCGGCGGCGCGCACCCCGTCGTCGGCGAAGCCGTACCGGGCGAGCCGGCTGGGCCTGGTCACGGCTTACTGCCCCAACAGCGGGAGGGTACGGCCGGTGCCCGGATTCGGTATGTCGGCGTCGGGCAGGGTGCCCAGGGCGAGGGAGGCGAACCGGGCCGCGAACGGCTGCCACACCTCCTCGACGTCGGCCAGCTGCTCGACCGTGGCGAACAGGACCGCCTCGGGGTCGTAGCCCAGCTCGTCGATGGTGGCCCGGTCACCGGCCACCCACTCCTCGATCATCGGAGCGTCGCACTCGATGTGGAACTGCAGGCCCCAGGCCCGGTCGCCGAGGCGGAACGCCTGGTGCGGGTAGCGGCTGGAGGCGGCCAGCAGGACGGCCCGGAGCGGCAGCTCGGTGATCTCGTCGCGGTGCCACTGGATCACGTCGGGCAGCAGCGGCACCCACTTGAACAGCGGGTCGGTGTCGGCGGCGTCGCGCTTGCCGACCAGGCCGGGCCCGATCTCGGGGCCGGAGGTGCTGCGCTCGACCAGGCCGCCGTGAGCCGAGGCGAGCAGCTGGCCGCCCAGGCAGACGCCGAGGGTGGGCACGCGGTGGCGCACGGCCTTGCGCAGCAGCCCCTCCAGGGCCGGGAACCAGGGCGCTCCGGGCGCGCCGGCGGCGTCGGGGTACGCGTCCTGGTCGCCGCCCAGGACGATCAGCGCCAGATATCCGTCGAGCTCGCCGGGGAGCTGGTCACCGGCGTGCGGGCGCAGCACGGTCAGCTCGAGGCCGGCCTCGGTCAGCCACTCCCCCAGCCGCCCCGGGCCGTCGGTCGGATCGTTCTCGATGACAAGTGCGGTGGCCACGCCCACGAGGCTAACGTGTGCACCCACGGCAGCGCCGCAGCGTCTACGAGTCTCGACGCTCGCTGCCTTCTGCCTCTTGGTTCCTGAGCGACGCGGAGTTCCCCGATCCCGCCCTCGCCGTCGTGGATCTGCGCTCGGTGGTGTGCCGTGCCCTGTGCGCCGTCACCTGTGCCGTGTGCTGGGCATGCGATGTGTGCCGGGGAGTCGAACCCCCGCGCCTGCCCCCGGCGCGCCAGGAGTGAGCCGGATTGCCCGCCGGCTCTCGGGTTTGCGCACGCCTCCACGTCGGTTACCTGCTCCGCGTCGATCAGTCGAGCAGATCGACCTCCCAGTTGACCCGTTGAATCAGCGTGTCCACCTCTCGGATCTGCCGGGCGAGGTCATCGGCCTGGCGGCGCAGCTCGGCCACCGGTAGCGCCGGGATCATCTTCAGCTCGGAACGCAGCTGCCGGTATCCGCGCCGGCCCTCACCGGCCGCGGCGTCCGCCGCGGACGTGACCACGCTGTGGCGCAGGCGCAAGACGTCTCGCCGGGCGAGCGCGTCGGTCAGCGTGCCGCCCTCGACCCGCGTCGCGGCATTGGTGCGGTTGATCCGCCTGACCAGCGACTCAAGCTCGGTGAGCACTTCGCCCGCCTCGGCGAGCAGCGCCACCGCGTCCTCAGCGGGGGCCTCGCCCTCCTGGTAGCGAGCGCTGCCGGTGATGCGGGAGCGGAGCTGTTCCGCACGGCGCGACGCATCCGCGCGCAGCGCGAGAGCTTCGGAGTTTCATCGGAGCAGTATGGCCATCCGAGATCGGTTCCGCATGGTGTCAGTGCCTCAGGATCCGCAGCTCGTCGCCCCAGCTCTCGATGACAGGCGTGAGAACGGGGACCGTGAGCCGGCTGTCGAAGGCCGCGCAGGACTCTTCGACGCGCTGGAATGCCGCCCGGATCGCTGCGGGGTCGCCGGCCAGGGTGGCTGTCAACAGGGGGAGCAGTTCCTCGCCGGGCCAGCGGGTCAGGGGGTGCCGGCGGAGTTCCCAGGGCAGGTACTTGTTATCGGGGCGTACCCGTCCTTCCAGTGTGAATATGACGTCCAGGAGCCATGGCATCGACTCGGCGGCGTCCAGTCGTCGTTCCAGCGATCGTCCGTCGCGATCGTTCTTGAGCGCGCGGTAGGCGAAGTTGAGCCAGCCGTCGAACCGGTCGTGCTCGACGAGGATCGAGATCACCCCTGCGGCCGACAGAACCTAATCGACGAAGTACTTCTGCAGCATGTGCCAGTCCTCGGGGTGGGCGGCGATGCCCTGCGCGTAGGCGTCGGCCAGCGCCTGTGTCATCGCGGCGATCTTCTGCTGGCGGGTGCCGTCGGCCGGTACCGGGATCTCGGGGTGGACTCTGATGCCCATCCGGCCCGGGGCCGGGTACCACAGGTTCACCGGGTGCAGCGCGCAGCCGGTCAGCACCGCGAGCGCCGCCGGGCCGGCGGCCATCCGGGTGGTCTCGCCGAAGAAGTCGACGCGGACGCCGGAGGCGCTGAGGTCGCGGTCCGCGACCAGGCAGACCGTGCCGCCCGCCCGCAGCCGCCGGGCCAGGGTCCCGACGACCGAGGGGCCGCCGTCGTGCGGCAGCACCTCCATCCCGAGCTTGCGACGGTAGTCCCAGAACTGTTCGGCCACCGCCTCGGGCTTGAGGTTCTCGGCGACCGTGGTGAACTCGATCCCGTACGCCGCGGTCAGCCAGGCGCCGGCGTGGTCGTAGTTTCCGGTGTGGCCGAGCGCCAGCATTGCGCCGCGTCCCGAGCGGATCACGCCGTCGAGGCGCGCCCGGTCCTCGTCGGCGATGTCGACGCTGTCCAGCACGCGGCTCCGGTCCCACCGGTTCAGCCGGAACGCCTCGCAGTAGTAGCGCAGCGCCGATCGCATGCCCGCGCGGGACGTGGCGGCGAGGACTTCCGGCGTCGCGTCCGGGCCCAGGACCCGGCGCAGGTTCGCCTCCAACCGCAGCACCGGTCCGCTCCGCCGCTTCCACAGCTGATCGGCGACGCGCTCGAACAGGCGGTAGGCCGCTCTCTCCGGCATGGCCCCGATCAGGGACCAGGCGGCCCGATAGCCCCAGACGACGGCCCGATCCTGGACGGTCATGCGGGGACGGACGGGGTCCAGCGGGCGACCGGGACCGGACCGGCCTCAAGATCGATGAGCATCGGCCCATTGTGCCGGTTGTCGATGGCCGCCCGGCGTGTGCCCTCGCCGGGCGGCCACCCTCCCCCCGGGTCAGGCTTTTACAACCGGTCGGCGTCCACCACGGCCTGGGCGAACTCGCGCGGGGCCTCCTGCGGGACGTTGTGACCGACGTTGAAGGTGCGGTGCCGGTACTTGCCGGTGAAGTGCGACCGGTAGGAGCTGCCGTTGCCCTCGGGCGTGAACGGGTCGTACTTGCCGTCGATCGTGATCGTCGGCACGGAGATCGGCGGCGGGGGCACGACCTGCAGCTTCTTCTCGATGTCGGCGTACTCCGGCTCGGCCGGGGCCAGGCTCAGCCGCCACCGGTAGTTGCCGATCACGATGGGCACGTAGTCGGGGTTCTTGAACGCGGCGGCCGTACGGTCGTAGACGGCCTGCGAGAACTTCCAGGTCGGCGAGTTGAACTTCCAGATGAACTGACCGAGTTCCGAGGTGTACGTGGTCAGGCCCTTCACGCCGCGCTCGGTGGCGAAGTAGTACTGGTACCACCAGTCGTTCTCGGCCGCCGGCGGCAGCGGCGACAGGTTCGCCTCGAGGTTGGTGATCAGATATCCGGTCACCGAGACGAGCGCCTTGACCCGCTCCGGCCACAGGGCGGCGATGATGTCGGCGGTGCGCGAACCCCAGTCGTACCCGGCGAAGACGGCCCGCCGGATCTTCAGCTTGTCCAGCAGGGCGAGGATGTCGAGGGCGAACGCGGCCTGGTCGACGTTGCGCGGCGTGGAGGCCGACCGGAACCGGGTGCTGCCGTGCCCGCGGAAGTACGGGACGATGACGCGGTAGCCGCGGGCGGCGAGCAGCGGGGCCACGTCGACGTAGCTGTGGATGTCGTACGGGAAGCCGTGCAGCAGGATGACCGGGGCGCCCTTGGCCGGCCCGAGGTCGACGTAGCCGACGTTCAGGACGCCGGCGTCGATCTGCCGCACCGGCCCGAAGTGCCCGGCCTTGACGCTGGTGCTGGTGACGGGGGCCGCGGCCTCGGCCGCCCCGCCCATGACGAGTGGTGCGACGCCGGCGGCCAGCGCGGCCGAGCCGGCCGCTTGCAGGAACTGACGACGGGGATTGCTGGTGACCATGAGAAGACTCCCTGGCGAGATCGACTGTGGACGCGCACCTCACGGTCACACGCCGCCCACCGGCCCCAACCCAGGGAAACCCCCTGGTGCCGCCCCCGGCACGGGTCCTAGGTGACCCAGCCCACCGGCTACCGGGGGCGGGAACCCAGCAGCGCGCGGGCGAAGCCGGCCTCGAGGCGGGCGGCGGCGCGGACCACCAGGGGCAGGGTCGCGCCGAAGACGACGGCGGTCACGAGATAGAAGACGACCGAGGTGCCGTACGACTCGCCGAGCCCCAGCCAGTACGTCACGTCGTGGTCGTCCGGACCGTTCGGGAGCGCCCAGCCCCACGCCGCCCAGGTCAGGCCGCCGAGCAGGCCGGCCCACCAGGCCACGACGAAGGAGAACGCGATCGTGTTCGGGATGAACCGCACCATGGCGTGGGCCAGGTCGCGCCAGGCCCGCGGATCGGCCAGGCGGTGCAGTGCCGGCCCCGTACGGTAAACCGGGTCTTCGAGGTCTTGACCCAGAACCGCGCCGGCGCGCCGGCGCTCCGCGGCGGCGAAACCGCGGGCGGCCACGAGGGCGGCGACGAGAATGGGCACTCCGACCCAGACCACCGCGAGGCCGAGGCCGAGCGAGAAGGCCGTCACGGAGACGGTGAGGGCGGCGATCCCGATCGGGAATCCGGTGAGGACATAGCGGGTGTCGGCGCCGATCCGCGCGAACGGGCGGACGGTCATGACCGGGGCTTCGAGCTGCGTCGTCGTCATGGGAATGACGCTAGGCAGCAGGCTGCCCCGAACCGATCCGGTGAGCTGGCCGATCGATGGTAGGGCCAGCCCTACCTGTCCTTCGCGTGAACCGCCACGGGTTGCCCGTGCCCCGGAACGACGGTGTCGAACTCGTGCCGCAAGCCCAGCTTCTCCATGACCCGCCGCGACCGGTCATTGTGGACATGCCGGATGCTGACGACCCGGTCGAGCCCACCGTCCTCGAACCCGAACCGCAGGGCCTCGGCCGCCGCCTCGGTCGCATAACCCCGTCCCCAGTACGGCCGGGCCAGCCGCCACCCGATCTCCACGGCCGGCATGACCTCGGGCAGGAAATCGGGAACGGAAAGACCGGCCCACCCCAGCAGTACGCCGTCGGCCCGCCCCTCGACCGCGAACAGGCCGAATCCGTGCCGCTCCCAGACCTCCCGGATCCGCCGCAGCCGGGCCGCACTCTGCTCCCGGTCGAGCACCGACCCGTCGAGGATGTACCGCATCACCTCGGGATCGGCGTTCATGGCCGCGAGCGCGTCGAGATCGTCATCCCGCCATTCCCGCAGCACCAGCCGTTCCGTTTCCAGCGTGACCATCCACCCACCGTCCGCGATCTCGCGGGACCGCGCAACTAGGATTTCGGCGTGCGGTCGACGAGAGTGATGGTCATGCTGGGGCTCGTGTCCCTGGGAGCCTGCACCGACGATCCGGCCCCGGTCGTCGCGCCCTCGCCGTCGCCGCCGGCCACCACCGTGTCCGTCGCGCCCTCGCCCTCGACGCCGGCCGCTCTTCCGCCGGTGGAGGGCGGGCGCACCATCGCCCGCCGGGAAGACATGACGGGACCGTGGAAGGCCACCGTCGGGGCGAAGAAGGACAGCGGCGCTCTCGATGTCGTCGTCACCTGCGCCGGCGGCGGATTCGTGACCGTCGGCTATGGGCCGGCCACGTTCGAGACCCCTTGCGACGGTACGACGGTGAACAGCACCCGGGACGAGGCCATCGGGCCGGGCACGGTGACCGTCGCCGTCACGCCGGACGGCGACCAGCCGTGGTCTCTCCTCGTGACGCGCGGTGGCTGACGTCCTCGGCTCGGTGCTGGCCCGGGCCACCGCCGACCCCAACGTCCGCGGGGTGATCCTGACCGGGTCGCGGGCCCGGGGCACCGAGACCACCCACTCCGACTACGACGTGACGATCGTCGTGGCCGAGCAGGAGCAGCCGTGGCGGCACGACATCCGCACCCACGTGCTCGACGAGGTGGTCGGGACCGTGGCCGCGCTCACCGACACCTCCGTGCACTGGAACCGGTACTCCTATCGCGGCGCGAAAGTGCTGCTGGACCGGCTCGACGGGGGCATCGCCGAGCTGGTCGAGCGGCAGGCCACGTTCACCGAGGCGGAGGCGGCCGGGCACGCGCGGACAACCTGGACTCGTACATCAATCAGCTCTACCGGTGTGTGAAAAGCCGCCGGGACGGGTTCGCCGAGGCCGCGCTGCTCGACCAGATGGAGAGTCTGCCGTGGATGCTGGAGACCGTGTTCGCTCTGCACGGGCGGCTGCGGCCCTACAACAAATACCTGGCGTGGGAGCTGGCGAACTTTCCGCTGCCCGAGCCGTGGAACACCGCGCTCCGGCCGGACCGGGTCGGCCTGGCCGCGCTGAGCTTGTTCCCCGAGGTCGAGGCTCTGGCCCGGGACCACGGGCTCGATGCGGAGCTCGGCAGCTGGGGTGACGACATCGATCTCATTCGGCGAGCCGGGCGCGGCGACGGGTGAGATAGGCCCGCTCGGCCGGGTTGCCGGTGAGGGCGACGGCCCGGTCGTACGCCGTACGCGCGTCGCCGTCGCGGCCGAGGCGCCGGAGCAGGTCGGCCCGGGCGGCGTGGAAGGCGTGGTAGCCGGCCAGCGGCTCGGTCAGCCGGTCGATCTCGGCCAGGGCGGCGGCCGGGCCGTCCACCTCGGCCACCGCCACCGCGCGGTTGAGCCGGACGATCGGCGACGGGTCGAGCCGGGCCAGGGTGTCGTAGAGGGCGACGATCGTGGCCCAGTCGGTCTCCCCCGGCTCGGCGTGCACCGAGTTGATCGCGGCCAGCAGCTGGTAGCGGCCCGGCCGGTCGCCGCCGGCGGCCACGGCCGCGACGCGTTCCCCGATCAGGGCCGTGGCCTCGGCGATGAGGGCGCGGTCCCACCGGGCGCGGTCCTGCTCGCCCAGGGGCACCAGCTCGCCGTCGCCGGAGACGCGGGCCGGGCGGCGGGCGTCGATCAGCAGCATCAGGGCCAGCAGGCCGGCCACCTCGCCGTGGTCCGGGATCAGGCCCCGGAGCAGGCGGCCCAGCCGGATCGCCTCGTCGGTGAGGTCGGCGCGCACCGGGTCGTCGCCCGCGCCGGCCAGGTAGCCCTCGTTGAAGATCAGGAAGACGACCGCGAGGACGCCGGCCAGCCGTTCGCTGATGTCGGCGGCCGAGGGCACCCGGTACGGGATCCGGGCCGCCCTGATCTTCGTCTTGGCCCGGGTGAGCCGCTTCGCCATCGTCGCCTCCGGCACCAGGAAGGCGCGGGCGATCTCGGCGGCGGTGAGGCCGCCGAGCAGGCGCAGGGTCAGGGCCACCCGAGCCTGGACGGCCAGGGCGGGATGGCAGCAGGTGAAGATCAGCCGGAGCCGGTCGTCCTCGATGGGGCCGGCCGGCTCCGGCGGGGTGTCGTCGTGCACCATCCGGGCCGCCTCGTGCTTGGCGTCGCGCTGCGACTCGCGACGCAGCCGGTCGATCGCCCGCCGGGTCGCGGTGGTGACGAGCCAACCCCCGGGATTAGGGGGTACGCCGTCGCGCGGCCACCGCTCGGCCGCGGCCGCGAAGGCGTCGGCGGCCGACTCCTCGGCGAGGTCGAGGTCGCCGAAGCGGCGGGCCAGGCCGGCGACCACCCGCGCCCACTGTTCGTGGTGGGCGCGGACGATCGCCTGCTCGGCGGTCACTTCCAGCGGAAGCCGGGGCCCCGGAACCGGTGCACCTCCTGCGGCCAGTCGAGCACGACCGCGAGCCGTCCGGCCCAGTAGCGGGCCGTCTCGTCGTCGGGGACGTCCACGACACAGAAGCCGCCGAGGTGCTCCTTGGTCTCGGTGTACGGGCCGTCGGTGAAGACCGGCTCGCCGTCGACCGCCACGACGCCGCACAGCGCGGTGGACCGGTCCAGGCCCCCGTTGGTGAAGATGAGAACGCCCTGGTCCCGCATCTCGTCGACCACGGCCCGCGCTGCCTTGCCCTTGTCGCTCAACTCCTCGGGCGTGTGCTCCCGGACCCACTCGTCGTTGAAGGTGATCAGGTATTCGGTCATGGTCGCTCCTCTGGAGTGCTAGCCGGACACTAGTTCCACGAACGGCTCGGCCTCCAGAGGACAGGGGGCTTTCAGAAGGTGTGTTCGGCCGAAGGGAATTCGCCGCCGCGGACCTCGGCCGCGAACTGGCGTGTGGCCTCGGACAGGATGCCCGACATGTCGGCGTACTTCTTGACGAAGCGGGGGGCCTTGCCCGTCCGCAGGCCGACCATGTCCTGCCAGACCAGCACCTGGGCGTCGGTGTCGGGGCCGGCGCCGATGCCCACGGTCGGGATGTCGAGCTCCTTGGTGATGGTCTTGGCGACCTCGCCCGGGACCATCTCGAGCACGACGGAGAAGGCGCCGGCGTCGGCGACCGCGCGGGCGTCGGCCACCACCAGGGCGGCCGACTCGTCGCGGCCCTGGACCCGGTAGCCGCCCAGCGTGTGCTCGCTCTGCGGGGTGAAGCCGACGTGGCCCATGACGGGGATGCCGGCGCCGGTCAGGGCCTCGATCTGGGCGGCGACGCGGCGGCCGCCCTCGAGCTTGACGGCGTGGGCGCCGCCCTCCTTCATGAACCGGACGGCGGTGCGCAGGGCCTGCGTGGGGCCCTCCTCGTAGCTGCCGAAGGGCAGGTCGGCCACGATGAGCGCGGTCTTGGTGGCGCGGACGACCGCGCGCACCAGCGGCAGCAGCTCGTCGACGGTGACCGGCAGGGTGGTCTCGTAGCCGTAGACATTGTTGGCGGCCGAGTCACCGACGAGCAGGACGGGTACGCCGTTCTGGTCGAAGATCGCGGCCGTGTACTGGTCGTACGAGGTCAGCATGGGCCAGCGGTCGCCGCGGGCTTTCGCGGCCTGAAGGTCGCGGGTCCGCACGCGGCGGGTGGCCGGGCCCCCGTACAGCGCAGAAATTTCCGACATTTCCGACTCCTTCCCTCGAGGCCGCGCGGTTGCGGTCCCCGGGTGCCCCGAAATCGTCGCACCTCGCGCCGCCGCGAGGTCAGAGGTCAGTGGAGGTTGTCACACCCGTCCAACCACCCCACCGCCGCCCTTGAACTGACTACCCGTCCAACCACCCCACCGCCGCCCTTGAACTGGCTAAAGGCCTTTCCCGGGGCCTTCCCGGAACCTGTTCGTGATCGGGAGGCGACGGTCGCGGCCGAACGCCTTGCCCGAGATCTTCGTGCCCGGGGCGGACTGGCGGCGCTTGTACTCGGCGATGTCGACCAGGCGCAGCACCTTGTCCACCAGGGCCTGGTCGTGGCCGGCGGCGATGAGGTCGTCGCGGCCCAGGTCGTGGTCGACGTAGCCGGCCAGGATCGGGTCGAGCAGGTCGTAGTCGGGCAGCGAGTCGGAGTCCTTCTGGTCCGGCCGCAACTCGGCGCTGGGCGGCTTGGTGATCGAGCTGTCCGGGATGGGCGGCGTGCCGGGCCGGCTGTTGCGCCAGCGGGCCAGCTTCCACACCATCGTCTTGGGCACGTCCTTGAGCGGGTTGAAGCCGCCCACCGAGTCGCCGTAGAGCGTGGAGTACCCGACAGCCAGCTCACTCTTGTTACCCGTGGTGAGCACCAGGTGCCCGTCCTGGTTCGACAGGGCCATCAGGATGACGCCGCGGACGCGGGCCTGAAGGTTCTCCACGGCCAGCCCGGAGAGCGACATGGTGGCCAGGAACGCGTCGACCATCGGCTGGATCGGCTCGGTCCGGTACTCGAGCCCGGTGCGCTTGGCCAGGTCGGCCGCGTCGTCCTTGGAGTGCTCGGAGGAGTAGCCGCTGGGCATGGAGACGCCGGTGACCCGGTCGGCGCCCAGCGCGTCGACGGCGATCGCGGCCACCACGGCCGAGTCGATACCGCCCGAGAGGCCGAGCACCACCGACCGGAAGCCGTTCTTGTTCACGTAGTCGCGCAGGCCGAGCACCAGCGCCGACCAGATCTCCTCCTCGTCGGCGACGCGGTCGGCGATCCCGCCGTCCCGTTTGTCGCCCGGGTGTGGCCGCAGATCGCTCAGAGCGCCCACCCGATTGATCGCCATGTCGTCGTCGATGTGCTGCTCGCCGTGCGGCGCGGGCGTTTCATCGGTTTTGCCGGACACGTTGGGAGTGGGATCGGCCGCCGGCAGGGACAGATCGTGCACCAGCAGCTCTTCGGTGAACTGACGGGCTCGCGCCAACAGCTCCCCACCGGCGGTCACGATCAGCGAGTCGCCGTCGAAGACCAGCTCGTCCTGCCCGCCGACCATGTTCACGTAGGCGACGGTCGCCCCGGCCTCGGCCGCCCGGCGCTTGACCAGCGGCAGCCGTACGTCGTCCTTGTTCAGCTCGTACGGCGACGCGTTGATGTTGACGACCAGCCCCACGCCGGCCTCGCGGGCCGCCGTGAACGGCCCCCCGGCCTGCCAGATGTCCTCGCACACGGTGAGTGCGACGTCGACCCCGCCCAGCCGCACCACGGTCAGCGCCGTGCCCGGCTCGAAGTACCGGTCCTCGTCGAAGACGCCGTAGTTGGGCAGGTGGTGCTTGTAGTACGTGGCCACGACCTCGCCGCCCAGCAGCAGCGCCGAGGCGTCCCGCCGCCCGCGCCCCGGCACCGCGTCCGCGCTGGTGTGCGGCGGCCCGTCCGAGTCGACATATCCGACAACGACCGCGATATCACCCAGGCCGTCCGCGGCCAGGTCGCCGGCCAGCCGCGAGAGCGCCGCCCGGGAAGCGGCGACGAACGAGTTCCGGAAGACCAGGTCCTCGATGGGATACCCGGTCAGCATCATCTCGGGGAAGGCGACGAGCTGGGCACCCTCGTCGGCGGCGGCGCGCGTCCACGACCGTACCGAAGCGGCGTTTCCGGCGATGTCGCCGACCGTGGAGTTGACCTGGGCCAGGGCGATCCGCAGCGTGGGCATGACCTTTATTCTTCCCCAAGACGCGGTGCGCCTATCGCCACCCGGGACATCCTCACAGCCTCGGGTCAGCGTAATGTCGGCGTAACCGGACCAGGGAAGACTGGCCTGCTAGGCCACCACGGACGATGGAGTGAACGTTGGACCGACAGCAGGAGTTCGTGCTTCGCACTCTCGAGGAGCGCGACATCCGTTTTGTCCGGCTCTGGTTCACCGACGTGCTGGGCACCCTGAAAAGCGTGTCCGTCGCCCCGGCCGAGCTCGAGTCCGCCTTCGAGGAGGGCATGGGCATCGACGGCTCGGCCATCGAGGGCTTCGCCCGGGTCTACGAGTCCGACATGGTGGCCATGCCCGACCCGACGACCTTCCAGGTCTTCCCGTTCGAGGGCGGCGCCAGCGGCGAGTCCGCGCGCATGTTCTGCGACATCCTGCTGCCCGACGGCAGCGCCGCCTGGGCCGACCCGCGCCACGTGCTGCGCCGGGGCCTGGCCAAGGCGGCCGAGAAGGGCTTCACCTTCTACACCCACCCCGAGGTCGAGTTCTTCCTGGTGCAGGACGGCCCGCTCGACGGCTCGGTGCCGATCCCGGTCGACTCGGGCGGCTACTTCGACCACACCACCCACGCGATCGCCCGCGACTTCCGCCGCCAGGCCGTGCTCGCGCTGGAGCGGATCGGCATCTCGGTCGAGTTCAGCCACCACGAGGTCGCGCCCGGCCAGCAGGAGATCGACCTGCGGTACGCGGACGCGCTGACCACGGCCGACAACATCATGACGTTCCGGCACGTGGTCAAGGAGGTGGCGCTCTCGCAGGGCGTGCGCGCGACCTTCATGCCGAAGCCGTACACCGACCAGCCCGGCAGCGGCATGCACACCCACCTGTCGCTGATGGAGGGCGAGCGCAACGCCTTCTACGACGCCGACGACCCGATGAAGCTGTCCAAGACGGCCCGCTCGTTCATCGCCGGCCTGCTGGTGCACGCCCGGGAGTACACGGCCGTCACCAACCAGTGGGTGAACTCGTACAAGCGGCTCTTCCCGCTCCAGCTGCCCAACGCGATCACCGAGTCCCCCGCCTTCGTCAGCTGGGGTCACCTCAACCGCTCGGCCCTGGTCCGGGTGCCCGCGTTCGGCAAGCCCAGCTCGGCCCGCGTCGAGGTCCGCTCGATCGACTCGGCCACGAACCCCTACCTGGCCTTCGCCGTCATGCTCGGCGCCGGCCTCAAGGGCATCGAGGAGGGCTACGAGCTGCCGCCGGGCGCCGAGGACGACGTCTGGTCGCTCTCGCCGGCCGAGCGCAAGGCCGCCGGCTACGAGGCGCTGCCGGAAAACCTGTCCGAAGCCATCGACGTGATGGAGAAGTCCGAGCTGATCGCCGAGGTCCTGGGCGAGCACGTGTACGACTTCTTCCTGCGCAACAAGCGGGCCGAGTGGGAGCAGTACCGCCGCGAGGTCACCCCTTACGAGCGGCAGCGTTACCTGGGCGCGCTGTAGTTATGTAGACGCCTTCTTGTACGGTCTCTCCTGACCACATGTGAAGGAGAGGCCGTGCTCGAGGATCTGTTGGAAGGTGCTGGACGCAGCATCGTTTTCGGTATCGTCGGCATCGGCCTGATGGCCCTCGGCTACTTGCTGATCGACGTGCTCACCCCGGGCAAGCTGCGCGACCTCATCTTCGTGGAGCGCAACCCGAACGCGTCGCTGCTGCTGGCGGCCAACCAGCTGGGCATCGCCGCCATCGTCACCACCGCCATCTTCACCAGCTACTCCGACTTCGGCCAGGGCCTGGCCTCCACGGTCCTGTTCGGCATCATCGGCATCGGCATCATGGGCCTGGCCTTCCTGGTCCTCGACTGGATGACCCCCGGCAAGCTGGGCGAGGTCATCTGCACCCCCGAGCGCCACGGCGGCGCCCTGGTCAGCGCCGCCTCGCATTTCGGTGCGGCTCTGATCGTCTGCGCCTGCATTTCTTAGAGGTACGGATCCACGGACCCGCGCCCGCTTCGACGGGCCCGGGTCCGTACGTCCCGGCCTCTCTGCCGCGGCTGCCGGGCTGTCCTGCAACGAAAGCTTCAGGCATTCCGCAGGAGCAGCGCACCGCCGTACACCAAAGCCCCGATCGTGCCCGCCAGGAAGAGCACCGCCCAGATCTCGCTGGGCACCAGGGTCAGCCGCCGCAGAACCCCGGCGTCGTTGCCGTCGATCAGGTAATTCCGCCGGGTCACGAAGACCAGCATCCGCTGCACCGCCCCGATCAGCAGCAGCCACACCCACACGTGCGCGTAGAGCGTCTGCGTCGCCCCGTCGGCCTTGGTCGCCATCATCCAGACCAGCACGATCAGGCCCGGCACGAGCAGCCACCCGAGCAGCCCGCGCACCGCGATCAGCATGACCACGAGAAAGACCAGGCTGGCCCAGAGCACCCCGTCGGTGTGCCCGTGCAGCAGCATCCAGGCCCCGGCCAGCCCGAACAGCGACGGCCCGAGATAGCCGGCCATGGTCACGAAGATGTCGGCCAGCCACGGCAGCTCCGCCTTGGGCTCGGTGGCGCCCCCGCCACTCCGCTCGAACCGGATCGACTTGATCGACCGGAACAGCAGCACGGCCAGCAGCGCGTGCCCACCCTCATGCGCCACCACCACGAAGAACTTGCTCAGATACCAGAGCGGCACGGCCAGCACCCACGCCAGCAGAGCCGCCGTCCAGGCTATGTTCGACCCCGCCCCCACCCCCGCAAGCTAGCGAGCCGCACCGCCCACCCACCACGGCCCGATCAGCCGACCCGTTCTGCGACCGGCCCCCGCCCCGCCCGCCGCCCGGCCCCGTCGACCAGCCCGCCGCCCGGCCCGTCGACCAGCCCGCCGCCCGGCCCGTCGACCAGCCCTTTGCCCAGTCCGGCAGCAGCCGGCGCAGCGCCCGCCGGGCCGCGTCCCGCCGCTCGGCCTTCCGGGAGTACCTGGCCACCAGCCACGCACAGACGATGGCCGTGCCCCGGCCCAGCACGGGCAGCGTGACGGCCGCGACAGTGAGAAGAGAAGCCCAGAAGTTCAGGTCCACCAGCGGTTCCTTCGCCACTCGGGCGATCGTGCCGCGGTCCCGGAGCCCTGAACGAGCACGGAAGGGATTCCTCGGCTCGACCGCAACCTGTCAGTCGAGAACCCCCCGCACAGGGCAAGCCCCGCGCGACGCGCCTCACCAGAAGCGATCAAAGCCGGAGGACTTTCCTCCCGCACCACACACCATACGACCCCGTGGCTACCACTCGCCCAACTTGAACGTCGTCACCCGCACGTGCCGGGACTCCTCCTCGTCGAGCCAGCGCACCGTGTAGGTCTCACCCCCGTACTCGAAGCGGCCGTCGCGCCAGTCGTCGAGCTCATCGGCCACGGCGTCCAGGTCTTCCACGAAGTCGTCGAACCCACCGTGCGAAAACTCGAGGTAGCCGTACACCGTCTCGCCCGGTCCCGACCATCGGCGCCACCAGAGGTGACCGCCGACCTGCCACCAGAAGCTCTCCACCCGCAGGAACAGAAGGCCGACCTGCTCCCCCTCGTCGAACAGCACGCCGGCCCGCTCCCGAAACGGGTCGAGACGCGGATCGGGCGGGGCATCGCCGGGCGGCGGTCGGAACGGCACCTCACCATGATCCACCGGCCCGGAAGTAGGCGGCGCTCCGATCGTCGGCCGGGTAGTAGGACTCGATGGCCACCTCGTCCAGGGTGATGTCGAGCGGGGTGCCGAACGTGGTGATGGTCGAGAACAGGCGCAGTTCCCGGCCGTCGACGCGCAGAACCATGGGGATCACGACGTCGGCGTCGACCCGCGGGCCTGTGATGTCGCCCGCCAGCAACTCCTCGTAGAGCGCGGTCAGCTCCTCGTCGGCCGCGGCCGCGAGCTGCCGTCCGACGCGGGTGCGGAAGACCGCCCGTACGTCACCCAGGTTGACGATCATGGGGGCGAAGCCCCGGGGGTCGAGGGCCAGCCGCACCAGGTTGACCGGCGGGCGCCGCAGCTCGGGCGCCACCGACGCCAGGAACGGGTCGACCGCCCGGTTGGTCTCGACGATGTTCCAGCCGCGGTCGAAGACCAGGGCCGGGTAGGGCTCGTGCGCGCGCAGCACCCGCCGCACGGCGTCGCGGGCCGCCGAGAGCGCCGCGTCGCCGAGTGGGCGCCGCTGGTACCGGGGCGCGAAGCCGCCCGCGAGCAGCAGCCGATTGCGGTCACGCAGCGGCACGTGGAGCTGCTCGGCGAGCCGCAGAATCATGTCGGCGCTGGGCCGCGACTTCCCCGTCTCGACCAGGCTGACGTGCCGCGCCGACACGCCGGCCGCGATCGCCAGGTCGAGCTGGCTGAGCGCCCGGCGCTGCCGCCACCGCCGTAGGAGCTCCCCCACCGTGTCCACGTCCATGCAGCGTACGCATCCTGATCCCGTACGCCATGACATGCCGTTTCATCGACAACCACCGCGGCCGCCGCGACACTGCCCCGCATGAACAAGACCATCGTGCTGGACACACTGGCCGCTTTCGTCGAGACCGGCGACGTCGACGTCGTGGCCCGGGCCCTCGGCGACGACTTCGTCCACCACCGTCCCGGACCGGTCACCTTGAGCAAGCAGGAGTGGCTGGCCGCCGTCCGGGCCGCCCGGGAGCCGCTGAAGGGCATGGAAGTCACCGTCGACCAGGTGCTGGCCGACGGTGACCATGTCGTCGTCCACTCGCTCCGCCGCCTGCCGGGCACCGGTGCCGCGATCGCCGTCGTCGAGATCTGGCGGCTGGCCGGCGGCCTCATCGTCGAGGGCTGGGAGATCATCGAGCCGTTGGACCAGGTGGGCGCCCACCTCGAATGGTGGGCTCAGCCGGCTATGTGACGGAGGACGGCCAGGACGCGGCGGTTGTCGGTGTCGGAGGGTGGCAGGTCGAGCTTCATGAAAATGCCGGCCACATGTTTCTCGACGACGCCGGGGGTGATGGCCAGGGCCGCCGCGATGCCGGCGTTGGAGCGGCCCTCGGCCATCAGGCTGAGCACCGAACGTTCGCGTGGGGTCAGGGTGGCCATGCCGGTCGTGTCGCGGCCGGAGCGCATCAGGTGGCCGACCACCTCCGGGTCGAGGGCGGTCCCGCCGGAGGCCACCCGGGTCAGGGCGTCCACGAAGTCGGCCACGTCGGCCACCCGGTCCTTGAGCAGGTAGCCCACGCCGGTCGGGCGGTCGGCCAGCAGGCGGGTCGCGTAGCGGGTCTCCACGTACTGGGAGAAGAGCAGCACCCCGACGCCGGGATGGTCGCGGCGGATATCGATGGCCGCGCGCAGGCCCTCGTCCGTGTGCGTCGGCGGCATGCGGATGTCGACGATGGCCACGTCCGGCACCGAGGCGGCGACCGCCGACCGCAGCTTCTCGGCGTCGGCCACCGCCGCGCACACCTCGAAGCCGCGGTCGGTGAGCAGCCGGACCAGGCCCTCCCGCATCATCGCGGCGTCCTCCGCGATCACCACCCGCATGCCGTCGCCTCCTTCTCACACCTGCGTGGGCAGTTCGATCTCGATCCGGGTCGGGCCGCCGGCCGGGCTGTCCACCCGCATCCGGCCGTCGACGACCGCGATGCGGCGGGTCAGGCCGGACAGCCCGGGACCGTCCGGGTCGGCCCCGCCGGCCCCGTCGTCCTCGACGGTCAGCGTCAGGCGGTGGCGGGTCCCGGCCACGCCCAGCGCGACGTGTGCCGCTCGGCTGTGTTTGGCCGCGTTCGCCAGCAGCTCGGCCGCGCAGAAGTAGGCGATGGTCTCGATCGCGGGCGCGGGCCGGACCGGCAGCTCGACCGTCACCGTCACCGGAAGCGCGACCGGAAGGGGGCTGCTCGTCACCAGCGTGGCCAGCGCGTCGCCGAGGCCGTTGTCGAGGACCGGTGGGTGGATGCCGCGCACCAGGTCGCGCAGGTCGGCCAGGGCCTGCTTGGCCTCGCCGTGGGCGAGGGCGACCAGTTCGCGGGCCTGGGCCAGGTCGGGCGGCGGCCCGTCGGCGCCCAGCTTCTCGCTCGCCATGCCCAGGTTCATGGCCAGGGTGGCCAGCCGGATCTGGGCGCCGTCGTGCAGGTCCCGTTCGATCCGGCGCATCATGGCGGCCGCGTCGTCGATCGCGCGGGCCCGGCTGACCCGCAGCTCGGCGAGCCGGCCCGGGCCGAGCAGCCGGCGCATGGCGGCCAGGTCGAGGGCCACCCCGGCCCGCATCAGCCACGGCGCGGCCAGCAGCATGGCCAGGCCGGCCGCCGCGATCAGGAACGTCCCGGCGAACGTCCGCGTGCCGATCGTGCCGAACGGGGTCAGCGCGTACACCGGGCCGAGGGTGGTACCCGGCGGGTGGTTGCGGAACAGCGGCCACCACACCGGATAGCTGAGGTTGACGATGCCGAACACGTAGCAGAAGGCGCCGTAGCCCTCGGGGACGGCCAGGGGCACTTTCAGCACGCCGTAGCCGAGGGCGCGCCAGCCCGGCCCGTCGGAGATCCGCCTCGTCCGGCGGGGCGGCGGGGCGTCCACGTGCTCACCGAGCAGCCGGCGGGCGAGGAGGCGGTGCAGGTTTCCCGTCGTACGGCCGAAAGGGGTTGCCGTGAGAACCAGAAGCGCGACGGTGAGTGGGAACAGGATCAGGAACACCGGCGCGACCACCGGCGCCGGCTGTTCGGCCAGGGTGCCGGTCGCCCACAGGATCAGCACGGCCGTGCCCGGCAGGATCGCCGGCACGGCCAGGATCACGGCCGCGCTGATCACGCCGGCGACGCAGAACATCACTCGGCGCGGGCTCATCGCCCCATTGTGGCCGTTCACGCGTCCCGGTGGCGCAGCAGCACACCGCCGGCGACGATCGCCACCGCCGCGTACCCGCACATCAGCAGCACGCTGACCCAGCCGGAGAACAGCCCGGGTACGGGCGAGGTGACGGCGATCGAGTTGAGCAGCATCAGCAGCGGCACGAAGCGGCCGACCGCGATGCCGTCCTCGCCGAACAACCCGATCACGATCATCGGGACGAACAGCAGCCCGAACAGGGTCCCGATGGCCGCCCCCGAATGCCGCACGATCGCGCCGGCGCCGAGCCCGATCAGCGCCGTGACGCCCAGGTAGACGCCGGTCAGCACGACCGGCCGCAGGACCGACGGGTCGCCGAGGGACGCGGCCGGGATCGCCGTACCCCGAATCGCCAGTTGCCCGCCCAGATAGCCGGCGAAGCTGGCGATCAGTCCCACCCCGAGGGCCGCGCCCCCGGCCACGACGACCTTCGCGGCCAGCACGATCCGGCGCCGTGGCACGGCCGCGAACGTCGAGCGGATCATCCCGGTCCCGTACTCGCCGGTCATCACCAGCACGCCGAGCGCGCCGAGCAGCAGCTGGGCCAGGATCGCCCCGCCCAGGCTGTTGTTGAGGATCTGGGCGGCGGTGGCGACCGGGGTGTGCGACCGGTAGCCCAGCCCCACTCCGGTACCGGCCGCGGCCATCGCGACCACCGCCGCGATCGCCAGCCACCACGTGGACCGGACGCTGCCCAGCTTGATCCGCTCCATCCGGGCCGCCTGCCGCATTCCGTACCCACTCATGGCTTCTCCGCTCCGCGATAGTCGGTGACCTGCGAGGTGAGCCGGAAGAACGCGTCCTCCAGGCTGTCGCCGCCGGCGGCGAGCTCGGCCACCGTCGTCTCGGCCAGCAGCCGTCCCCGCCCGATGACCACCAGCCGTTCCGCGGTCAGGGCCATCTCGGCGATCAGGTGGCTGGACACGAAGACCGTCCGCCCCTCGGCCGCGAGCCCGCGCAGCAGCTCCCGGATCCAGCGGATGCCCTCCGGGTCGAGCCCGTTGACCGGCTCGTCGAGCAGCAGCACACCCGGGTCGCCGAGCAGCGCCACCGCGACGCCGAGCCGCTGCCGCATGCCGAGCGAGTACGTCCCGGCCCGCCGCCCGGCCACACCGGTCAGCCCGACGATCCCCAGAACCTCCTCCACCCGCGCGCCCGGAATGTCGTTGCTGGCGGCGAGCGCGGCCAGGTGCGCCCGCGCGCTGCGCCCGGGGTGGAAGGCGCCCGCGTCCAGCAGCGCCCCCACGGTCTTCAAGGGCCAGGCCAATTGGGTGTACGGAACCCCGCCCACCAAGGCTTCACCCCGATCCGGGGCGTCGAGCCCCAGGATCATCCGCATCGTCGTCGACTTCCCGGACCCGTTCGGCCCGAGAAAGCCGGTCACCGCGCCCGGCCGCACCCGGACACTCAGCCCGTCGACGGCAACCCGCCCGCCGTAGCGTTTGCTCAGTTCACGTAGTTCGATCACCTCTTCGACGCTAGGCATCCCGCCGGTCCCCGATAAGCCGGTAACCACCCGCGCTCACCTGGGGGTTTTCCACCCCCAGGACAATGGCGGGATGACGCAGCCGCTCCCCCACACGACCGGCACCCTGGCCGCCGACCTGCGCGAGCTGGGCTTGGCCACCGGCGACACGGTGCTCGTGCACTCGTCGATGCGGGCGGTGGGCTCGGTCGCCGGGGGCGTCCAGGCCGTCGTACAGGCCCTGCTCGATGTTCTGGGCCCGGACGGGACCCTCGTGGTGCCCACCCACACGCCATCCAACTCCGACCCGGCGGGCTGGGAGAATCCGCCCGTCCCACCCGCGTGGTGGCCGGTGATCCGCGAGCGGAGTCCCGGCTTCGACCCGGAGCGCACGCCCAGCCAGTGGATGGGCGTTCTTCCCGAGGTCGTACGCGCGTGGCCGGGCGCCCGCCGCAGCGCCCATCCCCAGGTGTCGTTCGCCGCGCTGGGCGCGCGGGCCGCCGCGATCACCGGCGACCACCCACTCGAGGACGGCCTCGGCGAGCGTTCACCGCTGGGCGCCGTCTACCGCGCGGACGGCAAGGTCCTGCTGCTCGGCTGCGGCCACGACCGCAACACGTCGTTGCACCTGGCCGAGTGCCGCCAGGCCCGGCCCACGATGACCGACCACGGCGCCGCCGTCCGCGATGCCGCCGGCCACGGCCGCTGGGTCACCTGGCGGGCTCCCGTGGCCGACGTCTCGGACTTCGCCGAGCTGGGCGCCGCGTACGAGGCGACGGCCGCCGTGCACGCCGGTCCGGTCGGCAACGCCGGGTCCCGGCTGATGGCCCAGCGTCCGCTGGTCGACTTCGCCACCGCGTGGCTGGCACGGCACCGGGCTACTTGACCTCGAGCTTTCCGTGGTCGTCCGCCTCGACCGGCCAGGCTTCGGGCGCGATGTCCAGGGCCGCGCGCAGGTACGCCGTACTCACCCGCTGGATCAGAGCCACCCGCTCCGGGCTCTCGTCGGTCGTCTCGGTGACGTTGTAGCCGGTGACGCCGCCCAGCGAGTGCTCGCCACCGAAGACCGTGAGCAGGGCCTTCGGGGACGGGCTCTGGAAGTACGCGTCGGTGAACCAGTCGGGGCCGCGGGTGGTCAGCGCCGACTGGTCGTTGTCGCCGGCGACGATCAGGGCCGGTGTGGTCATCGTGGAGAAGTCCGGATTCATGAAGGCGAAGTGCTCCGCGGCGAACGGCACCAGGCCGCCCTTGCCGGCCGGGGCCAGCAGGACGCCGGCTCGGACCCGGGCGTCCGCCGCGGTGAAGTCGTCGCCGTCGACCCGGGCGCCGAGCAGCATGCCGGCGCTCTGCGCGCCCCACGAGTGGCCGGCGACGGCGATCCGGTCGCGGTCGATGGTGCCGGGTATGACGCTCTCGATCAGGTCGAGCGCGTCCAGGACCCGGGTCAGGTCCTCGATCCGGATCTTCCAGATCGTCGGAGTACGGGGGTCGGCCGGCGGCAGGGCCAGCCGGCGCGAGTCGAGGTGGGTCGGCTGGACGACGACGAAGCCGTTGGCGGCCCAGTGGTCGGCCAGCGGGGCGTAACCGTCGAGGGATTCGCCGAAACCGTGCGAGAAGACCACAACCGGCAGGTCGTCGCCGGTGGCCGGCGCGGTCACCCGTACCTCCAGATCGGTACCGCGGCCCGGGGCCGGAACGACGACAGGTTTGACCGAGACGATGGTGTTCACAGGAGCTCCGTTTCTGACATCATGAACAAGCGGAACCATGTTCCGCTAGAAACGTAGCGGAACCATGTTCCGGTTAGCAAGGGGAGTGACTGTGACGAAGCGCGCCGACGCCCGGCGGAACGAGAAGGCACTGCTCGACGCGGCCGCGGCCGCGTTCGTGGAATCGGGCGTGGACGCACCCGTGCGCGACATCGCCGCCAGGGCCGGGGTGGGCGTGGGGACGATCTACCGCCACTTCCCGGCCCGGAACGACCTGATCGTCGCGGTCTTCCGGCACCAGGTCGAGGAGTGCGCGGCGGCCGGGCCCGAGCTGCTGGCCACCAGCGCGTCACCGCACGCGGCGCTCGGCCGGTGGATCGAGATCTTCGCCGACTTCCTGGTCACCAAGCACGGGCTGCCCGAGGCGCTGAACGCGGGCGACCTGCACGCGTACTTCCTGGAACGGCTCGTGCCCGTCTGCGCCGAGATCCTGGACGCCGCCACCGCGGCCGGCCAGATCGTGCCCGGCGTCAATCCGGTGGGCCTGCTGCGCGGCGTCGGCAACCTCTGCATCGGCGCCGGCCGCGACGACGGCTACGACGCGCGCCAGATGATCGGCTTCCTGGTCGAGGGCCTGCGGAAGGCCTGAGGTCAGGCCGGCTCGAACTGGACCTTGCGGGCGGCGGGGTCGGCCAGGGTCAGGCGCACCCGGGCGCGGGTGCCGACCGGCAGCCCGCCCTTGCAGCGCGCCCGTACGGCCGGGTCGTCGATCGCGATGGTCCCGTCGGCGTCGAGCACACCGGCCGAGAAGACCTCACCCACCCGGCCCTGCAGCAGCACGGCCTCGGCCAGATCGATCGCACCCCGGTCGGCCGCGCCGGCCACCCGGTCGGAGTCGGCCATCACCTTCGGCAGCTTCGGCAGCGCCTCCCGCGCCCAGTCCGGCACCGGCTGACCGGCGGCCAGAGCCAGGCAGACCTCGGTGGCGTAGCGGTCGGCCAGCCGCCGCAGCGGCGCGGTGACATGGGCGTACGGCGCACCGACCCCGCCGTGCCCGGTCAGAGCCGGCGCCGAACCGTCGAAGGCCGTGTACGCGGCCCCGCGCAACAGGTCGGCCGCCTGCTCGAGGAAGGCGGCACCCCGCGGGGTGGCCGGATCGGCGGTGGCCACCACCTCACCCACCGGCGCGCCACCCGGCCACAGCACGCCGAGCGACTTGGCCGCGGCCTGCAGCTTGACGACCGCCTCGGGCTTCGGCGGCGGCATGGTCCGCAGCAGCCCGAGACCACCGCGCAGCATCAGATCGGCCGCGGCCATGCCGGTCAGCAGCGAGATCTGCGCGTTGTGCTCCTCGACCGGCAGCGGCGCCCGCAGCACCAGCCGCCAGCCGTCGCCGTCGCGCTCCAGCTCCTGCTCGGGCAGGGGCAGGTTGACGGCGCCGCGCTCACCGGCCCGCTTGGCCAGCAGCGCCCCCAGCTCGGGCAGCAGCGCGTAGGGCTCGGCGGCGGTGCCCGCGTCCACCTCGCGCTGCACGCTCGCGTAGTCGAGCTTGGCCCGACTGCGCACCCGGGCCCGCCGAACGTCGACGGCCGTGGTGGCACCGTCGGCGTCGAGGTCGATCGTCCAGACGACGGCAAGCCGCTCCACGTCGGCGAACAGGCTGACGGCCCCCTCGCTCAGCACGGGCGGGTGCAGCGGGATCCGGCCGTCCGGCAGGTAGATCGTCTGCCCGCGTACCCAGGTCTCGGCCTCGAGCGCCCCACCCGGCGCGACGAAGGAGGCGACATCGGCGATCGCGTAGAGCACCCGATAGCCACCGCCGTCGCGGCGGCTCAGATGCATCGCCTGATCGAGATCTCGCGACGAAGCCGGATCAATCGTCACGAAAGCCACATCGGTGAGATCGACCGCCGCCTCGACGGACCGCCCGGCCGCCGCTTCCGCCTCAGCCAGCGCCTCGGCCGGAAACTCCCCCGGCAGCTTCAACTCCCGCCGCAGCCCGGCGAAGTCGATTTCCGGAGCCCACACGCGTCTGATCGGCACGGCTCCATTCCTACCAGCCCACCCACGAGAGGAGGACCGCGCCATCCGGCACGGCCCTCCTCTTCTTCACTTCGGTTTCCGCCCGTCCGCCTGTTCCGGGGCGGCGACCAGCGGTCAGCGGGCCCGCTTGGCCGCCTTCCGGGGCGTCGCCGGACGGGCGTCGAGCATGTCGGCCGCCGGCGTGTTGCCGGCCGCGGCCCGCCGCGCCGCCGCACCCGTGGTCGCCTTGGCCACCCGGGACGCGTTGGTGGACGAGTTCTTCGCGGTAGGACCGGCCTGACGGGCGTTTGTCGCCTTGGCCGCCCGGGTCCGCCCGGCGGTCGTCTCGTTGGCCGCCGACCGCTTCGCGTTGCTGCCCTTGGCCACCACCGGGCTGAGACCGGCCACCTTGGCCACGGCCGACGCGGCCGCCCTCTTGTTCGCCGTAGCCACGGCCGCCGTACCGACCGCCTTCTTCGCGGGCGCCTTGGCCGCCGCCTTCTTGGCCGTAGCCGCGGTCTTGGCCGCCGTAGCCTTCGTGGCCTTGGCCGCGGTCGCCGTCGTGGCCTTGGCCGCCTTCGTCGCCTTGGTAGCCGTCGCCGTACTGGCCGCGGCCGCCTTGGCCGCCGTGACAGCCTTGGTCGCGCGGGCGTTGGCCGCAGCACCACCGGCCCTGTCTCCGGCCCGCGTCGCCGCTCCCCCAGCCGCACCGCCGCTCCGGGCCGCCGCGCCACCGCTCCGGCTCACCGCCGCGCCGCTGCCTCGGGTTGCCGCGCCGCTGCCTCGGGTTGCCGCCGTGCCGGCCTTGCCGCCCGCGCCGGCGGCGGCCTTGCGCGCCGTGGCCGTTCCGGTCCGCGCGCTCTTCGCCGCCGCGGTGTTGGCGGCCGCGGTCTCCTCCACCGAGGTGGAACGCCCGGCGACCTTTCGTGCCGACGCCGCCCGGCGCGAGGCCGCGCTCTGGGCCGCCGCCGTGTTCGCCACGGCCGTGTCGTCGATCGCGCTCGCCCGCCCCGCGACCTTGCGCGCCGACCGCGCGGCCGCGCTCTTGGCCGCCGCGGCGTTGGCCGTAGCCGTCTGCGCCGTCTCCGCCGCCCGCCCGGCCGTCTTCCGAGCCGTGCCGGCACTCCTCGACGCGGCACTTCTGGCCGCACCCGCGTTGGCACTGGCCGTCTTGGCCACCTCGGACGACCGCCCCGCCATCTTCCGCGACGACTCAGCCGCCTTCTTGGCCGCACTCCTGGCCGCCGCCGTGTTGGCCGCCGCGGTCTGAGCCGTAGCCGCCTTCTTGGCCGCCGCCCCGGTAGCCTTCGCCCCGGTCGCCTTGACCCGGCCACCGGCCACCTTGGCCGCGCCAGTCGCCTTGGCCGCGCCGGTTGCCTTGGCCGCGCCGGTTGCCTTGGCCGCGCCGGTTGCCTTGGCCGCGCCGGTTGCCTTGGTCGCGCCAATCGCCTTGCTCCCGCCGGTTGCCCTGGCCGCGCCAGTCGCCTTGCTCGCGCCGGTCGCCTTGGCCGCGCCAGTTGCCTTGGCCGCCGTTGTCTTAGCGGCAGCCGCCTTGGCCCCGGTCGCCTTTGCGGCAGTCGCCTTCGCTCCGGTGGGCCTCGCACCCGCCGCCGTCGCCGTGGCCCTCGCACCCGCCGCCGTCGCCCTCGCACCCGTCCCCGCGCCGGTGGCCTTCGTAGCCGTCGCCTTCGCCGCGGTGGCCCTCGCGCCGGTCGCCTTCGCCGCTGTCGCTCCCGCTGCCTTCGCCCTCGCGCCGGTCGCCTTTGCTCCGGTGGCCTTCGCGGCAGTCGCCTTCGCTCCGGTGGCCTTCGCGCCCGTCGCCTTGGTCGCGGCGGCGCCGGACGTGGTGGCCTTTGCGGCTGCCTTCTCGGCGGCCGCGGTGGTGGCCTTGGCGATCGCCGCCTTCTTCGCCGCGCCCGTTGTCGCCTTGGTGGCGGCCTTCGCCGCCTTGTTCGCGGGGGCGGTGTTCGCCGCGGCCTTGTTCGCCGGAGCCGTGCCGCCGGCGGCCTTACGGGCGCTCGGCCGGGCCGATCCGGCGGGAGCCGCGCCCTTGCCCGTGGTCCGCGCCCGCTTCGGCGTACCCCTCTTGGAGGGCCTGATCCCCGACTCCGTGGCCGTCTCGATGTCAGGCGCCGCCGCGAGGTCGTCTTCCATGTCCGCCGCCGGCGCCGATCCCATGTCGTCGATCGACGCGGTCGTCATGTTCGGCCCGGACGCCATGGCCGCCGCCGTCCGTCGCGGCGTCACCGGCCGCTTACCGCCACGGGCCCCGGCCGCGCGCGCCGGCCGTACGGCCTCACCCGCCGCGGCACCACGCACGGACCCGGTCAGCGCCGCCCGCCCGGACACCCGCGCCGGCGCCTTGCTGCCGACCGGCTTGACCGCACCCGTCTTGGCCGCCGCCGACTTCCCGGCCGTCTTCGCCGTGCCCTTCGCCCCAGCCTGCTTAGGCGCCACCGCCGTGGCCCCGTTCAGAGCCGCGCCCTTCACCGCCCCTGCCTTCGCAGCCCTCGGCGTGGCGGCCTTGGCGCTGTTGACGGCCGCGCTCTTCGCGCTTGCCGCCTTCGTGGCTGTCGCCTTCGCGCCCGTCGCCTTTGCAGCCGTCGCCTTGGTTTCCGTCGCCTTCGTGCCGGTCGCCTTCGTACCGGTCGCCTTCGCAGCCGCCGCCTTGGTATCCGTCGCCTTCGTACCGGTCGCCTTCGTACCGGCGCCCTTCGACGTGGCCCTCACGGCGGCCGGCTTGGGCGCGCCCGGCTTCGGCGCCGTCGGCTTCGGGGCGGCCGGCTTGGCCGCGGCCGTCCTCGAGGTCTTGCCGGCGGACGTCACCTTGGCCGTGGCCACCTTCGGACCGGCGCTCGTAGCGGCAAGCGATCGCGCGGCCACCGGCTTGGCGGCCGCACTCTTCGCCGCGCTGCGCGGCTTCGGCGCCACAGTCCTACCGGCGGCAATCGTCTTCACGGCGGCGCTCTTCGAGGCGCCGGCCTTCGCAGTGACAGCCTTCGCAGTGGTGGGCTTCGCAGTGGTGGGCTTCGCAGTGGTGGGCTTCGCAGTGGTGGGCTTCGCAGTGGTGGGCTTCGCAGTAGTGGGCTTCGCAGTAGTGGGCTTCGCAGTAGTGGCCTTCGAGCCAGCCGTCTTGGCGGCACTCTTCGCGCCCGCGACCGACTTCACGGCCTTCACCGCGGCCGATTTGTCCGCCGCGGACCGGGCCGACCCGGGCTTCGCCGCGGACGCCGCCTTCCCGCCAGCGGTCCGGGCGGTCGACGCCGCAGCGGTCCGGGCCGTCGCCGCCGCGGTCCGGGCCGTTGACGCCGCGGTCCGGGCCGTTGACGCCGCCGCCGTGGTCCGGGTGGTCGCCGCCGCGGCGGTCCGAGCCGTCGACGCCGCAGTGGAGCGGGGCGATCTGGTGGTTACGGTGTTTTTGCCCGCTCTTGTGGCGAGATTGGTCGGGGCCTTTTTGGCAGCGGCCATCAGGGTGTTCCTCCTTGCGAATGACTGCGGGCTCGTCTCCGCCTGGAGACTGCGAAGATCCGGCTTGGACTCAGGGACGTCGGAGCCGGCTGTTAGCTGACCTCCCCGGTCCAGCGGGCATCCTCGGCATCCCAATCGGCATTGCGCTTCTCGACCGTCTCGAGAGCCCGCGTCGCTTCGTCAGCCGTGGCGTAGGGGCCGAGCCGGTACTGGGCGGGACAGAGGTCCTCGCCGGTCTCGACTCGACTGTCGCGAAGGCACCAGAAGTAGCCGCCTCCGCCGGGCCCACTGTCGTTCATGCAATCACTCTGCACCTCAAACCGACCATCCGCCACCGATTCGGGCAAAAAGTCCTAGATTTCCACAATGGAGGATGAGGCGTACGCAACAAAAACCGCCCCGGCCGTAACCCGGCCGGGGCGGTGACTGCAAGCGCTGATCAGAGTGAAGCGGCGACCAGCTCGGCGACCTGGACGGCGTTGAGGGCCGCCCCCTTGCGCAGGTTGTCGTTCGAGACGAACAGCGCCAGGCCGTTCTCCACCGTCTCGTCGGCGCGGATGCGGCCCACGTACGACGGGTCGCGACCGGCCGCCTCGAGCGGCGTCGGCACCTCGGAGAGCTCGACGCCGGGGGCCGAGGCGAGCAGCTCACGAGCCCGTGCGGGATCCAGAGGCCGCTCGAAGCGGGCGTTGAGCTGCAGCGAGTGACCGGTGAAGACCGGGACGCGTACGCAGGTGCCGGAGACCAGCAGGCCCGGCAGATCGAGGATTTTGCGGCTTTCGTTGCGGAGCTTCTGCTCCTCGTCGGTCTCGTTACGGCCGTCGTCGACGATCGAGCCGGCCAGCGGCAGGACGTTGAAGGCGATCGGCTTGGCGAACGAGCGCGGCGCCGGGAACTCCACGGCGGACCCGTCGAAGGTCAGCTCGGTGGCCCGGTCGGCGACCTTCTTGATCTGCTCGTCGAGCTCGGCCACGCCGGCCAGCCCGGCCCCGCCGACGGCCTGGTAGGTGGTGGCGACCAGCGCGACCAGCCCGGCCTCGTCGTGCAGCGGCCGCAGCACCGGCATGGCGGCCATGGTGGTGCAGTTCGGGTTGGCGATGATGCCCTTGGGCCGGTTGCGGACCGCGTCCGGGTTGACCTCGGAGACGACGAGCGGCACGTCGGGGTCCATCCGCCAGGCCGACGAGTTGTCGACGACCACCGCTCCGGCCTCGGCGACGCGTGGCGCGTACTCCTTGGAGGAGCCCTTGCCCGCCGAGAACAGGACGATGTCGAGACCGCGGTAGTCGGCGGTCGCCGCGTCCTCGACGGTCACCTCGCCGTCGCCCCACGGGAGTGTGCGGCCCGCGCTGCGCGCCGACGCGAAAAGACGAAGCTGCTCAACGGGGAAGGCGCGCTCGGCCAGGATGCGCCGCATGACGCCGCCCACCTGTCCCGTCGCGCCCACAATGCCGATCCTCATGGCGACAAAAGTACGGCCTGACGTGCGTACGGAGAAATCACTTACCCGTCCCAGTTCCACATGCCGAGATTTTTGTCCCACATCCAGGGACAGCGGGCATACCGTCGGTGGCATGGCGACGTACACACACGGTCATCACGAATCGGTCTTGCGCTCACACCGCTGGCGCACCGCAGAGAATTCGGCGGCCTACCTGCTGCCGCGTCTTTCCTCCGGTGTCACCGTCCTGGACATCGGTTGCGGCCCCGGCACCATCACGGCGGATTTCGCGGCCCTCGTCACTCCAGCCCGGGTGACCGCGCTGGAGGTCAAGCAGGAGGCGCTCGACCTGGCCCGCGCCGAGATCGCCCGGCGCGGCCTGGCCAACGTCGACTTCGCCGTCGGCGATGTGCACGCGCTCGACTTTCCCGACGCCTCGTTCGACGTGGTGCACGCCCACCAGGTGCTGCAGCACGTCACCGACCCGGTGGCCGCCCTGCGCGAGATGCGCCGGGTGACCAAGCCCGGCGGCGTCATCGCCGTACGTGACAGCGACTACAAGGCCTTCGCCTGGTATCCGGAACTGCCGGAGCTGGACGAGTGGATGGCGCTCTACCAGCGGGTGGCCCGGGGCAACGGCGGCGAGCCCGACGCCGGCCGCCGCCTGCTGGCCTGGGCCCGGGCGGCCGGGCTGACGGATGTCACGGTCACGTCGAGCACATGGTGCTTCGCCACCCAGGAGGACCGCGACTGGTGGGGTCACATGTGGGCCGACCGCATCCTCAAATCGGACATGGCGTCCACTGCTCTGCGGACCGGCGCCGCCGACGAGGCCGGCCTGAACCGAGTCTCAACGGCGTGGCGGGCCTGGGCCGCCGATCCGGACGGCTGGATGTCCCTGCTCCACGGTGAGCTGATCGCCCGCGTCTGACGTCAGGCCGACTTCGGCTTGTAGGCCCAGTGCCAGGGCTCGCGGGGGACGTTCTCCACGAAGCCGTACTTGTCGGCGTTCTTGCGCATCCAGGCCTGGGCCTTCGCGTCGAGGTCCAGGTCGGTGGCCATTCCCCAGCCGTGTTCGCTGGTGCCGGGCTTGGCGGCCAGGCCGCCCTGTGAGTACAGGCCCTTGCGGCGGGCCAGGTCGACCTGTTCCTCGTACGGGCGGTACGAGTCGGTGATGCCGATCGTCACGCCTTCGCGCTTGGCGTCGGCGATCATCTGGTTCAGGCCCTGCGCAGCCGGCGCCCACAGCTTGTGGCGCGTGCTGCCGACCTGCTCCAGGGCGTTGGCCGGGATCTTGCCGTTGCCGTAGGCGGCCAGTTCGGTCGGGATGCCCTTGCTGTTCAGGCTGTAGGAGCGGGCGGCCGTGTTCGTCGTACCGGCCATCGCCTCCTGCAGTTTGGCCGCGAAGTCGTCGCCGGCGCCGCCGCCCTGGACCGTTGTCGGCTGGGCCTGGGCGGTCTTGCCGGCCTGCTGGGTCTGGAGCGCGATCATCCGGCTCTGGATGTCGGCGATGCGCGAGTTCACTCTCTCGATCCCCACGCACTCCTGTTCGGCACCCGCGCGGAAACCTGAGGGCGAAAACTCAAAGTCGGATCGTGTGCCGCGTGTGATCGACCTTCGCCTGCAGGTAGCGCATATTGGCCGGGTTCGCGTGTACGCCGGTGGGCAGCACCCGCCGTACCGCAATCTCGTGAAGTCGAAGTTGACGGGCTTTGTCGGGATTGTTGGTCAGCAGGTCGATGGTGGGAACGCCGAGGTCGGCCAGCATCTGGGCCGCCGCCGTGTAGTCGCGTTCGTCGTCGCCGTGCCCGAGCGCGCGGTTCGCCTCGTACGTGTCGAGGCCCTGGTCCTGCAGCGCGTACGCGTCGAGCTTGGCGTAGAGGCCGATGCCGCGGCCCTCCTGGCGCAGGTAGAGCAGGTAGCCGCCGGCCGCGCTGAGCCGTTCGGCGGCCTCGCGCAGCTGGGGGCCGCAGTCGCAGCGCTCGGAGCCGAAGACGTCACCGGTGAGGCATTCGGAGTGCAACCGCACCAGCGGGATCTCCGACGGAGCGGTCCCTTCGAAGAAGAGCGCCAGGTGCTCCTTGCCGTCGGCCAGGCCGGTGAAGGTGATCACCTCGGCGGTGGCGGCGAAGCCGTCGGGGAAGCGGAGCGGGACGCGGACCCGGGTGCGTACGGACATGCCGCCTTTGATCGGACACGGCGGCGCCCGGATTAGATGTTGACCGACTCCCGGCGCTCCGAGCCTTCGAGGCGTTCGACCAGTTCGAGTTCGACCTCGGAGGTACGGTTCTTCCGGTTCGGCAGCATGTTGGTGACCAGCACGATCACCGAACCGATGCCCGCGTAGAGACCGAGAACGATCAGGTGGGAGCGGATCTCCGCGTTCGGGAAGTAGAGGTTGTCGCGGACCGCCTGCACGCCGGCGCCGGTCGGCAGGTTCTCGCCGAGGACCCGGCCGAACGCGGGCAGGAACTCGGGCAGGATGCTGGCGCCGGAGATCACCGTGCCCAGCGTGAAGTACATGGCGCCGATCAGCGCGCCGGGCGGGCCGAGCAGCGCGACCGCGCCCGCGGTGGAGGCGGTGATGGCCAGCGAGATGAGCGAGAAGATGGCCAGCATCTCGCCGCGGTCGGCGGTCGTACCGACCCCGAACCAGCCCATCGACCACAGGACCACCGCGGCCGACGCCACGGCGTAGACGGCCAGGATGCTGACGTGGGCGATGCCACGGCGCCATGACCTTTTCGTACGCGGGATCAGGCGGCCGAGACCCACCGACGCCACCGTGCCGCCGAGGGCCAGGGCCTGGGTGAGGTAGCCCAGCGACGCGCCGTTGACGTCGTCGTCGGGCAGCGGCACCACGTCGGTGACCGGCGGCGGCGAGTTGAGCTCCTGCGCCTGCGCGACCGGCATGGTCTTGCCCTTGGTGGCCAGTTCGGCCAGGGCGGCGGCGGTCTGCTGCTGCACGACCGTGGTGAAGGTGGTCTTGAGCAGCGTGGAGGCGGACACCCCGGCCGCGCTGGCCACGTAGAGGTGCGGCTCGTTGCCGGTGATGTCGACGCCGCCGTACACGTCCCGGCGTTTGATCGCGATCTCCAGGTCGTCCGCCGTCGCGTAGTCGGTGACCTTGAAGTAGCCGTTCTCGGTCAGCAGGCTGACCACCGGGGCCCGCTCGTTCGCGGACGCGACCAGCCCGACCGGCACGTGGTGGGGCTGGGCCTTGTGGCCCATGCCGAGGTAGTACGCGGTCAGGCCGAGCTGGACCAGCACGCCGATGAGGCAGACGGCCAGCGCGAACCGCCGGAACTGCAGCACCGACTCGGCTTGGGGTTCTTCCGCCATTTCCTCATGTTTACGGACGAACCGCCTTCGTGGGACCGTTTCGGTCGATCAGGGCGAGCAACGCTCGCGTTGCCGCGCTGGGCTGCCGGAGCCCCGGGATGGCGATGCCGAACGGCCAGACCAGGCCCACGCCCGGTATCCGCTTGATGATCAGGCCGCTTTTGTCGTCCACGGCGAACTGGGGAACGATCGCCACCCCGAGGCCTTCCCGGACGAAGTCGACGGCGCTGCTGATGTCGGTCACCTCGATGGCCACCTGCCGCTGCACCCCGGCCGCCGCGAACACCTGGTCGACCACGATCCGGTTGCCGTAACCGGCCGGGAAGTCGACGAACGGCTGCCCGTCGAGGTCGTGGACGCCCACCTCGCCGGCGGTGGCCAGCCGGTGCTCGAGGGGCAGGACGAGGTCGAGCGGACGGTCGTCGATCTGGGTCAGCCGTACGCCGGCGGGCGGCCGCCCCGGCCAGGAGACGAAGGCGAGGTCGAGGCCGCCGTCGACGAGCATGTCCATGAGCCCGCGGGAACCGCGCGGCGAGACACTGAGCCGCAGGGTGACGCCGGGGTGCCGGCGGTGATATTCGCCGAGCAGGCCGGGCATGTCGATCAGCGGGATGGACGTGAGGGTGCCCACCCGGACCGTTCCGCGCAGGCCACCGCGAACCTCGTCGACCGCGTCGCGGGCGGCCTGCGCCGCCTCCAGGGCGGCTCGCGCGCGCGGCAGGAGCGCCTGGCCGGCGTCGGTCAGCTCGACCCGCTTCGAGGTGCGTTCCAGCAGCTTGACGCCGAGTTCGTGCTCGAGCGCCTTGATCACCGCGGAGACGCCGGACTGGACGACGTGCAGCCGGGCGGCGGCCCGGGTGAAGTTGCGCTCCTCGGCGACGGCCACGAAGTACTCGAAGTGGCGGAGTTCCATCACGAACGCAGATGCTACTCAGCATGGATCATCGTTGGCGCTGATGCTCGGGACGGCGCACTCTCACCTCATGACCGTGATGACCAAGCCTGCCCCCACCGGTGCTCCCACCGGGTCGGCCCGTCACGGCGCCGCCTTCTGGCTGGTCGCCGTCGTCTACCTCGTGGCGCTCGCCTTCTCGACGATTCCGGCGCCGCTCTACCCGCTCTATCAGGCCGCCGACGGCTTCTCCTCGTTCACCGTCACGGTCATCTTCGCCGTGTACGCGGTGGGCGTGATCGTGGCCCTGCTGCTGGCCGGGCACGTCTCCGACTGGGTCGGCCGCCGCCGCGTCCTGCTGCCGGCCCTGGCCCTGGAGATCGTGGCCGGAGTGCTCTTCCTGGCCTGGCCGTCGCTGACCGGCCTGATCGTGGCCCGGTTGCTGACCGGCCTCGGCGTCGGCCTGCTGACCGCCACGGCCACCGCCTACCTGCTCGAACTGCACACCGCGCACCGGCCGCAGGCGAGCGGCACCCGCTTCGAGGTCGTCTCGGCGGCGGCCAATCTCGGCGGCCTCGGGACCGGCACGCTCGTCGCGGGCTTCCTGGCCCAGTTCGTCACGGCGCCGCTGCGTACGCCGTACGTCGTCTTCCTGGTCCTGCTGATCCTGAGCGTCGTCGCCGTCGCCGCCGGGCCCGAGACGGTGACCGCGCCCTCGGTGAAGCCGAAGTACCGCCCGCAGCGGGTCCGGATGAGCGGGAAGTCGCTGGTGGCGGCGGCTGGAGCGTTCACCGCGTTCGCCGTCTTCGGCCTGTTCACCTCGCTGGCGCCGGGCTTCGTGGCGGCCGGGCTGCACCACCCGAGCCGGCTGCTGGCCGGGTTCACCGCCTTCCTGGTGTTCGGCGCGGGCGCGGCCGCCCAGTCGGCGGCGGGCCTGCTGCCGGCCGCCCGGCGGTTCACGATCGGGCTGGTCGCGCAGGCCGCGGGCCTGGTCGTGCTGGCCGCCGGGATGCTCGCCACCTCGCTGCCGCTGTTC
The DNA here is from genome assembly GCF_040650035.1 of Actinoplanes sp. NPDC048796. Classification (NCBI taxonomy): domain Bacteria; kingdom Bacillati; phylum Actinomycetota; class Actinomycetes; order Micromonosporales; family Micromonosporaceae; genus Actinoplanes; species Actinoplanes sp. NPDC048796. Next base: position 266,290 of record NZ_JBEZGO010000006.1, on the reverse strand, counting down.
CTGATCGGCGGGGCGATCGCCGGCGCCGGGGCCGGAATCCTCTTCAAGTCGGCGGTCGGCCGGATCGCCGCGGCGGCGCCGGCCGACGAGCGCGGTGCCGCCCTGGCCGGGCTGTTCCTGGTCGGCTACGCCGGGTTGACCGTCCCGGTGCTGGGACTGGGCGTGGCGACCCTGTTCGTCGCCTCGACGACCGCGATGCTGTGGTTCAGCGGCATCCTGCTGGCCGCCCTCGCGGTGATCTTCGCGCGGCGCTGATCCTTTCCCCGGTGACGCTTGGGGCGCAAATGATTGCCGCCCCAAGCGTTACGCTTTACCGGTGTCCGACGACCCTCTGGAACTGGAACGCCAGGTCTGCTTCGCGCTGGCGGTGGCGTCGCGCAGCGTGATCGGGCTCTACCGGCCGCTGCTCGAGCCGATGAACCTGACCCACCCGCAGTACCTGGTGATGCTCGCCCTGTGGCAGCACGCGCCACTCTCCGTACGGGACATCAGCCGTCTCCTGCAGCTCGACCCGGGCACGCTCTCGCCGCTGCTGAAGCGGCTCGAGGCGGTCGGGTACCTCACCCGCAAGCGTGACCCCACCGACGAGCGCAGCCTCGCCGTCGACCTGACCGAGCGGGGCCGCGAACTGCGCGCCGAGGCGGAGAAAATCCCACCCGCGATCGTCGCCCGTTTGGGTATGCCGATCTCGGAACTCGAGTCGTTGCACGCGGCACTCACGCGGGTGATTGCGGCCACTCACTGATCGATTTCGGAATACCGTGGGAGCTTCGTTCGGGTTGAAATTCTCGGAACGAATTAGCAACGCCCATCGAGCGCCGATGGCCGGAATGCGCACCGTTCATCCGGATGGCGCACTGGGCATCGCCAGTGACCATTAGGAGGTTCGCAGCGCCATGACCCTGCCCCACCAGGTCTTATGTGGATCAAGAACACTGTGTGACGCGTCCTCCGTTGACGTGCAAGTTGCACGACTCTTAGTGTCGAGGGCGTGACGGCGAGTGGAAATCGGGTACGCACGGACCCTCGCCGGCACGGCACAGCGAGATTCAGAGCGGCCGAGGAGCCTTCGATGACTGTCACGATCGGCATCAATGGATTCGGTCGTATCGGCCGCAGCATCACCCGGATAGTCGCGGCATCACCCGATCCGGGAATATCAATTGCGGCGGTAAATGACCTTGCCTCGACCGAGAAAATGGCCTACGGGCTGCGCCGGGACAGCATTCGCGGCGCATTTCCGGGCACCGTCACCGCCCGCGCCGATCATCTCGTCGTCAATGACCATGCGATCCGCGCGTTCCATCACGAACGACCCGAGCGCATTCCGTGGGCCGACGCCGGCGTCGATGTCGTCATCGAGGCCACCGGGCGCTTCCGGGCCGGCACCACGGCCCGCACGCACATCACCCACGGCGGCGCCCGCAAGGTCGTGATCAGCGCCTCGGCCGACGACCCGGACGCGTTCCTGGTCTTCGGGGCCAACCAGGACACGTACGACTCGGACCAGCACGACGTGGTCTCCCCCGGCTCCTGCGGCGTGAACGCGCTGACCATCATGGCCAAGGTCCTGCTCGACCGGTTCGGGTTACGCGGAGTGAACTCGACGGTGGTGCTGGCCACCCAGGGCTGGCAGAAACCGCAGGACTCGGTGATCGGCACGTCGCGTGACGATCCGCGCCTGGGCCGGGCCACCGGCGACAGCATCATCCCGCACAACTTCGTGGTCGGCGACCTCGTCCGGGTGGTGCTGCCGGAGATCGGCGAGATGCGCTACAGCTACTACGTGGTGCCGACGCCGATCGGATCGCTGGCCGAGCTGTCCGGGCAGACCGGGCGCGCGGTCAGCGTCGAGGAGATCAACCGGGCCATGGCCGAGGCGGCGGCGGGACCCCTGAGGGGCATTTTGGCGTACGACCCGGATCCCACCGTCTCGATCGACGTGAAGAACAATCCGGCGTCGTGCCTGTTCGACCCGTCGGGCACCCAGACCACGGCGGACGGCGGCGTGAAGGTACGCGGCTGGTTCGACAACGAGTGGGGCTTCTCCAACCGATTACTCGACCTCGCGCGTCTCGTGGGTGAACGATCACCCGTCGCGACCCGGCGGGTGAGCTGGAGCATCGCTTAGGGTTCAACAGTGATCGACATTCAGGATGTACGGGCGGCGGCCACCCGGATCGGCTCCCGGGTGCGCAGTACACCGGTGCTCCAGGTGGGCCCTTCGCTGTGGTTCAAGCTGGAGCAGACGCAGTACGCCGGATCGTTCAAAACCCGTGGCATGATCAACCAGGTCCTCGCCGCGGGCCCGCTGCCCCCGGCCGGCATCGTGGCCGCGTCCGGCGGCAACGCGGGCCTGGCGGCGGCGTACGCGGCTCGCGAGCTCGGCATCGCGGCCACGGTCTTCGTACCGGTCACGGCCCCGCCGGTGAAGGTCGCGAAGCTCGGCAAACTGGGCGCCCAGGTCACCCAGATCGGCAGCGAATACGCGGAGGCGTACACGGCGGCGGTCGAACACGCGGCGTCCACGGGCGCCCTGTTCTGCCACGCCTACGACGACCCTCACATGGTCGCCGGGAACGGCACGATCGCCCTGGAGCTCCTGGACCAGATCCCGTCCGGCTTCGACACGGTCCTGGTCGCCGTCGGCGGCGGCGGCCTGATCGCCGGCATGATCGCGGCCCTGTCCCCCACGGTCAAGGTCGTGGCGGTGGAGCCGGAGACCTCCTCGGCCCTGCACGCCGCCCTGGCCGCCGGCACCCCGGTCGACGTCCCGGTCTCAGGCGTGGCAGCCGACTCGCTGGGCGCCCGCCGGGCCGGCCAGATCGCCTTCGACCTGGCCCGAACCTTCGACATCCCGTCGGTGCTGGTCGGCAACCAGGCCATCATCGACGCCCGCCGAGCTTTGTGGGACGACTACCGCCTGGCCGTCGAACACGGCACCGCGGCGGCTTACGCGGCCCTGACCTCAGGCGCCTATGTACCCGCCCCCAACGAACGCGTCGTAGTCCTCATCTGCGGCGCCAACACAAACCCGGCCGACCTGGCTTAGCCCGCCGGCCACCTTCCCCCGCCTCAACTCACCTCATCGCGCCCACCTCACCCCGCCGCGCCCTGCCTCATTCCGCCCCACCTCATCCGGTCGCGCCTCATCCGGCTCACCCACCCCGTAACGCCCCGGCCCTCACCTACGCTCCATCCCACCTCGTAATGCCCTGGCAGCCACCTCGCCGCACCCCCTCGTAGCGCCCCGGCCTCCGCCTCGCCCCGCCTCACCCTCCACACCCCGCCTCGCCACGCCTCACCCATCCACACTCCGCGCCGCGCCGCGCCCCGCACCGCCGCGCCCCGCCCCGTCACGCCGTGCCCCGCCCCGCCACGCACCTCCACACCCCGCCCCGCCGCGCCCCACACCCCGTCACGCCACACCGCGCCCCGCCACGCCGCGCACCTCCACACCCCGCGCCGCGCCCCACACCCCGTCACGCCACACCGCGCCCCGCCGCGCACCTCCACACCCCGCCCCACACCCCGCGCCGCCGCGCCGCACCCCGTCACGTCCCGCCTTCGCGCGCAAATCCGACATTTCCGTTTTGGGGATTTCGTCGGCGCTGGCCCGATACTGGGCCGATGACTGTTACGGCGCAGCTCGACCAGACCACCTGGACCGAGGCGGACTACCCCCGGATGGGCTGGCACGACAGCCGGGTCCACGCGTTCAGCCTGACCGGGGAGCCACAGGTCAGGCTGCTTCTCGACCTCGACTACGTGACGGGCGGCGGCCCCGCCGAGGGCTTTCTCGTGGCACCCGCGACCCTCGTTTTCGACGAACCGTGGGGCCTCGCCGGCGGCTTCGGCCCGCTCGCCGAGCCCCTCGACATCGCCGACATCCACCGGCTGCCCTCCCCCGACCAGCATCCCGCCCCGGTCTGGCACATCGAGGGGCACAACTTCGCTTTCGAGGTACGGGCGACCGGCTACCGCCAGTTCCTGCGCCGCCCGCCGCTGCGCGTGCCGGTGCCCGCCCTCACCTGGGACGAGCGCGGCGGAGTCAGCTTCTGAGTAGATTTCTCCCATCATGGATGTCGCGCACATTTTGCTGCTGGTCGCCGCCGGCCTGGCCGCCGGCGCGGTGAACGCCATAGCCGGCGGCGGCTCGCTCATCACGTTCCCGACGCTGATCGCCACCGGCCTGCCCTCGGTCGCCGCGAACGTCACCAACTCCATCTCGGTCTTCCCCGGCTACGTGTCGAGCGTCGCCGGAAGCCGCGCCGACCTGGCCGGCCAGTCCCGCCGCCTGCGCGCCGTGGTGCCCGCCGCCGTCCTCGGCTCGGCGGCCGGCTGCGCGCTGCTCCTGCTGACCCCCGCCCGAGCGTTCGAACTGATCGTGCCTTTCCTGGTCCTGGCGGCCGCCGCCACGCTCGCCTTCCAGCAGCGCCTGCGCGGCCTGGTCGGCCACCCCCGCCACCTCTCCCCACGCCGCGCCGCCCTCACCTTGCAGGCCGTGGTTTTCATCGGCGCCGTCTACGGCGGCTACTTCGGTGCGGCCCTGGGCGTGATGTATGTGGCGGCCCTGGCCCTGATCCTCGACGAGTCCCTGAACCGCATCAACGCCCTCAAGAACGTCCTCTCGGCGGTCGTCGGCCTGATCACCCTGCTGGTCTTCGCCTTCTTCGCCCCCGTCAACTGGGCCGCCGTCCTGGCCTTGGCCCCCGCCACCGTCATCGGCGGCTACCTGGGCGCCCGACTGGCCCGCCGCCTCCCGGCCCGGGTCCTCCGAGCCCTGATCGTCACCTTCGGCACAGCAATAGGCCTGCTCCTGCTGTACCGGGCCCTCACCTGATCCACCACACCCACCACCCCGCTCACCAAGCCGCCCTCGCGAAGCCTCCCGCCGCCGAGCCCGCCCCTCCTCCGTCCCCGCCGCACCGGCCCGCGCAGGAACCCATCCCGCCACGAGCCCCGCCCCGCCAAGCGACGCACCGCTCCACGCAGCGAACCGCCGCCTCCGCGAAACCTGCCCGCGAATCGAAGCTCCGCCCCCGCGCAGCCCGCCCCGCGAATCGAAGCTCCGCCCCCGCGCAGCCCGCCCCGCGGTGGCCGCCCGTAGGATGAAGGTGCGACGGACGAGTCGGCTGGGCGGTCGCGTCGGTGCTTTCGGGTGCCGCCGAGGAACGTCCGGACTCCGCAGAGCAGGGTGGTTGTTAACGGCAACCCGGGGCGACCCGCGGGACAGTGCCACAGAGAACAGACCGCCGGCCCCACCAGGCCGGTAAGGGTGAAACGGTGAGGTAAGAGCTCACCAGCACCCCGGGCGACCGGGGTGGCTAGGTAAACCCCACCCGGAGCAAGGCCAAGCAAGGCCGGAGCCGCAGGGCCCCGACCGGCGCAGGCGTTCGAGGGCTGCTCGCCCGAGCCTGCGGGTAGGCCGCAAGAGCCTGCCGGCAACGGCAGGCCGAGATGGATGGCCGCCACCAGCTTCCGCTGGGACAGAATCCGGCGTACAGGCCGACTCGTCCGTCGCCCTTATCGCCGTACGGCGCGGAAGCGGCCCGAAGCTCCGAGACGAACAGTTCGGGGCTTCTGAAGCCGTCGGTGGCAAATCTGGTGACGGTGCCCCTGGCCGTGCGCTCCTGGTCGGCGCCGGCAAACCGGGCGATCGGGACCCATCGCCCCGGCGCCGGCGCGACCAGGGTGATGAAACCATTGCTTCCGCGCAGTGAGACCTCTAACTTCCTCGATTAGGAAACTTTCTTTCCTGGAGGACTCATGCGCGGTTTGAAACGCCGTCTTGTCGCTGTGGCCGCCGTGGCCGCGGTGGGGGCGACGGTTGCGGCTACACCTGCTCAAGCGACCGGTAAGTCATACGTCAAGGTCGGGTACTTCACGCAGTGGGGTATCTATGGCCGCGATTTCCCACTCAGCAAGGTGCAGAACTCCGGCGCGGCCGGGAAGCTCACGCACCTCAACTACGCGTTCGGGCCGGTGACGGCCGATGGGGTCTGTGCGAGCGCCGACCCGTGGGCCGACTGGCAGACCAGCTTCGACGACGCGCACAGTGTGGACGGTGTGGGCGATGTGGCGGGGCAGCCGATCGCCGGCAACCTCAACCAGCTGGCCGAGCTCAAGAAGAAGAACCCCAAGCTGCGGGTGCTGATCTCGCTCGGCGGGTGGACCGGGTCGGCGCACTTCTCGGACGCCGTTCTGACCGATGCGTCGCGGAAGAAGCTCGTCAGCTCCTGCCTCGATCTGTGGATCAAGGGCAACCTGCCGGGGCTGCCGGCGGGCACCGCCGCCGGGATCTTCGACGGTGTCGATCTGGACTGGGAGTGGCCCGGGTCCGAGGGCAATGCCGGCAATGTCGTCCGGCCCGAGGACAAGCGGAACTTCACGCTGCTCACGGCCGAGTTCCGGGCCCAGCTCGACCGGCTCAGCCGGACCACGAAGCACCGGTACGACCTGACCGCCTTCCTGCCGGCGGCGCCGGCCAAGATCGCGGCCGGCTTCGAGGGCGACAAGATCTTCAAATACCTGGATTTCGGTACGGTCCAGGGGTACGACTTCCACGGCTCCTGGGAGACTCGCGCCAACCAGCAGTCCGCCCTTTTCGTCCCGCGCAACGCTCCTGACAACCCGGACTTCTCCGTGGATGTCGCGATCAACGCGTGGATCAAGGCCGGAGCACCCAGGAAGGAACTCGTCCTGGGACTGCCGTACTACAGCCAGGGCTGGACCGGCATCACCCAACCCGGGAACGGCCTGTTCGCCCAGGCCACCGGCCCCGCCCCGGGCATCTTCGCCGCCGGCAGCGAGGACTACAAGACGGTGAAGAACCTGCCCGGCTTCAAGCTCTACCGCGACTGGCGCGGCGGGCACGCCTGGCTGTTCGACGGCACCACATTCTGGACCTACGACGACCCGGCCCAGATGATCCAGAAGGCCGTCTACATCAGGGCCAAGGGCCTGGGCGGCGCCATGATGTGGTCGCTCGACGGCGACGACGACAAGGCGTCCCTCACCAAGGCCGTCGCCGCCGGACTGAAGTAGAAAACGTACGCCGTTCGGCGCATTTCGTGGACCGCTCGGCGCACGATGATCGCCCGATTTGACCCCTCCTCGTTAGCGTGACGTACAGCACCAGCGCTGACGAGGAGGTACGGGCCATGGCGGAGCCTGAGACCAGAGAGCCCGACGCAAGACGCCGTACGGACCGCAGCCCCTGGAACTGGCTGCTGCTCCTCCCGATCGTCGTGCCGGTCCTGACGTTCATCTACAACCGTGACGAACCGCGGCTGTTCGGCTTCCCGGCCTTCTACTGGATCCAGTTCCTGTTCATCCTGCTCGGCGTCGGCACCACGACGATCGTCTACCAGATGACGAAGCGGGGACGCCGGCCATGAGGGACCACATCACCGAGATCGTCGTCTTCACGCTGCTGTTCCTGCTGGTCAGCGGCATGGGTTTCGTGGCCGCCCGCTGGCGCGCGCCGAAGGACATGGCGCACCTGGACGAATGGGGCCTGGGCGGGCGCAACTTCGGCGGCTGGATCACCTGGTTCCTGGTCGGCGGCGACCTCTACACGGCGTACACCTTCGTCGCCGTACCCGCGCTGATCTTCGGCGCCGGCGCGGCCGGGTTCTTCGCCGTCCCGTACACCATCATCATCTATCCGATGTTCTTCCTGATCCTGATCAGGCTCTGGTCGGTGTCGCACCGGCACGGCTTCGTGACCCCGGCCGACTTCGTGCGCAGCCGGTTCGACTCGCCCACGCTGGCCCTCGTCGTGGCCATCACCGGCATCGTGGCCACCATGCCGTACATCGCCCTGCAGCTCGTCGGCATCGAAGCGGTGCTCAAGACGATGGGCGTGACCGGCGACAGCCTGCTCGCCCGGCATGCGCCGATCATCATCGCGTTCGCGATCCTGGCCGCGTACACCTATCAATCGGGTCTTCGCGCCCCCGCGCTGATCGCCTTCGTCAAAGACGCGCTGATCTACATCGTGATCCTGGTGGCGGTCATCTACCTGCCGACCAAGCTGGGCGGCTGGGGCAGCATCTTCGACGCCGCCGAGGCCAAGTTCACGGCCAGCCCGAACGCCAACGACGGCATCACCCTGAACGCCAACAACCAGATCCAGTACGTGACGCTCGCGCTCGGCTCGGCGCTGGCCCTGTTCCTCTACCCGCACAGCATCACCGGCGTGCTCGCCAGCAAGAACCGCACCGTGATCAAGCGGAACATGTCGGCCCTGCCGGCCTACAGCTTCCTGCTCGGCCTGCTCGCGCTTCTCGGGTACGCGGCCATCGCGTCCAACGTGAAGCCGCTGCCCGGCGCCACCCAGGGCACCGTCGACAGCAACACCGTCGTACCGCTGCTGTTCGACATGCAGTTCCCGGCCTGGTTCGCCGGCGTCGCCTTCGCCGCGATCGGCATCGGCGCTCTCGTCCCGGCCGCCATCATGTCGATCGCCGCGGCCAACCTGTTCACCCGCAACATCTACAAGGAATACCTGCGCAAAAACGCCTCACACGCCGACGAGGCCCGCGTCTCCAAGATCACCTCGCTGGTCGTGAAGGTCGGCGCGGTCGCCTGCATCGTCTTCCTCGACCCGCAGTTCTCCATCGACCTGCAACTCATCGGCGGCGTGATCATCCTGCAGACGGCGCCGGCGGTGGCGCTCGGCCTGTTCACCCGGTGGCTGCACCGGGGCGCGCTGATCGCGGGCTGGGTGGCCGGCATGGGCCTGTCGATGTGGATGCTGTGGCAGATCCCGAACCCGGCCACGAAGCGCGCCCACTTCGGCGGGTCGGCGTTCCCGCTGTCCGAATTCGGCTTCGACACCAAACGCACCATCTACGTCGGCTTCGTGACCGTGCTGGTCAACCTGCTGATCGCGGTCATCGTCACGCTGATCCTGCGGGCGGCCAAGACGCCGGCCGGCGTCGACGGCACGCGGCAGGACGACTACTTCGCCGACGAGGGCGACCCGCGCGTCGACCGCGACCTCACGGCCGTGGAGACACCCTCGTCCACTTGAGATGGTGAGTGGCACGAGAAGTACCGGTTCCATTCGTCGGCGATTGTTTCGCCGAATCGGAAGGGGCACGCACCGGTTCCCGGCACGCGCCCCTTCCGTTTCGTGAACTAGTCGTCCGTGTACAGGCAGAACGGATGCCCGGCCGGATCGAGCATCACCCGTACCGTCTCCTGCGGTTGATAGGAGGCCTGTTCGGCGCCGACCGAAATGGCGTGCGCGACGGCCTCCTCCAGATTGTCGACCTCGATCTCCAGGTGCATCGACATCTGCGGCTTCCCCGCCTCGGCCGGCCACACCGGCCGTACGTAGTGCTTCTCGGTCTGGAATCCGAGGTTGTAACCCGCGTTCTCGGAGGGCGCCACCGCCCCGCCCAGCCCGTTGTCCGCCGGATAGAAATTCCAGCCGAGCAGCCGCGAATAGAAGCGCCCCAACTCCATCCCGTCCGGCGCGTCCAGCGTCACACCCCACCACTGCTTACGGCTCCTGAGCGGCACCAGCGACTCCTATCTACCGTTTTGCGTTCCCCAGATCTTTATTCAATCCAGAAACGAGCATCCTGGCGAGCCGTTCCGCTGTGACAGTCATCAATTCCTCTCGGGGCGTAAACGCAGCCTTCCCCGCCGTCGTTAGGGTCGGTTCATGATCGAGCGGAAGGCGCGGGTCGCGACGTCGGCGATCTTCGCGGCGCACGGGGCCGTCACCGGCACGTTCGCGGCGCGAGTGCCGTGGGTGGCCGACCACGTCGGGGTGGGGCCGGGTGGGCTCGGGCTGGCTCTGCTCATGCCCGGGCTCGGTGCGCTGATCGCGATGCCGCTGTCGGGCCGGCTCGTGCATCGGTTCGATCTGCGTTCCCTCGTACGCGTCCTGATGCTCTGCTGGTGTGCCGCTCTTCTGCTCCCGGCGCTGCCGACCTCGTTGTGGGCGCTCGGCCTCGGCCTGATCGTCTACGGGGCGGCGGCCGGCGTGGCCGACGTCGCCATGAACGCGCACGCCGTGCTCGTGGAGGAACGCTACGGCCGGTCGGTGATGTCCGGCTTCCACGGCTGGTGGAGCCTCGGCGGGCTGGCCGGCTCGGCGGTGGCCGTGCTCGCGACCCGGGCCGGCCTGTCCGCGCCCACGCACTTCCTGCTCACCGTGGCCGCCCTGTTCGCGGTCGTGCTGACCGCGTCGCGGTGGCTCATCCCGCACCGGCCCGCGGCCGGCCTGGAGGAACCGCCGGCGTTCGCGTTGCCCACCGGCCGGGTGTTGACGATCGGCCTGATCGGCCTGTGCGCGGTCTTCGCCGAGGGGGCCAGCCTCGACTGGGCCGCCGTGTACGTCCGCGACCTGCTGCACCATCCCGCCGCCACCGCCGCGGCCACCGTCTCGATCTTCTCGGTCTGCATGGCCGTGGCCCGCTTCGGCGGCGACCGGGTCGTCCGGCGGTTCGGCCCGGTGACCACCGTCCGCTTCTCCGGGGTGTGCGCCACGGCCGGCGCCCTGACGATCGTTCTGGCCGAGCCGGTCGCGCTGGTGATCGCCGGGTTCGGCCTGCTCGGCATCGGCATCGCGGTGGTCGTGCCGCTGGTGTTCGCGGCCGCCGCCCGTACCGAAAGCAGCCCGGGCAAAGGCATCGCCGGGGTGGCCGGCATCGCGTACGGCAGCGGTCTCATCGCCCCCGGCATCATCGGCGGCATCGCCCACGTGTCGTCGCTGACCGTCTCGTTCGGCGTCATCGTGGCGCTGATGATCGTCATGACGCTGGGCGCACAGGTTCTGCGAGTGCGGTCAGCGCAGCCGCGGCTCCAGTAGGGCGGCCACCTCGATCGCCCGGCTCCGCGCCTGGCCGGACGCCTCTACCGTCCACAACTCGGACAGCACGCCCATGACAAATCCCCAGGCCACGACGCGGTCCACCGGCTCAAGCCGGGACAGCTGCTCGATCCGGGCCGGCACCAGCGCGAGCAGCGCCGGGTCGTGCCGCTCCGGATCGGGGTTGTAGAGCATCGCCCCGCAGTCGAAGCCCGGGTCCCCGATCAGCGGCGACGGGTCGATCGCCAGCCACGGCGCCCGCTCGGCCCGCAGCACATTGCCGTGGTGCAGGTCCCCGTGCAGCACGGTCTCGCGCGGCGCGTCCGCACAGAGGTCGTCGAACAGCTCCGCCGCCCGCTCCACCATCCGCCGTGGAATCGGCCCGTCCCGGTCATAGCGCTCGAAAGCCCCACGCAGGGTGCGCAGATGAGGCAGAGAACGATTGATGGGGGGTACGCGGTGAAGCAGCTCCGCGGCGTCGACAAGAACCGCGGTGGCGGCCGCGTCGTCGTCGAGCTCGGCCACCGGCGTACCGGGAAAGGCTTGCTCGATCAGCAACGCACCGCGAGCCGCGTCCTCGGCCCGAAGCCGCACAGCGCCGCGCCCATCGAAGATCCGCAGGGCCTCGGCCTCGGCGCCGAGATGCCCATCCGGGACGCCGAGCTTGAGGACGCCGCCACCCTTCACCGTGGCGACCCAATGGAAGGTCATGGCCTGCGGCTCATCGATTTCCAGGCCCCATTCGCCGGCCATGTCATCGATCAGCTTCGGGAGGTCGGCGAGCCACTGCTCGCCCTCGGCCCCCCAGTTCTCGACGATGTTGCGCCGAAAATTCACTGCTGGCCCGCGGAAATCTCGCACGCTTCCTGCGCCGTACGCCGAAGACCCACCCACCCCTGCGTCTCGGACAGCTCGATCTCCTTCACAGCCGGCACGAAAACGGCTTCCCGCTCCGCCTTGTCATAGTCACCGAGCCGGTGCCGGAAACGCTGAGCGTTCCCCTGCCGGCTACCCAGGCTCATCGAGTACATCCGCTCGGTCGGCACGGTCGCCTCCAAAGCACGAGCGACCCGGTGCACGGTCCCTTGAAAGCGCAGAAACTCATCCACCTCCATGTCGGCCACCCAGCTCTCAAGGTGCCGCCGAGGGCACACGACGGTGTAACCGAGCAGAGTCGGATACCGAGTCGGAAAGGCAACAGTCTCCTGATTCTCATAGACCAGGTGATGCCGGTAGTCGGGATGGCCACCAAGAAACGCACACACGAAGCAAGGCCCTTCGGTGGATCGCTTGATGTACGCCTCAAGGTCGTACTCAGGCCTGGCACTCATGGCACGTATCTTGCCTCGCCGAGCACCATAGGGCGGTGACCCGAGACGACCCTCCACGTCATGATCGGCTCTGCCCGGCCGCGGTGGCAGTCCTACGGCGCCGGGTACTGCAGCGCGACGCCGTCCATGTAGCTTGATCGTCGCCAACCGATCCAGCGGGGGAAGCGGCGCCATGAAAATCAGGTCCTTGGGGGCCGCGGCACTGTCCATTGTGCTGCTCGCCGGATGCGCGGCCGCGAACGACGACGAGGCCGTTACATCGTCCGCGTCGGCCTCTGACGCTGCCGGCAACGGCGTCGCCGCGTTGCCGCCGGCCGAAATCGTCGGCAAGGCGCTGGCCGCTATCCGGCAGACGACATCGGTCCACGTCAAGGGTCGCCTCGTCGACGACTACCGCAATGTCAGCCTGGATATCACAGTCGCAGGCGCGGACGAGACGGGCGTTCTCAAGACCAGTAAAACGACCGTCGAGCTGATCACGGTCGGTGGGCAGCGCTACCTTCGCCTCGACACGGCGTCCTGGATCGCGATGCTCGGCGCGACGAAGGGTGAGCTGACCGCCCAGCGTGCGAGCGGCCGCTGGATCAAGTTGTCCGCGGCGGACCGGAACTTCGAGGATCTGTACTCCGTCGCCGACGTCGAGGAGCTCCTGCGCTACTACGACGGCTTCAACAAAGGTCCCGCCGGCGCCCTCGACGGCCAGCCGGTGATCAGCCTGACCAGCCCCGACGTCGGGGGCGACACCGTCTACATCGCCACTACCGGCGAGCCGTACCCGCTAAAGATCACCTCGCCGAAATCCGGCGGCACCGACATCGCGTTCACCGAGTACGGCGCGGCAGTCGCTGAGATCAAGACCCCGCCGAATGCCGTCGACTTGGCGAAAGTGGTCAGCTAGCACAACGACCGCCTCGCGGCTGAGTCTGTCAGTCTTCGTCGGTGAGTTCGGCCAGCAGTTCGGCGGCGTCGCTGTTGCCGGTGTCGGCCAGGCGGCGTAGCTCGTCGGTGTCGCCTCGCTCGCTGGCCAGCTGGACGAGTTCGTCGGTGGCGTCGCGGCTGCCCGCGTCGGCGAGGCGGCGCAGTTCCGCCATGTCACCTCGTTCGCCGGCCAGTTCGACGAGCTGGTCCACCGCGTCCCGGTCTCCGCCGGCGGCCCGCGCGCGTAACTCCGACAGCTCAGAATCCGTCATGGTTGTTCAGCCTAGGCCGGTCGTCGGCGGGCGTCCGGCCGCTGGACGTGAATGAAGGAAACCCTCAGGCGAACCCGCCGTTGCTCATCAGCAGCTGGCCGTTGATCCAACCACCCCGCGGCGAGCACAGGAAGTCGACCAGGTGGGCCGTGTCCTGCGGAGTTCCCAGGCGGCCCATCGGGGTCTCGCGGACGACCATCTCCTGGAGGTCGCCGGACATCCAACCGGTGTCGATCGGGCCCGGATTGATGACGTTCGCGGTGATGCGCAGGTGGGACAGCTCCCGCGCGGCGGCCAGGGTGATCCGGTCGAGGGCGCCCTTGCTCGCGCCGTACGGCAGATTGCCCGCAGTGGCGTCACTGGTCAGGGCGATGATCCGGCCCGTGCCGGGCGCACCTTGGAAGCGCCGCGCGTGTTCCCGGATGAGGAGCCAGGTGGCGCGGGCGTTGACCGCGAAGTGACGGTCGAAGCTTTCCACGGTGGTGTCGAGCAGGCCGGAGTTGACCGACTCGCAGTGGCACATGACCAGGGCCGTCACCGGTCCGAGGCGCTGCTCGGCCTCGTCGTAGATCGCGGCCGGCGCCGCCACCTCGGTCAGGTCGGCCTCGATGGCGGCGCTGCGGCCGGCCAGCCCGTCGGCGATGGCTTTCGTCGCGCCGGCTTCGGGACCCCAGGGCATGCGGTCGTCGTACGCGTGCCAGTACGTGAAGGCGACATCCCACCCCGAGGAGGCGAGCTGCCGGGCGATGCCGGCGCCGATCCCGACCGTACGGCCGACGCCGGTGACCAGAGCAACCGGTCGAGATTCGTTCATACCCGTGATTCCAGCACAGCCAGGTCGCGTTCCGCGAAGCGGCGATGCTCCCACTCCTCGTTCAGCACGGTGAGCAGGCAATCCCGTACGGGAAAGGTCTTCGCCGGCGGCGGCCAGCCTAGGCCGTCGACGGGTTTGGTGTCGGCGGCCAGCAGCTCGTCGGTCAGGCCGTCGAGGACCCGCCGCACGGTGGCCATCCGGTCGAGCCGGAGGGCGAGCGCCTCGTCGAGGGCGGGCCGGGCCGCCCGATCACGCGGAACACCGGGCGTGTCGTCCATGCCGTCCCACGGCAGCGAAAGCGGATGCCACGGCGAGGGCTCACCCAGGATGGCCCGCGACACCCACGACTCCTCGGCGAAGGCCAGATGCCGCAACGTCTCGATGAACGACCATTCCCCGTCCACGGACTCGTGCAGCATCGCCTCGGGCAGCCGCCGCGCCCGCTCCACCGTCTCAGCCCACCGCGCCTCGACAAGATCCCAGGCCTCCCGAAATCCGGCCGGCTCCGTCGGCCGCATCTTGACCCGCTCGGGGTCACGACGATCCATTTCGGCCTGTACGTACGGAACAACGTCCACCCCGTTGATCCGCAGACTCTCGATCTCCCCGTCGATGTCGACCCGGCCGAGATACACACCTCGCATCACGACGTCATGGAAGTTCACGTCCCGAAAGCGACTGCCGGCCAGATCGGCCCGCTCGAACCGGGAGCCGCGCAGGTCCCCCTCAAATTCCGCCATGCCCGCACGCTAGCCCCAGTTCCGGACGAAACCCTTCCTGAACAACTACCGTGGATCAGCCGTGTCCCACGCGTAGCGAAAAACGCCGGCCTTGAGTCCCCACCGATCGATCAGCGCCGAGAGCGCGGCTTCGCCTTCCACTTCTTCTTCCCGTACGCGGTGGGCGCCGACGTCGTAGTCCCAGCCCTCGAGCATGTCGGCCGCGTAGTCCCAGTGCGCCACCCGAAATCGCCGCTCACGGTCAGCCCGCGTCCACCCCTCCCGCCGGGCGACCAGGTCCGCCTCAGCGGCCAGGGGATGACGGTGACGAATGCCCGCCGCCCCGGCCCCGACCCCGGTACCTCCGCGGCAAGCCGCCTTCCGAGCCGCAGCGCGGTCAACTTGTCGATCGGCCAGGCGCTCATCGGTGCAGCGTCCGCACCATGAGCGCCAGTCCCGGGCGACGCCGCCACGTCACGCCGGGAGGCGTCAGCGGAGGTGGGCCGTCTCGTTGACCGAGCGGACCGCGATGTTGCCGTCGGGCCAGATGTCCATGGTGGAGACGCCGGCGGCGTCGAGGAACAGGCGGTGGAGGAAGGCGTCCGAGGCGGCCAGGGCGTCGCGCAGGATCAGTTTGATCGGGGTGACGTGGGAGACCAGGACGACCACGCCGCCGGGGTACGAGTCGAGGACGGTCTGGAGGGCTCCCCGTACCCGCTTGGCCACCGCCTGGAAGGACTCGCCTCCGGGTGGGGCCACGCTCGTCTTCTCCAGCCACGCGGCCATCTCGGCCGGCCAGCGCTCGTTGACCTCGGCGAAGGTCAGGCCCTCCCAGTCGCCGAAGTCGCACTCGATCAGGTCGGGGACCACCGTCACGGGGACGCCGCCCACCTCGGCCGCGATGAGTTCGGCCGTACGCACGCAGCGGCTCAGCGGTGAGCTGACGATGGCCGTGACGTCGCGGGAGATGCCGGCCACCCGGCCGCCGGCGGCCATGGCCTGGGCCTCGCCCTCGTCGGAGAGGGGCACGTCGCCCCGGCCGGAGTAGCGACCCTGCTTGGTCAGGGCCGTCTCGCCGTGGCGGACCAGGATGAGCCGGGTCGCGTTGTCCAGCGACGGCGGCGCCCACGAGCGAGGACCCGGCGCGCCGGAAAAGGGAGAAGAATCGGAAATGTCCGGCTCGACGACGGGCGCGGTGGGGGCGACCAGATCCTCGGCCAGGACCTCGCGGACCGGCTTGCCGGCGGCCTCGTCCATGGCCCGGTTGGCCAGGGCGTCGGCCGCCTTGTTGCGCTCGCGCGGGATCCACTCGAAGGTCACCCGGTCGAACTCGGTGACCAGGGCCGCCGCGGCGGCGGCCAGGGGGCGCAGGCCCGCGTTCTTGATCTGCCAGCGGCCGGACATCTGCTCGACCACCAGTTTCGAGTCCATCCGGACGTCGACCTCGGTGGCGTTCAGCTCGCGGGCCGCCTTCAGCCCCTCGATCAGGCCCGTGTACTCGGCCACGTTGTTCGTGGTCACGCCCAGCGCGCCGTACCGCTCGACCAGCACCTCGCCCGTCGGGTGGGCGCGGACCACCGAGCCGTACCCGGCCGGGCCGGGGTTGCCCCGGGAGCCGCCGTCGGCCTCGATCGCGACGCGCAGGCTCACAGGCCGGACTCCTTGGTGCGGACCATGATGCGGCGGCACTCCTCGCAGCGGACGACCTCGTCGGGCGCCGCCGCCTTGACCCGGGCCAGGTCGGCGCCGTACAGCTCGATGCGGCAGCCGCCGCAGCGGCCCGACTGGAACAGGGCCGCGCCGAGACCCGAGTCGAGGCGGATCTTGTCGTAGAGGGTGACCAGGTCGGCCGGCAGGTCGGCGGCGAGCGGGGCCCGCGACGACTGCTTGAACTCCTGCTCCTTGGTGATGTCGGCCAGCGTCTCGTCGCGGCGGGCCTCGGCCTCGGAGCGGCGGGCCAGGGCGGCGTCGAGACGTTCGCGGACCGCCGTCAGCGCGGACTCGGCCGACTCCTTCTGCTCCATCAGCTCGAGCTCGGCGTCCTCGAGCTCGGACTGGCGCCGGTTGAGGGTGGCCAGTTCGTGCTGAAGGCCCTCGATCTCCTTGAGGGCGCCGCCGGCGTCGAGCCTCTTCTGGTCGCGCTCCTTGCGGATGCGTACCTGCTCGATGTCTTTCTCGAAGCGGCTGATGTCGCGCTCGAGGTCGTCCACGGCGACCTGGGCGCGGACCCGCTCGTCCTCCAGCGCGGAGAGCTCCCGCGACACCGCGTCGATCTCGGCGAGCTCGGGCAGCGTCTTGCGCCGGTGGGCGAGCTGGGCCAGGGCGGTGTCGACGGCCTGCAGGTCGAGCAGGCGGCGCTGGGCATCCGGGGAGGCCTTCACGGCAGGGGCTCCTTCTTTCGGAAAAGGGTCCAGGGGTCGGTGTCCAGGTCGGACACGACGACGTCGAAGCCGAACTCGCCGCGCAGCCACGCCGCGACGTCGTCGAGCCAGGGACGTTCCGTCGCCCAGTGGGCGACGTCGATCAGCGCCGGGCCTTCCCCGGCGACGTGTTCGCTCGCCGGGTGGTGACGAAGATCAGCGCAAAGGTACGCGTCCACGCCGGCCCGCGCGGCGTCGGCCAGGAAGGTGTCACCCGCGCCACCGCAGACGGCCAGGGTCCGTACGACCAATGAAGGATCTCCGGCCGACCGCACGCCCGCCGCCGTCGCCGGAAGCCGTGATGCGACAAATCCCGTTAGTTCCGACAAATCCATCGGGGGGTCCAGCACGCCGATCCGGCCCAGGCCGCGTCCGTCATCACCAGGAACCAACGGTCTGAGATCCCGCAAACCGAGAAGTGAAGCCAGCGCGTCCGAAACACCAGGATTGGCCACGTCGGCGTTCGTGTGCGCGACGTAGAGGGCCACGTCCGACCGGATCAGCCGGTGGATGATGCGGCCCTTGTACGTGTCCGGCGCGAGCGTCGACACCGGCTTGAGCAGCAGCGGATGGTGGGCGACGATCAGATCGGCTCCCACCGAGATCGCCTCTTCCACCGTCTCGGGCACGCAGTCGACGACGCAGAGGACCCGCCGGACCGGGTGGGCGAAGTCGCCCAGCACCATGCCGACCCGGTCCCAGGACTCCGCCCACTCGCGGGGATAACGCCGGTCGAGCGCGTCGATGACGTCCCGGACGGTGGGTATGGCGGCAGTGTCGGTCACGGCCGACAACTCTATCGGGCCGGAGGGGCCGAGGGAGCCGGTAGCTCAGCCCACCGCGCCGGGCTCGGCCCGGCTGCTGCTCATCGTCACCGGATTGCTGACCGCCTGGAGCGCCCGCCGCCACGGGAACTGCCCACGGTAACGATCGGTCTGGCCGGGTCCGCCGAGCCGGCACACGTCCTCGCCGTACAGCACGTGCACGCCCCAGTCACGGAGTTTCGCCAGGCTCTCGTGCAGGGCGGGATGAAGGGCCATGACCTTATTGGTGTACGGAACGACGGCCGTCGGCACGCCATAGCCGTAGCCCTCGACGAGCAGGCCGAGAACGAGCGTGTCGGTGATGCCGACGGCCCACTTGTTGACGGTGTTGACCGTGGCGGGCGCGACGATCATCGCGTCCGCCTCAGGCAGCACGTCCGGGTCGCCGGGACTCTTGTAGTAGGTGCGCACGGGGTGGCCGGTCTGTGCCTGGAGCGCTTCCACGTCGACGAACTTGCGGCCGTCGGGCGTGGTGATCACGCAGACCTCCCAGCCTTCCTGCTGGGCCAGGGTGACCAAGATGCCGACGTCGCGCGCCATGGGAGAACCACAGACCAGGACGTACAGCACGCCGGGTGCGGGGTTGCCGATCGTCACCTGCGGACCGCCCTCATACGCCGACTCCCATCTGCTCGGCCAGCTCCGCGATCGGAGCCGGTGGCGTGCCCCGCGTCCGGCGGAGCACGTCGGAAAGGACCTCGTGGGCGAGCGGACGGCAGCGGATCTCCGACGGGGCGAGCCGGTCGCCCTCCAGGAGCATCTCGCTGGCCTTGTCGATGTTGCCGATCTGGGTGTAGCCGCGCGCGATGTCCAGGAAGTGGTGCGCGCGGCGCTCCGGCAACATGGCGTTGAAGCCGACGATGTCCAGCTTTTCATGGGCCTCGACCGCGGTACGGCCGTCGCCCAGCTCGACCGCCGTGGCGCAGCGGTGCAGCTGCACGTTGGTCGGCCCGAAGCTCGTCCAGTAGTGGTTGAAGTCGCCGCCCAGCTCGAGCGACGCCTGCTCGGCGCCGCAGAGCAGGTCGCGCACGGTCGCGCTGTCGCCGATCCGCGCGGCCGCCATCGCGCCGTTGAGCAGCAACATCCCGTACACCGAAAGCCTCTCGCCCTGCCCTTGCGGACGGTCGAAGCTCGGCGCCAGGCGGTTCGCGATGTTGACGTTGACCTCGAGCGCGGGACGGACCCGGCCGAGCGCCAGCAGCGCGCTGCCCACCCGGTACGACGCCAGCCCGGCCAGGAGCTGGTCGCCGGCCCGCTGGGACACCGCGATCGACCGGTCGGCCGCCAGCCAGGAGAGCTCGTGCTCCCCCACCTTGCGCAGCGCCGACGAGGCGATCTGGTAGACCTGCCCGAGCAGGTGGGCCGCGTCCTTGGCCTCCGTGCCGGTGGCGTAGGCGCTGTCCGCCGCCTGGGCGTCGCGCAGCAGCTTGGGCAGCATCCTGGCCAGGACGCCGTACTTCGCGTGCTGATAGGTGAGCCAGGCGTGGCTGACCGCCTTGCGCATCTCGACCAGCGGCGGCGAGTGGGGCACCGCCTGGAAGAACGCGCTCATCTGGTCGTAACGCTCCAGGGCGGCGCGGATCTCCTCCACTTCGACCTGGTCGATGCAGTTCTGGGTCTCCGGGCGCCGTTCCACGTCCTTGCCCAGCAGCAGCTGGACGTCCACCTGCAGAACGTCGGCGATCTCGTAGACGACGGAGAACTTGTCGAGCCGGCGGACGCCTCGTTCCACCTTGTCGACCCAGCTCTTGGACTTGCCCAACCGGTCAGCGAAGACCTGTTGGGACATCTTGCGCCGGCCGCGCCAATAGGCGACGCGGCGGCCGATCGGCAGCTCGTCCACGGTGCCTCCCCCGGCTCACCCGGCGACCCCCGCCGGCGAGCCCTTGTGTCATCTGCAGTGTGGACCCCCCACGTGTGCTCATGTCGCACAGCGTGTGTGATCGCCTGCTCACCGATGCTCGTAGTTTTCGTTGCAACTTGCAAAGGGTGGATCTGCCGGAAACAACGATGCGTGTCGCGCTTGGATACGGCAGACGGAGCTGATATGGCGCCGGCCCACCCAGATCGGGGGTTATCGAGCCATGCAGTGGACCGTCAGTCGGCCGTTCGTACCACCGGCGTTGCTCGATCTCGTCGATCGGGGACGCCTGCGGCGGGCCGCTCTGCGGTACGCCGAGCACGGCTGGGCGGTCACCCCCGGCGCCCGCCTCGTCGGGCACCGGTTCACCTGTGGACGCCCCGGATGCCCGATCATGGCCGGCCATCCCGCGCTGGAGTCGTGGGAGGACAGCGCGAGCGCCGACCCGGCCCAGGTGCGGGCGTGGTGGCGGCATCGGCCGCACAGCGTGCTGCTGGCGACCGGGCGGCTGTTCGACGTGCTGGAAGTGCCGGCGGCGCTCGGACTGCGGGTGCTGGGCACGGCGCGGCTGCACACCGGGGTGCTGGGAGTGGAGCGGGCGGACGCTCGCGGCCCGGTCGCGGTGACGGCGGCCGGGCGGTGGATGTTCCTCGTGCGGGCCGGGGTGCCTCTGCGGGCCGAACTGGAGCATCGGCTGGACGTCGTCCGCCACGGGACCGGATCGTGGGTGCCGGCCGCGCCGAGCCGGATGACCGAGGGGCCGGTGCGGTGGGCCGTGCCGCCGGAGCAGGCACAGTGGTGGCTGCCCGACGCCGAGGTCGTGCAGAACCTGCTGGTGGACGCGCTCGGCACGCTCCCCGAGCGGCACGTCACGGTCCCCAGACAACTGTCCACCACCCGTCGCAGCACATGAACACGATGGCTAACCACCCTAGTCCCGTGACGAGGGCGGAGAAAGTCACTCGTGGGGGTGGTTTCGCGATTTGGCACGAACGTGGATCCGGGCGCCCTGCCGATCGAAGATCGTCAGGAACTCGACGGCCTGGCCGTCGGCGCTGCCGAACCAGTGCGGCACCCGGGTGTCGAACTCGGCCGCCTCACCCGGCGGCAGGACGAGGTCGTGCTCGCCGAGGATCAGCCGCAGCCGGCCGCTGAGGATGTAGAGCCATTCGTACCCCTCGTGGGTCTTGGGGTCCGGATCCTGCCGGGCGCCGGCCGGGATGAGGTGCTTGAACGCCTGCGGGCCGCCGGGCTGCCGGGAGAGCGGCACGATCGTCTGGCCGAACGCGCTGATCGGCCGCGCGTAGACCCGGGGATCGCCGGTGGGCGGCGCGCCGACCATCTCGTCGAGGGGCACCCGGTAGGCGCGGGCCAGCGGCAGCAGCAGTTCGAGGGTGGCCTTGCGCTGACCCGACTCGAGGCGCGACAGGGTGCTGACCGAGATGCCGGTGGTCTCGGCGAGCGCGGTCAGCGTGATCCCGGCCTTCCGGCGCAGCTGCCGCAGCCGGGGGCCGACCTCCTTGAGGACGTCGTCGTTTGCCGTCATGGCAAAGATGTTTCCGCATTTCGGCATGGTGGGGCCACCATCGGGCCATGACTTACGACGTGATTGTTATCGGCGGCGGGCCGGCCGGCCTGAGCGGCGCGGTGGCCCTGGGACGGGCGTTGCGCTCGGTACTGGTGATCGACTCGGGCGAGCCGCGGAACGCGCCGGCCGACGGCATCCACAACTTCCTGACCCGCGACGGGATGACCCCGGCCGAGTTCCACGCGGCGGGCCGGGCCGAGGTCCGCAAATACGGCGGCGAGGTGATCGAGGGGTCGGTGACCTCGGTCCGGCCGGGCTTCGAGGTTCGCCTCGCCGACGGCGCGACCTTCCGGGCGAAGCGGCTGCTGATCACCACCGGGCTCGCCGACCGGCTGCCCGACATTCCGGGCCTGGCCGAGCGCTGGGGCTCGATGGTCTTGCACTGCCCTTACTGCCACGGCTACGAAGTCCGTGGTCAGGCCATCGGCGTGTTCGGCGACGCGGAGAAGGTACGCCTCTGGCAGCAGTGGAGCAAGGACGTCGTCCCGCTGGCTGTGGACGACGTGGCCGCTGTGGAGGACGGTGGCGTCCGGCTCAAGGACGGTAGCTTCGTGGCACGTGACTACCTGGTCGTGACGACCCGGATGGAGGCGCGAGGTGGATTCCTGGAAGAGCTCGGGCTCGAGCCCGTGGAGCACCCCATGGGCATCGGCACCTACGTTCCCGCGATCGACCCCTCGGGGCGCACCGCGGTTCCCGGAGTCTGGGTAGCGGGCAACGTGGCCGACCCGATGGCCCAGGTGATCTCCGCGGCCGCGGCCGGGCTGACCGCGGGCGCGATGATCAATTTCGACCTGCTGCCAGCTCTCGATACGCCGTGATCACGGCGTCCGTGCGGTCGGCGAGCTCCGAGTGGTCCGCCGGGGCGGCCGGGGCGAGACCGGCCAGCGCCAGCTCGGCGTGCCGGGCGGTCTCGCCGATGTGCCGCTCGCGCAGCAGCGACTCCTGGGCCAGGGCGGTCCGGTCGAGGCCGCGCAGGATCCGGTTGACCTGCCGGCCGGCCTCGCGCCACAGCCGCTCGGCCTGGTCGCGCTGCTCGGACAGGGCGGACAGGGCGGGGCTGCCCGCGGGGACGTCCCGATCGGGTACGGCGGCGAGCCCGGCCCGCAGGCGGCGCAGCTCCTGACGGCGTACGAGAAGCGTGGCCAGGTCGTCGAGGGCAGCGGTCAGCGAGTGGTCGGCCGTCTCGTCGACCATGCCCGGCAGGGCCGGCCAGGCCCGGCGGACGCGGCGCGCCACCCGGACGGCCCGCTGGAAGACGGCCCGCTCCTCGGCGGCCAGCAACACCCGGGCCCCCGGGTCGTGGGGCAGCTCGAATTCGGTCTCGGCGGCGGCGCGGGCCTGGCGGCGCCAGACGGTGGCGAGGGTCGCGGCCGAGGCGACGGCGGGCAGCAACCACGGCGCGCCGGCCGCGGCGGCCAGCGCGGTCAGGAAGGCCAGCGGGAGGCTCAGGCGGCAGGCGAACGCGGTGCGCTCCTCGCGGGTGGCCCCGCTCGGCGCCACCGGCAGCATCTCCGTCACCGATCCGGCGCGGTGCCGGGCGACCCGGCCCGTGCGGACCTTGAGAGGGTGCGCGCTGACGACGATCTTGGTGGCGTCGATGCCGACGTAGAGCTCGCGGTCCATCGACGCTCCTTCTGCTCGAGTTGTCCGGGCGGGCCCGATCGCCAGGGGGAAACCGGTCGGGGCCCGCCCGCCGGTGGGTTCTCCCCGCCGGCACCCTCAGCAATCGGTGGCGAGGGTGGCGGCATGAGAAAGCGCTCGGGTGCGAGTCGGTTATTCGAACAGGCGGAAGATGAAGCGCTCGTCCCAGGGCTTGCGCTCGTCGGCCACCTCGATCGCCTGAAAGACCGTCAGGTACGCCCGGAAGGCGGCGCCGCCCAGCGCCAGCCGGATGGCGTCGGCGTGGATCCAGGTGAGCTCGAGCGGGCGCGGATCGCCGGCGGTCAGCCGGTCCCGGAGGGCGGCCAGATCACGTCCGTAGAAGGGTCCGTAGCCGAACGCTCCGGCCAGGCGCGTCTGCAGATCCGCCTCGTCGAGCACGAACCTGCCGTCGATGACGACCTTCACGGCCTTGAAACGAATCACGCGGCGTGCCGGAGCGGGACGGCCGGGCATGTCCCCCGATGGGGATCGATGTAGCCTCGCCGGGTGGATGCGGTCGATCTGGTGCTGCGCAAGTTCGACGGGCGACCGCATCGGCAGGTGACCGGGCGGCTGCTCGGCGAGGACGAGTTCGGCACGTGGCTGTCCACCCCCCGCGGCACCGTCGTCACTTACCACTACGGCCGCCGCCCGACCGGCGTGACCAGGGTCGACGCGGTCCGGCTGATCCCGGCCGAGGCCTGGTGGATGGCGATGTTCCTGGCCGCGCCGGACAGGCGCGAGCTCTACTGCGACATCATCACGCCGGCCCGCTGGACCGGCCCCGCCGAGATCACCGTGATCGACCTCGACATCGACCTGGTTCGCTACCGCCGGGGCCGGCGGGTCGAGGTGGAGGACGAGGACGAGTTCGAGCAGCACCGCCACGAGCTGGGCTACCCGCCGGAGATCGTGGCGGGCGCGCGGGCCGGCGCGGCCGCCCTGCACGAGGCCCTGGTGCTCGACCGGGAGCCGTTCGCGTCCCACTACCGTAAATGGCTTGGGGCGTCTTCCTAGAGTGGTCGGCATGCAGCGGATCACGACGCACGACGAGCTTCGCGAGATCATCGGAACGCCGATCCCCCGGGTGGCGGCCAAGGTGCGGCGTGCGCTGCACGACCTCGACCGCGACTGGCTCGCGGCGTCACCGTTCTGCCTGGTGGCCACATCGGACTCCGACGGCAACCTGGACGTGTCCCCCAAGGGCGATCCGCCCGGCTTCACCCTCGTGCTCGATCCGACGACGATCGCCATCCCCGAGCGGTCCGGCAACCGGCGCGCCGACGGATTCCACAACATCGTCGACAACCCGCACGTCGGGCTCATCTACATGATCCCCGGCCGGGGCGACACCTTGAGGATCAACGGGCGGGCTTGCCTCGTACGCGATGACGACCTCTTCGACCGCATGGTGGTGCACCGGCATCGTCCCGAGATGGCGCTGCTCGTGGAGATCGAAGAGGTCTTCTACCACTGCTCGAAGGCGTTCCTGCGCTCCCGTCTGTGGGAGCCGGCCTCGTGGTCGCCGTCGGACGCGCCGTCCCGTCCCGTGATCGCCAAGACGATCGAGCAGCCGCAGGCGTCGATGGCGGCGCTGGAGGAGTACTACGGGCCCGCGTACGCCGCGAAGCTGTACGAATGATGCCGGTCCGCCAGGCGATAGCGCAGGAAAGACGCCGCACGGCCGACCTGCTCGAGTCGCTGACCCCGTCCCAGCTGGCGGTGCGCAGCCTCTGCGGCGACTGGACGGTCCGCGAGGTGGCGGCCCACCTGCTGGCCGCGGTGGAGGCGCCACGCGGGGCGACCGTGTCGGCGATGGTGCGCTCCGGTTTCCGGCTGCACCGGGCCAACGCGCTGCTGGCCCAGTCGCTCGGCCGGCTGCCGGTCGAGGAGATCGCCGAGGGCCTGCGCCGCAACGCCGAGAACGACTTCAAACCGCCCCTGGTCGGCTACCCCGGCCAGCTCACCGACCTGCTGGTGCACGGACAGGACATCCGGCGCCCCCTGGGCCTGCCGCACCGCCTGCCGCTGGACTCGCTGCGGATCGCCCTGGACTTCCTGACCAC
This sequence comes from Actinoplanes sp. NPDC048796, assembly GCF_040650035.1. Taxonomy (NCBI): domain Bacteria; kingdom Bacillati; phylum Actinomycetota; class Actinomycetes; order Micromonosporales; family Micromonosporaceae; genus Actinoplanes; species Actinoplanes sp. NPDC048796. The sequence goes on along the minus strand of NZ_JBEZGO010000006.1, from coordinate 241,002 downwards.
CGGCCGCCCGGTCGGCTTCACCCGCAAGTCCTGGCTCGCCGGCCTGCTCTTCGCGGCGTCCGACCTGGACTGGACCTTCGGCGCCGGTCACCTGGTGGCCGGTCCGGCCGAGGCCCTGATGATGGCGATGACCGGCCGGCGGACCGTCCTGGGCGAGCTGGACGGCCCCGGCGTACAGGTCCTGGCGTCCCGCCTGGAGTGATCACCCGAAACTGTCAGGGGGTGGGTCTAACTTCGCGGCCATGAATGACACCGCGTTCCGAACCGCACCGATCACCCTCGACCGCCGCCTCGTCCTGGGCGACACCGAGTACCAGGTCACCTCGTTCCCCGCCGAGCACGATCGCCTCGACCTCTGCATCGTCAGCAGCGACACCGACGGCAACGTGGTGAGCGAGCTCAGCGCCGGCATAGCCTCGTCCGACCTGCCCGGCCTGACCGACGTGCTCACCTCCACCCTGGCCGGCCTGCTGGCCATGACCCGGCCCTCACCCTCGGCCCGCGACGCCCCACCGCCCGAGCGCCGCCACCCCAACCAGGGCACCCGCTGGACCCCGGACGACGACGACCGCCTCCTGACCCGCTACCGCGAGGGCGCCCGCCCCCGCGACCTGATGTCCGAGTTCGGCCGCAGCAACGGCGGCATCCGCGCCCGCCTGGAACACCTGGGCGAGCTCTCCCCCGGCGCCCGCTGGCACTCCCCGGCCCCCACCCCAGCCGCCCCAGCCACACCGGCCACCCAAGCCGCCCCAGCCACACCGGCTGCCCCGGTCACCCCAGCCACACCGGCCACCCAAGCCGCCCCAGCCACACCGGCTGCCCCGGTCACCCCAGCCACACCGGCCGTCCAGGCCGCCCCGGTCACCCCGGCCGCCGCGGCGGCCCTGGTCAACCCGGCCGCCCCGGCGACCGCCCGGAGCGCGCCGCCTGCCGTGCCCACCGCCACGGCCGTTTCCGACGCGCCGCTCGGCGGCCCGGCTGAGGGCGAGACCGCCATGTGACGGGTGAAGGCCGGGCGCGCCGTTGCGCCCGGCCCTCCCCTTCGCGGCAGCCACTGTCGAGCCCGGCCGCCGTGCCGAGTGCGGCGGCCGGTCGACGTGCGGCGGCCGGGGTCGTCACGTCGTGGGCGGGGTGGCCTTCAGGCTCTGGCGGGGGCCGGCCAGGCAGGCGTCGATGCGCTCGAGTTGCCCCTTGGTGAACATGAACATGGCGGCGTCGTCGACGTAGTCCATGTAGTTCATGAACATGTCCCCGTTGGGGCCGTTGCCGCAGGTGATGCGCGGGAACTTGGGCCGGCCGACGTTCTGGTCGGACTGGTTGGGTGTGTCGGCCACCAGGTCGGTGCCGCCGCAGCCGGTGCCGTCGTCGCCGCCGATGTGGAACAGGTTGAGCCAGTGGCCGATCTCGTGGGTGGCGGTGCGGCCCATCTCGAACGGCGCCCGGGCCGTACCGGTCTTGCCGAAGCCGGTGTGGGTGATCACGACGCCGTCGGTCTCGGCCGGGCCGCCCGGGAACTGGGCGTACCCGAGCAGGCCGGCGCTGAGCTGGCAGACCCACATGTTGAGGTAGCGGTCGCTCGGCCAGGCGTCCGTGCCACCGGTCGCCGCGAACTTGACCGTGTCGTTGCCGCCGAAGGAGGTGCGCGTCGTCTGCCGGCGGGTCACGCCGTCCGTCGGGTTGCCCTGGGGGTCCACGGTGGCCAGGTGGAACTCGATCTTCAGGTCGGCGACGAGGCCCTGCCAGATCGGCGGTACGTCCTTGACGTCCGGGTTCAGCGCCCGGTAGTCCTCGTTGAGGACGGCGATCTGGCTGTCGATCTGCTCCTTGGAGACGTTCTGCTCCTCGGTGTTGTAGACGACGTGCACCACGACCGGGATGTTCACGACCTCGGTGCGGTCGTCGCGTTTCTCGCCGCTCGCGTAGGCGAAGGCGAGGTTCTCGATGTCGGTCCGGGCCACCCGGTAACTGATGCTCTCGTTCAGCAGCCGTCGGTGGACGTCCTCGGTGGCGCAGCGGCGTCGTTCGGGAGCTTCGATGATCTCGTCGGCGTCCACGGAAACTCATCTCCTGTCGGTCACTTGCGGATCTTCAGCACCTGCCCGTCGTGCGCCGTGATGTGCAGCAGGCGCGACCCCGCGCCGGCACGCACCCGTACCGCGTCCGCCCGCTCCGCCTCCCAGCTCCCCCGGCTCGGCGCCGACCGGTCGGCCGGCCCCGGCCCGTACTCGATGTAGCCGCCACCGGGCCGGAACTCGAGGCTTTCCCGGGGCGCCCGCCGCGGCGGGAACGGAAAATCCGCGGGCCGGTAGACGGCCTCGTCGTCGGTGTCCTCCTCATCGGAGTGATACCAACGCTGAAAAAGATCAGGAGACAGATCTGACATATGACCGCCCGTCGATCGAGGAGATGCCTCCAGGCTTCGGCGCACGATGGCTTGATGCCGTACGAACGCCAGACTCCCAGCCCCGAGCAGCCGCAAGACCCTTACGGTCCGTGATCCGACAAGCCGTCACCCCCGTTTGAGCTGGGCATCCAGCACACGCAACAGATCCCAGATCTCCGACCCACTCACCCCGATGCCGTGCTCATGGCTCTCGGTGTCGGCCGCCGCCGCCCGATGAGCCAGCGAGTCCGCCACAAGCTGACACTCGACCCCCGACAGCTCGACACTGACCACCCGATCATCAGGAAGCGGCCGCAGATCCGCCCCGTACACCCCCGCCCGAACCGCATGCGCAGCACTCCTATCAACCAGAAGGTCCCCTTCCACGCTCTCGTAGTCATCAAGCACTTTCTCCACCAGCAGCCACCGCCGCACCGGCAAAATCACCGAGTACCGCCGGTCCCCCTCAACCCCAAGCTCATGCCGAGCGCGCACAAATCCCCCATCCCCCACCAAAGACCCTTTCCCCCACGCAACCACACCCCGCCACCCCTTCAGGCCCAATCCCGAAACCCCCAGCCCACCTCCCACCGCAACCCAGAACCCCACCCCACCCAACCGTCGAAAGACGACAACCCAAGTCGACGCGACGACCCCACCAAGGGCGACAGCAGAGCCCACCCCAAGGCGATGGAAAGAGGCCCCGCCCACGCCAAGGCAAGTGCCGCCCCGAAGAAGAAAAAGAGCCGAGCCATCCCCGACGCCCTGAAGGGATGAAAGGCGAGAAGGACGACCCAAAGCGGAGGCCGTGCCCGCCCACCCAAGGGGCCGGCCCGACCAGACGAAGGGCAGGACCCCGCCGAAAGCAAAGAAACAGCCCCCGCCGAACAAAGGGCTAGATGTTCTACCAAAAGCAGAGCGGCAGCCCCAGCCGAAGGCGAGGGGATGGGGCCGCGCCGACACCGAAGCAAAGGCCGCCCGAAGGCGAAGCGACGCGCCCCGCCAGCCCGGCCGAGGGAACGGCCAGCCGAAGCGAAGCGACGGCCAAGCCGGGCCGGGCCCAGGAAACGACCAAGCCGAAGGCGAAGCGACGGGCTGCGCCCGGCCCGGTCGAGGGAAAGTCAAAGCGAAGGCGAGGAAAACGTAACCAAGGCAAAGGGCCGATCCGGCCGAAGGCAACAAACGGCCAAGCCGGAAGCCCACGTCCGATCCCAGGGCAGGCCGAACGCCGTACCCAAAAACTGAAGGCCGAAGGCCGAAGAACCCCCACCCACCCAGCCGCAGCCGGACGGAACGCGGGGTCTCCGGGGCTCGGCCCCGGAGCAGATATGACGGGTCGGCCCGGTCCGCGCTTTCCGCGGACAGGGGGATGCCCGACTCGTGGGCGCGGTAGGTTTCGAACCTACGACCCCTCGCTTGTAAGGCGAGTGCTCTCCCACTGAGCTACGCGCCCGGTGTTCACCGGAGCCGTCATCGTACCTGGGCCGGTTTCAGCTATCGAGTGCGGCCAGCCAGGCTTTCACGTCGCGGGACTCGCCGGGGCCGATCATCTCGGCGAACTGGATGATGCCGTCCTGGTCGATGACGAAGGTGCCGCGGTTGGCCATGCCTCCGCCGTCGTTGAAGACGTCGTAGGCGCGGGCCACCTCGCCGTGGGGCCAGAAGTCGGCCAGGAGCGGGAAGTCGAAGCCTTCCTGGCCGGCCCAGACCTTGTGGCTGTAGACCGAGTCGACGCTGACGGCCAGGACCTGGACCTGCTCGTTCTGGAAGGCGGGCAGGTTGTCCCGTACGGCGGCCAGTTCGCGCCGGCAGCCGCCGGTGAAGGTGAAGGGGTAGAACACCAGCAGGACCGCTTTGCGACCGCGGAAGTCCCGTAGGCGTACCTCCTGGTTGTTCTGGTCCTTCAGGGTGAAGTCGGGCGCTTCGGCGCCGACGGGAAGTGGCATGGGCACAACCCTAGCTGGACCGGCGTCGCGAGGACGCCGGTCGGGCTGGGGAATCCAGTGAGCTACTTCTTCTTCGCACCCCTGGGTGAGACCAGGCGGGCCCCGGTCCAGTCCTTGCCGGCGTTGACCGTCGACGTCTGCTGCAAGCCTGCCGTGGGGGCGGACTCGCTGATGTCGCTCGGTTCGACGTGGCCGTCACGGCCGGCCTTGGGGGTCAGCAGCCACACCACGCCGTTGTCGGCGAGGGGGCCCAGGGCGTCGGTCAGAAGTTCGAAGAGGTCTCCGTCGCCGTCGCGGTACCACAACAGCACCGCGTCGACGACCTCGTCGGTGTCCTCGTCGACCAAATCGCCGACGCGTTCGGTCAGGGCGTCACGGAGGTCCTCGTCGACATCGTCGTCGTAGCCCATCTCCATGACCACCATGTTCGGCTCGAAGCCGAACCGGTCCGCCAGGCTGCGTACGCCGTCGGCCTGACCAGCGGTCGCGCTCACTGTCTAAGTCCTCCTAGCCAAGAAAGTCGGTGCGTGAACTTGGGGGTAGTCCACACACTTGCGCGCCCGGGCGCAAGTGGCGCACCGAGTGTGAGGCAATTTACCGTGCCAGCAGGGTGTGGGCACCCTGTGTGATGGCATCCTCTCCCACCAGCACCTGTTGTGCGGCCGGACCCAGCGGAATCAGCGAATCCGCCGACGCGATCCGGCGTGCCGAGCCTACGAAACCGCCGTCCACCAGGGCCGCGAGGACTCCCTCGCCGACGCCGCCGGAGCGGCGGGTCTCGTCCACGATCAGCACGCGGCCGGTCGCGGCGGCCTCTCTCACCAGGTCGTTCACCGGCAGTGGGGAAATCCAGCGCAGGTCCACCACTCGGGATCCGTAGCCCTGCTCGGCCAGCCGGGCCGCGACCCGCAGTGACATGCGCAGCCCGTTGCCGTACGTGATGATGGTCAGATCCGCCGCGTCGCCGACCGGGTAGGTGCGGGCGCGGCCGATTGGCACGTGTTCGGACGACCAGGCGTGCGGGCCCACGTAGGGGGCCAGCCACTCGTTGTCGCCCTGCTCGTACAGGTCGCGGGTGTGGTAGAGCGCGATCGGCTCGAGGAAGACGCAGACGCTGCCGTCCGCCCTGGCCGAGGCCAGGCAGGAGCGCAGCATCGGGGCCGCGTCACCGGGCCGGGCCGGCACGGCCAGGACGAGGCCGGGCACGTCACGCAGGACGGCGACCGAGTTGTCGTTGTGGAAGTGGCCGCCGAACGTCTGCTGATAGGCGAGCCCGGGTACCCGTACGACCATGGGGTTTTTGTAGGCGCCGGACGAGAAGAACGACATCGTGGCCGCCTCGCCGCGCAGTTGGTCCTCGGCGTTGTGCAGGTAGGCCAGGTATTGGATCTCGGGGATGGGCAGCATCCCGTCGAGGCCGGCGCCGAGCGCGAGGCCCAGGATCGTCGTCTCGTCGAGCAGGGTGTCGAAGACCCGCTCGGCCCCGAACCGCTCCTGTAGGTGCTTCGTGACGCCGTAGACGCCGCCTTTACGCCCGACGTCCTCCCCGAACACCAACACGCCCGGGTCGGCCGTCAGCGCGTCGGTGAGGGCGGCGTTGACGGTCTGCGCGAGGGTGAGCGGCCCGGCGTTCTCCGGCAGCTTGCCGCCGAAGGCCCGGGAGCGGGCGGCGGCCCCCGGCCCGAGCGCCCGGGACGCCGCCTCGGTGATCGCGTGGGCGGCCCGCAGCGGCCGGCGTGGGGCGAGCGGGGCGACGATCTCGGCCACCGTGGTCAGTTTCGGTTCGCCGAGCACCTCCTCGGCGACCTTGCGGACCTGCCAGCCGACCTCGTCGTAGCGGGTGATGGCCTCGTCGGGCGTCAGCAGGCCGCCGGCGACCAGCATGCGGGCGGTGACGACCAGCGGATCGCGCTCGAGGTCGCGCCTGATGTCCTCGGCGGAGCGGTAGCCCACCTCGGCGTCGGCGCCGGCGTGACCCATCAGGCGCACGGTGGACAGGTGCAGGATCGCCGGCCGCCGTTCGCGGCGCACGTAGCCGGCGGCGTCGGTGGCGGCGTCGTACGTGGCGGCCAGGTCGCAGCCGTCGGCCGCGGTGTAGCGCAGGCCCGGCCGTGATCCGAGCATCGCGGCCACCCAGCCGTCCGGCGACGGCACGCTGATGCCCAGGCCGTTGTCCTCGCAGATCAGGAGCAGGGGCAGGGGTACGGCGGTGTGTTCGAACCAGCCCGCGGAGTTGAGCGCGGCCGTGGCCGCGGCGTGGTTGATCGAGGCGTCGCCGAAGGAGGCGGCGGCGATGGCGTCGCGTGCGGAGCGGCCCAGCGAGAACGCCAGGCCGACGGCCCGCGGCAGGTGCGAGGCGACCGTCGAGGTGGTCGGGATGATGTTCAGCTCGGCGCTGCCGAAGACCTTGTGCCGCCCGCCGGCGATGGGCTCGCGGGCCGAGGCGACCACGCCGCGCAGCACGTCGCGCGCGGCGTCGGCCAGGCTTTTGGCGCGGGCGCTGAAGAACGCGGCGGAGCGGTAGTGCAGCAGGGCCGGGTCGGTCGGCAGCAGCGCGGCCGCGACCGCCGCGTTTCCCTCGTGGCCGGACGATCCGATCGTGTAGAAGCCCTCGTTGAAGCTGCGCAGCCAGCGGGCCGCGAGGTCGAGATGCCGGCTGGCGAGCTGGGCGTCGAACAGTTCGAGCGCGCGGGCGCCGGTGAGGGTGGAGCCGTCGCGGACGGGGTCGCCGGGCGCGCGACGGTCGCCGGGCGGCGCCAGGGCCGACACCGCGTCGCGGAAACGCTCGTCGAGGTTCTGCGGGGTGGTCACACGACCAGCATCGCGCAGGCGCGCGAGCCCTGCCATGCCGGAAACCGTGCCGGGCGAGATCTCCGCAGGTAGAAGTGGAGCGAATTCCACCACGGATTGGACCGGCCGGGTGCTGTACTCGCCGGATGATCGTGCGGGTGCTCCTGCTGGCCGCGCTCTGCCCGGCCGCGTTTCTGGTGCTGGACCTCTACACGTGACGGGCCGGAAGGGATTATCCCTTCCGGCCCGCCTGACTATCGCGTGTTACGCCGATCCGGTTCCGTTCACCGTGGCCACCTGATACTTCGGGGCGGTGGTGGAGGAAGGGGTCATGCCGCCCGCGGCGACCGTCCGGGCCGTCGTGGAGGTGCCGAGCGTGACCGGCACACTGAACTTGCCGTTCGCGTCGCTCACCGCCGTGGCCAGCTTGGTCCACGCCGTACCGGCGCCGATGTTCACCGTGATTCCGGTGTACGGGTTGAAGCCCGTGCCGGAGACGGTGGTGACGCCCTCGGCGGTGGCCAGCGTCAGCTGTCCCGCCAGCGTGTTGGCCGAGGTCGGCGCGGCCGTGAGCACCGCCGGCGCCACCGCCGAGACGCCGGTGACCGCACCCTCCGCGGACACCGGGTCGGACGAGACACCCGAGGTGCTGTTCGACACGACCTTGACCACGTAGCTGGTGCCCGGGTTGACCGCGGCGATGGTGCAGGTGGTAGCGGTGGCCGTGGTCGCCGTGCAGGTCAGCGGCGCGGTGCCGCCGGTCGCGGTGGCCGTGTAACCGGACAGGCCGTTGCCGGCGGCGGCGGCCTTCCAGGTCACGATCAGGCTCCGCGCGCCCTGCGTCACCGTGACGCCCGACGGCGGAGCCGGCGGCACCGGCACCCGTACGGTCGCCGCGGCGCTCGCCGGCGCCGAGTTACCGCTGGACAGCCGGCCCACGCTGACGACGGCCACCCGGTATTCGCCGCCCGGCTCCAGGCCGGTGACCGTGCACGTCCGGGCGGCGCCGTCGGTGCTCACACAGCTGCGCGAGACGCCGGTGGTGGTGTTGGTGGCGGTGGCCGTGAAGTAGGCGATGCCGTCACCGGTGGCCGTGGGCAGGACCCAGTTGACCACGGCGCTCTTGTTACCGGCCGTGGCCGTGACGCCGGTGGGCGCACCCGGCGCGCCGGACGTGGGCCGCACCCGGCCCGACATGACGCCGGCCGAGCTGGCGTCGGCGCCGACCGCGGTCACCGTCACCCGGTAGGTCGTCAGGTTCGACAACCCGGTGATCACGCACTCGTTCTGCGCGTTGCTCGTGGTCTGGCACGAGGCACCGCCCGGCGAGGCCTTGGCCTCGTACTTCGTCACTGCGGTGATCGACGCCGGAGCGGTCCAGGAGACCGCGATCTGCCGGTCGCCCGCCGCCACGGCGACGTCGGACGGCTTGCCCGGCGCGGCCGGGGCGATCTCCTCGGAGGCGGGGCTGAAGGCCGAGTCGCCGCTGTCGTTCGCGCCGTTCGCCTGCACCCGGAACCGGTACTTCGTCTTGGCGTCGAGGCCCTTCACCGTGCAGGAGGTGTCGGCGGTCGTGCAGCCGGCCGGGCCCGGCACGGCGATCACGGTGTAGCCGGCGATCTCGACGCCGGAGGTCGGCGCCGTCCAGCTCACCGAAACCTCGGTGTTCGAAGAGCCCGGGGCGACCGTCGGCCGCTCGGGTGTGTCCGGCGGGCCGGCGACGATCGGCAGCGACGACTCGCTGGAGACCGTACGGTCGGCGGTGCCCCGCGCGGTGATCTTGAAGGTGTACGTCGTACCGCTGATCAGATGGTCGACGTAGCAGGTCATCAGTCCGATCTCGTCGGTGTCCTCGACCGCGCCGACGACGCCGGAGCAGTTGGAGGGGCCGAGGACGTTGGGAGTCGGGTCCACCCAGAAGCCCTCGACCGGACCACCCTTGTCGTTCGGCATCCACGTCACCCGGACGGCGTTCGGACCGGCCCACTCCACGGTCGGCGTGCCCGGCTTGCCGGGCGGGGCCGTGGTGATGGGCCCGGCCGCGATGCTGTTCTCGGACACTCCGCCGCCGGGACCGTTCGCCACGACGTAGAGCTGGTAGGTCTTGGTGGGATCCAGTCCGCCGAAGACGCACTCCAGCTTCGTGACGTTGGTGCAGCCGTTCGAGTGGATCTCCGTCTCCGGATCGTCCATCGCATAGGCGTTGACGGTGTACGACGCCACCGGGCCGCCCGGGTCCGGCTCGCTCCAGGTGATTCTGACCTCGGTGGCCGAGACCACTCGGGAATCCGGCTCACCCGGCGGGTTCGGCCGGTTCGGGATGAACGGCGCACTCGTCTTGGCCGACGTGCCGGCGGTGTTGCTCGCCGTGATCGTGAACGTGTACTGGTTCTCCTGGTTCAGGTCAGGGAAATGGCATTCGAGTGGATGATTCGGCTCCGCCACGAGGTCGACGGTGCAGGCCCCAGGCAGCTCTTCGCCCTCCTGGTTCGAGACGATCGACACCACGTACTTCGTCGCGGCCCCGCCGGTCGACGCGGGCCAGGTCACCACCGCGGTGCCCGGCAGGGGCAGCGTCACGTTCACCGAGGCCGGCGCGGCCGGCTTGTCCGGCACGAAGCTGGTGGGTGCGGCCTTCACCGTGGAGCCGGCGACGTTGACGGCGGCGACATGGAAGGTGTAGCGCTTGGCCAGGTTGAGGCCGCTGTCGATCGGGCATTCCAGCGATTCCGCGTCCTTGGCCACGTTCGCGCAGCCGGTCACCGAGTTGCCGTCGGTGTCGACGGCGGTCACCTCGTAGTGGTCCACAGCGCCGCCGGTGTCCGGGACCGGGGCGGCCCAGGTCACCTTCACGTGACCGGGCTGGTTGGGGACCTGCACCGCCGTGACGTCAACCGGAATGCCGGGCTTGTCCGGCCGGATGGAGGCGCTGGAACTCGACGGCACAGTGCTGACGTCGTTCACGGCGCTCACGACGAACGTGTAGGACGTGCCTTCCCGCAGGTCATCCAGAGTGCAGGAGGTGGCGGTCGACGCCACGGAGGTGCACTTGGTGGAGCCACTGCCATTGTCGGCCGGGGTAGCGGTCACCATGTAGTGGTCGACCCCGCCGCCGGCGCCCTGGGACCAGGAGACGATGACCGTCCCCGGGTCGTTGGCGCCCAGCGCCACGCCGGTGATGGCCGGCGTCCCGGGTGCCGCGGCCAGCACGGCCTGGGTGGTCGCGGACGGCGTCCGGCCGGCCTTGTTGACCGCCTCGACCTTGAACTTGTAGGCGATCGACGAACCGATGTTCGCCGAGCACTTGAGCTGGCCGCCAGTGGCGACGTTCGGACAGACGACCGAGGGCATCTCGTCGGGGTCGATGCTCAAGACGTCGTAGGTGTCGACCGCGCCGCCGGTGTTCTCGAGCGGCGGTGACCAGGTGACGTCGACCGTGCCATCACCGGTCACCTTGACCGCGACCGCGGTCGGCGCGCCCGGCTGGTTGGCCACCAGCGCGGCCGAGGCGGCCGCGTCCGCATAGCCGAGCGGGTTGGAGGCCCGTACGACGAACGTGTACGGCTTCGACGCCGAGAGACCGGGCACGTCACAGGTCAGCTCGGTCGTGGCGCAGGTCAGCGCGGTCGCGACACCGGCGTCGTAGGCCGTCACCACGTACTGCGTGGCCTTGTCGGTGACCGGCGCGGTCCACTCGACCTTGACCGTTCCGGGAGTTCCGGCCTTCAGACTCGGCTTGACATTCCGCGGTGCGGACGGGACGTCGCCCACCACCGGCGCGGCCGTCAGGACGCTGCCACCGACCGGGTTGTCGGCCGAGACCTGGAACGTGTACGACTTGGCGACGTTCAGACCGGTGAACAGGCACTCCCTGAGGTCCGCGCTGACCTTGTCGCACTTGACGACGGGGTTCTCACCGGGTGCGGTGGCGGTCACCGTGTAGCTCGCGACCGCGCCGCCCGTGGCCGGCGGCGTCCAGCTCACCTTCGCCTCGCCCGCGTTGCCGGTCAGGGCCGTCTGCGCGGTGGCGACGGCGCCGGGCTTGGCCGGCTTGACGGCGGCTGTCGGTTCCGACGCCTTGACGCCGAGGTCACCGACCGCGGTCACGGTGAACGTGTAAGCCGAGGCCGGGTCCAGGTTGGTGATCTCGCAGGACGGCTTGTCCAGGTTGAACCCGCAGTCCGTGGACAGCGTCCCGGCCGTGCCGCCCGACGACGCCACCGTGTAGTAGTTGACCGGTCCACCGGCGACCGGCGCGTCCCAGGTGAGCACCACCTTGCCGGCCGTGGTGCCCAGCTGGGTCTTCACGTTGGCCGGCTGGCCCGGCAGCTGCGACATGATCGGGTCGCTCGGGTCGGATGTCTGCGATCCGGTCGCGTTGGTGGCCGTCACCGTGAAGGTGTAGGCCTTGCCGTCCTGCAGCCCGCTGAAGTCGGCCCGGGTCACCGTCGCAAGGACCGTCTGCGGGGTCAGCGCGGCGCCGTCGCTGGTCGCCTTCACCGTGTAGCTGGTGACCGCGGCGCCGCCGGTCGACGGGCTCCACCGCACCGTCACCTTGCCGGGTGCGTCGCCCAGTTCCACGACCGGGACGCCGGGCTTGGCCGGCACACCGGGAATGATCGGGTTGGACGGCGAGCTGGGACCGGAGGTGCCGCCGCCGGTCTCCCCCACGGCCTCGACCGTGAAGGTGTACTCCTGGGTGGCGGTCAGGCTCGTGATCCGGCACAGCGTGTCCGCCGCGCCGGGCTTGCAGGGGGCCGTCACCGCCGCGCCGCCCTTCGGCAGGATCCGCACGGTGTAGCCGGTGATGGCCGCGCCGCCGACCGGCTTGGTCCACGACACCGTGGCCGCCGTGTCGGAGTCTCGCGTGACGGTCGGTGTGTCCACCGGGTTCGGCACGGCGGCGATCTTCGGCGCGGAGGCCGCGCCCACCGCCGAGCTGCCGAGCGGGCCGATGGCCGTCAGTTTGAACGTGTACGACAGCCCATCGCCCAGGCCGGCGTAGTCGCACGTGGTCCCCGACACCAGGCCCGTGCAGGAGCCCGTGAGGTTGTCCGACAGCGACGGCGTCACCCGGTACGACGTGATGGGCACCGACGGCGTCGGAGCGGTCCACGTCAGCGTCACCTTGTGCGGGTCGCCGTTGTAGGTGACCGTCGGCGCGGCCGGAGCCGCCGGTGGGCCGGGCATGACCGCGGCGGCGGCTGTCGCCTTGGTCGAACAGTCGGTCAGATTGGTGGCGTTCGGGCAGGCGACCACACCCACCACGTACGACACGTTCGCTGCAGCGAGCCGATCGTGCAGGTGAGTGTCCCAGCCGGCGCCTCACAGCTCTCACCGCTGGCGGTGGAGGCGATGTAGCGGTTGATCGTTCCGTTCGGCGTCTGCGGGGCGCTCCAGGCGACGGTGATCGCCCGGCGTCCCGCGGTGGCCGTCACGTTGCCCGGCGCGCCGAGCGCGGCCAGGGCCGGCGCCGGATTGGCCAGCACCGACCCCGCGGCGAGCAGCACGGTCGCACCGGCCAGCGCCCATCTGGTTGTTCTCCGCCGCCCTTGCCGCGGCACCTCTTCTCGCACTGCCTACACCCCCGCGTTGGATCCCGGGCGGCACCGCCCGGGCAAGCTTTGAACTCCCCACAAGGTAGCTATTTCAGGGGTAAATAAGGGTGAAACAGGTTTATAGGGCTAATGCATCGGCGGACGACCTGATACGAGGGCTGGCAGACTCCACCCATGCGCACTGAAGTGATCACGGTGAGGACGGGTCACCGGCCCACGGTCCTGGACATCACGGCCGAGGCGGCCGAGTTCGTCGAGTCCGAGGGGGACGGCATCCTCAACGTCTTCGTCCCGCACGCCACGGCCGGGATCGCGATCATCGAGACCGGCGCCGGCTCCGATGAGGATCTGCTGACCGCTATCGACGATCTTCTGCCTGCTCAGGACAAGTGGCGGCACCGGCACGGGTCGCGCGGGCACGGGCGCGACCACGTTCTCCCGGCCTGGATCCCGCCGTACGCGTCATTGCCTGTCATCAATGGCCGGATCGCGCTGGGAACCTGGCAGTCGGTCTGCCTGGTGGACACCAACGGAGACAATCCGGAGCGCCAGGTACGGTTCAGTTTCCTGCCCGCCTGACGTTAAGAGGATGTTACTGACCAGTACCTGTGTCGCGCATCGCGTACCCGCACGGTAGGCGTGACGACGCACACTGCGAAGGGGCAGGATGGAGTTATTACCGCGCGACTCACACAATGGGCCGTTCGGTCCGACACCCGACCAAGAGGAATGCCTGTGGCCACGGAGCGCAAGCGCCCGGTGATCAGCGACGGCCTGCCGAGCCAGCTTCCGGACATCGACCCCGAGGAAACTAACGAGTGGGTCGAGTCCCTCGACGGAGTCATCGACGAGCGGGGCGCCAAGAGAGCCCGTTACGTTATGTTGCGCCTGCTCGAGCGGGCGCGGGAGCGACAGGTGGGCATCCCGCCCCTGACCTCCACCGACTACGTCAACACGATCACGCCCGAGCGCGAGCCGTGGTTCCCCGGTGACGAGTTCGTCGAGCGGCGCATCCGCGCCTACATCCGGTGGAACGCCGCGATGCTGGTGCACCGCGCGCAGCGCCCCGAGATCGGCGTCGGCGGCCACATCTCGACGTACGCGTCGAGCGCCAGCCTCTACGAGGTCGGCATGAACCACTTCTTCCGCGGCAAGGACCACCCGGGCGGCGGCGACCACATCTTCTTCCAGGGCCACGCCTCCCCCGGCATGTACGCCCGGGCCTTCATGGAGGGCCGGCTCTCCGAGAACGACCTGGACGGCTTCCGGCAGGAGCTGTCGCACCCGGGCGGCGGCCTGCCGTCGTACCCGCACCCGCGCCTGATGCCGAACTTCTGGGAGTTCCCGACGGTCAGCATGGGCCTCGGCCCGCTGAACGCGATCTACCAGGCGCGGTACAACCGGTACCTGCACAACCGCGGCATCAAGGACACCAGCCAGCAGCACACCTGGGCGTTCCTGGGCGACGGCGAGATGGACGAGGTCGAGTCGCTCGGCGCGATCGGCCTGGCCGCCCGCGAGGAGCTCGACAACCTCACCTTCGTCATCAACTGCAACCTGCAGCGCCTGGACGGCCCGGTCCGCGGCAACGGCAAGATCATCCAGCAGCTGGAGTCGTTCTTCCGGGGCGCCGGCTGGAACGTCATCAAGGTCGTCTGGGGCCGCGAGTGGGACCCGCTGCTGGCCGCCGACAGCGACGGCGCGCTGGTCAACCTGATGAACGTGACGCCCGACGGTGACTACCAGACCTACAAGGGCGAGTCCGGCGCGTACGTGCGTGAGCACTTCTTCGGCCGTGACCCGCGCACCCGCAAGCTGGTCGAGCACCTGTCGGACGACGAGATCTGGAACCTCAAGCGCGGCGGGCACGACTACCGCAAGCTGTACGCGGCGTACAAGGCGGCCATGGAGCACACCGGCCAGCCGACCGTGATCCTCGCCAAGACGATCAAGGGCTGGACGCTGGGCTCGCACTTCGAGGCCCGCAACGCGACCCACCAGATGAAGAAGCTGACCCTGGACGACCTCAAGGGCTTCCGGGACCGGCTCTACCTCGACATCAGCGACAAGCAGCTCGAGGAGAACCCGTACCTCCCGCCGTACTACCACCCCGGCGAGAAGTCCGACGAAATGCAGTACATGCTGGAGCGCCGGCGCGAGCTCGGCGGTTCGATCCCGAGTCGCCGTACGAAGGGAAAGATCCTCCAGATCCCCGACTCGAAGGCGTTCGGCGACGTCAAGCGGGGCAGCGGCAAGCAGAAGATCGCCACCACCATGGCCTTCGTCCGCCTGCTCAAGGACCTCATGAAGGACAAGGAGTTCGGCGCCCGGTGGGTGCCGATCATCCCGGACGAGGCCCGCACGTTCGGCATGGACTCGCTCTTCCCGACCAAGAAGATCTACAACCCGCACGGCCAGACCTACACGTCGGTCGACCGGGAGCTCTTCCTGTCGTACAAGGAGGCGACGAACGGCCAGATCCTGCACGAGGGGATCAACGAGGCCGGGTCGACCGCGAGCTTCATCGCCGCCGGTACGTCGTACGCGACGCACGACGAGCCGATGATCCCGCTGTACATCTTCTACTCGATGTTCGGCTTCCAGCGGACGGCGGACGAGTTCTGGGCAGCCGCCGACCAGATGACCCGCGGTTTCCTGCTCGGCGCCACCGCCGGGCGGACCACGCTCAACGGTGAGGGCCTGCAGCACGAGGACGGTCACTCGCTGCTGATCGCGGCGACGAACCCGGCCGTCGTGGCCTACGACCCGGCGTTCGCGTTCGAGATCGCGCACATCGTCGAGGACGGCCTGCACCGCATGTACGGCGAGAAGCAGGAGAACGTCTTCTACTACCTCACCGTCTACAACGAGCCGGCCGTCCAGCCGGCCGAGCCGGCCGACCTCGACCGGGAAGGCCTGCTCAAGGGCATCTACCGGTACGCGGCGGCGCCCGAAGGGGCGACCGGCGCCAAGGCACAGCTGCTCGCCTCCGGCACCGGCCTGCCGTGGGCTCTCAAGGCTCAGCAGCTGCTGGCCGAGGACTGGGGCGTGTCGGCCGACGTCTGGTCGGTGACCTCGTGGACCGAGCTGCGCCGCGACGCCATCGAGGCCGAGGAGCACAACCTCCTCAACCCCGGTGACCAGCCGCGCAAGCCGTACATCGAGCAGAAGCTGGAGGGCACCGAGGGCCCGGTCGTCGCGGTCAGCGACTACATGCGGGCGGTGCCCGACCTGATCTCGCGCTGGGTGCCGAACGACTACACGTCGCTGGGCACCGACGGTTTCGGCATGAGCGACACGCGGCACGCGCTGCGCCGCCACTTCCACGTGGACGGCGAGTCGGTCACGGTGGCCACGCTGCGCCAGCTCGCGCTGCGGGGCAAGGTGCCGTCGCACGTTCCGGCCGAGGCGGCCAAGAAGTACGCGATCGACGACGTCAACGCGGCGCCGGTCGGCGAGACCGGCGGCGACAGCTGAGTTTCACCATCTGAGCCGGACCATCCCGTACGGGGTGGTCCGGCTCAGTCGTCTCCGAAGCATGCCGATAGGTACGGAGTGGGACGCGGCATGCAGATCAGTCACAAGCTCCTCGCTCTGGGCCTGGGCGGGGTGATCGGCACCGCCGGTGTCCTCGTGCTGGTGGGCGCCTGGAAGAGCGGCGACTTCGCCGAGAGCACCGAGACTCAGGTGGTCGCCCAGAACGAGGCGAACCTGAAACAGATCACCAGCGACGTCACCACCCTGGTGTCGTCGGTGGGCGACGAGGTGCAGCACAGCGTCGACGTCTCGATGAACGCCGCCAACAAGCTGCTGGCCCTGCGCGGCGGCGTCTCCTTCTCGGACCGGACCGCGACGTGGACCGCCACCAACCAGGTCACGAGCGCCAAGACGACGGTCACCCTGCCCCGGATGACGGTCGGCGGCACGTGGCTCGGGCAGAACAAGAACCTCAAGGTCACCACGCCCTTCGTGGACGACGCGGCGTCGGTCTCGGGCGCCGTGGTCACCGTCTTCCAGCGCATGAACACCGCCGGCGACCTGCTGCGGGTCGGCACGACCGTCAAGGCCGCGACCGGCAACCGGGCGATCGGCACGTACATCCCGGCCACCTCGGACGGCAAGGCGAACGCCGTGGCCGCCGCGATCAAGGCCGGCAAGTCGTACCGGGGCGTGGCCAAGGTGGTCGACACCTGGTACATCACGGCCTACGACCCGATCAAGGACGCCTCCGGCGCGGTGGTCGGCTCGCTGTTCGCCGGCGTTCCGCAGTCGGCGGCCCTGGAGAACCTGACCGCGGCCGTCACGGCCGGCTCGTTCGGCCAGAACGGCTGGGCGACCGTCTTCAGCACCTCGGCGGCCGACGCGGGCCGGGTCGTGGCGTCCAGCATCGACGGGGCCACTGACGGCGTCGACATCGACTCGGCCGACGCGAACGGCGTCAAGTACGTCTCGGAGATCGTGGGCAAGGCGCCGACCCTGGAGAACGGCGCGACCTGGACCACGTCCTACAAGCTGCCGGGGTCGTCGGGGGCCGAGGCCGGGCCGACCACCACGACGGTCGCCTTCTACAAGCCGTACTCGTGGGCCATCGCGATCGGCGGCTACGACGCCGATTCGGCCGGGCCGATCACCGCGGTCCGCGACGGCCGCAAGACCATGCTGGTCGCCTTCGTCATCGCGGCGGTGCTGCTCGCGGTGGTCGGCGGCCTGGTCGCGGCGACCCTGGCCCGGCGCATCGCGGGCCGGCTGGCCGGCCTCACCGGCGGGCTGTCCCGGCTGGCCAAGCGTGACCTGACCGTGGTCGTTCCGGTCGACGGCACGGACGAGATCGCCGTCGCCTCGGCCGAGCTGAACAGCGCCGTGGACGAGCTGAGAACGGTGATGGTCGAGGTCACCGCCGCCTCGCACGAGGTGGCCGGCACGGCCCGGCAGGTGGCCGCGACCGGCGGCGAGCTGGCCGGTTCGGCCGACGAGGCGGCCGCCCGGGCCGGGCACGTGAACGTGGCCGCCGAGAGCGTCTCGCACGTCGTGCAGACGGTCGCGGCCGGCGCCGAGGAGATGGGCGCGTCGATCTCCGAGATCTCGAACAACGCGCAGGACGCGGCCCAGGCCGGCCGGGACGGCGTCGGGCTGACCGCGGCCGCGGCCGGCGTGATCGGCGAGCTGCGCACCTCGACCGCGGCGATCGCCGACGTGGTGCGGCTGATCGCCAGCATCGCCGAGCAGACCAACCTGCTGGCGCTGAACGCGACGATCGAGGCGGCCCGGGCCGGCGAGACCGGCAAGGGTTTCGCGGTGGTCGCGGGCGAGGTCAAGGAGCTGGCCCAGGAGACCGCGCGGGCCACCGAGGACGTGACCTCGCGGGTGCAGGCGATCGAGAGCGACACCAGCCGGGCGGTCGACGCGATCGAGGCCATCACGGCCCGGATCGCCCAGGTCAACGACTATCAGACGGCGATCGCGGCGGCGGTCGAGGAGCAGGCCGCGACCACCGCCGAGATGGCGCGCAACATCTCCGAGGTCGCCTCCGGAAGCCGGGACATCGCCGAGGGCATCGGCGTGGTCAGCGGCGCCGTCGACGGCACCCGGGCCTCGGTGGCCGTCTCCCACCGGGCCGCCGACGAGCTGGACGCGACGGCCCGGAAGCTGACCGGCCTGGTCGACCGGTTCACGGTGTGAGGATCAGGCCGGCACGTACGTGACCACGTCGACGCCGGTCTTGGTCTGCCAGGTGCCGGTGAGCGACAGGGCGATCTTCGTACCGGGCTCCCAGAGTTTGCGGCCCTCGCCCTGCACCACCGGATAAATCATGATCCGGTACTCGTCGATCAGGTTGTGCCGGGTCAGGTAGTTGACCAGGTCGGCGCTGCCGTTGATGAGAAGATTCACCGGCCCGGCCTTGAGCGCCCGCACCGCCTCGGCCACGTCGCCGCGCAGGAACGTCGCGTTCCACTCGGGCTCGGTCAGCGTGGTGGTGGCGACGTGCTTGGGCATCGAGTTCATCCGGACGCCGAAGTCGCCGGTCGCCTCCTCCATCTGGGGCCAGGCGGCCTTGAAGCCCTCGTACGTCTTGCGGCCGAGCAACAGCGCGTCCGCCTCGCCCAGGTTGGCGGCCTGCCAGCCACCGAGTTCGTCGTTGAAGTACGGCCCGCTCCAGGACGGCTCCTCGAAGACGCCGTCGAGGGTCACGTACTCCACCGCCACGATCGTGCCCATCAGAACACCCCAATCTCGTATTGCAACCGGTTGACCACTTTCCGTAGGCTCTCTTCCCAGGGGATCGGTGATCCTCTAACCTCCGAGGAACTTTCACCTTTCGAGGAGGCCGGATGGCCGTCGCGCACGAAGCCACGGCCCTCGCCGAGCCTACGGTTCCGGTCCGCCGATCCTGGATCGGCCTGCTCTTCGCGGCCAACCTCGGCCTCTGGATGGCCTGCTACACCCCCATCCAGGTGCTGCTGCCGGAACAGGTCGCCGAGCTCACCCAGGACAACAAGGAGCTATGGCTCGGCCTGGTCACCGGCATCGGCGCCCTGGTCGCGGTGATCATCGCCCCGCTGGCCGGCGCTCTCTCCGACCGCACCCGGCTCCGGCTGTTCGGCCGCCGCTACGGCCGCCGGCACGTCTGGACCCTCGGCGGCGTCATCGTCACCGTGCTCTCCCTGTCGGTGCTGGCCGAAGCACCCAACCTGCTCACCGTCACCCTGGCCTGGGCCGCCGCGCAGGTCGGCATCAACGTCATGCTGGCCTCACTCACCGCCTCGGTACCCGACCGGGTGCCGGTGATCCAGCGCGGACTGGTCTCGGGCTGGATCGGCATGCCGCAGGCGCTCGGCCTGGTGCTCGGCGCCATCCTGGTCACCGCGGTCGTCACCGACATCGGGCTCGGCTACATCGTGCTGGCGCTCGGGCTGGTCCTGCTCGCCGCCCCGTTCGCCCTGCTCACACAAGACGAGCCGCTGCCCGACGGCCATCGGGTCAAGGCGAGCTGGCGGCTCGACCTGCGGGGCAATCCCGACTTCATGTGGGCCTTCGGCACCCGCTTCCTGGTGCAGCTCGGCAACGCGCTCGGCACGCTCTACCTGCTGTACTTCCTGACCGACGCGGTGAAGCTCGACGATCCGGACACCGGCCTGCTGATCATGATCCTGCTCTACACGGTCGGCATGATCGCGACGGCCATGGTCGGCGGCCACCTCTCCGACAAACTCGGCCGCCGCAAGATCTTCGTGATCTGGTCGGGCGTGCTGATCGCCGTCGCGGCCACGCTGCTGGCCATCTGGCCGACCTGGGGAGTCTCGATGGTCGCGGCCCTGCTGTTCGGCGCCGGCTACGGCGTCTACCTGGCCGTCGACACCGCCCTGATCACCCAGGTGCTGCCGGCCGCCACCGACCGCGCCAAGGACCTGGGCGTCATCAACATCGCCAGCGCCGCGCCGCAGGCCATCGGCCCGGCCATCTCGGCCCCGATCGTGACCCATCTGGGCGGTTACCCGGCGCTGTTCGCGCTGACCGCCCTCGTCACCATTCTGGGTGCCGTGGCGGTGGTGAAAATCCGCTCGGTGCCATAGGTACCCTTGACTCGTGACTGTACGAGTACGCTTCGCCCCCTCTCCGACCGGCATGTTCCACGTCGGTGGCGCGCGCTCCGCGCTGCAGAACTGGATCTACGCCAAGCAGCACGACGGTGTCTTCGTGCTGCGGATCGAGGACACCGACGCCGCCCGCAACCGTCCCGAGTGGACCGAGGGCATCATCTCGGCGCTCGACTGGATCGGCATCGAGCGCGGCACGTACGAAGGCCCGTACTTCCAGTCCTCCTACGCGCAGGACCACACCGCCGCCGCCACCCGCCTCTACGGCGAGGCCAAGGCGTACTACTGCGACTGCAAGCGTGAGGACGTCATCGCCCGCACCGGCAATCAGCACACCGGCTACGACGGCTTCTGCCGCGACCGGGGGCTCGGGCCGGGCGAGGGCCGCGCGCTGCGCTTCCGCACCCCCGACGAGGGCGAGACCGTCGTCGAGGACCTGGTGCGCGGCAAGCCCACCTTCGAGAACAAGCTGATGGAGGACTTCGTCATCGCGCGCAGCGACGGCTCCGCGGTCTTCCTGCTGGCCAACGTCGTCGACGACATGACCATGAACATCACCCACGTGATCCGGGCCGAGGAGCACCTGCCCAACACGCCCAAGCAGCAGCTGCTGTGGGAGGCGCTCGGGCACACCCCGCCGATCTGGGCCCACGTGCCGGTCATCGTCAACGAGAAGCGGCAGAAACTGTCCAAGCGCCGCGACAAGGTGGCCCTGGAAAGCTACCGCGACGAGGGCTACCTGGCCGCCGCCATGAAGAACTACCTGATGCTGCTCGGCTGGGCGCCCTCGGGCGACCGCGAGATCGTGCCGTGGCAGGTGATCGAGGACGAGTACCGCCTCGAGGAGGTCAACCACGCCCCCGCTTTCTTCGACGTCAAGAAGCTGCGGGCCTTCAACGGCGACTACATCCGGGCGCTCGACGTGCAGGAGTTCATCCAGTGCTGCACGCCCTGGCTGAGCGGCACCGACACGATCCCGGCCCCGCCGTGGGAGCCGTCGGCCTTCGACGCCGAGGTCTTCACCGCCGTCGCCCCGCTGGCGCAGACCCGCATCGCCGTGCTGTCCGAGATCGTGGACTACGTCGACTTCTTCTTCCTGGCCGAGCCGGCCATCGACGAGGCGTCGTGGGCCAAGGCGATGAAGGAGGGCGCGGCCGACATCCTCGACGCCACCGCGGCCGCCTTCGAGGCGCTCGAGGAGTGGTCGGCCGAGCCGCTGAAGGCCGCCCTCGAGGAGGTCGGGCTGGCCCGGGAGCTCAAGCTGGGCAAGACCCAGGCGCCGGTACGGGTGGCGGTCACCGGCCGGTCGGTCGGCCTGCCGCTCTTCGAGTCGATCGAGGTTCTGGGCCGCGAGCGGACTCTCGCCCGGCTGCGCGCGGCACGCGCCCGCTTGTAACACATTTTGCTGTATCACAGTTTGATGGCAAAGGGGGCCCGTTCGGATGACCGGGCCCCCTTCGTGTTGCGCGGACTAGGTACTATTTCGCCGCTGATCAACGGTCGTCGTCGTATCTCGGTCATCCCCAGATGGCTTCAAATTCGTCGGACTGGAGATGCGCCCGGGCGCGGTTCCGGGAAGGCTTGGCAACAAGCCATGTCCACCACGGGGCGGGGAGGCCGGACGATGGTTGGTAAGACGATCACCAGGTTGCTGGCTGTGACGGCGGCGCTCGCGGTCGGGCTCGCGCCCGCGGCCGCGCAGGCCGCGCCCAAGCCGGCGGCCAAGCCGAACATCGTGCAGATCGCCGGCAAGGACGTGGACGGCCAGATCGTCGTCGATCAGAAGACCCAGAAGCGGCTCTTCGAGAGCCTGCTCAGCGAGGTCAGCTGGATGGGCTCGGCCACGTCGCAGACGACCGCCCTCCCGGGCGACAAGCTCGGCGTCAAATACACGGTCACCCTGCTCAACAACAAGCAGGCCCTGCAGGTGTACGAACTGTTCCCGCTGGCCGCCGGAGGCCCGCGGGCCCACCGGACCGCCAAGCAGCCGACCGGCGCCAAGGCCGAGGGCTGGTTCTACGGCCGGCTCACCATGCCCGAGGCGCTGCGGGTGGCCGGCGTGCCGCTCAAGTCGAAGCCCGACGTGGTCACCGGCGGCATCGGCGGCGGCATCGGCCAGGGTCTCGAGGTCGACGCGGCCAAGGAGCCGGCCGGCGTGCAGGAGTACGTGGGCGAGGTGCGCCGCCTGTTCCTGCTCAACGGCGCCGTCCTCGCGGCCATCCTGGTCGGCCTGGCGGGCATCGCCTTCCTGATCCGCCGCAAGGTCTAATCGACCGGCGTCCGGAACGACGGGCAGCCCTTCCGGCACGTCTCGGCGCCGAACGCGTCGAACACCCGGTCGTCGGTCGCCACCTGCTCGACCTGCGCGCCGGTGAGCCCGGGCTTGCCGCGGGCGGCGCCCACGTCGCGTTTGCCGGTGGCCATCACGGCGATCGTGCGGCCGTCGGCCGGGCGGCGCGCGATCGTCTGGCGCACCTGCCAGTCCTCGTCGCTGACGTCGTCGTACCGGACGAACTCCAGGTCACCGGCCTTGTCGACCCGGGCGCAGGCCTTCTTGTCGGCCTTTACCGGGAAGCAGTAGCCGTCCGGTTCGTGGTAGACGGCGACGTCGATCGCGCCGCGCGGCTCGTCCCCCTCGACCACGTGATAGCGCCGCCAGCCGTCACCCCTCTCGACCGACTTGATCCCGAGGCCACGACCGACGATCAACGGCTCGACCATTTCCCGTACGCCGTCGGAAGCCTCCGAGACGGCGGGCGCCGGCCGGACGGTCGCCGGAACCGACACGACCGGAGCCACGGCGGACGGCGCGCCCGGCAGCAGGGTGGTGGTGAGTAGGTAGCCGGCGGCCACGATCGCCACCGCGCCCAGCAGGCCCGAGCCCAGCAACAGCTGCGTGCGGCGCCGGCGCAGCCGGTCGGCCCGGCGGAAGACCGCGTCGACCTCGTCGCCGACCGACGGCTCCCCCTCGAGGACGTGCTCCAGCAGCTCGCGCAGCGGCCCGCTCGGCGCGCTCATCCGGCCATCGCCGCCTCCGACTCGGTGAGCAGCCTCTCCAGGGCGGCCAGGCCGGCCCGCTCATAGGCGCCTACCCGCTCGTCGTCCAGGTCGAGCATGGCGCCGGTGGCGTCCACGTCGAAGCCGTCCCAGTAGCGCAGCACCAGCACCGCCCGGCAGCGCGGGGCGAGCTTGTGCAGGGCGTCGAGCAGCAGGATCGACTCGGCGGCGACACCTTCGGCGCCGGCCGAGGCCACGAAGACGTGCTCGCGGCGGCGGTTGCGCTTGCGGCAGGACTCCATGAGGTCGGCGTACGCGTAGACGTCGGCGTCGGCCACGGCGCCGCGCCGGCTGTCTACGACCAGGCGCGCCAGGGTGGCGCGGGTCAGCTCGGCCGCGAGCTGCCAGTCGCCGCACATCAGGAAGGCCGAGCGGCGCAGGTGCGGCAGGCGGGCCGCGACGAACGTGCGCAGGTCTTCCTCACCCTCGTTTCCGGACATATGCCCTTTATAGGCGCGGAATGGGGTGTGGGGGCGCGGAACGCCGATCACGCGACCTGAACGGCGACCTCCACGAGGCGTACGAGATCGTCCAGGTCCTCGTCGAACTCGTCCGGGGCCGCGGCCGGCGGCAGCCCACCGGTGACCTCGCCGGTGGCATAACCCAGCAGAAAGGCGAGGATCATGCGAGCCAGCCGGGGTACGGATCTCTCGGGCACCCCCGCGTCGTGCAGGATCCCGCGCAGCGCGGCGGTCAGCCAGGAGGCCGAGGCGCCCGCCACCGGCCGGTTCAGCAGCAGCGGGAAGGCGCCCGGGTGTTTCTGGGCGAGCGCCCGTACGGACCGGCTCAGCGCCCGCAGGCGCCGTTGCCAGCCGTCGCCCTCGTCGCGGCCCTCGTTCTCCAGCTCGATGGTGAGCAGGTCCACCAGACCGTCGAGCAGCGCGTCCTTGCCACCCACATACGGGTAGAGGGCCATCGAGGTCAGCCCGACCCGCTCGGCCACCGCCCGCATGGACATCGCGGCCAGGCCGCGCTCGTCGACGAGAGCGAGGGCCTGGTTCAGAATCAGCCGTCTCTTGTCGTCCACCAAACAACCGTGTCCGGCATTTCGCCTAAGTCAACCGGGGCGCGCCGCACGCCTCACCCGGTCGGGGTGCGCTTTCCCGCTTCCGCCCCGCCACCTTGCCCGCCGGCCCGGATGACTTGCCCCATTTGCGAGTTTCACTGAATGGCGCGGCGTCGCTTCGCGAGCCTTCGTCCTTCGCGACCGCAGACCTTCACCTTCAATGCGGATTCATGCCCTTATTCCGATTTGTGACGTGGAAGGAGTGCTCCGCGAGCTCAGCACCAGCGGCCCGGGGGGCGGCCTCGGCCGGCGGCGCGGCGACGAGGGCGTACCGCGCCGTGCAGGTGGGCGCCCGCCCAGCCGTGCAGTTCGGTGCGGCAGCCGCCCCGGCTCGGCACCGGCACGATCTCCGCGTCCGCCTCGTCGGCGGTCGCCATCGGCAGCGAGCCCTCCGGCGCGGGCTCACCCTCGCCGAGCGGCCAGTTCTCCCGTTCCGTCATCTCGCCTCCTCACCCTCTCGCGGTCTTTCATCGGCAACCCACCGCCCCCGCTTTACCGGGAGCGGACGCGAATCCGCCGACGCTAGGACGACACCTTGCCAGGTCACCGACCGAAATCGCGGGAGAGGCGCACCGCTACACCGGACAAATAGCCCAAATTGCCACTTTTTCGACTGGGGCCCGAACGTGGCACTCTGTTGGCGTGTCAGAGACCGCGCTACCCCGGGGCTCGGCGAAACCCCCACCGGCCGAGACCCTGCGCCGGATCGAACGGCACGCCGGTGCCCTCGCCACCTCGGCCGTCGCCCGCATGGACGAGACCCTGCCCTGGTTCCGCGCCCTCCCGGCCGACCAGCGCTCCTGGGTCATGCTGGTCGCCCAGGCCGGCGTCCGGTCGCTGGTCGAGTGGCTGCGCTCCGGCGGCGCCACCGAGGACAGCACCCAGGAGATCTCCGACGAGGTCTTCGCGGCCGCGCCGCGCGCGCTGGCCCGCTCGATCACGCTGACCCAGACCGTACAGCTGATCAAGGTGACCATCGACGTGGCCGAGGCCGAGGTCGCCGCGCTCGCCGCCCCCGGCGAGGAGGAGCCGCTGCTCCAGGCCATCCTCAAGTTCTCCCGCGAGATCGCCTTCTCGGCGGCCCGGGTCTACGCCCGCGCCGCCGAGTCCCGCGGCGCCTGGGACGCCCGCCTCCAGGCCCTGCTCGTCGACGCGCTGCTGCGCGGTGACTCCTCCGACGTGCTGGCCAGCCGGGCCGCCGCCCTCGGCTGGGCCGACGCCCCGCCGGTCGCGGTCGTGGTCGGCCGCTCCCCCGGCGGCGACATCACCGCCGTCCTGCACGCGGTCTATCGAGCCGCCCGCCGCAGCCGCATCGAGGTGATCGGCGGCGTGCACGGCGACCGGCTGGTCGTGGTCATGGGCGGCGCCGCCGACCCGGTGGCCACCGCCACGTCGCTGGCGGCCAGCTTCGGCGAGGGCCCGATCGTGGTCGGCCCGGCGGTGCCCTCGCTCGACCAGGCCACCGAGTCGGCCCGGGCCGCCCTGGCCGGCTTCCGTGCGGCGCCGGCCTGGCCGGGCGCGCCCAACCCGGTGTCGGCCGACGACCTGCTGCCCGAGCGGACCCTGGCCGGCGACATGGAGGCGCGGCGCAAGCTGCGGCACGACGCGTACGGGGCGCTGTCGCGGGCCGGCGGCGGACTTCTCGACACGCTCGACGCGTTCTTCGCCGCGGGCGGGGTACTCGAGAGCGCGGCCCGCGAGTTGTTCGTGCACCCCAACACGATTCGCTACCGCCTGAAAAGAGTGGCCGAGGTCACCGGGCTGTCGCCCCTGGACGGACGCGACGCGTTCGCCCTGCGGCTGGCGCTGGCCGTCGGCCGCCTCGACCCTGCGACATAGCTCACCGACTTGTAGAGTTCCTACAACAGCCGTCGTAGGGTTTCGTCGCCGTCAGCAACCCCGCAACGGCGACCTATCCGGAAGAGTCGAAGACGTGCTCGCCGTACTTTCCCCCGGCCAGGGTTCACAGAAGCCCGGCTTCCTGACTCCGTGGCTCGACCTCCCCGGCGCCGAGACCAAACTGCGCTGGTGGTCGGTGCTGGCCGGCGTCGACCTGGTGCACCTCGGCACGTCGGCCGGCGCCGACGAGATCAAGGACACCGCCCGTACGCAGCCCCTGCTGGTCGCCGCCGCGCTGCTGGCCGGCTCCGAGCTGCCGCTCGACGGCGTCGACCTGGTCGCCGGGCACAGCGTCGGCGAGCTCGGCGCGGCCGCCCTGGCCGGCGTGCTGCCGTCCGAGGCCGCCGTCGCGCTGGCCGGGTTGCGCGGCCGCGAGATGGCGGCCGCCTGCGCTCTCGAGCCGACCGGCATGAGCGCGGTCCTCGGCGGCGACGCGGACGAGGTGCTCGCGGCCATCGAGAAGCACGGCCTGTACCCGGCCAACCGCAACGCGGCCGGCCAGGTCGTCGCGGCCGGCTCGCTCGACGGGCTCGCGGCGCTGGCCGCCGACCCGCCCGAGAAGGCGCGGGTCCGGGCGCTCGAGGTCGCCGGTGCCTTCCACACGCCGTACATGCAACCGGCCGAGACCACCCTGGCCGCCGTCGCCGGCGGCATCAGCGCCGCCCAGCCGGCGCGCACCCTGCTCTCCAACCTCGACGGCACCGCCGTCACCGACGGCGCCGAGATGGTTCAGCGACTCGTCCGCCAGGTCACCGCGCCCGTGCGCTGGGACCTGTGCATGCGGGCCCTGTCCGAGCTCGGCGTCACGGGCGTGATCGAGCTGCCGCCCGCCGGCACCCTGGCCGGCCTGGTCAAGCGCGAGCTCAAGGGCAACGGGGCCCCCGAGATCGTCACCCTCAACACCCCCGACGACCTGCCCGCCGCCCGCGACCTGGTCGCCCGGCACTCAGCTCGCCTCTAAGGAGCATGATCATGACCGCGGGTTCCCGCATCGTCGCGATGGGGCACTACCAGCCCTCGCGCATCGTCACGAATGACGACCTGGCCGCGACGATCGACACCAACGACGAGTGGATCAAGAGCCGGGTCGGCATCGCCGAGCGGCGCATCGCCGACGGCGAGTCCGTGGCCGACATGGCCACCTTCGCCGCCGAGAAGGCACTGGCCGCCTCCGGCCTGACCGCGGCCGACATCGACCTCGTCACGGTCGCCACCTGCTCGGCGGTCGACCGCTGCCCCAACGTGGCGACCCGGGTCGCGGCCCGCCTCGGCATCAACGCCCCCGCGGCGTACGACCTCAACACCGCCTGCTCCGGCTTCAGCTACGCCCTCGGCACGGTCGACCACGCCATCCGCGCCGGCGCCGCCCGCAACGCCATCGTGATCGGCGCCGAGAAGCTCTCCGACGTCACCGACTGGACCGACCGCACCACCGCCGTGCTCTTCGGCGACGGCGCCGGCGCCGCGGTCGTCACCGGCGTGGCCGACGGCGAGCAGCCGGCCATCGGCCCGGTCCTGTGGGGCTCGGCCCCCGAGAAGGGCGACGCCCTGCTCATCGAGGGCTGGCAGCCGTACATCAAGCAGGAGGGCCAGACCGTCTTCCGCTGGGCCACCACCGAGCTGGCGCCGTTCGCCCTGCAGGTCTGCGAGCGGGCCGGCGTGGCCCCGTCCGAGCTGGCGGCGTTCGTGCCGCACCAGGCGAACACCCGGATCATCGACGGTATCGTCAAGCGGCTCGGTCTCGGCCCCGACGTCGTCGTGGCCAAGGATCTGGTCCACTCCGGCAACACCTCGGCGGCGAGCGTGCCGCTGGCCCTGTCCAAGCTGGTCGAGCGCCGGGAGGTGCCCTCGGGCGCGCCCGTCCTGCTCTTCGGCTTCGGCGGCGGCCTCACCTACGCCGGCCAGGTCGTCCGCTGCCCCTGAGCAGTTGACCGTCCTGTACGGAGCAGTCCCCACCATTGAGAGGAAACACCTGTAATGGCTTCACGCGAAGAGATCACCTCCGGCCTCGCCGAGATCCTCGAGGAGGTCGCCGGGGTGAACCCGGACGACGTCGCCGAGGGTAAGTCCTTCACCGACGACCTGGACGTCGACTCGCTGTCCATGGTCGAGGTCGTGGTGGCCGCCGAGGAGAAGTTCGGCGTCAAGATCCCCGACAACGAGGTCCAGAACCTGAAGACCGTCGGTGACGCGGTGAGCTACATCGAGGCGAACCACTGACATGAGCAATGTCGACGTCGTCGTCACCGGGCTCGGCGCGACCACCCCGTTGGGCGGGGACGTCGCGTCCACCTGGGACGCCATGCTCGCCGGCCGCTCCGGGGTGAGTCGCATCACCGCGGAGTGGGCCGACCAGCTCACTGTCAAGATCGCCGCGCAGCTGAAGGTCGAGCCGTCCGAGGTCATCGACCGGGTCAAGATGCGCCGGCTGGACCGCTCCGAGGCGATCGCCCTGATCGCCGCGAAGCAGGCCTGGGCCGACGCCGGCCTCGAGGGCGCGGAGATCGACAAGGAGCGCCTCGCCGTCAGCCTCGGCAGTGGCATCGGCGGCGCGCTCACCCTCCTCAACCAGGACGACATCCTCGAAGCGTCCGGGCAGCGCAAGGTCAGCCCGCACACGGTTCCGATGCTCATGCCCAACGGCCCGGCCGCCTGGGTCGGCATCGAACTGGGCGCGCAGGCCGGCGTGCACGCGATGGCCAGCGCCTGCGCGACGGGTGCCGAGGCCATGGCGCTCGGCCTGGACATCATCCGCTCCGGCCGGGCCGACATGGTCCTGGCCGGTGGCACCGAGGCGGTCATCCACCCGCTGCCGTACGCCGGCTTCGCCAACATGCGGGCGATGTCGACCCGCAACGACGAGCCGGAGAAGGCGTCCCGCCCGTGGGACAAGGGCCGTGACGGCTTCGTCTTCGGCGAGGGCGCGGGTGCGGTGGTGCTGGAGCGTGCCGAGCACGCGAAGGCGCGCGGCGCGCGTATCTACGCCAAGCTGGCGGGAGCCGGCATCACCTCGGACGGCTTCGACATCGTCCAGCCCGACCCGGAGTGCAAGGGCGGCGCCCGGGCGATGACCAGGGCGATCCGCGACGCCGGCCTGACCGGCGCCGACATCGTCCACGTGAACGCCCACGCCACGTCGACCCCGGTCGGCGACATGGGCGAGATCGTCGGCATCAAGGCCGCGGTCGGCACCCACCCGGTGCTCACCTCGACCAAGTCGATGTCCGGCCACCTGCTGGGCGCGGCCGGCGCCCTGGAGTCGATCGCCGTCATTCTGGCGATCCGCGACAGCGTCGTCCCGCCCACCATCAACCTGGACGACCCGGACGACCGCCTCGACCTCGACGTGGCGGCACACAAGGCCCGCCCCCTCGACATCCCGGCGGCCATGAACAACTCGTTCGGCTTCGGCGGCCACAACGTGGCTCTGGTCTTCACCCGGGCCTGATCGATCGAGAAACTGGGGCCGGCTCGCTGTGCGGGCCGGCCCCCGTTATTCGCGGCCGGCCCGCAACATGTCGATGTAGAGCTCCTGGTATCTGTCCAGGAAGGGCTCGACGGCGATGGCGTGCTCCTCGAGCGCTTCGAACACCCGGCCGTACGTCTCCACGTCCTTACGGCTCCGCGAGATGAGGCCGGTGTTGTAGAGGTCGACGATCACCAGGCTTTCATCGAGCAGATTGAAGCCGTGCTGGGGCGGGATCTCGACCGGCGCCTCCTGCGGGATCACCGCCACCTTGACGTTCGCGCGTTGTTCCACGACTCCACGAAGATGGCTGATCTGCGCCAGCATCTCCACCGGGGGATAGCCACCCGGCTTGAACACGGGCTCCCACACGATGAACCGAAAGGACTTCGAGCGGTCGGCCAGGACTTCCTGCCGCCTGAGTCTCGCCGCCACGGTGGCCAGAAGCGACTGTTCGGTACGGCCTGACACTTCGATGGATCCCAGCCGCTGAAACGCCTGCAGAACGAGCTTCACATAGCCACTGGTCTGCAACAGGCCCGGCATCAGCGTCATGCGGAAATCGCGGAAGCTGGTGGCCGACCGCTCCCAATCCATGATCGTGTTCTGCTGGCCGACGAAGCCGAATTTCGCCGGCCGCCAGTCGGTCATCCGGTCCTGTGATCGCTCGGCGTGGCTCATCAGGATGTGGACAAGGTCCTCGTCCGCACCGAGGGCGCGAGCGATGACGCCCACGTCCTCCGGGTCCACGAATCCCTGACCACGCTCGATCCGTGAGATCTTGGGCTGGCTCATCGCGACCATGGCCGCGAGCTGCGCGCCGGTCAGCCGCTGGGACCGGCGCAGGCGGCCCAGCGTGACGCCTACCGGCTCGTCCTCGTGGTCGGGGGCGCCCGGAACGATGGAAATCTCGGCACCCCCTCCCCGGTCCCGCTCATGCCCGTTTCAGGACAGGTTACGAACCGCCTCGACCAGCAGCTCGCGGGGAATCTCCACCAGTCTCTCGCCGGCGGGAACGTCGATACCCGCTTGCTCCGCGGACACCGAGAATCCCTGCACCACCACGGTGCCCGATTCGCTGGCATACACCGTCGGGCAACTGCCGCTGCTGCATTTGTTGGCTACAGCGCGCAACGGAGCCCGGGATGCGGGCTGAGCCCCATCGTTCTGCGGGAAGGTCATATTCACGGGCGAGATTCCTTATTCAGAACGTGGACGAAATGCCGTGTATTTGGACAATCGGGCGCGCACCAGTCTCGCCAACGATGACCGACCGCGAAAGTTACGGTGCCTCGTGGCAGATTGCAGCCTATCGAGTTGCCACGTGGCTGACTTTTTCCGGAGATTCTTTCACTCTATATGGAGACTGTGGAAAATTCAGCGAGCGTGAATAGATGCTCTGGGTAGTCACTTCGACACCCTTGGGCGGACGACCATGACCGACAGAAGACGGCTCGAACTGCCGCGCCGGGTCCGGGTTCTCGTGATGGTGGTTGCCGCCACCGTCGTCAGCGGGGCCGCGGGCGTGCTGTCCCACGCGGCGGGCGACAACGTGCCGGCGGCCATCCTGACCGCCGGCGGGGCCTTCGCCGGGTCGCTCGGGCTGCTGCTGGCCGTCGCGCACTACGCGACGGCCGAATAGTCAGGCCGCGCAGGCCGTGGCGGGAAGGCCGGTGACGCTCACCGGGGACCGGCCGGTGGGCTTGGCCCGGCCGGCGATCACCCGGGCGGCCGCCGCGAGAGAGAGGCGGCTGGAGGAGTACGTGGCGATCAACGTCTTCGACGTGGACGAGGCCAGCAGGTGCGGGGTGTCCATCGCGATCGTCACGGCCGCCGTCGCGTCCAGGTCGGCGGGCTTGTCGCCGTACCCCACCAAGCGAATGACCGACCCCCCACTCGGCTGAACCTTGACGCCGGCCGCTTGCAGCTCCTTGACGAGGGTCTGCTTGGCCGTCTCGCGAACGCCGTCCGCCGAGACCGAGACCGGGCCGGTGAGCAGCGGCCCCGCGCAGGAGCCGCGAAGGACGGTGACCGCGGCGGCGGCCAAGGGAGCCACGGCGGCGGCGTGGGCCGGGGAACCGACAGTCGCGACGTCCGGACGAGACCGAGCGGGCCGGCGGAGCTTGAGGGTGAGGATGCGGGTGACCGCCTCGACCAGTCGCTCACGCTTGAGAGAACCGTCCTTCAGCCCGGCCACGATCCCGTCGCGGGCGGCCGCGATGTCCGGCGGCATCAGCAGCATGTCGTTGCCGGCGTTCAGAGCGCGGACGGCGGCCTCGCCGGGCGGCCACTTCATGGCGGGCGGCATGTTCATGGCGTCGGTGACGGCCACGCCGGTGAACTTGAGCCGGCCCCGCAGCTCCTCGGTCATGACCTTGTGAGAGAAGGTCGCGGGTACGCCCTTGTCCAGGCCCTGAACGTCCAGGTGGCCGGACATGACGACGCCGGCGCCGGACTCGACACCCGAACGGAACGGGGGCAGGTCCTGCGTCTCCCAGTCCGCGCGGCTCTGCGTGACCACCGGCAGGCTGTCGTGGCTGTCGCCGCTGGTGTGGCCGTGGCCGGGGAAATGCTTCAGGCCGGCGACGACGCCGGCCCCCTGAAGACCGCGAACGGCGGCGGAGACCTGAGCGGCGTTGGCTTCGGCATCCGAGCCGTACGCCCGTGAGCCGATCACCGTGTTGTCCGGCGGCCCGAGGGTGTCGGCCACGGGCGCGAAGTCGACGGTGACGCCCATGGCGGCCAGTTCCTCGCCGGCGGCGCGCCAGGCGTTCTCGGTGAGCTTCGGCTGGGCGGCGGCGCCGGCCGCCATGGCCGAGGGAAGCATGGTCACGCCGTTGGTGACGCGGGTGACCACGCCGTACTCCTGGTCGATCCCGATCATCAGCGGGGCGCCGCCGGGGGTCCGCGCGGCGGCCGCCTGAAGGCCGTCGGTGAGCGCGCGCACCTGCTTCGGGTTCTCGACGTTGGTGGTCGGGTTGGTGGTGCCGGTCGGGTCCTGGGCGGTGAAGCTGACCAGAATGAGGCCGCCGAGATGGAACTTGGCGATCATCTCGGCCGGGGTGTTCACGCCGGCCAGGCCCTGGTTGCCGGCCGCCGAGGTCTTGTCGACGCTGGTCGCGGCGCTGCCGTAGGCGTACGGCATGAGCACCTGGCCGGCCAGGTCGGCGTCGGACATCCGGGCGAGGGCGTCGGCCACCGGATCACCGGTCGCTGCGGAGGGTGACGGCGGGGCGGACACGCTCGGTAGCGGAGGCGCCGCGGCCGGCGCGGGGTCGTCACTGCACGCCGCCGCGGCGAGAAGCAGGGGTACGACCAGAGCGGCGCGGGCTGTCCTCATCACGCCAGCCATCGAAGCAGCACCCGTCCAACCCCGCCCGCCGGGGGTCCGCCCACCGGGGTCTGCCCACCGGGGTCCGGCCCGGCGAGTCCGCCCGTCGGGGTTCGGCCGGCGGGTCCGCCCGCCGGGATCCGCCAGCCGGAATCCGCCCGCCGGAATCCGCCCGCCGGAATCCGCCCGCCGGGATCCGCCCGCCGGGATCCGCCCGCCGCCGGGCCGGTCCGGCGGGCCTGCCGCGGGCCTCGGGTCAGCCGACGCGGGTCAGGAGCGTGACGGGGGCGCCGTCGCCGGCGTAGCGGTAGGGCTCCAGCTCGGCGTCCCAGGCCGTGCCCAGCGCCTTCTCCAGGGCATGCGAAAGAGCCTCCGGCGCTCGCGCGGAGGCCATGATCGCGCGCAGCCGGTCCTCGCCGATCTGAATGTCCCCGGAAGCGCCCATGACCCCGTGGAAGAGGCCGCGGCCCGGCACGTGCATGAAGCGCTCGCCGTCGACGCCGGGACTCGGTTCCTCGGTAACCTCAAAACGGATCATGGGCCACTGCCTGAGGGCAGCAGCCAGCTCGGCACCTGTGCCGGCCCGCCCGGTCCAGCTGCACTCGGCCCGCCGCATACCGGGATCAACCGGTTGGGCGGTCCAATGCAGGGTGACCGGCGCGGTCAGCACACGCGCGATCGCCCACTCGACGTGCTGGCACACGGCGAGTGGAGTCGAGTGGACGTATACGACGCCACACGTTGGCACGGTGACCTCCCGGAGACCGAGGTGCGTCTTCCCCTACGACCTCGACCGCGGTTGATCGTGTCCCATGATGCCGGTTGGTACGGATGGTGCGCCAGAGAATCGGCAACATCGACATCGGATCGGCCGTAGTGGCACACCCGTTACAACGCCTCAACCTGCTCGGACGGCACGGTCCCGCCGACATCGTGTAGAGTTGGTACGGCCTTTTTTCTGTTTTCCTCAAGGAGTCCCGCCGTGGCGAGCAACACCTCAAAGACCGCCCGCGCATCAGTCCGCGCCGGACAGGGTTCGGGCGGCGCCCTCAGCGTGCTGGGTGAGTACAAGTACCTCATCCCGCTCGCCAACGGCCGCTTCGCGTACGTGCGCAACCTGACCAACGGCAAGACCGCACACCTCAAGACCGACTCCGAGGCGTTCGTCGAGGAGATCCGTCTCCTCGCCGCCGCGGGCCACGGCGCCAAGATCCGCGCCGAGCTCGAGGCCCTCGAGTCCGCCCATCCGCAGGACGGCTGGGGCGCCACCGAGAAGCGCCTGGCCGAGGCCGGCGTCTTCGAGGGCTGAGCCCTTCCCTGACGCTCGCGACCGGGTCCACACCGGGCCCGGCTCGCTAGCCGCGTTCCTCGCGCGCCGGCTCCGGCCGTACCGCGAATTCAGCGCCGATAAAGGCGCCTCCCGGCATGTTCGCCGAGAGGCGCCTTTTCGCGTCTGTCGAAGATCGGCCCAGAGGGATCAGCAGGGCACGATTGTCGCACCAAAAGACAAACCGGACGCGACTCTCCTCCGCAGAAGGCCGGGCGCGTAGACACCGCCCGTGTTGCCTAACGGAGGAAAACAGGCCAGGCGGTTACCGTCCGTCGCCTACGAGGAGGGTGCGTCTCAGCGGAGAAGGCCGAGCCAGGAGGCCTCACCCGGCGAAGGTCAGCCGCGCCGCGGAAGGTTGCCCGGCCAAGCCGTCGCATCCGCGCCGCGGAAGGGTGGCCCAGCCAAGCCGTCGCATCGCGCGCCGCGAAGATCGGCCAAGCCGTCGCATCCGCGCTGCGGAAGGTCGTGCGGCCGTCGGAGCCGCGCAAAGGAGGGACAATCCCGGCGAAACGGCAGAGTCGGGTCGAGAAAGACGGGCTCGGCGAGAGCCGACAGAGCCGGGCCGGGGAAGACGGCCCGGCTGGGCGGGGAAGACGGCCTGGCGGGGCGAGGAAGACGGCCTGGCGGGGCGGGGTCAGGGCAGGATCTCGACCAGGCCGGTGTCGAGGTCGTAGACGGCGCCGACCACGTCGGCCTGGCCGGTGGCGATGGCGTCAGCGACCACGTCGATGGACTGCATGCGGCGGACGGTGCGGCTCACGTGGGCGCGCATGGCCTTCTCGGGGGCGTCCGGGTCGTCCACGCCGACGGCGCGTACGGCCGGGGTGATCTCGTCGACCAGGTAGCCGATGTCGCCCGCCGGTTGAGCTCCAGCTCGCAGCGAATCCACCGTGGCGGCCACCGCGCCGCAGCGCTTGTGGCCCAGGACCACGACCAGGGGCACGCCCAGGGCCGACACGGCGAAGCCCACCGAGCCGAGGACCGCGCGGTCGACCACGTGGGCGCCGGAGCGGACCACGCAGATCGACCCGAAGGTCTGGTCGAAGATCGCCTCGAGCGGCACCCGGGAGTCGATGCAGCCGATCACGACGGCGTGTGGCTGCTGGCCACCGGACGCGGCGGCCGCGGCCGCCACCTGATGGCCGTGCTCCGGCCGGCCGGAAACGAAGCGCTTGTTGCCGGCCAGCAACTCGGCCAGGGCTTCAGCAGCGGAAGTGATCGGGGCGCTGGGGGCGGATGCCGGGTCCGTCGTCATACGACGATTCTCACCCCGCGGGGCGAGGTGAACAGCGAGTGCGAGACAACTCACGTTGAGCGCAAGGGCCGAAAGTCCCGAGTGCGGCCCTCAGGAGCCTGGCAATTCGGTCGATCACGAGTGATGATTATTACCCGTGGGTACATACGGGGTGCGGTAGATCCCCGGAGGTGCCCCGATGCCTGAGCTCACCCTCAGCGACGGCGTGAAGATGCACGTCGAGATCCACGGTGAGGCGAACGCCCCGGCCACCGTCGTGCTCGTGCACGGCTGGTGCCTCGACCGGCGTACCTGGCGCCAGCAGGTCACCGCTCTCAAGCAGCTGGGCCGGCGGCGCCCGCGGGTGATCACCTACGACGCGCGGGGACACGGCCGATCCGGCGCGACCGATCTCGGCGGCGCGACTCTGGGCCGGCTCGG
This sequence comes from Actinoplanes sp. NPDC048796, assembly GCF_040650035.1. Taxonomy (NCBI): domain Bacteria; kingdom Bacillati; phylum Actinomycetota; class Actinomycetes; order Micromonosporales; family Micromonosporaceae; genus Actinoplanes; species Actinoplanes sp. NPDC048796. The sequence goes on along the minus strand of NZ_JBEZGO010000006.1, from coordinate 204,906 downwards.
CGAGGACCTCGCCGAGGTCATTGAGACGTACGCCCCCACGGGCCCCGTCATTCTCGCCGGGCACTCGATGGGCGGGATGACGATCATGGAGTACGCACACGCGTACCCCCAGGAATTCGCCGACCGCGTGGCCGGCCTTCTTTTCGTCTCGACCACGGCCGAGGGGCACACGCACACCAGGTACGGGCTGCCCTCCAGCCTGGCGGCCGTCATGCGCACCGGCGAGGTGCTGGGCGCCGGCCTGCTCGCCCGGTCCGGCCCGTGGGCGCCGCACCGGCTCCTGCTGCCGGCCCTGCGCCCGGCCGTACGCTGGCTGCTGTTCGGCGACGACCTCGACGACAGCGCCCTCCAGGTGACGATGCGCTGCGTAGGCCGTACGTCGCTGCGCTCGATAGGTGGTTTCCGAGCCTCGATCGGCGCCCAGCAGCGCCTCGACACGCTGGCCGCGCTCGGCGACGTCCCCTCCGCGGTGCTGGTCGGCGAACGCGACCGCCTGACCCCACCCGCCTGCGCCGAGTCGATCGCCGCGGCCCTGCCCGGCACCACCCTGACGGTCCTGCCGGGCGCCGGCCACATGCTCACCCTGGAACGCCCCGACGACGTCTCGGCCGCCCTGACCACCATCGTCCGCCGCGCCACCCGCTCCCGCCGCCCACGCCGAATCGCCCAGCCCGTGAACCAGGCCGCATAGCCACCCCCACAAAGCCAGGGCCGCTCAGCCACCTCGACACCCGATCGCGCGGCTATCCCCATACCATGCGCACGGGCCGCCAAAGCCGGGCCGCATGGGCACCTTGAGTACCGCGACGTGCAGGCATTTCAGAGCCAGGCCGCATGGGCACCTTGAACACCGCGAGCCAGGCCGCATGGGCACCTTGAGTACCGCGACGTGCAGGCACCGCAGAGCCAGGCCGCATGGGCACCTTGAACACCGCGAGCCAGGCCGCATGGGCACCTTGTGCACCGCAGCGTGAAGGTCACCGGCTTCGAGCCCTCGGCCTGGGTCCTGATCGGGATCGCGGCACTCTCAGAGCCAGGTCGCTCGGGCACCGCTTCACCGAGCCGCAGCAAGGCCCGACAGGGCCGACGTAGCGCTTGATAAGGCGGTAAATAACCGAAAAATCGGATGCCTGTCCGAGCCCGATGGCCCGGACAAGAGCGGCCAGAAGTTCTGACAATTCGCCCGCATCGCTCGAGGCCGGGCGGAAGCTGTGACGGTTCAGCAGCCGCCGGGTCCGGAAGCCAGGCCGAGGCAAGCCGAACCTAGGAAGGCCCAACCCAGGAGAGGAAGGCAGTGAACCCGGGAAGGGGCGAACCGGGCAGCCCGGGCAGAAAAGGGCAAGGACGAAGCGGGGTGGGGTGAGAACCGGTAGGGGTCGGAAAACGCGAGTTGGCGGGGAAGCGGGGGTCGGAGCAGACGGGGGATGTGTGGGGGGAGTAAGTTCGATTGCCCCCTGCACGTGGGGGCGCGGACATAGGGAGATCCACGGAGTTGAGCGACGCCACCGTTCTGCAGCAGGAGATCGCGGTCGAGCAGGGGCACGTGGACCGGGTGTACTCCCGGCTCGCTGAGCTGCGCCGGGATGCCTCGCGCGCCGAGAAGGAGGGCTACCAGCTTGCCGGTGTCGGGAACTTCGGCGCCCTGGTTGAGCGGGATGCCATGGTTTTCCACGCCGCGCGGCGGCGGCACGCTCTCGACACCGAGTACGAGGGGCTGGTGTTCGGGCGGCTCGATCTGAAGACCGGGGCCACCCACTACGTCGGCCGCATGGGTATTCGGGACGACAGCTCGCAACCGCTGGTGGTCGACTGGCGGGCGCCGGCCGCCGCCGCCTTCTACCGGGCCACCGCGGCCGAGCCGCTCGGGGTCGTGCGGCGCCGGATGATCCAGTCGAGTGGTGAGCGGGTCACCGGCATCGAGGATGACCTGCTCGACCCCGATGCCGCGCCGGCCGACATGCGGGTTGTCGGTGACGGAGCGCTGCTGGCCAGCCTGTCCAAGGCGACCGGGCGGGGCATGCGCGACATCGTCGCCACGATTCAGCGGGAACAGGACGACGCGATCCGCTCCCCCGGCTCCGGGGTGACGATCGTGACCGGCGGGCCGGGCACCGGCAAGACCGCCGTGGCTCTGCACCGCGCCGCCTACCTGCTCTACTCGGACCGTAACCGGTTCGCCGGGGGTGGCATCCTCGTCGTCGGGCCCTCGGGCGTCTTCGTCGAGTACATCGCCACCGTTCTGCCGTCGCTCGGCGAGGACACCGCCACCCTGCGCTCGCTGGGCACGCTCGTGCCGGGCTACGCCGCCACCCGGGTCGACCCGAGCGACATCGCCGCGGTCAAGGGCTCGCTGCGGATGCGCCGGGTGCTCGAGCGGGCCTCGCACGACGCCGTTCCGGACGGGCCCACCGAGCTGCGCCTGCTCTACCGGGGCACCCTGCTGCGCCTGGGCCGGGAGGAGCTCGACAAGATCCGGCGGTCCGCGCTGCCGCGCGGGGCCCGGCGCAACGAGGTTCGCGGGGTGGGCTTCGACCGGCTTTTCGACGCGCTCTGGGCGCAGGCCCGCCAGCACAAGGTGAGCGGCCTGCCGGAGAAGCGCGAGTTCGAGTCCGAGCTGGCCGACCGGGGCGACTTCCGCGACTTCCTCCGTCAGTGGTGGCCGCGTTTCACGCCGATGCGGGTGCTGCGCTGGCTTGCGGTTCCGCAGCGGTTCAAGGCGTACGCCAATGGGGTCCTGTCCCGTGACGAGATCGCCCGCCTGCAGGGGTCGTTCGACGCGCTGGCCACCGAGGGGCCGACGATCGCCGACGTGGCGCTGCTCGACGAGCTGGACGAGGTCCTGGGCCGGCCCCGGCAGGCCGCCAAGAAGACCAAGAATCCGTTCCACGTACGGGACGGGATCCAGGAGGTCAGCACGTACGCCGACCGGCAGGCCGCGCAGCGGGCCCAGCAGGTGCAGCGCGACGAGGACTACCGGGAGTACGCGCACGTGGTCGTCGACGAGTCGCAGGACGTCTCGCCGATGCAGTGGCGGATGATCGGCCGCCGCGGTTCGTACGCGTCGTGGACGATCGTCGGTGACCCGGCGCAGACGGCCTGGGCCGGCGACCCGGACGAGCTCGACCGGGCCCGCGACCGCGCTCTCGGCTCCCGCAAGCGCAACAGCTTCGCGCTGACCACGAACTACCGGAACTCGTCGGAGATCTTCGCGGTGGCGGCCGAGGTGATCCGCGTGATCATGCCCGATCTGCCGCTGCCGCGGGCCGTGCGCAGCACCGGTGTGGACCCGGTCGACCTGGTCGCCGCCGCGCCGGCGCTGCCCGATCTGGTGCGTGAGGTGACCGAGAAGCAGCTGGCGGACGTCGACGGGACGATCGGCGTGATCACCCCGGTGCCGCGCCGCGACGAGATGGCCGGCTGGGTGGCCGGCCTGCCGGAGCGGGTCCAGGTGGTCACGGCGCTGGAGGCCAAGGGCATGGAGTACGACGCGGTGGTGCTCGTCGAGCCGTCGTCCCTGACCGGGGACGCGGCCGGCATGCGCACCCTGTACGTCGCCCTGTCCCGGGCCACCCAGCGCCTGACCACTGTCGGAACCGTGGCCGGCTGGCTGCCTAAGGGATAGGCACCCCGACCGCGGTGTAGGTCGTCTCCGGCGTCGCCGGCGTCGTGAACCGGGCGTTGGGCAGGTAGAACCGCTTGCCGTACTCGGCGATCGTGGTCGGCACGTCGAAGTTCGGGCTGCCGGTCCGCGAGACGACGGTGCCGGCGGTGCCCTTCCGGTTCAGCTCGATCTTGGTGATCACGTTGAGCCGGTTCTGCACGACGTACAGCGTGCGGCCGCGCAGCCAGAGGCCGTCGCCGTTCGTGACGTTCTCGGCGCCCAGGTCGATCAGGGTGGCCTTGCCGTCGTACGTGACCCGGAACAGCTTTCCGGTGTTGCTCTGCACCACGATCAGGGCCTTGCCGTCGGGGGTGGGCGCGATGCCGTTGGCGTTGACCCCGGTGGCGTAGGCGATGTCGCCGGTCAGCGGGACCGCCACCGCCTTCGCCGGCAGTTTGCCGTGCCGGCCGAGCGGCAGCTTGAACAGCACGGGGTTGGTGGAGTCGGTGTACCAGGCGGCGCCGCCGGTCAGCGTGACGTCGTTGATGAAGGACGGGACGGTCTGGAGTGTGTACGACTTCAGCACCGCACCGCTCCGCGTGTCGATCACGCGGGCGTCGCCGCCGCTGCCGCCGGCCACGAAGAGCCGGCCGCGGTCGTCGACCTTCAGGCCCAGGGACGGCGTGCCCGGGCCCTGGCTCAGGGTCGCACCGGCGCCGGTCCGCAGGTTGACCCGGTAGATGTCGCCGTCGGCGCGGGAACCGAAGTAGGCGTACGGCTGGTGGCCGATGGCGATGCCCTCGGGCTGGAACCCGTCGGGCAGGGCGAGGACGGAAGGCCCCCGTGCGGGGGAATGAGCGGCAGCGGGCGACGCGGCGCCGACCACGGCGAGCACCGTTGCCATGACAATCGCGAGGGTACGTCTGGACACGGAGATGAGGTCCTTTCCAGGCGGAGCTTTTGACTTGTCCATGACTTCATACCCCAGCGGTCTGGCAAGAGTTCAACTTGCACACATAGCAATGTCCGCATACATTGGCGGAGGCTTACGGGGCCGACGGAAGGTTGATGCATGGGAGCCGGGCACGACCACGGTGGTCAAGCGCTGAGGGCAGGAGCGAAGCACCGCTCCCGCCTGTGGTGGGCTGCCGGCCTGCTGGCCGCGTTCATGATCGTCGAGGCGCTGGCCGCCTGGGCGACCGGCTCGCTGGCGCTGCTCTCCGACGCCGGGCACATGTTCACCGACGTCCTCGGCATCGCCATGGCCCTGGCCGCGATCACCGCGGCCGGCCGCGCCGCCACCGACTCCCAGCGCACCTTCGGCCTCTACCGGCTCGAGGTGCTGGCCGCCCTGGCCAACGCCGTGCTGCTGACCGCCGTCGCCGGCTTCGTCGTGGTGCAGGCCGTGCGCCGCTTCACCGATCCACCGGACGTGCCGGCCGGCTCGATGCTGATCGTCGCGGCCGGCGGCCTGATCATCAACCTGATCGCGTTCGCGCTGCTCCGCGAGGGCGCCCAGGAGAGCATCAACGTCCGCGGGGCCTACCTCGAGGTGATCGGCGACCTGCTGGGCTCGGTCGGCGTCATCCTGGCCGCCGCGATCATCGGGCTGACCGGCTGGTCGTACGCGGACCCGATCGTCGCCGTCATCGTCGCGCTGCTGATCCTGCCGCGCACCTTCGCGCTCGGCCGCTCGGCCGTGCGGATCCTGGTCCAGGCTGCGCCGCAACACCTGGACATCACCCGGGTCCGGGCCCGCCTGGCCGCCGTGCCGGGCGTCTGCGACGTGCACGACCTGCATGTCTGGACGCTCACCTCGGGCATGGACGTGGCCTCGGCCCACCTGAGCCTGGAACCGGCGGCCGAGCTCGGCACCGTGCTCAGCACGGCTCGCGACGCCCTGCACGACGACTTCCACATCGAGCACGCGACGCTTCAGGTCGAACCGGTCGGCGCCGGAGGCCGCTGCTCCCCCGCCGGATGGTGATCGCCAGGTATGGCGATCATCACACCTCAGGGTGCACCCTGATCACATCGGTCACCGCGTCCGCCGACCCGTCGCTTGGGGTCTTCGCTGGTTACTACGCTTGGTGACCATGCGAACACGGGAGGACACCAGCATGACCATGGTCATCCACCAGCCACGGGTGGCGTGGGACGGCGCCCGGGCCTTCGTCCGGGCCGCCGGCAGCCCACAGTCCGAGACGTTCGCCGCCCGGATCCTGCGGCGGCTCGGCAGCGAGACCTACGGCCACTTCGCCGACACCCGCCAGCGGCTGCTCACCGCGCTGGTCGAGACCGGCGGCGACCGGTACGCGGCCGACGTCGAGGCCGGCAAGTGGCGGGTACGCCTGGAAGATCTGCTCCGCACCCGGCCCGATCTGACCGGCGAGATCGTGGACCTCACCAACGAGGCCCTGGAGCTCTGAATCGCCGGAATCGGCACCCATAGCGAGACTTGCGGCTTAAATGTCGTTTATGGGCGACGCTCGGGTCATGGTCTTCGCGCCGGCACCGCAACTGACGGTGACGATCGAACAGCAACACGACGTACCGGAACTGCATGTCCACCCGGGCGGTCAGGGCATCTGGCAAACCCGGATGATCACCTCGCTCGGCGCCGAGGTGACCTTGTGCGCGGCCGTGGGCGGTGAGGTCGGGCGGGTGCTCAAGCCCCTGCTCGACTTCAAGGGCGTCCAGCTGCGCACCATCCCGCGGGAGAGTGGCAGCGGCTGGTACGTCCACGACCGCCGCGACGGCAAGCGCAAGGAGATCGCCGAGCAGCCCGGCGCCCCGTTCACCCGGCACGAGCTCGACGAGCTCTACAACCTGGCCCTGGCCGAGGGCCTGCGCGCCGGCAACGCCATCCTCAGCGGCCCCGCGCACCCCTCAGTCATCCGGGCCGACGTCTACGGCCGCCTCGCCAAGGACCTGCGGGCCAACGGCTGCCGGGTGATCGCCGACCTGTGCGGCAACCACCTCAAGGCGGTGCTGAAGGCCGGCCTGAACGTCGTCAAGATCAGCCACGAGGAGCTGATCAAGGACGGGCTGGCCAAGGACAACTCCGAGAAGCAGCTGACCGACGCCCTGCTCAAGCTGCACGACGACGGCGCCGAGTCGGTGCTGGTGTCGCGGGCCGACGCCGGCGCGCTGGCCATGTTCAACGAGGAGATCTACCGGGTCGGCATCCCGAAGCTGTCGATCGCCGACCATCGCGGCGCCGGCGACTCGATGACCGCGGGCGTCGCCGCCGTCCTGGCCAAGGGCGGCGACATGCACGACGCGGTCCGCACCGGGGCGGCCGCCGGAGCGCTCAACGTCACCCGGCACGGACTCGGCACCGGCCACCTGGACGCGGTCCAGGTGCTCACCGAGCGGGTCAAGCTCACCCCGATCAAGAAGGCGTGATGACGAGAATCCTGGTCACCAACGACGACGGCATCGACGCGCCCGGCCTGCGACATCTGGCCCGGGCGCTGGCGCGGGAGGGCCACGACGTCGTGGTCGCGGCGCCGGTCACCGAGGCGAGCGGCAGCAGCGCCGCGATGACGGCGGTCGAGGAACACGGCAAGATCATTCTGCACAAGCGGGAACTGCCGCACGCCAGACACATTCCGGCGTACGCGGTGGCCGCCTCCCCCGCGTACATCGTGCTCCTGGCCCTGCGGGAGGCGTTCGGCGAACCGCCCGAGATGGTCTTCTCGGGCATCAACCGGGGCGCCAACGCCGGCTCGGCCGTCGTGCACTCCGGGACCGTGGGGGCCACGCTGACCGGCTCGTACGCCGGGCTGCACGGGATGGCGGTCTCGCTCGACGTGCTCTCGCCGCGCGCCTCGTCGGCGCGCAGCGGCGGGGCCGCCCTGGCCGCCCTCGACCACGAGGAGGACGAGAAGCGGCACTGGGAGAGCGCGGCCGAGCTGGCCGTGCGGCTGGCGCCGACGCTGCGGCACACGCCGACCGGCACCGTCTTCAACCTCAACGTGCCGGATCTCCATCTGGACGGCATCCGCGGGCTGCGCCGGACGTCGCTGGCCTCGTTCGGCCAGGTTCAGGTGAGCATCGCCGAGGCGGGTGAGGGATTCGTCCGTACGGCCGTGCAGGCCGCCGATGAGCTACTCGAACCGGACACGGATCTGGCCGCGCTGGCCGAGCACTTCGCCGTGGTCACGCCGATCCGCCCGCCCATGGAGGCGGTGGACGTGCGCATGAACCTCGAGACGATCCAGGTCCACGCGTCGGCGCTGGCCTAGGACACGCCTCAGCTGCTGGCGGTGGCCGGCTGCGCGGTGCTCTCGGCGTACGGCTCCGGGTTGCCGAACAGGCCCAGAAGGCCGGTCACCCAGAGCTGACGGTGAGCGAAACGACTGGGGCGCGTGACCACGAGCTTGACGTCACTCACGGCGGCGAGCTGGAAGGCGGCCACGAGGGCGCTGATGCCCACGGAGTCGATGAAGGTGACGTTCTGAAGGTTGAGCTCGATGCGGCCGGGCGGCCCGGCGGCGAGCTGCTCGCCAACGGCCTCGCGGATCTCGTACGCGTTTTCGACGTCGATCTCGCCGCTGGGCGAGACCTCCACCACATCGCCGGCAAGCGTCGACGTCATTATCGACAGCGTCACGCCAATTCCCTCCACCCGCCCGGAATCTCCAGGCGTCGTTCCTCCAATGCACAGACCACCGCACGGCGTGTCGACGCCGTCGCCGCCCGCGCTCGGGGATGACGCCGCTCCTGGCCGAGCGAGCACCGCCACCCTCGAAAGGTTCGGTGAGACTGACCGAAAGGTTAGGCCCCAAACCTGTCAGACACCTGAGTGCCTCGTGTGAACCGGGTCAAGACTACCGGGGCGTGGCAAGTCGTTTCCAAAACGTGATGGCGTCCACACGGGACACGTTTCACCAATGGCGCACATGGGCAGGGTTAACGATGTAGCCGGAACGCAGGAGGAGACATGTTCACCAGCAAGAGCAAGGCCGAGCGTACGGCCGCCCAGGCCTGGGACTACCTGTCGTCCGCCATGGCCGCCGCCGGCGACAGCGCCAAGGAGACCGCGGACCTGGCGGGCAAGGCGAGCCGCAAGGCCCGTAAGGCCAGCCGCAAGGCGAGCAAGCAGAGCTACAAGCTCGCCGGCAAGGCCGGCGACAAGGCCGATGTGGCCTGGACCAGGGCCAACGCCGCTTACGCGGCGCTCGCCGGGCGCCGTCCGGGACGGCCGTGGGGCCTGATCGTGGGCGTGGGCCTGCTCGGCGCCGCGATCGGCTGGGCCGCGGCGAGCTCGGCCCGGGCCGCGCTGGAGCGCCAGGCCGAGAACGAGGAGCTTGAGCTGGCCGAGACGGCGGTCGTGGTCACTCCCACGTACGACACGAAGTAATCCCTTGATCCCTGGTCGCCGGACGGAGCCCTTTGCCGCCCGGCGACCAGGCGTGTCCGCCCGACCCGTAAAATACGGACAAATCGGTCAGGACCCTCTGGCCCCACGCGGATCGGCCGGGCTCGCTAAAGTTGAGCGCTGCTCGGCTCTCACGTTTCTCACCGCTGTGGCTCCGCCACCTGATTAGATAAGGTCCCTTGGTGCTCACTGCGGGACACCTCCTGGGCAACCGATACCGGTTGGACGAGCGCATCGCCACGGGCGGCATGGGTGACGTCTGGCGCGGCACCGACGTCGTGCTGGGCCGCACCATCGCTGTCAAGGTGCTGCGCTCCGCGATGCTGTCCGACCCCGAGTTCGCTGCCCGGTTCTACGGCGAGGCCCGGATGATGGCGGCCTTCCGCCACCCCGGCGTCGTGGAGGTCTACGACTACGCCGGCGCCGACGAGGACGGCGGTGAGGACTCGGTCGCCTACCTGGTCATGGCGTACGTGGAGGGCGAACCGCTCTCGACCCGGGTCAAGCAGGGCCCGATGCCGGTGACCGAGGTCATGTCGATTGTGGCCCAGGCGGCCGAGGCGCTGCACGCGGCCCACCTCAACGGCACGGTGCACCGCGACGTCAAGCCGGGCAACCTGATCGTCAAGCCGAACGGCACGGTCGTGCTGGTCGACTTCGGCGTCGCCCGGTCGAACGCCGTGACGAGCGTCACGGCCGTGAACGCGATCGTCGGCACCGCGCTCTACATGGCGCCCGAACAGGTCGCCAAGGGCAACGTCTCCCCCGCCACCGACATCTACGCGCTCGGCGCGGTCGCCTACCACTGCATCTCGGGCCACCCGCCGTTCGACGGTGACAACGCCCTCCAGGTGGCGCTGCGCCACCTCGAGGACGAGCCCGAGCCGCTGCCGGCCGACGTGCCGGACGATGTCGTCCACCTGATCTCCCGGGCGATGGCCAAGCAGCCGGCCGACCGGTTCGAGACGGCCGCCGAGTTCGCCGAGGCGGCGTTCGCGGCCGCCGGCCCACTCGACTGGAAACGGCTCACCGGCACGATGAAGGTCGCCCCGCTGAGCCCGGCCGCGCCCACCCGGGCCGTCCCGCTCCCGCGCGACCTGCCGCCCACGCCCATGCCCGCGGCCGCCACCACCGCGGCCCGGCGCCCGCCCCGCAGCCAGACCGCGCTGCTGGTCGCCGTGGTCGCGCTCCTGGTCCTGGCGGGCGGCCTCGGCCTCGCCATCGCGCTCAGCGGCGGCGGCAACGACGACGCCAAGAAGAACGACAACGGGACCAACAACGCGCCGGCCCCGGTCACCTCCCTCGAGCCGACCGCCGAGCCGACGGAGACGACGCCCAGCGCCGAGCAGACGTCCCGGCAGACCAACCGCGGCGGCAGCGGCCAATCGCGCTCGGCCAGCCCGACCCCGTCCCAGGCCGAGACGTCGACGGCGCCGACCACCAAGCCGACCACGACGCCGCCGACCACGCGGCCCACCACCACGCCGCCGGCCACGACGCCGGCGACCACCCCGCCGACGACGCCGGCCACCACCCCGCCGACGACGCCGGTGACCACCCCGCCGACCGAGCAGGACCCCGGCGGGACCGGCGCCGGCACCAACCCTTGACCCTCACACGGTGTCAGGCCTCAGGCTGAGCCGACCATGTTCAGTATCGGAGAGTTCGCCGCCCTGGGCCGGGTGTCGGTGCGCATGCTGCGCCACTACGACGCCATCGGCCTGCTCCGTCCCGCCCACGTCGACCCGCACAGCGGCTACCGCTTCTACACCGCGGCCCAGCTGCGCCTGCTCAACCGGGTGACCGCCCTGAAAGACCTGGGCTTCAGCCTGCAGGAAGTGCAGACGCTGATCGACGAGAAGGTGGACACGGCCGAGCTGCGCGGCATGCTGCGCCTGCGCCGGGCCGAACTGGCCACGCGCATGCGGCAGGACACCGCCCGCCTGGCCCAGGTCGACGCGCGCCTCCGCATGATCGAGAGCGAGGGACACATGGACACCGGAGACGTCGTCCTCAAGACGATCCCGGCGATGCGGGTGGCGCAGCTGTCCGCCACGGCCGAGGGCTACGACCACCCGACGTCGATCACCGAAAATCTCAGTCCGCTCTACCCACGCCTCATGGAGCTGATGGAAAGGCACGGCGTGGCCATGACGGGCGCGCCGCTCGCCTGGTACGAACCGGCGCCCACCGAGCCCGGCGAGGAGACCATCCGGGTGCACGCGGCCTTCCCGATCGGCGCGGCCGAGGTGGGGCCGGAGGCGGGCTTCGACGTGGTGACGCTGCCACCGATCGAACGGGCGGCGACGGCGCTGCACCACGGCCCGATGTCCGAGGCGTTCCGGACCGGGCAGAAGATCGCCAACTGGATCGACGACAACGGCCACCGCACGATCGAGCCCGGCTTCGCCCGGGAGGTGTACCTCGACTGCCCGCCGGGCGAGTTCGACAAGTGGGTGACCGAGATGCAGGTTCCCGTGAGAATTGCTCCCGAAAACTAACCTCAAGAAGCGAAGGTCGCCGCCGATGGGTCGCGCATGACCTACCCGACGGCACCGCCCTGGGCCCTTCCGCCGTCCCGCCCGGAGCCGGCCCACAGTGAGCCCTGGGCCCCTCCGGGCCGGCTGCTCGTCGCGTACCCGGAGGAAATGGACCCGACCGCCCGGCCCGCACCGCCCTCCTGGCTGCCGGTGATCTTCTGGACCCTGGTCGGCGTCCTGCCCGGGATGGTCTCGGCGGCGCGCCGGGCCCGGGAGGCCCGGCGCGGGCGCAACGAGGGCTACCCCTACTGGATCGTGTTCGGCGCGACCGTCCTGACGACGGCCGCGCTGACCGTCGCGCTCCTTTAGAAAACGGGGACGCCCTCGCGCACCAGCTGCCAGTTCTTGACGAAGAAGTCGGCCGGGTCGATCGAGCCCTTGGCCTGCGCCCAGTCGATCAGCAACTGGCGGATCTCCTGCTGCGCGTTGTAGACCTGCGTCTTCACGATGCCGGGGAAGTTGCCGCCGCCCGAACGCCGGTAGTTGTTCACCGCCACCACGAAACGCGCGGCCGGGTCGACGTCGGCCCCGGCGATCTGGAGCCGGGTGATCCGCGAGCCCACCGGCTTGCTGATGTCGATGTCGTAGTCGACGCCGGAGAACACGTCGTAGTTGTAGTCCGGGATCGACGGGTCACTGATCGCGGCCGGGTCGACCGGCGCGCCCGGGGCCAGCGTGACGAAGAACTTCGCCGAATACTCCAGGTACGCCTTCACCTCGGCGCCGGTCAGCACGACGGCCTCGAGCGTGTTGTCGTAGATGTAGAGCCCGGCGACGTCCTTGATCTTGACCTCGCCCTTCGGGAACACCGCGGTGCGGCTGAACGGCGCGGCGATCGACAACACCGGCAGGCTCGCGTACTCGGTGCCGGCCAGGGCGGCGGTCACCGTGTCGGTCTGCACCTTGTTGATGTAGTCGAGGATCGGGGTGTCCTGGTAGCGCGACGTCGCCGCCGAAAGCTCCTCGGTCGAGGTGGCCACGACCTGGTTGACGTACGCCACGGTCTTGGCGTGTTGTGCCTTGACCGCGGCCAGAACCCGGGGGTCGGCCTCGACCGTGTTGGTGTTCAGCGTGGCCGCCGCCTTGGTCGTGATCCGCCAGCGGCCCTTCTCGCGCACCAGGTCGAAGTCCATCTTCGTGAGGCGCTGACCCCACTTCGACGGCTCCGACATGAGCACCTGCTGCCCGGTCCTCGTGTTGGTCACGAAGCGTTGCGCGATCTCCTGATGCGCGTGTCCGAACAGGATGGCGTCGATGCCGGGCACGTTCTGCGCGATCAGCGCGGCCGGGTTCTCGTTCGGCAGCTCCGGCCCGTAGCTCGACAGGCCGCTGTCGCCGCCGTGCGCCGAGATCAGCACGATGTCGGCGCCGCGGGCCCGCATGACCGGCACCCACTTGGCGGCGGTGCCGACCATGTCGAGGAAGTTCAGCTTGCCCTCGACGTTGCCCTTGTCCCAGATGGCCACGCCCGGGTTGGTCAGCCCGAGGATGCCCACCCGCAGGGTCGGCGCGTGCCGGCCCAGAGAGACCTTCTTGATGATGTACGGCGTGAAAGCCGGCCGTCCGGTCCTGGCGCTGACCGCGTTGGCGGCCAAGGCCGGGAACCCGAGCTGGCGGATCCACAGGTTCAGCAGCGGAAGACCGTAGTTGAACTCGTGGTTGCCGAGCGTGATGGCGTCATAGTGGAGCACGTTCATGGCCCGGGCCATCGGGTGCTTCTCACCGGTAGTGGTGATCGGCTCCTGCTTGGCGTAGTACGTGGCCAGCGGCGTGCCCTGAATGGTGTCGCCGGCGTCGAGGACGAGGGTGGCGCCCTTGGCCTCCTTGCGCAGCTTGTTCACCAGGGCGGCGAGCTTGGCGACACCGACGTCGTTGTGCGCGCTGTCGTCGTACTCGGCGTCCTTGTAGTAGTCCCAGTTGTAGACGTTGCCGTGAGTGTCCGACGTGCCCAGCACGGTGAGGTGGTACGTCTCGGGACCGTTCTTGGGATGCGCCTGCGCCGCGTCGGACACAACAAGCGGTGCCGCCACCGTCGCCGCCGAGGCAGCCAGCACGGTACGCCGTGAGATGGTCATGTCGGGCCTTTCGATGCTCGGACCTTACAGACGCACACTAATCGATCGTTAACCACAGGCATCGCTTCACGTGGATCGGCCCACCGGCGCCTCTCTGCTTGTCACACGTGATTCCATATAGAAGGTGACCAACGGAAGAATCGGCGGCCTGCTCGGCGTGGCGGGCATCTGGGCGGGTCTCGTGCTCGCGCTCGTCGGGCCCGGCAGCTTTTCGACAGCGGGCCGGGCAGTGCTCGACCACGCCGGTTATGCCGTACTCGGTTGCGCGGCCGTCGTTCTGCTCTACAACCTGGCCCCCAAAGGCACTCTGACCGGGCCATTGCTGCTCGGGGCAGTCGGGGTTGTCCTGATCGCGCTGACCGGCGATTGGCGGATCTCCCAGGACGGATGGTCTGTGGCCGGATTGGCGATCGCGCTCGCGGCCACCTCGGTAGTGCTGCGACGGCCGGCAGGGTCTGGTCCACCGGCGCCCACTCGCCGCACCTCGGGCCTGCTACTCAATCGTCACCTCATCTACGACCTCGATGCTGAGGCACCGGAGCGGTTGGATGTCACGGCTCTCCTCTGCCGAGTGGTGATCGACCTGCGTTCGGCCGGCACGCCACGGACCGGGCCGCTCGAGGTGGTTGTCAGCTCGGCCGCCGGTCACGTCGATCTGGCATTCCCGAGCCATTGGCCAGTGGTGGCCGGCCGCACCGCGGCCAGCCGGAAGATTCGACTCGATGGCTTCTTGGACACCGCCGAGGACTTCGACGACCCGCGCAGCCATGAGCAGGCTCAGCGCTTGAGCGAGATCGAGGCGGAATGGCAAGCGCGGGCGCGAACCGCGGATCGGGGCATCGCCGTGGTGGTACACGTGGCGGGTATCGGTGGATCGGTGCGCGTGCGAGACCGTTAGCGCGCGGTGCCCGGTCCCTCACTCGGTGCCGGGTGAGCGTACTTCCACGGACGCTGCCGTATCGCAGGCTCGCCTTCGAGAACGCTCGTGAGCGCCGCGTTCTCGGCAAGCTCCTCCCTCGCATCCCGCGGAAGCCGCCGATGCATGGCGGAGAGCATGTCGAAACGATGAAGGTCGAAGGCCGCCGCCAGAACGACGCCATGACGTTGTGCGGCGATCCGGGCGCCCCGGTAGCTGACACCAGCCACCAGCAGCAAGGCGACGGGAACAGCACTCCAGGCGTCGAAGCGGATCAGGAACGGTGACGAGAGCGCGGCCAGTGCGCCGATGACGATCGCCAGGGTGGCACTCGCGTCGAGCACGTTCAGCTGGGTCTCGTTCTCCTGGGCCAGGCGTGGAGAGAGGTACGGGTACAAGCGCGGAAAGGTGTGCACAGTACTGAGCCCGTAACGTTCGCCTGCTCCGGTCTCGGCACGCCGCAGAACGTTGCCGAGCAGGGTCGGCATCACGTCCTCGGCCTGGTCCGGGTATTGCTGCGAGATCACCTCCATCGCGGCCTCCTGCCGGCGTCGGTGTCTGACACGTGCTCGCTGCTGCGCGGCTACGACGTCGAAGCGCGGGAGTCTCGGCTCCTCCTCGGGGATGGCCTGCAGCCGGACGAGGTTGAGCCCTCGGCGGCGCTGGTGTCGCTCGACAGCGAACTCATGAGCGATCCGCAGGATCGAACGATCCCGCCAGTACCCCTCAAGCCATTGGACCGCCGAGATCTGGAACGGCCGCAGGACGACAGTGACGAACAGGACCGACGACGCGAAGATCACCAGGGCGGTGACGGGCGACTCGCGAACAGTAGCCACAACCGACTCGACGCCGGGGCGCACCCCGCGAATCGGGCTGCTCCACGGGTAGATCCGCGATGAGAGAATCGCGAAAGCACCGGCGACCAGGACGGTGCTCGGCAGGACGTTCACCAGGTAGGCGCCTGGGCCGAGACCGTTGATGCTCTCTTTGCCGAGCCCGAAGTCGTTCAACGCGGCTTCCAGATGACAGGGACCGTCATGCCCAACCCGTGTTCGCGGCATCGCGGTGCGCGGCTCAGCGATCCCCTCGGGCGTTCGACCGGCCTGCTGCGACAGTACGGGAAGTGCGGACAAGCCAGATACTGCTTCTGACGTGGCTTGGTCGCCCGCCCCCGGGTGAAGCCGTGATCCGGCCAGCAGACACCGACAACCGCCGCGAGGACCACTACTACAGCGGCCGCACGGCGGTGACGCTCGGTACAGCTGTATGCCACGTACCCCCCTGTGCCGGCCGCCGTCAGTATCGATCGCGCTCGCGAGGATTCATAGACCGATGACGTTATTCGACACAACTGTCCGGGCCAGATCACATGACGTCCGGCACCTCGATGCCCAGGAGATCCAGTCCCAGGGTCAAGGTCTGGCCGGTCCGGTCGGAGAGGGTCAGGCGGCTTGCGCGTACGGCGGCTTCGGACTTCAGGATGGGGCACTTCTCGTAGAAGGTGGTGAAGGCTACGGCCAGGTCGTGCAGGTAGGCGGCCAGCCGGTGCGGTTCCCGTTTCCGGGCCGCGGCGGTGACGGCCGGCTCGAAGGCGAGCAGGGTCAGGGCCAGCCGCCGCTCGGCCGGGTCGGTGAGCCGGACGGGGCCGGGGGCGGTGGTGGCCTTGGCCAGAAGCGACCGGATCCGGGTGACGGCGTACTGCAGGTAGGGGCCGGTGTTGCCGGTGGCGGCCAGCATGCGGTCCCAGTCGAAGACGTAGTCGCTGCGCCGGTCGCCGGCCAGGTCGGCGTATTTGACGGCGCCGACGCCGATGGCGGGGCTGGTGGCGCGGGTGGCCGCCTCGTCGAGCAGGTCGCTCAGTTTGATCGTGTCGCCGGAGCGGGTCTTGAGCATCCGGCCGTCGGGGCCGAGGATCGAGCCGAAGTCGATGTGTTCGGTCTCGGTGCCGGTCAGCCAGCCGGCCGCCCGCGCGACCGCGAAGACCATCCGGAAATGCTGCTTTTGCGGGGTGCCCACGACGTACAGCAATCGGGTCGCCTTGAGCTCTTGCGCCCGGAACCGGAGCGCGGCGAGATCGGTGGCCGCGTAGCCGAACCCGCCGTCGCTCTTGCGCACGATCAGCGGAAGTGGCTCGCCATCGCGTCCGGTCTCGCCGGGCGGGAAGGCACAGAGGGCGCCCTCGCTCTCGACCAGCAGGCCCTTGGCGGTGAGCTCGTCCACGACGTCGGCGAGCATCGGCTGGTAGAAGCTCTCCCCGACGAAATCCCCCGGCGCCAGCCCGATGCCGAGCCGGCCGTAGGAGTCCATGAAGGACGTCGTCGACTGCGCGACGAGACGCTGCCAGAGAGCCCGGGAGGTGGGGTCGCCGCTCTGCAGGGCGACGACCCGCAGCCGGGCCCGGGTCCGGAAGCCGTCGTCGCCGTCGAACCGGACCCGCGCCCGCCGGTAGAACTCGGTGAGGTCGCCCAGCGACGCCTGCCCATGATCGTTTCCCGCCAGGTATTCGATCAGCATGCCGAACTGGGTGCCCCAGTCGCCGAGATGGTTGACCCGGACGACGTCGTGGCCGGTCGCCTCGAGCATCCGGGCCAGCGCGTCCCCGATGATCGTCGACCGCAGGTGCCCGACGTGCAGTTCCTTGGCCACGTTGGGCCCGGAGTAGTCGATCACGATCCGCTCGGGGTTCGGATCCCGCGGAATGTGCGGCGGCTCGCCCGTCAGCACCTCGTCGTCGACCGTGAGGTTGAGGAAGCCCGGCCCCGACAGCTCCGCCTTCGCCAAACCGGACAGGTCAACTTCGTTCAGTACGGCAGTGGCGATGTCCCGTGGCGGTTTCCCGAGGTCCTTGGCCAGACCCAGGGCGGCGCCGGACTGGAAGTCGGCATGCTGCGACGCCCGCACCACCGGATCGACCGGCCGCCCGGCCACGGCTTCGAAGGCCGCGGCGAGCCGCCCGGCCAGGAGAGATTCCAGATTCATGATCAGACCCATCGACGTACGGCGATGACGGGTCGACCGGCCCCAGTAAGGCGCTCCGGCGGGCTCGACCCGCCGGGAGAAATGCAGAGATCAGCGGCGGTCGTCGGAACGCCGGCGTCGCTCACTGAAGGTCTGCATGGCCGCCACCTTAGCCGACGGCCACCGGAGACACGACTGGATACCCTGTCCCGATGTCGCTGCGATCAGCTGTCCTTCGTCCGGGCGACCTGGTGCAGCTCGTCGCGCCCTCCGGATGGATCCGGCCGGAACAGGCCCGGCGGGTGATGGAGACCCTCGCCACCGCCAGCCGGCCAACACCTGGTCGACGCCCTCCAGCCCGCCGCCGACGCCTTCGCCGAAAGGCTCGAGGCCGGCTACGACTGGCCGGCCGCCCTGGAGTCCGCGGTCGAGGCGGCCAAGGTCGGCGCCGCCGCCACCCCGAGGTCCGCGCCCGGCTCGGCCGCTCCAGCTACCTCGGCGACCGCGTCCTCGGCCACCCCGACCCGGGCGCGGTGGCGGTGTGGCACTGGCTCACCGCCGTCGCCGCGACCCTGCGCCAGTAAACCGCGGCCCCGCGCACATACACCGGGGTCGCCCCCACCACGACCGACCTGCTCGACCTCGGCTCGCCCAGTGCCCGCAACGCAGCCCACGCCCGTAACGCGGCCCTGCATCCGCAAAACGCGGCGCCGCGCTCGTAACCGCGGCCCCGCGACCGTCAACCGCGGTACCGCGGCGTGCGCTCGTGAGGCTGTGTGGCCCGTCTACGCTTCGGGCGTGACTCAGCGACTGTGGCGGCCGGATGAGGCCGGTGTGTTGCGGCTGCCCAGTGGGCGGCTTGTGCGGGGGCGTGGGCTTCGGGACGCCATGCCGTCGGGGCATCCGCCGACGTTCGGGGTCTACCTGCTCGGGGACGAGCCGCCCGAATTCGGGTGGGAGAGCCGGTGGATTCGGTGGCCGGATTTTCGGTTGCCGGCTGACCGGGCGTACGCGGAAACGGTCTTGACCGAAGCTCTTGACCGCAGCGACCGCGACCGGGTGGAGATCGCCTGCCGTGGTGGGCGCGGGCGCACCGGAACCGCTCTGGCCTGGATGGCCGTGCTCGACGGGGTACCCGCGGCCGACGCTGTCGCCTATGTGCGGCAGGGCTATCACCCGCGGGCGGTCGAGACGCCGTGGCAGAAGAGGTTCGTCGCGCAACTGAGGCGCGGGGCAAACCCAGGGCGATGATCAGAAGCGGCCATTACGCTGAAGGCCGCACGCCGACGCCCTGGGGGTTCGATGATCGTCGTGGAGCGCACCTTGGCCGTGACCGCCGCCGCCGGTCCGGTGCTCGGATATCTGACCGACTTCGGCCACACCGCTGCCTGGGATCCGGCCGTGCAGCGCACCACCCGGCAGGACGCCGGCCCGATCCGGCCGGGGGCGACCTGGCTTCAGGTCTGCCGGATCCTCGGGCTCACCACCGAGATGGTCTACACACTGGTCGCGGCCGAGCCCGGCCACCTGCTCTTCCACGGGCGCAACGAGGGCGCCACCTGCACCGATTCGGTCACTGTACGGCCGTTGGCGGCCGGCGCCGAGGTGACCTACCGGGTGGAGCTGGAGATGCACGGCCTGGCCAAGCTGGCCACGCCGCTGATGCGGGTCGAGTTCGAGAAGTTCGGGACGGCCAGCGCCGTGGCGCTGACCGGTGCCCTGAACGCGCTGGCCGGCATGCGGACGGCCGAGGTGCAGTTTCCCCCGGCGCCGTCCACAGTGCTCGGCGAACTACCGACGTAGAGCCACGACCTGCAGGTACGTCGACGGGATCTTGCAGGTGCCGTCGGTGGCGGTGTTCGAGCGGCCGACCAGGGCGACCAGATCGTCGTACAGCGGCTTGCCGCCGTCCGGGCCGAGCGCCTCGAACGCCTTCAGCGTGGGTCCGTAGACCTGCCGGAAGTAGTCGGTGAAAGCCTCCGGCGAGGCGAACCGGAACACGAACGTCTCCACGGTGGCGGTCACCTCGGCCCGGTCGCCGAACAGTTCGCGCACCCGAGCCTCGCTGCCCCACTCGACCGGCCCGCGGATGCCGGGTGGCGGCGGAACCCGCCGGCCGACGGTGCGGAACATCTCGCCGATGAAGCCGTCCGGCGTCCAGTTCGCCATCGCGATCGTCCCGCCCGGCCGGCACACCCGGGTCAGTTCGGCCGCCACTTTCTCCTGGTCGGGGGCGAACATGGCGCCGACCACGGAGAACACGGCGTCGAAACGCCCGTCCGGGTACGGCAGGTTCTCCGCGTCCGCCACCTCGGTGGTGATCGGCAGATGCTCGGCCGCGGCCCGTTCCCGGGCCCGGTCGAGCAGGGCGCCGACATAGTCGGTGGCCAGCACGTCGGCCCCGCACCGCGCGGCGGCGATCGACGCGTTCCCGGTTCCGGCGGCCACGTCGAGCACGCGCGCCCCGGCCGACAGGTCGGCCGCCTGCACGAGCTGTTCCGCCATGGGATGGATGAGGGCCGCCACGGCACCGTAGTCGCCGCTGGCCCAGGTCTTCTGCTGCTTGGCTTTGAGGCCTTCGAGTACGAGTTCTGTCATGCCTTCGACGCTAGGGTTTTCGCTGGTCGGGCACATGGGGAGAGTTCCCTATGTTGAGTTCCCGGGCGACCACCGCGGCCCGGCCCCGGGAACTGACGCCGAGCTTGGCCAGGATCGCGGAGACGTGGTGGTCGACGGTTTTGGCGGAGACGGTCAGGCGGGCGGCGATGTCGGCGTTGCTCAGGCCCTCGGCCAGCAGGACCAGGACCTCGTGCTGGCGAGCGGTCAGGCCCGTGCCGGACGGGCGCCGGGGGCCGCGCGGTACGGGCCGGCCGCGCTCGCGCAGGTCGGCGCGCAGCACGCGGGACCGGGCGGTCGCGCCGAGCCGGTCGAAGATCCGCACGGCTTCGGTCACGGCGGCCTCGTCACCGTGGGCCAGGGCCTCGGCTCGGGCGTACGGGCAATCGCGCTCCTGCCAGAACGCCGCCGCGCCGCGCCAGTCGCCGTCGATGAGCAGGCGGAAGGGGGTGGCCGCGCCGGGGGTTCGTTCCCCGCCGCAGCGCCACAGCCAGAAGGCCAGTTCGCCGACGAACCATTTCTGGCCGAACCGTTCGGCGACGGCCAGCCCCTTCTTGGCCTCGATCGCCGCCCGTTCGACATCACCGGCCAGCCAGTGCGCCTCGGCCAGGGCGATCGCGGCCGGGCACAGGAACTGGGCCTCCCCCGTCGGGTAGCCGTGATCGGCGGCCGCCTGGGCCGCCTCGAGCGCGTCCGGCGAACCGCGCCGCGCCTTCAGCACCGCCTGCACGACCATGGCCGGCACCACCGCGCCGCCGGGCTGGGGCGGACCGTCCAGGGCCTGCTCGGCGTCGCGGGACGCGGCGTCCCAGTCACCGCGGGCCAGGTGCAGCCGGGCCCGGTGACCGAGCAGGTGGCGCACGTAGCCGTCCAGGTCGCGGGCGACCAGGAACGGGATGATCCGCTCCAGCGTCTCCCCGGCAACCGTCAGCTCGTAGCCGTCGACGGCGAAGCTGGCCAGGTTGACCAGCGCCCGCCCGGCGTGGTCGTCGAGGCCCGCCGCCAGCGCCAGCTCGTGCGCGCGCCGCAGCTCGCCGATGCCCTCGACGTCGCCGGCCAGCGTTTTCGCCGAGCCGATGTTGACCAGCGCGTGCACCTCGGTGTCCAGGTCGCCGAGGCGGCGGGCCAGTTCGGTGGCGCGCACGCCCCAGCCGATCGCCCGCTCCACCTCGTGGCGCAGCATGAACAATTGCGAGAGATTGCTGTACGCCGCGGCCAGCTCCCGCCCGGCCGCCTGCGCCTCGAGAACTTCGACCGCCCGGAACCCGGCGTCGCGCGCCTCCCCGGGCCGCCCGAGCCACCAGCTGAGCCGCGAGATCCAGCGCAGGTTCTCCCCGACCCGCACCTCATCGCCGAGAGCGGTCCGCAGCGCCAGCGCTTCCCGCCGCGCCTCAAGCGCCTCCGGCGTGAGCCCACCGTGATAGGCCGCCACGGAGTAGTCCTCCAGCAGCGCCGCCCGCTCCCGAGCCGTCTCCGGCCCGAGAGTCGGTGCGGGCGACGGCAGCAGGGGCAGGGCCTGCAGGTAGTGGGCGGCCGCCTGGCGGTAGGCGCCGAGTGACGCCGCTCGGCGGGCCGCGATCGGGGCCCAGTGCAGCACCGCGGCCGTGTCGCCGGCGTGGTGGGCGTGGTGGACCATGCGAGCCGGTTCGACGCCGGCGCTGCCCGCGTGGCCGGCCAGGATCTCGGCGTGCAGGGCGGACCGGCGTACCGGGGACAGCGACTCCTCGACCGCCCGCCGCAAGAGTTCGTGGCGGAAGGCGACACCGTTGCCGCGGGCCGTGAGGACGCCGCGGTCGAGGCATTCCTCCACCGCGTCGAGCCGGTCGACCACGACGCCGGACTGCGACGGCACCACCGACACCAGATGGGCCACCTCGCGCGCCTCCGGCGACAGGGCGGCGACCCGGGACAGGACCAGGTCCCGTACGGTCGCCGGCACGTCCCGGGCGGGCGCGGCCAGCACCTCGGTCACCAGCAACGGGTTGCCGCCCGTCACGTCGTACACCTCCGAGGCCGGCCGTCCCGCCCGCCGGGCCAGTTCCCCCACCGCGGCCGGGGTCAGCGGCGGCAGGGTGACCCGCCGGACCAGGCCCGGCGGAAGCCCGGCCAGCACGGCCCGCAACCGGTGGTCGGTGCCGATCTCCTCTTCCCGGTATGTGATGAGCAGCAGCGCCCGGCACAGCGCGAGCCGCCGGCCGAGGAACACGACCATGTCGAGTGTCGCCTCGTCGGCCCAGTGCAGGTCTTCCAGGACGACGACGGGCCGGGCGGCCTGCGGCGGCCGGTCGAGCGCTTCCAGCAGCAGGTCGAACACCTCGGCCCGGGCGCCCGCGGCGATCCGCTCGCGCAGGGTGCCGCCGAGGCGGCGGGCGATGTCGTGCAGGGGGCCGAGCGCGCGCGGGGTGAGCAGCGGGTCGCACGCACCCCACAGGGTCTGCGCGCGCGGGCCGGCCGCCTCGGCGAACGCGGCGGCCAGGGTGGATTTGCCGGCCCCGGCCTCGCCGCTGACCACGGCGACGCGCCCACCGGCGGCGGACTCCGCAAGCAGGCGGTCCAGCGCGGCGAGCTCGCTCGAGCGCTCGAGCAGGTCCGTCACGGTCTCAGGCTAGGCCCGGCCCGGGGCCGCGGCCTAGCGCTTATATGACAGGTGAGGCGTGCCGGTCGACGGTGTTCAGGCCGAAGACGTCCTCGACCAGGTCGAGCGCCTTGATCCAGGGGAAGTCGGCGGTGTTGCCGGGCACCCAGCCGTCGACCGGGCCGAACAGCACGCGGACGCCCTCGGCGCGCAGTTCGTCGAGGGAGCGGCGGAAGGGACGGCGGGCGGCCAGCGCCTCGTTGACCGCGGGCACCACCACTGTCGGCACGCCGCGGCCGATCACGTCGGCCACCGAGCTCAGCGCGTACGTGTCGGCGATGCCCAGGGCCAGTTTGTTGATGGTGTTGAAGGTCGCGGGAGCGACGATCAGCGCGTCGGCCGGCGGCGAGATCCGGGTGCCGTCCGGCGCGAACTTGTACGTGGTGCGCACGGGTTTGCCGCTGACCCGGGCGACCTGGGCCGAGTCGATGAACTCGAGCGCGTTCTGTGTCGCCGTGACGTCGACGGACCAGCCGCGCTCCATCGCCGTCTTGATCAGGCCGAGCACACCGGCGGCCGCCGATCCGCCGCAAACCACCACCCGTAAGTCACCCATACCTTACGATTCTGTCGGATGATCGCGATCTTCGGGCTTTTTATCGGCTATCGAAGTATCGCCGTTCGAAGGATCCGATTTCGAGCCGTACGAGCGGTACGCCAGCCAGAGCGCGAAGATCGCGGCCACCGCGGCGGCCACACTGGACAGTTGGTCGGCCAGGCTCGTGCCGAGCGCCGCCACGAAGACGACAGCGGTGAGCACCACCAGCAGCACCAGCAACGCCGTACGCCACCAGCCCGGAACCTTGAAACCGGGCACCTTCTCGCGCACCAGGTGGACGCCCGTCTCGATCAGGACGATGGCCGCGGTCACCACGATGCAGATCTGCCACGCCTCGATGCCGCTCATCGCAGCGTCCCCTGAATGTCGGTGATGAACTGCTGGGTGAGCTGTTCACCGTCGTACAGGAACCGATGGATGTGCCCGGCGAAGGTCTCGGCGAACGCCGCGTAGTTGTGGTGCATCGGGCGCGGCCGGGACGACTCGACCCCGTTCCGGATGACCTTCAGGTGCGGCATCGTCTCGGTCACGACCGGGTCGATGTACGCGTCGAGGCCGGTGGGCGCGAAGCCGTACTTGGCCAGCAGCAGCTGGGCGTGCGCGTCGGTGAGGAAGTGGATCGCCTCGACGGCCTCGTCGCGGTGGTCGCTGTCGGCCGAGACGGCCAGGCTCTGCCCGCCGATGATGCCGATCGGCAGGCGCCCGAGGCGGATCTCGCCGGTGCTGGGCTTGGTCCGCTCGGCCCGGTCGATCGCCGGGAAGTAGACCGGCCAGTTACGCATGTAGCGCAGACCGTTGCGCTGGAAGGTGCGGTTGGTGTCGTCCTCGCCGGCTTCCACGCCGACCCGGCGGCCCCGGATCGCCGCGGCCAGCGGGCCGAGCGCCGACCGCCACTGCCCGAGGCTGAAGGAGAGCTGTCCGGTCTCGTCGAGGATCGCCTCGTCCTGCGCCAGCGCCTGCTCGAGCACGTTCACCACGAAGGCCTCGTCGGTCTGCGAGCCGACCGTGTCGAGCTGGCCGACGAAATCGCGCGAGCTGCCCGCCATGATCTGGGCCAGGGACGGGTCGGGCCCGGCCTCGGCCTTGTCGGCGACGCGCCGGTAGAGCACGCCGACGTCGGTGTTGAACGGCACGGCCCAGAAGTCGCCGGTGTCCTCGCGCGCGCTGAGCCGCTGCACCGGGGCCAGCAGCGAGATGTCGTTGCGCGGGGTGATCGGCACGATCCGCTGTTCGCGAGCGAACTTGGGGATGTGGATGACGTCGAGGTTGAAGATGTCGGCGTTGCTGGAGATGAATTTCTCGTACTGGTCCCGGGTCGAGCTGTTGATCTCGACCGGATCGATTTTGATGTACGGGTTGAGGTCGTTCCACATCTGCACCAGCAGCCGCCGGCCGCCGGTGCTGTCGACGCCGGTGACCAGCGTCAGCTTGACCTCCTCACGGCGGGTCAGCAGGTAGCTGGCCGAGGCCGACACCATGCCGGCGGTGAGCACCCCGGCCAGAAACGACCGTCGCGAGTAGATCTCTGTCATGCGCGCCTCCGTTCGCGCTTACCGACGGTACTCGATGGATGTCAATGCCGTGATCCGGGTCACTCCCTATGGCTCAGCTGTAACACCAGCCTCGTCTGCCGACCAGCACCCGCGGGCCCGGCTTCCCGCCTAGGCTGGGGGCATGCACGCGGTCGTCGACGTGGGCAGCCAACTGGACCCGGACATCAGCTGGCCGGAAGGCGCAGCCCTGTCCATGTTCGCCGGCGAGCCCGTCCAGCTGATGCTCTTCCTGAGCCACCCGCACGAGTTGGAGGTGCAGGCGGTCTCGACACCGCCGACCCAGTTCGCGTGGGTCGACGGCGAACAGGCAGGCCTGCTGCTCTACCGGCTGGGTCCCCTGCTGACCTGGTCGTTCACGGCGTACAGCCCGCATCTGTTCGACCCGGGCGACGGCCTGCCCGGCGTCGACGCCGACCCGCTCGTGCAGATCGTCCTGGTCGACTGCGACACCAACATCGTCAAGGCGCTGCACACGGTGCGCTGGCCGGACGACTTCGCGGCCGCCGTCCGCTCCTCGGTCGTGAAGATGCGCGAGACCCCGTTCCACCAGATCGCGTACGACCACGCCCTGGCCGCCCTGCACCGCAAGTACCCCACGCCGGAGGACCTGATCGTCGACCGCGCCGAGGCGAGCTGCACCGCCACCCCGGTAACCGCCGACGAGTAGCCGAACAGGCCGGGCGTTCACGCATCGAAATCGATGCACAATACCCGGGTGAGAACTCCGGTGATCGTCGACTGCGACCCCGGCCACGACGACGCCCTGGCCCTGCTCCTGGCCGCCGGCGACCCCCGGCTGCGGCTCCTCGGCGTCACCACCGTCGCCGGCAATCAGACCCTCGACAAGACCACCCGCAACGCGCTGCGGATCCTCGCCCTGGCCGGCGTGTCCGGCGTTCCGGTCGCCGCCGGCTGCGACCGGCCCCTGGCCGGCGACCTGGTCGTGGCCGACGACATTCACGGCGCTACCGGACTCGACGGGCCCGACCTGGAGGGGCCCACCGCCGAGGCCGAGCCGGTGCACGCGGTCGAACTGACCCGGCGGCTGATCGCCGGGTCGGCCGAGCCGGTCACCCTGATCGCCACCGGGCCGCTCACCAACGTCGCGCTGCTGCTGCGCGAGCACCCCGAGATCGTGCCGGGCCTGCGCCGGATCGTCTTCATGGGTGGTTCGACCGGGCGGGGCAACACCACCCCGTACGGCGAATTCAACATCGTCACCGATCCCGAGGCGGCCGACATCGTGCTGCGCTCGGGCGTCCCGGCCACGATGATCGGCCTCAACGTCACGCATCAGGCGCTGGCCACCGACGAGATCATCGCCGAGTTCCGCGGCCTCGGCACCCGGGTCGGCACGGTCTGCGCGGAGCTGATGACGTTCTTCGCGAGCACCTACCGCGACGTCTTCGGCTTCGCCCATCCGCCGGTGCACGACCCGATCGCCGTCGCGGCCGTCGCCGACCCGGCGATCCTGCGCACGGTCGCCGTGCCCGTCGCCGTCGAGCTGACCGGGACGTACACCCGCGGGGCGACAGTGGTCGACCTTCATCACCGCAGCGGCCGTACGCCCCAAGCCGTCGTCGCCGTGGGTCTTGACGTTCCCGCCTTCTGGCGGATGCTGATGGCGGCCGTGGCGCGCGCTCAGCCCTGCTGAAGGACGCGGACGGCGTTGCCGGACGGATCGCGCAGGCCCATGTCGGTGCCGTAGAAGTGCTGGGCCGGCTCCTGGGTGAAGTCGGTGAAGCCACTGGCCTTCAGGGATTCGTACAACCCGTGAATGTCGTCGGTGTTGAGGACCAGCCCGTTGAGCGCGCCCTTGGCGATCAGCTCACGGAGTTGCCGGGCCGTCGCCTCGTCGTGCAGCGGCGCGCCCGGCTGCTCCAGCGAGATCTCGGTGCCGGCGTCGCCCGGCACGCGGACGGTCAGCCAGCGGTAGTCGCCCTGCTGGACGTCGTTGCCCTTCTCGAGCCCGAGCAGGCCGACGTAGAACTCCAGCGCCTCGTCCTTGTCGAGGACGAACAGGGTGGTGACGTTCAGCTTCGTAATCATGTCCCCACGTTAGAGAAACCGGCCCCGCCGCGGCTTCTCCAAACGTGCTCACTTCGCCGTCGTCCGGAAGCGGCGCTGGTAGGCGGCCGGACTGATGGACATCTTCCGGGCGAAGACCCGCCGCAGGCTTTCGTAGCTGGGAAAGCCGGCCCGGGCCGCCGCCTGTGTCGCCGTGAGGCCCTGGTCGAGCAGCGCCCGGGCCAGGTCGAACCTGATGTTCTCCACGTACCGGGCCGGTGTCGTCGACAGCTCGTCTCGGAAGAGCCGGGTGAGCTGCCGGGTACTGACGTTGAGGTGTTTGGCCAGCGCGTCGAGCGAATGGTCGCCGCGCGGGTCGGCGGTGACCCGATCGGTGATCGTGCGCAGGGCCGGCGAGCGCGGCGCCGGCCCTTGCAGCGGCGCCGAGAACTGCGACTGGCCGCCGGCCCGCTGCATGTAGACGACCAGGGCGCGGGCCACCCCACGGGCCACGGCGGGCCCATGGTCCTCCTCGAGGAGGGCAAGAGCCAGGTCGATGCCGGCGGTCACCCCGGCCGACGTGTAGGTGGCGCCGTCGCGGACGTAGATCGCGTCGGGCTCGACCCGGCAGCCCGGGCAGCGGGCGGCGAGCTCGTGCGTCACCTTCCAGTGGGTGGTCGCGCGTTTGCCGTCGAGGAGCCCGGCCGCGGCCAGAATGAACGCCCCGGTGCAGATCGAGGCCACCCTCTTCGCGTCGTGCCCGCGGGCCGCCTCGGCCAGGGCGGCCGGTACCGGAGTCCGCGGATACAAATCAGAACCGGACACCAGGAACGTATCGGCTGACCCCGGTACACCGTCGACCGCCACCCGGAACCCCAGGTTCGACATCACGTCGGCGCCGTCCGGCGACACCAGCGTGATCCGGTAGTCGGCGCCGAACCGGTTCGCCTCCTTGAACACCTCGGCCGGACCGGCGACGTCCAATAACGTCACGCCGTCGTAGACCAGGATCGCGACCCGATGCACGTCTTCATTTAAGTGGTTCCCGGCCGGACGAGGGCGGCGCCACCCCGGGCCCGGCGAGCAGCATGGGTGTCATGCCAGAAGTCATCGCGGGACTGGTAGTCCCCCCGACGGCGACGGTCGCCGAGGCGACCGAACTGATCGGGAAGACGACCAGCCCACTCATCTACCACCACTCGCGCCGGGTCTTCCTCTTCGGCCTGATCCACTCCGCCCGGCTCGGCCTCGATCCGGACCCGGAGCTGCTCTACCTGTCGGCCCTGTTCCACGACGCCGGCCTGCTCTCCGGCAGCGACCAGCGTTTCGAGCTGGACGGCGCCGACCAGGCCCGCGCCTTCCTGCTGGAGCGCGGCTTCCCGGCGCCGGCGGCCGAGACGGTGTGGACGGCGATCGCCCTGCACACCACCCCCGGCATCCCCGTCCGGATGGGGCCGGAGATTGCCGCGACCGCGCTGGGCGTCCTCACCGATGTGATCGGTTTCGGATACGACGGCCTGGACCCTTCCCAGGTGTACGGCATTCTGGACGCCCACCCACGCGGCGACTTCAAGAACGGGTTTCTTCAGGCGTACGTGGAAGGGCTCCGCGATCGCCCCGAGACCGCCAACGGCACTGTCAACGCCGACGTCCTCGAACACTTCATCCCCGGTTTCCGGCGCACGACGACCGTCGAGCGCGTCCTCGACTCACCTTGGGAGAGCTGACATGCGAGCAATCACCGTGCGGGACCGCGAGTCGGGCTTCGCCCTGACCGAGATGCCGTACCCGCACGCCGCCGAGAACGACGTCATCGTCCGCGTCCACGCCGCCGGCTTCACCCCCGGCGAACTCGACTGGCCGGCGACCTGGACCGACCGGGCCGGCCGCGACCGGACACCGAGCATCCCCGGCCACGACGTGTCCGGCGTGGTGGCCGAGCTCGGCCCCGGAACGACCGGCCTGACCGTGGGCCAGCGCGTGTTCGGCCCGACCGACTGGGCCCGCAACGGAACCCTGGCCGAGTACGTGGCGGTCGAGGCCCGCAACCTGGCTCCGCTTCCCGCCGACATCGACCACACGGTGGCGGCGGCGCTGCCCATCTCGGGCCTGACCGCCTGGCAGGGCCTGTTCGACCACGGCCGCCTCCGATGCGGCCAGACCGTCCTCATCCACGGCGCCGCCGGCAGCGTCGGCTCGCTCGCCGTCCAACTGGCCCGCGAGGCGGGCGCCCACGTGATCGCCACCGGCCGCCCGGCCCACCGCGAGGTCGCTCTCGGCCTGGGCGCCCACACCTTCCTGGAAACCGCCGACCTGGAGGAGGCGGGCCCGGTGGACGTGGTCTTCGACGTCCTCGGCGGCGACATTCTCGCCAGATCGGCGACGGTGGTACGCCCGGGCGGCACCCTGGTCACCATCGCCCAGCCGTACCCGGGCGCCGTCTTCTTCATCGTCGAACCGGACCGCCTCCGCCTCACCGACCTGGCCGAACGGGTCCGTACCGGCCGGCTCCGGCCCCGTACTGGCGAGAACATCTACCACGTGCCCCGGGACCTGACCCCATCCGAGTGAATC
This sequence comes from Actinoplanes sp. NPDC048796, assembly GCF_040650035.1. NCBI lineage: Bacteria > Bacillati > Actinomycetota > Actinomycetes > Micromonosporales > Micromonosporaceae > Actinoplanes > Actinoplanes sp. NPDC048796. The sequence goes on along the minus strand of NZ_JBEZGO010000006.1, from coordinate 175,483 downwards.
CCGAGCCACTCAGTGGCTCGACCCACTCGCCGCTGGGTCGCCGCCCGGCTATCGGTTGGTGAATCTTGATAATGTATTTCGATGCTTGACCCGATCAGTGCCGGGATCATCTCCAGTTATCTCGCGAACGTCTTCTCCGATTCCGTCCTGGAGGTTTACCGGGAATGGCGTGATCGCACGCAGGAGCCGGCACCTTCCTTGAGCGCCGAGGCGCTCGACGAATCGCTGAACCGTGCGCTTCGAGGGGTGGACCTGTCCCGCTTTCTCGACTCCGAAGCGCCCGCCACTGACCGGGACGCCCTCATTCGCTTCTTCACCAGCAGAGACCTCGGTAACCTGACTACCGACGCGGTGGCGTTCCACATCGTCCGGGAGGGGCAGGCGATCCTCTCGACCCTCAACGAGGAATGCCGTCAACTATTGATCTCGTACGGCGTCACCCGCGCGTCGTCCACGGTGGCTTCGACAAAGATCGTCCGCTTGATCGACGAAGTGGCGATCGAGTGTGTCGAGGCGATCAAACCCGATCCGGCCGGTAAACAAAAGGATCAGAACAACGAGGCCCAACATCAACGTGAGGCCGCCCTTCGGCGAATCCGGGAACGACAGACGACCCGTATCGCCGAACAGCTCGCGACGCTGAACACGCTTAACGACGAAGAGCACGTGGATCTGCAGACGATCGAGCGGAAGGTCTCGCAGATCCGGGAGGCGGTGGACCAGGTTCACGGCCACCTGACCCCGCCCGGTGTCCTCGAAGTGACGCGAGTACCGATCGACGACCTCTACGTGGTGCCTCGCATCACCCTCGACCGGCCTACCCAGGAGCCGACGAAACCGTACGGCCTGGACAGAAGAGAGTCCGACCTCCCCGCGTCGACGGACATCGCGGAGTTACTCGAAAGCGCCGCGCGCCTAGTAGTCGTGGGAAACCCCGGGGCGGGGAAGACGACGCTCTCCCACTACATCGCACAGCGCGTCTCGAACGACCTCCTGCCTGGTGCGACAGAGAGACGATCGAAGGACAATCCAGTCCTGTCCTTCCCCAATGTCCTGCGAGAACTGCGCGAGCCGATCTTCTCGCCCACCGGAGTGGACATCATCGGCGCGGCCAAGATGGTTTTGGCCAACAGGTACCAGGTGTCGCTCTCGCGCGCCGAGGTCGGCTTTCTTTGTTCCAGCGGGCGCGTTCTCCTCATCCTGGACGGCCTGGACGAGATCACTCACCGTCAGGACCGTGAGGCCGTGTCGCGCTCGGTCGACGCGTTCGCCCGCCTGCATCCGCGATGCCGCAATCTGGTCACCAGCCGTGTCGTCGGATACCGGCAGGCACCGCTGAGCTCGGAACTGTTTCAGGTGGCCACGATCGGCCCCTTCTCCGCCGAGCAGGTCGGCTCGTACGCGCGCAAATGGTTCGATCTTCATCTGCACAAGGACCTGACGTCGTCCGAGCGCCGCACGCTCACGGCCAGCTTCCTCGCCGAAAGCAGCAACATCGAGGACCTGCGCGAGAACCCCCTGCTACTGGCTCTCATCTGCAATCTCTACCGCCATCAGCGATTCATCCCCAGGAACCGGCCCGAGATCTATGTGAGCTGCTCGCGGCTCCTGTTCGACACCTGGGATCGACGGCGGCGGCTGCGGCCCGTGTTCGAGTTCGACGCGCACGTCGACGGGATGGTCCAGCACATCGCCGCGTGGGTGTTCTCCAGAGCCGGGGCGCAGGGCGGCGTGCAGGAGGAGACGCTGATCAGCGTGGCCACCGAGTACCTGAGCGGGTGGCAGTACAGGAACCAGCGAGAGGCGCGGACCGCAGCCGGCCTGTTTCTGGAATTCTGCCGCGATCGTGCCTGGATTCTGACGGAGATCGGGCAGTCGCCGCGAGGCGATCGCCTCTACGGTTTCACGCATCGAACCTTCCTCGAGTATTTCGCCGCGGAGCACTACAAGGAGACTCTGACCGCTGATCAGCTGATCGAGCTGATGGTCGACAAGTCGAAAACGTCCTACTGGAACATCGTGTGCCAGCTGATCGTTCAGTTGTCCTCGAAGAAGGAACGCGGCCTCGAGAATCGGCTGATCGACGCGATCGTCGACCACTTGGACGAACTGGAACCACAGGAACGCGACATCGCCTTCACCGTCTGCGCGGGAAGCCTGGAGTCCATCCCGCTGCGCCCCGAGACAGTGGAACGGGTGGCCAGGGCGTCGATCAAGTACTACCGGGAGTCGCTCCTGGCCGCACCCAACGCCGTCGGCCACAGCTCCGGCCCGCCGAAAGGACGCGAGGTCTATTGGCTGGAAAGTTCCCGGGTGTCGGCCGAGAACCTCCGGGCGGCCTCCGAGGCGGTAGCGGGCGAACTCGAAAATCTGCTCGAGGGCAACCGGAAACGATCGAAGACGCTGGCGTCGCGGTATCCCGTCGTGGTGAAAACCCTCGCCCACCTTTTCGACTTCGAGTTCGGGCAGAGCGTCCGCCAGACCGGCTTTCGAGCACGATTCTCCGACCAGTTCTCCAGGGCGGCCGCGGAGATCCTGCGGATTTCCACCGAGCCCTGGGTGGAATCGGTGGCGCTTTCCAGCGGACTGATGATCGATACGGACCCCGGCGAGTCCTTGCTCGTCCGTACCCTCAGGTCCCAGGCCGGCCCACGGCGGATCGAGCCGATGATGCTCCCCTGGGGCTGCCGGAGCGCACCCAGCTTGGCCGAGATCGTTGTGTGGTGGGGAATCAACGCCACCGCCGACGACCAACCGTTCATCGACGAGGTGCTGCTCCCGCGGGCGCTCGCGGCGAGGGCCGCGCTGCGCGAGCCGCCGGCCGAGTTCACTCCGCACTCGACGTGGCTGGCCGGCGCGCTCGGCGGAACAGGACCCATCACGACCGATACTGTCGGTCTGTCCCCGATGTTCCGCGACTGCGCCACCCACCTAGCGCTGATGCTGGTCAGGAGCTACGTGAGCGCCGACCCGGAGACCGCACACAACCGTGTGGCGGAGATGGGCGTCAAGCAGTGGGGAAACCTGAGGCTGGTGTCCACGGCCATCGAGTGCCGATACGACCTGGGCGGCCCTGGCCTTTCCGACGCCGACCGCGACGCCCTCTGCGATCTGGGCTTCCGCGGCTGGCTCGACGGCTCAACTGAGCCGGCCCCGCACAGGACCACACGCTGAACCGCCGCCGGTCCGAGCCCAGCGACCGAATGCGCCTGTCGTCTGCGCGATAGGTCCGTCGACCGGAGGCCGCCGATCCGTCACGCTGGCCAGAGCCCTGACTCGGCGAAGGAGGCGCCCATGTCCGCCCACGACAACGAACTGCTGACCGCTGCCGAGGCCGCCGACCTCGACGCCGTGAAGGCCGCGCTGGGGGCCGGCGCGGACGTCGACGCGCGGGACGCCGGCGGCCGTACCGCCCGGATGTTGGCCTCGATGCGCAGCGCCATCCCCATCATGGAGCTGCTGCTGGGAGCGGGCGCCTCCGCCGACCGGCAAGGCGCCCTGGGTGAAACCGCGTTGACCCTCGCCGCGAGCAGCCGGGGCGGAGAGTCGATCGACCTGCTGCTCGGCCACGGAGCGGACCCGAACCTGGGAGACCGCAACCGGAAACGCCCGCTGATGTGGACGGTCGACACCCAGTTCCACCGGGGATTCGACACCTCCGCGAACATCGCACCGCTGGTCCGGGCCGGCGCCCGCGTCGACGCCGACCGCACAGCGCTCATGTGGGCCGTACGGGGCGTCGGCACGTCGTTCGACGCCCGCCGCCCTGGTGGAGAACGGCGCCGACGTGGGCGCCACTGACTCCAACGGCGAGACCGCCATGTTCAACCTGGTCCGCTACATCGACGACGCCCTGGACCGGGGCGCTCAATGCGCCCAGGTGCTGCTGCACGCCGGCGCGAACCCCAACGCCCACAACAACAAGGAGCAGACACCACTGGCCCTGGTCGACCCCAGGAACCACCTGGTGCTCAAGCTCCTCCGCACGCTGGGCTTCGCCCTCTAGCCGTCGAGCCGGCGCAGCAACTCCCGGACGCTGGAGACGCTCGGGTAGTCGAGCTTGCCAACAGTTGTTCCGCCTCGGCCCACGCAGTGCGCGCCGCGCCGGGCTGCCATCTGTCCGTGGTCGCGGCGCCGGCTGGGGTAACCGGCCAGATCGAGGCAGCCGCCAAAGCCACCGACTGACACGACAGCCGGGTGGCGACCAGTGTCACGATCTCCGTGGCGGCCGATACCGGCTCAGCGCACCGGCTGTTACCGTCCCCGCACGCAGGAGTGCCCGAGGGCTCGCCTGCCTCTCACGGCACCTCGCCGCGGCCTTCGCCGAGGTGCCGCACCGCAACAGAAGGAACCGCACCATGCTCAACTTCCGCAGTCTCACTGTCGCCGCTTCCTGCATGCTGGTGCTCGCTGCGTGCAGCAGTGAACCCGACAAGGTCGAACAGGCCTCGTCGGCCGGCGAGTCCGCCGCCCCGGCGCAGGAGGCCGCCGCCAAGCCGACCGGGTCGCTGCTGCAGACCGGATTCGGCCAGCGCGACGAATACGTGTCCGTCGTCGCCTTGGTGAAGAACACCTCCGCCAAGGTCGGGCAGACCGTCACTGTGCAGTTCAACGTCACCGACGCCGCCGGCGAGATCCTGGGGAGCGAGTCGCAGGTCGAGTATTTCTCCCGCCCGGACCAGGTCCTACCCGTTCTGACGCAGGTCGACGTCTCCGGGAAGAAGGCGGCCAAGGTCGAGGCGACGCTGCTGGTGGAGGACAACGGCGCGTTCGACAGCGAGCCGTTTCCCGAGATCCCGGCCAAGGCGACCATCGCCAAGTCCGAGTACGGTGACGGCTACACCGCCCGGGTGCAGGTGACCAACCCGAAGGCCGAGCCGCTGAAGAATCCGCACATCACCGTCGTCTGCTACGACGCCGCGAAGAAGATAGTCGGCGGCGGCTTCACCTTCCCGGACATGATTCCGCCGTCGGGCAAAGCGGTCGCCCAGGTGGACCTGCTCACCGCCGGCAAGCCCGCCCGTTGTGACGCCTACGGCACCCCGTCGGCCATCTGAGACCACACGGCGATCCGGTAAGGCGCGAACATGATGACCCCCGCACCGCCGGCACCGATCTGACCGCCGCATTGCAGGCGATCGGCTCGGTGCCCTCCGGCGTGCTGTGCCACGGGTGGTGGGCGCTGGAATCGGCGAGGCGTGACCACGTCGTTGACGCCATCAGCAGCGCGCTGCTGCCACCGTCCGTGGCCTTCGCTGTTGGGATACGACTTTTCCGGCGTGGCCGTCAGGCCGAGCTCAGCCACGCACCGCCCGGCGGCGGACCCCCGAAGGGTGACCACGACACCGTGGGGTCCGGGGGTCGCCCCCGGAGTAGGTACGGTGGGGCGGGCGGGACTCGAACCCGCGACCGAGGGATTATGAGTCCCCTGCTCTAACCCACTGAGCTACCGCCCCTTACCGGCGGCGATCCTAACCCGTGGGCCCTGTTCACAGCCAGCGATCTCCCGAGCTTATGCAGCGCCGCATCATCGGGCGGCTCCTACGCCCGCTCCCAGCCAGGACAGGACCGCGCCCGCCGTGCGCCAGCCGCCGGCCAGGGCGCCCTGGATTGATGGGCTGTCGCGGTGGTCGCCGGCCACGAACAGGCCGTCGCCCAGGTCGACCGGCTTGCGCAGGTTGGCCTGGGGTACCCGGGCCGACGGCAGGGCGTTGGGGATGCTGACGACCTCGAGCAGGTCCCAGTCGTCGGTCGGGGTGCCGTAGAGGCGGGCCAGCTCGACCCTGATCACCGCCTCGGAGGCGCTGGACGGGGCCGAGACGCCGACCACCGAGGCCGCGATCAGGCTTTTGCCGGTGGGCGCGTATTCGGGGGCCGCGTTGCTGACGACCACCGTGTTGGCGATGATCTCGCGGCGGTCGCCGTCCAGGACCAGTGTCGGCTCGTCCAGCGGGGCCCTGTCGGCGCCGAAGTAGAACGTTGTCAGGCCGTGCATGTCCGGCACCGGCAACCGGCCCGGCAGCAGGGCGGCCGCCGACGGCGGGTCGGTCGCCACGATCACGGCGCGGCAGTGGATCTCGCCGCCTTCGGTGACGACCAGGCCGGGGCCGATCGACAGGGTGCGGGCGCCGATCAGCAATTGGGGGTACGGCAGTGGGCCCGCGATCGCCGCCGGGAACGCCGCCATGCCCGCGGCCGGCACGCCCATCCGGCCTCGCGCGAACGAGCGCAGGATCATGGCGAAGACGTGGCTCGACGTGTCCAGGGATCGGTCGCCGAAGACGCCGGAGAGGAACGGCCGCAGCACTTCCTCGATCATGCGGTGCGACATGCCCGCTTTACGCAGGAAGTCCTGTGTCGTCGTCTCGCGGGCTTCCAGCAGCTTGGCCGCCGGCGCCGTCGCGCAGCGGGTGGCCAGCGCGGCGAACTTCAGGCGGTCGCTGAGCGTGCCCACCCCGGAGGTCAGCGCCTGCGCGGCGGCCAGCGGATCACGAACCGGGTTTTCCAGCCGGTGCAGTTCCCCGCCGCGGCGTACCAGCACACCGGGCGTGAAGTAGCGCATGTCCAGCGCGGCCACGTCGACCAGGGCCGGCACCCGCGGGTAGGCCGTGTTCAGGATCTGAAAGCCCCGGTCGAGGTGCCATCCGTCGACGGTGTCGGTGGTGACGCGCCCGCCGATGCGGTCCGACCCCTCGACCAGCAGCCACTCGACGCCGGCTCGATCAAGCCGTCGAGCAGCGGAAAGGCCGGCGAGACCGCCGCCGACGATGACGACGTCCACCTCAATTGGCTGCGACACGGGCACCTCACAAGGGGACGAACCAGGCAAGCCCAGAGTAACGGCGGCGGTGGGTCCGGGCAGGCGATTCGGTCACGCTTGCGCTTGACGTACGCCGGTGAGCGCGCCGCGGTGGCAATCACGCCCGGCCCGTACCCGCCCGTCTCTTACCCACCCGCCGTGACCTCACTCCCGCGGGAGGATTTCCGGCCGGGGTCCGCGATCTAGCGTGCCCTGCATGGCGGACATCGAGCACGAGCGGCGGGAGCTGCAGCAGTTCCTGCTCTACCTGGGCAGCGCCCTGACCGCCTGCGGCGAGGCCGTCAACCGGATCGAGGGCTGGCTCCGGCGCGTCGCCGCCGTGTACGGGGCGCCCGACGCGCGGGTGAGCGTGCTCCCGACGTACACCGTGGTCTCTTTGGAACCGGGACAGCCCGCCACCCTGGAACCCACCCGTCAGTTGCGCGGGGGTTTGCGGCTGGATCAGACGGCCGCCGTCTATGACCTGCTGCGGGAGGCCGACCAGCGACAACTGGAACCGGCCGCCGGCATAGCCCGGATTGAGCGGATCCTCGCGATGCGGGCACGCTTCCGCCCGGCGATGCAGATCGGTTCGTACGCCGTACTGACCGGGGGAATTTGCCTGGTCTTGCAGCCGACCTGGGGTGACTTGCTGCTGTCGACGCTGTTCGGCGCCATGGTCGGCGCCCTCAAGCTGGTCGGCGCCCGCTGGGTCAGCGTCCAAATGATCATGCCGGTGGCCGCCGCGTTCACCGTCTCGGCCGTGACCTTCTTACTGGCCGACACTGGTTGGGCCCACGCCGACCTGCGAGCCATGGTCGCCCCGCTGGCCACGTTCCTCCCCGGCGCCATGCTCACCATGGGTGTGGTGGAGATCTCCGCCGCCGAAATGGTCACCGGCGCCAGCCGCCTGGTCACCGGCGTACTCCAACTGCTTCTCCTGGCGTTCGGCATCGTAGGCGCCGCCCAGACCGTGGGCCTGCCCCGAGCCGAAACCCAGATCGAGGCCTTCCACCACTCCCTGGGCCCTTGGGCCCCCTGGCTGGGAGCCCTGATCGTCGCCATCGGCAGCTACCTGGTGCATTCCGCCCCACGCCGCTCTCTGGGCTGGCTCTGCCTGGTCCTCTACGCCGCCTGGATTGGCCAGTATTTCGGAAACATCCTGCTGGGCGGCTATTTGAGCGGTTTCGTGGGAGCTCTGGTCCTGACAGTCGTGGCCTGCCTGGTGGAACGCCTCCCTTCGGGCCCACCGGCCTTGGTCAGCTTCCTGCCCGGCTTCTGGCTCCTGGTTCCGGGCGCCCTGAGCCTCATAGGCGTCACCGAGTATTTGGGCGCCGACAAGGCCCAGGCTTCCCAAGACCTCCTGAGCGCCCTGGCCTCGATGCTCGCCGTAGCCCTGGGCGTCCTGTGCGGCCACCCCATCTACCGAGCCATAGCCAGATCCCTGGACAACTTCCACCCCCGAGCGGCAACCCGCCTTCAGCCGTGACCTCACCGCCCAGCGCAGAGCGCCGCACCGTCCGCGTCTCGGCCCCGGCCTCCCGACATACCAGCGATGATCAACCAACGAGTTCGCTGTCATGCGACACAACCCGCGACCCCGCGGATCAGCCACAACCAAGACACCGTGGGCTACCGGCGACGGTTGCGTCCAAGGTCGTGGCGTAAGAAACGGCCATCCCTGATCCGTGTGAGTCGATGCCAGGCGGCGAGCTCGGCCGCCTGATCGGGTTCGGTGTCTTGAGTGGTGGCGGCTGGCGTGACGCGAACTTGGCAGACCGACCCACCCACCCACCCACCCACCCACCGCAACCACGACACCGTGGGGTAGCCGCAACTGTCCCTCTCACCGCACCCAAGACACCGTGGGGTAGCCGCAACTGTCCCTCTCACCGCACCCAAGACACCGTGGGGTTTCCGGGGTTCGGCCCCGGAGCAGATACAGAGGCGGGGCCCCACCGGTCCGCGCTTTCTGCGGACAGGGAGACCCCGGGACTCGCCGCTCCCCCGATTGGACTCGAACCAATAACCTGCCGGTTAACAGCCGGCTGCTCTGCCAATTGAGCTACAGGGGATCGTGCCTGGCACCTGTGGTTCCTGGTGCCGGGGAACAGAGTACATGACGATCCCCGGTCTCCGCGAAGGGGATCCCCGGCACGCCGCTACCGGGCGAATCGCCTCGATCAGGAATACGCGACCGGCAGGATGGGTATGCACGGTCACATCGACGCAAGCGCGCGTCACGAACGGAAGGAGCCGCCATCATGCGCGGAAAGCTGATGTTCATCACCGGTCTCGCGGCGGGCTTCGTCCTGGGCAGCCGTGCCGGCCGGGAGAAGTACGAGGAGATCCGGGCCAACGCGAAGAAGGTGTGGGAGCACCCGTCGGTGCAAGAGGCCGCCGGTGTCGCCCAGGCGCAGGCCAACAAGCTTTACTCGGAGAGCAAGGACAAGCTGCAGTCGTCGAAGCTCGGCGAGAAGCTGCACGTGACGGCGGAGTCGTCCGACTCGTCCGACTCGTCGGTGTCGTCGCCCAGCAGCACCTCGACCACCGCGTCGACCACGTCCTCTTCGACGTACTGATTTCTCATCAGGGACCGCCCCGGGCCTTCGAGGTCCGGGGCGGTTTCTTGCTGTACGGGGTCAGGACGCCGACGAGAAGGCGGCGTCGAACGCGGCCGTCGGGGCGTCGAACGCGAGCCGCCTGACGAACTGCAGCGCTTCGGGGGCGCCGACCAGGCGGTCCATGCCGGCGTCCTCCCACTCGATCGAGATCGGGCCGTCGTAGCCGATCGCGTTCAGGGCCCGGAAGCAGTCCTCCCACGGGACGTCGCCGTGCCCGGTGGAGACGAAGTCCCAGCCCCGGCGCAGGTCGGCCCAGGGCAGGTGCGAGCTGAGCCGGCCGCGGCGGCCGTCGCCCGTACGGACCTTCGCGTCTTTGCAGTCGACGTGGTAGATCCGGTCCTTGAACTCGAGGATGAAGTTGACCGGGTCGAGCTCCTGCCACACGAAGTGCGACGGGTCCCAGTTGAGCCCGAACGCCGCACGGTCCCCGATGGCCTCGAGGGTCCGGCGGGTGGTCCAGTAGTCGTACGCGATCTCGCTGGGGTGGACCTCGTGCGCGAAGCGCACCCCGACCTCGTCGAACACGTCGAGGATCGGGTTCCACCGGTCGGCGAAGTCCTGGTAGCCGCGCTCGATCATGGCCGGCGGGACCGGCGGGAACATGGCGACGGTGTGCCAGATCGACGAGCCGGTGAAGCCGACGACCGTGTTCACCCCCAGTTTCGCGGCGGCGCGGGCGGTGTCCTTGATGCGCTCGGCGGCCCGCTGCCGTACACCCTCGGGCTCGCCGTCGCCCCAGATGGCGGCGGGGAGGATGTCCTGGTGGCGCTCGTCGATCGGGTGGTCGCAGACGGCCTGGCCGACGAGATGGTTGGAGATCGCGAAGACCTTGAGGTTGTGCTTTTCGAGCTGTTCGCGCTTGCGGTCGACGTAGTCGGGCTCGGCGAGCGCCCGGTCGACCTCGAAGTGGTCACCCCAGCAGGCGAGCTCGAGTCCGTCGTAGCCCCACTCGGACGCGAGACGGCACACCTCGTCGAAGGGCAGATCGGCCCACTGGCCGGTGAAGAGCGTGATGGGACGTGCCATTGCCGTTTTTCTCCCTCGGGCAGCCGTGACTTAGGCGGGCGGCGAGGGAGGCCGCCCAGGGTGGTGCCAACGCACGGCGGTATTGCGCCGGGTCGGGTTTGCGCCTCCCGATGACCGGCTCGCCACCATCGACTCTAGCCACCTCAGCGGGCGGCGCAAGGCTCGTTTTCCGGCTGCAGGCCGAGGGCGGCGAGCTCGGCCAACAGGTACGTCACGTCGTTGGTGATCTGGTCGGCGGTGGGGGTGCCGCTCACCAGAGTGAGGTTCTCGGTGAGGGGGCCGCCCGGGCCGAACAGCTGGCGGAGCCCGTCACGCCACCCGCTCGTGGTGGCGCCGGGAACGGCCACGACGCGTACCTCGACGATGGCCAGACCGGCGTCGGTGATGGTCTCGATGCCGGCGGCCGGATCGTCCCAGGTGCGTTCGCAGTGACCGAGGTCGAGGCAGACGCCGAGACGGTCCTTGTCGACCCGGCTGAGGGCGGCGACCGTCTGTTCGGGACTGTCCAGCACGTACCCCTCGGCGGGCTGGAAGCCGACGCGCACGGCGCGGCCGTTCTGCCAGGCCAGGTCGGCCAGGCCGTGGGAGAGGCGGCGGAGGATGCCGAGGGCGGCTTTGTCCTCGGCTTCGGCCCAGCCGGCGCGCGGTCCGAGGCCGATGGTGCTGACTGTGCCCCGTACGGCGTCGTCGTCAAGAAGGTCTAAAAGGACTCGAGCCAGGTCCAGGGTGTATTCGCGCCGGGCCGGGTCGGTCCAGGGCTTTTCCGCTTCTCCGGCTTTTGCAGCTTCTCCGGCTTCTCCGGCTTTTTCGGCTTTTTCGGCGGCCTCCGCCGCGTCGCTGTTGGGGGGAGCGACGACGGCGGAGGCGCCCGCGGGGGAGGCACCCGCGTTGGAGGGAGGTCTTGAGGTCCCGCCGCCGCCCTCGGCGAAGGGCGCGCCGCTCAACGTGACGACTTCGAGCCGGCGGGCGTCGAGTTCGGCACGAAGCCGGGTGCGGGCGCGGCTCTCGACGGCGAGGGCGGCGGCGAGTGCGGGAGGAAGCCAGAGATTGACGCCGAGCGCGTCGGCGCCGAGGCGGGCACGAACCGCGCCGTAGGTGTCGAGCTGCCGGACGATGCCCGGTAGATTGCTCGCCGTCCCACTCGAAGATCGCGAGGCGATCTCACATCCGAGGTGCACGATCCGGCCGGAGGGGTGTCTCAGCCGCATACGAGTCCTCCCCGGACCAGGGTCCCGGCGCATCTGCACGTGCATCCGCACGTGCTCACTGGTCCAGTATGGACCATGCGGCCGCCGGTGTTCGACGCGCGCGTGGCCGGCCGTCGCACTGCCATGACGCCTCCATCCGTGGAAACTCTGCCCTCGGATACGAGAGTCATGCGTCCTCAGGATCAGCGGCGTACCCGACGTGCGACGCCATGACCCGCACAAACATGATCTCCGCCAGCGAAAGAAATCGGCACTCACCAATGCTTCAGCCCTCAGTGACCTGCCGGTAGACCTTCCCGCCACCCTCCGGACGACGTGGCAATCGAACTTATCGATGTGCACCATATGCAACTTCGGGCATGCACGAAACGATCACTCATGCACCCGCACGCCAGGCTGCACCAGGCATTCGCCACTCCCCACGGTCTCGCCGCCCGGCCACAGCCCCCATCACCCGAGCGAGTGGTTTCCCGCCGCAACTAATGAACGAAAGCCGTTGTCGGCGCCGCCCGTGGATCTTCATCACGGCGAGCTGACCGGCGTCCCTCCACATCGGCGACGAACTCACCGTCCTGGGAGCCGAAAGCCCGGTCAACCCGATGGTGTCGTGGTCAGCCTTCGGCGGTCCGCTGCCGGGCCGCGGGTGGCTGGGCTCGGCCTGTCCGTCCTGCGCAGGTGAGCGTTGAGTCGTACCTGGTGAGCGCGGAGCGGGTGCGGCTGATCGACGGAATCCCTTCGCGACGAACGGGCGATGAGGGAACGCAGCGACAGCCGATAGTTTTGGCAAGATCGTTTCTGCGTGGGGGTCTGGTGTCCGGCGAAAAAGCCAAGCGTCCGTGGTCGCATCCGGTATCGAACAAGGTGTTGCTGATCGCTGTGGTGGTGGGGGCGCTCGGGTCGGCCGCCGGCGCGCCGCCGATCGCTATCGTGCTGTGGGGCTGGGCGTTCATCGCCTGGCGTAAGCGCAAGAAGGAAGAGCGGGCCGCGCTCGGGGGTGCCCCTGTCGCGGGCGCGCCGGAGGTTCCGGACGATCGGCAGCCGTTGGCCGACGATCCCCGCTCGGCCTGGGCCTACCGCCGATACTGCGGTGGCCTGGAGCCGGCACCTGTCTCACCGGTTCTCGCCGAGCGCATCTTGGCCACGCTGCAACCTGGTGACCATGTCGAACTCATCGCCGACGCCGCCACCTGCGCCGGCTGGCAGGTCGACACCATGCTGAAGAAGGCTCGGCCGTCCAGCGGGGCGGCCATCGCGCTGCGGACGCTGCGCGGATGGATCGTGGCGGACCGGAAGACCGCCCGAATCACTGTGGCGCCCGGCCCGCTGGCCAAGGGCCGGGCAGTCCGGACAGCCGACGCTGTCACCTGGCCGGTCAGTGGACTGGCCATGGAGCTCTCCGCGCCCGACCGGCCCAAGTTCACCCTCAAGGTCTTCCTCGACCGGCTCAACACCGTTGACCTCGACATTCTCGAAGAGGGCGCGGGAGCCCACATCAGGCGCCTGCCGGAGGCGCCCGAGGTGCCGCCGGCCCCGGATCCCGACACCATGACGAACTTCGAGCCGGCACTACCGACCGGACTGCCCACGGACTGGAAAGCCGCCGAGGAGATCGCGCAAGCCCACATGTGCGAGATCGGCTTCTCGGACGCCCGTCTCACCGGCGCCGGACGTGACGGGGGCATCGACGTGACCTCCGCCCTCGGGGTGGCTCAGGTCAAGATGCAAGCCCTGCCGGTCGGCGCTGGCCTGGTCCAGCAATTGCGGGGCAGTCGACCCGATGCGGCACATCACCTGTTTTACTCGACGTCCGGATACACCAGCGCTGCGCTGGAGGCCGCCGACCAGACCCACGTCGGGCTGTTCACCATCACCTCGTCCGGTGCGGTCTCGGCCGTGAATGACATGGCTCAAGGACTGGTACGCACCAGCGGCATCCGATCCGGCGTCTACCCGGAGGGGCCTGATCTGAAGCAGTGGGCCCAGGAGTTGTGTGACCGAGTCATGACCGCGGTCAACTCCACCGATGCCAAACGAGCCGCGCACCATGAACGGTATCCAGGACAGTGGAAGCGGGTGGCCGGGTACCAGTTGCAGGCACTGAAGAACCTGGACAACCGTCCGACGACCTTCGAATCGGCGAAGGCGGCGGTGATCTTCTACCACCACAACGAGCTACTCGCCGCCGTGTACTTCCGGGAGCTGGGAATCCCCTACCCGGGTGGAGCGGGTGACAAGGTTTCCGAGGAGCTGGAGGACTTCTACAGCTGACCTCGAGGCAGGCCGGCCCATCGCGCCGCGTGGATGTCCTCATTCGATGGGTTCGGCGTACCGGTGGTCGTCCGGACGGTGGAGCTGACGGTCCTGCTTCCGGGGCGGCCACCGGACACCCCACGGTGTCGTGGTCGCCCTCAGCGGCCCGGCGCCGGGCGGCGGATGGCTGGGAGCGACTTCGCGATTGCTGACTCCCACGACTGCATCATGCTGGGGTAGTCGGCGGCGAATCTCCGGAGCCATTCGCTGCCCTCGGGTGTCAGAGCGCTCAGCTCATAAGTGACAGTGACCTCGGTATGGCTGCCGGCCGGCGACAACCGGCCGTCCACCGTGCCGGCGTCGCGGCCCGTCGCGACCCGGGCGTATCGGATGCGGTGGTCTCCCTCGCGGTCGACGACGACCCAGGTGACCGGCTGTCCCCCGTTGTTGGTCACGAACACCGTGCCCACCACCGCGTCGTCGGCGACCGCCGTGGGAACACCGGGTTCCAGCCTTCGACCCAGTCACGCTCGCCCCGCGCGGTGAAGAGATCTCATGTGCACAGCAAAGCATCTGCCGGGACCGGCTTGGAACACTTACCTTTCGGGCGCGTGGAGGATCCGGGGAGCGTCCGCGGGGCCGAATGCCAGAGAGCCTATCGGCGCGGGGGCTTTCGGCTGTGGAGGGCCGAGCACGGCCAGCGCCTCGATCCAGTAGCGGACCATCGCCCGGCTGGTGCTCTCCTCCCGGGGCACCCCCTCGTCGAGTCGGCGGCGGGCCGCCCGCGGGTCGGACAGGGCGAGGTCGGCGGCGAAGAGGTCGCCCCAGACCGTGGGCTTGCCGGGCAGGTCCTTCTGGCGGGTGGCCGACGGACCTCGGTGGAACGCGCCGGCCGTCAAGGGCAGCAGCTGGATGCCGAGGACGGACTCCGGTTTGGGGTCGAACCAGGTCGCGAAGTCGATTTTGGCGTCCCAGACGATGCCGGCGGTGGTGTGCGCGTATCCGGCCTCGCGGGTCAGACCCTCGCCGAGCCAGTACGTTCGGGCCGTCTCGGCCTCCAGCGCGTAGTGGGTGATGCCGTACGCGGTCATCTCGGCGTTGTCGCGGACGACTCCCCAGCGGGCCACCGCCTCCCAGGCCGCCACCGCCTCGCCGGACGACTCCTGATTGTTGCCGTCCGCGAAGGGGGCGAATCCGGAGGCGGCCGAACTGCCCAGATAGGCGTTGAAGGCCCGGAACGGCGGCAGGCCGCTCGCGGGGCCGATCGCCAGTGAGCCGGCGTAGTCGCGGACGATCAGGTCGACCACGTCGCCGTACTCGCGGGCGAATGTGGGGTCCGCCGCGGCCAGCACGGCCGCGGCGCGGACCAGATAGCCGTACTGGAAGTGATGGTCGTTGTAGTCCTGGGCGCCGAACTCGGCCGGGACGGCTATCAGTCCACCCCAGACCGGGTCGTAGCCGAAGTAGCGCCCGTCGTTGGGTCCCGTGTGGGTCAGCCAGTCGACGAGTTGCGGCCGCAACCGGTTGAGGGCCGCCGTGCGCTGGGTGTCGGCGCCCGAGGCGGCCGCGACCTCGGCGATGGTGGACAGCCGGCCGAGTTCCTTGAGTCCGAAGTAGCTGCCGCCCTTGCCGGGCGGATCGGCCAGGTCACGGTTCAGGTCGGCCAGCACGGCTTTGTTCGCCTCCGCGCTCAGCGGCACCTTCGGCATGGCGGTGAGCAGGCCGGGCATCGGGATGTCGATCCGCACCGCGTCGGCGGTGACCAGCGACATCGTGCCTCGCGCGTCGGGGTAGGAGCCCGCCAGTGGCAGTGGCCCGGCGGCCAGGCCGGCCCGGTGGTGCGGCAGCAGGGCCCACGCTCCGGATCCGCCGCCGGCCCGGCGCGCGGTGAGCGTCTGGCGGACCGTCCCGGCCGCGGCGTCGTACGTCATGGTGGCCGTGGTTCGTACGATCGGATCGCCGGTGCTGGCCTTCTCCCAGCTCGCCCGGTCGGCGCCGGCCGGGACCCGGGCGACGGCGAGTTGCCGGCCCGACCCGGTGACGGTGTTCCCGGTCGGCGCCAGATCGGTGCCGAGGACGTCCCAGCGCGCGCCGCCGATGTCGAGCCGGGCCCGGGTGGGCGAGCTGCCGACGTCGCGGAAGGTGCCGTTCAGGGTGGGCGCCGCCCCGTCGAAGCGCAGCCACACCACCGGACTGCCCTGGGCGAGGGTGATCTCGACGTGCCCGCCGCCGGCGAGCCCGACCCGGAGGACGACGTGGAAGGCGCCGTAACTCACGACGGTCACCGCGCCGGTGGCCGTGCCGACGGTGAGGGCGGGCACGAACGGGGTGATGACGGCGTTCGCCGAGGCGGTGAGCGGCGCGCCGCTGATCTGCACGCCGTCGGCGGCGGCCCGGACGGCCAGCGGATGGGTCCAGAGGGGCTGGGTCCGGGGCCCGGTCAGGGCGGAGCTCCACCACTGGTTGGTCGGCACCGCTTGACCGGCGAGTTCGCCGGCCTGAGCGGGGGCCTTGGTGGGGGTGGAACCCGCCGGCAGCTTCTCGGCGATGCTTCCGCTGCCGGTGACCGCGGGACTCGTGAGCGGCGACGCGGCGGCGTCTTCCATGACCGTTCCGGCGTCCCGCGGCGGCGCCGCGCCGGGCGACGAGGTGCACGCGGTCAGGGCGATGAGCGCCGCGATCGCGGTCGCGGCCGGGCGGCGGGGGTTCATGCGCTGTTCACCGCCGGGGTGCTGCCGGCGGCCGTGGTGGTGTCGACGACCACGGCGAACTGCAGACCCGGAACAAGGGTTCGTACGGTCGCCCGGGCCGCCGGGTCCGGCCGCAGCACGACCGTCAGCTCGTCCTCGGCGCTCGCCTGCTGGCCGGCGTCCACCTTCGGCTCGACCTTCTCCAGCGTCGCGGTTATCCGGCTGGAGAGGCCGGGTCCGGTCACGTAGGCGGTCATCCCGAGCCGGAACTTGCGCAGCTTCTCCAGCGGCACGTCGACCGCGAAAGCGACTTTGGCCGGGTCGTACAGGGTGACGATCGGCTCACCGGCGCGGGCGATCTGCCCGGGGGCCACGTTGATCCTGGTGACGATGCCCCCGGTCGGCGCCCGTAGCTTCTGCACCCGTCTGGTGTTCCCGTCTCCCTCGGCCGTGAGGGTGATGGTGGCCAGGATCGCGCCGGCGGTGACGCTGGTCCGCTCGGTGGTCTGCATGTCGGTGACGACCGCGGCGTCGGCCGAACCGACCGCGATCGGCTGCGCGATGAGCACGGCCTTGCCGGCGTCCACCATGTTTCGTTCGGCCAGGCGCTGCCGCACGATGTGGGTGCCGCCCGCGCCGGCCGCTGCCAACAAGATCAGCACTACCAGGCCGGTACGCGCGACGCGCAGGGCGCCGCGTCCTCGGCGCTTCGGCGGGGCCTGCGGTGCGGTGCGCTCGATGACCCTGGTCGAGTCGTCGTCGTGGGTTCTGACATTTTCGATCGTGGCGCTCATGGTCGTACCTCTCGAAGGTCTGGACCGGGTCAGGCGTTGGCCGCGACGTGCTGCGGCCGGATGGCGGTCTGCTCGCCGGCGGGCGAGGGCGATGCGGGCGAGGGCGATGCGGCCGGTGGCTTCGCGGCCGGCCGGAACCGGCCGCCGGTGACCGATTCGAGGATCATCCGGCCGAGGATCAGGACGATCATGGAAGCCCAGCCGACGGAGAGCCAGGTCGGGCCGGGATCGGCCATCACGAGCACACCGACCACGATGGCGGTGATGTTCAGTACCAACAGCGCGAACAGGGGCATGACCGCCCACAGTGACCGGGTGCCGTCGCCACCGGCGTTGGTGACCTTCCACTTCGCCGGACGCCCGAGCAGCACACCGCCGAGTGCTCGCAGATGTACCGGCGTCGCACCGATGCTGGCCACGATCGCCGAAAGCTTGAACCCGCCCGACTGCAGCCAGGTGACCAGCAGCACGGCCGCCTGGAACGGCAGGTAGTGGGTCGCCCAGGCGAAGCCGTCGGCGCGAATGGGGCTCAGCGCGAAGAGGAGATAGAGCGCCGGGAAGAGCATGAAGGTCAGCATCGCCAGCGACAGCAGGTAATGCGTACCGCAGAACAGATACTGCAGTCGCTGATCGATCGTCAGGCCGATGCCCCGCTTGAACAGCCGCCCGCGCAGCAGCACCTCGAAACCGCCGCCCGCCCAGCGCAGCTGCTGTTTCAGGTACGACGGGACATCCTGTGGGGCCAGCCCGCGGGCCAGCACCTGCGGGACGTAGATGGATTTCCAGCCGCGCTTGTGCAGCTCGATCGACGTCCAGATGTCCTCCGAGTTGCTGCCCGTCCAGATGCCGCCGATGGTGTCCAGCGCGGCCCGCCGGAACATCACGTTCGTACCGACGCAGAAGGCGGCGTTGAAGTGGTTCTTACCCGGGCAGACGAGCTCGTAGAAGATGCGCTGAGCCTCGCCGGAGCCGGTGGCGACCAGATTCACGTTGTTCGTGTAGAACTGCGGGGACTGGACGAATGCCACGTCCGGGTCGTGGAAGTGCGGCAGGATGCTGAGCAGGAAGCCCGGCTCGGGCACATGGTCGGCGTCGAAGATGACCACGAACTCACCGTTGGTGCGGGCCAGCGCGGCGTTGACGTTGCCGGCCTTCGCGTGCGCGCCGCCGGGGCGGCGCAGATAGCCGATGCCCGTCTGGTCCGCGAGGTCGCGCAGCTCATCGCTGTCGCCGTCGTCGAGCAGGAACGTCCGGTGTGGCAGGTCCATGTCGCGGGCCGCGATCATGGTGCGCCGGACCAGCGCCGGTTCCTCGCCGTACGCGGTGATGAAGACGTCGATGGACGGCACGTCCGAGCCGGCCCGGAGCCGATTGCGCCAGACCGTGGCGTCCACCGATTCGGGCCGGTCGTCGTGAGCCAGGATGGTCCACCACGTGCCGATCAGGTGCAGGGCGGTCAGGCCTTCGGCGGTCAGCATGGCGAACCAGAGCCAGCCGGGCCCGCGGTATGCCGGGTTGAGCAGGAACAGCTGATAGAACAGGGTCGCGGCGAGCGCCGCGATGATGGCTACCCGAGTCGAACGCTGCAGCGGCCGCCATGCCAGGCGAGCTGCCCGGGCCGGCGGAACTGGCGGTGCCGTCATGGATGCTCCCGAAAGCCTTCGATATGCAGCGCCGTGGATTCGGTGCCGTAGACCAGAGAACAGGAACATCCGCGGACGCGCGATACATCGATCCGAACATTTATATTCGGCGCGAGTTACGGATTTACTCGACACAGATGAATGATCTTCATCTATTTTTTGCCATGGGTGCTGAGCTGCGGACATGCATATCGAGGCGTTAAATGCTGATGACCTTTCGGTCTCCTGAATTCCACCAGCAACCGCCGATTAGTGGGTGAGGTCACAGAGCTCGCCCGCGAAATGGCGAATTTCGTCAATGCCACCGAAACCTCGGCGACACGGGAAGGCGGCGATTTGCCGGGATCGGCAGGAGACGCGACAAATCCTCGTTTTTGGCGGGGCTGTCCGGAGAAAGACTGACGGAGGCAGTTCTTCACTTCTCCGACGGAGGCAACGATGCCAGGAAACCGAGCAGTCGTGTATGAGGGGGCCGGACAGGTCGCGATTCACGAGATCGACTATCCGACGTACGAGCTGAAGGACGGGCCGGGCGTCAACAAGGCCAACATCGGGCGCCAGGTGCGGCATGGGGTGATCCTCAAGACGATCGCCACCAACATCTGTGGCAGCGACCAGCACATGGTGCGCGGGCGGACCACCGCCCCGCAGGGCCTGGTGCTCGGTCACGAGATCACCGGCGAGGTGATCGAGGCGGGACCGGACGTCGAGTTCATCAAGGTCGGTGACGTGTGTTCGGTGCCCTTCAACATCGCCTGCGGCCGATGCCGTAACTGCAAGGAGGGCAAGACCGGCATCTGCCTCAACGTGAACCCGGATCGGCCCGGATCGGCGTACGGCTACGTCGACATGGGCGGCTGGATCGGAGGGCAGGCGGAGTACGTACTGGTCCCGTACGCCGACTGGAATCTCTTGAAGTTCCCCGACCGAGACCAGGCGCTGGAGAAGATCCTCGACCTCACGATGCTGAGCGACATCTTCCCCACCGGCTACCACGGCTGCGTGAGCGCCGGTGTGACGACCGGTTCGACGGTGTACGTGGCCGGCGCCGGCCCGGTCGGCCTGGCCGCGGCCACCTCGGCGTACCTGCTCGGCGCGGCCGTGGTGATCGTCGGTGACCTGAACGAGGAGCGGCTGGCCCAGGCCCGCAGCTTCGGCTGCGAGACGATAAACGTGGCCCAGGGCGACCCCACCGAACAGGTACGGCAGCTCCTCGGCCGTGACGCCCCGGCGATCGGCGAGCCGCTGGTCGACGCGTCGGTCGACGCGGTCGGCTTCGAGGCCCGCGGCCACGGCCAGAACGCGCAGACCGAGATGCCGGCGACAGTGCTCAACTCGCTGATGACGATCACCCGTGCCGGCGGCGCGATCGGCGTACCCGGCCTCTACGTCACCGGTGACCCGGGCGGCGTCGACGAGGCGGCCAAGGAGGGCTCGCTCTCGCTGCGGCTGGGCTTGGGATGGGCCAAGTCGCACTCGTTCGTCACCGGCCAGTGCCCGGTGATGAAGTACAACCGCAACCTGATGATGGCGATCCTGCACGACAAGGTGCAGATCGCGAAGAACGTCAACGCCACTCCGATCTCCCTCGACCAGGCCCCGCAGGGCTACCAGGAGTTCGACAAGGGCGCGGCCCGCAAGTACGTCCTCGACCCGCACGGCGTCGTCGGCAAGCGCGCCGCCTAGAAGCCGGCCGGCAGCCGGACCCGTTCCGCGGCGAGGTTCTCCTCGAGATCGCTGAGGCTCGCGGTACCCGGGATCGGGATCATCACCGGCGACCGCCGGAGCAACCAGGCGAGCGCGACCCGGGTCGGGGTGGCGCCGATCGCGGCCGCGACGGCGGCGATCCGGCCCGTGCCGCCGCGACGGGCCGCCATGGCAGGAATGCGATGGCGGCCCGCTCGCAGGCGGCGAGCAGGCCTTCCGGGTACGGGTGGAGGGCCTGGGCGAGCAGCTACTCGTTGGCGCCACCGCCGTACAGATAAGCGGTGTCGATCAGCGTGACGCCCAGTTCGACCGCTCGCCGCGCCACGGCCAGGGCGGACTCGCGGGCCGCGGCTGGTGTGGCCGGCAGGTGCATGGCGCCGAAACCGATGCGGACCGTCATCGCGGGAACGACTCGCGGATCGCGGCGTCGACGGAGCGGCCGGTGGGCGGGTCGACGAACAGGTCGGTCAGCAGCAGGCCGGCGGCGTGGGCGGGATTGATGCCTGACTCTTTGCGGGTGGCCCTCTGCATGGCGCCGCCGGCGCGCAGGGCCGCCTTCACGACGGACGCCGGCAACGCGTGCACGGGGCGCCGGTGGGCGGCGATGCGGGCGATCATCTCGGACCACGACAGGTTCTCGTCGGCGATCGGGATGTCGGCGCCGCTGCCGGCCTCGAGGGCGTCGGCGGCCGCCTCGGCGACGTGCCGGGCCGTGGTGACGGCGGTGCCGCCGGGCGGCGCGACCAGGGGCAGGCGGGATCGGGTCCAGCGGTCGAGCGGGGCCGACCAGTTGGGGAGGCGGTCACCGGACCGGCCGAAGACGAAAGGCAGTTCCAGTACGGCCACCGGCAGTTCCGGTCCGGCGGCGGCGCGACCTTCCCGGGCCTGTTCCACACGGCAGCGGATGTACGTGTGGTGCTCGGCCAGCCGCCATTGTGGATGCAGCCGGTCGAAATAGGTGTAGTACGAGCCCATCAGGACGCCCCGGGTCAGGCCCTGCTCGCGGGCCGCGGCGAAAAGGCGTACCACCGGGTCGACCATGTCCCGCCGAAAGGCGGGGTGAATCGGTTTGGGCAACGGCTTCTGCTCGTCGGTGCGGGTGGCCACGACAACGCCGTCGCAGCCGGCCAGAATGGGACGCGGATCGGCGCTTGTCAGTTCGAAGACGTGGTCGACCCCGGGGCCTGGATGGCGGGCGGCCGACAGCGGCGTGTGGCCGCGCTCGCGCAGCACCTGAACGACATGGGCACCGATGAGGCCGCTTCCGCCGACGACGAGAATTCGCACGTACGCATCGTCGCGCGCCCGTCAAGCCTTCGGGTTCACGGTGGACAGACATCCGGCGGTCTTGCCGACCAGGCGCAGGCCGACCAGGTCGCCGGCGCCCCAGGCCGCCTTCTTGGTGGTCAGCATCGGGTACATGATCTCGTACCTGTCGGCGATCTTCGGGTGGTCGAGGCCGACGGCGTGACCGATCTCGTGCATCAGCAACTGACCCGTGGTGCCGCCCTGTCCGGCCGCGAATCCGCGCGCCATTTTCTTCGTCAGGTCGGCGTTGAGGACGACGCGGCCCTCGGTCACGGCCCACGCCTGGGCGCCGGACGCGGTGAAAGCGCCCCGGGCCATGTAGCCGCCCATTCCGGCGGTGCTGGTCGTCTTCCCGAGCATGCTGCTGTGCACGCCCGGGGTGACCCAGGCGATCACGATTTCGGTGCCGGCCGGATAGACGCCGCTGTACCCCTTGGTGGCCGCGGGAATGGCCGCCGTCGTCCCCGCGTACCGGAAAGTCAGGCCCGTCGCCTTCGCGACGTTGGCGAACGCCGTCTTGACCTCGGGCAGGGAATTCTGCGGAGCGCGCGTCAGATTGACGCGGTAATCGATCGGGCCGGCACACGGATTCCAGCGGGCGACCGGGCCCTTGCCGTCGGTCTGGCTGAGCAGCTTGTAGGCCTTCGCGTTGCCGGCGGCCTGCGCGACACCCGGCTGCATGACGATCAAGGGCAGGGCGGCGACGACGGCGAAGACGGCACGGGACCAGCGAGGCATGAAGGGCTCCGATTCTCAGGCGAGCCCTTGTAATCGGCCGGCCGGGCCCCGATCCGAGTTGCCGTTCGGTAGTTATCCACAGCCCTCACACGATCTTCCGCCGCTTCGGTACTGTCGGGCGATCGAACGGAGGTCAAATGCGCAGAAACAGTGATGAAACACGCCCGCAGTTGGCCGACGAGACCGTCTCGCAGGCGGTCCACGCCGCCCGCGCCGGCCGGCTGCACGAGCTCGAGCAGTGCCTGATGCTGCTGACCGGCCCTCTCGGCGGCCAGCAGGTCAACCGTGCCCTGCTCACCGCCCTGCTCGACGAGGTGCGGGGTTGCTGGGCCCGCGGCTGGCAGCCGGCCGAGCTGACCCGCGCCGCCCGCCGCGACCATTCCGCCCGCCACGCCCGGCTGACGGGCGACGTGATCGCGGCCCAGATGCGCGCCCACGCGGCGGCCACCACCGACCACCGGTGGCAGGCGCAGATCGCCGACCTGGGCGCCACGGTCTGGTGGAAACACGACGACCTGTACCTGAGCGCGTGGGGCGAACGCGAAGAGCTTCCCCGCCTCACCACGATCGTCACCGCGATCGAGACGTTGTGCCTGCTCACGTCCCTGCCCCCGATCGAGCTGATCGTCCCGCCGCCGGGCGCGCCGTCCTCGGCGGTCCCGGCCGCCGACCTCGACCAGCGCACGCTGAGCAAGGTGCGCGCCCTGCTGGCCAAGGCCGAGTCGACGGACTTCCCCGAGGAGGCCGAGGCGTGCACGGCCAAGGCGCAGGAGCTGATGGCCCGCCACCGCATCGACCACGCCCTGCTGACGGTCACCACCGGCCGGCGCGACCATCCGGCCAGCCTCCGGGTCGCCGTCGACAGCCCGTACGAGGCCCCGAAGACCCTGCTCCTCCAAGTGGTGGCCGAGGCCAACAGCTGCCGGGCGGTGTGGACGAAAAGGTTCGGCTTCTCCACCCTGATCGGCTTCCCCACCGACCTGAACACCACCGAGATCCTGTTCACGTCCCTGCTGGTCCAGGCGACCAGGGCGATGACCCACGAGAAATCAAGCGCCCGTTCCTTCCGCCAGTCCTTCCTGACGGCCTACGCCTCCCGCATAGGCGAACGCCTGACCGCCGCGGTTGACGAGGTGACCCCCTCGGCCGACCTGCTCCCGGTCCTGGCCGCCCGAGACGACGAGGTCCGCTCCGCAGTCGACAAACAGTTCCCCCACCTGACCCACCGCACCACCACCATCAGCAACAGAGCCGGCTGGCTCTCAGGCCGAGCCGCCGCCGACCGAGCCGCCCTACACGCCCGCCAGGAGGTGAGACACACCTGATCACATAGATGGACATCCCTTGTTAGCGTCGAGAGCCATGACCGCCAAGCCGAGGCCCCATGGAGGAGGCGGCGGATCCGATGATGGCGGTGGCGGTCCTCCGCGCCCGCCAAGCGGCCATGGTCCGGGCGATATGGACGGCGCCCACGATCAGCTGGCCGAAGTCGCCCTGGCGGGCCGGCCCCGGGCCGCCCAGACGCCATCGGCCTCGCCGACCGCGGGCGATGTAGAGCTGGCTGAGGTCATGCGGCGTTACGAACAACTGGGGAACGAGCCGCCACGGTTCAACATCGCCGAGAACGACGCCGCGCACCGGCGTGCCCATACGATCGATCATCACGGGCCCGACATTCCCCTCGAGCGTCATCTTGGGCCGAGGACGGTCGAGGGGCGTATCTACGGGGACGGCGAATGGGGTGATGCCGTAAACGCCTCGCTCAGATGGACCGACCCCTCGACCATGCATCGGGAGATCAACGGCTATATACAGCGGAATTGGTCACGGATCCGCGACGACCTGGCATTGGAGAGGTCCCACGACGGCTTGTTCGACGCCGGTCACCGCATCGGTGAGGGCTACTACAACAACGGCATGTACGGCGCCGGTCCCCGTCAGGCGGAGTACACGACGACCAGCCTCGTGAGAATTCGCATAAAGCTGGTTCAAGGCTCCGACCCGGCGCAGCCGTACCTCCTCACCGCTTTCCCCGCGGCGCTAGGGTCTTGAACCATGGACACGTCAGGCCTGCCCGAGTCGCTGCGCGCGCGGATCGCCGAGCGGTCGGCTCTTTCGCCCGTCGACAAGGTGCGTGCCCTGCTGCACGGCTACGTCCACGACGCGGACAGCTTCGACGAGATCCGGGACGAGCTCGAAGACACCGCGAGCACGAACACGTTCTTTCTCAAGCAATACCTGGTCGCCCTCGAGACCGTCCTGTCCGAGCCTCAGCCCGACGGGACACTTCTCCGGCTCGTCGCCGGTGACGGCAACCGCGGTCTCGACGACCCGACGGACGCCGCTGCCGCCGCGTACCTCCATCGGCTCCTGGAGACACTCCGGACCGTGATCGGGTCGGTCGAGGGGTGGCGCTGACCGCCTACATTCATGGGCATGAGTGACTTCCTTGACCCTGAAGGCTCTCGTGCCTATCTGCGGGACTGGAAGCAGCGGGTCGAGCGGAACGCCGCTGACGCGCAAGCCATGAGTGATCGGCTTGGGGAGCTGCGGAGCAGCGGGCGGGACGGCAACGATCTGGTTGAGGTCACCGTCGACTCGGCCGGGGTGTTGCGGGACATTCGTTTCACCGAGCGGATTCAGCGGTTTGCGCCTGATGTTGTCGGGCGGGCTGTCATGGCTGCTCTGGGTGAGGCCAAGCATGAGGCCGCCCGGCAGACGCGGGCGATCATTGTGGACACCGTGGGGGCCGACTCGCTGGCCGGGCGGGTCGTCGGGGAGCGGCTGGCCGCGCATGGCTGACGGGTTCTCGGTCGACGCTGAGCAGATTCGGCAGCACGCGGCCAAAGTTGACGCTGTTCAGGAGCGGTTCGCCGCGGTCAAGGCGGCCAGTTCCGCCATCAGTCAGGACGACGCCGCGTACGGGCTGCTCTGCGGCTGGATCTCCGGCGTCCTGGAGTCGCGGCACGTGCGGCAGGACCAGCTGATCGCGTACGTCGAGGAGAATCTGCGCCTCGCCGGTGCGGCCCTGCGGCAGACCGGCGCCGGCTACGACCAGGCCGACGACGCCGCCGCGCAGCGCCTGCGGAAGGCGGGACGGCTGTGAGCACCTCCCTGGTGGCCAACGTCATCACCCCCGGCGGCGGCAGCACCGGCGCCTCCCTCGTCGACAGCTTTCAAGGGCTGCACCAGTCCGTGAGCAGCGGCAACTGGGTCGACGGCGCGCTCGCCGGCGGGGCTTTCGCGCTCGAGGCCACCGCGACCGTCCTCGACCCGTTCAGCGCGCTGCTGGCCAACGGCCTCGGCTGGGCCATGGAGTACTTCGAGCCCCTGCGCGAAGTACTCGACAAACTGGCCGGCATCCCCGACCGGGTGGCCGCCCACGCCGCCACCTGGCAGAACATGGCCGGCGAACTCCAGTCGATGTCCGCCGACCTGCAGGGCCACCTGACCGCCGACCTTCCCGACTGGCAGGGGCCGGCCGCCACCACGTACCAGTCCCTGATGGCCAACAACGTGGACGCGCTGGGCGGCCTGAGCGTCCTCGCCGCCACCATGTCCTCCGCCACCGAGGCCGCCGGCAATCTGGTCACCTTCACCCGCGACATAGTCCGCGACCTGATAGCCGACCTGGTGGCTCGAGTAATCGTCTGGGCGGCCGAGGCACTACTGGTCATCACCATCCCCATAGTCGCCGCCCAAATAGCCTCAGCCGTCGTCAAATGGGCCGGCCGCATCCTCGGCTACACCACCGCCCTCATCACCAGCCTCACCAACTTGACCCGCCTGATGCAGGGCTAATTCACTTCAGAGGTACGGGATTGACGTCCGCCCCGCCGAAGTCCTCCCCGATCCCGCCATACAGCGCGGGCCATCTGCCGGCGAACGGCCGTAACGCGCCTTTCGCGCTAGTGCATGGCCGGGCCGAACGTCGGCTTCCGCCACGACGATGAGCTGGCCGGGCAATGGCTCAGTGTGCGCGGGCGGCCTGAAGCACCTCCTCGGCCGTCAGCGGGCTGTGCGGGTGATGGCTCAGCGACAACGGCGTTCGGATCTTCGTGGGTGCCTGGCCCTCCGCGGCCAGATAGAACTCCCCCACGGTGAGACGGGAGACGTCGGGCACGTCGCCGCCCTTGGCCTTAGCCATGTCCCGGGCCGCCTCGATCTGGATCGGGCTGTTCAGCAGTCCGTAGAGCTGCGTGGCCGCGTTGCCGGGGATCCGGTTGTGCAGGCCCTTCGGCGCCTGGGTGGCGAAGATCAGCCCGAGGCCGTACTTACGGGCCTGCGCGGCCAGGGCCAGCGTGCTCTGGGTGCAGGCGGTCATCGCCCCGGACGGCGCGAAGGTCTGCGCCTCGTCCATGACGAGCAGGCCGAGCAGCGGACGGTCGCCCGCGGGGTTCCGCTTGATCCAGGCGAACAGGGCCATCTGCAACTGGTTGACGAAGCTCTGCCGGGTCTCGTCCGAGGGCAGCCCGATCAGGCTGACCACCGAGACCCGGGCGCGCTTGCCGGGGGCCGGCGTGAGCAGTGTTCCGGGGTCCATGGGTGTGCCCTCACCGCCGAACAGCGGATCGTTGACCATGGCGGCGGTCAGGGTCTGGGCCAGGCCCAGCGCGATCTTGTCGGCGCCCTCCAGGTCGATGATCCCGTCCGGGAAGGTGTGCAGCGTGTCGATCAGTCCCTTGAGCCTGGTGCCGCCGCGGCGGCCGTAGTGCTCGACCGCCTTGCGCAGAACGGCCAGGCCCAGGTGGGCTTTCGGGGCGCGGCCGGCGACCATCGCCCGCGGCGCGAGCGAGGCGACGGCGGCGTCCACGGCCTCGTCGAACTCGTCCGGATCGTCGAGCACGCCGCGGAAGTCCGGCAGCGGCTGGAAGCTGAGGGGACGGCCCGACATGCGCCGCGGTGTCCAGACCACGACGTCGGTGTTGGCCAGGTAGTCGGCGGCTTTGGCCGGATCGTCCGCTCGCCAGCGCTCCGGGGGTTCGGGCCAGGCCTCACCGAGTCGGGCCAGGTCGTTGTTCGGGTCGAGCACGATGCTGGAGACGCCCTGCCGGGCACACTCCTCGACGATCCGCCGGATCAGTACGGTTTTGCCCGATCCAGAACCGGCGAAGATCGTCATGTGCTTGCGGAGGGACGCGAGACCCAGGAACGCCGGCGCCCCCGAGTCGTAGCCGTGCCCGACAGTGAACGCCCCACGCGGCTCCCGTGTGGACAAACCAGGCGCAGCGGACGGAGACAAACCAGGCACGGTCGGCGCCGCCGGTCCAGACAAACCGGACGGGGCGAACGGGGTTGTCACCGGCGAACCGGACGGATCAAATGATGCCTGTGCGGCGGATGTGGACAAACCGGGTGCGGCAGGCGCGGCGGGGGCAGACAAACCGGGCCCGGTAGACGCCGCAGAGGCGGACAAACCGGGCGCAGTAGACGCCGCAAGAGCGGACAAACCGGGCGCGGTAGGTGCGTTAGGCGCGGTGTGCGCGGTGGCCTCGGTCGGCGCGGTGGACGCGGACAAACCGGGCGGGATGGGCGCGGATGAAGAAGGCGCGTGCCAGGTTTTCGTGTCGGACAGGGCCTCGCAGATCAGCTGGATCTCGCTGGTCGGGCGGCGGTCGGCCAGCCAGGACTGGAGGTCGATGTTCTCCTCGGCCAGCATGACCCGGAGGGCCGACAGCACCCGCAGATCCTCGATGCCGAACGTGAGGATGCGGCCGCCCTCGGCGCGCAGGCCGTCCAGGGCCCGCAACGTCGCCGGACCCGACCAGTCGCCGTTGCGCAGGAGGAAGAGCTTGCGCTTGGGTACGCGGCTGTCGAGGCCGGCCGCCATCGCCGCCTTGCGCAGCCGGGACAGCGCGGCGTTGCCGTGATGGCCGCTGCTGACCGCCCGGAAGCACCAGTGGACCTGGTCCTCGGTGCTTTCGTCGAGGGTGAGCCGGAGCCGGGCGTGCAGCGGCGGATTCGTGCTCGGCGGCGGGTCGACCGAGAAGGCCTCGCCGGCGTCGCCCCGTTCGAGGATCCACGCCGTCAGCCCGGCCGCGAGCAGGCCCGGCACCGTACCGTCCTCGTCCGTCTTGCTCAGCGGGGTGACGACGTCCGCGTTCTTCTTCAGCTCGGCGAAGCGGGCGTCGAATCTGTCCATCTCGCCGGTCGCCACCGCCGGCGCGACCGGGCGGGGTTCGTGCGCCTCGGCGGCCGGGGGCGTGCCGAGCCGGTCGAGCTCCTTGATCTCGTCGTTGGCGATGCACTCCCGGATGTGGGTGTCGATCTCGATGAGCAGCTGCCGTGGCGTGTAGTCGCCGGCCGAGGTGAAGGCCGCCGGCCGGACCGGCCACGACGGGTACGGCGGAACGAACCCCATCTCCCCGTACCGGACCGCGAATCTCTTCTCGATGATCGCCCGGGCCAGGACGTCGTCCTTGATGACCTCGAGCTTCGGCGCCAGGCGGAACCGGTCGCCGACGGTGTCGGACGCCATCGTCCGGATGGCCGCCCACGAGTCCGGGATGCAGGCCACGACGGTGAGGGTGCGGCGGGTCACCTGGCGCAGAGCCATCAGGCCGTCCGCGATCTGGCTCAGCATGTACGCCTGTTCGGGGCTGACCTCCACGGCTTTCCGGAGGCGGGCGCCGGCGGCGATCGAGCTCTGCGCGATGAGGGTGTCGATCTGGTCGATGGCGATCACCGCCGGGCCGGTCAGCGCCAGCAGCCACGACAGGTCCTGCACGATCTGCTGGGCCCGCCGCGGCGCCCGGCGCATGCCCCACGCGGCGCGTTCGCCCGGCTCGGACTCCTCCCCGGAGAGGAAGTAGTTCTCGGCCAGGTCGCGGTGGCCGACGTCCTCGGAGGCGCTGAGCGCGAGCGCCCGGGCCGTGTCCTGGCTGGCCCGGGCCACCTGGCGGTCGAACGCGCCCAGGCCCTCGATGAACGCGTCCAGGGCGGGCCGGGTCAGCTCGGTCTCGCCCATGACGGCCCGGCGCGCCGTGCGCGGGGCGCCGACCATGGCCGACAGCCGTCGCAGCAGGAGCACCAGTTGCGTCTCGGTACGGCCCGGGACCGTACGGGAAAGACCGTCCATCATCGCGGCCAGCACGCTGTCCCAGAACCCGGCCGCGTCGAGGAGCCCGACGAGGAAGAAGTAGCCCTCCTGGTCCTGCACCTGTTGCCGGACCCAGCCGAGGAGGTGGGTCTTGCCGGATCCGCGCTGGCCCTGCACGACGAGACCGATGGGGCTGCCGCCGTCGCTGGCCCGGGCGTCCGCCACCCCGTCGAGCACGTCGCGGGCGACGGCCGTGTGCAGGCCGTCGACGTGGAACGGCATGGGCCGCCAGACGTCGTCGGGCACCGGCGCCCAGTTGAATCTCAGCGCGGCCAGGGCGGCCCGCTCACGCTCCTCCATCACACGCCGATCGACAGGACGTGCTTGTCCTGACCGCCGATGTGCAGGGCGGCGTCGTGGTCGGCGCCGGTCAGCACCTTCTGGTTGGACTGCGGGGCGAGGGTGACGCCGGGTTCGCGGCTGACCTGGCGCAGGGCCTCGTCCAGGGTCGCGCGCGCCACGTCCGGGAAGCACATCCGCAGGCGGGTGAGGCTGACCCAGCCGTGCGGCTCGTCCTTGAGGGCGTCGTACGCGCCGACGATCCGGGTGCGCAGGTCCGGGGCGGCCGCCGGCCCGCGCACGTCGCTCAGCGCGAACAGCTCGGCGAAGGACTTGCATCCGCTGCGCTCGAGGACGCGGTCGCGCAGGCCGGCCAGCACGGCCGAGACCGCCGCCGCCTGCGCGGTGGAGCCGTTGGACCGGAAGTTCAGCTCCTCCTGGACGTGCACCCATCCCTTGTCGTCGAGTTGCAGCGCGTAGGTGGGCCCGCTCTTGCGGCTGGCCACGTACTGCTTGCGGCCGAGCTTGTCACGGCTCGGCTTGCGGACGTCGAGGCCGTACACCGCTTTGAGCTCGGTGTTGAGGATCTCCCGCGCCTCCGCCATGAGAACGATCAGGATCGCGTTCTCGGCGGGAGTGAGGTCTTCGCCGGCCATGGTCATGTTCCTTCCACTGTTTCGCGCCGCCGGCCCCGGATGTAGGTGCCGATCTGATGAACGACCGCGCCCACGTCGTGGACGACTCGCGCGTTGGTGAACCGGAGGACGGCGTAGCCGTCGAGTTGCAGCTGCACGTCGCGCCGCCGATCGGCCTCGAAGCGCACCGGGTGGCAGTGTTCCGGGCCGTCCAGCTCCACGACACACCGCTCGCCGGGCCAGAAGAGGTCGAGGCGGATCGGGGAGCTGAGCGACGTCGAGGAGTACGTGTGGTTCCAGCGCCGGCCGGTGGCCCAGCTCTCGGCGGCGAGCGCGGCCTCCAGGGTGGACTCCACGGCGCTGGCCGGGTGCGGCTTGCCGATCGGCGCCGATCGGCCGCGCGGCAGCTCGCCGAGGGTCACCACCGGCACCCGGTCCGTGGCGGGCGCGGCCGGGCCGAGCAGCCAGACCGCGACCTTGGCGTTGTGGGTGAGCCATTCGCCGCCGGCCACGATCGCGTCCCGCTGGTACGGGGTGACCTCCAGCGCCAGGGGCACGAGCAGCACACAGCGACCGCGGCCGAAGGCCTCCGCGACCAGGCGGGCGAGCTGAGTGACCCGCGCTCGGAGGGGGATGGCGGGGGCGTCCTCCCGGTACCCGGTCACGGCGAGGACGGCCAGGTCGGTCAGGAACGAACGGCTGTAGTGAGCCCGCGACGCCCGGTCCGCGGCCATCAGGCGGATCGCGGCCGCTCCGCCGACGTCGGCTCGCCGCAGATCGGCCGCGTCCGGCAGCCATGCGGGAAGCAGTTCGACCGCCACCTGTTCGAGGTCGTCCAGCATCGCGCCGACGAAGTCACGCGGGGTCGTCCAGTCTGCGCTCGGACGGGTGACCACCGGGGCGAGGTCGGTGTGTTCGGCCACGGAACGGGCGATGTCGCCGGCCGGCGCACCCCGGACCTCGACGACCCGATCGGCCGGAACGCCGTCGAGTGGGTGGGTGGTGGTCATCGCCTCCGCAGGCTACGAAACGCCGTGGGCCGACGCCATAGGGTGTTCGTCGGATGTCGGATGTCGGATGTCGGGACCGGGCCGGTTCCGCCGCGGATCGGCTGGTGCGGGGCGCAACCGCACCATCCCTCGCCGATCCACGGCGGACAACCCGGACGGTCAGACCGGCTCGAGGGCCGGTTTCACCTCGCACCACTGCGACGACTCGGCCGACCGTGAGACCGCGTCGAGCACCAGCTGAACCTGTAGCGCGTCCGCGAACGACGGGGTGGGCTGGGTGCCCGCGGCGATCGCCTCGATGAGGTCGCGGACCTCGTGGGTGAAGGTGTGTTCGTAGCCGATGCCGTGACCGGCCGGCCACCAGGCCGACATGTACGGGTGGTTCGGCTCGGTCACCAGGATGGTGCTGAATCCCTGCTCCTCCGGCGGCAGGGCGCCGTCGTAGAAGGCGAGCTCGTTCATCCGCTCGAAGTCGAAGACCAGCGAGCCGAGCGAGCCGTTCAGTTCCACCCGCAGGGCGTTCTTGCGTCCCGTGGCGAAGCGTGTCGCCTCGTACGTGGCCACCGCTCCCCCGTCGAGACGGGCCAGGAACAGCGCCGCGTCGTCGACGGTGACCTCGCCGTACGACGAGGTGCCGGAGGCCGAAAGCCCGGACGAGGCCGACGGCAGCGGCCGGGACTTGACGAACGTCTCGGTCAGGGCCGACACCGCGGCGATCGACTGGCCGGTGACGAACTGGGTGAGGTCGACGATGTGCGCGCCGATGTCGCCCAGCGCCCCCGAGCCGGCCACGTCCTTCTGCAGCCGCCACACCAGCGGGAACTCCGGGTCGACGATCCAGTCCTGCAGGTACGTGGCCCGGACGTGGTGCAGCTTGCCGATGCGGCCGGCGGCCACGAGCTCACGCATGAGCGCGACCGCCGGCACGCGCCGGTAGTTGAAACCGCACATGGCGAACACGCCACTGGCCCTGGCCGCCGCGGCGGCCATCTCCTGGGCCTCGGCCACCGTGTTGGCCAGGGGCTTCTCGCACAGTACGTGCTTGCCGGCGGCGAGCGCGGCCAGCGCGATCTCGCGATGGGTGTCGCCCGGCGTGCAGATGTCGATCAGATCGATGTCGTCCCGATCGATCAGCGACCGCCAGTCGGTGGTGTGTTCCGCCCAGCCGAGCTTGGCCGCGGCGGCCGCCACCGCGTCCGCGGAGCGGCCGGCCACCGCGGTCATCCGTGCCGACAGCGGCAGGTCGAACGCATGGTTGACCGTGCGCCACGCTTGCGAGTGCGCAGCCCCCATGAACGCGTAGCCGACCATGCCGACCCGCAGCTGTTCCGACATTTACAACCCCTTAGAAACCGAGCTTCGCGTACTGCGAAGCGTTGTCCTTGGTGATCGTCTCGGAGGCGAGCGTGATCTCCTTGGGCACCTGCAGCTCGACCAGGTCGCTCATTCCCTTGCCCTGTCCGATGAGCCGGGCCAGCGTGATCGCCGACGAGGCCATGGACGGGCTGTAGGTGACCGTCGCCTTGAGCACGCTGTTGTCGGCCTTGATCTGGTCGATGGCCGCCTTGGAGCCGGCGCCGCCGACCATGAAGAACTCGCTGCGGTTGGCCTGCTTGATCGCGGCCAGCACGCCGATGCCCTGGTCGTCGTCGTGGTTCCACAGCGCGTCCATCTTGGGCAGGGCCTGCAGCAGCGCGGTCGCGGCGGCCTGCCCGCTGTCGGCCGTGAACTCGGCCGGGCGGCGGTTGGCGACCTTGAAGCCGTGCGCGGCGAGGGCGTTCTTGAAGCCCTCCGAACGCTCCTGGGTCAGCTCGAGCGAGTCGATGCCGGGGATCTCCCCGATGATCGGGTTGGTGACGCCCTTGGCCTTGAGCTGCTGGGAGATGTAGTTTCCGGCGGCCAGGCCCATGCCGAAGTTGTCGCCCTTGATCTGCAGCCGGTAGGCCGCCATGGACGGGAACGCGCGGTCGAGGTTGATCACCGGGATGCCGGCGGCCATGGCCTCGATGCCGGCCGAGTTCAGCTCCTTGCCGTCGTGCGGGAGCATCACGATCACGGTGGGCTTCTGCGAGATCAGCGTGGCGATGGCGGCCCGCTGCGCGGCGGCGTCGGCGCCGGCCTCGACCGACTTGAACTCGACGTCGGTGTACGCGGCGGCCTGCGCCTTGGCGTTGTTGGTGATGGCCGCGATCCAGCCGTGGTCGGCGGCCGGCGCGGAGAACCCGATGATCACCTTCTGGCCGGGGGCGGCGTTCGGGTTGGCGCTCGAGTCGGTGTTCGTGTTGACCTGGGCGTTGTTCTCGGGGGTGTTGCTTGTGCACGCGGTGAGAAGCGCTCCAGCACCGACGGCAGCACCGCCGAACAGAACGCGCCTACGGGACAAAGCGGACATGAATCCTCCCAAGGGGGTACCCGGAGACGGACCGGGCGAAAGATCAGCGCTTGAGGAGTTGCGTGACGGAGCGGAAGCGGAACTGCTGGATCAGGACGGCGAGCACGATGATCCCGCCCTTGACCATGTTCTGAACCTCGGTGGAGAGATTGTTGATCGCGAACAGGTTCGTGATCGTGGAGAACACCAGCACCCCGAAGAGGGCGCCGACGATGGTGCCGCGACCGCCGCTGAGCAGCGTGCCGCCGATGATCGCGGCGGCGATCGCGTCGAGCTCGTACAGGTTCGCCATGGCGGCCTGAGCACTGGTCGCCTGGGACGTCAACATGATGGCGGCGATGCCGCAGCACAGCCCCGACAGGGCGTACAGAAGAAGGGTGTGCCGTTTGACGTTGATGCCGGCCAGCCGGGCCGCCTCGGGGTTGCCGCCGACCGCGACCGTGCGGCGGCCGAAGGTGGTCCGGTTGAGCAGGACCCACCCGGCCGCCACGACCAGGGCCAGGATCCAGACCAGCATCGGGATGCCGAGGAGCTTGTTGGCGGCCAGGTCGTTGATGAACGTGTTGGCCGACACCTGGGTCTGCTTGCCGGAGATCTGGGCCGCGAGACCGCGGGCGGCGACCAGCATGGCCAGGGTCGCGATGAAGGGCACCAATTTGCCGTACGAGATGAGTACGCCGTTGACGAGCCCGACGCAGATGCCCACGACGAGCGCGGTGAAGATCATTCCCGCCGCGCCGTAGCTCTGTGTCGCCAGCGTGGTCGCCCACACCCCGGCCAGCGCGATGATCGCGCCGACCGAGAGGTCGATGCCGCCTCCGATGATCACGAAGGTCATGCCGACCGTGACCACGCCGATCGCCGACGCCTGCTGAAGGATCGTCAGGAAGTTGTTCTTCACCCAGGTCGGGTCGCTGTACAGGTCGGGCTTGGTGATGATGCCGACGACGATCAACAGGACCAGGACCCCGACCAGGCCGAGGTTGCGGATGACGTTGTCGTCGATGTGCCGGCGTTGCGCGCGTTTTTGCACCTCGGGAGGCGCAGTCTCGGTGATCATGCTGGCTCTCCCTCCATCAACGACCCCGCCATCACGAGGTCGAGCACAGTTTCCTCATCGATCTCGCCCGCCGGCGCCTCGCGGATCAGCCGGCCCTCGCGCATGACCAGCACGCGGTCGGACAGGCCCAGCACCTCGGGCACCTCGCTCGAGACGAGCAGTACGCCGACGCCGTTCTCGGCCAGTTTGTGGATGACCTGGTAGAGCTCGGCCCGGGCACCCACGTCGACGCCGCGGGTCGGCTCGTCGAGCAGCAGCAGCCGGGTGTCGCCGAGCAGCCACCGGCCCACGACGACCTTCTGCTGGTTGCCGCCGGACAGGGTGCGCACCGGGCGCGTCACGTCGCGGGGGCGCAGCTCCAGCGAGTCGGCCGTACGCTCGGCCGCCTTGCGCTCGCCGCCCGCGTCGGTGAAGCCGGCGCGGGCGAACCCGGAGAACGACGAGAGCGTCATGTTCTTGTAGATCGGCTCGTCGAGCAGCAGCGCCTGGCTCTTGCGCTCCTCGGGGGCCATTCCCATTCCCTTGCGTACGGCGGCGCCCAGCGTCCGGATGCGCTTGCCGTCCAAGGTGATCGTGCCGCTGTCGGGGCGGCGGGCGCCGTAGATGGTCTCCAGCAGCTCGGAGCGGCCCGAACCGACCAGGCCGGCGATGCCGACGATCTCGCCGGGGGCCACGGTCAGGCTCACGTCGGCGAACTCGTGCTCGCGAGTGAGGCCGTCGACGACGAGCAGCGGCGGCTTCTCCTCGAGCGTGCGGCGCGGCGGGAAGACGTACTCGATGGTCCGGCCCGTCATCTTGCTGACCAGGTCGCGGGTCGGTGTGGTGCGGGCCGGCAGGTTGGCCGCCGTCGTGCGGCCGTCCTTGAGCACCGTGACCCGGTCGCCGATCTCGCGGATCTCCTCGAGCCGGTGCGAGATGTAGATGACCGCGATGTTCTCGGCGGTGAGCTCCCGGATGATCCGGAAGAGGTTCTCCACCTCGTCATGAGCGAGCACGGCACTGGGCTCGTCCATGACGATCAGCTTGGCGTCGTGCGAGAGCGCGCGGGCCATGCTGACGATCTGTTTGCCGGCCGCGGGCAGGCTGCGCACGGCCTGCCGGGGCGGGATCTCCCCGTGCCCGAGCCGGGCCAAGATCTCTTTCGTCCGGGCCGCGGTGGAACGCCGTTTGGTGAAGCCGAGGCGGGTCTGCTCGTGACCCAGGAACGCGTTCTCGGCGACCGAGAGGTCGTCGACGAGGTCGAGCTCCTGATAGATGGTGGCGATGCCGGCGCGCATCGCGGCCTGCGGGGTGGCCGGGGCGAACGGTTCGCCCAGCCAGGTGATCTCGCCGCCGTCGGCGTGGTGGACGCCGGCCAGAGTTTTGATCAATGTGGACTTGCCGGCGCCGTTCTGCCCGAGCAGGCAGTGCACCTCGCCCGCCCGGACCTCTAGTTGCACGCCGTCGAGGGCGCGCACGCCGGGGAAGGTCTTAACCACATCGGTGAGTCGGAGGACGACGTCTTCGGAAGCTTCGCGTTGCGCGGGAATCGTCATGAGGCCTGCTCGAATGCCGTGTCGCTGGCCAGCACCGCGGCGCCGGTGACGCCGGCTCGGCTGCCCAGCTCGCTGAGGACGACGGGTAGGTTGCCGGTGGCCAGGGGCAGCGACCGGCGGTAGACCACACTGCGGATCTCGGCGAGCAGCACATGACCCAACTGGGCCAGGCCCCCGCCGATGACAATCATCGAAGGGTTGCTGAAGGACACCAGGGTGGCGAGGACCCCGCCGACGCGGCGGCCGCCCTCTCGTATCAAGCGGATGCAGGTGACGTCACCCTCGGCGGCGCCGTCGGCGACGTCGCGGGCAGTTATGGTGATGCGTTCCTCGAGGGCCTCGAAGCTCTCCGCACCCTCGGTCTCGGCGGCGCGCCGGGCGGCGGCCTGGTAGGCGGCGTAGCGCTCGGCCAGCGCCGGTGACTCGCCGGACCGGGCCGCGGCGAGCGCGTCGCGGGCCAGGGCGGCCCCGCTGAACAGCGCCTCGAGACAGCCGGTGTTGCCGCACGAGCAGACCGGCCCGCTCGGGTCGACCTGGATGTGCCCGATGTCGCCGGCGCAGCCGTCCACCCCGCGGTACACCGTGCCGCTGAGGTGGATGCCGCAGCCGATGCCCGTACCGATCTTGACGAAGAGGAAGTCGTCGACCGAGTGGGCGACACCGCCGTGGCGCTCGCCGATCGCCATGATGTTGACGTCGTTGTCGACCACGGCCGGGCAGCCGTGCTCCCGGGCCAGGAACTCGCGCACCGGGTACCGGTCCCAGCCCGGCATGATCGGCGGCGAGACGGGCACGCCGTCGCGGAAACTGACCGGGCCCGGCACGCCGATGCCGACCGCGTCGAGCCGGTCGAAGGCCCCGTCGGTGCGTGCTTTGGAGAGCAGTTCGCTCACCCGCTGCAGGATCACCCGCGGCCCCGAGCGGATGTCCGCCGCCTCTTGATAGAGCGCGACCGGCTCCAGCCGCCCATTGGTGACCTCGATGTCGATGGAGCTGGCGCCCAGGTCGACCGCCGCGAAGCGCAGCCGCGGGTGCAGCTCGACCAGGGTGGACCGGCGCCCGCCGCGGGAGGCGGCCATGCCCGCCTCGGCGATCAGACCGGCCGCGACCAGCCGCTCGACCTCGGCCAGCAGGCGCGGGCGGGTGAGCTCCAGACGGTCCCCCAGCTCGGCGCGGGACACAGGTCCCTCGTCGCGCAACAGGCGCAGAATGCGCAGGTGGGGAGCATCGGCCAGGTGCACGGAGACCTCCGGAGGCGGTTCACACCGCGGTAACCGTGCGGTGTTGTGCCCGTCACAGTAGGCCCGTTCCGCCTCAGGAGTCCATACCTTCTCGAAGATCATTCCTAACTTTTGTCTATATGAGCAAAAGTGGGCTCGCTCGGGGACGCGAAAAGCGCCGGGCTTTCCGGCCCGGCGCTCCGTTGGTTCGCAAGATCAGCTGGTGCTGAGACCCTGTTCGCTGCCCTTCTTGAGCTTGCGGTCGTCGCGCAGCTCGAGGAACGGCTCGTCCGACGGGTCGTGCCCGGCGGCGATGGCCCGGCCCCGCTCCAGCTCGGCGTCGAGCTCGGCGCCGAGCAGGATCGCGATGTTCGAGATCCAGAGCCAGACCAGGAAGGCGATGACACCGCCCAGGGCGCCGTAGGTCTTGTCGTAGTTGGCGAAGTTGCCCAGGTAGATCGCGAACGCGCCGGAGGCGACCAGCCACAGCACCACGGCGAAGATGCCACCCGGGCTGATCCAGCGGAAACCGCCGGTCTTGGCGTTCGGCGAGGCCCAGTAGAGGATGGCGAACATCAGGCTGACCAGAAGCACCAGCACCGGCCACTTGGCGATGTTCCAGGTCATCACGGCCGCGTCGCCCAGCCCGATCTTCTCGCCGACGACCCGCGACAGGTCACCGGTGAAGACCACGATGAAGGCCGAGACGATCAGCATCAGGCCGATGACGGCGGTGACGCCGACCCGGATCGGCAGGGTCTTCCAGATCGGCCGGCCCTCGGGCACGTCGTAGACGGCGTTGGACGCCCGCATGAAAGCGGCGATGTAGCCCGACGCCGACCAGAAGGCCAGGACGAGACCGAAGATCGCCGCGAAGCTGGCCGTGCCGCTGTCGCCGACCTGGTTGAGCACGGTGTTGACGAGATCCTTGATCTGCGTGTTGCCGCCCGAGATGTCGTCGATCGTCTGCGTCACGGTCGCCTTGCCGTCGCTGCTGAGCATGCCGAGGATCGACACCAGCACCACGGCCCCCGGGAAGATGGACAGCACCCCGTAGTAGGTCAGCGCGGCCGCCCAGTCGGAGATGTTGTCCTCGGAGAACTGCTTGATGGTGCGCTTGACCGCCGCGAAAAGGCCCTTGCCCTTGAGCTCGGCCGGGCTGTCCGGCCCGGCCTCCGGCGGCACGGCGCTGAGGTCGTTGTCCCGATCCTCACCCGTCCGCGTGGTCGCCACGTCGTAGTCGCGCGCGCCTTTACTGCGCGCCGACGCCGACTCCGCGTCGTCCCGGCCGGCCCGCGCGTTCGCGGCCTCCCCGTGCCCGTCCTTCACCGACGCGGCGGTCGCCTCATCCTCATCGTGCTTGTGAAAAAGCTTCATCGCCGTACCTCCAGGCGCGGGCATCGCTGTAGCGCACGGCCGCTTCGGCGCGACCTGCAACAGTGATGCCCGCCACCAGCCGGGCTTAACCACCTTCACCCGGTCGGAAGTTGCCCCGGCGCAACCAAACGGCCGCCCGGGGCACGCGACGTCAGTTGGCTCTGACGCCCTCGCCGCTGTAACACTGCTGCCAGCGTTCGCCGCTGTCCCAGTCCAGGGTTATACAGCCATGCGGCGCGAAATAGGTGGCGGTCGTATCGGTGGACATGATCGCCATGTCGTAAACAGTCCCGGTGCGGAGGGCCGCGCTACACCCCCGGAGCTGCTTGGGCGAATTCCACGTCGCGCTGCTGCTCCTGAAGGTTGCCCACCCCGTAACCGTGCAGGTGTCGGCGGTAGTGGCGCTTGGCCCGATCGTTACCCAGATCTTGTAGGTGAAATGCGCCTGAATAGGCGGCGCCTCTACATAATCCGCTCTGGTTTGCAGACACAGGTTGATCGCATCCACGGTCACCTGGGCGCCCCACTGTTTGCAATTCACCCCCCCCGTAGCGGGCCTGGGCCGGGGCGGCCATCGACGCCAGCCCGAGGAGAGCGACACAGAGAACAGTCAGAGCCCGTCTGACGGGTCGCCACAGCGATCGCCCAGCGGTATTGCGCATGCAACCTCCAAGATCCAGCCATCGCCCGCCGTAGCGTATCGATCACCGTGCGAATCCACAATGGATTCTACTGGCAGAGCTGGCGGGACATACGGCGGCCGGCCACAGTCAGGCCCGCGGCGAGCAGGGCCAGCAGGTAGAGGACGTCGAGGAGCTGGGGCCAGCCGGCGGTTCCGGTGCTCAGGGCGCGGATCAGGTGGACCGAGCGGTACAGCGGGGTGACCTCGACCAGCCAGCGCAACGCCGCCGGGTAGGCGGCGAGCGGAACGAACGTGCCGGAGAACAGGAACAGGGCGAACTGGCCCGAGGCGATCAGGTCGAAGTCCTGCCAGCTGCGGATCACGGTCGAGACGGCCATGCCCAGCCCGCCGAAGGCGAAGCCGACCAGGATCGTGGCCGGGAACATGAGCAGCGCGCGGGGCCCGGTGGTCAGATCGAGCGCCACCATGATCACCAGGAAGGCGGCCGAGTACAGCGCGCCGCGGACCATCGCCCACAGCAGCTCACCGAGCGCGATCTCGATCGGCCGGACCGGCGTGGCGAGGATCCCCTCGTACAGCCGCATGAACTTCATCTTCCCGAAGAAGTTGAAGGTGGTCTCGGACAGCGCCCCGGTCATCGCCGACGCGGCCAGCATGGCCGGCGCCACGAACGCCGCGTAGCCGACCACCTCGCCGCCGGGCAGCGTGATGTCGCCGATCAGGCCACCGACGCCCACCCCGATCGAGAAGAGATAAAGCACCGGTTCCAGGAAACCGGACACCATCACGATCCAGTAGGCCGAGCGCAGCGTGGCCACGTTCCGCTCGGTCACCGACAACGAGCGCCGGCCCATGCCGGGCGACAGGAGAAGCCGTGTCACCACGTCAGATCACCAGCCTTCGGCGGTAGCGGCGATGGGCCAGCCAGCAGCCGGCGGCGCACCAGGCGATCAGGTAGGCGGCGTGGACCAGGCCCAGCCACCCCGGGTTCAGGCCGAGGATGGCGTCGCGCGAGAGGTCCACGCCGTGCCAGAGCGGCAGCGCGTACGCGATCCAGCGCAACACCACCGGCAGCGACTCGACCGGGAAGAAGACACCGGAGAACAGCGACATCGGCAGCACCGCGAAACGCAGCAGGATCGCCAGGTAGCTGTCGCTGGTGATGGTCGCGGCATAGGCCGCCGTCGGCGCGGCCACCGACAGGCCGACGAGCACCGCCACGACCAGCGCCACCGGCGACCACCACGAGTGCAGCGTGCCGAAGGCCCCGGCGATCGCCAGGAACGCGGCGGCGCTGATCAGCACCCGGAACAGCATGAAGGCCAGATGGCCGCCGAGGATGTCGGTCACCCGCAGCGGCGCCGCCGCCTGCGCGAAGTACGTCTTCAGCCACTCGAAGGCGCTCAGCACCGGCCACGTCGACTCGCCGATCGCCGTCTGCATCGCGGTCGAGGCGATCAGGCCGGGCACGATCCAGTCGAGGTACGACACGCCCTCGACGCCGCCGGTCACGTACGACCCGACGCCCACCCCGAACCCGAGCATCGTCAACAGCGGCAGCACCAGCGACGACAGCGCGCTCCCCCGCCACGTACGCCGGTAGTTGACCAGGTGATATTCGAAGACGGCCAGCATCAGTCGACCAGCGTCCGGCCGGTGAGGTGCAGGAAGACGTCCTCCAGGCTGCTGCGGCGCACCAGCACGCTGGCCGGGCTCAGCGAGCGCCGGTTCACCTCCGCCACGGCCGCGTCGCCGTCGGCGACGTAGAGCAGGACCCGGTCGGGCAGCACCTCCAAGCGTTCACCGACGCCCTCGAGCTTGGACGCATAGGGCTCCTGGGACTCGGCGTTGAACCGGAGCTCGACCACCTCGCGCGTCGAATACTCCGAGATCAGCTCGCGCGGGGAACCCGACGCGGCGATCCGGCCGCCGTCCATCACCACCAGGCGGTCGCAGAGCTGCTCCGCCTCGTCCATGTAGTGGGTGGTCAGCACCAGCGTCACGCCCTGCTGCTTGAGCCGGAACAGCCGCTCCCACACCAGGTGGCGGGCCTGCGGGTCGAGGCCGGTGGTCGGCTCGTCGAGCAGCACGATCTCGGGCTCGTTGACCAGCGCCCGCGCGATCGTCAGCCGGCGTTTCATGCCGCCCGACAGCGGTTCCACCTTGCTGTCGGCCCGCTCACCGAGCTGGACGAACTCCAGCAACTCGTCGGCGCGGCGGCGGGCCGTCCGGCGCGGGATGCCGAAGAAACGGGCGTACGTCGTCAGGTTTTCCCGCACGGTCAGCTCGATGTCGAGGTTGTCGAGCTGGGGGCAGACGCCGAGCTTGGCCCGGATCCGCGGGCCGTCGCGCACCGGGTCGAGCCCGAGGATTTCGAGCACCCCGCCGGTCGGCGGCGACACACAGCCGATCATGCGCATGGTGGAGCTCTTGCCCGCACCGTTCGGGCCGAGGAAGCCGAAGGCCTCGCCCCGCCGCACGTCGACGTCGATGCCGTCGACCGCCGTGAAGTCGCCGAACCGCTTGACCAGACCACGCGCGCGAATGAGGGAAGTCACACCCTGGACCCTAGGGCGGGGGTACGACAGAAATCCTCACTCCGGGCCGGCCATGGCCTCCTGGGCGGCCGAGACCAAGGTGCCGGTCACGTCGATCACGGTGGCGTGCGAGGCCGGGGTGCCCGCGTCGTAGCGGACCGTCCACGACAGGCCGTCCCGCCCGCTCACCCGCCGCGCCACGATCCGCACGCCGCCGACCAGGAACGGCTTGTCGGGGCGGTTGGTCGACACCTGCACGGGGTGGTGATTGGTGTAGGCCACCGACTTCGACACGCGCATGCGTACCTGGTCGGGAACCTGGCCCGGGTCGAGCAGCAGGAAGGCCCGCACCGGCCCGTCGGCCATCACCGTGTAGCCGTCCCGCTCCTCGGCCACCTCGGCCGGGGTGATCCGCAGCTCACGGCCGGACCAGGCCGCCTTGTGGATCTCGTGCCAGCCCAGCCTCTCGCCCGGCGGCAGCCACAGGCCGTGGTTGGTGACCACCACCGCGTGCTCCGGCTCCACAGCGGCCCAGGCCACCACCCGTTCCTCGGCGTCCAGCGCCGGCTTGAGCGCCGCGGGAAGCGAGGGACGCCGCCGAAACAAGCTCACAATGCACCTGCCGCCTGGTCACGCAGGGCCCGCGCCTGCTGTTCGAGCGAGAAGAGCTCCCCCGCGAGAGCCAGGTACTCGTCCTTGT
Source organism: Actinoplanes sp. NPDC048796 (assembly GCF_040650035.1). NCBI lineage: Bacteria > Bacillati > Actinomycetota > Actinomycetes > Micromonosporales > Micromonosporaceae > Actinoplanes > Actinoplanes sp. NPDC048796. Next base: position 132,209 of record NZ_JBEZGO010000006.1, on the reverse strand, counting down.
GCGCGACCGGGTTGAGCCGCTGCACCTTGGACTTGAGGTCCCGGATCCGGGTGGTCACATAGCCGACCTGCAACCGGGCCAGGGTGATCTGCACGTAGCGCGGGTCGACGACCCCGTCCACGCGCAACGGCTCCACCGCCAGCTCGGAGATCAGGCCCTGCCCGGCCAGGTCGTCGCAGCTGTCCCGGACCTTCTCGATCCAGACCACGCCGCCGGACGAGGCCGAGGACGCGCCGCCGGCCGCGGTCACCGCCGAACGGATCGCCGCGTAGACCGGATCGGCGTAGTTCTCGGCGCCCAGCGAGTCGAACATCGGGCCGGCCATCACCGGCTCCTGCAGGGCCAGCTTCAGCGACTCCCGCTCGACCAGCCGTTGCGGCGAGTCGGGGGCCGCCTTCATCCGGGGCGCGGGCTGATCCGAGGCGCCGCGCAGGGCCGAGTTCACCGCGCGCTGCACGGGCTCGAGGTCCATGCCGAGATCGGCCGCGAGCTTACGGGCGTACTCAGGCCTCATCTCCCGGTCTTTGATCTTGGCGACCAGAGGAGCCGCGCGGCGCATCGCCTCGACCCGGCCCTCGACCGTGTCCAGATCGAAGCGCCGGATCGTGTGCCGCAACGCGAAGTCGACCAGCGGCTCCCGCCCGGCGATCATGTCGCGCACCGCGAGATCGCCCCGGGCCAGGCGCAGCTCGCACGGGTCCATGTTGTCCGGGCTGACCGCGATGAACGTACGCCCGACGAACCGCTGATCCTCCTCGAACGCCCGCAGCGCCGCCTTCTGGCCGGCCGCGTCCCCGTCGAACGTGTAGATGATCTCGCCGACCACGCTGTCGCTGTCGAGCAGCAGCCGCCGCAGCACCCCGATGTGATCGACGCCGAACGACGTGCCGCAGGTGGCCACGGCGGTCGGCTCGCCGGCCTCGTGGCAGGCCATGACGTCGGTGTAGCCCTCGACGATCACCGCCCGGCCGCGCTTGGCCATCTCACGCTTGGCCTGGTCGATGCCGTAGAGCACGTGCGACTTCTTGTAGAGCGGCGTCTCGGGCGTGTTCAGGTATTTCGGCCCGTCGTCGGAATCGAACAGCTTCCGCGCGCCGAACCCGATCACGTCGCCGGACAGATCCTTGATCGGCCACAGCAGCCGCCCGCGGAACCGGTCGATCAGCGAACCGGACCGGGCCGGCTTGGTCAGGCCGGCCGTGTTCAGCTCCTCGGCGGTGAAGCCCTTCTGCCGCAGATGCTTGGCGAGCGAGTCCCAGGTGTCCGGCGCGAACCCACACCCGTACTTCTCGGCCGCGTCCCGCCCGAAGCCGCGCTGCGCGAGGAATTCCCGGGCCTTGCGCGCCCCCGGCGTGGAGAGCTGCCCCTGATAGAACTCGGCCGCCGCCACATGAGCCGCCAGCAGCCGCTGCTTCTGCCCGGCCTGCGGCCGCGGCCCGGACGGCCGCGAGTCGTCGGTCTCGTACCGCAGCTGGATGCCGGCCCGCCCGGCCAGCCGCTCGATCGACTCGATGAACGACAGGTGCTCCGCGTCCATCAGGAACTTGATGGCGTCGCCACCCTGCCCACACCCGTGGCAGTAGTAGACACCGCGAGCGGGCGCGACGGTGAACGACGGGGTCTTCTCGTCGTGGAAAGGGCACAGGCCCTTGAGGTTGCCGCCGCCGGCCGGGCGCAGTGTTACCGACTCGCTGATGATGTCCGCGATCGAGGTCCGGTCGCGGACCAGCGCGATGTCCTCGTCCTTGACCCTGCCCGCCACGGCATACATCCTGCCTCGCGTCAGGCGTGGGCCGCCACCAGGGTCCGGTGCCAGGCCACGGCGGCCGGATCGGTGAGCGACGCCACCTGGTCGATCACTACCCGCAACGCCGCCGCGTCACTGTCGGCTTGCTCATAGAGAGGGCGAAAGACCGGGTCAAGGGCTTGCGGCGTACGGGTCAGCGCCTGCACCAGCTCAATCAAGATCGTCCGTTGCTCCTCGTACCAGGACTCGGCGGCCCGGGCCCGCATCACGTACCGCAATGCCATGCCCTTCAGCAGCGCGCACTGATTACGCACCGTGCGCGGCACGATGAGGTCGGCGTCGTACCGGCGGACCTTGTCGACGCCGTACCGGCTCTGCGTGGCGCCGACCGCCGCGGCGACGAAGCGGCCGGTCAGGACGCTGGTCATCCGTTTGAGGGCGACCTGGGCCCGGTAGGTGCCGTCGTATCCGGCGACCTCGGTCACCACCGGGTCGGCCAGCAGCTCCTCGAGGGCGCCGGCCAGCTCGTCGGGGCTGTCGTCGGAGTAGGTGGCCGCGACGTCGGCGCAGAGCGCGGCCCGTTCGGCCGGGTCGGCCAGCAGGGGGCGCAGCGCCAGGTAGCCGCCGTGTACGCCGTCCTCGACGTCGTGCACGGAGTAGGCGACGTCGTCGGCCCAGTCCATGACCTGGGCCTCGAGGCAGCGCCGCTCGCCCAGCTCGGCCGGACGGGCCCAGTCGAAGACGGCGCGGTCGTCCTCGTACACCCCGAACTTCCGTCGTCCCGGCTCCCGCGGCCAGGGATATTTGCAGCTGGCGTCGAGCGACGCCCGGGTCAGGTTGAGGCCGGCGCCGGGCACCTTGGCCTCGAGCCGGGTCAGCACGCGCAGGGTCTGTGCGTTGCCCTCGAAGCCGCCGCACGGCTCGGCCACGGCGTGCAGGGCGTGTTCGCCGTTGTGCCCGAACGGCGGGTGGCCGAGGTCGTGGGCCAGGCCGGCGACGTCGACCACGTCGGGGTCGCAGCCGAGCCGTTCGCCCATCTCCCGGGAGATCTGCGCGACCTCCAGCGAGTGGGTCAGCCGGGTGCGCAGAAAGTCGTCGGAGCCGGCCGTGTGCACCTGGGTCTTGGCCGCGAGCCGGCGGAAGCCCGCGGAGTGCAGCACCCGCGCCCGGTCGCGCTGGAACGGGGTACGCCCGTAGCCGCTGTCCTTGGCCGGCTCAGCGACGAACCGCTGGGCGTCGAACGCCGTCATGTCCTCAAGATTAGTGGGGCCGCTTCGACGACAGGACGCAGAACTCGTTGCCCTCGGGGTCGGCCAGCACGACCCAGCTCACGTTGCTCTGGCCGATGTCGGCGTGCCGGGCGCCCATGTCGATCAGGCGCTCGACCTCGGCTTCCTGGTCGTCCGGGCGCAGATCGATGTGGAGACGGTTCTTGACCGTCTTGGCCTCGGGCACCGGCGTGAACAGCAGTCCGGGAAGCTGGTCGGGGCTCTTGCGGATCTCCACCTCGTCGGGCTGGTCGGTCACGATGACCCAGCCGCCGAGGGCTTCCGCCCACCACCGCGCCAGACGCCCGGCGTCCTGGGCGTCTACCACGATCTGCTCCCACTGCAACGCCATATGGCGCCTCCTTTATCGAAAAGTGGCGATCATGTTACGCGCACCCGGCGAGCGCCGCGAAGCCAACGACCATGACGCACACGGGGTGCGACTGGTCGCCGAGGGGTCGCCGGAGGATGGCCCACGGTGACGGCGTGAGACGTTCTGCCGCCACCGACCCGAGGGCTCGCCGGTGGCCGCGGCAACGAGGCACGGCCCGGCGGCGGCAGCAGCACAGCGCTGAGGAGAGAAGTGCCCGGCGTCGACCACTGTCTACAGGAGGCCATGGCGATTCCTGGCGCGGTCGGCGCCAGCATCGTCGACTACACCACGGGGTTCCCGGTCGCGACGACGGGAGCCGCACCCAACAACGACCACGAGGCCGCGGCGGCGGGCACCGCGGACGTCGTGCAGGCCGCGACGACCCGATCGCTCTACGTCTCGGCCCTTCCGCACGACCTGCTCGAAGACCTGATCATCACGACCGCCGGCGGTTATCACCTGTTGCGGCCGGTGCAGACCGACTTCGACAGCCGGCTCGTCCTCTACCTCTGGCTCGACCGGGTTCAGGGGAACCTCGCGGTGGCCCGCCGCCGCATGCAGACCCTCGCCGACGAACTCGTAGCTACGTAACGATGCAAAAGGGGAAAAGGTGACAACCTCGCGGACGGCCGCCCCGTCACGCCTGCTCACGCAGGTCACTGGCGAGCGGCAGACCGGCACCCTGGTGGTCGGTGGCCACCCGGGCGGCGCGGTCTACGTCCTCGAGGGGCGGGTCATCTACGCCGAGTCGCCGGCCGCGCCCGGCGTCGGCGAACTGCTCACGGCGTCCGGCCGACTGGCCGGCCGGACCTGGCAGAACGCGCTCGACCTGGGCACCTCCACCGCCCGGGTCGGCCGGCTGCTGGTCGAGCAGGGCCATCTCACCCAGGGCGAGCTGGAGCTGTGCGTGCTCGGGGCGACGTACGACGCGGCGTACTTCACCCTGTCGGCGCCGGAGGCGCCGATCGACTTCCTGCCGGGGGCGACCCACTGGCTCGGCCCGGTCGCCCACATCGACCCGGGTGCGATAACCCGGGAGGTACGCCGGCGGGTGCGCCTGCTCGACGAGATCTTCCCGGACGCGCGGGTGGACACGGCGCCGGTCATCCCGGTGTCGCGCCTGCCCCGCGAGCGGGTGGCGATCACCGCCCTGCAGTGGGAGCTGCTGGTCAACGCGGACGGTCAGCGCACGCCGGCCGACCTGGCCCTGCTGCTCGGCAAGGCCGGCTACGCGACGATCCAGGAGCTGCGCCGGATGGCCGCGCTGGGACTTCTGGAGCTTCCGGAGGTACGGCCGGTGGAGACGCCGGACCTGGTCCGGCTGCCCCGGGCGCGCGGCACCGCGGTCGACATCAAACGTCCCGTCGTCAAAGCGGACGAGGCGCCGACCGTGCCGGTGGTGAGCGGCACCCGGGCGGCGGTGCCCGTGCCGGAACCGCCGCCGCGCCCGATGGAACCACCGCCGCGCCCGGTGGAACCGCCGCCGCGCCCGATGGAACCGCCGCCGCCGGCGGAGCCGCCGCGCAACTCGCTCTCGCCGCCCCGCCTCGCCCGGCGCAAACCCGGGGCGAAGCTGCCCAAGGAAGTCGCCGGCGAACCGCCCCCACCGGTACATCCCGGCACCGATGAAGTCCTGCTCAAGCGCATCCGTACGGCATTGCGAGCCTTGCGGTGACACGCGCACCCCCGCTCGCAGAAAGAGAGGCCGAGGATGACGGTGGATCCGGCGGTGCTCGAAGAGCTCGACCGCCTGAGAGGCCGCGTGGCGGAGTTGTCCGGCAGCGTCCTGGCCTCCACCGACGGGCTGGTGATCGCGCACGACGCGCACGGCATCGAACCGGACAGCATCGCGGCGCTGGCCGCCGCCCACCTGGCGCTGGCCCGCCGGTTCGCGCACGCGGTGAACCACGGTGACCTGCGCGAGTCGGTGGTCGAATGCGATCGGGGCTACATCACCTCGTACACCGCCGGACCGACCGCCCTGCTCACGGTGGTCACCTCGGGCGACGCGAACCTGGCCATGGTGCATCTGGAGGCCCGGCGATGCGTACGGCGACTGGTCCGGATCTTGAAGTTGGAGACCAAGCCGCAGCAGCGCCCGGAGATTCCGCAGCAGGCCGGACCGGCGGCGCTGACCCGGCGCAGCCCCTTGTCCACCCTCACGACCAACGCTCGTCGTCGGCAGGCGGCGGGTTGAGAAACGCGGCATCCGCCGCGACCGAACGGCGCCGCCGGGTGGCGGCCCGCCATCCCACCGCAACGGAGGACCCATCCATGGGCGACATGGACACCGCACTCAAGGAAATCATGGAAATCGACGGCGCCTTCGGCGTCGCGCTGGTCGACCACACGAGCGGCATGGCCCTCGGCACGGTCGGCGGCGGCAAGGAGCTCGACCTGACGGTCGCCGCGGCCGGCAACACGGATGTGGTGCGGGCCAAGCTCCGGGCGATGGAGATGCTCAACATCACGGAGAAGATCGAGGACATCCTCATCACCCTGGATACGCAGTATCACCTGATCCGGCCGTTGACGAGCCGGGCCGGCAAGGGGCTGTTCCTGTACGTGGCCCTGCGCCGTGACCGCTCGAACCTGGCCATGGCCCGGCATCAGCTCAAGCGCATCGAGAGTGACCTCGACGTCTGAGTTTTGCCTGGTATCACCGCGTGTCACTTCGGGGAGGGCCGATCACGGCCCTCCCCGTCGTCGTGGGTACCGTCGTCGGTGTGTCAGTGGAGGACGTCGTCCGTGAGGTGGTCAGCGGGGCGATCGGGTACGAGGCGGGTCTCGACGCGCTGACCGTGGCGCCGGCGGGCGAGGTGGACGCGGCCCTTCGCGGGGCGCTGAACGACGCCTTCGACCGTCTTTTCCGGGGCGGATGGCAGCCGGCCGAGCTGTACCGGGTCGTCGCCCGCCTGGGCGATCCGGTCAAAGCGGGCATGGTCGCCACGGCCGCCCTCGCCTACGCGGCCCGATTCTCCGAGGTCGATCCGCGCTGGACGGCGCAGGCGTCGTCGCTGCCCGAGGCCGGCCGCCGGCCCGATCGGATCACCCTGCTGGACGCGTCGATCGGCCTGCTCACCTCGCTGCGGCAACTGCCGTCGATCGAGGTGCTGATCCCGCCGCCGGGCACCGTGGCCGACCTGTCGCACAAATCAGACAACAGGATGCTTGATCGGGTACGGGCGTTGCTGGCCAAGGCGGAGGCGACGGACTTCCCGGCCGAGGCGGAGGCGTACTCGGCCAAGGCGCAGGAGCTGATCGCCCGGCACAGCATCGAGGAGGCGCTGACCACGGCCGGGCGCGCCGAAGTGGTGCCGTTCGCGCGGCGCATCGGGGTCGACCATCCGTACGAAAGCGAAAAAGCCTCCCTGCTGGACGCGGTGGCGCGGGCCAACCACTGCCACACGGTGTGGTCGCCCGAGCTCGGCTTCTCCACGATCTTCGGCTACGACGCCGACATCGACGGCGTCGAACTGCTCTACACGTCCCTGCTGGTGCAGGCCAACCGGGCGATGGCCCGCGACGAGCCGGCCAAGGGCAAGGCCCGGATCAAGGCGTTCCGCCGCAGCTTCCTGGTGGCGTACGCGATCCGCATCGGCGAGCGCCTCTCGCAGGCCACCCGGCACGAGATCGAACAGCACAGCGACCTGCTGCCGGTGCTGCGCAACCGGGACATCCAGGTTCGCGAGGTGATGCGAAAGGCGTTCCCGCGTACGGTCCGGGCCCGCGGCAGCCGCATCGACAGCCTCGAAGGCTGGGAGTCCGGTCGCGCCGCCGCCGACGAGGCCGAATTGCGTTGACGGGTGGGGCAGACTGAGGTCATGCATCCGGCTTGACGCTGAACCTTCTTCGCGGTGCGGGCCCTCTCCGAGGGCGTGCCGCTCTACCCGGTGTACGCGCTGCTGTTCGCGGACGCCGGCCTCACCACGGCCCAGGTCTCCTCGCTGTTCGTGATCTGGTCGGTGGTCGCCTTCGCGGCCGAGATCCCCTCCGGCGCGCTGGCCGACACATGGTCCCGCAAGAGGCTGTACGCCGTCGGCGAGACCCTGACGGCGGCCGGCTACGCCACCTGGCTGCTGTGGCCGTCCTACCCGGGCTTCGCGCTGGGCTTTGTGCTGTGGGGCTTGGGCGGCTCCCTGGGCTCGGGCGCCTTGGAGGCTCTGGTCTACGACGCCGTTCCGGAGGAGAACCGTTACGCCCGGCTGATCGGCCGCGCCGAGACGGTGTCGATCGTGGCCATGCTGGCCGCCACGCTTCTGGCCACGCCGGCTCTGCATTTCGGCGGCTACGTCCTTGTGGGCGGCGTCAGTGTCGCCGTCAAACTTCTGGGTGGCCTGCTGGCGCTTCGGCTTCCCGAAGAACCCTCCGCCGCTTCGGACACTTCCGAGATGTCGTACTGGCGCACGCTGCGAAGCGGCGTGCGGGAAGCCGCCGGGACGCGGGTGGTCGCGCGGGCGGTGCTGGTGGCGGCGCTCGTTCCCGGGTTCAGCGCGCTCGACGAATACCTGCCGCTGCTCGCCCGGGACAAGGGGGCGACGACGGCGGCCGTACCTCTGCTGTTCGGTCTGACCGCACTGGCCATGGCGGCGGCCAGCGCCCTCGCCGGCCGGGGGCGCGGCTTCTCCTGGGCGCTCGGTGGGGCGGCGGCCCTGCTCGCGGCCGGCGCTCTCACCCCGTACCTCGGGGGAATGATCGCCGTTTCCGCCGCCTTCGGGCTGCTCCAGTACGCGATGATCCGCGCCGAGGCCCGGCTCCAGGAGCGGATCACCGGGCCGGCCCGGACCACCGTGCTGTCCGTCGCCGGCTTCGCCAGTGAGGTCTTCGCCGTCGTGCTCTATCTCGGCTTCGCCGTCGACCTGCCGCTCACGGCGCTCTTCGCCCTGGCCGGGATTCCGCTGCTGATCACGGCGCTGCTAGCCGCCTGAGTTCTCCATCTCGGCGCCCTCGGGCACGCTCTCGTCGTCGCGGCTGTCGAGCCAGCCGTAGGGCAGGGAGACCTTGCCCGGAGCGTTGACGCGGCCGCGCGGCTTGCCCAGCTCCTCCTCCGGGAACGGCACCGACGGGTCGAGTTTGCCCAGCAGGTCGTCCAGCTCGGCCAGCGACGACACCATCGACAGGGATCGGCGCAGTTCGCCGCCGACCGGGAAGCCCTTCAGGTACCAGGCGATGTGCTTGCGGAAGTCCGCGCACCCGTGCCGCTCGTCCTCGAGCGCGTCGACCAGCAGTTCCGCGTGCCGGGACATGATCTTCGCGACCTCGCCCAGGGCCGGCAGCACCGGCTTGTAGTCGGGGCCCTGGGTGAAGGCCGCCTCGAGATCGGCGAACAGCCACGGCCGCCCGAGACAGCCCCGGCCGACGACGACGCCGTCGACGCCGGTCTGCTCGACCATGCGCAGCGCGTCGGAACCCTCCCAGATGTCCCCGTTGCCGAGAACGGGCACGTCGAGCGCCTGTTTCAACGTCGCGATGGCGTCCCAGTCCGCGTTTCCGGAATACCTCTGCTCGGCCGTACGGGCGTGCAGCGCCACCGCGGCGACGCCGGCTTCCTGCGCGATGAGCCCGGCCTCGACGTACGTCAAATGGTCGTCGTCGATGCCCTTGCGCATCTTGATGGTGAGCGGGATCCCGTATTCGGCGGCCGCGTCGACGGCCTGCTTGACGATCCGCCCGAACAGCTTGCGCCGCCACGGCAGAGCCGACCCGCCGCCGCGCCGCGTCACCTTGGGCACCGGGCACCCGAAGTTGAGGTCGACGTGATCGGCCAGGTCGTCCTCGCCCACCATCCGCACGGCCCGGGCCGTCACGTCGGGGTCGACCCCGTACAGCTGAAGGCTCCGGAAGTCCTCGTCCTCGGCGAACGCGACCATCTTGAGCGTCTTGGGGATCCGCTCCACCAGAGCCCGTGTCGTGATCATCTCGCAGACGTAGACCCCGCCGCCCTGCTCCCGGCAGAGCCGCCGGAACGCCACGTTGGTGATCCCCGCCATCGGCGCCAGCACGACGGGCGGATTGACGGCGCGGTCGCCGAGCATGAGAGGTGCGATGGTCACGCCTTCGAGCATGCCATGCTCCCGGGAATCACCCGAAATCCCGCCCGCTCAGCCGGGTCTCCGCCGCCACCAGGATCGCCTCCTCGGCGCGGGCTCCGGCGGCCCGTCCTGATACAGGACGAGCGCCTGAGGTAAGGCCGTCCGCACCCAGAGCGGCGCCCCGACGACGATCCGGTCGTAGGGCGGGTAGTCGATCTCCACGTCGAGGTAGGCCTCCATCAGCCACTCGCCGTGCTCGCCGATGTGCCCGTACGTGAAGCCCCGCTTCTCCCCCTCACCTATGCCGCCGCCCTGGTGGGTCAGCAGGTTTATCGCCTCCCGCGCGATCTCCTCGCGGTCGCTGCCGGAAGCCACAGTGCGACCGAACGAGGAGATGAAGCCGAAGATGTGGTTGGCCGCCGACGAGGACCAGCCCGTGTCGGTGGTCTGCGCCCCGGCGATGATGTCGGCCAGGTTGTCCTTGCTGCCGAACATGCCGACCGCCACGTGGGTGCCGTCGCTCGCGGTGCTGTCCGTGAAGATCGAGACGATGTTCTCCCGCTTGCCGAAGTTCACGAACTCGGCGAAGGACAGGGTGCCCAGGCCGGCCGCGAACCGCACCGGCGGCGGCGTGACGAAATCACGGACCGTGACGCCGGCCAGGTGCCGTTCGATCCGGTCCGCGATCTCCGGGCGGCTCATCGCCGGGCGCGGGCGGTCGACCTCCACGCCGGGCAGGAACGGCCCGGCCGGAGATTTCATCTTGGTCGAGCCGGTTCGCTGGACGGTGATCCGGTTGTCCTCGGCGATGCGGTCGATCCGTCGTTGGGACCAGTAGAAATACCGCGCGACGTCGGCCGGCGTTCCGGTCACAGCCCGTTCACCTCGGTCACTTGAGCGTCCACGCCACCGCAGTAGGGGCACCGGGCCTTGGGCAGGGTCCGCACCGGATGGGTGAAGCCCGAGCCGCACCGCCGGCGGCGGCACCGCAGCTTGGCCTCGGCCTCCGGATGCGTCGCCCGGGAGGTGCCGGTCAGGGCGTTCACCGTCCGCACGCCCAGGCCGGTCAGCACGGCGGCGCTGTAGTCGGCGGCGTGCCAGCGGCGGACCGGGCCGCCCACCATCTCCGCCAGGGCTTCCAGTGACAGCTCGGCCAGGGAGAGGTCGGCCGAGACCAGTCGCACCGAGTCGGCGTCGCCGGCCGCCCGCTCGAGGTCGAGGCGCGTCTCGTGCCGCTCGCTGTAGGCGGCGTACTCGGCCGGGAGGTAGTGCGCCCATTCCGGTGACTCGGCGGCGATCAGGGGCACGCGCTCGCGCAGCTCGGCCAGATAGGCGCCGGGATCTTCGAGCAGGCCCGGCGCGTGGTAGTCGGCGAGCTCACCGATCAGCACCACCGCCTTGCGCCCGGCGGGACGGAAGAGACGCAGGTGTACGGCGCACGCGTAGTCGCCGGGGCGGAAGACCAACAGGAACTGGTCGGCCAGGGTGACGGCGTCGCGGGTGGGCGGCACCGGCGGTCCGGCCGTGGGCGGGACCGGCCACTCGATGCCGGGCAGGACCTCGTCCAGCGCCTGGTAGGCCTCGGCCACGGCCGGATGATCGAGCAGCAGGCCGGCCTCGTCCGCCGCGATGGCGCCGGCCGCCGTCTGGAGCCGGCGCAGGGCGGCCCGGAGCCGGTGCCGCACGCGCGGATGGGGCTTGCCGCCGCGCCACGGCTCGATGCCGGCGACGAGCCGCCGGATCCGCAGCGCGGCCAGGACGAGTTCGTCGGCCGTGGTCATGTCGGGCCGGCGGTGGCCGAGGCGGGCCGCCGTGTCCAGCTCGATCAGGGTGGTGAGCTCGTCGGCGGCCGTCTCGTAGAGGTGCACGGCGCGATCGATCTGCGAGTCGCGAACGGCCAGTTCGGCCACATCCACCTCGGCCCGCACGCCATGGCCGGCGGCCCAGGTTCGCAGCACCTCATGAAGACGAACGGCGTAGGACACCCTGCGTCGCCTCTCGATCACCCGGACGGACCCTTGCCAATCTCGCATCGATGACGATGCGGCGCAATGATCGGATACCTCTGGCAGAGTCGGCGGCGTGAGCGATGAGGGGAAAACGGCGTCGAGTCCGCGGCGGCTCGTGGTGGTGTTCCAGTCGGCCGTGGGTGAGGCGATGCTGCGGCTCGGTGCCGATCTGGGCTTTCAGACGGTGCTGGTGGAGCCGGATGAGGCTCGGCTGCAAGGACTGCCGCGGGCGCACGGCGACACGTTCGTACACGATTTCGACGCGGCGGGGCTGGATGAGCACACCGACGTGGTGGTGAGCGACCACCATCGGAATGAGATCGGGAGCGTGCTGAAGGACGCCCTGGAACGTGCGACCCGATGGATCGGGATCGTGGGGAACCCCAAGGTCGAGGGGCCGCACGTGGCGGCCCTGCGCGACCTCGGGGTCGGCGAGGATCAGATCGGGCGGGTGCACCGCCCGATCGGCCTGAACATCGGGTCGCGGACGCCGGCTGAGATCGCTGTGGCGACCCTGGCCGGGTTGATCGCGGACCGGAACGGCCGACCGGGCGGGTTCGAGTTCTAGGCTCCCGGCAGGCGCTTGAGGAGGTAGTCCTCGATCTGGGCCAGGCCGACCCGCTCCTGCTTCATGGTGTCGCGGTCGCGCACCGTCACCGCGTCGTCGGTCAGGGTGTCGAAGTCGACGGTGACGCAGAACGGGGTGCCGATCTCGTCCTGGCGGCGGTAGCGACGGCCGATCGCCTGCGAGTCGTCGAACTCGACGATCCAGCGCTTGCGCAGGTCGGCGGCGAGGCCGCGGGCCTTCGGGGACAGGTCGGGGTTGCGCGAGAGCGGCAGCACCGCCACCTTGATCGGGGCCAGGCGGGGGTCGAAGCGCATGACCGTCCGCTTGTCGACGCCGCCCTTGGTGTTCGGGGCCTCGTCCTCGTCGTACGCCTCGAGCAGGAAGGCCAGCACCGCGCGGGTGAGGCCGGCCGCCGGCTCGATCACGTACGGCACCCAGCGCTCCTGCTTCTCCTGATCGAAGTAGGAGAGGTCGACGCCGGAGTGCTTCGAGTGGGTCGACAGGTCGAAGTCGGTGCGGTTGGCGATGCCCTCGAGCTCGGCGAACTCCGTACCACCGAACTGGAACCGGTATTCGATGTCCACGGTGCGCTTCGAGTAGTGCGACAGCTTCTCCGCCGGGTGCTCGAAGAAGCGGAGATTGCTCTCCGAGAGGCCCAGGTCGCGGTACCAGTTCCAGCGCTCCTGGAGCCAGTAGTCGTGCCACTTCTCGTCGCTGCCGGGCTCGACGAAGAACTCCATCTCCATCTGCTCGAACTCGCGCGTGCGGAAGATGAAGTTGCCCGGCGTGATCTCGTTGCGGAAGCTCTTGCCGATCTGCGCGATGCCGAACGGCGGCTTCTTGCGGGCGGCCTGGGCCACGTTGTTGTAGTTGACGAAGATGCCCTGCGCGGTCTCGGGCCGCAGGTAGTGCAGGCCCTCGGCGCTCTCGGTCGGGCCGAGGTAGGTCTTCATCAGGCCGTTGAACATCTTCGGCTCGGTGAAGGTGCCCTTGTTGCCGCAGTTCGGGCAGTTCAGCTCCTGCAGCGAGGCGGGCGGCGAGCCGTGCTTGGCCTCCCACGCCTCCTCGAGGTGGTCGGCGCGGAACCGCTTGTGGCAGGACTGGCACTCGGTCAGCGGGTCGACGAACGCGTCGAGGTGGCCGGAGGCCGCCCACACGTCGCGCGCGAGGATGACGGCGGAGTCGAGGCCGACGATGTCGTCGCGCTGCTGGACCATCGTGCGCCACCACTGGCGGCGGACGTTCTCCTTCAGCTCCACTCCCAGCGGACCGTAGTCCCAGGCCGAGCGGGTTCCTCCGTAGATCTCGCTGGAGGGGAAGACGAAGCCACGGCGCTTGGCCAGGCTGACGACGGCATCGATACGGTCGGCGGGCATGTTCCTCCTACGCCGGCTGGGTGTCGGCGGGGACATCGGTATGGATCGGGACGAACAGAGAATTTACTCCGCGAGCTCGCACACCTCGAACTCGCCCGTGGACGTGTTCTGGTCGAGCTCGGCGGTCAGCTGCTCCACGTCACCGCCGGCGTAGGTGGCCTCGACGGGCACGGTGAGGTTGTACGTCGCCTCGAGCTTGCCGAGGCGCCACGAGATGATCGGCTCCTCGGCCGAGACGCGGGCCTGGAAATCGGCCTGGGACTCGCGGCGCCGGGCGCTTTCGCAGAGGTCGCCGTACGCCGCCTTGTAGTTACCGGCCTTCAGCGCGCTCAGGTAGTCGTCGACCGCCGTGTGCGCCCGCTCCTGCAGCGCGCTCGACCCGGCCGAGACGAGGCCGATGAGCGCGGCGACCCCGCCGCCGCAGACCAGCACCAGCACCACGCCGGCGATGCCGAGCCCCATGCCGATGCGCCGGCCCTTGCCCTCGACCGGCGGCGCCGGGAAGGGCGGCTGCACGCCGGGACCCTGCGGGGGCGGCGGTACGAAGGGCGGCGCCGTGGTCATGTGCGCAACAGTAGTCGTCAGCGCCAGGGCTCGGCGGCCCGGTCGCTCTCCGCCTCGACCACCGGCGAGCCGGGCGCGGCCGAGGCCAGCGTCTCGAACGCGGACGGCTCGTCGAGCGAGCGGGCGAGCAGCGGGGTGGCGTGCACCTTCACATCGAAGGCGCCCAGTGCGCGCCGGTAAGCTCCGACCGACTCCCACTCGGTCACCAGCGTCCAGTGGGTGGGGTCCTCGAGCGCGCGGGCGAGCCGCCCGGAGAGATATCCGGGCCGCTCGGCGAGGGCGGCGAGAGCGGCGTGGGCCTGGGCGACGAACTCGTCGTGCGTGTCCGCCGGCACGGCGAAGCGGTTGAGCACCAGCATGGCGACAGGGTACGAGAGCCGAGACAGGGGTGACGCGGTGACACCGTCCGACAATGTGCTGCGCCGGCTGGCCCGGGTGAGCCCGACCACGGCCTTCATCGCGGCGCTGGCCGTTCTGATGGCGGGCCTGTTCCTGCCCGGGATCGTCGGGGCGGCGCTGTTGTTCCTGCTGTGGCTGGGTCTGGCCACGCTGACCTTCACGACCTGGCCGGTGCAGTCGCCGCCGACCCGCGCCATCCGGCTGATCATGCTCGTTCTGCTGCTGGCGGCCGTGGTCGCCAAGGCAGTGTGACCCATGCGCTTTTGACAATCATTATCATTGTCGGCGACAGTAGATGCTATGCGCCGCCGCCTGTTCGCCCTTCTGCTCCCGCTGACGATGCTGGCCGGCTGCGGCAGCGGCGCCGGCGCCGAGGACGGCAAGTTCGCCGTGGTCACCGCGTTCTACCCGCTGCAGTTCCTCAGCGAGCGCATCGGCGGCGACCAGGTGAGCGTCTCCAACCTGACCAAACCCGGCGCCGAGCCGCACGACATCGAGCTCACCCCGCGCCAGGTCGGTGACGTGGCCGGGGCCGGCCTGGTCGTCTACCTCAAGGGCTTCCAGCCGGCGGTCGACGAGGCCGTCGCCCAGGAGGGCAAGGACCACGCGTTCGACGCCGCCTCGGTGGTGACCCTGCTGCCGGCGAGCGAGGACGACGACCACGCGGGCGAGGAGCACGAGCACGAGACGGCCGAGGGCGGCATGGACCCGCACGTCTGGCTCGACCCGGTCCGCTTCGCCACCATCGCCGACAAGCTCGGCGAGCGTCTCGGCCAGGCCGACCCCGCGCACGCGGCCGACTTCACGGCCCGCGCGGCCGCACTGCACGCCGAGCTCGACAAACTCAACACCGAGTACGCGACCAGCCTCAAGACCTGCGAGCGCCGCGAGCTGGTCACCAGCCACGAGGCGTTCCACTACCTGGCCGACCGATACGACCTGACCGAGGTCGGCATCACCGGCATCTCGCCCGAGGCCGAGCCCTCCCCGCAGCGCCTGGCCGAGGTGGCCGAGACCGCCAAGACGACCGGCACCACCACGATCTTCTTCGAGACGCTGGTCAGCCCGGCCGTGGCCGAGACCATCGCCCGCGAGGTCGGCGCCAAGACCGCCGTCCTCGATCCGCTCGAGGGTCTGACCGATTCCTCCCACGACTATTTCTCCGTGATGCGCGCCAACCTGACCGCCATCACCACCGCCCTGGGGTGCACAGCATGAGCATCGTCGACGTACGCCATCTGGCCGTCGGATACGAGGGCCGGGAGATCCTGCACGACGTCTCCCTGGCCGTCGACCAGAAAGAGGTCGTCGCCATCCTCGGCGCCAACGGCTCCGGCAAATCCACACTGATCCGCACGATCCTCGGGCTGGTACCGATCGGCCGCGGCGAGATCGACCTCTTCGGTACGCCGCAGCGGCGCTTCAAGCAGTGGGCCCGGGTCGGATATGTGCCGCAGCGTCTCGGCGCCGGCAGCGGGGTGCCGGCCACCGTCGGCGAGGTCGTCGCCTCCGGCCGCCTGGCCCGGCGCGGCATCTTCCGGCTGCCCGGCGCGGCCGACAAGACGGCCGTGCGCGACGCGCTGACCGACGTCGGCCTCCTGGACCGCGTCAACGATCCGGTCTCGACCCTCTCGGGTGGGCAGCAGCAGCGCACGTTGATCGCCCGGGCCCTGGCCGGAAAGCCGGACCTGCTGGTCCTGGACGAGCCCACCGCGGGTGTGGACGCGGCCAGCCAGGAGGCGTTCGCCGCCGCGCTGGGCCGCTTCGGCGACACCGGCGGCACGATCCTGCTGGTGGCGCACGAGCTCGGCCCGCTGCGCCCGCTCATCGACCGGGCCGTGGTGGTGCACGAGGGCCGCATCGCCTTCGAGGGCGCGCCGCCGGAGCCGGCCGGCCACCACGCCGAGCCCGACCACGACCACGTGCATCCGCACGCCGTCCAGCCCACCGCCGGCATCTGCGAGTGGGCCCCCACCGACCGCATGGCAGCAAACTGATGGATCTTTTCCAGTACGACTTCATGATGCGTGCCCTGGCCGGCGCGCTCATCATCGGCCTGGCCGCGCCGTCGCTCGGCATCTACCTGGTGCAGCGGCGCCTGTCGCTGATCGGCGACGGCATCGGCCACGTCGCCCTGACCGGCGTCGGCGTCGGCCTGCTGCTCAACCAGTCCCCCGTGCTGGCCGCCGTCATCGTCTCGGCCGCCGGCGCCATCGGCGTCGAGCTGATCCGCGAACGCGGCCGCACCTCGGGCGACCTCGCCCTGGCCCTGCTCTTCTACGGCGGCATCGCCGGCGGCGTGGTGCTGGTGTCGCTCTCCGACGACGCGAGCAGCAACAGCCTGATCCAATATCTGTTCGGCTCGCTGATCACGACGTCGCCCACCGATATCGCGCTGATCGCCGTGCTCGGCGCCCTGGTGCTGATCGCGATGCTGGCCTTCCGGCCGGCGCTGTTCGCCGTCTGCAACGACGAGGAGTACGCCCGGGTGAGCGGCCTCCCCGTCCGTACCCTCAATCTCCTGATGGCCGTGACCACCGCCGTCACCGTGACCATCGCCATGCGCACCGTCGGGTTGTTGCTGGTCTCGGCGCTGATGGTCATCCCGGTCGCGGCCGCGCAGCAGGTGACCCGCGGCTTCCGCAGCACGATGGTGGCGGCGATGCTGATCGGCGTCGGCGCGGCCGGCGCCGGCGTGGTCTTCTCGGCCGAGGTGGACACCCCGCCCGGCGCCACCACCGTCATCCTGGCCCTGGCCATCTTCGTGGCGATCGCCGTCGGCGGCGCGACCTGGCGGGTCCTGCGCCGCCGGGCCCACCCGCCGCGCGAGGTGGAGCCCCCTGACGTGGTTCTCCAGGAGGCCTGAGAATGGGTTACGAAACGTACGAGCCGGCCGGCGAGCTGCTGCGGGCGCTCTCCGCGCCGATCCGCGTCGCGATCGTCGCCGAGCTGGGCGCCGGCGAGCGCTGCGTGCACGAGCTGGTCGAGAAGCTGGGCGCGCCGCAGCCGCTGGTGTCCCAGCATTTGCGGGTCCTGCGCGGCGCGGGTGTGGTGCGAGGTGCACGACGGGGCCGGGAGATCGCATACTCCCTGGTGGACGACCACGTCGCACACATCGTCGCCGACGCCGTCAGCCATGCGAGGGAGGTTCGTTCGTGAGCACCGAGAGTCAGCAGCGCAACACCAAGCAGCGCAGTGCGGTCAGCGCCGTGCTGGCCGAGACCGAGGGCTTCAACAGCGCCCAGGAGCTGCACGCCATCCTGCGCGAGCGCGGGGAGCGGGTGGGGCTGACCACCGTCTACCGCACGTTGCAGGGCCTGGCCGACGCCGGCGAGATCGACGTGATGCGCCCACCCGGCGGCGAGCACCTGTACCGCCGGTGCAGCCAAGGGCACCATCACCACCTGGTGTGCCGGTCGTGCGGCCGCGCGGTCGAGGTGGAGGGCCCGGCGGTCGAGTCGTGGGCCGACAAGGTGGCCGGCAAGCACGGCTTCGTCGACGTCTCGCACACGATGGAGATCTTCGGAACCTGCCCCGACTGCGCGGCCAGGCCCCGGGACTGAGCACATGGGACCCTAACGGCGTGAAGCTCTATGCCGACAGGATCCCCACCGCCGTCCGCCAGCTGATCACCGACATCGTCGTGGTGATCTGGGTCTACCTCTGGGTTCGCGCCGGCCTGTGGGTGCACGACATGGTCGAGAAGCTGGGCGTGCCCGGCGCCAAGCTGGAGAGCGCGGGCGGCGGCATCGCCGACAACCTGGCCGACGCCGGCGGCAAGGTCGGCAAGGTGCCGCTCGTCGGTGACCAGCTGGTCAAGCCGTTCACCGGCGCCGCCGACGCCGCCCGCAACCTGGCCGAGGCCGGGCGCCAGCAGCAGGAGATCGTCGACCAGATGGCCGTCATCATGGCCCTGGCCGCGGTCGCCGTGCCGCTGGCGCTGGTGCTGTTGATCTGGCTGCCGCTGCGGATCCGCTGGATCCGCCGGGCCGGCGTGGCCACCTCCGTACGGAATCAGCCCGCCGGCCGTGACCTGCTCGCGCTGCGGGCCCTGGCCGGCCAGCCGCTGAACCGGCTGGCCAAGATGGGCCCGGACATCGCGCAGAGCTGGCGCAACGGCGACCCCGAGGCGGTCGACGCGCTGGCCGAGCTGGAGCTCAGGAGTCTCGGCCTGAAAGGTTCTCGTCGCTAGCCTCGGCGTAGTCCTGCTCGTCATCCTCGTCGTCCTCGTCGATCCAGTTGCGGCGCAGCCACGGGATGCCGGCCCAGAAGGTCAGGAAGAACAGGGCGGTGAGGGCGCTGAAGATGAAGGCGATCGGCCGGTCCAGGATGTAGTCGGTGACCAGCAGGACGCTGGCCGCCATCGAGACCAGCAGGAACGCGAGGCCGCCGGTCGCCATCCGATGGGCGTACCGGACCAGTTCGGGCTTGCGGCCCTGACGGAACAGCGCCCGGTGGAAGGCGACCGGCGCGATGATCATCGCGGTGGCGCCCGCGGCGGCGAGCAGCGCCACCACGTACGTGTCCTTCTGGAATTGCGTGACCTTGGGGAAGCCGTTGCTGAACGGCAGGGTCAGCAGGAAGGCGAACAGGATCTGGATGCCGGTCTGCGCGACCCGCAGCTCCTGGAGGAGATCGGCGAAGTTGCGGTCCCAGCGTTGTTTCTCCGACTCGTGCTTCATCCGCGGCTTCTCGGGTGGCATGCCGCGACGAGTACCCCAAGGTGAACGTGAATCAAACTCCCTGGATGCGCGCTATAGCCGCTTCCGCAAGGGCGGTGGCCGCCTGCTCGGGGACCCAGTGGCTGATTCCTCGCATAGCGACCATCTGGTAGTCGGCGTCGACCCAGTCGCGGGTGCGCAGCGCCGCGGTCAGCGAGACCACGCCGTCCTTGTCGCTCCAGACGTAGGTGGTGGGCACCTGGATCAGGCGTACGTCCTTGAGCTGGTCGAAGGTCAGCGCCCGGTACCAGTTCAGGCCGCCGGTGAGCCGGCCCGGCTCCCGGTTGGCCTCGACGTAGAGGCCGGCCCGCTCGCCGATCGGCTTGAGCATCCAGCGCAGGGCGGCGGCGTCGTTGGCGAGCAGCAGTCGCTCGGCGGCGGCCGACTGGAAGACCTTGAAGTACGCCAGGCGGGCCCGCTGCGACGGCCGGGTCCGCAACGCCAATTGCAGCGCCTTGGGGTGCGGGACGGAGACCGCGGTGAGCGTACGGACCCGCTCGGGATGCCAGGCGGCGAGCATCCAGCCGACGTTGGCGCCCCAGTCGTGGCCGATGACGTGCGCCGACTCGAGGCCCAGGGCGTCGAGCACGCCGACCGCGTCCGCCACCGCCTCGGTGATCCGGTAGGCGCCGACGTCCGCCGGGCGGGCGCCCGGGGAGACGCCGCGCTGGTCCATGGCGTACGTCCGCAAGCCGGCCGCATGCAGTTTCGGCGCGAGCAGATCGAATTCGCGGTGGTCCTGCGGGAAGCCGTGCAGCAGCAGAACCGGGTCGCCGTCGGCAGGGCCGCCCTCGAAGACATCGAAGGTCAAACCCCGGGCCTTGATCTCCATGTGTGATCACTCCCTCGCTGGGCGCACAGAAGCAAGCGGTGTTAGCGTCATCGAAACTAATGCACGAGGTTTATTCGCGACGGTGCAGACGCCGTCCCAGAGTCGCCGCATCTGCAACTCAGGGTAGGTCGCGAATAAACCTCGTCCGACAGGGGAGCGCACAGCGCTGAGAGTGCGGGTGACACCGCAGACCCTCGTACCTGATCTGGGTAATGCCAGCGCAGGAAGCTCGGGAGGAACCACATGTCATCTCGATGGCGCACCATCGACATCGTCATCGCCTCGATCATCGCCGTCGCCTTCGGCGTGATCTTCTGGGCCTGGGGCCTGCTCTGGAACGGCCCCGCCGACGCCATCCCGCTGCCCGGCCGGGCCGTGATCTACGGCGTGTGGCTGGTGCCGGCCGTCCTCGGCGCCCTCATCGTCCGCAAGCCGGGCGCCGCCTTCTACACCCTCACCCTGGCCGCGCTGGTGTCGGCCGCGGTCGGCACGAGCTGGGGCTGGACCCTGGTCATCCAGGGACCGCTCGAGGCGCTCGGGGCCGAGCTCGTGTTCGCCGCCTTCGCCTACAAGGCCTACAACCTGCCGGTGGCCCTGCTCGCGGCCACCACGGCCGGGGTCGTGGCCTCGGTCTACGACGCCTTCGTCTGGTACGGCGGCACCTCGTGGGCCACCATGCGCATCTGGTACATCGTCATCACCGCGCTGTCGTCGCTGGTCATCGCCGGCTTCGGCAGCGTCGCGCTGACCCGCGCCCTGGCACAGACCGGTGTGCTCGACCGGTTTCCGGCGGGCCGGTCGCGCGCCCTGGTCTGATCTGGTCTCATTCCCGATATGAGTGAGGTCGTTCTGCGCGGTTTCGGCTGGCGGCACGCGGGCCGTCGCGCCTGGGCCGTCCGCGACGTCGACCTGCGGATCGAGCACGGCGAGCGGGTGCTCCTGCTCGGGCCCTCCGGGGCGGGCAAGAGCACCCTGCTGTCCGCGCTGGCCGGCCTGCTGCCGGAGGACTCGGGCGAGTCCGAGGGCGCCATCGAGATCGACGGCCTCGACCCGCGCAAGGCCCGCGACCAGGTCGGCATCGTCTTCCAGGATCCGCAGACCCAGCTCGTCATGGCCCGCAGCGGCGACGACGTGGCCTTCGGCCTGGAGAACCGCGGGGTGCCGCCGGCCGACATCTGGCCGCGGGTCAGCGACGCGCTCGACCGGGTCGGCTTCCCTTATCCGATCATCCGCTCGACCGCGGCGCTCTCCGGCGGCGAGGCCCAGCGGCTCGCGCTGGCCGGGGTGCTCGCCCTCAGCCCTCGCCTGCTGCTGCTCGACGAGCCCACCGCCAACCTCGACCCGGACGGCGCCGTCCTGGTCCGCGAGGCCATCGCCGCCCTCCGCCTGGACGCCTCCATGATCATCGTGGAGCACCGGGTCGCCGAGGCGCTGCCCCTGGTCGACCGCGTCGTCGTGCTCGAGCCGGCCGGGGGCGTCCGGGCCGACGGCGCGCCCGAGGTCGTGTTCGCGGCCTACGGCGATCGCCTGGCCGACGAGGGTGTCTGGGTTCCGGGCTTCACCATTCCCCCGCTCAAATCAAGATCAACGGCAGATCCTTCCCTCGTACGCACGGAGCAGGCCACAGTCGCGGGGCGCCTGGCCCCCGTGTCGCTCGGCGCCGGCGAGGGCGAGGTCCTGGCGGTGACCGGCCCCAACGGCGCCGGCAAGTCGACCCTGGCCCTGCTGCTCGGCGGCCTGCTCGCCCCGACCGGGGGCCGCGTGCACGCCTTCGACGACCCGAAGCCTCCGCACCGCTGGCGCGCGGCCACGCTGACCGGCCGGATCGGCTCGGTCTTCCAGAACCCGGAACACCAGTTCGTGACGACACGGGTGGTCGACGAGCTGGCCCTGGGCCCGCGCCGGCTGGGCCGCTACGACCAGCAGGTCATCGACGACCTGCTGGAACGGCTGCGGCTGACGAAGCTGGCGGCCGCCAACCCGTACACCCTCTCCGGCGGCGAAGCCCGCCGCCTCAGCGTCGCCACCGCCCTGGCCACCGCGCCGCGGCTGCTCGTGCTCGACGAGCCCACCTTCGGCCAGGACAGGCGCACCTGGATCGAGCTGGTCACCCTGCTGTCGACCCTGCGCGACGACGGCCACGCCATCATCGCCGTCACCCACGACGACGACTTCGTCCAGACGATCGCCGACCGCACCTTTCCGCTCGGCACCCCGCGCCTGCCCGACCCGCTCCCCCGCCGGCGGCGCCTGTGAACCACCTAGCGCACAGCATCGGCCCTCCCGCGACCCTCTTCACCCGGCAGCGGCGCGGATGAGCTTCGTCCTTCAACCCGTCGCCGACCCCGCGGCCCCGCTGGCCCGGCGCAATCCCGTGGCCAAGCTGGGCGCGGCGCTGCTCTTCACGCTGCCGCTGCTGTCCACACTCGACCCGCTGACCCCCGCGATCGCTCTGGCCATCGAGCTGGCGGCGCTTCCTCTCTTCGGCGTACGGCTGTCGGTCCTGGCCCGCCGCGCCTGGCCCCTGCTGATCGCCGCGCTGGGCCTGCTGGCCACGATGGTCCTGTTCGCCGCCGACCGCGGCGGCCGTCTCCTGCTCGACCTGGGCCCGTTCGACATCACCACCGGCGTGCTGGTGTCGGCCCTGGGCCTGATCCTGCGCCTGTTCGCCATCGCCGTCCCCGGCGTGATCGTCTTCGCCACCACCGACCCCACCGACCTGGCCGACGCCCTGGTCCAGAACGCCAAGGCCCCACCCCGCTTCGCCATCGGCGCCCTGGCCGCCTTCCGCCTGCTCCCCCTGCTCGACCAGGAATGGCAGATGATCACCTTGGCCCGCCGAGCCCGCGGCGTCGACGCCGGCCGCAACCCCCTGGCGGCCTTGCGCCTGTTCATCTCCACGGCCTTCGCCCTGCTGGTCGGAGCCTTACGCCGGGGCGGCCGCCTGGCCGTGGCCATGGACGCCCGCGGCTTCGACTCCGGCCTGCCCCGCACGTACGCCCGCCGCCAGGTCTTCACCCCCGCCGACACCGCCCTGCTGCTGGGCGCCGTGGCCCTGTCGGCCCTGGCCCTGGGCATCAGCATCACCATGGGCCTGTTCCGCCCGATCATCGGCTGAGCCGCCGGTCGCGGCCACGCCGTGGGCCGGCCGGGACGGGCTGGCCGTCAGCGGGTGCGCACCGTGCCGCGCGCCGGCCGAGACGGCTGACCGTCAGCGGGTGCGCACCGTGCCGCGCGCCGGCCGAGACGGGCTGACCGTCAGCGGGCGCGCACCGTGCCGCGCGCCGGCCGGGACGGGCTGACCGTCAGCGGGTGCGCACCGTGCCGTGGGCCGCGAACGACGTGCGGTCGCCCCGCCAGCCCTCCCGGGGCACGGCCGCGTCCAGCGCCGCCAGGTCCGCCTCGGCGAGCCTGATGCCGGCCGCCGCCGCGTTCTCCGCGACCCGCCGCCGGCTGCGGGTGCCGGGGATCGGCACCACGTCCGGGCCGCGGGCCAGCAGCCAGGCCAGGGCGAGCTGCCCGGGCGTGACGCCGTGCGCCGCCGCCACCTCGGCCAGCGCCCTGACGAGAGCGAGGTTGGCCGGCAGGTGCTCCGGGGAGAACCGGGGGTCGGCGCGGCGGAAGTCACCGACCGAGAACGGGCCGGCCGGCAGGGTTCCGGTCAACAGGCCACGACCGAGCGGGCTGTACGGCACCAGCCCGGCGCCGGCCCGGCGGGCCGCCGGCACCACGTCGTCCTCGGCTTCGCGCCAGGCCAGGGACCACTCGAACTGCACGGCGGCGATCGGGTGCACGGCCGCGGCCTGGCCGAGCTGCGCCGGGTCGACCTCGGAGAGGCCGAGATGGCGGACCTTGCCGGCGGCGACGAGGTCGGCCATCGCGCCGACGGTGTCGGCGACCGGCACGTCCGGATCGACCCGGTGCAGGTAGTACAGGTCGATGTGGTCGGTGCCGAGCCGCCGCAGCGACGCCTCGCAGTAGCCGCGAACCTTCTCGGGGCGGCCGTCGAGGCGGGTGCCGTCCTCGCCGCGGACGATGCCGAACTTGGTGGCCAGCACGACCTCGTCGCGACGGCCGGCGATCGCACGGCCGACCAGCGTCTCGTTGTGGCCCCGGCCGTAACTCATCGCCGTGTCGATCAGGGTGATGCCGTGATCGAGGGCGTCCCGGATGACGGCGGCCGACACCTCGTCGTCGGCCGGGCCGTAGGCCTGGGAGAAGCCCATGCAGCCGAGCCCGATCGCGGAGGTGGCCGGGCCGGTGGCCCCGAGCGTCTTCTGTTCCATGCCGACGAGCCTCGGCCGCTCCCGTTGATATGTCCAAGACCCATTGGCGCTGCCATTCATCGCGGCCCAAGATGAATCGATGGAGTTGCGCCAGCTGACCTACTTCGAGGCGGTCGCCCGCTGCGGTGGCTTCACCCGGGCCGCCGAACAGCTGCACGTGGCCCAGTCCGCGGTGTCCGCGCAGATCCGGCTGCTGGAGGCGGAGCTGGGCGCCGAGCTGTTCGCCCGGACGACCCGGCGGGTCGCCCTCACCGAGGCCGGCGAGCTGCTGCTGCGCCGCGTGCGCCGGGCCTTCGGCGAGCTCGACGGCGCCCGGGCCGAGCTGGAGGACCTGGCCGCCGTGCTGACCGGGCGGGTGACGCTCGGCGCGACCGCGGTGCTCGGCGGGTTCGATCTGCCGGAAGCTCTCGCCACGTTCCACCGCCGCTATCCGGGCGTCACGCTGAGCCTGCGCTCCGGCCTGATCGCCGATCTGCTGGCCCGCCTCGACGACGGCACAGCCGACCTGGTGGTCGGCCCGGTCCACGCGGACCTGCCGTCACGCTTCTCGGCCCGCACGATCGCCCACGAGAGCGTGGTCCTGATCGTCCCACCCGGCCACCGCCTGGCCCACGCGCGCGCGACGTCCCCCGCCCGGAAACGCCGGCCCGGCCCGGCCCGCCGGCGCCCCCTCGACGCCGACCTCCCCCGGGAGAACCCGGTCGACCTGAACCCAGAACACCCGGCCGACATCGCCCGCGAGCACCCGATCGACCTGAACCCAGAACACCCGGCCGACATCGCCCGCGAGCACCCGATCGACCTGGACGAGGCGAGCGATGAGCCGTTCGTCTGTCTTCCGGCCGGCAGCGGGCTGCGCGCCATCCTGGACGAGGCGGCACGGGCGGCCGGCTTCACCGCCCGGGTGCCGTTCGAGTCGCACAGCGCGGGCAGCATCCGGGAGCTGGTGGCGGCCGGTCTCGGCGTGGCCCTGCTGGCCCGTGCCGCGGCCGAGACGCCCGGCCCGGCGGTGGCGGTCGTGCCGCTGAGCGAGGCCCCGGCACACCCGCCGATCGGCGTGATCCACCGTCGCGACCGCCGTCTCGGCGCCGCCTCACGAGCCTGCCGCCGCCGGCTGATCGAGTTCGCCGGGAGCTCTGACTTTCGGCAGTAGTGGGCTGTGGAGGTCCGCCGATAGCCTGATTCGATGCTCGAGCGGGACGTGCTTCTCGGCGTGGTGCTGGCCGCGCCCGTGGTGGCCCATCAGGCTGCGCGGGGCAGCGTGGCCGGCTGTGTGGCGGCTCTCGTGACGGCGGTCGCGGCGACGGTGAGCGCGCGCCGATGGCCGCTCGTGGGGTGGCTCGTCGTCATGCTCGCGACCATCGTGGACGGGAACTTCTCGTTCGGGATCCCGGTGCTGAGCTACCTGGTGGGGTTGCGGACGGAGCGGATCCGGCCGGTCGCCGCCGCGTTCGCGGCGATCGCGGCCGGGGGCACCGCGCTCAATCTCGGCGTGCTCGGCGTCGGGCCGGCCGACTGGTTCGAGCTGACCATGTTCCTTCTGCTGCTCGGCGTCTTCCCCTGGCTCGCCGGTCGCTATCAGGCGCAGCGCCGGCGTCTGGAGTCGGCCGGCTGGGAGCGGGCCGCGCGGCTGGAGTCGGAGCGGCGCATGGTGGTGCTGCGCGAACGGTCGCACCTGGCCCGGGAGATGCACGACTCGCTCGGGCACGAGCTTGCGCTGATCGCCCTCGGCGCGGGCGCCCTGGAGACCAGCCCGGACCTGCCGGAGGAGAAGCGGGCGGCCGCCACGAGGATCCGCGAGTCAGCGGCCGCCGCCACCGACCAGCTCCGCGAGATCATCGGGGTGCTGCGGGAGGCGAACGAGGCCGCCCCGCTCGAACCGGCCGACGGGCGCGTCGAGGCCCTGGCCGACCGCGCTCGAACGGCCGGCATCGACGTGACGGTGGAGCGCACCGGCGCCGGCGCGCCGCCCACTGTGGAGCGCACCGCCTGCCGCGTCGTGCGGGAGGCCCTCACCAACGCGAGCCGCCACGCGCCCGGCGCCCCGGTCACCGTCGGCTTGAGGCACGCTCCGGCCGCCACCACCGTCACGGTCGTCAACGCGCCCACCGGCAATCCCCCGAGCCGCGCGGCAGCCAAGAGCGCCGGGAACGCCGGGAACGCCGGGGGCGCCGGGGGCGCCGGGGGCGCCGGGATCGTGGGGCTGCGTGAACGCGTACGCCTGGCCGGCGGGACCCTGACCGCCGGGCCGAGCCCGGACGGGGGTTTCCGGTTGGAGGCGGTCATCCCCCATCGGGCGGCGCCGGCCCCCGAGGCGACCGAGATGGTGCACGCGCGGCGGCAGGTGCGGCGCAGCCTGGCCGCCGCGATCGTGACTCCGGCCGCGCTGGCCCTGGTCACGTCGATCGCCTACTACTCTTTCGCGTCCGGGGGCTCGGTGCTCGACGAGGACATTTTCGAACGGATCGCCATCGGCACCCCGCACGCCGAGCTGGCGGCGGTGCTGCCCGGCCGGCAGGCGTGGACGCGCGACGCGGAGTCCTCCTGCGAGTACTACAGCGACGGCAGTTTCCCCTTGGCCGGCGCCGCCTACCGGCTCTGTTTCACCGACGGCCGGCTGACCCGGAAGGACAGGCTGGCATGACGATCCCTGTGCTGATCGCCGACGACGAGGCGATGATCCGGGCCGGCATCCGCGCCATCCTCGCCAACGACCCCGAGATCGACGTGGTCGGCGAGGCCGGTGACGGCGCCGCGGCGGTCGAGGCCGTCCGCCGGCATCGGCCGGCGGTCGTGCTCATGGACATCCGCATGCCTCGGCTGGACGGGCTGGCCGCCACCGCCGAGATCCGCCGGCTGGCCCCGGAGACCGGGGTGGTCGTGCTGACGACGTTCGGCGAGGACGAGTACATCGTCAAGGCCGTCGCCGCCGGCGCCGCCGGCTTTCTGCTCAAGGCGGGTGATCCGCGGGAGCTGACCGCTGGCGTACGGGCCGTGGCCGCCGGCGCCGCGTACCTGTCGCCCCGGGTCGCCCATCGGGTGATCACCGAGCTGGCCGGCCCGCGCCTGCATGCCGGCGCGGCCGCCCGGGACCGGGTGGACGGCCTGACCGACCGTGAGCGCGAGGTGCTGGCGCTGGTCGGCGCAGGCCTGTCCAATGCGGAGATCGCCCGCCGCCTGTTCCTGGTCGAGGGCACCGTGAAGGCGTACGTGAGCAGCCTGCTCAGCCGTCTCGGCGTCCGCAACCGGGTCCAGGCGGCGATCCTGGCCTACGAGGCGGGTCTGGTCTAGGCGTCGCGCCGCTTCATCGTCCGCCATCCCGCGAGGACGGCGAGCAGAGTCCACCCCATCAAGATCAAAAGACCTCCCGCTGGGGGGTACGGGTCGGAGTCGCCGGCCAGGAAATGATTTCCCGCGACACCCGGGAACGCATCCGCGATGCCGTTCAAAACGGAGATGTCGGGAATCTGTAGCAGCGGCGGGATCACGACGATCGCCATGAGCAGCACGACGAGGGTGACGACCGGCCCTCGCAACGCCGCACCCAGCCCGGTGGCGAGCGCACCCAGCAGCACAAGATAAATCCCGATTTTGACGGCAGAGACCGCGATATCGGACGAGTCGTCCAGGATCCCGGCGGCGATCACCCCGCCGAGCAGCCCGGCCACGACACCGGCGACGAGCGTGACCCCCGCGACGACAACGATCTTGGCGGACAGAAGGCGCCCCCGCGACGGAATCCAGCTCAGCGTCGCCCGGATCGTCCCCGCCGAATACTCGCCCGTCATCACCAGCATGGCCAGCGCCACGAACGCCAACTGCGCGATCGCCACGGAGAGCACCGCCACGTCCCCGGCCGACGAGGCGTCGATGTCACCGTTGGTCACATACAGGGCATTCTGCCCCGCCGCCGCCGCCATCAGCACGAACGCCGCCAGCAGCGCCCACCAGATCGTCCGCGTCGTCCACAGCTTCGTCCACTCCGAGCCGATCGCCGCCCTCATGCCGCGCTCTCCGTCAGCTCGTAGTACGCGTCCTCCAGCGACCCGTGCCCGTCCAGCAGCTCGTCCATCGGCGCGTCGGCCAGCAGCCGCCCCTTGCCGATCACCACGAGGTGCGACGCCGTCAGCTGCATCTCGGTCAGCAGGTGGCTCGACACGAAGACCGTCCGCCCCTCGGCCGCCAGATCGCGCAGCAGCCGCCGGATCCAGCGCACCCCGTCCGGGTCGAGCCCGTTGACCGGCTCGTCCAGGATCAGCACCGGCGGGTCGCCGAGCAGCGCCCCCGCGAGCCCGAGCCGCTGCCCCATGCCGAGCGAGTATGTGCCGAACCGCTTCCGGGCCGCGTCGCCGAGCCCGGCCGTCTCCAGCACCTCGTCGACCCGCCGGGCCGGGATGGCGTTGCTGCGCGCCATGGCCAGCAGATGGTTGCGGCCGGTCCGCCCCGGATGCGCGGCCTTCGCCTCCAGCACCGCGCCCACCTCCCGCAGGGGCCACCGGTACTCGGCGTAGGGCCGGCCGTTGACCAGCGCGCGCCCCGAGGTGGGCCGGTCCAGGCCGAGCACCATGCGCATCGTGGTCGACTTGCCGGCCCCGTTCGGCCCGAGGAATCCCGTGACCCGGCCCGGCCGCACCTCGAGGTCGAGACCGTCGACGGCGCGCGTCCGCCCGTACCTTTTGGTCAGTTCTTGCAGGGTTATCGCCATGGCCCGAACGCTAGGAGCCCGGGTGGGCCCGGCGCCCGACACCAAGGGCAGCGATCGACCTTACGAAAGTAATTTCCCCGCACGTCACTAGATCGACAACGGGTGTTGGCGTGATCCAGCGAACGTGTGCCGTGAAGAGCATGTGTCGATCCCCGACTGGGAGAACTCGTTATGGGTCACGGCCACGACCACGATCACGATCACACGCACGAGAGCGCCGGCGGCGACGTCTCCCCCGCTCTCGACCTGAGCATCCCGGACAGCGAGCTCTCGCCCTCCGACGTCTCCCGGCGCGGTTTCCTGCGCGGCGCGGGCCTGCTCGGCGCCGGCGCCGCCGCCTCCGTGCTCGCCGTCCCGTCGGCCGCCCAGGCCGCCGGCCTGCCGCACTCGCACGGCCCGGTCGGTGGCGGGTCGGACAAGGGCGGGTTCCGCTGGCTCGCCGGCGACCACCACATCCACACGCAGTACAGCTCGGACGCCCAGTACCGGGTGATCGACCAGGCCCGTCACGGCCGCGCGTTCGGCCTCGACTGGGTCGTCATCACCGACCACGGCAGCGTCGCGCACGCCAAGATCGGCGTGGAGAAGGTCAACCCGGACATCCGGAAGACCCGCGAGGAGTACAAGGACCTCCTGACCTTCCAGGGTCTGGAGTGGAACATCCCGGCCGCCGAGCACGCGACCGTCTTCGTGACCCCGAGCCGGAACGAGGTCGAGGTTCTCAAGCAGTTCGAGAACAACTACGACGGCAACCTGCTGCCGGCCACCAACACGACCGCGCAGAACGAGGCGGCCGCGATCGCCGGCATCAAGTTCCTCGGCTCGCAGGTCCGCGCCCGCAAGATCGACGGCGCGCTGTTCCTGGCCAACCACCCGGCCCGTCGTGGCATCGACTCGCCGCACGAGATCCGCAACTGGCGCGACGCCGACCCGTCGGTGGCGGTCGGCTTCGAGGGCGCGCCCGGCCACCAGGCCGCCGGCATCCCGGCCCCCAACGGCCGCGGCGGCGCCCGGGGCTACTACGACAACAACCCGTCGGCCGCGTCGTTCCCGGGTTACCCGCTGGAGAGCTACCGGACGTGGGGCGGCTTCGACTGGATGACCGCCACCGTCGGCGGCCTGTGGGACAGCCTGCTCGCCGAGGGCAAGGCGTGGTGGATCACCGTCAACTCGGACTCGCACGTCAACTACCTGGACCAGTCGGACCGGGGACCGGACAGCAACTTCGACGTCAACGGCAAGTACAACGACCCGGTCTACACCGGTAAGACGCTGACCACGGCCGGCGACTTCTGGCCGGGCTTCTACGGCCGTACGAACGTGGGCGCCACCTCGTTCGGCTACAAGGCGGTCATGGACGGCCTGCGCGCCGGCCGCGTCTGGGTCGACCACGGCCGGCTGATCAAGGGCCTGGACGCCCGGGTCCGTACGTCCGGCGACCGCCGCCCGTTCACCGGCACCCCGCTCGGCGGCGTGCACCAGGTCAGGCGGGGCACCAGCACCGAGCTGACCCTCGAGATCGACCTGCAGGACGTGCCGAACTGGGCGCAGTTCGTGCCGGTCCTCAAGCGGGTCGACGTCATCGTCGGCACCATCAC
Source organism: Actinoplanes sp. NPDC048796 (assembly GCF_040650035.1). Lineage (NCBI taxonomy): Bacteria > Bacillati > Actinomycetota > Actinomycetes > Micromonosporales > Micromonosporaceae > Actinoplanes > Actinoplanes sp. NPDC048796. The sequence continues at coordinate 101,731 of NZ_JBEZGO010000006.1, read as the reverse complement.
CGGCCCGGTGAAGGACCGGGACACGTTCCAGGCCCCCGACACCAAGGTGGTCAAGTCCTTCGAGATCAACGCGGGCGCCAAGAAGGCGTCGCTGACGTTCTCGCTGGGCCGCCTGGACAAGCCTTTCTACGTACGGGTCCGCGGCACCGACGGCAAGCGCACGCAGCCCGGCCTGCTCGGCGCGACGGTCGACCCGTTCGGCCCCAAGCTCGACGTCTCGGGCGACGCCGACCCGTGGGGTGACCTGTGGTTCTACACGAACCCGATCTTCGTCCTGCCGTCGGGCCGGTGACCTTGTACCGCTCGGTGTCCACGTCGGCGGTGTCCACGTCGGCGGTGTCCGGGGTCAGCCTCGGCCACCGCACGACGGCGGAAGCCGATCACTGGATCCTGTCGCTGGACCCGGCACCGTCGCTGGCCTGCACGCATCTGGTGCAGAGCCCGTTCCCGCACGTGGCGATCAGTGTGACCGGAGCGTTCGAGACCGCTCCGGAGCTTCAGGAGGCAGCTGACGCCGCTGTGTCCGGAAAATTCGGGCGAGCCGTGATTTTCCGCGGCTCAGCCGAACTGACCGGCACGCTGACGGTGGCCGAAGTGCTCAAGATCAGCGCTATCGAACGGGTCGAGATCCTGGGCTCCGGCCCGGCCGACGATGCCGACATCGTGGACACCCGGGATTTCGTACGGCCGCAATTCCGCAGTGGCGATCTTGTGCTGACCACGACACCGGCCGCCGGCGGGGTGCTCGTCCCGTTCGAAACGCGGGAACCGACCCCCTGCTGCGCCGACCACTGACCAGCACTTTCTACGCTTGTCGGATGTCTTTGCAGTCCAAGCTCGAGCAGGCCACGGGCGGGGTGATGCTTTTCGGCGTCACCCCGCCCCGCCGCAGCGCCACACCGGAGAAGGTCCAGGAGATCGCCGAGGTCACCGTGAAGCGGCTGGCCGGCCTCGATCTTGACGGCCTCATCCTGTACGACATCGACGACGAGTCGGACCGGAACCCGGACGAGCGCCCGTTCCCCTACCTGCCGACCATGGACCCCGCGGTCTTCTACACCTCGTTTCTGGGCGCCTGGGAGAAGCCGGCGATCATCTACCGCTGTGTCGGCAAGTACGCGCCGGACGATCTGAGTGCCTGGATGGCCTCGGCCGACGCCAACGTGCTCAGCGTCTTCGTCGGAGCGTCGTCGGGCGACAAAGAGGTACGCACGACGCTGCGCCAGGCCCAGGAGCTGCGCACCGCCGTACGGCCGAACCTGCCCCTGGGCTCCGTGGTGATCGGCGAACGGCACGCCCGCAACGGCGACGAGCACCACCGCATGATCGCCAAGCAGCGCCGCGGCAGCACCTTCTTCGTCACCCAGGTCATCTACGACCTGAACGAGACGAAGAACCTGCTCACCGACTACTTCTTCGAGTGCCGCGCGCTCGGCCTGACGCCGCGCCCGGTGATCTTCACGCTGTCCCTGTGCGGCTCGGAGAAGACCCTCGAGTTCCTCAAGTGGCTGGGCGTCGACGTACCCCGCTGGCTCTCCACGACACTGAGCCACTCCGCCGACCCACTGGCCGACTCGTACCGCGAGACCCTGGCCATAGCCCGCGACCTGCACGGCTTCTGCACCCGCCTGGGCATGCCCTTCGGCTTCCACGTCGAAAGCGTCTCCATCCGCCGAGCCGAAATCGAGGCCGCCACCGACCTGGCCGCCGAGGTGGCCACCCTTCTGCGCGGCTGACCCGCCCGAGCCCGGCGGCGCCGGCCATTGATGGACTCAGAGCGCCGCCAGCTCGTCCGCCGTCAACCGGACGGCGCCGGCGGCGATGTTCTCGCGCAGGTGCCGCGGGTCGCCCGTACCGGGAATAGCCAAGACGTTGGGTCCTTGATGGAGCGTCCAGGCAAGCCGGATCTGATGCGGTGTCACCCCGTGCGTGCGCGCGATCCGCCGTACGGCCTCGTCGTGGTCGTCGCTCGCGCCGTCCTCGCGGCGCGGCCCGGCAATGGCGAAGAAAGGCACGAAGGCGATGCCCCGCGCGGCCAGCGCCGGCACCAGGTCGTCGTCGCGCCGCAGGTCAACGGCGTAACTATTCTGCACGCAGACCACGGGCGCGATCGCGGAAGCCTCGTCGACCTGGTCGAGCGTCGCGTTCGACAGCCCGAGGTCGCGGATCAGCCCTTCGGCGCGCAGATCGGCCAGCACCCGGAACCGTTCCGCGAGCGAACCGCCGCGCCCGGTCAGGCGCAGATTGACCAGGTCGAGCCGTTCGACACCGAGCCGCCGCAGGTTCTCATGGACGTGAGCGCGCAGGTCGTCGGCCGTCTCCGCCCACGGCCCGACCTTGGTCGCCAGAACCAGTTCCCGGGGGTACGGATGAAGTGCTTTTCGGATCAACTCGGTGGCGTAGCGCGGAGCCCCTTCACCGACGTCGAGAACACCACCGGGCGAAACGTAGAAGGCGGCAGTGTCGATGTGGTCGACCCCCAGCTCGACCGCCGCCCGCACCACCTTGATCGCCACCGAGGTGTCCGCCCGCGGGGTGAGCCGCATCGACCCGAAACCCAGCCGGTTGACGACCCTGTCCCCGAGTTTCCCCACGCCCGCGGCGTCCGCTCTGATCACTGCGAAAACGCTAGCCGCGCGGGCCCCACACGCACTCCCCTCATCGTCCGATACCGATTTCCCCTGCTCACTGCTACTTTTTCAGGGTCGGAATCAAACACACCGGCCGTCGGTTGTCGCGACTATGACGACTATCGGATTCATCGGCAGCGGCTACATCGGCAGCGCCGTGGCGCGGCTGGCCGTCGCGGCCGGCTACGACGTCGTGGTGAGTAATTCCCGCGGCCCCGAGACGCTGAAGTCCCTCGTCGACGAGCTGGGCCCGAGTGCCCGCGCCGCCACCGCGGTCGAGGCCGCCACGGCCGGCGACATCGTCGTGGTGAGCGTCCCGTTCAAGGCCCACACTCAGCTCCCGGTGGCCGAGCTGGCCGGCAAGGTAGTGCTCGACACGAACAACTACTACCCGCAGCGCGACGGCAACTTCGAGGCCCTTGACTCGAAGCAGACCACCAGCGCCCAGATCGAGCAGGAGCATCTGGCCGGCGCGAAGGTGGTCAAGGTCTTCAACAACATCAACTTCAAGCACCTGGCCTCCCTGGCCCGCCCGGCCGGCTCCCCGGAGCGTTCGGCCCTGCCCATCGCCGGCGACGACGACCCGGCCAAGAAGACCACCACCGAGTTCCTCAACGCCCTCGGGTACGACGCGGTCGACATCGGCCCCCTCTCCGAGTCGTGGCGCCAGGAACCGGGCCAGCCCGTCTACGGCCCGCCCTACGGCGCCTTCGAGGACCCCACCGGCACCCCAGCCGGCGCCGCCACCATCCGCGACGCCATAGCCGCCGCCCAGCGCTGACAGCGGCCGGCTGCCTCAGTCGACCGACCCGCGCCGAGCAACCCAGAACGTCTCCTGGCCAGTGACTTCGGCGATCTGGTGAAAGTCCGCGTCGTAGTGGAGGAGCACCATGCCGTGCTCCTCCGCCGCCGCGGCGGCCAACAGGTCGACCGGACCGGCCGATCGATGACTGCTGCCGTCGGTGAGTAACCGCTGCACCAACCTCGCCCGTGTCCACACACGCTCCGGCATGACAATCCATCGATAGGATTGCTGCAGCTCGGCTTCCAGTTCGTCGCGATGGGCCCGGGAGTGAGCGCCATGGAGGATTTCGAGCTCGGTGATCTCGCAATCCGCGAAGAGCCCGTGCCTCTCGATCCGGCCCATCAACGCCCCCATGGTTCCGCTCACCTCCTTCGCAATATAGCTTTACGATCTCGTGCCTAGCGGGCATACGACTAGGGTAGTCATGAGACATCGAAGCGCCAATGGGCCGGCGGCTTTGAATTCGAACAGGGGTTCGGTGTGATGCAGGCGGGGTGGGCTGAGACGATGGTGGGGTGCTTGTTGCCTTTTCTGTGACGCCGATCGGCGTGGGTGAGTCCGTGGGTGACCTGGTCGCCGAAGCCGTGCGGGTCGTGCGGGCCTCGGGGCTGCCGAACCGGACCGATGCCATGTTCACCACCATCGAGGGTGAGTGGGACGAGTGCATGGCCGTGGTCAAGCAGGCCGTCGAGGCCGTCGGGGCCAAGGGCGGCCGGGTCAGCCTGTCGCTCAAGGCCGACATCCGGCCCGGCGTGACCGACGGCCTGACCTCCAAGGTGGCCTACATCGAGAAGGTTCTGTCCGAGTGAAGCGCCTCGTCATGTGGGACATCGACTACACGCTGCTGCGCGGCGGCGGGGTGGCCGCCACTGCCTGGAAGGCCGCCTTCACCGAGCTCACCGGCGTTCCGTGGCGGGAGACGCCGATCTTCGGTGGGCGCACCGACATGGACATCTGCGCCGAGGTCTTCGCCACTCACGGGGTCACCGACTGCACGCCCGAGCGGTTCTTCCTGCGCTATGTCGAGAACGTCCAGAACACGAAGCATCTCTTCGCGGTGCAGGGTGAGCTGATGCCCGGCGTACGGGAGGTCCTGGCCCGTCTCGAGGAGCGGCCCGGCGTCGTGCAGACGCTGGTCACCGGCAACGTTCCCGAGGTCGCGCGGGCCAAGGTGGCCGCCTTCGAGCTGAGCGCGGCCTTCGACGACGAGGTCGGCGGTTACGGCACCGACGACTCCGTGCGGGCCACCCTGGTGCGGCGAAGCCTGGAGCGGGCCGAGGCCAAGTACGGCGAGCGTTTCCGGGCCGTGGTCATCGGCGACACCGTCAACGACGTCACGGCCGCGCTGGCCAACGGCGCTTTCGCCGTGGCCGTGGCCACCGGCTCCACCCCGGCCGCCGAGCTGGTCGCGGCCGGCGCCCACGCCGTACTGCCGGATCTCTCCGACGTGGACGCCACCGTGGAGCTTCTTACGTCGGGCTGACCGGGTTGGGCAGGGCGCCACCGAAGCGGCGGTCGCGGCTGGCGTACAGCTCGCACGCGTACCAGAGGTGGCGCCGGTCGAAGTCGGGCCAGAGGGTGTCGAGGTAGACCATCTCGGCGTACGCCGACTGCCAGAGCAGGAAGTTCGACGTGCGCTGCTCGCCCGACGGGCGCAGGAAGAGGTCGACCTCGGGCACCTCGGGGTGGTAAAGGTATTTCCCGATCGTCTTCTCGTTCACCTTGTCCGGATCGAGCCGGCCCGCCGCCACGTCGCGGGCGATCGCGGCCGCCGCGTCGGCGATCTCGGCCTGGCCGCCGTAGTTCACGCAGAACTGCAGGGTGAGCGTCTTGTTCTTCTTCGACATCTCCTGCGCCGTCTCCAGCTCGGAGATCACGCTTTTCCAGAGCCGGCCCCGGCGGCCCGACCACACGACGCGGACGCCGAGGTCGACCAGCTGGTCACGGCGGCGGCGGATCACGTCGCGGTTGAAGCCCATCAGGAAGCGCACCTCCTCGGGCGAGCGCTTCCAGTTCTCGGTCGAGAAGGCGTACGCCGAAAGGTAGGGGATGCCGAGCTCGATGGCGCCCTCGATGGTGTCGAACAGCGAGTACTCACCCTGCTCGTGGCCCTTGGTGCGGGACAGTCCGCGCTCCTTGGCCCAGCGGCCGTTGCCGTCCATGACGATCGCGACGTGCTTGGGCAGCGCCGCCTTGGGCAGCGCGGGCGGCGTCACGCCGGAGATGTGCGGGGTGGGTGGACGCGGCGTCATGCGGTGGGACTCTCCCGTCGATCGACCAGCGGGAGCGAGCGCAGCGCCCGCTCCATGTGCCATTGCAGGTGGGCGGCGACCAGGCCGCTGCACTCGCGGCGCACACCGGCCTCGGCGGCGTCCGCGATGGTCCAGTCGCCGACCGTCAGGGCGGACATCAGCCCCAATGTGGCCGGACTCGGGTGGGCGGCGCCGGGCGGACGGCAATCGGGGCAGACCGCTCCGCCCGCGGGGACGGAGAACGCCGCGTGCTGCCCGGGCGTACCGCAGACCGCGCACTCGGCCACGGCCGGCGCCCAGCCCGCCACGGCCATGCCGCGCAGCAGGTAGGCGTCGAGGACCAGACTGCCCGCGTGCTCGCCGACGGCCAGCGCCTTGAGCGCGCCGAGCGTGAGCTGGAACAGGCGCAGCGACGGCTCGCGCTCGACCGGGGTGAGCCGCTCCGCCGTCTCGGCGATCGCGCTGGCCGCCGTGTAACGCGGGTAGTCGCCCAGGAACTGTTTGCCGTAGAGCGCGACCGCCTCGACCTGGCTCACCGAGTGCAGCGCGCTGCCCACGCCCTCGGGCGAGCCGGCGAGCTGAAGGTCGATGTGACCGAACGGCTCGAGCCGCGCCCCGAACCGCGACGTCGTGCGCCGCACGCCCCGGGCGACCGCGCGCAGGCGGCCGTGCCGGCGGGTCAGCAGCGTGATGATCCGGTCGCTCTCGCCCAGTTTCTGCACACGCAGGACCACCGCGTCGTCGCGGTAGAGGTGGCGGCGATATCCGGTGGGCACGACAGCCATTCTGCCCGGTGGGTACGACAGACCCTGACCCGGATCTCAGGGTCATCTCCGGGAGGGCTCCGATGGTGCCACCGGGTCACCGGGCCATAGCGTCACCATCATGACCACCACCTGGGCCCGGCGCACCGGGATCCTCGTCCTCATCGGCGCAGCTACGGCCGCCCTGACCGCGTGCGGCGGGGTCGTCGGGGCCACCCTGACCTACAACGACGTCGAAAAGGCGAAGATCACCGAGATCCGCCTGTCCGGTGGTGCCGGGGACGTGTCGATCACCACGGGGTCCGTGACCGAGACCACGATCAAGCGCGTGATCCGCAACAGCTCCGACCCGGGCGACTCGTACCGGCTCGACGGTTCGGTCCTGCTGCTCGACACCTCGTGCGGCGCCGACTGCTCGGTGTCGTACGAGGTCGAGGCCCCGGCCGGGGTGACCGTGCGCGGCGACCTGCGCTCCGGTGACGTCAACCTGACCGGCATCGGCGCCACCGACCTCAAGCTGACCTCGGGCGACATCAACGTGCACGAGCCCACGGGACCGGTGCTCATCAGAGCGACCTCGGGTGACGTACGGGTCCTGAACGCCAAGGACAAGGTCACCGTCCAGTCCACCTCGGGCGACGTCAACGTGCTGGACGCGGCGGGCGCGCTCGACCTCAGGATCACCTCGGGCGACATCAACGCCTCGCTGACCACCCCGGCCTCGGTCAAGGCCCAGACCACCAGCGGCGACGTGCAGGTGCGGGTGCCACAGGGCGCGTACAAGATCACCTCGCACACCGGCTCCGGCGACGACGAGATCCAGGGGCTCACGAGCGACCCGGCGGCCAAGAACACGCTCGATCTGCGCACCTCCAGTGGTGACGCGCTGCTGGTCGCGACGCCATGATCGGAGCATGAGCTTCTATCTCCCGCTGGGCGACGACGAGTTCCGGCCCACCAAGGCGACCGAGAGCCCCTGGGACACCGAGATGCAGCACGGTGGCCCGCCGGCCGCCCTGCTGGGCCGGCTGCTCAGCGTCGACGGTCAGCGCCTGGCCCGCATCTCGGTGGACTTCCTGGGACCGATCCCCCGCCGCGACTTCCGGGTCGAGGTGTCCCCTCTCAAGCCGGGCCGCCTCACCACGCTCAACGAGGCGAAACTGACGATTGACGGCCGTACGGCGGTGATCGCGCGCGCCTGGCACATCGCCCCCGGCCCCCAGCCACCCGTGATCACGGAGACCACGACGGCCGACCCGCTGCCGGCCACCGCCGGCGTCTTCTTCCCGGAGAAGCCGGACTGGGGGTACGGCCAGGCCATCGAGTGGCGCGCCACCGACCGGACGCGCATCTGGACCAGGGTCGAACAGCCCCTGATCGACGGCACCGAACTCACCGGCCAGGACCGGGCCCTGATCATCGCCGACTCGGCCAACGGTGTCTCCGCGGTGCTGCCGCTGGACAAGTGGCTGTCCATCCCGCCCACCATGAGCACCGCCCTGCTGCGCGAACCCGTCGGCGAGTGGGTCCACCTGTCCTGCCGAACCGCCCTGAGCGACGACGGTCTGGGCTTGTGCACGGGCGAGCTGTACGACGCCGACGGCGCCATCGGCCAGGTCACCCAGCCCCTGGTGGTCCGCGCCCGCTGAAACCCGCGGTCAGTCGGCCGATCGCGGGGCGGGCCCGGTGACGGCCAGATCGGTGAAGGCGGGCGCCGGCGAGACCGGGACCGCGCGGGGACGGCGGCCCGGGATCAGGGCCGGGCGGCGGCCCGCCGAGCAGTCCTCGACCCAGCCGAGGGCCATCACCACCAGCGCCAGCAGGGCCGTGACCACGATCAGGCGCCACGAGATGCCGACCCAGCCGAAGATCGGCAGGCCGGTCGCGTTGGCCAGCCGCACCACCAGCAGGATCAGCGGCACGTGCCAGAGGTAGACGGTGAGGGCCCGGGCGTTGAGCACGGTGAGCACCCGCCACGACGGGATGCGCGGGTTCACACTGAGCGCGATCAGGATGAACGCGGTCGACCAGAGCGCGTTGGCCAGCGGGATGTCGTTGAGGTCGAGCCCGCGCGGCCCCGGGTGGGTCAGCGCCCAGGCCGCGCCGGCGGCGCCCAGCACGCCGGCCAGCCACCACCGGTGCCGGTGGAGCAGGCCGTCACGGGACAGCAGGCCGTCGTGGTGGGCGAAGCCCAGGAGCCACGCACTGCCGTACAAGCAAAGGTCCCGCACGATCGCCGGCGGCGTCAGCCCGGCGAAAGTGATCACCGCCAGCCCCAGGTAGGGAGCGATGATCGTGGGAAGCGGAAAGCGCCGGAACAGCGGCAGGGCGAGCGGTGACAGCAGCACGAACCACAGGAAGTCCCGCAGGTACCACATCGCGGCCAGGCCCTCGAGCCAGAAGCCGGTGGCCGGCGGGTCCTCGACCGGGAAGGCCCAGAGCAGCACCTTCCAGTCCCAGGCCATCCCGCCGATCAGCATGAACGGGACGGCGACGCCCACCAGCACCCAGAGCGCGGGCAGCAGGCGCTGCAGCCGCCGCTCGACCGCCCAGGGGCCGTAACGGTCCAGGGAGGCCGCCATCATGCTCCCGGCCAGGGCGAACATGACCGACATGGCCGGGAAGACGATCGTCAGGGCCGCCCAGCCGCTGGAGTGGTAGATCACCACCCGGACGGTTGCCACGGCACGCAAAAGATCCAGGTACCGATTCCGCATAGGGCATGTTGTTACCCAATTCCGGACCAGAGCCGCAAATCAGCGTGAGTTATCCCATAATCGAAAGATTGTCCTATTTAAGATCAAAAACCGAGCTTTCGGAGCTGGCGCGGATCCCGCTGCCACTCCTTCGCCACCCGCACATGAAGATCGAGGTAGACCCGGGTGCCGAGCAGATTCTCGATTTCCGTACGGGCCTGACTGCCGACGTCCTTGAGGCGGGTTCCCCGCGAGCCGATGACGATCGACTTCTGGCTGTCCCGCTCCACGTACAGATCCGCGTAGATCTTGGTGACGCCGTTCTCCACCATCATCTCCTCGACCAGCACGGCGATGGAGTGCGGCAGTTCGTCGCGAACGCCCTCGAGCGCCGCCTCACGGATCAGCTCGGCGATCAGCACCTGCTCCGGCTCATCGGTCAGTACATCGTCCGGGTAGAGCTGCGGCGACTCCGGCAGGTGCTTGACCAGCACGTCCACCAGCGTCTGCACCTGATGCCCGGACACCGCGCTGACCGGCACGACCTCCGCGAAGTCGTACAGCTCACTCACCGCGAGCAGATGCTTGGCCAAGGTGGCCGGATCAACCAGGTCGACCTTGGTCACCACCGCGATGATCGTCGCTTTCAGCTCGGCCATCTCGGCCGAGATGAACCGGTCGCCGCGCCCCACCGGCTCATCGGCCGGGAAGCAGACGCCGATCACGTCGACCTCGCTCCACACCTCGCGCACGAGATCGTTCAGCCGCTCCCCGAGCAGCGTCCGCGGCCGATGCAGACCGGGCGTGTCCACCAGCACGAGCTGCGCGTTCTCCCGGTGCATGATGCCCCGAATGACGTGCCGGGTCGTCTGCGGCTTGTTCGACGTGATAGCGATCTTCTGCCCGATGATCGCGTTCGTCAGCGTGCTCTTGCCGGCATTGGGCCGCCCGACAAAGCACGCGAACCCGGCCCGGTAAACGTCATCGGCCACTTCGATCCGCGACGCTTCCTGATGCCGGTGCCGCTTCTTCCGCGGCTCACGCACATCCTCCCGACGCTCACTCGGAGCGACGATCGCCGGCGCTTCGGAGACACGCGGCGCCAGATTGGCCCCACGAGGCTTCCGCGGCTTCCGGACCTTCGCTTCCCCGCCAAGAGTCACATCGCGCGGCCGCACATCGGCGACCCCAGGCGCACCCGCACCCCGGCGGCCGGCGCCACCCCGCTGCCCAGCCCCGGCTGAACCGCCCACAGGGCCACGCTGACCCGTTGCGCGACGCTGCCCATCGCCGGGCCCATCCACGCCCCGGCCCGCGCCACCGCGCCGCCCCGCATCCGGGCCACCAGCACTCAGGCTCACGCCATCACGCCGCCCCGCATCCGGTCCGTCAGCACCCAGGCTCGCGCCACCGCGCCGCCCCGCATCCGGTCCATCAGCACCCAGGCTCGCGCCACCGCGCCGCCCCGACCCGAGTCCGCCCGAGTCCCGCCCGGAACCGCCACGCTCACCGGCACCGCCACGCTGGCCCGCAGCCGGGCCGGCCGCACTCCGGCTCGAGTCACCGCCCCGCCCCGAACCCAGACCGTCCGCATCCCGGCCGGCAGCGCCACGCTGACCCGCGCTCGAGCCGACCGCACCTCGGCCCACGCCGCCGCCACGCTGGCCCGCGCCCGAGCCGACCGGGCCCCGGCCCACGCCGCCGCCACGCTGGCCCGCGCCCGAGCCGACCAGGCCCCGGCCCACGCCGCCGCCACGTTGACCCGCGCCCGCGCCCGTGCCGGGCGCACCGCCGCCGCGCTGACCGGCGCCGCGATTCGTCCCGGAACCGCCGACTTTGTCCGTCCGACGGGCGGCGCGGCGCTCCTGCCGGCGAAGCTCGTTCCGCTCCCCCGCCGTCAGCCGCCGCTCACCATCGGCCCCGACCCGAGTACCAGCAGCCCCGGACCGCGGGCCATCGGAGCCGGACCGCTTACCGTCAGCCCCGGACCGCGCGCCATCGGATCCGGACCGCTTACCGTCAGCCCCAGACCGCGCGCCATCGGATCCGGAGCGCTTACCGTCAGCCCCGGACCGCGGGCCATCGGAGCCGGACCGCTTACCGTCGGCACCGGAACGCTTGCCCTCCACGGCTCGGCCGCCACCGGTCGGCCGGTTGCCGCCGGTGGAGCGGCTGCTGCGGGGCGATTCTTCGTTCCGGCCGGCCGCGTCCGGGCGCTCGCGTGCGTCGCTCATGCCGTGACCGTGCCGTGGACGGTGCCGGTCGGGTTCGCCACGTGGATCGGGGCCGACGGCGCCAGGTCGCGGACCGCCGCCCGGCCCGCCTCTTCCAGGCCGGCCGCCGAAGTCACCACCGCCGCCGCCTCGATCTTCGTCGCGCCCGAGGCAACTGCCGACGCCACCGCGAGCTGGAGCGCGCTGATCGCCAGGGACGGCAGCGCGACGGTGGCCGCCGCGTACGTACGGCCGTCCTGGTCCCGTACCGCCGCGCCCTCAGCCGCACCCACCCGGGCCCGGGCCGAACGCGCCAGCGTGACCAGTTTGTTGTCCTCGGCGCTCAAAGCGAAAGTGTCAGGCATCCGCGGTTTGTCTTTCCTCGTCCTCGGAGTCGGCAGGCGACTCGGCTCCCTCGTCGTCCGGCTGTTCCGGTTCCACTCGGCGCACCAGCACCGAGTCGATCCGGTTGCGCCGGCCGGTTGTTCCCTCGGCGACCAGGTGCAGGCCGCCCACGTCGACTGTCGCGCCCGGGATGGGCACCCGGCCCAGCGCCTGGGCCAGCAGCCCACCGACCGTCTCGACCTCGTCGGCCGGCAGCTCCACCCCGTAGATCTCGCCGAGATCCTCGATCGGCAGCCGGGCCGTCACCCGCACCGCGCCGTCGGGCAGGTGCTCGACCGGCGGGCGCTCGACGTCGTACTCGTCGGTGATCTCGCCGACGATCTCCTCGAGGATGTCCTCGATCGTGACCAGCCCGGCCGTGCCACCGTACTCGTCCACCACGATCACCAGGTGGGTGCGGGCCGCCTGCATCTCCGACAGCAGGTCGTCGACCGGTTTCGACTCGGGCACGAAGGTCGCCGGGCGCATCAGGTCGGCCACCGCGTCGCCCGTCGAACCCGACTGCGTACGGCGGATCACGTCTTTCAGGTAGAGCAGGCCGAGCACGTCGTCGACGCTCTCGCCGATCACCGGGATGCGCGAGAAGCCGGAGCGCAGGAAGAGGTAGAGCGCCTGCTGGAGGGTCTTCGAGCCCTCGATCCACACCATCTCGGTGCGGGGCACCATCACCTCGCGGGCGATCGTGTCGCCCAGCGTGAAGACCGAGTGGATCATCTCGCGTTCACCGTGCTCGACGACGCCGCGCTGCTCGGCCAGATCGACCAGTTCCCGCAGCTCCACCTGGCTGCCGAACGGTCCCTCGGGGAAGCCCTTGCCCGGCGTCACCGCGTTACCGATGAGGATCAGCAGCGAGGCCAGCGGGTTCAGCACCTTGCCCAGCCACCGCACGAGCGGCGCCGCCGCGCGGCCCACCGCGTACGCGTGCTGGCGCCCCACCGTGCGCGGGGCCACCCCGACCACGACGAAGCTCACCACGGTCATCGTGCCCGCGGTGACCAGGGCCGCCGTCCAGCCGATGCCCCAGCTGTCCACCGCGACCAGCGCGACCAGCGTGGTCGCGGTCAGCTCGCACAGCAGGCGCAGCAGGAGCAGCAGGTTGAGGTGGCGGACGACGTCGGAGGCGACGGCGGCCAGCGCTCCGGCGCCCCGCTCGCCCTCGCGGGCCATCTCGCCCGCGCGGGCCGGCGACACCGAGCCGAGCGCCGCGTCGGCCATCGAGGCGAGGCCGGCCAGCAGCACCAGCAGCACCGCGAAAATGATCAGTTGCAGGTCCGGCAGGCCGGCCGAAGCCTCGGCCGAGCCTGCCGCGAATAGATTGGCGGGGTCCACGGCGCGTCAGCCGGTCTTCCGGCTGGCCCGCCAGCTTTGCAGCAGGCGGTTCTGGAGCCCGAACATCTCGCGCTCCTCCTCCGGCTCCGCGTGGTCGTAACCGAGCAGGTGCAGCGCGCCGTGCACGGTCAGCAGGTGCAGCTCGTCGGCGGCGGAGTGCCCGGCCGCGGCGGCCTGTTTGGCGGCCACCTCGGGGGCCAGCACGATGTCGCCGAGCAGCGCCGGCTCACCCGTGCCGGCCTCGCCGGGCCCGTGGTCGACGCTGCCCTCGTCCATCGGGAAGGCGAGAACGTCGGTGGGCCCGTCACCACCCATCCAGCGATGGTTCAGCTCGGCCATGTATTCGATGTCGACGAGCAGGATCGACAGCTCCGCGAGCGGGTTGACTCCCATCTCGTCGAGCGCGTACCGGGCCACCGCGAGGATCGCGTCGGTGTCGACCTCGACTCCCGACTCGTTGGCGATCTCGATGGACATAGTGGTGCGTTTACCCCTTGAATCAGCGCCGTCGCCCGGACCGGCCGCCGCTGGCGGCCCGTCCCGGCACGGCGTGGACGGATTGAGTTGAGCTCTGTTCCTGCTCGGCGTCGTACCTCGCGTACGCGTCGACGATCTCCGCCACCAGCCGGTGCCGGACCACGTCGGAGCTGGACAGCTCGGCGAAGTGCACGTCCTCGACATTCTGCAGGATCTCGCGCACGACCTTGAGACCACTGGTGGTCCCACCCGGCAGGTCCACCTGCGTGACGTCACCGGTAACGACGATCTTGGCACCGAACCCGAGCCGGGTCAGGAACATCTTCATCTGCTCGGGCGTCGTGTTCTGCGCCTCGTCCAGAATGATGAACGCGTCGTTGAGGGTCCGGCCACGCATGTACGCCAGCGGAGCGACCTCGATCGTGCCCGCGGCCATCAGGCGCGGGATCGCCTCGGGGTCGAGCATGTCGTGCAGGGCGTCGTAGAGCGGGCGCAGGTATGGGTCGATCTTCTCGTTCAGGGTGCCGGGCAGGAAGCCTAGGCGCTCGCCGGCCTCGACGGCCGGGCGGGTCAGGATGAGGCGGCTGACCTGCTTGGCCAGCAGCGCCTGCACGGCCTTGGCCATCGCCAGATACGTCTTACCGGTACCGGCGGGGCCGATGCCGAAGACGATCGTGTTCTCGTCGATGGCGTCGACGTAGCGTTTCTGGCCCAGCGTCTTGGGACGGATGGTCTTGCCGCGGCGGGACAGGATGTTGAGGGTGAGCACCTCGGCCGGGCGCTCGGCGGTCTCGTCCTCCAGCATCGCCGCGGTGCGGCGCACCGAGTCGACCGAGAGCGTCTCGCCTTTCTCGATGAGCTCGATGAGCTCGGAGAAGAGGCGTTCCGCGGTGGCGTTCTCGGCGGGATCACCGGTGATGGTGATCTCGTTGCCGCGGACGTGGACGTCGCTGGCGAGAGTTCGCTCGATGAGCCGCAGGATCTCGTCCTTGGCACCCAGGAGGTTCACCATGATCTTCGGGTCGGCGACCGAGATCTTGGTTTGCACCCGCGCTGAGCTGCTGGAGCCTGCGCTGGAAGGGTTCGGCGTACCGGTCATAGGGCGGCCTGGAAGGCCTCCGCCACCTGCTCTCGTTCTCGGCGTCACCCAAACCTGGGCGGCGTGCTTCGAAGGAAGAGTGCCATCGTATCCGCTCGGCCGCCCGGACGCCGATGCCATTATCGCCGGACGGCCTGCGTCCTTATCAGGAAAAAACCCCGTCGGAAGCCCGGCCTCCGTCGAAGCCCTCCTGAACGCGGGCGAACCGGTAGGTGGCCCAGTGCATCTTGACGACCTCGCCCCCGGCGGAGCGGGTCAGGCGCAGGAGTTCCCCGGCCTCGCGCCCGGAAACCGTCCGGAGCACGTCGGGCTGCCCGGGCAGCGGCTCGAAGATCGCCGGCGGCGTGTCGGCCGGCGACTCGGCCGAGCGGGCCTGCAGGGCCCCGTCGTGCCAGGAGAAGATGAACTGCGAGCCCTCGCCCCACCACGGCCCGAGGATCGAGCGGTACTCGGGCGGGGCCGGCGGCGCCGCGCGCCAGGGCCGGATGTCGGCCGGGTCGAGCTCGACCGCGAGGCGCAGCAGTTCCGGCACCAGGTCGTTGATCTCGCCGGCGGTGCCGGAGGAGCCGAGCACGGCGGCGGCCAGGCCGGCCGGGACGCCGTTGCCGCGACGGCCGTAGGCGCCGGCCAGGAAGCCGGGCATGGCGCCGTCGTGACCGACGTCGACCACGCGCTTGGGATGCGGGATGAGGATGAGCCCGAGGCCCCAGCCGGCGCTCCAGAGCGTCTCGTTCGTGGTGGTGGCCGGGAAGCGCATCTCCTCGAGCGTGGCCGCGGCCAGCACCTTGCCGTCGGGGTCGATGAGCTCGGGGTGGGCCAGGAACGAGGCCCAGGTCGCCATGTCGCTCGCGGTGCTCCAGAGCTGGGCGGCCGGGGCGACCCCGCCGAGGTCGGTCCGCGGTTCGGGCCGGGCGGCGTCGGAGTACGCGTCGACCACGAAGCCGACGGCGGCCTGCGCGGGCGGTTCGAGGGTGGTGGCGGTGAGCCGCAGCGGGTCGAGGATCCGCTCTTGGAGCACGGCCGCCCAGGTGCTGTCGCGCAGCTTGGCCACGAGCTGGCCGAGGACGGCGAAGCCGAGGTTGGAGTAGTGGAAGCGGCGGGCGTTGGGCAGTACCCGCTCGGCCCGGTCGAGTTCGGCGATCAGGCCGGCGTCGTCGGGGGCGGCCAGGGTGTCCCAGACGTCGCCGTACGGTTCGCGCTGGAACCCGGACGTGTGCGAGAGCAGCCGCCGGACGGTGGCGTCGCCGTGCGCCGGCACGTCGAGGTGCTTCGCGATCGGGTCGTCGAGGTCGAGCAGCCCTTCGTCGCGGCACTGGAGCACCAGCACGGCGGTGAACGTCTTGGTGATCGACCCGATCCGGAACCGGGTGTCGGGGGTCAGGGGCCGGCCCGGGGTGCCGGAGTCGCCCACGGTGAAGACCCACGGCTCGCGGTCGGCCCGGTGCAGGGCGACCGACAGGGCGGGCACCCGGCCCTGGGCCTGCGCCTGGCGGGCGGCCCGCTCGTACCGCTCCTCGGCGCTCATCGGGGCGCCAGCATGGGACCGAGCGGCTCGCCGCCGAGAACGTGGCCGTGGACGTGGAACACTTCCTGCCCGGCGTACGCACCTGTGTTGAAGAGCAACCGGAATCCGTCCGTGAGAAGCCCCTCGGCCTCGGCCACCGCGGCGGCCGTGCTCAGCAGATCGGCCGAGACGGCCGGATCCGCCCGCGCGAGGGTGACCACGTCCGGGTGATGGCTTTTCGGGATGACCAGCACGTGCACGGGCGCCTTGGGGTCGATGTCGCGGAAGGCGAGGGTGGTGTCGGTCTCGTGCACGACCGTCGCAGGGATCTCCCCCGCGACGATGCGGCAGAACAGGCAGTCGGTGTCCACCTCGCAGATCTTAAGCTCACTCGCGTGAACCACAGGGATGGGAGCGCTTCCATGGACGATGTCGAGCGGTTGCTCGGGCAGTTGAGCCTCGAGGAGAAGGTGTCGCTGCTGGCCGGGCAGGACTTCTGGTCGCTGCCGGCGATCGAGCGGATCGGGTTGCGCTCGCTGGTGATGTCGGACGGGCCGATCGGCGTACGCGGGACCGGCTGGGCCCCGGACGACCCGTCGGTCGCGCTGCCGAGCCCGACGGCGCTGGCCGCGGCGTGGGATGTCGAGCTGGCCGAGCGGGCGGGCCGGCTGCTCGGGCTGGAGTCGCGGCGCAAGGGCGTGCACGTGCTGCTCGGGCCGACGGTGAACATGCAGCGCACCCCGCTGAACGGGCGGCACTTCGAGTGCTACTCGGAGGATCCGCTGCTCAGCGGCGAGATCGCGGCCGGTTTCGTGCGCGGCGTGCAGGGCGAGGGCGTCGGCACGACGGTCAAGCATCTGGTCGGCAACGACTTCGAGACCGACCGGATGGAGGTCGACGTCCGGATCCCCGAGCGGGCGCTGCGCGAGATCTACCTGGCGCCGTTCGAGCGGGTCGTCCAGGAGGGCGGCTGGGGCGTGATGAGCGCCTACAACGGCGTGAACGGCCTCCCGATGGCCTCGAACGGACCACTCCAGCAGGGCGTCCTGAAGGACGAGTGGGGCTTCGACGGCGTCGTCGTCTCCGACTGGCGGGCGGCGCGCAGCACGGTCGACGCCGCCCTGGGCGGTCTCGACATCGCCATGCCGGCGCTGGAGAACCCGTGGGGCGGCAAACTGGTCGCGGCGGTGAAGAGCGGGCAGGTCGCCGAGGAGATCATCGACGACAAGGTCAGGCGGGTTCTCCGGCTCGCCCGGCGCGTCGGCGCCCTCGGCCCGATTCCGGCAAATCCCGATAAGTACGATGGCGACGCGGTGGCACACGAGGTCGCGGCGCGCTCGTTCGTGCTGGTCCGGAACGAGAACTACACCCTGCCGCTGGAAGCGGCGGCCCTGACCAAGGTCGCCGTCATCGGCGCCCTGGCCACCGACGCGCGGGTGCTCGGCGGCGGCAGCGCTCAGGTCTCCCCACCGCACACGATCTCTCCGCTCGACGGCCTCGCCCGCGCACTGTCCGGAGTGGACGTCGAATACGCGATCGGCGCCGACCCCCGCCCGTTCCTGCCGGCCGCCCACGGTCCGCAGTGGTCGGACACCCGCGTCACCGTCGGCAGCCACTCCTTCACGGTCAACCCGGCCGCCGTCCGCTGGATCGGCTCGCTGCCCGGCGGCCTCGACCCCCAGGACGTCGAGTCCATCGTGCTGGAGGCCACCTTCGTCCCGGACGTCGCGGGCGAGCACACCTTCGCCGTCTCCGGCTTCGGCACGTTCGAGCTGAGGATCAACGGCACGCTTCTGTACGAGGGTTCGCTGCACCCGCCGGGCACGGGCCGCGCCGACCTGCTGCTGTCCCCGCGCGAGCAGCGGGTCACCGTCGAGCTGGAGGCCGGCGTGCCGGCACCGGTCGTGCTGCGCCAGACCCTCGAACGCGGCATGGCCCACTCGGTCGCGACGACGCTCGGTCACCGCCCGCCGTCGCCGGACGCGGACGGGATGATCGAGGAGGCGGTGCGCCTGGCCGCCGGCTCCGACGTGGCGGTGGTGGTGGTCGGCACGACCGAGCAGGTCGAGTCGGAGGGCTTCGACCGGCGGTCGCTGGCGCTGCCGGGCCGGCAGGACGAGCTGGTGTCGCGGGTGGCCGCGGCCAATCCCCGGACGGTCGTGGTGGTCAACGCCGGCTCCCCGGTGCTGATGCCGTGGGCCGACCAGGTCGCGGCCGTCCTGCTCACCTGGTTCCCCGGTCAGGAGGCGGGCGCCGCCCTGGCCGACGTGCTGCTCGGCGTGGCCGAGCCGGGCGGGCGCCTGCCCACCACCTGGCCGCGCCGGGAGGAGGACTGCCCGGTGCTGGCGATCGAGCCGCGGGACGGTGTCGTGGCGTACGACGAAGGCGTCTTCATGGGTTATCGGGGTTGGTTGCGCTCCGGCGTGGCGCCTCTCTACGCCTTCGGTCACGGTCTGGGCTACACCTCGTGGCGGTACGACGAGATGGCCGTCAACGAGACCGAGGCGGTGGTGACCCTGACCAATACGGGCGCGCGGGCCGGCCGGGAGGTCGTGCAGGTGTACGTGGGACCGTCGCCGGTCGACCCCAACCGTCCGGAGCGCTGGCTGGCCGGTTTCGAGAACGTCGAGGCCCACCCGGGCGAGACGGTGACCGTGCGGATCCCGTTGCCGCCGCGCGTGTTCGAGATCTGGGACGGCGGGTGGAAGCGGCTGCCCGGCGAGTACCGGATCATCGCGAGCCGCGCGGTGGACGCTCCTCAGGTGACCGCCACCCTGAAGATCTAGCTGCCGCCCAGCAGCAGAAGACGCAGGCGGCGCAGCAGGTCGTCGGGCTTGAACGGCTTCACCACGTAGTCCCCGGCCCCGACGTGGAAACCGAAATCCACGTCGAGGTCGCGGGTGCGGCCACTGCACATCAGCACCGGGATGCCGTGGGTCGCGGCCGAGGCGCGCAGCTGATGGCAGACGGTGAGGCCGTCCAGGCCCGGCATGTCGATGTCGAGGATGACCGCGTCCGGGCGGTTGGCCCGGACCAGGTCCAGCGCCGTCACGCCGTTGTCGGCGGCGATCACCCGGAAGCCGGCTCGCTCGAGCTTGAACGTCATCAGGTCGCGGACGTCCTCGTCGTCGTCGGCCACCAGCACGACCGGGTCGTCGGCCGGCTTCCAGCTCGCCATGCCCGACCCATCCAGCTTGAACGACAACTTCATGGCCCCACCATCGGCTCCCGCCCTCCGGGCATGAGAGAAGTCAGCCGCGGCTCTGCCAGGCCGACCAGAGCGTGGCGTAGCGCCCGCCGGCCGCGACCAGGTCGTCGTGGGTGCCCTCCTCCAGCACCGAGCCGTGCTCCAGCACGATGATCCGATCGGCGCCGGCGGCCTGGGTGAGCCGGTGCGCGACCAACAGGGTGGTACGGCCCTTGGTGGCGCAGAGCGCGGACTCCTCCAGCTCACGCGCCCCGGCGCTGCCGGCCTCGGCCGTCGCCTCGTCGAGCACGGCGACCGCGGGGTCGAGCAGGACCAGCCGGGCCAGCGCCAGCTGCTGACCTTGGGCGGCGGTGAGCGGATGACCACCCTCGCCGACGATCGTGTCGAGCCCGGCGGGCAGGGCGCGGGCCCAGTCGAGCGCGCCGACCCGTTCGAGGGCGGCCTCGGCCTCCTCCCGGTCGGCGTCCGGTGCGGCCAGCCGCAGATCCTCGATCAGCGGCCCGGCGAAGACGTGGGTCTCCTGGCTGATGATCGCCACGATCCCGGGCGCCAACTGGTCGACCGGGACCCCACCGACAGCGGCCGTACCCGCCGAGGGCCGCAGAATCCCGGCCGCGATGGAGGCGACGGTGGTCTTGCCGGCACCGGTCGAGCCGACCAGCGCCACCCGCTCGCCGGGCGCGACCCGCAGGGTGATCCCGTCGAGCACCTTCACCCGGTCGTCGTACCCGAAGGTCACATTGTCGAGGGTCAGTTCGGCCGTACGCAGCGGCGCCGTGCCGGCCGGCGCCACCGGCAGCGTGCCCACCCCGACCAGGCGGGCCAGCCCGGCCCCGGCGGCTTGGATCTCGTCGAAGGTGAACAGGATCATCGAGATCGGGTTGAACAGCCGGTGGAAGAGCACGGCCGCGGCGGCGGTCTCACCGACGGTGACCCAGCCCGCCCGCACGAACCAGAACCCGGCCACCAGAATCGTCGCGAGGCCGAGCAGTTCGGCCCGGTTGATCCGCCCGACAAAGCGGGTGAAAAGCGTGAAAACCCCGACGGAGAGATCGCGGGCCCGGGCCGAGGCGTCGTCGATCGCGTTCAGGTGACGGCGTTCCAGCCGGTACGCGTGCACGGTGCGCACACCTTGAAGGCTCTCCATGAGCAGCTGCGACCGGGCCCCGATGGCGGAGCGCTCGGCCGCGTAGATCGGCGCCGACCGGGGCAGATACCAGCGAAGGGCGAGAAGATAGGACGGTACGGCGGCGAGCCCGGCCACCCCGAGCCGCCAGTCCAGCCCGAACATCGCGGCCAGGCTGAGCACACCGAGCAGAAGCGCCGAGATGACGGTGGGCAGAACTTCCCCGGCGGCGTTACCGACGGCGGCGACGTCGGCCCCGACCCGCGAGAGCAGGTCACCGCGCCCGGCCCGGTCGAGCGTCGGCCCCGGCAGCCGCAACGCGACCCCGACGGTCTCCTCGCGAAGCTTGGCCAGGATCCGCTCCCCCAGCCGGCTGACCAGGGCGGTGGTGGCCCCGGCGGCGACACCCCCGACGAGAGCGGCCACCACGACAAGCACAGCTATCGACACGAGGCTGGTGTGCGAGGCGTCATCCCGCACGAGATCGACCAACCGCCCCAGCGCGGTCACCGGAACCACCGAGGCCCCCGCCGCCACAAGCCCGACGGCCACGGTGAGCGCCAGTTCCCCTTTCCGCTCCCGCAACTGCCGGCAGACCCAGGCCCACGTCTCCCCGGTAGACGCGATCGGCAGAGAAGAATCGCTCACCGGAGCATCACCCTTCCCCACCCACCACCACGCTCGCCGCTTTGCAGTAGGCCGCCGCATCTCTTCATAGCGGACAAATCCGAATCACCCGTCATCGGAGGACCGCCGCGCGGTACGTCTCGTCTGTGGCGGCGAGCGACGCGTGTGTGCCGGTGGCGACCACCTCGCCGTCGCGGAGGACGACCACGCGGTCGGTGACAGCCAGCAGGGCGGGGCTCGTCGTGACCAGCAGCGTGCCCAGTGTCGAGCCCGGGCGGTGGCGCAGGTCGCGGATGCCGCGGGCGATCGCGTGCTCGGTCACCGCGTCCACGGCCGTCGTCGGCTCGTGCAGGACCAGCAGTTTCGGCTCGGCCAGGAGCGCGCGGGCCAGTGCCAGCCGCTGCCGCTGGCCGCCACTCAGTGCCGCGCCCCGGTCGGCGATCGCGTGGTCCAGGCCGTCCGGGTGGGCCGCTACAACGTCGTCCGCCGCTGATGCCGTCAACACGTACGGCAAATCAGATTTTTCGGGGTTTATGAGGTTCTGGCGGATCGTGCCGGAGAACAGCTCGGGATGATGCGGCGCGACCAGCACGTCGGGCGAACCGTCGTCGAAGAGCTCGACCAGGGCGGCCGCGTCGGACTCGACCACCACGCCGACGCATTCACCACCCCGTACCGAAGGAATCGGATTTTCTCCGGCCGGCGGGTTCTGCGGCGAGACGGTGAGCACCGAGGCGATCCGCTCGGCCGACGCCCGCGACGACGCGATCCAGCCGGGCGCCGCCGACAGCGTCCCGAACGGCTCGCCCAGGAACGCGGCCAGCCCGATCACTGTCACCAGCTCGCCCGGCGTGATCCGCCCACTCAGCGCGAACCACCCCGCCAGAATCGCGATGCCGCAGGCCAGAAGTGTGCTGACGGTCGACGAGGCCGCCTGGAACCGCCCCATCGTGCGGGCCGCCCGCAGCGTCGCCTCCAGCGACTCGCGGCTCACCTCGCGATAGCGGTGCGCTGCCGCCTCCTGCGCGCCGATCCCCCGTAAAGGCCGCAGACCGGTCACCAGATCGGTGGCCAGAGACGCCGCCCGCCCGGCCACCTCCTGCCGCGCCGCCACACGTTTCGTGATTCTCGGCGCCGCCCTTTGCAACGCCAGAAGCACCAGAGGTGTCCCTATGAGTACAACCAGTCCCAGCCGTACGGAGATGAGGCAGAGCCCGACCGCGGAGATGGCCGTGGCAACCAGCGCGCCGAACAGGCGCGGCAGATAGTCCAGCAGGTAGGAGGTGGTGTCCGCGTCGGTAGTCGAGATCGTCAGCACGTCGCCCGTACGCACCTCGGTGCGCGGATCGAGGACCTTCGCCGCGACCTCCAGCCGCAGCAGGTGAGCTTCGTCGGCGATGGCCCGCATCAGAAGGCGCGCGCCGAGTCGGTACGCCGTGGTCAGCGCCAGGAAGAGCATCCCCAGCACACCGACCCAGATCACCAGTTGCCCGAGATCGCGGGTCGCCACCGCCCGATCGACGATCACCCCGATGAGGATCGGCACCAGCGCCTCGCAGGCCTGGTGCACCCCGATGAGAAAGGTGCCGAGGGAAACCCTGCCCCGATTACGAACAAGCGCCCGCCACAGAATGTTCACGGCCGCCACCCGGCAGTCTGTTCGGCCGGCGTGGCGCTGATCGTCGCGAACCCGCCCTCGACCACGTCCGGGCCCTCATGCTCGCGTGCCGCGAGACTCACTGCTTCCTCCCCTGCCGCAACAGCTTCCATCGGAATAGGTCCCCTCCACCGGCAACCGCGCCGCCACGTCACGACGACCCGGGCGCACGGATGGGCACATGCGCCATCAGCGGCACGGCGTTCAAAGAGGCCAGACGAGACGCTTCGACCCGTACGCGTCCTAGCCGCTCACCGGCCCGAACGGTCGAAAGCCGTGCGCACGCAGCACGGCGCCCGGGCCGACGCTTCTCCAGCCGAGCCCGTTGGGCGTCCCCTGCCCACAGACAGCCGCCGACACGGCCATCCGGGATTCCACCCTCACGATGAACCAATGCGCCGGTGCCCGGCCCGGTCAGGGTTGCCGTCCGCGCGGCGACGGCCGAAGGTCGCACCGGCACGTGGGCGACCGGTCGCGGCACGATCGCGCGGCGCTCGAAATCACCGCTCATCCGCGAAAGGCTCCGCCCGGGCCGGCTTGATCCACGTTCATCGGGTACCGACCTTGGCCCGGCAGATCCCCGAGATCAAGACCAGAGCGCCCACGAAGGCGATCACGGGTCCCGGACGGCAGCTCGCCGAGCGGAAAAACGGGCCGGCCGGAGACATCGACCGACAGCTCGCCGCACCGCCCGACAAACCCTTCGGCGCCGCCGGTCGACGGCTCGCCAGACCAGATGGCGCGTCGACCGGCCCCATACGCAGACAGCCCGCCGAGCCGAATGACACCCCGGCCAGTGACGCGCGCCAGCAGCCCACCGAACCAAACGGCGCCTCGACCGGCACGATGCGCCAGCAGCCAACCGAGCCAAACGCCACCTCGATCAGCACCATGCGCCGGCAGCCGGCCGAACCGAATGGCACCTTGGCCGGTGATACGCGCCAGCAGCCTGCCGGGCCGAGTGGCGGGGTAGCCGGTGACGGGAGCCGGCAGCCCCCGGGACCCAATGGCGGGGTAGCCGGTGACGGGAGCCGGCAGCCCCCGGGACCCAATGGCGGGGCGGTCGATGTCGTGGGCCGGCGGCACAAGGGTCGCGCTGTGGATGGCGGCGGAGGCCCTCAAACCCGGGCCGCGCGGGGTGGCCGGGCGCGCGGATGTTGCGGAGCGCGTCAGAACCATGACGGAAGGCTAGCCTAACCAACTCGCTGCTTCGTGATCACGTTCATGTTCGTCGCCGTTGTGACTCTGTGTGATGAGAGCCGCTTTCACTCTCCGTAATTTCGTCCTATAGTAGGAGACGCCTGGTTGGTCCGATTAGCCCGTAAGGAACGCTCCCATGACGCTCCCCGCACTGCACGCCGACGCCACGTACCGTGACCTCGCTCCGATGATTCACCGTCAGCGACTGGTCGTGGAGGGTTACCCGACGTATGTGATCACCGCCGAGCACATCAAGGACTACCTGTCCCAGCTGTCGGTCGTGACCGACATGATCACGCTGATCGAGCCGGTGACCCACTGCAGCGACCTGTACGGCTGGGCCGGCTGGATCCACTGGGAGACCTCGGGCGCGCACTTCTACTCGTGGGAGCGCCCGATCTCGTTCTTCAGCGTCGACATCTACACCTGCAAGGCGTTCGACCCGGAGAAGGTCGTCGCGTTCACGGCCGAGTACTTCCGCACCACCGAGATCGTCGTGAAGGGCTTCTGATGTCGTACGCGCTCTCGTCCTCCGAGGTCAGCCTTCGCTGTGCCGCCGCCTTGGACGCGCACCCGTCGGCCGGCCGTTTCGTCGCCCTGGCCGTCGGCCCGTCCGATCCGCTGGCCGCTGTGGCCCGTACGGTCGAGCGGCAGGTCTTCGAGCAGACGTTCGGCAACGATGCCGACGAGATGGCCGCCGAATACGGCCCGTACGAGGAAAGCAGCCTTTTCTTCCTGGTCCTGGACCGGCGCACCGGCGTGCCGGCCGGCGCCGGACGGGTGATCGACGGCGGCGGCAAGACCCTCGACGAGGCGCCCGACCTGATCGGCAAGGACCTGTCCGAGATCGTCGCCACGCACCACATGCACGACGGCCGGATCTGGGACTTCGCCACGATCGGCGTCCTGCCGGCCTACCGGGGCGGCAAGTCGGGCCTGATGGTGAGTTCCCTGCTCTACCGCACCTTCCTCAAGGCGGGACACGGGGCCGGCGTACGTCATCTGGTAGCCCTCCTGGACCACCGCGCCCACCGCAACCTGGCCCTGCTGGGTGTCCCGTTCGTCCCGATGGCCGGCTCGGCCCCGTTCGCCTACCTGGGCTCACCGTCGACGATGGCCCTGCACGTCCCCTTCGCCGACATCGAGCCGTCCCTGGCCCGCCAGAGCCGCCTGCTCCGCCGCCTCGGCGCACCGTTCAGCGGCGAGATCCGCGCCAAGGGCCTCCGCCGCCTGATCATCCGCCGCCTCGGCGCCAAGATCTCCCACCAGGTCTCCACCGGCAGCGGCCTGGACGCCCACATCGCCCTCCCCGGCCTCGAGCGCCGCCGCCCGCTGGCCAAGCAGTCCTGACACCCGCGGCGGCGCCTACCAGCGCTGAAGCCGGGCGGACAGAACGGAGAGAGCGGCGACCCCGGCCGTCGACGTGCGGAGCACCTCGCGGCCGAGACGAACGGCAACTGCGCCGGCCTGTACGAAGGTGTCGCGCTCGGCGTCGCTGATGCCACCTTCGGGACCGACCACCAGGACGATCTCGCCTTCGCTCGGCAGGTCCGCTGTGGTCAGACGTTCCGTGGCCTCCTCGTGCAGAACGAAAGCCGCGGCCGCCGCGGACAGGCGTACGGCGACCTGCTTGGTCGAGCAGTCCGGATCGCCGCCGACCTCGGGCAGCCAGGCCCGGCGCGCCTGCTTGGCCGCCTCGCGGGCGGTGGACGCCCAGCGGTCCCGCGACTTGAAGCCCCGGTCCCCGCGCCACTGCGCCACCGAGCGGGACGCCGCCCACGGCACGATCTCGTCCACACCGATCTCGGTCATCGCCTGCACGGCCAGCTCACCCCGGTCGCCCTTGGCGATGCCCTGCACCACCACCAGCCGCGGATCGGGCGCGGCGACCTGCTCCCGCTCGACCACCTCGACGTCGACGCTGCCCTTGCCGACCGCGGTGACCCGGCCGGTCAGGCTGCCACCCCGCCCGTCAGCGAGGATCAGCGACTCACCGACCCGAAGCCGCTGCACGGTGGCGGCGTGGTGACCTTCGGGCCCGTCGAGCGTGCAGGTGGCCCCACCAGGCAGGACCTCAACCAGAAAGAGCGGCGCAGACACTCCCGCACGCTACCGAACCGCCCGCGCGCCCCGCCGCTCAGTCACCCTTCCCGGCGTCGGTGCCGTCGCCGTTCGTCCTGGGCGGCCTCCGATAGAGCCGTTCGATGTCGTCGTCGTACCGGGACGTCCCCTTCCCGCCCCATCCACCACCGCCGCCGGCCGCGCCGCCCGAGCCGCGACCGTCGTTCAAGCCCGCGATCGCCCCAGCGTCCGGCCCGCCACTTTCCGGCCC
Source organism: Actinoplanes sp. NPDC048796 (assembly GCF_040650035.1). Classification (NCBI taxonomy): domain Bacteria; kingdom Bacillati; phylum Actinomycetota; class Actinomycetes; order Micromonosporales; family Micromonosporaceae; genus Actinoplanes; species Actinoplanes sp. NPDC048796. The sequence goes on along the minus strand of NZ_JBEZGO010000006.1, from coordinate 75,407 downwards.
GCCACTTTCCGGCCCGCCGCTGTCCCGGCCGCTATCACGCGGGCCGCCACTGAACGGGCCATCACCGGCCGGGCCACCACGATCCGGGGCGTCCAGGGCCGGACCGGCGGCGCGGTCGTCGTGGACCGCGTCGATGCCGCCGCTGGCGCGGATCCGGGCCAGCGCGGCGTCCCACTCGTCCGGTCTGTCCTTAGGACTGCCCGCACCGGAGCGACCGGGGCGTGCCCCCACGAAGTAGTCGGCGTGCACGACGGCGGACCACGACAATCCGATCACGACGGCGAGTGCCGCCACCGCGCCCAGCCCCTGCGCGAAGTCTTCGAACCACTGGTACCAGGCCGGGTAGACGAGAGCCTTGATCTCGGCCATCCGGTCGGTCTGCGTCGTCCACGTCAGCGTCTCGTAGTAGTCCCGCAGGTAGCTCGGCTGGCTCGCGTCCGCCCCGACGCCCAGCATCCCGATCAGGAAGATCGCGAAGCCGATCCCGAGCGCCCAACTCCGCGCCCACTTCTGACCGCGGTGGATCTTCGGAGCCAGGAGCCCGTACGTCAAACCGGCCGTCCCCAGCACGATCAGCGTGACCGCCCCGTCGCCGTTTCGCAGGAGCGCGGGCTCGTTGATCCCGTACTCAATCTTGGTCTGTGTGATGACCGCGGTCAGCCGGGCCGCGTCGCCGGACGCCCACCACGTCAGATCGAGCACGCCGGCGGCGACCAGCAACACTCCGGCCGGCACCATCAGCCAGGCCAGCAGCGTGATCACCCGGACTCCGCGGGGGACGTCGCTCCCCGTCATGACGGCATGTTAGTCCGGTGAGCACGTCACGTTCCATGGCTGAATGGCCGATCGTCGCCGTTCCGACTCGGTCACCAGTTCTGCGGCGCCTGCTGCCGGGTCGTGACGTTGATGCGGTTGAACAGGTTGGTGGTGGCGATCCACAGCACGATCGCCGCCAGTCCGCTGTCGTCGAAGTGTTTCGCCGCCTCGTTCCAGATGTCGTCGGGCACCGCGTCGGCCCGGTCGGCCAGCCGGGTCGCTGCCTCGGCCAGGGCGAGCGCGGCTCTTTCGGCTTCGGTGAAGTACGGCGTCTCCCGCCACACCGCGATGGCGAAGAGCCGCTCGTCCGTCTCGCCGTTCTTGCGCGCGGCCCGCGCCCCAGAGTCGACGCACGGCCCACAACCGTTGATCTGACTCGCCCGCAGATGCACCAGTTCCAGCGTGCCGGCGGGCACGCCCGCCGAGTGTGCCGCCTTGTACAACAGGTTGATCGCCTTGACCGCGTCCGGAAGCAGTTCCGCCGGGTTCTCGATCCGCGCCTGCATGATGTCTCCTCCGACTTTCGTTCGGAACGCGTCACATCCGCGCGCTCTCATCCGTCGGCAGGTCGACGGACCGGACCGCCACACTGTGACCGATGTGGCGGCCGTCACATGTTCGTCACGGCCGCACGGGGAGGACACCATGGACGTGCACGACCACTTCGAGGCGAACCGGCCGAGGCTGCGAGCGGTGGCCCACCGCATGCTGGGCTCCACAGCCGAGGCCGAGGACGCCGTCCAGGAGGCCTGGCTGCGCCTGAACCGAACCGGCGCCGACACCATCGACAACCTCGACGCCTGGCTGACCACCGTCGTCGGCCGCGTCTGCCTGGACATGCTCCGCTCCCGAACCACGCGTCGCGAGGACGCGTACGAGACGGAACCTCCGGCCCACCACCCGTCCACCGACCCCGAACAGGAAACCGTTCTGGCCGACTCGGTGGGCCTGGCCTTGATGGTCGTCCTGGAAACCCTGTCCCCGGTGGAGCGTCTGGCTTTCGTCCTGCACGACCTTTTCGCCGTCCCGTTCGACGAGATAGCCCCCGTAGTCGGCCGCTCCCCCGAAGCCGCCCGCCAGTTGGCCAGCCGAGCCCGCCGCCGAATCCAGTCCCACACCAAGCCGCAGCCCACACCACCGCCCCACGCGACACCGCCCACCCCGGCACCGCCCCACGCGACACCGCCCACCCCAGCACCGCCGCGCGCGACGACGCCCACCTCGGCACCGCCCCGCGCGGCACCGTCGACCCCGGCACCGCCGCGCGCGACAACGCCCACCTCGGCACCGCCCCGCGCGGCACCGTCGACCCCGGCACCGCCCATCGCAATGGCCGAGACCGCGACTCCCGAAGTCGCCACGCCGGTGACCGGGCGGGCGTCCCTGAGACGTGATGCCGGGCGCCCCGCGTCCCACCGAACGGCCCCGCGCGACATCGTCGACGCTTTCCTGGCCGCCTCCCGGGCCGGCGATTTCGTCACCCTGCTGAGCCTGCTCGACCCCGACGTCCGCCTCCGCGTCGACGAGGCCGGCCGCAAGCTCGGCGCCCCCGCCGAGATCGACGGTTCGACCCTCGTGGCCCAGTTCTTCTCCGGCCGCGCCGCAACCGCCGTCACCGCCCTGATCGACGGCACCGTCGGCATAGCCGTCGCCCCCGGCGGCAAGACCCGGATAGCGGTCCGGCTCACTTTCGAGGCCGGTCAGATCACCGCGATGGACGCCATAGCCGACCCCACCCTCCTGTCCACACTCACCATCGAACCGCTCTAGAGATCTCCCCAAACCCGAGCAGCCCAGCATCCACTCCCCCGGGCGGGCCGCCTCCCGGACCGGCGCCGGGTGAGATGTGGCGGCACCTCACCCTTCGCTTGATCCGGGAGACGGGGATCGGGAGACGCCCGGTGACCGCGCGACTGGCGGAGGGAAGCGGACGGCGACGGCCGCGATCCGTGCAGTTCCCCCAACGCGTGATCGACATGCGGAGACTCAGAACGTCAGCACCATGCGGCCCCGAGCCTCTCCTCTCGCCTGCCTCTGCCATGCCTCGGCCACGGACTCGAACAGCACCACCTCGTGGTCGACGACCAGGCGCCCGGCCAGGGCGTGCCCGGCGATCACCCGCAACGACTCGGCCCGCTCGCCGGGCGACAGCCCGTTGTTGGTGTAGCCCATGATTCGCAGCGAACCCGCACGCAGCACCGCCGACTCGATCGGAGCCTCGGCGCCGGCCGCACTGCCCAGGTTGACCAGCCGCCCGCCCGGCCGCAACACGCGCAGCGCGGCCGCGGCCGGCACACCGAAGACCGGGTCGAGCACGAGATCGACCGGCCCGTCCGCGGCTTCCCGGAGCAAACCGGCCATAGTGGACACGTCGTCGCCGGGCGTGAACGGGACGGTCGCCGCCGCGCCGAGCTCCGCCGCCCGAGCCCGGGCATCCGCCCAGCGCGCCACCGCGATGACCCGGCGCGCACCGGCCAGCAGCGCGAGCTGCACCGCCGCCTGACCCACCACTCCCCCGGCGCCGAGCACGACGACCTGCTCCCCGGCGGCCAGTCCGCCGGCGCGGGTCAGAGCCGAGTGGGCCGCCACCGCCGACAGCCCGAGCGCCGCGATCAATGGCAGCGGCACCGCCGGCGGAAGCTCCACGACATCGTCCGCCGGCACCGCCACCTCGGCCGCCATGCTGCCGTCGCCCGGGCGCATGCCGGCGGGCGTGGCGAACCAGACCGGCGCCCCGTCCGCCCGGTGCCCCACGCCCTGCACGCCCGGCACGTACGGTGTGGCCGGCGTACCGAAGTAGCTCGTACCCGAGGCGCAGAGCAGGTCGAGCGGCGTGATCGGCGCGGCTGCCACAGTGATCGGCACGAGGCCGTCGCCGGGTGGCGGCGCGGGCCGCTCCGCCACCGCCGGCGGCAGCCCGCACACGGTCAGCACGGCCGCGCGGATCATGTCGCGATGTCCGGGTACGGCTGCGCGAAGTGGGCCAGCCGCATCCCGAACGCCTTCTGGTATTCCAGCGGCTCGGTGTTGTCCCGCTCGAACATCGCGATGAACAGCGTCAACGTGAGGAACGGATGGGCGCCCAGCTCGAACAGGCGCACGTGATCGTGCGCGATGAGCGCTTCCCGCTCGGCGTCGGAGAAGCGCAGCCACGTACTCGCCTCACCGGTGTGGCAGTTGAGCACCGAGTTGGCGCGCTCGGCCTCCCACCAGGTCACCATCTCGCGCGGTTCGACGCGGTAGCGCTCCACCAGCTCGGGGTCGCGATCCACTGTGTACAAAAACTTGTTCAGCAGGTATTTGCTCACGCCGGAACTCCGTTCGGATACCAGGTGAAGTACGCCTCCATGGTGTGGAACAGGTCGAGCGTGTCGACGTGATGGGCTTTCGCCCCCGCCCCGGCCACGCCCATCATCAGCATGAAGTCCATGAAGCCATGGGTGGCGTTGCCCGGCGAGTGCAGGCTGTCCAGCGTCACCTCGCGCAGGCAGTTGTCGAGGTCGCCGGAGGCGATCCACTCGACCGCCCGCCGGTCGAATTCCGGGTCGGGGCCGTGCGGCCCGAACTGCCGCGGGCCACCCAGCTCGAGCGACAGATGCCCGGTGCCGATGATCGCGACCCGCAGGTCGGACGGCCACTGCTCGACGATCTGCCGGATCGTCTCGCCCAGCTTCACGAAGCGCGAGGGTTGCGGCAGCGGCGGCGCGAAGATGTTGGTGTAGATCGGCACGATCGGCAGGTCGGCCTCGGGCCGCAGCGTGATGATCGGGCACGTGATGCTGTGGTCGATGCGCAGCTCGTTGCTGAACGCCAGGTCGAATCCGGCGTCCAGGCCGGCCCGCAGCACATGCGCCGACAGATCCTCCTGGCCCTTGAGCAGCATCCGCGGCAGGCCGAACTCGCGTTCCTCGTTGTACCAGTTCGCGTCGTAGAAGGGCGCCTTGCCGACCAGGAACTGCGGCATGTTGTCCAGCCAGAGCTGGTGGAAGTGGTCGGAGCCGACCATGACCAGCACGTCCGGGTTGGCCCGGGTGAGGGTCTCGCGGAATGCCAGGATCTTGCGGGTCCACTCGTCGGCGAAGGGCGGCCTGTCCTCCCCCGTCGCCGTGCTGGCCCGGTAGTAGAACGGGTGGTGGGTGGAGGCGATGACCGCGACGATGCTGGCCATAGTCAATCCTCTCGGGGTTCGTAGACGGCGTTGCGGTCGACGGTTTTGTAGATCTCCATGCCGAGCGGCCGGCGGCGTTCCTCGGCGAGATGCCCGAGCAGGCCGGCCGCCCGGGCCAGCAGGGCGAAGCCCCGCAACAGCTCGGTGGGCAGCCCCAGGTCGGCGAGGGCGGCGCCGCACACCCCGGCGCCGTTGAGCGGCAGCTTGCGCCCGAGCACCTGCGGATGGACCCGCCCGATGGCCTCGAACAGGCGCAGATGCGGCCCGCGCAGTCCCTCCTGCTCGGCGATCGCGATCAGCACGGGCGTACGCGGATCCTCGTCCTTGTGCACCGGGTGGCCGAGCCCCGGAACGAAGCGACCGTCCTGTTTGGCGCGGCGCACCGCCTCGAGCGCGATGACGTCGTAGTCGCGCTCGGTCCCGGCCTCGATCAGGGTGTCGGCGAGGAAGCGCCCGCAGTCCTCGGTGACCCCGAGGAACCGGGAACCGCCGCCGAGGAGCCCGGCGGCCAGGGCGCCCTGCAACGATTCCGGCGCGGAGAGGTACGTCAGGCGGGCGGCGATCGCGGTCGGGGTGAAGCCGTGATCGGCCAGCGCCACGAGCACCGCCTCGAAGACCCGCACCTCGCCCGGGGTGGGCCGGCGCCCGGCGACCAGCCAGTAGGCCAGCTCACCGAAGCCGACCTTGCCCATCAGATCGGCGGCGAGATCCTGTCCCAGCAGCGAGATGCTGGTCGGCGTCGACGTGCCGATGCCGGTCGGGAAGCTCAGCTCCTCAGCCACTTGCGGATCTCCTCGCCGTGCTCGTCCAGACCGGGCGGCGGCAGCTCGTACCGTGCCGGAGTGCCGGAAAACGTGATGGGGTTACGGACGCCGGGCACGTCGCCGACGGTGACGACGGGGTCGAGCCCGAGCTCCTCGGCCAGGGCCACTCCGCCGTCGATCGTGTTGATCGGCGCGCACGGCACGCCGGCCGCGATCAGGTCGCGGAACCACTCGTCCTTGGTTCGGGTCGTCAGCCGCTCGACGAGCAGCGGGCGCAGTTCGGCACGGTTGGCCGTACGGTCCTGGTTGCGGCCGAACCGCGGGTCGGACGGCAGGTCGGGCAGGCCCAGCACCTGGCACAGCTTGCGGAACTGCCCGTCGTTGCCGGCGATGACGATCAGCTCGCCGTCGGCGGTGGGCAACGGCTCGTACGGGAAAAGGCTGGGGTGGGCGTTGCCCATCCGGTAGGGCACCGTGCCGCCCGCGACGTAACCGCTGGAGTGGTTGACCAGGCCGGAGAGCGCCGAGCTGAGCAGGTTGACCTCGACGTGCTGACCGCGCCCGCTCTCGCCGCGGTGGTGCAAAGCGGCGAGGATGCCGATGTTGGCGTGCATGCCGGCCATCACGTCGAAGACCGAGATGCCGGCCCGGTAAGCCGGCCCGTCGGGGTCGCCGGTGAGGCTCATCAGGCCGGAAATCGCCTGGATCATCAGGTCGTACCCGGGCAGGTCGGCGCCGGCGCCGGACCCGAAGCCGCTGATGCTCGCGTAGACGATCGCCGGGTTGGCCGCGGCGACCGACTCGTAGTCGAGGCCGAAGCGGGCGAGGCCACCCGGGCGGAAGTTCTGGATCATGACGTCGGCCCGACGGGCGAGCTCACGCGCCGCGGCCAGGTCGCCGGGATCCTTGAGGTCGAGGGCGATCGAGCGCTTGTTGCGGTTGATGCCCAGGTAGTACGTCGAGACGCCGTCGCGGGTGGGCGGCATCCACGTGCGGGTGTCGTCGCCGCCCGGTCCCTCCACTTTGATCACCTGCGCGCCGAGGTCGGCCAGCAGCATCGTCGCGTACGGCCCGGCGAGGATCCGCGAGAAGTCCGCCACCAGCAAGCCGTTCAATGGTCCCATCAATCCCAACCGCCGTTCTACGGACACATGTCCGCCGGACCAGCCTCGACCAAGATCTGCATGCTGTCAACGCCCTGTTGATCTGCTCGAAACAAACCATTGACACCGCGAAGAGGGCGGGAGAAGACTGGCGCGAACTCGTTGTCCGCTTGACGGACGAGCGTCCGAGAGGAGCTGCGATGAGCACGAACAGCCGGCCGACCATCCTGCGTAACGGCCTGGTCCTGACCATGGACGACTCACACACCGTTCTTTCCGGGGCCGACGTGCTCGTGGTCGACGGCCGGATAGCCGAGGTCGGCACCGGCCTCACCGCGCCCGAGGGCGCCCTCGAGATCGACGCCACCGGCGGCGTGATCATGCCGGGCATGATCGACACCCATCGGCACATGTGGCAGACCGCCATGCGCGGCTACGGGGCCGACTGGACCCTCACGCAGTACTTCGTCTGGTACTACCTGGAATCGGGCAAGCTGTTCCGCCCCGAGGACATCCACGCCGGCAACCTGCTGGCCGCGATCGAGGCGATCGACGCCGGCGTCACCACCACCGTGGACTGGTCACACGGCCTGCAGACCGCCGATCACGCCGACGCCGCGGTCGACGCGCTCGAGGCCGTGCCCGGCCGGTTCGTCCTGGCCTACGGCAACATCCAGCAGGGACCGTGGGAGTGGGCGACCTCCGGCGCCTTCCGCGACTTCTACCGCCGGCGGGTCGACGGCGGCAAGCTCGCCGGGTTCCAGATGGCCTTCGACGTCACCGGCGACCCGGCCTTCCCGGAGAAGGCGGCCTTCGAGGTCGCCCGCGAGCTCGGCGTCGCCGTCACCACGCACGCCGGAGTCTGGGGCGCCACCAACGACGACGGCATCCGGCTCATGCACGAGAACGGATTCATGGGTCCCAGCAACGTGTACGTGCATGCCGCCACCCTCACCCACGACTCGTACAACCGGATCGCCGCCACCGGCGGCTCCGTCTCGGTCTCCACCGAGAGCGAGCAGAGCGCCGGTCAGGGCTACCCACCCACCTTCCAGCTGCGCCACCACGACATCCCGGTCTCGCTGTCGATGGACACCAGCGTCTGGTGGAGCGGTGACCTGTTCTCCGCGATGCGCACCACGCTCGGGGCCGACCGCTCGCGTGAGCACCTGGAGGCGCACTCCAAGCAGGAGACCGTGACACACGCCCACCTGCGGGCCGAGCATGTCGTCGAGTGGGCGACCCGGGGCGGCGCCCGCGCGCTCGGCCTGGACTCCCAGCTCGGCGCGCTCACGCCGGGACGGCAGGCCGACATCGTACTGATCAAGAACGACGCGTCACCCGTGATGTTCCCGGTCCTGCACCCGTACGGGCACGTCGCCTTCCAGGCGCAGCGCGGCGACGTGCACACCGTGCTGGTCGGCGGCCGGGTCGTGAAGCAGGACGGCCGGCTCGTCGACGTCGACCTGGCCGCCGCCCGGGCCAAGGTCGAGGCGACCGTCGACTACCTGCGCGAGACGATGGGTGAACAGGCCTGGCGGCGCGGGATGAACCCCGACGTGCCCGAGACGGCGATCCGTGAGAACCCGTACCAGTACACCGAGTGGGACGCCGGATCGGCGCAGTGGAAGCATTAGGAGATGACCGACACCGGAAGGGGCACGGGGCCTGACTTCATCGAGGCCCTCGCGCGCGGCCTTGATGTCCTGCGTTCCTTCCGTCCGGGCCAGCCGTCGATGACGCTGAGCGACATCGCGGCCGAGACCGGCCTGGCCCGGCCTACGGTGCGTCGCATTCTGCTCACGTTGGAGGCGCTCGGCTACGCGCGCAGTGAGGGCCGCGGCTTCGCGCTGACCCCGCGGGTGCTCGAGCTGGGCATGGCGTACGTCAACTCGCTGAACCTGTGGGAGGTGGCCCGGCCGCACATGGAGGAGCTGGTCGGCATCACCGGCGAGTCGACCTCGATGGCGCAGCTCGACGGCTGCGACATCGTCTACGTGGCCCGGGTGGCGGTACCCAAGATCGTGACGTTGGCGGTCTCGATCGGCACCCGGTTCCCGGCCCCCGCGACGTCGATGGGCAAGGTGCTGCTCGCCGCGAAGGAGCCCCGGGTGGTGCCCGAGATCCTGGCCGAGCACTCCCGGTCGGGCATCGTCGCGCGGTACCGGCCCACGCTCGACGTCTTCATGACGGCGCTCCTGGAGGTGCGGGCTCGCGGCTGGGCGCTCGCCGACCAGGACCTGGCGCCCGGGATCAGGTCCGTCGCCACGGGCGTGCGCGACGGCAACGGCCAGGTCATCGCGGCGATCAACGTGACCGTGCACGCGGCCGAGACGTCGGTCGAGACCCTGGTCCAGAAACACCTGCCCCACCTGCTGCGCACCGCCGCCGACATCAGCGCCGACTACGCCCGCCTGGCCGCCGTCCCCACCACGACGGTCGCCGCCGCCGCCATGACCGACGCCGCCTCCGCCACGATGGACGCCGCTTCCCACTACTGACGCCACCTCCACCGCGACGGCGCCGCCCCCACACCACGACCGGCGCCCGTCCCTACACGACGACCGGCGCCGCCCACACCACGACAGGCGCCCGTCCCTACACGACGACCGGCGCCGCCCGCGCCACGACAGGCGCCCGTGCCCACGTCACCACCCGTCCCGCCCCGTCACGACGGGCGCCGTACCGACGTCCCCACCCGTCCCGCCCCGTCACGACGGATGCCGTCGCGCAATGACCGGGGACGTCCGCGCCGGGATCGAGGGCTGCGCCCGGGCGTTGGCGTTTGGGCCGGTCGCGCTTCCAGACTGTGCTAACGGCCGCTTGGGGCGGGCCATCGGCGGGTATGAGTGAATTTCATGAAGGTGGTGTCTGAGCTCTTCGAACCCGAGCCGCCACGCTGGGGCCTCCGGGGTGATCCATGGGTGTGGCGGGCGATGGCCGAGCGGCTCGCCACGACCTATCTACCGCCGTCCCTCAGTGAGGTCGAGCGGCTGCTCTACGCCGAGTTCGACCGCCTGGTCAGCGTCAACCTGGCCTCCGAGACCACCGCGTGGGTGGTCCGTGAGGAGTTCGCCCACGGTGGGCCGTCCAGCGGAGCCGTCCACCTGGACATCTGGCGAGCGGAGCTCATCCCCCTGCTCCTCGACCGAGCCAGCAGCCGAGTAGGCGGCTGACCGAAGGACCACGACCGAGCCAGCAGCCGAGTAGGCGGCTGACCGAAGGACCACGACCGAGCCAGCAGCCGAGTAGGCGGCTGACCGAAGCGCCACGACCGGGCTAGGGGTTTGAGCGCGACCACTCACGCACGTCGCCCGGGTGGGGTGAGCGTTCTGGGCGCGCAGCGCCCTGCTCGCCCCGCCCGGGCCCTCGGCGGGAGCAGCGATCTGTACGCCCCACCCCGCTACGACATCCTGCCTTTGACCTGGAAAGGCTCAGTGGCCGTTGAAGGCGTCTCGCATGCGGCTGAAGAAGCCGCCCTGCTTGCTGAGCTCGGCCACGTCCTCGCCTCGGGTCTTGGCGAAGTCGCGCAGCATGCGTTCCTGGTCGGCGGTCAGCTTGGTCGGGGTCTTGACGTCGAGGTGGACGAACAGGTCGCCCCGGCCCTGGCCCCTCAGGTGGGGCACGCCCTTGCCGCGGATGCGCAGCGTGCTGGCCGGCTGGGTGCCGGATTTGACCTCGATGGCCTCTTCGCTGTCCAGCGTCTTGATCGTCAGGCGGGTGCCCAGCGCGGCCGCGGTCATCGGCAGCGTCACCCGGCAGTGCAGGTCGTCGCCCTTGCGGGAGTAGACGTCGTGCGGGCGCTCGTGGATCTCCACGTACAGGTCGCCGGGGGTGCCGCCGCCGGGGCCGACCTCGCCCTGCTGGGCCAGGCGGATGCGCATGCCGTCCTCGACGCCGGCCGGGATCTTCACCGTCAGCGAGCGGCGGGTGCGCACCCGGCCGTCGCCGGCGCAGGTCGGGCACGGGTGCGGGATGACCGTGCCGTGGCCCTGGCAGGTGGCGCAGGGGCGCGACGAGACCACCTGGCCGAGGAAGGTGCGCTGCACGCTCTGCACCTCGCCGCGGCCACCGCACGTCTCGCAGGTCGCCAGGTGGGTGCCCGGCGCCGTGCCCGCGCCCGAGCACTGGGTGCACAGCACCGCCGTGTCGACGGTGATCGGCGCCTCGACGCCGAAGGCCGTCTCGTTCAGGTCCAGCTCGAGCCGCAGGATCGCGTCCGCTCCGGGCCGGGTGCGGGGGCGTGGGCCGCGGCCGCCGCCGCCCGCCGCCGAGCCGAAGAAGGCATCCATGATGTCCTGGAAGCCGACGAACGGGCCGCCGGCCCCGCCGGGTCCGCCGGGACCCATGCCGCCGCCGGGCGCGAGCGGGTCGCCGCCCAGGTCGACGATCTGGCGTTTCTGGTCGTCGGACAGGACCTCGTACGCCGCGTTGATGTCCTTGAACTTCTCATGCGCTTCCGGGTCCGGGTTGACGTCCGGATGGTACTGCCGAGCCAGTTTGCGGTAGGCGCGCTTGATCTCGTCGTCGGTGGCTTCCCGGCTCACGCCGAGAATGCCGTAGTAGTCCTTGGCCACGGGCTCCGCAATCCTCGTCAATTTTGTGCTAGAAGGTCGCCCACGTAGCGTGCCACCGCGCGCACGGTCGCGATGGTGCCGGGGTAGTCCATCCGGGTGGGGCCGAGCACACCGAGCCCACCGACGATCGTCGCACCGGGGCCGTACCCCGTGCTGACCACGGACGCCGACCGCAGGTTGTCGATCTCGTTCTCGTCGCCGATCCGGACCCGCGTGGTGCTCGGTTCCAGGTCGCCGATCAACTTCAGCAGGATGACCTCTTCCTCGAGGGCTTCGAGGACCGGGCGGAGGGTGCCTTGGAAGTCCAGCACCCCACCTCTTGTCAGGTTAGCCGTACCCGCCAACGCGAGGCGTTCCTCACTGCGCTCGACCAAGGTCTCGAGGAGCACCGAGGCCAGGCACGCCATCGTGGCCCGGCTTTCCGGCGCGCAGTCGTCGACCAGGCCCTGCACCAGCGGTGGGGTGTCGGCGAGTTTCTTGCCGGCGAGCTTCTCGTTGACGCGGCGGCGCAGGTCGGTGACGTCCTCGGGCGGCACCGGGCCGGGCAGCTCGACCAGCCGCTGCTCGACGCGGCCGGTGTCGGCGATCATCACCAGCATGAGGCGCGTGGTGGAGATCGGCACCAGCTCGAGGTGACGCACCGAGGAGCGGGCCAGCGACGGGTACTGCACGACCGCGACCTGGCGGGTGAGCTGGGCGAGCAGGCGCACCGTGCGGTGCACGACGTCGTCCAGGTCGACGGCGCCGATCAGGAACCGCTCGATGGCTCGCCGCTCGGCCGGGCTCAGCGCCTTGACCTTGGAGAGGCGGTCGACGAACAGCCGGTAGCCGGCGTCGGTGGGCACCCGGCCGGCGCTGGTGTGCGGCTGCCGGATGTAGCCCTCCTCCTCCAGCACCGCCATGTCGTTGCGCACAGTGGCCGGGGAGACGCCCAGCTGGTGGCGCTCGACCAGTGCCTTGCTGCCGACGGGCTCCTGGGTCTCGACGTAGTCCTCGACGATCGCCCGAAGCACTTCGAGCTTGCGGTCATCGAGACTCATATGACCCCTCCCCCACTGCTTTGGCACTCCGGATGACAGAGTGCCAGTCTACGTCGCCGCGGACGGCAGCGCGATGATCGAGTGCGGATGAATAGACAGGGCATCAGCATGTCGCCCTCGACCGCATTGAAGTGCGGCCCTACCGTGTCAGCCATGACTGAACCGCCTCGTCCGCCTGGTGAACCGAACCCGAATGACCCCACCAGGCCGTTCAACCCTTATGCGGCTAACGACCCGACTTCCGGATCGACACCGCCGCCGTACACCCCGCCGCCGGGTTACGGCCCGCCGCCCGGATATCAGCCGCCCCCGCCGGGCTACCAGCCGCCTCCCCCGGGTTACCAGCAGGGATACGGCGGTGCTCCCACGCAGGACGACCGCACGTGGATCCTGGTCGCCCACTTCGGCGGGGCCGCGGGCGCGTTCCTCGGCGGTGGCCTCTCCGGCTGGATCGCGCCGCTGATCTCGCTGCTGGCCAAGGGCAACCTGTCGCCGTCGGTGCGCGCCGAGTCGGTGAAGGCGCTCAACTTCCAGATCACCTGGGCGATCGTCACCCTGATCGGCTGGGTGACGTCCTGCATCGTCATCGGCTTCATCATCATTCCGGTGGCCGCGCTGATCGCCATCATCTTCGGCATCATCGCCGGTGTGAAGGCGAGCAACAACGAGCCGTACGACTATCCGATGTCGTTGAAGCTCATCAAGTAGCCGAGCCGGGCACGGGGGCCCGGCGTTCCACAGTCAGACGACGTCGCGAATCACGGCGTCGGCCAGCAACCGGCCACGCAGGGTCAGTTCCAGACGCCCTTTCTCGTACGCCCGGGCGTCAAGCAAGCCGTTGGCCAGGGCCTGCTTGGCGCCGACCTGGTCGACCCGGTCGAGGGCGATGCCGTCGCGCAGCCGCACGCGCAGCATGACGTCCTCGACGTGCCGGTCCTCGTCGGTCAGCAGCTCGCGCGCGTGACCGGGCGAGACACCTTCGGCCAGCCTTTGCGCGTACGCCGTGGGGTGCTTGACGTTCCACCAGCGCACCCCGCCGACGTGGCTGTGCGCGCCCGGCCCGAGACCCCACCAGTCGGCGCCGGTCCAGTAGAGCAGGTTGTGCCGGCAGCGGGCCGCGTCCGAGGTGGCCCAGTTCGACACCTCGTACCACTCGAAGCCGGCCCCGCTCAGCTGCTGTTCGGCCGCCAGGTAGCGGTCGGCGGCGACGTCGTCCGAGGGGTACGGGATCTCGCCGCGCCGCATGCGGGCGGCCATCCGGGTCCCGTCCTCGACGATCAGGGAGTACGCGCTGACGTGGTCGACACCCGCGTCGACGACCGCCCGCAGCGACGCGTCGAAGTCCTCCGCCGTCTCGCCCGGCGTCCCGTAGATGAGGTCGAGGTTGACGTGCTCGAACCCGGCTTCGCGGGCCTCGCGGGCGGCCTGCGGCGCGCGGCCCGCCGTGTGCTTGCGGTCCAGGATCCGCAGCACCGCGGGCGCCGCCGACTGCATACCGAGCGAGATCCGGTTGAAGCCGTGCTTTCGCAGCGTCCTCAGATACGACAGATCAACAGATTCCGGATTCGCCTCAGTGGTCACCTCGGCGCCGGGCGCCAACCCCCACGTCTCATCGATCCCGGCGAGGATCCGCCCGAGATCGTCCGCGCTCAGGAGCGTCGGCGTTCCGCCGCCGAAGAACACCGTGTCCACTTTTTCGGGATTTACGGCTTTACTTGCCAGCCTCAACTCGCGCAGAACCGTTTCGGCATACGCCTCCCGGCTGCCCCCGCCGCCCAGCTCCGACGCGGTATAGGTGTTGAAATCGCAGTAACCGCATCGAGAAGCGCAGAACGGCACGTGGACATAGACCGCGAATCCGTTCTTGCCGGCCTCAGCCGTCGCGGTCGCGGGAAGCGACCCGTCGGAAGGAACAGGTAAACCATCGGGAAGTGCGCCGGCCATCCCTCAAGTGTGCACGCCGCCCGTTAGGGTGCCGCCATGGCTCTGGTCCGTACCGTCACCGACGCCGGGGTGACCACCATGACCCTGGACAGCCCGGCGAACCGCAACGCACTCTCCACCCCCCTGATGCGCGAGCTGCTGGACGCGCTGGCCGAGGCCGTGACCGACGCCTCGGCCCGGGTCGTGGTCCTCTCGCACACCGGCCCCGTGTTCTGCTCGGGCGCCGACCTCAAGGAGACCGCCGAGGCCCGCGAGACCGGCCGGGTCCCGGCCGAGCTCCTGGCCGACGTCCTGGCCGCGCTCTGGGAGTTTCCCAAGCCCGTGGTCGCGCGCGTCGGCGGTCCCGCCCGCGCCGGCGGGCTCGGCCTGATCGCCGCCGCCGACATCGCCGTCTGCACGACCGAGGCGACGTTCGCCTTCTCCGAGGTACGCCTCGGCGTCATCCCGGCCGTCATCAGCGCCACCGTGCTCCCCCGCCTGGCGCCGCGCGCGGCGGCCGAGCTCTACCTCACCGGCGACGTCTTCGACGGCGCCCGGGCGGCCGAGATCGGCCTGGTCACCGCGGCCGTCGAGGCCACCGATCTGGACGCCTCGATCGAGCGGTACTGCGCCGGGCTCGTGCGCGGCGGGCCACTCGCCCTCGCGGGCGCCAAACAACTTCTCCGCCGTACGCCCAAGGAAAGCGTCCGCGAGGAGCTCGCAGAACTCTCTCAGCGTTCGGCCGGATACTTCCGCTCGGCCGAGGGCCGCGAAGGTGTCGCCGCCTTCCGGGAGAAGCGCGACGCCGCCTGGGTCCCAGCGACCGGTCAGCAGTGACCAGGTAGTGGTGATCTCGTTGACTACTCTTGTTGCCTGAACAACTTTGGGGGTGTGGGTGCGCAGGACACCGGTCGTGGCGGCACTGGCGGTGGTGACGCTCGTTGGTGCGCTCGGCGTGTTCGCCGTCGTCCGCTCCTTCTCCGGCGGCCTCAAGCTGCCCAAGATCGGCCCGGAGTGCGTCGTGCGGGCCGACGGCGAGGTGACGCTCGACTACGTGCAGATGGCCAACGCGGCCACCATCACGGCCGTGGGCGTCCGCAAGGGCATGCCCGAGCGGGCCGTGGTGATCGCGCTGGCCACCGCGCTCCAGGAGTCGAAGCTGGAGAACCTCGACACCGGCGACCGCGACTCGGTCGGCCTCTTCCAGCAGCGTCCCAGCCAGGGCTGGGGCACGGTCGAGAAGATCAAGGATCCGAGGTATTCGGCCGACCGGTTCTACACCGCGCTGAAGAAGGTCAAGGGCTACCAGAAGATGCGGGTCACCGACGCCGCGCAGAAGGTGCAGCGCTCGGCCTACCCGAACGCGTACGAGAAGTGGGCCGACGAGTCCGCCGTGCTGGCCAAGGCGCTGACCGGCCGGGCCACCGGCGCGGTGGAGTGCTCGGTGAGCGGTTCGCCGGTGCTGCGTGGCGCCGCCGCGTCGGCCGCCCTGATGGAGGGCCTGCGGCTCGACTGGGGCAAGGGCCTGACCGAGTCGGCGACCGCCGGGCCGGTGGCCGGCCTGACCGTCGCGGTGGCCGACGTGAACGCCGGCTGGCGCTATGCCCACTGGCTCGTCGCCCATGCCTCGGCGACCGGTCTCGAACGGGTACGTTTCGCCGATCTGGAGTGGCACGCGCCGGACGGCAAGTGGCAGGCGGCGACCGCGCAGGGTGGCGCCGACAGGGGCCGCGTGATCGCCGAAGTGTTCGATTGACGTCCGATTTTCGGTGTGTGGCCGGAAATTTCGGACGGCGTTTTACTCACCCTGAGTGATGTTGAGCGTTTTCGGTACGCAGTTGCGTAGCGTATACATCGACGTGGACAGACAGCTACCGTCCTGGTACTAAGTAGGACGTGTCGAGGGCGATCGAGTGGATCCTTCTAGGTTCTGGCAGCTGTCTGGCGATCCTGGCCGGTGTGCGGGCGCATCGCCCGGCCCGGTTCGGCCCCTGGCTGCTGCTGGCCGGCGCAGTCGCGTCACTGGCCACGGGCGACGTCTTCTTCGCTCTGCGTGATCACGGCCTGGCCGACGGGTTCTATCTGGCGATGTACGTGCTGGTCGCCGGCGCGCTGCTGCGGTTCACCAGCGGCGGGTCGGTGATCGACGACCGGGCCCGGCTGATCGATCTGCTCGCCTTCGCCTGCGCCAGCCTGCTGGTCCTGTGGGTCTTCGTGGTCGGCGGCATGTCCGAGCTCGGCGGCATCTCGGCGGCCGACGTGATCGGCTCGATCCTGCTGGTCGGCGTCGCGGTCCGGCTCAACCTGGCCACCGGGCGCAACGTCGCGGCCATGCTGCTGCTGGTCGGCGCGCTGGGCATGCTGGCCGGCGACATCGCCTACCCGCTGGCCCCGGGCACGGCGACCGAGACCGGCTACCGGGTCCTCTATGTGGCCTGGGGCCTGGCCGCCCTGCATCCGTCGATGAGCCGGCTCACCATGCCCGAGACGCCGCGCCCGCCCGCCTGGCGCGGTCACTGGGCGGCACTGCTGGTCCTGTCCGTGGCGACCCCGCCACTGGTCCTCATGATCGAGGCGCTCACCGGGACGGTGGACGACGGTGTGCCGATCGCCGTGGCCGCTGTGATCACACTCACCCTCACCATCACCCGCCTGGCCGACGCGGTGACCCTCAACAGCCGCGCCCTGGCCCGCGAGCGCGGCCTGCGGAGCGCGAGCGCCGACCTGGTGGCCGCGCCCGACCTGCCCGCCGTCGACGAGGCGGTCCGTTCCGCGGTGGCCCTCCTGCTTCCGGAGCAGACGGTACGGCGTGTGGTCTTCGCCACCGACGACCGGCAGATGGCGCTCGAGGCCCTGCCGCCCGCTCCCGCCGGCCGCCGCCCGCGCAGCTGGTGGACCGACGAGTCACCCACCGCCGAGGGCACCCTGATCTGCCCGCTCTGGCTGGAACCACTGGCCGTGGCCCGCCCCAGCGGCGGCGCCCTGGTCCTGACCGGCCGCCGCGACGCCCTGGTCGCGGCCCGCGACGCGCTCGAGGTCCTGGCCGGGCAGGCCGCCCTGGCCCTCGACCGGATCAGCCTGGTCGAAGCGGTCGGCCGCCGCGACAGCGACCTCTACCTGCGCGCTGTGATCCGCAACACAGCCGATCTGATGCTGGTTCTCGACGAGGATCAGCGCGTCCGCTACGCCAGCCCCGGCCTGCACGAGCTGCTGGGCGACGACGACCTCTCCCCGCTCTCCACCTTCGCCGACCTGGCCGACGGCGACGACCGGGGCCAGATCCGCCGGGCCTTCGCCTCCGGCGGCGACGGCACGATCTTCTGTGCGCTGCGCCGGCCGGACGACAGCCGGGTGCTGGTCGAGGCCACGTACCGCGATCTCCGCCAGGACCGTCTGGTCCAGGGTTTCGTGGTGACGATGCGCAACGTCACCGAGGGCCAGCCGGCGGTCGAGACCCTTCCGCACCGGGATCAGGTGGAGGACCTGCCGGCCTGGGTCAATCGCCGCAGCGCCCAGCACAAGTTCCGGTACTAGCTTCCGGCCTTTCCCGGAAAGCACGAAGCGCCGGACCACAATGGTCCGGCGCTTCGTTTGGCTTGCCTTATCGGGTGAGGCGGCGACGACCGCCGACACCCGCCACCAGGGCAACACCGATCGCGGCCAGGACAACCTGGAAGAACAGCTCGATCCAGTCGAAGCCCTTGGTGTCCGCGACACCGGTCGCGCGGGCGATCACGGTGCCCAGCAGGGCGGCCACGACGCCGATGACCAGGGTGAGCCACAGCGGGATGTTCTGCTTACCCGGAACAACCAGGCGGCCCAGGGCGCCGATGATCAGACCGACGATGAGCGCGGTGATGATGCCGGTGACAGTCATTGGGGGTTCCTCCTCGGGGGTGGAGCAAGTTGTTGCGTCCGTCGAGACCATGTGTTCCCGAGCTCCCCGAAAACCAAACCGCCCTATTTTTTATTTGCTCCCTTGGTGTCCGCGGAGTCGGATGTCGAGAGCGCGGCGATGAAGGCCTCCTGCGGCACTTCCACCCGCCCGACCATCTTCATCCGCTTCTTGCCTTCCTTCTGCTTCTCGAGCAGCTTGCGCTTACGGCTGATGTCACCGCCGTAGCACTTCGCGAGCACGTCCTTGCGGATGGCCCGGATGGTCTCGCGGGCGATGATCCGGCTGCCGATGGCGGCCTGGATCGGGACCTCGAACTGCTGCCGCGGAATGAGTTTCTGCAGCTTGGCCGCGATGGTCACGCCGTAGTTGTAGGCCTTGTCCTTGTGCACGATCGCACTGAAGGCGTCGACCGGCTCGCCGTGCAGCAGAATGTCCACCTTGACCAGATCGGCCACCTGCTCGCCGGAGGGCTCGTAGTCGAGCGACGCGTACCCCTTGGTCTTGCTCTTGAGCTGGTCGAAGAAGTCGAAGATGATCTCCGCGAGCGGCAGCGTGTACCGCAGCTCGACCCGCTCGGACGACAGGTACTCCATGCCGAGCAGCGACCCGCGCCGGCTCTGGCACAGCTCCATCACGGCGCCGACGTAGTCGTTGGGAACGAGCACAGTGGCCCGTACGACCGGCTCGTGAATCTCAGCGATCTTGCCGGTGGGGAACTCGCTCGGGTTGGTGACGATCTTCTCCTCGGCGTCCTCGGTGAAGACGCGGTAGACCACATTGGGCGCGGTCGAGATCAGGTCGAGGTTGAACTCGCGCTCCAGCCGCTCACCGATGATCTCCAGGTGGAGCAGGCCGAGGTAGCCGACGCGGAAGCCGAACCCGAGCGCGGCCGAGGTCTCCGGCTCGTAGACGAGCGCGGCGTCGTTGAGCTTGAGCTTGTCGAGCGCGTCGCGCAGCGCCGGGTAGTCGGAGCCGTCGATCGGGTAGAGGCCCGAGTAGACCATCGGCTTCGGGTCTTTGTAGCCGCCCAGGGGCTCGGTGGCGGGCCGGACGTTGCCGGTGACGGTGTCACCGACCCGGGACTGGCGAACGTCCTTCACGCCGGTGATCAGGTAGCCGACCTCGCCGACGCCGAGCGCGCCGGCCTTCTCCATCTCGGGCGACACGACGCCGATCTCGAGCAGCTCGTGCACGGCGCCGGTGGACATCATCTTGATCCGGTCGCGGGCCTCGATCCGCCCGTCGATCACCCGGACGTAGGTCACCACGCCCCGGTAGACGTCGTACACCGAGTCGAAGATCATCGCCCGGGCCGGGGCGGCCGCGTCGCCGACCGGCGCCTGGAACTGCCGCACGATCTCGTCGAGCAGGTGGTCGACGCCGACACCGGTCTTGCCGGAGACCCGCAGCACGTCGGTGGGCTCGCAGCCGATCAGCTTGGCCAGCTCCTCGGCGTACTTCTCGGGCTGCGCGGCCGGCAGGTCGATCTTGTTGAGCACCGGGATGATGTGCAGGTCGTTCTCCATCGCCAGGTACAGGTTGGCGAGGGTCTGCGCCTCGATGCCCTGCGCGGCGTCGACCAGCAGGATCGCGCCCTCACAGGCGGCGAGGCTCCGGGAGACCTCGTAGGTGAAGTCGACGTGGCCCGGGGTGTCGATCATGTTGAGGACCGCGGTCTCGCCCGTGCGGTCACCCTCGCGGACGACCCAGGGCATGCGCACGGCCTGCGACTTGATCGTGATGCCACGTTCACGTTCGATGTCCATGCGGTCGAGGTACTGCGCACGCATCTGACGCGGGTCGACCACCCCGGTGATCTGCAGCATGCGGTCAGCCAGCGTCGACTTGCCGTGGTCGATGTGGGCGATGATGCAGAAGTTGCGGATCCGAGCGGGATCGGTGTTGCCGATCACGTTCACGCCGGGGTCGAGCGGTCCAGGCACGATCTTCCGTTCTTCTCAAGCCGAAGTACGCCGGCAATCCACCGACACGCTCTATCGTCCCACGCCCGCGCGGCGGCCCCCGCCCACACCCGTTCAAGCGCTCCGAACCCCACCCACTCCGAGCCGCCACACCACCGCCAGCGCCGCCCCACCGCACCCTTGAACGGCAAGAGCACCGCCGCCCCTGAGCGGCACGAGCAGCCCTCACCCGTCCGACGCCCTTGAACGGCAAGAGCACCGCCGCCCCTGAGCGGCACGAGCAGCCCCCACCCCTCCGACGCCCTTGAGCGGCACGAGCAGCGTTACCGGTCCGACGCCCTTGAGCGGCACGGCCCGCCGACGCCCGGCGGCTGCCTGCGCTCAGACGCACTCGAGCGGCACGAGCGGCGCCGGAGGCAGCTCCACGCTGATGGCGTCCCCGGCCCGAACCGGCCCGCCACGGAGCACGACGGCCATGACCCCGCCCTTGCGCACCACGTTGCCCTGCTCGTCCTGCCCGATCACTTCCTTGAGCAGCCCCCGCTGGAACCGGTTGATCTGCTGGCACGGGTTCCGCAGCCCGGCAAGAATCACCGCCGGCCGCGGGTCTTCCCCGTTCTCCCGAGCCGCCGCATCGCTCCGCTCCGCCGCAGCCGCCACCCCCGCCGCCGCCACCGCCGTGGCCTCGTCCAGCGTCGCCGCCCCAGCCGCCTCCAGCACACCCGCCAGCGCAGCCGAGCCGTCGACTCCCCCGGCGCCGTTGGCCCCAGCAGCACCCGCCCGGGCGGCACCCAAACCGGCAACACCCGCCCCGGCAGCACCCAAACCGGCAACACCCGCCTCGGCGGCACCCAAGCTGGCAGCGTCCGCTCCGGCGGCACCCAAGCTGGCAGCGTCCGCTCCGGCGGCACCCAAGCTGGCAGCGTCCGCTCCGGCGGCACCCAAGCTGGCAGCGTCCGGTCCGGCGGCACCCAAGCTGGCAGCGTCCGGTCCGGCGGCACCCAAGCTGGCAGCGTCCGGTCCGGCGGAACCGGAGCTGGCGGCGTCCGAGACAGCGGCGGGCCGCGGCGGGCCGAAGCGCAGGATCGTGCCCAAGGGCAGCCCGAGCAGGTCGACGCCGCTGGTCGTCACGTTCTCGCCCAGGTTGCCGGGGTTGACCGAGTAGCCCTTCTCACCGACCTCCCCGAAAAGCTCCTCGTGGATCAGGTGCACCTGCCGCAGGTTGGGCTGCGTGGGATCCAGCTTCACCCGGTGGCGATGCCGCACGTTCACCCCGGCGTGCACGTCACCCTCGACCCCGAGGCCCGCCACGAGCACGATCTCGTCCCGCGCCGGCTTGGTGAACGAGTAGACGTCGTTGCGACTGACCGAAGCGACCGTTCCCCGGAGAAGACTCATGTGCAGAGTCTCGCCGGGCCGCCCGGCCGGCTCGACCCGTTTCCCGCACCCCGGAACGCGGACGCGGGTTCGTCAGTCCGGCGGCGCCAGGAACAACGCCGACAATTTGGGCAGCCGCCTCTGCATCTCCTCCTCGTTGTCGAAATCCCACAGGTCTCCCGCGTCGGGCCGCGTCGCGGGCCGGTCCTCGGCCGGCAGCTCCTGCCCGGTGGCCTGCGCGTAGGCGTCGGCCGCGATGTGCAGCACCTCCTCGGCCTCGAAGACGGCGCCGGTGTCGGCCGCGTTCTTCACCGCCTGCACGTTCGCCAGCGAGTCGGGCGCTTTCACCGTGCGGGCCACCGCGTCCCGGCCGTGCGCGATCAGCCAGCCCCGGAAGCTGTCGAAGCCCTCGTCGTCACAGCCACCGTTGATCAGGTAGGCCGCCGCCCACAGGTCGGCCGTGCCCGAGGCGACCATGACCTTGTCGAGATGTCGACCCCAGGCCACGATCTCCTCCGGATCGCGGGTCGCCAGGTCGGCGGCGGCGCGCTTGGCCACCTCGGCGGGCGAGGCGGGCCGGTCGGCGGTCGCTCGGCCGATGACCGCCCAGAAGTCGTCGGTTCTCATGACGAGGATCCTGCCAGCGGGGTACGACAAGAACGCGCGCGGCAGGATGGTGCCGTGCGGCCGATTTCCCTCCCCGACGTGCCATACGGCGCCACCGCCGTACGGCCGAATTGGTCTGACCTGCCGAAAAGCGTGCGTAAGGCGATCACCGCGAGACTCGGCGCGCCGGTCGTCGCCGCGCGTGGCGCCGGCGGCGGCTTCACCCGGGCCTTCGCCGCCGTCCTGACCACCGCCGACGGGCCCAGCTTCTTCGTCAAGGCCGCACCCCTCAAGGACCCCACTTCCGAGTGGTACGCCCGTGAGGGCTGGATCACCTCGCTGCTGCCACCCGGGGTCGCGGCCCCCCGACCGCTGTGGTCGATCGCCGAGGCCGGCTACTTCACGCTGTGCCTGGAGGCCGTGGACGGGCACGTACCGGCGCTGCCCTGGTCGCCGGCCGAGCTGGACGCCGCGCTGTCGGCCTGGTCGGCCGCCGCGCGGGCCCTGGCCGTACCGTCGCCCGAGCTGCTGGCGAGCGGCATCCCGGCCCTGCCGGAGATCATGCGGGCCGAGATGTCCTGGTGGTCGGAGATCGCCGCCGGCCGGGAGCCGATGCCGCACACCGCACGGGACACCTTCGCCCCGGGCCGCCTCGCCGAGTTGGCCGAGCTCGAACGGGCGGCGCCCGCCCTGGTCGCCGGCTCCGGCCTCATGCACGGCGACCTGCGGATCGACAACATCATGATCGACGGTACGGGCGCCGCCCGCCTCTGCGACTGGACGTGGCCGTGCCTCGGAGCGCCCTGGTTCGACACCGTCACGCTGCTGGTGACCGCCTTCGCGAGTGGGCTCGACGCGGACGCGTACCTCCGGGAATGGAACGCCCCACCGGACGGGGTCGACGGCGCCCTGGCCGCGCTGGCCGGGTATTGGCTCGTACGGGCGGCCGGCGGGCCGAGCAGCGCGTCCCCGCACAGCCGTCAGCATCAGCGTTTCAGCGGCGAGCAAGCGCTGTCCTGGCTGGCCACGCGCCGAGGCTGGCCGGCCTCATGAGGCCCTGAGCTGGGCACCGTTTTGGCGGCGCGCCCCGGTGCTGGTAATCTGGTCCTTCGCGTGTGGTGACGCGCCGTTGATCGCTGTTTCGACAGAGACTTGGGGCCACCCCGCTGAGACCGTTTCCGAACAACTAGTCAGGACAAGGCTGTCGCGTGGCGAACATCAAGTCCCAGATCAAGCGCAACCGGCAGAACGAGAAGGCCCGGCTGCGCAACAAGTCGGTCAAGTCGTCGCTGAAGACCGTGATCCGCAAGCTCAATGAGGCGAGCGAGGCCGGCGACGCGCAGACCGCTACGACGCTGCTGCGTGACGCTTCCCGTCAGCTGGACAAGGCCGTCAGCAAGGGCGTCATCCACAAGAACCAGGCGGCGAACCGCAAGTCGGCCATCGCCAAGCGCGTCGCGGCGCTCTCTGCCTGATCATCGCTGATCCGCTCGGCCGCCTGATCCGTCAGGGGCCGAGCGTTTGGCTGTTCGCCGCTTTCGCTGTTCACCGCAACGGCAGTCACCGGGCATCGCCGGACCCAGGGGTCCGCGGCGGTGCCCGGTGTCGTTTCGGCTATTCGTAGCGGCGGGTGGCCGACTGGCGGATCCACTGCTGCTGGACCTCGGCCTTTTCGACCCACGGCCGCTTGACGGGCGCGCCCCGCCCACTGTCGATCAGGCCCGGCAGCCGCCGCGTGGCATCCTCGGACACCCGCACGGCCGGCGCGTGTTCCACCGGACCGTACGCCGAAGCGGGACCGTACGCCGCCGGAGCAGGACCGTACGGCGAGGCCGGTCGCAGCGGCGGCCTCTCGCTCATCGCGGCCCTGGTCGCCGGGTGGGACTGGATCAGCGAGCCCGCGATGACGTCGTTCAGCTTGACCATCACCGCGACCGTCGCCGGCAGGGCCAGGACGCCCCACCAGCTGACCAGCTCGGCCAGCGCGAGCAGAATGCCGAGAGCGACAGCGCCCTCGAGGTAGACGAAACACAGGAACCCACTCGGCGCCACGTGGTGGAGCCGCAGCATGCGCGCGTAGAGCGGCTGGTGAACGGCGGTCATCGGCCACCGCCCCGGCGCGCGGCGGCGACCGCGAACACGGCCCGCTCCAGCGCGTATCCCCGGTCCTCGGCGCCGCCCTTGACCGCGGCGTTGCAGTCGGCGGCCGCGCGCATCGCGTCGACCAGCCCCTCGGGCGTCCAGCCGCGGGCGCGCTCCTGCGCCCGCTGGATCTTCCAGGCGGGCATGCCCAAGGAGCTGGCCATCTGGTACGGGTTCCCGCGCCCCGCCGAGGCGACCTTGGCCACAGTCCGCACCCCGTCGGCGATGGCGTCGGCGATCGGCACCGGGTCGACGCCGACGTGCAGCGCCCACCGGAGCGCCTCGAGCGCACCCGGCACGTCGCCGACCATCGCGGCGTCGGCCACCGTGAAGCCGCTCACCTCGGCCCGGCCCTTGTAGTAGCGCGCCACCACGGCCTCAGTGATCTTGCCGTCGGTGTCCGCCATCAGCTGCGAGCAGGCCGCCGCGATCTCCCGCAGGTCGTTGCCGACCGAGGCCAGCAGCGCGGCCGCGGCCGCCTCGTCGCAGCGGCCCCCGTTGCGCCGGAACTCGTCGCGCACGAAGGCGACCCGCTCGCGGTCGCCCTTCAGTTTGGCCGCCGCCACCACTGTCGCCCCGGCCGACCGCAGCCCGTCGGCCAGCGCCTTGCCCTTGGCCCCGCCGAGGTGCGAGACGATCAGCGAGACCTCCGGGTCCGGGTTCTTGGCATACGCCACCAGGGCGGTGATCAGGTCTTTCCGCGCGTCCTGTCCACTGCGGACGACCAGCACACGCCGGCCGCCGAACAGGGACGGGCTCAGCATCTCGGCCACCTCACCGGCCGACAGCGCACCCGCCTCGTACTCCCGGACGTCGGCGCCGGGATCGGCGGCCCGCGCCCCCTCGACCGCCGCCGTGATCGCACGGGAGGCGAGCAGTTCCTCATCGCCTTGGACGAGCAGCAGCGGGGGAGGCGCGGTGTTCACGTCCAATATCGTCGCACGAGGGACTGACGTTTCCGCGTGGCTCACTCCTTAGCGCAGGCGCACCCGTCAGAGAACGCGAAACCCGACATATCGGCGTTCTGCCATATCCCCGGCCACAACACCGTCACGCAATCAGGCCGCATACCCCACCCGGCCGCCGGCGACGACCCGAACGTCCATCGACCCCCGTCCCCCGCGACAAGCGGTGCCCGAAAGGACGACCCCGGGCGTGTCGTCACTTCAGCAGGTCGGACGGCACCATCGAGCCGATCCAGGCGTCGACCCGTACGCCCCGATGCACCAGCCGCTGCCGCAGGACCGCCTCGTACCGGAATCCGGCCTTCTCGGCCACCCGCCGCGACGCGACGTTGCCCACCTCGGCCCGCCACTCGATCAGCCCGAGCCCGAGCGGCCCGAACCCCCACCCGCACAGGGCCCGGACCGCCGCCGTGGCCAGTCCACGCCCCCGCGCCTTCGGGTCCATCCAGTAGCCGATCTGCGCCGCCCCACTCCCGTCCAGCCCGAACCCGACCCGCCCCAAGGGCACGTCCTCCCCCGCCCGCTCGACGACGAACTCGGCCCGCTGCCGGCGAGGCCACGCCGCGATCGCCATCTCCCGTACGAAGTAGTCCGCGTCCGACAGGCGATAGGGAATCGGAATCTGGAGGTATTTCTGCACGGCCGGATCCAGCGACACCTCGTAGACCCAAGGGATGTCCGCCTCCGTGAACGGCCGCAGCCTGATCTCCCCCGCTTCGACCACATCAAGTTCCACCCCACGATCATGCGGCCGGCGGACTGCCCCGGGCCACCACGGCCAGCCCCCGGCCCGTGTTCACCGCGGCGATGTCGCCCGATTGGTCCGTACGCAACACCCGCGCCCCACCCCGGGTCAGGCGCGCCAGAAGCGACGCGTTCGGATGGCCGTAGTCGTTGTCCCGCCCCACCGACACCAGGGCCACGTCCGGATCGATCCGGTCGATGAAGGCCGGCGACTGGTAGCTCGACCCGTGATGAGCCACCTTGAGCACGTCGGCCCGAACCGCCTCGGGCCCCAGGTGGTGCAGCAGATCCTCCTGCTCCTCGGTCTCGGCGTCCCCGGCCAGCAGGACCGTCCGGCCGTCCACTCGCGCCCGCAGCACCAGGGAGTTGTTGTTCGGGTCGGAGTTCGTGCCGCGCATCGGCGCGATCGGCCCCAGCACCGCCAGCTCCAGGCCCGCCACCGTGTACGTCCACCCGTGACGGATCACGCGCAGCGGCACCCGCCCGGCCGCCGCCGCCACGGCGGATCGCCCGGCCGGCGGTTCCGGCCAGTCCGGCCCCGCCACGGCGAGCACGTCACGCCCCCGGAAGACGCCCGCCACCCCGCCGATGTGGTCGACGTGGAAGTGGCTGGCCACGAAGAGCACGATTCGCCGTACCCCCAAGCGCCGCAGGCAATGATCGACGGCGTTCGGCTCCGGCCCGGCGTCGACCACCACCGCGCTGCCCCGCCCGGCCGGCAGGACCACGGCGTCACCCTGCCCGACGGCACACGCCACCACGACCCAGCCCGGCGGCGGCCACCCCGGCGCCAGCAGGCGCACGGGAAGGGCACCGAGAACGCCGCCCAGCGCCACCACGGTGACCAGCCGCCGGATCAGCGGCCGCCGCGCCGCCACCAGCAGCCCGACCGTGACCACGGCCAGCAAGGCCGCCCCGGTCACCCCACCCGGCCAGGGCAGCGCGCCCGCCGGTACCCGCGCGCCGTAGGTCGCCACCAGCACCAGCCACCGCACCGGCCAGTGCGCGGCCCAGGCCGCGAACTCGGCGCCGGCCGGCCACAGCGGCGACAGCACCGCCGAGCCCACCCCGAGCAGCGTGGCCGGCGCGATCGCGGGCACCGCCAGCAGATTCGCCGGCACCGCGACCAGGCTCACCGTGCCGGACAGCCCCGCCACCACCGGACCGCACGCCACCTGCGCGGCCGCCGGAACGGCCAGCGCCTCGGCCAGCCCGGCCGGGCATCCACGCCGCCGCAGCGCGTCCCGCCAGACCGGCGCGATGAGCAGAAGACCGCTCGTGGCCAGCACCGACAGCGCGAAACCCGGATCACCCGCCAACTCCGGATCGGCCAGCACGAGCACGGCCACCCCCGCCCCGAGCGCCGGCAGCGCCGCCCGCGGCCGCCCCGAGGCCAGCCCCAGCAACCCGATCGCCCCCATCGCGGCCGCCCGCACGACGCTGGGCGACGGCCGGGCCAGGATGACGAACCCCACCAACGCCACCGCGCACACCAGCGCCGTGACCACCGGCCCGGCCCGGGTCCGCCGCACCGCGAACAGCACCACCCCGACGACGATGGCCACGTTCGCCCCCGACACGGCGTTGAGGTGCGTCATCCCGGTCGTCCGGAAGTCCTCCTCGAGCGCCGGGTCGAGCCGGCTCGTGTCACCCACCACCAGCCCCGGCAGCAGGCCGCCGGGCAGGTCGGGCAGCGGTTCGCAGGCCCGCTGGAGCCCGGCCCGCAACGCACCCGCCGCCCGCTGCGCCCACGGCGGCTCCCCCAGCAACGCCGGCGGTTCCCGCACCGACGCCACCACGGCCCGCAGGTCGCCCCCGCGCGGCGGCATGAGCTTGCCCCGAGCCGCCACCCGCTGCCCCGGCAACAGCCCTCGCCACCCGGGATCACTCCCCAGCACCAGCCCCCGAGCCGGCAACCGCAGCGGCGCCGACCCGTCCGCCCGTACCGTCACCAGCTCGACCGCGACAAGATAGGTGGGCAGCATCCCCGGCGATCCGCGCAGGGCACGCGGGTCATCACGCACGACCATTTCCAGGTGTACGGGGTCACCCGCCCGCACAAGCGCCACCAGCGGCCCCGCCTCCCGCACGCTCACCCGCGCCGCGGTGGCCACGGCCCCGCAGGCCACCCCGAGCAGCGACGCCACCACCACCCAGCGCGCCGCCCGCAGGCGCCGCCGGGCGGATCGCGTCGTGGCCGCTCCGGCCAGCAGGGCGGCCCCGACACCGAGCAGCACCCCGGACCGCGCGGAAAGGTGCAGGGCGGCCAGCGCCGACAGCCACGTCGCCAGCGCGAACCCCGCCAGCCGAAGATCAGCCACGCCGGAGGTCATACCGTCACCAGATCTTTGAGCTGTTCGTAGCGGGCGTCGCCGATGCCGTCGACCTTGCGGAGATCGCTGACGGCCTTGAAGCCGCCCTGGGCGTCTCGGGCGTCGAGGATCCGCTGAGCCAGGACCGGGCCGACACCGGGCAGCGCGTCGAGGTCGGACAGTGTGGCGGTGTTGAGGTTGACCGGGGCGCCGGGAGCCGGGGTGCCACCAGCGGCGGGACCGGTCGGCACCACGGCGCCCGGCGGCGGGGTGACGCCGACCAGGATCAGTTCGCCGTCGACGACCTTGCGGGCCAGGTTGAGCAGGGCCACGTCGATGCCGGGGTCGGCACCGCCGGCGGCGTTGAGCGCGTCGGCCACGCGAGCACCGGCGGGCAGGCGGACCAGGCCCGGGTGGCGAACCTTCCCACCCACGGCGACGACCACCTCGGCCGCCTGGGAGGCGTCCGGCGTCGCACCGGTGAGGGCCGCCGCGCCGGTGCCGGCGGTGTCGCCGGCCGGCGGCGCCGACTCGAAAGCCGGCGGATCCACCGAGTCGACCTGCGGGCGGGCGCGCCACGCCAGAAAGGCGGCGATCACGATGACCAGTACGGCGACCAGGGTGAGTGCCTTCACGCCGCGCCGGCCGGGGTCGAACGCTCGCCAGCCGAAGCGCCGCTCCTCGCCGAACGCGCCGGCCGCGCTGAGCCCGGCCGGTTCCTCCTCCGGCTCCGCCGGCCACGCGTAGGGGACGCCGTCGGAGGTGGAGGGGGACGAGGGTATCGGCGGGTGGGGCTCGTCCCCCTCCGGCAGAACCCAGGCCGGCGGCGGCAGCACCCGCCGCTCAGACCCGGACGAAACCGCGGCTTCGACCTGCGGCCGCCCGACATCGCGGCCGGGCGGCGCCGCCCACGCCGACCCGGCCGGAAAACGGCCCTCCGCGGCCGGCGAGCCGACGGCCGGCGAGGACGAGACCGAGGCCGGCAAGGAGCCAACGGCCGGTGAAGAAGAATCAGGAGCCGGCAACGCGACACCGGCCGGATCGAGGTCGACGTCGTCCGGCCACGCCGGGATGATGTCCGACCAGTTCAGAGGCTCGCCCACCACAGCGAGGTCGGCCAGCCCCCGGTCCGGCCCGGGCGCCAGTGCCGACCGCAGCCTCTCGGCGACGGCCTCGTCCGCATTCTTCCGCTCTCGCACGGCCTGGACGCTAGGGACTTCGGCGACCCCGCGCCGCGGGCCCTGTGGACAGCGGTGCATTGTGGATAACTCACCGACCCGCCCCCGACCGTGCTATGGGAAGACTGTGACAATCACCGAATCCGCGCTGGCCACCGCCATCGAGCGGCTTCGCGCCGCCGGATGCGTCTTCGCCGAAGACGAGGCCGACATTCTGGGCGAAGCCGCCACCGACGACGCCGTACTGGCCACCTTGGTCGCCCGCCGCGCCCAGGGCGAGCCCCTGGAGCAGGTCGTCGGCTACGCCGATTTCGCCGGCGTCCGGGTCACCCTCCGTAAAGGCGTCTTCGTCCCCCGGGTTCGCAGCGAGCTCCTGGTCCGCACCGCGCTGGCCGAAAGCCCGTACCGGGTCCTCGACCTCTGCTGCGGCTCCGGAGCCCTCGGACTGGCCGTCCAACACCACCGGGACATCGAGCTCCACGCCACCGACCTCGACCCGGTGGCCGTCGCCTGCGCCCGCGACAACGGCATCACCCACGCCTACCAGGGCGACCTTTACGCCCCGCTCCCCCCAGAGCTTCAGCGCGGCTTCGACGTGATCCTGGCCAACGTCCCCTACGTGGCCACCGCCCATATCCCCCTGCTCCCCGCCGAGGCCCGCGACCACGAGCCCGGAACCGCCCTCGACGGGGGTATCGACGGCCTCGACATCTTCCGCCGCGTCGCCGGGCAGGCCATGATGTGGCTCGCTCCCCACGGCGTACTCCTCTCCGAGATCACCGAGGCTCAGGAGGAGACCGCCGTGCGGACCGTGACCCGACAGGGTCTGGACGCCGACGTGATCTACGACGAAGATCTCGAAGCGCGAGTGATCCGAGGCCGGAAGAGGGAGTAGCGCGGTGGGCCTGCTGCGAAGGCTTGCCCGGGCGCGCCTGGCCGCCCGGGTCATGCGGCGTCTCCGTCGCGCCGGCGTCACCGGCGCGCGCTACGACGCACACACCTTCCAGTTGTGCTGGACCCCGCCCGGCGACGACGCTCCCACGATCGTCGAGTTGGCCCACTTCACGAGCAGCAAGAAAAGGGACATAGACCACCATCTGGCCGGTCTTCTCCCGGCCGTCCTGCCTCCGGCCTGGTCTGCGGTACGCCCGTTACTGCGCCCGGTCCTGCGCGGCGTCACCCCCGGCGCCCCGCTGAGACGCCCGGTGCTTCCTTTCCTGTACGAACATGTGGTCGTCGACCATCCGGAAACGATGATCTACGTGACCGCCGACCAGCCGAGCAAATGGGGCGTACGCCCGGAGGACGTCTTCGCCGCGGCCCGCGCCAACCTGTCCGGCGCCGTCCTCCAGGGCGAGGCCACCGAGCCGGTAGTGGTCCACTTCGTCGACGACGGCGACTCGTACTGGGTCTCCCACCTTCTGCTGGAACACTGGCTGGAACGTCTGGCCCCGCAGGTCGGCGGCTCCCCCGTGGCCTTCGCCCCCGACCGCGGAACCCTGCTGGTCACCGCCGACGGCAGCCGGCATCTCCCGGCCCTCTTCGCCCAGGCCGAGGAGATCTACGCGAAATCCTTGCGACCCATCACCCCCATGGCGTACGTCAGTGACGCCCACGGCTGCACGATCCCCTACAAAGCCCCTCGCGGCCATCCCCTGCACCACGCCGCATCCCGAGCCGAACGCATCCTCGCCATCCAGCAGTACACCCTCCAAAAAGCCGAAATTTCCGACAAGTCAGCGCGAGGCGAGGCCGCCGCGGACGTGGACGGCGCGGACGTCGACGGGGCGGACGTCGACGCGGGCGGCACAACGGAAGGCAGCGCGGGCACGGGCCGCACAGCGAAAGGCAAGGCGGGCGCGGGCCGCACAGCGAAAGGCAAGGCGGGCGCGGGCCGCACAGCGAAAGGCAAGGCGGGTACGGGCCGCGCAGCGAAAGGCGACGCGGGCACGGTGCGCGCGGCGAAAGGCAACGGGAGGATGGGCCGCGCGGTGGAAGGCAGGGCTCCGGAGCTGGCCGATATCGAGCTCGTGGGAGACGAGGTAGGCGGCTGGCGGACGAAGGCCATCTGGGAACGTGACGAAGCCGTGTTGCTGCCCGAGGCCGACGAGGTGCAGCTCGGTGACCGCATCGTGGCCTGGGCGGAGCTCGCTCGCCATCTCAGCAGAGCGCCCGGGTTCGATCCGCGGCGCTGGGCGGCCGACGGGTGGCCGGTGGGGCGCTAGCGGCGGTGTACCACCACGCCGGCCAGGCCCGGGCCGACGTGGGCGGCCACGGCGGCGCCGATCTCGGTGATGTAGCAGTCGCGCATGCGGTCGCCCAGGCGCATCGCCACCGCGTCGGCCAGGGCCGTCGCCCTCTCCTCGGCCTCCAGGTGGTGCACCGCGATGTCCACGTCGCCGTCGCCCGCCGCCTCGACCGCGAAGTCGACCAGCTTGGCCAGCGCCCGCCCGGCCGTGCGCACCTTGTCCCGGACCACGATCGAGCCGTCCACCACGTGCAGGATCGGCTTCACCGACAGCGCCGTGCCCAGCAGCGCCTGCGCCGCCCCGATCCGGCCGCCCCGGCGGAGGAACTCCAGCGTGTCGACGTAGAACAGGGTGCTCACCCGCGACGCGTGGGTCACCGCCGACGCCCGTACGGAAGCAAGGTCCTGACCTTCCGAGGCGGCCGTGGCCGCCGCCAGCGCCGCGAAGCCCAGGCCCATCCCGGTCGTCCCGCTGTCGACCACCTGCACCGACGGGCCGATCTCGGCCGCCGCCAGCACCGCCGCCTCGTACGTGCCGGACAGTTTCGCCGACAGGTGGATCGAGACGATCCCGTCCGCGCCCGCCTTCAGCAGCCTCCTGTACGCCGCGGCGAATTGGGTCGGCGCCGGCCGGGACGTGCTCACCTGGGAGCGCCGCCCGCCCAGCGCCCGGGCCACCTCGGACGGCTGGATCTCGAGCCCTTCGAGCCCGTCCACGCCGTTGATCACCACGGTCAGCGGCACGACCGTCAGGTCATAGGTGCCGCCGAGCTCGGCGGGGAGGTACGCGGTGGAGTCGGTGACGACCGCGACGGGCATGCCGGCACGTTAACAGGGCCCGCTGTGCTCAGGCCGCGCGGATGGACGTCACCAGGAAGGGTGTGCCCTGCTGGCAGGTGGACATCATGCCCTGCTTGGCCTGGCCGGAGACCGTGACCTTGCGGCCCACGGTGGCGTCGGAGCGCATCGCCTCGTCGTCGAAGACGAGCAGGTACGACCCGGAGGAGTCGCTCAGGATCAGGCAGTTGGGCTCGACCCCGGCGGTCACCGTGCCCGTGATCGTCTTCGCTCCGGCCGCGGGCCGGCTGGGCTCACCGGCGGGACCGGACGTCTTGGCAGTGGGCACCGGAAGATCGATCACGTCGGAGGAGGAAGGAGCTGGGGCGGATGCAGCGGGGGCGGAAGGAGCGGACGCCGGCGCGGCGGCCGGGTCGCTACCGGCGCAGCCCGCGGCCAGCACAAGGAGCAATACGGCAGGAACGGCACGAGTCGTCAGCATGATGCTTGGACGCTACCGGATCTTCGCGGGTTCCCTACACCGGTGGCGGAGACGGCCGTTCCGTGAAGGGACCCACGTTGTAGGTCGCCAGCTGCCAGCCCCGGTCGTCGTCGTGGATCAGCTCGACCCAGTGGCAGTTCTGCAGCGCGCGCAGCGTCCGCACCTGCTCCATCGACCAGCCCAGCACTCGGGCGACGCCCTGGCGGGCGGCCGCGCCGTGGGTGGCGACCACCACCGTGCCGGTGGACGGCACCGACGCGGCCGCCTCGCGCAGCGCGTCGGCGACCCGCACGCTCAGCGCCTCGAGCGTCTCGACCTCGCCGCCGACCTCCTGGCCGGCTTTCCAGGCCGCGTACTGCGCCGGGAACCGCTCGGCGACCTCGGTCATGGTGAGGCCCTGCCAGGCGCCGAAATACCGCTCGCGCAGCCGCTTGTCGAACGTGATCGACAGGCCGCTGAGCGCGGCCAGCGCGGCCGCGGTGTCGGAGGCGCGCAGCAGGTCGCTGGCCACGATCGCGTCGGGCCTGAACTTGATCAGGAGCTCGGCGGCGTCCACGGCCTGCTGGCGGCCGAGGTCGTTGAGCGGCACGTCGGTCTGCCCCTGGACGCGGGACCCCGCGTTCCAGTCGGTGTTGCCGTGCCGCCAGACGATCAGGCGGGTCACTGCGCTTCCGCGTCGGCCAGGTCGCGGTCGACGAACGGCATGGTCGGGCAGTCCTTCCACAGCTTGTCGAGGGCGTAGAACTCGCGCTCCTCGGCATGCTGGATGTGCACGACGATGTCGACGTAGTCGAGCAGGACCCAGCGGCCCTGACGCTCGCCCTCACGCCGGACCGGCTTCGCCTTCTCCGGCAGGTTGAGCAGCGCTTCCTCGACCGCGTCGACGATGGCGATCACCTGACGCTCGTTGGACGCCGAGGCGATCACGAAGGCGTCGGTGATGTAGAGCTGGTCGGCGACGTCGATGATGACGATGTCCTGCGCCTTCTTGTCGGCGGCGGCCTGGGCGGCCGTCATCGCCAGTTCAAGAGCGCGTTCGGTAACGGACAAGAAAGTCCCCTCGGGTAGGTGTCCAGGTGACTTCAAGCCTCTCACACAGGTATGACATTCCCTTAGCCCCGATAGAGCCCACGCTTGTTGATGTACTGAACGACTCCGTCCGGCACGAGATACCAGACCGGTTTCCCGGCCGTCGCCCGCGCCCGGCAGTCGGTCGACGAGATGGCCATGGCCGGCACCTCCACGAGCGTGACGCTGTCGCGGGGCAGGTGGGCGTCGGTGAGCTCGAACCCCGGCCGGGTGACCCCGACGAAGTGGGCCAGCGAGAACATCTCCATCGCGCTCTTCCAGCCCAGGATGCGCGAGAGCGCGTCGGCTCCGGTGATGAAGAACAACTTCGAGTCGGCGCCGTAGATCGCCCGCATGTCACGCAGGGTGTCGATGGTGTACGTGGGACCGTCGCGGTCGATGTCGGCCCGGCTCACATGGAACCGCGGGTTCGACGCGGTCGCGATCACCGTCATCAGGTACCGGTCCTCGGCCGGAGAGACCTTGCCCTTCTCGTACGGCTGCCCGGTCGGCACGAAAACGACCTCGTCCAGGTCGAAGCGGGCCTGAACCTCACTCGCCGCGACAAGGTGCCCATGATGGATCGGGTCGAAGGTCCCGCCCATGATCCCGATACGGCGTCCGCCCATCGAAAGAGAATAGATCCCTTCCGGATCCGGCGGATCGTGGACGCCGCCGGCGACGTGCCACTGGTCACCTGACCGGGTCCGGCGGCACCCAGCCCCGTGCCAGGATGTCGAAGATCGCCTCGATGGCGGTGCGCGGATCCGGCCGGCCGCGGACGAGGGCGGGGATCTCCAGGACGAATCGGGCAAGGGCCATGCAGCCGAGGTCGTCGCGATCCGCACCGCATTCCTCGGCTATGGCGGCGCCGAGACTGTCGGCATGCCGGGTCCACATGCGTTCGGCGTACGAGCGCAGCGCCGGCGTGGCGTCGACCAGCGCGACGAACTCGGCCGCCTGAGGATGCCGCGCGATGGGCAGGTAGGCGCCCAGGAAGTGCTCGCGGAGGGCGCCGACGATGTCCTGGCCGCCGGCTCGCCCGCGCACCGCGGCGATCAGCTGAGCCTCGTTGTCCCGCTCCTGGTCGAAGACCAGCGCCTCCTTGCCGGAGAAATGTTTGAACAGCGTCGTGGTCGACACGTCGGCCGCGTCGGCGATCTCGCGCAGACTCACCCGGTCGTAACCGTGCTCGAGGAACAGGCGAAGGGCCGCGTCGGCGATCGCCTGCCGGGTGGCCGCCTTCTTGCGTTCTCGGCGGCCGACGGGTGTCTGGGTCATGAGCCGAGTATACGGATAGGTGGCATCAAGCAAAAAGTTGAGTCGTTGCACTTTTGCATTCGTTCTGCTTTTCTTGGGGCATGACCTCACTCACCAGAGAAGCGCGGATCGACATCGTCGGCGCCGGGCCCGCCGGGCTCACCTGCGCTCGCATCCTGCAACGGCACGGCATCACGGTCACCGTCCACGACCGTGACCCCGGCCCCGGCGCCCGCGACCAGGGCGGCAGCCTCGACCTACGCGCCGACAGCGGCCAGCTCGCCCTGCACGAGGCCGGCCTCCTCGACGAATTCCTCCGGCTGTCCCGCCCGGAGGGCCAGGAGATGCGCATCCTGGGCGCCGACGGCGAGCTGCGGGCACGCATCGCCCCGGAGGAGGGCGAACTGTTCAAACCCGAGATCGACCGCGGCCGGCTGCGCGACCTTCTGCTCGATTCGCTGTCGCCCGGCACCGTCCGGTGGGGCCGGGCGCTCACCCATGTCAGCGGGCCTGCCGACGGCCCCCGCACACTGCATTTCGCCGACCGCTCCACCGTCGAGACGGACCTGGTCATCGGCGCCGACGGGGCGTTCTCCCGGGTTCGCCCGGCGGTCTCCCCGGCCGTCCCGCAGTACACCGGCGTGAGTTTCACCGAAGCCTGGTTCCACGCCGTGGACGATCGGCACACCGAGCTGTCCACACTCATCGGCCCGGGCAGTGCCACCGGAGCCGACGGCCGGCGCGCACTGTGGGGCCAGCGCAACAGCGGTGACCACATCCGCGTCTACATCATCCGCCGGGTCCCGGCCGACTGGATCACCGCCACCGGCTTACGGCCCGACGACACCGCCGGTATCCGCGCCCACCTGCTCGACGAGTTCGCCGGCTGGTCGCCCGGCATGCGGCGGATGATCAGTGACAACGACGGCCGGTACGTCGACCGGCCGATCTTCGCGCTCCCCGTCCCGCACGTCTGGGACCACGATCCCACCGTCACCCTGCTCGGTGACGCCGCCCACCTCATGCCCCCACTCGGCGTCGGTGTCAACCTCGCCATGCTCGACGCCGCCGAACTGGCGCTCGCGCTCGCCGGCTCCGCGACCATCGATGAGGCTCTTCGCGCCTACGAGGACGTCATGCTGCCGCGCTCCACCGAGACCGCCAAGCTGCTCGAAGGCCGCGCCGAAGATCTGCTCAGCGATGACCTGCCGCCCGAGTTCGGCGACGATCACGGCGCCTGACGGCACAGCGGCGGGGCGGCCGGATGAAGAATCAACCATCCAAGCGCTTTCGTACGGCGGTCAGCAGGTCATCCGCCGTGAAAGGCTTCTCCAGGAGGGCGACGCCGGGATCGAGGGTGCCTTGTGTGTGGAGTACGGGCTGCGCGTATCCGGACATGTAGAGCACTCGGGTGTCCGGGCGTTCCCGTACCAACCGCTCCGCAAGCTCCTTGCCCAGCATGCCGGGCATGACCACATCGCTTAGCAACAGGTCGATCTGCCCGGAATGCCGTGCCGCCACATCCAGCGCCTTGGTGCCACATTCGGCCTTGAGCACCTGGTATCCGGCGCCGGAGAGGATCCGGCCGGCGACATCGCGCAGCGCGTCCTCGTCCTCGACCACGAGCAGCGTCTCCCCGCGGCCCCGGGTGTCAGCCGCCGGCTCCGCGACGGCCGGTGACGTCGCGGAGGTGGCGGCCGCGGGCAGAAGAACGGTCACCGTGGTGCCCAGGCCGGGCTCGGAGGTGATGCCGACCTCGCCGTCGGCCTGGGTGACGATCCCGTAGACGGTGGCCAGGCCCAGGCCGGTCGCCTCCCCGCTGGCCTTGGTGGTGAAGAACGGCTCGAAGGCCCGCTCCACCACCTCCGGCGTCATCCCCTTGCCCGAGTCGCTGATCCGCAGCCGCACCTGGTCGCCGTGCCGCCCGGTGTCGATCACCAGGTTGCCGCCCGACGGCATCGCGTCGCGCGCGTTCAAAGCCAGGTTGACCAGCATCTGCTCGATCTGGCCGGGATCGAACGTCACCGGCGGCAGGTCCGGTTCGGGCCGGAACAGCAGCGTGATGTGCTCGCCGATCGACCGGCGCAGCATCGCCTCGACGGCGGCGATCACCTTGTTCAGGTCGAGCACCTGCGGGCGTACGACCTCGCGCCGGGCGAAGGCCAGCAGCTGATGGGTCAGATCAGTGCCGCGCTCGCCCGCCTTGATGACCTGCTTCGCGTCGGCCGCGATCATCGTGACGTCCGGTTGGGCCGACTCCGCCTCCTCGACCACGAAGCTCGCGTAGTTGACGATCACACCGAGCATGTTGTTGAAGTCGTGCGCGATGCCGCCCGCGAGCTGGCCCAGGCTCTCCAGCCGCTGGCTGCGGTGGGCCTGCGCCTCGGCCCGGAGCCGGGCCTTCTCCTGCTCGGCCCGGTCCCGCTCGGAGAGGTCGCGCACCACCGCCAGGGCGAGCCGCCCCTGCGGCGTGTCGACGATCGACACCGACGACTCGACCGGCACCTCGGAGCCGTCGCGCCGGCGTACGGTCGTGGTGACCGCCCCGATGGGGCCCGGACGTCCCTCCTCGATGCGCCTGCGGCGCTCGGGGAGCATCGTCCGGGCGTCCTCGGTGACGAGGTCGTTGATGTCGCGGCCGACCAGTTCGTCGCGCGCGTAGCCGTACAGTTCCAGCGCCCGGTCATTGGCCAGCACGATCGTGCTGCCCGATATGACCAGGATGGCGTCCGGGGCGGCTTGCAGCAGGCCACCGGCCAGTTCCTCGGACCACTCCACGCCTTCACCCCCGTTGATCTACGAGGGTATCGGTTGAAAGCGTGGCGAAAGGTCAAAAGCGCGCAGCAAGCGCCCGGCGGAGATCGTCGTCGGCGTCCTGGACCACCCGGCGCAGGATCGGGTCGAGATCGTCCGAGGCCAGCAGCCCGGCCGCGAGCTCGCGGGTCTCCGGCTCCACCATCACGGCCGGGAACGCGTACCCGGCCGTCTTCTCCGCGCTCATGCCGCTGCGCACCCGCATCATCTCGGGCATGTCGGCGAAGTACCGCGCCACGTACGGGCGGATCAGGTCGAGCTGCTCGGCGTGCCAGAAGCCGGACGCGGTCATCTCGACGAGCCGGTTGGACAGCTTGGTGTCGCCGATGATCGACTCCCAGGCGGCCGCCTTGGCCTCCGCGTCGGGCCGGGCCGCCCGCGACCGGGCCGCCCACTGCTCGCCGGTGGCACTGCGGTCCCGCTCGAACTCCGCGTCGATCACCGCGCCGTCGGCGGCACCGAGCACGGCCAGCCGGTAGACGATCAGCCAGCGCAGGTCGGCGTCGACGGCCAGGCCCTCCGGCACCTCACGGCCCTCCAGCCAGCCGAGCAGGCGCTTGACGTCGACGGTGGCGCCGATCAGGCCCCGGGCCGCCGCGAGCTGGCGCGATCCGCCGGGCTCGGAGACCGCGAGCAGCCGGTCGGCCGCCTGCGCGACCAGCTCGAGGGCGGCCGGACGCGTCTCCGGCGTCGAGTAGCGGTCGACCAGACTGCGGGTGGCCCGCAGCACGTCCTCCACCACCACGACCTCGGACTCGACCGGCAGCGCGGCCAGCACGAGGGTCACCAGCTCGGCGACCGGGCGCTCGCCGTCGACCACCGCGTCGAGCGTCGAGGCCCAGAGCACGGCCCGGGCCAGCGAGTCGTCGAGCAGGGGCAGCAGGGCCGGCACGGCCGCCGTCGACTCCTCGTCGAGACGGATCTTGGCGTACGTGAGGTCACCGTCGTTCAGGAGCAGGAGGTCCGCGACCGGCTCGCCGGCCAGCTCGGGCACCTCGGTCCGCCCGGTCGCCTCGACCTCGATCTCGATCCGCCGGCGCAGGACCACGGCGCCGTCGGCCGAACGGTCGTACAGCCCCAGGCCGACCTTGTGCGGGCGCAGCGTCGGGTACTGCTCCGGTGCGGTCTGGAGCACGGCCACCGACGCGTACGCCCCGCCCTCCCGGACCACCTCGGTCCGCAACGTGTTGACCTGGGCCCGGCGCAGCCAGACGTCGGCCCAGGCGGACAGGTCGCGCCCGCTCGACGCCGACAGCGCCTCGAGCAGGTCGGCCAGGGTGGCGTTGCCGTACGCGTGCGCCTGGAAGTGCGCGTTCACCCCGGCCAGGAACGCCTCGTCGCCCACCCAGGCGACGAGCTGCTTGAGCACGGCCGCGCCCTTGGCGTACGAGATGCCGTCGAAGTTGAGCAGCGCCTGGTCGGTGTCGGTGACCTCGGCCGGCGCCACCGGGTGGGTGGACGGGTGCTGGTCGGCCCGCAGGCCCCACGCCTTGCGCTGCATCGCGAACGTGGTCCACGTGTCCGGGAAGCGGGTCGCCTCGGAGGCGATACGGGTGCCCAGGTACTCGGCGAACGACTCGTTCAGCCACAGGTCGTCCCACCAGGCCATGGTGACCAGGTCGCCGAACCACATGTGGGCCATCTCGTGCGCGATCACGTTGGCCCGGTGCTCGCGCTCGCTCTCGGTGACGGCCGAGCGGTAGATGAACTCGTCCCGGAAGACGACCAGGCCCGGGTACTCCATGGCGCCGAAGTTGAACTCGGGGGCGAACGCCTGCTGGTAGTGCCCGAACGGGTACCGGATGTCGAAGATCTCGTGGAAGCGGTCGAGGCACTGCCGGGTGACCTCGAAGATCTCGGGCGCCTCGGCCTCGAGCGGCTCGGCCAGCGCCTTGCGCGCGTACAGGGCGAGCGGGATGCCGTCGTGCTCGCTGGTGACCGAGTGGTACGGGCCGGCGATCAGCGAGCACAGGTACGTCGAGATCGGCTTGGTTGGCGCGAACTCCCAGCGCCCCTCCCCGCCGGCCACCAGCGGGCCGTTCGCGGCCACCAGCCAGCCGGCCGGCGCGGTCACGCTGACCCGGAACGACGCCTTCATGTCGGGCTGGTCGAAGCTGGGCAGGATGCGCCCGGCGTTGTTGATGAACATGTGCTGGTAGAGGTATGTCGAGCCGTCGGCCGGGTCGACGTACTTGTGCAGGCCCTCGCCGTCGTTCGAGTAGCGCATCACCGCGTCGACCGCGAGCTCGTTGTGCTCGGCGAGGCCGCTCAGGTGCAGCCGCTCGCCGTCCATGGCCTCGGCCGGCACGGGCGCGCCGTTCAGCGTGATCGAGGCGACCGAGACCGGCTCGAACTCGAGGAAGGTCGAGGCGCCGGGCGTGGTCGAGAACCGCACCACCGTACGGGCGCCGAAGGTGTCGCCCTCGGCGGTCAGGTCGAGGTCGATCTCGTACTCGTGGACGTCGACGGTGGCGGCGCGGGCGGTGGCCTCGGCGCGGGTCAAACTCGGCATGACGACCATCATGCCGGTTTTCACACTGGCGTCACACCACCACCCCATTGCTATGGTGGGTTCATGCGTTGCGCGAACCTCACCTGGTGGCTGCCCTAGACGGGCGGCTACCCCATCGCGCAGAAACGGCCGCCCCCTTCGGGCGGCCGTTCTCGTTTCCCCGGCCTTCCGGAGGGTGCCGCCCCCACCCGGAAGGACCCACCATGACCCGTCGGCTCACCGGCTTCCAGCCCACCGGCAACCTGCACCTCGGCAACCTGCTCGGCGCCATGCGCCCGCTCGTGGCCGCACAGGACGATCCGGCCACGTCCGACTCGATCGCCATGATCGCCGACCTGCACGCGCTCACGGTCGAACATGATCCACAACGGCTGCGCGCCACCACGGTCGACGTCGCCACGCTGCTGCTGGCCGCCGGCGTGGATCCGCAGCGCACTGCCCTGATCGCCAACTCGCAGGTGCCCGAGCACTCCGAGCTGCACTACCTGCTCGAATGCGTCACCGGCTACGGCGAGGCCGCTCGCATGATCCAGTTCAAGGAGAAGTCGGCCGGCGGTGGCCCGGTGCGGCTCAGCCTGCTCACCTACCCGGTGCTGATGGCGGCCGACATCCTGCTGCACGACACCGATCACGTGCCGGTCGGCGACGACCAGAGTCAGCACCTGGAGCTGGCCCGCGACATCGCCATCCGCTTCAACAACCGGTACGGCCCCACGTTCACCGTGCCCGAGGCCATCCGCCCCGACGCCGCCGAGCGGATCATGGACCTCACCGACCCCACCCGGAAGATGAGCAAGAGCGCGCCCAACCCGGCCGGCCGCATCGGCCTGCTCGACCCGCCGGACGTGATCCGCCGCAAGGTCTCCCGCGCCGTCACCGACACCGTCGGCGTCGTCCGCCACGACGCCGAGAACCAGCCCGGCGTCACCAACCTGCTCGAGATCCTGCGCGCCTGCACCGGCGAGGCGCCCGGCGCGTTCACCTCGTACGGCCAATTGAAGCGCGAGGTGACCGACGCGATCGAGGCGGTCCTGGCGCCCGTCAGGGCGCGTCACGCCGAGCTCGCCGACGACCCCGGCCACATCCAGAAGATCCTGGCGGAGGGCCGGGCCCGGGTGCGTCCCCGGGCCGAGGAGACCGTACGCCGGGTCCGTGCGGCCCTGGGCCTATGGGACTAACGCCACCACGCGCTTCACGAAGGCACCGTCGACCTGGTCGTAGCCCGACGACTGGAACAGGGCCTGGGCCGCGGGTGAGCACGGGCCCGCCTCGAGCCGGATGATCGAGCGACCCGCGGCCAGGGTCTCCTCCTCGATCCAGACGATCAGCTGGCGGGCGATGCCGCGGCCCCGGAACGCCGGGCGCACGTAGACACGCTGCAGCTCGGCGATGCCGGGGTCGAGGGTCGGACGCCAGGCCGCGCAGGCCACCGCGCGGCCGTCCACGACCGCCACCAGGTACGTAGCGTCATCGTCGGGGGTGAAGGCTGCGGAGCGCAGCTCGTGCTGCTGGGCCGCGACCAGCGCGGCGAGCTCGGGGTCAAGGGCGGGCCGCGCTTCGATCATCACGGTCGTGACTCTAAGCGACATCCGTTTCCGGATGGTTGCCGCAATCTGGACGACTGCCTATTCGGCGGTGTCGTCCTCATCGTCTTCGCCGTCCTCGACCAGGACCGGCCGCTTGGCGTTCGACACGCTGGTGACCGTGCCGTCGGCCGCCATGTGCAGCAGCTCGTCGTCCGAGCGGACCCGGCGGGCCTTGCGGGCCGCGAGGCGCTGGGCGGCCGAGGCGCGGCCGCTTTCCTCCTCGAGGCGGGCGTCGGTGCCGCGCGGGCCGGCCACGAACTCGCCGGCGTTGGGCTGCCAGTCGAACTCGCGGGTGCCGATCCGGACCGGGTCGCCGGCATGGGCGCCCTTCTTGGCCAGCATGTCCTCGACGCCGACGCGCTCCAGCCGGTCGGCCAGGTAGCCGACGGCCTCCTCGTTGTCGAAGTTCGTCTGCCGGACCCAGCGCTCGATCTTGGCGCCGCGCACCACGAAGACGCCCTCGTCGTCCTGCTCGACGGTGAAGCCGGAGTCGTCGACGGCCTGCGGGCGCAGGACGATGCGGGTCGGCTCGGGCTCGGGCT
The DNA here is from genome assembly GCF_040650035.1 of Actinoplanes sp. NPDC048796. Lineage (NCBI taxonomy): Bacteria > Bacillati > Actinomycetota > Actinomycetes > Micromonosporales > Micromonosporaceae > Actinoplanes > Actinoplanes sp. NPDC048796. The sequence goes on along the minus strand of NZ_JBEZGO010000006.1, from coordinate 32,563 downwards.
GGGCCAGCCGGTGCTCCTCGACGACCTTGGCCAGGGCGTACGTCAGCTCCTTGAGCCCCTCGCGGGTGATGGCGCTGACCTCGAAGACGCGGTAGCCGCGGGCCTCGATGTCGGGGCGGACCATCTCGGCCAGGTCGCGGCCGTCCGGGATGTCGATCTTGTTGAGCACCACGAGCCGGGGGCGGTCCTCGAGGCCGCCGTACGCCGCCAGCTCGGCCTCGATCGCGTCGAGGTCGGCCAGCGGGTCGCGCTCGATCTCGGGCGCCGCCGCGTCGAGCACGTGCACCAGCACCGAGGTGCGCTCGATGTGCCGCAGGAACTGCATGCCCAGGCCCTTGCCGGTGGCCGCGCCCGGGATCAGGCCGGGCACGTCGGCCACGGTGAAGGTCTGGTCGCCCGCCTGCACCACGCCCAGGTTGGGCACCAGTGTGGTGAACGGGTAGTCGGCGATCTTCGGCTTGGCCGCCGAGATCACCGAGATGAGCGAGGACTTGCCGGCCGACGGGAAGCCGACCAGGCCGACGTCGGCCACGCTTTTGAGCTCGAGGACGACGTCGAGCGAGTCGCCCGGCTCGCCGAGCTCGGCGAAGCCCGGCACCTTGCGGCGGGTGTTGGCCAGCGAGGCGTTGCCCCGGCCGCCGCGGCCGCCGCGGGCCACCTCGAAGGTGGTGCCGGCGCCGATCAGGTCGGCCAGCGTCTCACCGTCGGCGGTCTGCACGACGGTGCCGTCGGGCACCTTGAGAACCAGGTCCTTGCCGTTGGCCCCGTCGCGGTTGGCGCCGGCCCCGCCGCCACCGTTGGACGCCTTGACGTGCGGGTGGAAGTGGAAGTCGAGCAGTGTGTGGATCTGCGGGTCGACGACCAGCGTGATGCCGCCGCCGTGCCCGCCGTTGCCGCCGTCGGGGCCGCCGAGCGGCTTGAACTTCTCGCGGCGCACCGAGACACAGCCGTGCCCGCCGTCACCCGCCTGCAGGTGCAGCACAACCCGGTCGACGAACGTGGTCACTGCTCGAACTCCTTTTGAAGAACAAAAAAGAAAGCGGGCCACGGACCCCGAGGGTCCGCGGCCCGCTTCTTGAAAACTTACTCCGCAGCCGGAACGATGCTGACGGTCTTGCGACCACGCTTCGTGCCGAACAGGACGTTGCCGGTCGCGAGGGCGAACAGCGTGTCGTCGCCACCACGGCCGACGAGCTCGCCCGGGTGGAACTTCGTGCCACGCTGACGGATCAGGATCTCGCCCGCGCTGACCAGCTGGCCACCGAACCGCTTGACACCGAGCCGCTGAGCGGCGGAGTCACGGCCGTTGCGCGAGCTGGAAGCACCCTTTTTGTGAGCCATGAGTGATCCGCCCCTTACTTCCCGCTCTTGATGCCGGTCACCTTGACGCGGGTCAGCGGCTGGCGGTGACCCTGGCGCTTGTGGTAGCCGGTCTTGTTCTTGAACTTGTGGATCCGGATCTTCGGACCCTTGGTGTGCTCGGCGATCTCGCCGGACACCGTCACGCTGGCAAGCTTGGCCGCATCGGTCACCAGGTTGTCACCGTCGACGAGGAGGACCGCGGCGAGCGTCAAGGCATCGCCGGGCGCACCCACGAGCTTCTCGACCTCGATCACGTCGCCCTCGGCAACCTTGTACTGCTTGCCGCCGGTCTTGACGATCGCGTACATCGGACGCGGACTCCCTGAGACTTACGCAGCGAAAGGCACTGCTTGGCGGATGTTGCTGGTCCCGGATTGTCAGGCACGGGAACACGACGCTGGAAAAAGCGCCGTCCGAAAGCGTACTTCATCAGGGGGCCCATCCCCAAACCGGGGACGAGGCTCAGCCCTTTCCGCACGCTTTGTCGAGTGTACCGGTGATCTGGGACATCTTCTCAGCGTTGATCTTGGTGAGATCGCCCTTGAGCGCCGTCACCTGCTTGCTCATGTCGGTCAGCGCCTTCTTCAGCGCCGGGTCGGTGGTCAGCTTGGCCATGTCGGCCAGGGCGTACGAGTAGCTCGTCACGTCCCGCTCGATCTTCTGGTCGGCCTGCTGCTTGGCCGCGGCGCCCTGGCTCGCGGCGTCGATCTGAAGCTTGAGGTCGGCGATGAAGGTCTCGCCGAAGGTCGTGCTGACCCGGCCCGCCTGGGCACAGATGGCCTGGGTGTCGGCACTGAGGGCGGCGTCGGCCGAGGCCGCGACCGACGGGTCGGCCGGGGCCGGCGGGGCCGGGGACGCCGGCGTCTTCCCTTGATCAGCGGCACCACCCGAACAGGCGGCGAGGGAAACAAGAACCACGGCCGCGACGGCCGGAAGAGAGAAACGCATGGGGGACTCGGTCTCCTCGGGGGAACGGGGATCGATCCCGCGAGGGTAACCGACGTCGATGGAAAAGGGCGGCTCGGTAGTTAACTTTCTTTACCGAACCGCCCTCTCTCACTTCTGATCAGGGACGGGTACGCCTGCGCGTGCCGCCGCGGCGCGACCTGCGCCGCCCGGCGCCGGCGCCCACCGGCTCCTCGTCGTCGGCCGCGTCCTCGTCCTCGTCGTCGGCCGCGTCCGGGTCGTCCGCGCCGGTCAGGCGCAGCGGCTCGGTCTCGGGCTCCGGCTCCGGCTCCGCGTAACGCGACAGGTCGTACCCGCTGATGTCGTAGTCGTCGTCCGGCTCGGCCGCGGTCAGCTTGGCCCCCGGCGTGACGATGCCCGAACCGTGGACCGGCGGCAGCTCGGCCACCAGCGCGACCGGGCTCTCGCCGGGCTCGCTGAGGACGACCTCGGTCGGCGTCGCCGGCGGGTTCTCCAGCGGCGTCTCGACCGGAGTCTCGACCTCCACCACGGCCGCCTCGGCCACCGGCGCGCTCTCGCCGCCGCCCCGGCGACGGCGGGACTTGCCCTCCTTCGCCGGCTGTTGCTGCTGCTGAGGCGCCGGCGGCGCGGTCGTGGTGGCCGCGGCCACCGCCTTGACCTGGTTGGCCGCGCCGTTCGGGCGCTTCTCCGGCACCGGCTCGGTGTGGATCAGCACGCCGCGGCCCTTGCAGTGGTCGCAGGTCTCGCTGAACGCCTCGAGCAGGCCGGCGCCGATCCGCTTGCGCGTCATCTGCACCAGGCCGAGCGAGGTGATCTCGGTGACCTGGTGCTTGGTGCGGTCGCGGCCCAGGCACTCGGTGAGCCGCCGCAGCACCAGCTCGCGGTTGCTCTCCAGCACCATGTCGATGAAGTCGATGACCACGATGCCGCCGAGGTCGCGCAGCCGCAGCTGCCGGACGATCTCCTCCGCCGCCTCGAGGTTGTTGCGGGTCACCGTCTCCTCGAGGTTGCCGCCGGCACCGGTGTACTTACCGGTGTTGACGTCGACCACGGTCATCGCCTCGGTGCGGTCGAAGACCAGGTGACCACCCGAGGGCAGGAAGACCTTGCGGTCCAGGCCCTTGAGGATCTGCTCGTCGATCCGCTTGTCGGCGAAGACGTCGCCCACGCCGGTGTAGCGGTGCATGCGCTCGAGCAGGTCGGGCGAGACCGACTCGAGGTAGTTCTCCAGCTCGGTGTAGGCCGAGTCGCCCTGCACGATCAACTCGCGGAAGTCCTCGTTGAAGAGGTCCCGGACGACCCGGATGACCAGGTCGGGCTCCTCGGAGAGGGCGGCCGGGGCGTGGCCGTCGGCGGCCTTGCGCTGGATGTCCTCCCACTGGGCCTGGAGCCGTTTGACGTCGCGGGCCAGCTCGTCCTCGCTCGCACCCTCGGCGGCGGTCCGGACGATGACTCCCGCGCCGTCCGGCACGAGCTTCTTGAGTACGTCCCGCAGGCGCTTGCGCTCGTTGTCGGGCAGCTTGCGGCTGATGCCGGAGGCGTTGCCGTTCGGCACGTAGACCAGGTGCCGGCCGGAGAGCGCGATGTGGCTGCTCAGCCGGGCGCCCTTGTGCCCGATCGGGTCCTTGGTGACCTGGACCAGCACCGAGTCGCCGGAACGCAGCGCCTGCTCGATCGAGCGGGCCCGGCCCTCCAGGCCGGTGGCGTCCCAGTTGACCTCACCGGCGTAGAGCACGGCGTTGCGGCCCCGGCCGATGTCGACGAACGCCGCCTCCATGCTCGGCAGCACGTTCTGCACCTTGCCGAGGTAGACGTTGCCGACCATGGTGCCGGAGGTGCTGCGGGAGACGTAGTGCTCGACGAGCACGCCGTCCTCGAGCACGACGATCTGGATCCGGTCCGGCTTCTGGCGCACGACCATGACCCGGTCGACGGCCTCGCGGCGGGCCAGGAACTCCGACTCGCTCAGGATCGGCGGCCGGGTGCGGCGCTGCTCACGGCCGTCACGCCGGCGCTGGCGCTTGGCCTCGAGCCGGGTCGAGCCGGAAACACCCTGCACTTCATCGGTACGGCGCGGCTCGCGCACCCGCACGACGGTGTGCACCCCGTCCTCGATGCCGCCGGTCTCGCCGTCGCCGCTCGAGCCCTTACGGCGCCGCCGGCGCCGGCGGCGGGTGACACCCTCGCCGTCGGTCTCGTCGTCGTCCTCGTCGGCCGACGCCTCGGCGCCCGATTCGTCCGAGTCCTCGTCGTCCTGGTCGTTCTCGTCCTGGTCGGCCTCGTCGGCCGGGCCCTTGCCACGGCCGCGGCCGCGGCGTCCCCGGCGGCGACGGCGACGGCCGCTCGCGGAGTCGTCGTCATCGTCGGCGTCGTCGTCGACGCCGTCCTCGACGTCGTCGGCGCTCTCGTCGGCCTCGTCCATGACCGGCTCGGTCACGGTGTCGACGGCCTCGACCTCGGCCGGCTGCTCCTCGGCGGCGCCGCGACGGCGCCGGCGGGTGCGCCGGGTCCCCTCGGCGGGCTCCTCGACCACGGGCAGGTCGGCGACCTCGGCCTCGGCCTCGCCGACCGGCTCGTCGGCGGTCTCCGGCGCGGTCACCGCGGGCACGCTGGTGGCGCCGCGACGGGTACGGCGGGTCGGCGCGGGCGCCTCGGCCTCGGTCTCGGCGACCTCGGGTGCGATCGCCGGCGGAACGGCGGCGGTGCCCCGCCGGGACCGGCGGGCAGGCGCGGGCGCCGCCTCGGCCTCGGTCGGGTCCGGCGGCATGAACAGCACGGCCGGCGGCAGAGCGGCGGCCCGCCGGCGGCTACGCGGCGCCGGCTTCTCCTCGACGAAGTCGGCGTCCAGCGGCAGCACACCGATGACGGTGGCCTCCTCGGACTCCTCGGCCTCGGGCTCCTCGACGGCCGGCTCCTCGCCCGCGACGAGATTCGCGGCCGGAACCGACGTCTCACCAGCAGCGGCGGGGCTTGAGGTCTCAGCGGCGGACGCGGCCGGAGCCTGGGCCGCGGCCGGAGCCTGGGCCTGCGTCTCGGCGACGGGCTCGAGCGGAGCCACCTCGGCGACGACCGGCTCGAGCGGGGCCGGCTCGGCGGCGGGCGCCTCGGCCGCCGCCGGAGCGGCTGCCTTCTTGCGGCGGGTGCGCTTCACCGGGGCGGCCGGAGCGGCCTCACCCGCCGGCACCTCGGCCGGAGTGGGATCCTCAGCGGCGGCCGCGGGCGCGGCAGCGGGAGCCGCGGCCTTGCGGCGGGTCCGCTTCACCGGCTTGACCGGGGCTTCCTCGGCCGCCGGCGAGGTGACGGCCTCGGCGGCCGCGGCTATCGAGTCACCGGAAGTCGCGGCAGCATCCCCGGAAGCGGCAGCGCCCCCGGAAGCACCAGCGGTCCCGGAAGCGGCAGCGCCCCCGGAAGCACCAGCGCCGCCGGAAACGGCAGCGCTCTCCGGAGCCGCAGCGCCGCCGGAAGCGGCTGCGGCCTCGGTGGCCGCGCCCGGCTCGGCGCCGGGGGCGTCGGCCGGTGGCTTGGCCGCCGGGGCCGCGGCCTTGCGGCGCGGGGCACGCGTGCGGCGCGCGGGAGTGGTGGCTGCGGTGGCGTCGGGCGGAGTGACTGCTCCGCCCTGCTCACCGCCCTGGTCTCCCGAGTTGTCTCGGGGCTCGTTATCGAGCATGGGGCGCTCTCCAGTTCTGGCGGCCCCGGGCGCGTTTGAGCGCTGCCACGCAGGGTCGCCGCAAGTATTTCGGTCCCGCCGGGTTAGCGGCGGGCTTCCGAAGTCTGTCAAGGGACGCCGGCAGTAGCTAGCGCCCTCCGATGGAGGCGTCCTTACCCAGGAAGGGCTGGTTCGCGATCCGCGTTCAACGGATCGACGATCTCCCCCTGCGCGGTGAGCATGCCCTGGGCCAGCCGGGTCACCCGCGGGGGCACCGGCGGCTCCAGGCCCGCTACCGCGCGCAGGCCGGAAAGGACGTCATCGGGTCGCACGGCGGGCGTCACCTGTCGTACGACAAGGTCGATTATCGCACACGGTGTGCCGTCCGCCCCGGAAGGTAGGTCGGACTGCTGCGTCACAGCGATGCGAGTCACTGCCTGGCGGGCGTCGAAGGTGCGCTTGCCCTGCTTTGTCATGCGCTCGACCAGCACTTCTTCGGCATCCTGGAACGCCTTGACGGCCGAGGCGGCCGTGGCCGATTCAACAGTGGGGAGTTCGAGGCGCCAGTGTGAGGCGTCGATCCGGTCGGCCAGGCTGCCGCCGCCCTCCCGCGCGATCACCGCCTCGAGGACGTCGAGGCCCGGCGACAGGGCCGCGTCGAGGGCGACCCGCAGCTTCTCCGGGTCCACCTCCGCCTGCAGGCCGATCTCCAGGTACTCGGCCTCGCTGCCGACCCCGGTCGGCGCCGCGCTGGCGTACGAAATCTTGGGGTGTGGGGTGAAGCCCTGCGAGAACGCGATGGGCACCCCGCCCCGGCGCAGCGCCCGCTCGAAGGCGCGGGCGAAGTCGCGGTGGGAGGTGAAGCGCAGCGGGCCGCGCTTGGCGTAGCGGAGGCGGACGCGCTGGACGACCGGGGCCTGGCCGCCGACGGGCTGATTCTTGGGCGCCATGTCAGGCCGACACCTGCAGAGTGTTCTTGACCGGGGTCAGGGGCAGCAGCTTCTTGCCGGTGGGGCCGATCTGGATCTCGGTGTCCATGGACGGGCAGACGCCGCAGTCGAAGCACGGGGTCCAGCGGCAGTCGTCCTGCTCGTACTCGGTGAGGGAGTCCTGCCAGTCCTGCCAGAGCCAGTCCTTGTCCAGGCCCGAGTCGAGGTGGTCCCAGGGCAGGACCTCGAGCTGCTCGCGCTCCCGGGTGGTGAACCAGTCGAGGTCGACGCCGAAGCCGGGCAGCACCTCGGCCGCGGCCTCGACCCAGCGGGCGTACGAGAAATGCTCGCTCCAGCCGTCGAACCGGCCGCCTTTCTCCCAGACCCGGCGGATGACCGCGCCGACCCGGCGGTCGCCCCGCGAGAGCAGGCCCTCGATCAGCGAAGGCTCGCCGTCGTGGTAGCGGTAGCCGATGGCCCGGCCCAGCCCGCGGTCGCTGTTGATCTCCTGCTTGAGCATCTTGAGCCGGGCGTCGATGACCTCGGGGCGCTCCATCGGGGCCCACTGGAACGGGGTGTGCGGCTTGGGCACGAACCCGCCGATCGACACCGTGCAGCGGATGTCCTTGGTGCCGGCGGCCTCGCGACCGGCCCGGATGACCTCGTGGGCCATCTGGGCGATCTCGAGGACGTCCTCGTCGGTCTCGGTCGGCAGACCGCACATGAAGTAGAGCTTCACCTGGCGCCAGCCGTTGCCGTACGCGGTGACGACCGTCCGGATCAGGTCTTCCTTGGTCACCATCTTGTTGATGACCTTGCGGATCCGCTCGGAGCCGCCCTCGGGGGCGAAGGTGAGGCCGGTGCGCCGCCCGTTGCGGGAGAGCTCCTGGGCCAGGTCGATGTTGAAGGCGTCGACGCGGGTCGACGGCAGCGACAGCGAGACGTTGGTGTCCGCGTACTGCTCGGCCAGGCCGGAGCACATGTCGCCGATCTCGGAGTGGTCGGCCGACGAGAGCGAGAGCAGGCCGACCTCGGAGAAGCCGGAGAACTCGAGGCCCTCCTTGACCATCTGGCCGACCGTGGTGATCGAGCGCTCCCGGACCGGGCGGGTGATCATGCCGGCCTGGCAGAAGCGGCAGCCGCGGGTGCAGCCGCGGAAGATCTCCACCGCGTACCGCTCGTGGACCGTCTCGGCCAGCGGGACCAGGGGCTTCTTGGGGTACGGCCAGGCGTCGAGGTCCATCGTCGTGCGCTTGGCGACCCGGAACGGCACGTCCGGGCGGTTGGGCACGACGCGCTGGATGCGGCCGTCGGGCAGGTAGTCGACGTCGTAGAACCGCGGGACGTAGATGCTCTCGGTGCGCGCGAGGCGCAGCAGCAGCTCGTCGCGGCCGCCGGGGCGGCCCTCGGCCTTCCACTCCCGGATGATCCCGGTGATCTCGAGGACGGCCTCCTCGCCGTCGCCGAGCACGGCGGCGTCGATGAAGTCGGCGATCGGCTCCGGGTTGAAGCTGGCGTGGCCGCCGGCCAGGACGATCGGGTCGTCCTCGGTGCGGTCGGCGCTGTCCAGCGGGATGCCGGCCAGGTCGAGGGCGGAGAGCATGTTGGTGTAGCCGAGCTCGGTGGCGAAGGAGAGACCCAGCACGTCGAACGCCCGCACCGGGCGGTGCGCGTCGACGGTGAAGGCCGGGACGCCGTTCTCCTTCATCAGCGCCTCGAGGTCGGGCCAGACCGCGTACGTGCGCTCGGCCAGGACGTCGGGCTGCTCGTTGAGCACCTCGTACAGGATCTGGACGCCCTGGTTGGGCAGGCCCACCTCGTACGCGTCGGGGTACATGAGGGCCCAGCGGACCGTGGTCTCGTCCCAGTCCTTGACGACGGCGCCGAGCTCGCCGCCCACGTACTGGATCGGCTTGCTGACCCGGGGCAGCAGCTGCTCGAGCTGCGGGAAGACGGAACTCACGCTCATGGGGCTCCAGGGTACGCGGCTATCCCGAAAGATCCGCCGCCGCCCGGTCCAGATCGGTGGCCAGCACGTCCTCGCGGAAGGCGCACAGCTGCAGCGTCATCCGGGCGGCCCCGCGCTCGCCGACGACCAGCCGGGTCGGGGTCCCATGATCGGACAGGTCGCCGACCAAGGCGTCCAGCAGCCGTACGCCGGCGCTGTCGAGGAACGAGACAGTGGTGAGGTCGATCAGCACCTTGCCGGCCGACTGGATCCGCTTGACGATCGCCTTGCCGATGTCGGGGGCGTTGGCCAGGTCGATCTCGCCGGTCAGGCTGACCAGCTCGGCATCGCCGAACTTCGAGAATCTGACCCACTGGTCGGTCACTCGTCGTCCTCTCCGCGGCTGCGCCTCATCGTGACCGTGGTGCCGTCGCTGCGGTCGAACAGCACCTGGTCCATCGATTCCCGGATCAGCTGAAGGCCGCGGCCGCGGGAGACGTCGGCGAGCGGCCCCCGCCACGTGCCGCGGTCGGTGACCCGCACCTCGACCGCGTCGGCGGTCACCGTCGCGACCACGTCGATCATGCCGAACGGGTCGTCGCGGTAACCGTGCTCGATCGCGTTGGCCACCGCCTCGGAGCAGGCCAGCAGCACCGCGTCGCGGCACTCGGCGCCGACGCCGTGCGCCACCAGCCAGCCCCGCAGGTCGGCCCTCAGCAGCGCGATCTGCATCCGGTCGGCTCCGATGGTGCGCTCGATGCGCTCCTCGGTGCCGAGCGTGAGGCAGAGCATGCAGACGTCGTCGGCGTGGTCCTTGCCGACCAGGGTGTCGGCCAGCCCGGCGGCCAGGCCCGGCAGCGGGGCGTCGCGCCGCCTCGCGTACTCGCGGGCCAGGATCTCGAAGCCCTTGTCGATGGGGCGGCTGCGCCGCTCGATCAGGCCGTCGGTGTAGAGCAGCATGCGGCTGCCGGCGGTCAGCCGGCGGCGGTGTTCCTTACGGCTGATGTCGCCGGCCCGGCTGCCGATCGGCGCCGAGCGCGCGTGCATCAGGAACTCCGGCGACCCGGCCGGCTCCTGCAGCAGCGGCGGCAGGTGACCGGCGCAGCAGTACGCCATCTCGCCCGTGTTCAGGTCGATCTCGGCGTACGCCACAGTGGCCATGCGGGCCGACTCGACCCGCTCGCAGAACCGGTCGAGGCTCTCGATCAGCCGGGCCGGGCCGTCCTCGTTCGAGGCGAGCGCGCGGACCGCGCTGCGCAGCTGGCCCATCGTGGTGGCGGCGTCGATGCCCCGGCCCACCACGTCGCCGACCACCACGGCCAGTTTGTCGACGGTGATCAGGAACGCGTCGTACCAGTCGCCGCCGACCTCGAGGTCCTGCGCCGCCGCCTGATAGAAGGTCTCGACCGCGAACCGGTTGTCGCCGCTGGGCAGGTCGCCGGCGAGCAAGCTGCGCTGCAGCGTGCGGGCGATCTGCCGCTCCTGCTCGTAGAGCCGGGCGTTCTCCAGCGCGAGCCCGGCCCGGTCGGCCAGGTCGCCGAGGAAGACCCGCTCGGCCGCGGCGTCGCGCCGGTCCGGCGCCATCCGCAGCGCCAGCGTGCCCAGCACCAGCCCGCGCGCGGTCAGCGGCAGCACCGAACAGTCGAGCACGTCGTCCTCGACCGGGAAGATCGCCTCGCCGCTGGCGGCCACCTTGCCGAGGCGTTTCTGCAGGAGCTCGGGGTCGGGCGCCGGGCTGCCCTTGGTCTCCTCGATCGGCACGGCGCCGACCTGCAGGCGCACCTCGGCCCAGTCGGCGATCTCGGGCACGAGCCGGTCGAGCAGCCGGCGGATGCGCGGCTCGAGCCGGTACACCTCGTCGAGCGCGCCGGTCGTCTCGGCCAGGAACTGGCTGCGCTCCTCGCGGCGGCGGACGTCGTCGTAGAGCCGGGCCCGGTCGAGCGCCTGACCGGCCTGCTGGCCGAGCAGCCGGACCACGCGCAGCTCGCCGTCGCTGAGCTTGTGCTCGCCCTTGAAGCTGAAGGCGAGCACGCCCAGCGTGAGGATGCCGGCGTGTTCGTCGGTAGGTCCGGTGGTCAAGGGCAACAAAACGACAGTGTTGCGCCCGGACCGCCGCATCGAGTCGACCAGGTCGGGAAAGTGCTGCTTGGCCTCGGTGATGGAGCCGACCACGTGCAGGTCGCCGCGCTCGGCGACCCGGGCCACGGCGCGCGGTGAGGAGCGCGGCATGTCGTCCCAGTTGCCGGTGGTCGGGTCGGTCGAGGCCACGGCCACGATCTGGTCACGTTCGGCGTCGACCAGATAGATGCTGCTGCTGGCGGCGCCGAAGGCGGCCTCGGGCGCCCGCACCACCGACTCGGCCACCTCGGCCTCGGTCGGCGCGGCCGACAGGTCGGCCACTATCTTCTGGAGCACCTGGACCCGGCGCTCGGAGGCCTCGGCGATCCGGCGGGCGAGCAGCAGCTCCGTCTCGTACTGCCGCCGCTCGGTCGCGTTGAAGATCATCGTCCGGATCGCGCGGGGCTGTTTCGCCTCGTCCCGGCCCAGCGTCGAGTTGACCAGGGTCGGCAGCTGGCGGCCGTCGGCGCAGACCACGTCGAAAGCCAGCTCGTGCACCTCGTCCTGCATCCGCAGCAGCGGGGCGTAGTGGGTCTCGTGATAGATCTGCCCGCCGGAGCTGAGCAGGTCACGGAAACGCCGATGCCCGACCAGCTCCCCGCGCGTGTACCCCGTCCAGGTCAGGAAGGTCTGGTTGACCCGGACGATCGTGCCGTCGGGGAGCGTGGTCAGGTACCCGCACGGCGCGTGCTCGTACAGGTCGTCAGGGTCTTCGTCCCAGGGCAGACGCAGTTCCTGCGTCACGTCCGGGCCACCAGGATCACTCACGGTCCGCTTCTTACAGCCAGGCCTTCATGGCGTCGATCGTCTCGTCCGGTGCGCTCAGATTGGGGCAGTGCCCCGTGGCGTTCAGCCGTACCAGCGTGCTGTTCGCCGTGTGCTTGTGAACGTAGTCGCCGACGGTGTCGGGAGCGATCACATCATCCGAGCACTGCAGGATCAAGGCGGGGGTACGCAGCTTGAGCAGATCATCGCGGTTGTCGGAGAGGAACGTGACCCGCGCGAACTTCTTGGCGATCTCGGGATCGGTGCGGCAGAAGCTGTTCGTCAGCTCGTCGCCCAGCTCCGGCCGGTCCGGATTGCCCATGATGACCGGCGCCATCGTGCTCGACCAGCCGAGATAGTTGCTGTCCAGTGAGTCGAGCAGCGACTCGATGTCGGCCCGGTTGAAGCCGCCGACATAATCCTCGGCCGGCTCGTTGATGTACCGCGGGGAGGGGCCGATCAGCACCAGCTTGGCGAACCGCTCGGGCTCCTTGACCGCGGCCAGCACGCCGATCATGGAGCTGACCGAGTGGCCGACGAAGACCACGTCTCGCAGGTCGTGCTCGTGCAGGATCTCGAGGAGGTCGTCGGCGTAGCCGCCGAGGGTCGAATAGCGATCGTCGTCGTACGCCGACAGGTCGGACTTGCCGTTGCCGACGTGATCGAAGAGGACGAGCCGATAGTTGTCCGCGAAGGCCGGAGCGACGTGGCGCCACATGTTCTGGTCGCAGCCATAGCCATGTGCGAACACCATCGGCTGACCGGTGCCGTTGCCGGTCAACGTGACGGCGTTTCTCTGTGTCGTTCTCATGTCCCGGTAACCATACGGCTCCAGAGCGTTCCGCACATCGCCCTGGTTGTCCGGCATTTGCATGCGGTTTCACCTTCGTCGTGATCTTCCGGGGTGGCGAACCGCATTTAACCTGGGACAAGACCCCTCGCCGGAGATCACCACCGGCAGCGAAGGAGATCGACGGATGGCCGACCAGCAGCCGGGCGACACCACGCCGGCAGCCGGGATGCCCGACCCGACCCGGCTCGAGGACGGCGCGGAACCCTCCACGGTGGACGCGCCGGCCCGCTGGAGCGGGGCCGCGGCCGTGGTACCGCCCGAGCCGAGGAAGCGGTGGTGGCAGCGCCCCACCGAGCCGGAGGACGACCGCCTGGCCACCCCGGCGGTCGACCCGTGGGCCGACTACGACACCCCGCTCGACCCGTTCCCGGCGGTTCCCGAGTCCCCCCTGCCGCCCACGCAGGTCGAGACCCCGTCTCCGACGAGGACCGAGCCGCCGGCAGCGCCACAGCCACCGACGTTCACCCACCGGCCACCGATCGCGGCCCAGCCGGCCCCGCCCGCCCCAGCCGCAGCCAGCCCAGTCCCAGCCAGCCCAGTCCCGGCCAGCCCAGTCCCGCCCAGTCCGGTCCCGGCCAGCCCAGTCCCAGCCGGCCCGGCTGCAGGGCCGTACCCGGCGGCCGGGTCGCGCCCGGTGACGGGGCCGCCGCTGCCGCCCAAGCCCGCCAAGCAGCGCCGGCGGGACCGCAAAGCGGCCAAGCGCCAGGCCGCGCCACCCACCCTTCCCACCGGCAGGCCCCAGGCCGGAGCGCCGGGCAGGCCCCAGGCCGGAGCGCCGAGCAGGCCCCAGGCCGGAGCGCCGAGCAGGCCCCCGGCCGGGGGTCCCGGCGGGCCGCCGGGCCGAGGGCCGTTGCCCGCTCCCCCGCCCTGGGCGCCGCGCCAACCGGCCCGGCCGCTGCCTCCGCCACCTCGGCGGAAGCGGCGGTGGGGACGCCGGCTGGCGCTGTTCAGCCTGCTCAGCGTCGCCTGCTGCTGCGGGGCGCCGTTCGCGGCCTACCGGCTCTCGTCGGCCCAGTACCCGGTCACCGCCGTGCTGCCGGAGTCCTTCGCGGACCTTCAGCTGCGCGACACCCAGGACACCGGGGCCGACAGCTTCGCCGGCGAGTACAAGGACGACCGCGGCAAGCGGGTCACCGTCTTCGGCACGACCGGTTTCCGCCTCAACCCGGGCGACGACGTCGGCGCCCACCTCGAACAGGTCGCCGACGAGTACAAGCTCTCCGACGTTCGCGAGTTCGACCTCGGCGAGTTCGGCGCGCACGAGAGCTGCGGCGTCGGCCGTGACGACGGCGCCACCGTCGTGGTCTGCGCCTGGGCCGATCACGGCAGCCTGGCCACCGTGCTGCTCACCCGCCGCTCGGTCCAGGACAGCGCCGATCTCGTGGCGCGCCTGAGAGAAGCGGTGCTCACTCGCGGCTGAAGATGCCGGCTGAGGGTCAGTCCTTTTTCGGCGCGTAGCGCGGCACGTACTCCTGGCCGGTCAGCTTCTGGATCTCGGCCATCACCTCGTCGGTGAGTTCGCGCAGCGTGGTGCGGTCGTCGGAGCGGCCGGTGGGGTCGATCGGCTTGCCGAATTTCAGGGTGACCGCGCCGCCGCGCAGGCTCGGTGTCGGGTACGGCTGGCCGATCGGCTGGATCTTGTCGGTGCCGAGGCAGCCGACCGGGATGATCGGCACCTGGGCGCCGATCGCCAGCCGGGCCACGCCCGTACGCCCCCGGTAGAGCTTGCCGTCGGGTGACCGGGTGCCCTCCGGGTAGACCACCACCTGGTCACCGGCCTTGAGCACCGGGATGGCGCCGTCGAAGGCGGCCAGCGCGGCCCGCCCGCCGGCCCGCTCGACCCGCACCGCGCCCAGCCCGTTCAGCAGGTTGCGGGTGAACCAGCCGCTGAGGCCCGTACCGTCGAAGTAGTCGGACTTGGCCCAGAAGCACAGGTGCCGCGGCACTACCGCGCCGAGGAACAGCTCGTCGGCCACCGACAGGTGGTTGCTCGCGAAGATGACGCCGCCCGTTTTCGGGACGTGCTCGAGTCCCTCGACACGCGGTCGCCAGCCGTACTTGAGCGCATTGCCGACGGTGAATTTGCCGATCGTATAGAGCAGCGGCAACGGGGGTTCCTCCGGAACGGGGTGGTGCGAAAACAGTGGGGGGCGGCTGTGAGGGTAGCGGACGTCACCAGGGAAGTCCCTGTCGATCTTGCCGACGGACCCGGACATTCACCGTAGAAGGTGGGAAATGTCCGGGTCCGGTTGCTAGTTTCACAGCTTAGTGCTCTCGGGACACCTCGACCGTCACCTGTTCGCCGTCACCGACCTCACCTGCGAAACCACCCGAAGCGACCGGGCCGAAGCTCAGGCCGGTGGCCAGGGTCTCGCCCGCCACGAAGTCCCGGTGCGCCTCGACCGCCTCCCGCACCGGCGCCGAGGCCGAGACCACGAGCGTGATGCGGTCGGAGACCTCGAAGCCGGCGTCCCGGCGGGCCTGCTGCACGACCCGGATCACGTCCCGGGCCAGCCCCTCGGCCGCGAGCGCGGGGGTCACCGCCGTATCGAGCACGACGACACCCGCGCCCGCCGGCAGCGGTGCCGAGTTCTCGACGTCGGAGGCGACCTGCTTGAGCTCGTACTCGCCCTCCTGGAGGGTTACCCCGGCGGCGACCGGCGCGCCGTCGACCAGCTCCCAGTCGCCGGCCTTGACCGCCTTGATCACCTGTTGGACCTGCTTGCCGAGGCGCGGCCCCAGGGCCCGGGGCACGACGGTCAAGACCTTTTGGCTGTACGCGGTCACGTCGCCGGTGAAGACGACCTCCTTCACGTTCACCTCGTCGGCGAGCAGGTCGGCGAAGCCGGACAGGGCCGGCGCCTGCGGGGTCGCGACCGTGAGCCGGGCCAGCGGCAGCCGGACCCGCAGAGCGCGGGCCTTGCGCAGCGACAGCGCGGCCGAGGCCACGTCGCGGATCGCGTCCATCGAGGCGACGAGGTCGTGGTCGGCCGGCAGGCCCGCCGCCGACGGCCAGTCGGTCAGGTGCACCGAGCGGCCGCCCGTGAGCCCGCGCCAGATCTCCTCGGCGGTCAGCGGGGCCAGCGGGGCCACCACCCGGCATACGGTCTCGAGGACGGTGGCCAGGGTGTCGAACGCGTCCCGGTCACCCTGCCAGAAGCGGTCCCGCGAACGGCGTACGTACCAGTTGGTCAGCGCGTCGAGGTACGACCGGACCGACGCCGCCGCGCCTGAGATGTCGTACTCGTCCATCTGCCGCTGCACGTCGGTGACCAGCTCGCCGGTCTTGGCCAGGATGTAGCGGTCCAGCAGGTGGGTGGAGTCGGTCCGGAACGAGGCCTCGTGGCCCGACGCGTTCGCGTAGAGGCTGAAGAAGTACCAGACGTTCCAGAGCGGCAGCAGCACCTGGCGGACGGAGTCGCGGATGGCCACCTCGGTGACGGCCATGTCGCCACCCCGGAGCACCGGCGACGACATGAGCATCCAGCGCATGGCGTCCGACCCGTACGAGTCGAAGACCCGGTAGACGTCCGGGTAGTTCCGCAGCGACTTGGACATCTTGCGCCCGTCCTCGCCGAGCAGGATGCCGTGGCTGAGGCAGTTGCGGAACGCGGGCCGGTCGAACAGGGCCGTGGCCAGCACGTGCATGGTGTAGAACCAGCCGCGGGTCTGGCCGATGTACTCGACGATGAAGTCGCCCGGGTAGTGGTGCTCGAACCAGTCCTTGTTCTCGAACGGGTAGTGCACCTGGGCGAACGGCATCGACCCGGACTCGAACCAGCAGTCGAGCACCTCGGGCACGCGGCGCATGACCGACTTGCCGGTCGGGTCGTCCGGGTTCGGGCGGGTCAGCTCGTCGACGTACGGCCGATGGAGGTCGGTGACCTTGACCCCGAAGTCCCTCTCCAGCTCTTCGTAGGAGCCGTAGACGTCGACGCGCGGGTACTGCGGGTCGTCCGACTTCCAGGCCGGGATGGGCGAGCCCCAGAACCGGTTGCGGGAGATCGACCAGTCGCGGGCGTTGGCCAGCCACTTGCCGAACGAGCCGTCCTTGATGTGCGCCGGCGTCCAGGTGATCTCCTGGTTGAGCTCGACCATGCGGTCGCGGAACTTGGTGACCGCGACGAACCAGGACGACACCGCCTTGTAGACCAGCGGGGTGTCGCACCGCCAGCAGTGCGGGTACGAGTGGGTGTAGCCCTCGTGCCGCAGAACGACGCCCCGCTCTTTCAGGAGAGCGATGATCGGCTTGTTGGCCTCGAAGACCTGCACGCCCTGCCAGTCCGGCACGAGCGAGGTGAACCGGGTGTGGTCGTCGACGGTCACGACGGTCGGGATGCCGGCCGCGTTGCAGACGTTCTGGTCGTCCTCACCGAAGGCCGGCGCCTGGTGGACGACGCCCGTGCCGTCCTCGTCGGTGACGTAGTCGGCCGCGAGCACCTGGAACGCGTTCGGCCCACCGGCCTCCACGAGGAAGTCGAACAGCGGCGTGTACCGCCGCCCGGCCAGCTCGCTGCCCAGGACGGTGCCGACCTGCTCCCAGCCCTCCAGCTCCTTGGCGTACGCGGCCACGCGCGACCCGCCGAGGATGAGCTTCTCGCCGTCCTTCTCGAGCACGGCGTATTCGATCGTGGGCCCGACGGCGAGGGCCAGGTTCGACGGCAGCGTCCACGGGGTGGTGGTCCACACCGCGATCTTCTCGCCGGTCTCGAGGCGGAACGTCACGGTCAGCGCCGGGTCGGTGCGGTCGCGGTAGACGTCGTCCATGCGGGTCTCGGTGTTGGACAGCGGGGTCTCACACCGGAAGCAGTACGCCAGGACGCGGAAACCCTCGTACACCAGGCCCTTGTCGTGCAGGGTCTTGAACGCCCACATGACCGACTCCATGTAGGCCGGGTCGAGCGTCTTGTAGTCGTTCTCGAAGTCCACCCACCGGGCCTGCCGGGTGACGTAGCGCTCCCAGTCCTTGGTGTAGGCCAGCACCGACGTACGGCAGGCCTCGTTGAACTTGTCGATGCCGAGCTCGACGATCTGCGCCTTGGTGGTGATGCCGAGCTGCTTCTCGGCCTCGACCTCGGCCGGCAGCCCGTGGGTGTCCCAGCCGAACCGTCGCTCGACGTGCTTGCCGCGCATGGCCTGATACCGGGGCACCAGGTCCTTCACGTAACCGGTGAACAGGTGCCCGTAGTGCGGCAGGCCGTTGGCGAACGGCGGCCCGTCGTAGAACACGTACTCGTTGGCGCCGTTCTCGCCGGCCGGCCGCTGGTCGACGGAGGCCTCGAAGGTCTTGTCGGCCTCCCAGTGCGACAGGACCGCGCGCTCGACCGCGGGCAGATCCGGGCTCGCCGGGACGCCCACGGCGTCGGTGTGCTGGGGATAGGCCATCGGTGGTCCTCCAACAGTCGTGATCAGACTGCGAGGACGAGCGATTCACGCCCGCGGTACCACCTCGCTTGACGGATCATGACGACCCGCCCGCTCATTCGTGCCCGGTTCTAATGAGGCCCTGGGGCCCGTTCTTCCGGAGGCTCCCCGGTGATGGCCGGATCGTCGCCTGTGTGCGAGACAACGATACCGGCCATCACCGGGCGCCCACTACCGCATTACCCCGTCCAACCACCCCGCCGCCGCCCTTGAAACGACTAAAGGCCGTCTACAGGGTGGTGGACCAAAGCGACTTCCCGTCCCGATCCCTGAGGTGGACCGTGAAGGCCCCGGTCCGCGCGTCGATCTCCACCTCGCCGAAGTGCTGGAACCCGGAGGCCGGCGACGTGTTGGCCACCGGCGGCGCGTTGACGAAGACGGCCTTGGGCCCGAAGGTGCCGTCGAGGGCGTTCGGCCCGAACGCGCCCGCGTGGGCCGGGCCGGAGACGAACTCCCAGAACGGCGTGAAGTCCTGGACCGCCGCCCGGGCCGGGTCGTAGTGGTGGGCCGCGGTGTAGTGCACGTCGGCGGTCAGGAAGACGATGCCGGTCACCCGGTGCCGGTGGGCGTCCCGCAGCACCTGCGCGAACTCGAGCTCGCGCCCCAGTGGCGCGCCCGGGTCGCCCTGGGCGACACCCTCCTGAGCAGCGGCGCCGTCCGGCACGACCAGGCCGAGCGGCAGGTCGTTGGCGATGACCTTCCAGGTCGCCCGCGACTCGCGCAGGCCGCGGATCAGCCACTCGCGCTGCTTCGGGCCGAGCAGGCCACGCTTCGGGTCCGCGTACGTGTTGCCGTCGTTGACGTCCTTGTACGTCCGCATGTCGAGCACGAAGATGTCGAGCAGCGGCCCGTACGAGATCTTGCGATAGACCGGTCCCTCGCCCAACGGCGTCGGAACCCATTCGTGGTACGCCTGGTGGGCGCGCCCGGCCAGCACGTCCACCCGCTTCTCGGTGTACCGGGCGTCGTCCAGGATCTCCCCCGGATACCAGTTGTTGGTGACCTCGTGGTCGTCCCACTGGTTGAGCTGCGGCACCTCGGCCGCGAACGCCCGGTAGGCCGGGTCGAGCAGGTTGTACGCGTACTGGCCGCGGTACTCGTCCAGGGTCTCGGCGACCTTGAGCTTCTGCTCGGTCACCACGTTGCGCCAGACCCGGCCGTCGGGCAGCGTCACCGACTCGGCCAGCGGCCCGTCGGCGTACACCGTGTCCCCGCTGTGCAGGAAGAAGTCCGGCCGGCGGCGCCGCATCGATGCGAAGATCTTCAGTCCGCCGTACGCCGGGTCGATGCCCCACCCCTGCCCGACCACATCACCGGTCCACGAAGCGGATGTTCTCCCGGCGCACCGGCGCGGTCGTGAACGAGCCGGTCAGCGGAGCGCTGAACAACCCTGGCCGGTCCAGGCTCTCGGCCCGCACCCGGTAGTGCAGCCGGCTCCCGGCCGGCAGGTGGCCCAGCTTCAGCTTGCCGGTCAGGCCGGTGGCCGGGGTGAGGACCGGGCCCCGGACCACCCGGGAGCCGCGGAAGTCGGGACGGCGGCTGACCTGGACCCAGAGCCGCCCGGGCCGGTCGGCGCGGCTCCAGACGACTGCCGAATCGGCGGTGGCGTCGCCACTCTGCACACCGTGGGTGAGGACCGGGCGGGTGCCGGCCGAGGAGAACGCGGGCGCTTCGAACAGAACCCCGGCCACACCACCGGCGACGCCGGCGCGCAGGAGATTCCGTCGGGACAGACTCGTCATGACTACGATGCCTATCGATCGGACATGACCCGTGGGTGGCCGTCTCCTAAAATCGGGGGCGTGATCCGCATCGAGATCGATGAACCGACCCTGGCGCGGACCCGGATCGCGATCAGCCCGCTGACCGAGGCCGTGGTCAGCCTCTACCTGCTCGAGCGCCACCCGTCGGCCCCGTGGCCGTACGACGGCTGGGCCCGGCGGGCGCGGGAGGTCCTGCGGACCGACCCGGCCACCCTCCCGGCCACGCTGCACATGCGGCTGCCATCGGTGTCGCCCGACTTCCTGGCGCCGCTGCCCACGTCGCCGCTGCCGACGATCGAGGAGCAGCTCGACGAGCTCCGGAACACCCCGGACGACGTGATCGACTTCCAGCTGGCCAAGCACTTCCCGGACGGGGATCTGCCCAATCTGATGCGGCCGTTCCGCGACGACCGGCGGGCCGCGCTGGCCCGGCTGGCCGACGGCATGCAGGCCTACTGGGACGCGGCGATCGCGCCGTACTGGCCGGCCATGCGGGCCGCGCTCGACGAGGAAGTGCTGCTGCGGGCCCGGGCGCTGGCCGCCGACGGGCCGGACGCGCTGCTCTCCCGGCTGCACGAGCGGATCCGCTGGGAACGGCCGGTGCTCAGCCTGATCAAGCCGCTCGACCAGCAGATGGAGGCGGTCAACCAGCGGCTGCTGCTGGTTCCGCTGATCTTCTCGCGGGGCGCGCTGCTCTGCTCGGGCGACCACCCCGAAATCGTCATGGTCACCTACCAGTCGCGCGGCGCCGCGGTCCTCGCCGACGGCCCGCCCCAGCCCGTCGATCGCCCGGACGACCGGCTGGCCGTGCTGCTCGGCCGGGGCCGGGCCTCGATCCTGCGCGCGCTGACCGTCCCGGCCACCACGACCGGCCTGGCCACCGCGCTGGGCCTGGCCCCGAGCACGGTCTCCGAACACCTCTCCGGCCTGCAGGCGGCCGGGGTCGTGCACCGGCGCCGCGCCGGCCGCCGGGTGCTCTACGGACTTGAACCGGCTGGAGTGGCGCTGGTCAATCTCCTCGGGGATTCGGCCCGGACCGAATTCGTTTCCTGAGAGGCCCCGGCTTCCCTACGGTCGGGGCCATGGGGAGCGACTACGCCATCGAGGCGGATGACTTACGCCGGACCTACCGGGCGCGTACGGGCTGGCTCAAGCCGCAGCGCACGGAGCTCGAGGCGGTCCGCGGGGTGACCTTCACGGTCGGCCGCGGCGAGCTGTTCGGCCTGCTCGGGCCGAACGGCGCCGGCAAGACCACCACCATCAAGATGCTCAACACCCTGCTCATCCCGACCTCGGGCACGGCCCGGGTGGGCGGGTTCGACGTGGTCACGCAGACCAAACAGGTACGCCGGCGCATCGGTTACGTCTTCGGCGGCGACCGTGGTCTCTACGACCGGCTGTCCGCCCTGGACAACCTGCGGTACTTCGCCGAGCTGTACGGGGTGGAGCCGCGCGAGCAGAAGCGCCGCATCGCCGAACTGCTCGACCTGGTCGGCCTGGCCGGGCGGGAACGCGAGCGGGTGGAGGGCTACTCGCGCGGCATGCGCCAGCGGCTGCACATCGCCCGTGGCCTGCTGCACTCCCCCGACGTGCTCTTCCTGGACGAGCCGTCGATCGGCGTCGACCCGGTGGCCGCGCGGGAGCTGCGCCGCACGGTCGGCGACCTGGCCGCGACGGGCACGACTGTGCTGCTGACCACCCACTACATGGCCGAGGCGGACGAGCTCTGCGACCGGATCGCGGTCATCTCGGACGGGCGGATCCAGGCCCTGGGCACCCCGGCCGAGCTACGGAAGCACGCGGACGGTTTCCGGGTGGTGGAGGTCGAGGCGTACGGGGTGCCGGAGGCCGCCGTCGACTCCCTGCGCGGCCTGCCCGGCGTACGGGAAACCGCGGTTGAAGTGAAAGGCTCCTTGCAGTTGCTGACCGTGCACTCGGACGCCCACGTGGACGTCCAGGGCGACGTGCTGCGCGAGCTGGCCGGCATCCGTCTCGGCCGCGTGAACAGCCGCGAGCCCACCCTCGAGGACGCGTACGTGGCGATCGTGAGCGCGGCATGAGGACACTACGACTGCTGGCGGTCGGGACGCTGCTGCACGCCAAGCAGATCAGCCGGTCGCCCTTCGAAGTGGCCATCGCCCTGGTCGTGCCGGTCGTCCAGGCCACGCTCGCGGTCTACCTGTTCCGGTCCGGCGGCGAACAGCATCGTCTGCTCGAGGCCGCGGTCGGCGCCGGCGTGATGGGCGTCTGGTCCTCGGTCCTGTTCGGCTCCGGTGGCGCCATCCAGAACCAGCGCTGGCAGGGCACCCTGGAAATGATCATGATGACGCCGCGCCGGCCGGCCCTGGTGATCCTGCCGATCACCATCGCCACCGGCCTCACCGGGACCTACGCTCTGCTGGCCACTCTCGCTTGGGGCCGATTGCTGTACGGGATCCGACTCGACTTCGCCCATCCGGTCGCCTTCGTGGTGGCCGCTGTGGTGTGCGTGATCGGGCTCGGCATGTTCGGCCTGCTGCTGGCCGCGACGTTCGTGCTCATGCGCAACGCCAACGCGCTCGCGAACACGCTCGAATACCCGATCTGGCTGGTCTCCGGCATGCTCGTGCCGATCACCGTGCTGCCGGCCTGGACCGTCCCGGTGGCGGCGATCCTGCCGACCACGTGGGGTGCCCGGGCGCTGCGCGAGGCCACCGGCGGCGGGCCGGTGTGGCCGTCGGTCGCGCTCTGCCTCGGCATCAGCCTGATCTGCGCGCTGGCCGGGTTCTTCGTGATGGGACACGTCGAACGCCGCGCTCGTGCGGCCGCAACCCTGGCGCTGGCATGAAGACGATCAGACTGATGGCCGTGGGCGGGACGATCGCGTACCGCGCCCTGTTCAACTGGACCACGCCGGGGATGTTCGTCGGCACGCTGCTGGTCGGGCCACTGTTCCAGCTGCTCTTCTTCGCCTACCTGGGCCGGCAGCTGCAGGTGGCCGACGACCGGTTCTACATCGTCGGCAACGCGGTGCTGACGGCGTCGCTGGCCTGCGTCTTCGGGGGCACGATGGCGGTGGCGAACGAGCGGCGCTACGGCACGCTCGGGCACGTGCTGCTCTCGCCGCGCAGCCGGACACTCATCTTCTGGGGGCGGGTTCTTCCGTACGCGGGAAACGGTCTTCTCATCGCCGTGGTGACCCTGACGGTGGGAGCGCTGCTGCTCGGGCTGCGGATTCCCCTGTCCGCGCTGCCGGGGCTGCTGCTGGCCATGGCGGTGGGGTCGCTGGCCTGCGGATTCTTCGGGCTCACGCTGGGCGCGCTGGGCCTGCGGTTCCGCGACGTGTGGGTGATCTCGAACGTCGCGGTGGCGCTGTTGCTGCTGCTCACCGGCGTGAACGTGCCCGCCGCGGACCTGCCCGGCTGGATGGTGACGGTCGGTCAGTGGCTGCCGATCACCCACGCGGCCGACGCGGCCCGCACGCTGGCGGCCGGGGAAGGACTCACGGCGGCCGCGCCCGCGCTGGGCCGGGAACTGCTGGTCGGCGCCGTCTACGCGGCCGCGGCCGTCATCCTGCTGAAGATCTTCGAGACCGAGTCGCGTCGCCGCGCCAGCCTCGACACGCTCTAGCGGCTGGGGAACCAGAGGTCGATCTCGCGCTTCGCGCTCTCCGGCGAGTCGGAGGCGTGCACCAGGTTCTCCCGGTTGGACAGGGAGAAGTCACCACGGATCGTGCCGGCGGCCGCCTTGCGGCCGTCGGTCGCGCCGATCATGGACCGGACCACCTCGATGACCTCGTCGCCGCTGAGGATCAGCGCGGCCAGCGGGCCCGAGGTCATGAACTCCTTGAGCGGCGGGTAGAACGCCTTCTCCACGTGGTCGGCGTAGTGCTGGTCGGCCAGCGCCGCGTCCATGGTGCGCAGCTCCAGCGCCTCGACGGTCAGGCCCTTGCGCTCGAACCGGGAGAGCACCTCGCCGAGCAGTCCGCGACGCACGGCGTCAGGCTTGATGAGCACGAGCGAACGCTCGGTGTTGCTGGACACGGTGTTTCTCCTTTTGGCGACACGCGGGAGGTTCAGCCTATCGGTACCGGGAATCCGGCGAGAGCAGACGCCGGACCTGCCGTACTTTCGCTCCGGTAGCGCCGGGCAATAACCTGACGGTAACGAGCGGGAGGTCCACATTGGCAAACCAGACCGGCCGTCCGATCGCACCGGCACGGAAGCTGGTGGCGGCGGTAGCGGGCACGATCGCGGTCTTCGTGGTGGCGCTGGGACTCGGCATGCCGAGCATGGGCGTGGTCATATTCGGCGTCGTCCTGCTGGTGCTGGCAATCGCGCTCGGCTCCGTCAACGTGGTGCGCCGCGGCGCCCGCGCCTGGGTCACCGGCACGGCCGAGGTCCGCTCGATCACCCCGCCGCCCACGTCGGCCGCGGCGTACGGCCGGGCCCGCATCCTGGCGGTCGTGGTCGCCCCCGGCCTGCCCACCTCCGAGGTGGAGATCAACGAGTCGAAGATCCCGGTCGTCAAGTGGCCGGCGCCGGGCGACACCCTGCCGGTCACGGTCGACGTCGACGACATGCGCCGTGTCCGCATCAACTGGAACGAGGCGGTACCGGGCGCCCGCGGTGAGGACCCACCCCCGCCGGCCATGCCCGACTACGACGACTTCGAGGCCCAGGACGACGACGCGGCCCTGCTGGACGACTTCGAGCCCCCGCCGTGGAAGACCCGCGACCGCCAGTGGGGCCGGGGCCCCGACGAGCCGCCGCCCCCGCCACCCCCGTCGGCCTCACCGCCCCCACCGGCCTTGGACGACACCCAGGTGGTCGTCCGCGACACCCCCGCCGGCCCGGTCGTCGAGGGCGAGTTCGTCGACCACGACGACACCCCGCCCACCCTGCCCCGCCGAGCCCAGAAAGCCGAGCCGGACACCCCCACGGTGGCCGCGACAGCCGGCGCCGCCGCCGCGGGAGCCGCCGCCGGCGCGGCCTCGACACCGGGAACCCGCCGCCCCAGCCCACACCCCCACCGCAGCGCCACGGCCACGGTCGACCCCGCGGAAGCACCCACCCGCAGCACCCCGAGCCAGCGCGAGCCACACCCCGACGACGAGATCCCCACGGACATCCCGCTCGACGAGCCGGCCGCACAGCCCCACCGCCCGGAACCGGTAGCCACGTCGACCCCGGCCACGCCCGCGCCAGTGAGCTCCTTCCCGACCGCGCCCCCGCCGTCGACACCGCCCCCCACGGCGCCACCCCCGTCGACCCCGCCCCCCGCTTTCATCGATGACGAGATCGACCTCCCCCTGGACAGCAACCCCGAGCCGGCCCCGGAAACGACCCCACGGGCCGCCTCCGCCCTCCAGGACGACTTGATCGCCCCACCGGCCGAGACGATCCCCGACGACCCCGCCCCCTCCGAGCCCGCCCCCGCTCCGTTCCACTCCTCAACCCGCTTCGTCTCCAACGCGGCCCACGACGCCACCTCTGTTTCCCCCGCCGGTACCGCACCCTCCTCCTCCGGGGCCTCGCCCGCCGACGCCACCTCGCGCCCCGCAGCTGAGACCCCGCCCTCCCCGGGCAGGTCGCCTTCCGGCACCGCCGAGGCCCCGGCCCACGCGGACACGGCGCCTTCCGCCGCCAGCGACACGACCTCTTCCCTTGGGGCAGGCGATCGCACCCCGCCGGACGAGGACGTCGCCGCGGTCCCATGGAGGCAGGAACCGGCGCAGTCCCCGAAGCCGGACGCCGCTCACGTCGCCGCGGTCCCGGTGACCGACGCCGCCCAGCCTTCGGAGGCCCCTCCCCAGTCCGGACCGAAACCCGGCTTCCTGGCCACCGCCGTCAGCGCCGTGGCCGCAGCCGCCGTGGCCGCCGTGAAGAAGACCGGCAAACACGACCAGGACCGCGCCGCCCGCCCCGAAGACGAGCCTCCCGCCGCTGCGCCCTCGGCAGACGAGCCTTCCGCCGCTGCGCCCTCGGCAGACGAGCCTTCCGCCGCTGCGCCCTCGGCAGACGAGCCTTCCGCCGCCGAGCCGCGCACCGTCAGGCCGTCGCCAGCCGCCGCGCCGCCCGAGTCACCCGCCGCCTACCGGTCCACCACCGCTCAGTCCGCCATAGAGTCCGGACCCGCCACCACGCCCACCGCCGCAGGGGCCGCGTCCGCCGCAGAATCCACGCCCACCACCGCGAGGTCCGCCGCTGAGGATGGGCCGGCCACCACGCCCACCGCCGCACGGGCCGGGCACGCCACCGCGACGTCCGCCGCAGAGGCTGGGCGCCCCACCGCGACGTCCGCCGCAGGGGCCGGGCCGGCCACTGCGGCTGCGGCCGTGGGTTCGGTCGGCGTTTCTCCGCAGCCGGCTGCTCGTCCGCCGGCGCCCGCGGCGGCGGCCGCCGGCGAGATGCCGGTCGCCGAGACGAGCCCGTGGTCGCGGCCTCGGCCTTCGAGTGGCGCCGCTGTTCCCGTGCCAGCCGCCGCGGAGCAGCCCGCCGCGCGCACCCAGGCCCCGGACAGCGCAGAGGCGGAGGGCAACCCGGCACCCCACCAGCACGCCTCGGGTGTCGCCGCCGTTCCGGTGTCGGCCGCGGCCGAGCAGTCCCCCGCCCCCACTTCGGCCCCGGCACCCCACTTCGCCGACACCGACGAGCAGGCTCCCGCCCGCACTCAAGCTGCGGCCGGTGAGGGCGTTGGGGAGACGGCGCCGCGGCCCCATGCGCCTAGTCCGGCGGCTGCGGCTCTGGCCGAGGCGGCTGCTGCGGCGGCGGCCGGGTCGGTGGGTGGCGTGGCGGCCGGCTCGGTGGGTGGGGCGGGCCGGAGTCCGTGGGCCGGGCTTGGCGGTACCCGCGAGCCTGATGAGGGTGCGGCCGATGTCATCACGGCCTATCCGAGTGCTCGGCCGGGGCCCGCCGGAGCCATTCACGGGGTGGGGATCACCGTGCTGGTCACCGATCTGGTGCGGTCGATCGGGTTCTACCGGGACACGCTCGGGTTCTACGAGATCGACCATGGCGAGGGCAGCGCCGTGCTCGCCTCCGGGGACACCCGGCTGGTGCTGCGGGCCGTGCATGGGCTGGCGGCTGAGGCCGGGCGGCTCATCTACCTCAATCTTGAGGTCGGCGATGTGGAGGCCGTCTACGAGGAGTTGCGGGCCAAGGGTGTCGAGTTCGTGCACGCCCCCCGGCCGGTCAACCGGGGGGACCGGCTCGAGCTCTGGTCGGCTTCCTTCCGGGATCCGGACGACCACAACATCGCCATCACCCAGTGGCGGGCCATCCGCTGACGGCCCTGACCGGCCCGGTCAGAGCAGACCGGGCCGGCCCAGGATCGTGCGGCGGACGCTCAGGGCGTACAACCAGGCCGCGCCGAAGATCAGGCCGAGGACCGCCAGCGAGTAGTGGAAGAACCCGCTGGCCAGGAGCAGGACCTGCAGGACGAGGCCGGCCGGCCAGGCCCACGAGCGTTTCATCATCCCGGACAGCGCGATGGCCAGCACGGCCAGGCCGATCACCGAGGCGATGCCCCAGCCGCTCAGATCGCCGCCCATGATGCGGATCGGCTGGATCGCCAGCAACAGGATGATGGCTTCCATGACGAGCGTGCCGGCGCCCATACCCCGTACGGCCGCCTGAGGGTTTTTGAGCCCCGACCGTGGGGTCTGCTCGGGCGACGGCGAAGGGGACGTCATCGCTTCAGCAGCTTCCGGGCGTCCGCGACGGTGACCACCGAGCCTGTCACCAGCACCCCGACGCCGCTCAGCTCGCCCGACGTGTCCTCCTCGGCCAGCACCACGGCCTCCTCGATCGCGTCCGGCATGTTCTGCGCCACGGTGACCCTGTCCTCGCCGAAGATGTCCGACGCGATCTGCGCCAGCTCGTCGACCGGCATCGAGCGCGGCGAGCTGTTCTGCGTCACCACGATCCGCGCCGCCACCGGCTCGATCAGGTCGAGCAGGCCGGAGACATCCTTGTCGGCGAAGACCGCGACCACCGCGACCAGGTGCCGGAAGGCGAACTCCTCCTCCAGCGCGGTCACCGTCGCCGCCATGCCGTGCGGGTTGTGGGCGCCGTCGAGCAGGATCGCCGGCGCGCTGCGCACCCGCTCCAGCCGGCCCGGCGAGTCGACCGAGGCGAAACCCTCACGGACGAGCTCGACCTCGAGCTGCTTGCCCTTGCCGGCGCCGAGGAACGCCTCGACGGCGGCCAGCGCCAGCGCCGCGTTCTGCGCCTGGTGGGCGCCGAACAGGGGCAGGAAGATCTCGTCGTACACCCCGCCCAGCCCTTGCAGGGTGAGCAGTTGACCGCCGACCGCCTGGGTGCGCTCGACCACGCCGAACTCGCGCCCCTCGCGGGCCAGGGTCGCGCCCATCTCGGCCGTGCGCTCGAGGATGGGCCGCATGGCCTCCTCGGTCTGCAACGCCGTGATCACGGTCGCGCCCTTGTGGATGATGCCGGCCTTGGCCCAGGCGATGTCCTCGATGGTGTCGCCCAGCCACTCGGTGTGGTCGAGCCCGATCGGGGTCAGCACGCAGATGCCGGCGTCGATGACGTTGGTCGCGTCCTCCTCGCCGCCGAGCCCCACTTCGACGACCGCGATGTCGACCGGCGCGTCCGCGAACGCGGCGTAGGCCATGGCGGTGGTGATGTCGAAGTAGGTCAGCGGCTCCGCGTTCCGCGCGTCGATGAGATCGGACAAAGGGCTGATTTCGTCGTACGTCGCGGCCAGGCGCTCCTCGGAGATCGGCTCCCCGTCGAGGCTGATCCGCTCGCGGACCGTCTCCAGGTGCGGGCTCGTGTACCGGCCGGTGTGCAGGCCGTGCGCCCGCAGCACCGCGTCGATCATGCGGGCCGTGCTGGTCTTGCCGTTGGTGCCGGTCAGGTGGATCGCCGGGTAGGCGCGCTGGGGGCTGCC
This sequence comes from Actinoplanes sp. NPDC048796, assembly GCF_040650035.1. NCBI lineage: Bacteria > Bacillati > Actinomycetota > Actinomycetes > Micromonosporales > Micromonosporaceae > Actinoplanes > Actinoplanes sp. NPDC048796. The sequence continues at coordinate 3,933 of NZ_JBEZGO010000006.1, read as the reverse complement.
CAGCACGTCCATCAGGTCCCGGATCTTCTGCATGTCGAACGCCATGCGGGTGAAGCCGCGCCCGTTCAGCGCGGCCTCGACCTCTTCGTAGGTGCTCATGCTGTAGGCAACGCTGAGAGGGCGGCCGCAATTCGCGTGAGGTCGGCCTCAGCCGTGCTCAAGCGGTCTTTGATCTTCGCGACGACCTGCTCCGGCGCCTTGCCGACGAACGACTCGTTGCCGAGCTTGGCCCGGCACTGCGCCGCCTCCTTCTCGGCGGCCGCGCGGTCCTTCTCGAGCCGGGCCCGCTCGGCCGCCACGTCGATCGCGCCCCGGGTGTCCAGGTCGACCGTGATCGCGCCGGACACCGCGAGCGTCGCCGTCGCCGTGAAGTCGGCCGCCGGCCGGTCGAGCCGGGCCAGCGAGCGGATCAGCGCCTCGTGCGTGTCGATGCCGGCGTTGCCCAGGCCGGTGAGGGCCGCGCTGACCCGCTGGCTCGGCTTGAGCCCCTGGTCGGAACGGAACCGCCGGACCTCGGTGACCACCTTCTGCAGGGCGGCCAGCTCCTCCTCGGCGGCGTCGTCGATCAGCGCCCGATCGGCCACCGGCCACGCGGCCCGGGTGACCGTCTCACCGCCGGTGAGCGCGGTCCACAGCTCCTCGGTGACGAACGGGATGACCGGGTGCAGCAGGCGCAGCAGCTGGTCGAGCACGTGACCGAGCACCCGCTTGGTCGTCTCGCCGCCCTCGGCGAGGACCGGCTTCGAAAGCTCCAGGTACCAGTCGCAGACGTCGTCCCACGCGAAGTGGTACAGGGTGTCGCAGATCTTCGCGTACTCGTACGCCTCGAAGTACTGGTCGACCTCGCCGATCACATGCTGCAGACGCGACAGGATCCACTTGTCGATGGCCGACAGCTCGGACGGCGCCGGCAGCGGCCCCTCGACCGTGGCCCCGTTCATCAGCGCGAAGCGGGTCGCGTTCCACAGCTTGTTGCAGAAGTTGCGGGAGCCCTGGCACCACTCCTCGCTGATCGGCACGTCGGAGCCGGGGTTGGCGCCGCGGGCCAGCGTGAAACGGGTGGCGTCGGCGCCGTACCGCTCGATCCAGTCGAGGGGGTCGACCACGTTGCCGAACGACTTCGACATCTTCTTGCCGTGACCGTCGCGAACCATGCCGTGCAGGTTCACCACGTCGAACGGCTGCTTGCCGTCCATCGCGTACAGGCCGAACATCATCATCCGGGCGACCCAGAAGAAGAGGATGTCGTAGCCGGTGACCAGGACGCTGGTCGGGTAGAACTTCTCGAGCTCGGCCGTCTGCTCGGGCCAGCCCATGGTCGAGAACGGCCACAGCGCCGACGAGAACCACGTGTCGAGCACGTCCTCGTCCTGCTTCCAGCCTTCGCCGGTGGGCGCCTCGTCGTCGGGGCCGACACAGACGACCTCGCCGTCCGGCCCGTACCAGACCGGGATGCGGTGACCCCACCACAGCTGGCGCGAGATGCACCAGTCGTGCATGTTGTCGACCCAGGCGAAGTACCGCTTGGACAGCTCGGCCGGCTCGATGGTGACCCGGCCGTCGCGCACGGCGTCGCCGGCCGCCTTGGCCAGCGGGCCGGTGTTGACGAACCACTGCAGCGACAGCCGCGGCTCGACGGTGGTCTTGCAGCGCGAGCAGTGGCCGACCGAGTGGATGTAGGGCCGCTTCTCGGCGACGATCCGGCCCTCTTCGCGCAGCGCGGCGACGATGGCGGGCCGGGCCTCGTAACGGTCGAGCCCCTCGAACGGGCCGTGCACGGTGACGACCGCGCGCTCGTCCATCATGGTGATGCTGGGCAGGTTGTGCCGCTGGCCGATCTCGAAGTCGTTCGGGTCGTGGGCCGGCGTCACCTTGACCGCGCCGGTGCCGAACGCGGGGTCGACGTGCTCGTCGGCCACGATCGGGATACGCCGGCCGGTGAGCGGCAGCTCGACCTCGGTGCCGATCAGGTGCTTGTAGCGCTCGTCGTCGGGGTGCACGGCCACAGCGGTGTCACCGAGCATGGTCTCGGCCCGGGTGGTGGCGACGACGATCGCGTTCTCGCCCTCGCCGTACCGGATCGAGACGAGCTCGCCCTCGTCGTCGGTGTGCTCGACCTCGATGTCACTGAGCGCGGTGAGGCAGCGCGGACACCAGTTGATGATCCGGTTGGCCCGGTAGATCAGCCCGTCCTCGTACAGCCGCTTGAAGATGGTCTGCACGGCCCGCGACAGGCCCTCGTCCATGGTGAACCGCTCACGCGACCAGTCGACGGAGTCGCCGAGCCGGCGCATCTGGCCGAGGATCGCCCCGCCGGACTTCGCCTTCCACTCCCAGACCTTCTCCACGAACTTCTCGCGGCCCAGGTCGTGCCGCGACAGCTGCTGCGAGGCGAGCTGCCGCTCGACGACGTTCTGCGTGGCGATGCCGGCGTGGTCCATGCCGGGCAGCCACAGAACCTCGTACCCCCGCATGCGCTTGAGGCGGGCGAGCGTGTCCTGGATGGTGTGGTCGAGCGCGTGCCCGACATGCAGGGAGCCGGTCACGTTGGGCGGCGGGATGACGATGGAGAACGGCGGCTTGTCGCTCTTGGGGTCCGCGGTGAAGTAGCCCTCCGATACCCACTTCTCGTACCGCCGCTGCTCTACCTCGCCCGGCTGGTACTGGGCTGAGAGGCCACCAGTGGGCCGGCTGTCGGGGGTGCGGGTCTCGGTCGCATCGGTCACCCGACAAGTCTACGGATGTCGCAGGACAACGCCGAATTCGCACCACCCACTGATGACCGGGATTGCTACGCTCGCCGAATGTCCGAATCCGGCCCCGCCGAATCCCCCTCGATCGACATCGGCACCGTCGACCCCGCCTCTCCTCCGGCTTCTTCTCCCGCCACCTCTTCTTCCGCCTCTTCGGCCGCTTCCGCCGCTTCCGCCACTTCCGCCACTTCCGCCGCTTCCGCCGCTTCGGAGCCGCGCCGCCGTTTCACGGTGCGCCGCATCGCCCTCGGGGCGGTGCTTGCTGTGGGCCTGGCGGGTGCGGTTGCTTTCGGCCGTACGGGTTGGCAGATCTACACGGAGAAGGACGCCACCCTCTCCGCGCCGGCCCAGATCGGCGACCTTCGCCTGGACGAGAGCCCTTCCGGCAAGGAGACGGCCGAGTACCTGTCGACAGCGCTTTCGGCCGACGTGGAGCTCGACAAGTCGGTGGGTGCGGTCTACCAGGACACCGCAAGGAAGAATGTGCTGTTCCTGGGCGGCACCGGCCTGTTCTGGACCCCGTCGAACGACTTGGAGACGGCGTTCGGCTTGATCTCCGACGCCGAGGGTGCCGTGACCGGCCTGCACGACGTCGACGCCGGCCCGCTGGGCGGCACCATGAGGTGCGGTTCCACCAAGACCGACGACGGTGATCTGACTGTCTGCGGCTGGGCCGACCACGGCAGCCTGGCCATGGCGATGTTCCCCAGCCGTACGGAATCGGAAGCGGCCACGCTTTTCCGCGAGATCCGCTCGACCGTTCAGAAGCGCTGAATCGCCGGCCCTTATCCGGGCCGGCCTTTATTTGACCCCAGAAATGACAGTAGGCCCACCCCGAAGGGTGGGCCTACTGTTTCACGTTGAGTCCGGCGGCGTCCTACTCTCCCACACCCTCCCGAGTGCAGTACCATCGGCGCTGGAGGGCTTAGCTTCCGGGTTCGGAATGAGACCGGGCGTTTCCCCTCCGCTATGACCACCGAAACAACCATCAGCGGAACAAACCAGCAACCCCACACACACGTGTTTGGGGGTGGTTGTTCGTTTGCTGTGAATCACACAGTGGACGCGTTGAGCAAAAAGTTTAAGGTGGTTAAGCCCTCGGCCTATTAGTACCGGTCGACTGAACCAGTTACCTGGCTTACATCTCCGGCCTATCAACCCAATAGTCTTTTGGGAGCCT
>NZ_JBEZGO010000005.1:311896-588584 GCF_040650035.1 Actinoplanes sp. NPDC048796 | reverse complement strand
AGCGCTTGACGTCTGGGTCGGCCACACCCGGCCCTCAACCTTGCGTGGGGTTTCGGTGCCGGCCAGTCGTGGGTTGGGGGCTGCTTGGTGGTACGTGGGGTGGGTGGTCACCTTGCGCCTGGGTGTGGGGTGGGGTTCGCTGCCGCGTTGGGGTTCGGGTGGGTGCGTCGGTCGGGCGGGCCGGCTGGGTGGGGGGCTGGGCGGCAATTCCAGGCCGGTTGCGCGGGCTGGTGGGTGGGCCTGCGGGTGCCGGTAGGAGGCTTGCGTTCCTGCTGTCGGCGGGCGGTAGTTCTTCGCCGGTTACGAAAGGATCGCGCGAACCCTCTAACCCGCCGCTGCGGTCGACCAGAGCGCACGAGTTTTGCACGCCTTGGTGTGGCATGTCTCCCGCCACGCTGGCGACGTTCCCACCAAACACGGCACACCCAGCCGAGAGCCCGACACGGGGCTGATCATCACTACCCGAGCCACGACGTATCGAGTCACCGCCCGGTCGCACACCGAGCTCGGCGACTCAAGCTGCTTCGCTCGCTGGCTGCTGATCCCGACGCGGCCAGGCCGGCAATGAAGAGGGTACGAAGCTACGAGCAACCCGACCGGCACGTGGCGTACGAAGCGTCACCGCCAAGCGCAAAACTGCGCTCGATCAGCGGCAGACGAGGGCGCTCATGGCGCATGAGGCGGGACGGTGCCGCGAGTCTCCTACGACGCAGGACGGGGCTCATCACCGGGCGGGTGCAGGTATGTGCGCGCCGCGATCAGGCCCGCGAGCGTCCTCGGTCCGGCCCACCGGTGCAAGACGTCGATGGCTGCCCGCTCATTGGCATCCGGCAGTACCAACAAATCTTCCATGAACGAAACTTCCACGACGTTGCGTGTGTCGGGGTCTTCGCTGCCGTACCGGACTTCGATGGCGCCCAGGAAGTCTGTGACGCTGCCGGACCGGACTTCGATGGCGCCCAGGAAGTCTGTGACGCCGCGGGTGTTCCCTGCCGCCACCGCGTCGACGAACCAGCGGCGGAGCTCGCGGGCGACCCACTCAGGACGGTGTTGGCGCCACCAGGCAGAGGACGTGGCCGTCCGGATCGGTGAGTACTGACTGCCGCTCACCCCAGGGTTGGTCGGCCGGGGCATCGATGACCTCGGCACCAGCCTTCTCGGCCACAGCGGTGGCCGCGTCAACGTCCGATACGAGGAAGCTGACGGCGACACCGGCCAAGCCCGGCGTGGGCGGACGTTCGTGCAGCAGAACCTCCGTGTCGGAACCCGGGACGGCAAGCATCACCATCTCACTGGTGGAGTACTTCTCCGTCAGTCCCAGGCCATCCCGATAGAGCGCGAGCGCCCGCTCCCGGTCTGCCACCGACACGATGATCCGCCGCATCCCACGCACCGTCATGGTGGCACTTTAACGAACCAGTGGATCGTCCATCCGTGTTGGCATCCCCCCAAGGCCGGCCCCAGGAGGAAGAAGCCGCCGCCGGTACGGCACGTCCGCTTCTCGGCATGAGCGGGCACCGGCAAACTCAGGGGGCGTCACAGTGCGTGACGGCCCTGCTGGCCGTTACGTATTTTCAGCGGCAGATCCGGCTATCGGGTCCACTTCTGGAAGGCGTTCGCTCGACTGGAAGATGAGGGGCATGTCAGAACGCCCGGTAACTCGTGGCCCGAACGACGATCCGTCGCTGTCCGACGACGACCTGATCAGCCGACGGACAGAGTGGTTCGCGGCATACACCTCACAGAAGAACGTGTTCGGGCCCCGACGAGGCGCTCCCTACACCTGCCCGTGCTGCGGCCATGCGACCTTGGCGGAGAGAGGTGTGTACGAAATCTGCGGCGAGTGCGGATGGGAGGACGACGGCCAGGACAACCACGACAGTCACGTCGTCCGAGGCGGTCCCAACGGTTCGGAGAGTTTGGACCAGGGGCGCAATCGATACGTACGAGGAGGTGGAGTCATGCATCCGCAGCTGCCACCATCCGAAGCGGTTTGATGTGTCTCTTGGGGCAAGGCCGCCGGGGTAGGGCGCGGAGCCAGTCGAGCATTTCGACGAGGTCGAGGGTGGCTGGGAAGCGGGCGCCCGACTTGTCGTAGCGGGTGGTCAGTCCGCGCCGGTGCTTGCGCTGGTTGAAGCCGTGTTCGACCTGGTTACAGCGCTTGTCAACGGCCGGGTTGAACGCGGGTGGCCGTCCGCCGTTGCGGCCTGTGGGGAGTCGGGTGGTGATCTGATCGCCCGGCTGCGGGATCGTCGTGGTGATGTGTTTGTCCCGTGACGCCTGCGGCCCCGGGCGGTGTGCATCTTCCAGGCCCCGTTGCGCTCCACGAGGTGACCGGAGAGTTGAAGTGCTTTCTGCGCGGCATATGCCAGCACGAGGGCATCCTTCTCCACGGAGTCGCTGCCGATGTCCAAATTCAGAGAGATTTTGGTGATCAGTTCGTCCTGCCCTGGTGGAAAATCGACGTCATGGAGGGCCGCGCCGGGAGTTACGTGAAAGTGCGACGCCCGGCCATTGAGATGATGAAGGTCCTCCCGGTAGCCGGCAACGATCAGATCGAATTTATCCGGCGCCATACGCCGTCCGACAATCACCGAAATGTCGTCCCGGCCGCTCATGTTGTGTCGGCCGGGTAACACGTGGAGCCAGTTTGATCGTTGCAACCCGACTGGTGTCCGGGCCGCTGTAGAAGGTGACGGCCGGCTGCGCTGATCAAGTCAGCGGTGATGATTCCCTCAGATGGCTTCGTTTGTTGCCGGCAAATTCGTCTGCACGGGTCGGCAAAATCTGACGCAGAGGATTCAGGCGACCGTAGTAAGCCGGATCCTCAGGTCACTGTCCATCTGAGCCGGTACATCGTTCCATGCCACCCTCGCATTGTCCTCGGCGCGGGGCTGGAGGGCGACCCGCTTTCCGCGAACCTGATATGTGGAAATGGAGAGACTTCGCCGACTTCTCCGCGCGCGGGGTGGCTGATGCGGTTTGGGAAGGGACGGCGGTGGCAAGAGTGGAGGCATGGCGATCTGCAATCTGTGCCCGCCGGAAAAGCGGGACGTGCCCGATGACGAGATGACGAACCATCTGCGGGAGGTGCATCCCGAAGTGGCCGATGACGGGACTCGGCGGTCCGATGACAGTGCGATCGTGCCGGATGTGACTGAGGGCTAGCGGGGCTGCAGGGACGTGGTGGCGGCCCAGGACGCCAGCAGTGTGAGGGCGTGGGCGGTGGGGGAGTCGGGCTCGGCGGCGTACAGGGTCATGCGCAGGGTGGGGTCGGCCACCAGGGCCATGGTCTCGTAGGCCAGGTCGAGGTCGCCCACCACGTGGTGGTGGAAGTGTTTGACGCCGGTGCCGTGCAGGCGGACGTTGTGGGAGCCCCAGCGGCGGCGGAACTCGTCGCTTCGGGTGGAGAGCTCGCCGACCAGGTCGTGCATGGCCTTGTCGTGGGGGTCGACGCCGGCGGCGGTGCGCAGGTTGGCCACCGTCATGTCGGCGAACAGGTTCCAGTCGGGGTAGAAGCGGCGGGCCGCGCTGTCCAGGAACGTGAAGCGGGCGAAGTTCGGTGGGGTGGCCGGGTCCGCGTACAGGTCGCTGTGCATCGCTTTGCCCAGGTGGTTGGCGGCGATCAAATCGGCGCGGTGGTTCACCACGATCGCGGGGGCCGTGATGGTGTCGAGCGACCACTGGAGGCTGGGGCGCACGGCCGCCTGGCGTGGGCGGCGGCTCGGGCGCAGCAGGGCGCCGCTGCCGTTGGCCTCCTGGGCCAGGTGCAGCAGGTGGGCCCGCTCGGCGTCGTCGAGTTGCAGGGCGCGGGCGATGGCCTCCAGCACGCCGGCCGAGACGCCGGCCAGGGCGCCGCGTTCCAGCTTGGCGTAGTACTCGACGCTCATGCCGGCCAGCGCCGCCACCTCGCTGCGCCGCAAGCCGGGCACGCGCCGCTGGCCGGCGGCCGGGATCCCGGCCCGCTCCGGGGTGATCTTCGCCCGGCGCGAGGTGAGGAACTCGTGCACTTCGACTCGGTTGTTCACCCTTCGACGGTAGGACGCGGCGCGGGCCGGTGGGATGTACTGCTGGTACACCCTTCGGCAGGAACTCCCGCGAAAGGTTCGGGGCTGGTTGCCTGGAAGCATGCGAGGACGCGACGTCTTCGGCCTGGGTCTGCCGTTGGAGCGGGCCGCTGAGGGGTATCAGGCCAGGGACGACCGGCGCGCTGTGAACGCCGTGCCGCGTCCCTGACAATGTTGCTTGCAAAAGCAAACTAACAGAAGGAGTACGTCATCCTCACCGTCAACGCCATCGCCGCCCCGTCCGCCACCGAGCCGCTGGTGCGCACCACCGTCGAGCGGCGCGACCTGGGGCCGAAGGACATTCTGATCGAGATCCGGTACGCCGGGATCTGCCACTCGGACATCCACACCGTGCGCGGCGAGTGGGGCCCGGTGCCGTACCCGCTCACCGTCGGCCACGAGATCGTCGGCGTCGTCGCCGGCACCGGCGCCGAGGTCACCCGGCACGCCCAGGGCGACCGGGTCGGCGTCGGCTGCATGGTCAACTCGTGCCGGGAGTGCGAGAACTGCCAGGCCGGGCAGGAGCAGTACTGCCTCGACGGCAACACCGGCACGTACGCCGCCGTCGACCGCGACGGCACGATCACCCAGGGCGGTTACTCGACGCACGTCGTGGTGGACGAGGACTTCGTGCTGCGCGTGCCCGAGTCGATCCCGTACGAGAAGGCGGCGCCGCTGCTGTGCGCGGGCATCACCACGTACTCACCGCTGGCGCACTGGAACGCGGGGCCCGGCAAGAAGGTCGCCGTGGTCGGCCTCGGGGGCCTCGGCCACATGGCGGTGAAGATCGCCGTCGCGATGGGCGCCGACGTCACCGTCCTGTCGCAGACGCTGAGCAAGAAGGACGACGGGCTCGCGTTCGGGGCGAAGGGCTACTACGCGACCGGTGACCCGGCCACCTTCGAGACCCTGGCCAACAGCTTCGACCTGATCGTCAACACGGTCAGCGCCCCGATCGACATGGCCGCCCACCTGGGCCTGCTGCGCCTCGGCGGCACGCTGGTCAGCGTCGGCGCCCCGCCGGAGCCGCTGCCGGTGCAGGTGTTCAGCCTGTTCAACAACCGTCGTTCGTTCGCCGGCTCCAGCATCGGCTCCATCGCCGAGACCCAGGAGATGCTCGACTTCTGCGCCGAGCACGGGATCGCCCCGGAGATCGAGCTGATCGGCGCCGACGACGTCAACGAGGCGTACGAGCGGGTCCTGAAGTCCGATGTCCGCTACCGCTTCGTCATCGACATCGACACCCTCAAGGCATGACCACACTCGCCATCGTCGGCGCCGGGGAGGGGCTCGGCGCGGCCGTCGCGCGCCGCTTCGGCGCCGAGGGATTCAGTGTCGCGCTCCTCGCCCGCCGTCAGGACCGGCTCGACAAACTCGTGACCGATCTCAAAGACGTCAATTCCCGGGGGTACGCGGCCGACGTGCTCAACGCGGAAGAGCTGGCCTGGGCCCTGGAGCGGGCGGCGAACGACCTCGGGCCGATCGAGGTGTTGCAGTACAGCCCGCTGCCGCAGCGGCAATTCCTGAAACCGGTCCTGGAGACGACCGTGGCGGAGGCCCGGGAGGCTTTCGAGTTCTCGGTGGCCGGCCCGATGACCGCGGTGAACCAGGTGCTGCCGGGGATGCGGGAGCGCGGCCGCGGCTCGATCCTGTTCGTCAACGGCGGCAGCGGGGCCCGGCCCAACCCGAAGGTCGGGGGCACGTCGATCGCCTTCGCGGGCGAGGGGGCGTACGGCCAAATGCTCCATGAGACCCTCGGCGCCGAAGGCGTGCACGTCGGGCAGCTGATCATTCCCGGGGCGATCGAACCGGACGAGACGGCGGAACTCGCGGGCAAGCTGTGGCGGATGCACAGCGAGCGCGGCGAGTTCAGAGTCGTTCATACGAGGTGAACAGTTCGTAGTCCTTGTTCGGGCCGGTCGCGTGCCAATGCTCGGTGTAACTGTCCGGGCCGGTGACGCGGCCGGCCACGACGTAGGTGTCGGCGGCGCAGGGATGCTCGGCCGACCAGGCGTCGTCGCTGAGGTCGAGCAGGTAGAACGGGCGGCCGTCGGCGAACGTGACCTCCAGGCGGTGGCCGCCCCGGTCGTGGTAGCGCAACGACCTCGTGGCCGGGCCGCGATGGTCACCGTACGTCAATTCGCCCTGCTCGTGATATGACAGATCGTCGCCGAACTCGGCCGCGCCCGCGAAGGAACCCTCGACGCCGGCCCGGTGATCGACGATGCGCCGCCGCACCCGCCAGCGGCCGCGCAGGAACGCCGCCACCGAGTCGTCCCTATGATCTGCAGGCACCGTCACCCCTCGGAGGTTTTCATGACGCAGTCCGTCGCGCTCACCCGGCCCCGGCCGCTCGTCCTGGCCGACCTGGTCCCCGGCACGCTGGCCCGCGACGTCGCGCTGGTCGCCGGCGGCGCCGGCCTGATCGGCGTGCTGGCCCAGATCGCCGTGCACATTCCGGGCACCCCGGTTCCGATCACCGGCCAGACCCTGGGCGTCCTGCTCGTCGGCACGGCGTTCGGCATGCGCCGGGCGGCCGCCACCATCGCCCTGTACGCGGTGGCCGGTGTCCTCGGCGTGCCCTGGTTCTCCGACCACAGCAGCGGCTACTCCACGGCGTCGTTCGGCTACATCGTCGGCTTCCTCGCCGCCGCCACCCTCTGCGGCTGGCTGGCCGAGCGCGGGGCGGACCGCTCGGTGTGGCGCGCCGTTCCGGCCATGCTCGCCGGCGAGGTCCTGATCTACGGCATCGGCATGGCCTGGCTGGCCGTGGCGGCCGACCTGACCCTGAGCCAGACCATCAGCCAGGGCCTGACCCCGTTCCTGCTCGGCGACGCCATCAAGGCGGCCCTGGCGGCCGGTCTGCTCCCGGCGGTCTGGAAGTTGTCGCGTTCCTCCGGCGCTTCTTCGGCTTCGCGGTGAGCCCGCGGCCCTCGCGCGCGTAGAAGAAGAACATGAGACAGGGCGGGCGGCGAGTCGACCTCGTGCTCGGCCTGCTCCTGATCTCCGGCGTGCTGACCGGGATCGCGGCCGACACCATCGGCGTGAGATGGCCGCTCGACCTGATCCAGTTGCACGCCGCCGGGGCCCTGGCCATCCTGCTCCTGGCGCCCTGGAAGTACGTGGTGATCCGCCGCGGCCTGCGCAACCCGCGGCAGCGGCGGCCCACCAAGACCCTGTCGCTGGCCCTGCTGTTGTTCGCGCTGGTGACGATCGGCAGCGGCCTGCTGCACTCCACGGGCCGCGCCGAGCACGTCGGCCCGCTCACCCTGATGCAGATCCACGTCGGCGCCGCGGTCGGCGCGGTGCTCACGGTCGTGGCGCATTTTTCGGTCACTGGGTACGCCCCCGGCGCACCGGCCTCGACCGCAGGGCACTGCTCCGCTTGACCGCGCTGGGCGCGGGCGCCGCGGTCGCGACGGCGGCCTGGGACACGTGGGCGGCGACCTCCCGCCGCTTCACCGGTTCCGTCCCCGCGACTCCCTGGAAGTCACGTCGTGGATCAACGACGGCATCCAGCGCGTCGACCAGGCGCGGTGGCGGCTTTCCATCGGATCGGCGACCCTCGATTACGCCGACGTCCTGGCCCAGCCCCTCGAACGGTTCACGGCCACCCTCGACTGCACCAGCGGGCTGGTACAGCATCCAGGAGTGGGAAGGCGTGCGACTTCGTGCTCTGCTGGAGAGGGCCGGCGTCACGGCGGGCGGCTGGCGCAGTGTCGAGGTTCGCTCGATCACCGGTTTCTCGCGCTGGTTCGGCGCCGGCACCCTCGACGACATCTGGCCGGTCACGGCCGTCGCCGGGCAGGCCCTGACGTACGGGCACGGCTTCCCGGCCCGGATCGCGGCCCCGAGCCGCCGCGGTTTCTGGTGGGTCAAATGGGTGACCTCGATCCAGCCCTTCTTCCCGGTCAGCTGAGCCGCGCTTGTCCGGGGTATGCCTAGCCCTACCCGCGAACGGGGCCTAGCACCAGTGCCCCTCCTCACCGAACCCGGAAGGCTGGACCGCGACACCAGCCCGGCCGAAGGAGACGAGGATGCAGCGGCGGACGATTCTGACCGGAACGGCGCTCGGGGTCGCGGCTCTGGGCCTGCCGCAGGCGGCCGAGGCCCGAAACCGGGCGTTGCTGGCCGTGCAGAACGTGACTGTCATCGACGCGCGTGGGGGTGTGCGGCGCGGCCATACCGTGCTGGTCCGGGGTGACCGCATCCTCGACGTGGCGCCCTCCGAGCGAGTGCCGGTGCCCACCGGGGCCACGCTCGTCGACGGCCGGGGGAAATTCCTCATTCCGGGCCTGGCCGACATGCACAGCCATGCCACCGGGATCGACGACACCGACCCCGAGCTGTACGTGGTGAACGGCGTCACGACCACACGCCAGATGTCGGGCGGTCAGCAGGCGCGGATCTGGCGGCGGCAGATCGCCGACGGCGAGCGTCTGGGTCCGCGATGGGTGATCGGGAGCCGGATCGTCGACGGGTCGCCGTCGCTGTGGGACGGGCTGGACCCCGACGGCGGGACGCACATCGCGGTCGCCGGCCCGGACGAGGCGCGGGCCGCCGTGCGGCGGGAGCACGCGGCGGGGGCGGCGTTCATCAAGACGTACTCGCGGTTGTCGCGGGAGTCTTTCCTGGCCGTGGCCGGCGAGTGCCGCATGCTCGGCCTGCCGTTCCTCGGGCACGTGCCCGACGTGGTGCCGCTCACCGAGGCCAGCGATCGCGGCCTGCGGACCGTCGAGCATCTGTTCACCGTGTGGTACGACACGTCGTCCGAGGAGGAGCGGCTGCGCCGGGCCGTGGCGGCCGTGCCGATCGGGCCGGGCGACTACAACGGGTGGTTCAACCGGATGCACCCGCTGGAGTACGCGGCGGCACGCACCTACGACCGTCGCCGGGCCGCGCGGGTCTTCCACCGGCTCGCCGCCAACGACACCTACGTCACGCCGACGCTGGTGCTGCACGAGACCAACGACATGCCGGAGGCGATCGACCGGCACGACCCGCGCTACCGCTACGTCAGCGCCGACATGATCGGCTACTGGGACTGGACCCTGGAGAGCCTCTATCTGCCCGGCCGCGACCCGCGCCGGGTGGCCGAGTCGGCGGAGATCTTCCGGCGGCGCCTGCGCCTCACCGCCGACCTGGCCGCGGCCGGGGTGCCGCTGATGGCGGGCACCGACCTCGGCACCACGTACCTCATGCCGGGCTTCAGCCTCCACGACGAGCTCGAACTGCTGGTCCGCGCGGGCCTGACGCCGATACAGGCCCTGGCCGCCGCCACGCTGAACCCGGCCCGCTACCTCGGCCGGCGAGACCTGGGCGTCGTCGCCCCCGGCGCGGTCGCCGACCTGGTCCTGCTCGACGCCGACCCGCTGCGCGACATCCGCAACACGACCCGCGTCAACAGCGTCGTCGTCCGGGGCGCCCTCATCGACCCCGCCCGCCGCCGCCGGATGCTCGCGGGCATCGAAACGGAGGTGAGAACGCTCCGGCCGGCTGCCGCCGTCGCCTATAAGCCCTGCCCCTGCTGAGCGGAGCCGCCATCGGCGAAGAAGTCGCGAAGGGCCGTCGCCATCAACTCGGGGGCGAGGCTGGGGGCGAAATGCGACTGGCCGGGCCAGCTGACCCGGCGGGCGTGGGGCAGCGCGGCGGCCAGGGCGTCGATGGTGGCCGGCATCGGGTCCCAGGTGTCGGCGCCCTGCAGGATCAGGGTGGGGATGGCCGGGTTCGCCACGAAGGCGGGGCTGTCGTCGGCGAGTGCTTCGAGGTCGTGCAACCAGCCGAGTTCGGCGGCCGGGTTGCGGGTGGGCGGGCCGAACGCGGCGGCGATTCGGCGCGGCACCTGAGTGACCTCGTTCAGCACGGCGAACATGCCGGCGTGGTCGTCACGGTCGAAGCAGTCCCGGTAGCGGTCGAGCAGTGGTGCGATCCGTGGCCCGGAGGCGAACAGCGGCGGCTCGAACACCGTCAGCGTGCGCAGCGCGGGCGGCGTTGCCGGCCCGGCCGGCGACAACGGCGCGGCGGCGGTGTGCAGGGCCAGGGTGGCGCCGTAGGAGGCGCCGACGAGGTGGGCGGGGCGGGCTACGGCGACGAGGACGGCCGTTACGTCGGCAACCTCCTGCTGGAAGGACTTGCGGCCCGGGGGGAGGTCGCTGGGGGCGTAGCCGCGCCGGGCCGGGATCCACAGCTCGTACGAGTCGGCCAGGTGGGCTATCCGGGGGTCCCAGCTGTGCAAGCCGCCGCCGGAGCCGTGCAGCAGGACTATCGGGTCGCCGGTGCCCTCGCGGCGGACCGCCAAGCGGGTGCCGTCGGCCGAGCGTACGTCAATCGCGGTCATGGGTTTCCTTCGCGGAAAGCAGGGTGTGCAGGTCGGTGACGATGCTGGTGAACGACGTGTCGAGGGCGCGGGGGTGGCCGAAACCGCCGGCCGCCTCGAGCGTGGCGAAGCCGTGCAGGGTGCTGCGGACCAGGCGGATCGCGTCGGTCAGGGCCGGCTCCGGCAAGCCGTAGCCGCGCAGGGTGGCGTAGCTCAGGTCGATCAGGCGCAGGTGGCCCGGCGAGTTCAGGCCGATCTCGGGTGGCAGCTGGAGGTTCGTGGCCGCGTACTGGCCGGGGTGGGTCACCGCGAACGCCCGGTAGGCGGCGGCGAAACCGCCCAGGGCGTCCCGGCCGGAACGGCCCGCCACCGCCAGCGACAAGCGGTCGGCGAACAGGGCCGCGGCCCGGACGGCGACCTGGTGCAGCAGCGCCTCCCGGTTGCGGACATGGCCGTACAGGCTGGCGTCGGCCACGCCGAAATGGCGGGCGACCGCCGCCACCGTCAGCCGGTCGAGACCGATCGCGTCGGCCATCTCGGCGGCCGCCGCGACGACACGGTCGGTGGTCAGGCCCTGCCGTGGCATCACGTGATCCTTGGGGGTCCTGTTTCAAACCTAGGAACCCTAGGATAGCGAACGAGGTATGAATGGGAACGATGAAGACACGGGCCGGGCGCATCTACGACGACGTGACCACCGATGACGGGGCCGCGCGGGTGCTCGTCGACCGGCTCTGGCCCCGGGGGGTCAGCAAGGACCGGGCCGCGCTCGACGAGTGGTGCAAGTCGGTCGCGCCCAGCCCTGAGCTGCGCAAATGGTATGGGCACGCGCCGGAGAAGTTCGCCGAGTTCCGGCGGCGCTACGAGGCGGAGCTCGGTGGCGGCGAGCAGGCCGAGGCGCTGGCGCATCTGCGTGAGCTCGCGCGGAGCCGGCCGCTTCTGCTGCTCACGGCCAGCAAGGACGTCGCGATCAGTGAGGCCGCCGTGCTGGCCGAGGTGATAGGTGTCGCAAACGTCTCTCGCCGGGGACCCGGCGACGGCGCGCAGACGTGATGACATGGAATGAGGTCAACCCAGCAATGGCAGGAGGGCGCATGTCGTCACGGACGGATCTCGTCGAAGATCTGATGGGCCGTTTCCCGCACATCCCGCGCGAAGCGGTCATCAAGGAGGACCTGCTGCGTGGCGGGCTGGCCTTCGACGACTCCGCGCTGACCGACAACGAGGGCGGCGACGTCAAGCCGAAGTCGTACTTCATCTTCTCGTTCGACCACCGGACGCTGCCGGAACTCGGCACCGCGGCCCTGCGGCGGCCGCCCGAGGAGATCGTGCTGACCGGCGGGCCGTACGGGCTTCGCCGCACCGTTGTCTCGGTCCGCACCAATCCCGATTCGCCGTACAAGGTGCAGGCCGGCGAGGACGGGAAGCTCCAGCTGTTCCTCGACGGCAAGCCGATCGCCGACGTCGGTGTGCCGCCCATGCCGGACTACTACCGGCACACGCTGGCCAACGGCAAGCAGGTCATGGAGGTGGCGCCGACGATCCAGTGGGGCTACCTCGTCTACCTGACCGTCTTCCGCGTCTGCCAGTACTTCGGCGCCAAGGAGGAGTGCCAGTACTGCGACATCAACCACAACTGGCGCCAGCACAAGGCGGCCGGACGCCCGTACACCGGTGTCAAGCCGGTCGAAGAGGTCCTTGAGGCCCTCGAGATCATCGACAAGTACGACACGGCGAAGACCTCGCACGCGTACACCCTCACCGGTGGCAGCGTCACCTCGAAGGTCGACGGGCTCGAGGAGGCCGACTTCTACGGCCGGTACGCCGAGGCGATCGAGGACCGGTTCCCCGGGCGCTGGATCGGCAAGGTCGTGGCCCAGGCGCTGCCGCGGGAGGACGTGCAGCGGTTCAAGGACTACGGCATCCAGATCTACCACCCCAACTTCGAGGTGTGGGACAAGCGGCTGTTCGAGCTCTACTGTCCCGGCAAGGAGCGCTACGTGGGCCGCGCCGAGTGGCACCGCCGCATCCTCGAGTCGGCCGAGGTGTTCGGGCCGCGCAACGTCATCCCGAACTTCGTGGCCGGCGTCGAGATGGCCGAGCCGTACGGCTTCCGCAGCGTCGACGAGGCGATCGAGTCGACCACCGAGGGCCTGCAGTACTTCATGTCGCGCGGCATCACCCCGCGCTTCACCACGTGGTGCCCGGAACCCACGACCCCCCTGGGCCGGACGAATCCGCAGGGCGCCCCGCTGGAGTACCACATCCGGCTGCTCGAGGCCTACCGCGCCACCATGGAGTCCAACGGCCTGTCCAGCCCACCCGGCTACGGCCCGCCCGGCGCCGGCAACGCGGTCTTCTCGGTCAGCTCCTTCATGGACACCCTGCCGGCCGAGACCCCGATCGAGGAGTGAGGAACCGGGGGCCGGCGTCGAGCCGGCCCCCGATCTCCTAACCGGCCGGGACGGGGCCGAGGCTGTCACGATCGGCTCGGCCATGCGGTCCTAGCAGGCATGGAACCCACTTTCGCCACCGACATCCGGCCTTTGTTCCGGGAGAAGGACCGCAACTCGATGCTCTTCATGTTCGACCTGTGGTCGGCCGAGGACGTGCGGGAGCACGCGGAGAGCATCTTCCAGGTGGTGGCCCGCGGCAGCATGCCGTGCGACGGCGCCTGGCCCGAGGAGAACACGCTGCTGCTGCGCCGCTGGATCGACGGAGGCGCCCGTCCGTGAGTGGCGCCGTTGCACTACCCTGACCAGGCGTTCGGTGGGGGAGGCGGCACATGGAGACGGCCACGGCGATCTATCTCGCGATCGGTGCGGTCGGCGTCGTCGTGCTGGCGCTTTCCCTGCTCGGCGGTGAACTGCTCAGCATTCTGCACGTCGGCGACGGGCCGGTGTCGCTCGAGGTCGTCGCCGGTTTCGTCGGCGCGTTCGGGTTCGCCAGCGCGATCACGGCGGAGCTGTCCGGCCGCGCCGTACTGGCCCCGGTCGCCGGTCTCGCCGCCGCCGTGCCCACCGCCTGGCTGGCCCTGCGCCTCGGCCGCGCCGCCCGCACCATGCCGACCGACGCCACACCGCGCCGGCAGGACCTGGTGGGCGCGCTCGGCGTCATAGTCACGGCCGTGCCCAGCGGTACCGGGTACGGCGAGGTGCGGGTCCTGCTGGGCGGGCAACCCGTCAAGCTGTACGCCCGGGCCGAGCACCCGATCCCGGCCGGCGCCCAGGTCTTCGTGGTCGAGGCGCCCTCGGACACCAGCGTCGTCGTGGAACAGACCCTGCAGATCGACCCTCACACCCCTGGAAAGGCCTAGATGTCACCTCTGCTCATCGCCGTCGGCGGTGCCGTGCTGCTCATCATTCTCGTGGTCCTGTTCGTGCTGTCGCGAATCAAGGTGGCCGGCCCGAACGAGGCGTTCATCATCACCGGCCGCAAGGGCCGCGTGACCCAGTCCGCCGACGGCACCAACACCACCGACCTGTCCGGGCAGAAGGTCGTCATGGGCGCCTCGGTGTTCGTCCTGCCGGTCGTGCAGAAGCTCCAGTCGCTCGACCTGTCCAGCCGCCGCATCGACGTCGGCATCAAGGGCGCCGTCTCCAAGCAGGGCATCCGGGCCGACCTGCACGGCGTGGCGATCGTCAAGGTGGGCGGCAACGAAGGCGCGATCCGGGCCGCCGCGCAGCGCTTCCTGCACCAGCAGGCCGAGATCGAGGAGTTCACCCGCGAGGTGCTCGCGGGCGCGCTGCGCTCGATCGTCGGCCGGCTCACGGTCGAGGAGATCATCCGCGACCGGGCCGCGTTCGCCAGCGCGGTGGCCGAGGAGGCCGAGCACTCGATGACCAACCAGGGTCTGGTGCTCGACACCTTCCAGCTCCAGGACATCCTGGCCGAGGGCTCGTACCTGCAGGACCTGGGCCGTCCCGAGGCAGCCCGCGTGCTCAAGGACGCCGCCATCGCCGAGGCCCGCGCCCGCCAGCAGGCCGAGCAGGAGCGTCTGCTGGCCGAGGAGGCCATCGCCGAGGCGCAGCGCAACCTGTCGCTCAAGCAGGCCGGCATCCAGGCCGAGATCGACGCGGCCAAGGCCAAGTCGGCCGCGGCCGGCCCGCTGGCCCAGGCCGAGCGCGACCAGGCGGTTCTGGCCGAGCAGCAGAAGGTGGCCGAGCGCAACGCCGAGCTCAAGCAGCGCCAGCTCGACACCGAGGTCCGCAAGCCGGCCGACGCCCAGCGGTACAAGGTCGAGCAGGAGGCCGAGGCCAACCGGGCCGCAGCCGTGCTGCACGCCGACGCGCAGCGGCAGTCCGTCATCGCGGCCGCGCAGGCCTCGGCCGAGCAGGCTCGCCTGACCGGTGAGGGCGAGCGGGCCCGCCGGGCGGCGCTGGCCGAGGCGAACGCGATCGAGGGCGCCAAGGAGGGTGAGGCGGAACAGCGCCGGCGCTCCGCGATCGCCGAGGCCGTCGAGCGCGAGGGTGCCGCCGAGGCGGCGGCGATCCTGGCCAAGGGTGGCGCCGAGGCGGAGGCCATGGCCAAGAAGGCCGAGGCGTTCGCGGCGTACGGCGAAGCGGCCGTCCTGGACCTGCTCGTCCGCGTCCTGCCGCAGGTCGTCGAGGCAGCCGCGGCCCCGATGGGCTCGATCGACAAGATGACCGTCATCTCCACCGACGGCGCGTCCTCGCTGACCAAGTCGGTGGCCAACAACGTGGCCCAGGGCCTCCAGCTCGGCACCGACCTGACCGGCATCGACCTGGCCGGCCTGCTCAGCAAGCTCGGCGCCACGCACGGCGCCGCCCCGGCCGCCAACGGCAAACCGGCCGAACTGGAAGCCGACCGCTGACCTTCGGTGAGGGGGCCGCGCGCGGCCCCCTCACCGGACGGTCTCAGCTGTAGTTCAGCGAGAAGCTGTTGGTGGTGAACGCGGACTGGCCGGCGGTGCCGGTCAGTTCGAAGCCGAACTGGAGTTCGCCGACCGTCACGTCGCCCCACCAGTTGTTGGTGCGCAGCCAGTTCATGATGGCGAGGATGTCGATGGTGGCCGCGTCGGTGTTGGTGCGCACGAACGAGTAGACGGCGTTGGCGCCGTTCGAGCCGCGGTAGACGTTCCAGGTGTGGCCCCCGACCGTCAGGTTGCGGACCGTGGGGACGGCGCCGTTGGCGTCGTACGACTCGGCGATCGGGCCTACCGCGCCGTGCTGGTTGGTCCAGAGCATGACCTCGTAGGCGTGGTTGTCGGCCCAGATGTCGTACGCCGTGGTGTAGTCGCCGTCGGCCGGCACGCTCACGTTGAACGAGCTGGTCACCGAGGACAGCGAGCTCAGCCTCCGGTTCAGGGTCTTGCCGGTGTTCGGGTACGACTTGACGCCGCTGGTGCGCGGGTGGTTGGCCAGCACGCCCCAGTTCGTGCCGCCGCGGGCCCAGATCGTCTGGGTGCCGGCGCCGGAACCCCAGATGTTGTTGTAGAGCGTGTAGCCGTTGTTGGTCCACGACGCCCACTGGCCCGAGTCGACCCAGGCCGCGTCCGAGGGGACGCCACCGGGCGTGGTGGGCGTGGTCGGCGTGGTCGGGGGCACCGAGCCGGTGCAGGCCGTGCCGTTGAGGGTGAACGCCGTCGGGGCCGTGTTGGTGCCGGTCGACGAGCCGTTGAAGCCGAACGAGACGGTCCCGTTGGTGCCGACGCCGCCGTTGTAGCCGGCGTTGCGCGCGGTGACCTGCGCGCCCGACTGGGTCAGGGCGGTGTTCCAGGCCTGGGTGACGGTCTGGCCGTTGGCGTACGACCACACGAGCGACCACGAGGTGATCGGGTCGCCCAGGTTGGTGATGGTGACGGTGGCGCCGAAGCCGCCGGGCCACTGGCTGCTGACGGTGTAACCGACCCGGCATCCGGCCGCCGCCGAGGCGGGGAGGGCGACCGCCGCGGTGATCGCGGTGGCCGCCGCCAGGGAGAGCGCGAGGGTGCGTTTCCGCATGTCGATCCAATCCACACATCGTCGAAGCGCTTCGACCGGTGGCGGCGATTACTTCGACAGTTATCGATGGGTTGACGGCATGGTAGGCCCTTGGGAGCGCTCCCGTCGACTTGCAACGTTGGAAACGGCGTTGTAGGTCATAGGTATGACGACTTCCATCGATGCGACGGCGGGCGAGCGGGCCCGGGCCGCCATCTACGACGAGGGCATCACGGCGCTGAAAGGCGCGTTCAGCACGACCTGGGCCGACGCCATGCGCGAGGACATCGAGACGGCGTTCGCCGAGGCCCGGTCGCGCGAGGGAGGCGCGGTCGGCCGCGGACCCAGACGCTGGTACGTGGAGATCCACCCCGAGCAGCTGCGCGGCTTCGTGGAGCTGGTCAGCCACCCGTGGGTCGACGCCGTCGCCACGGCCGTGCTCGGGCCGGACTACCGGATCGTGGAGCTGGGCTTCGACATCCCGTTCCCGGGCGCGGTCAACCAGCCGTGGCACCGCGACTTCCCGATGCCCGAGGTGACCCGCCGTGCGGGCCGGCTCGACTCGCTCGCCTTCAACCTCACCGCCGTGGACACCACCGAGGAGATGGGGCCGTTCGAGATCGCGCCCGGTACTCAGTTCGACGACGAGCCCGACTTCGGCCACGGCATGTTCCCGCCCAAGTCGCACTACGAGCGCTACAACGAGCGGGCCGTACGCAAATATCCGCAGCGGGGCGACATCTCGGCCCGGTCGGCGCTGACCATCCACCGGGGCACCAAGAACCACTCGCAGCTGTCGCGGCCGGTGCTCGTGCTGGGCGTCGACGCGCCGGACGCGACGAACGGCGACAAGCACGATCTGGCGGTCACGAAGGCGTACTGGGAGGGACTGCCCGAGGCCGTACGACGGCATCTGAGCTGCCCGATCGTCGACCGGCTGACGCCCATCACGCAGAAGCACACGATCGAAGGGCTGGTCATGGGGGAGGCCTGAGCCCGCCTGTCACCTTGGACACATAGCCGTCACTTCCCGTTTCCCGCCTGTAACGTTGAACGCTGCCCCGGGCGGTTCAGCGTCGTGCGCCTGGCCGACAAAGCCCGTTGTGGTGGAGATGGAGCACACGCCCGGTGACAGTGACGACCGACCCGCGTCTGATCGACCTTCCCGAGATCGCATTCGCGCCGGAGGCCCCGGCGCTGTTCCACTCCCGCTCCACCCCGGTGCGGCGCACGCTGCTCGACATCTTCGACGCGACAGTGCAGGCACACGGCGGGGCCGACGCGATCGACGCCGGCGGATCGGTGCTCACCTACCGTGAGCTGGCCGAGCTGGTCGAGGCGGTGCGGATCGACCTCGAGGGGCACGGAATCGGGGTCGGCGACCGGGTCGGCATCCGGGTCTCCTCCGGTACGGCGGAGCTCTACCTCGCCATTCTCGGCGTGCTGGCCGCGGGCGCGGCCTACGTGCCGGTCGACGCCGACGACCCGGACGAGCGGGCCGAGCTGGTCTGGGCCGAGGCGGGAGTGGCGGCGGTGCTCGGCGACGGGCTGAGCGTGTCCATGCGCCGTACCCCCCAGCAAGCCGTCGCCCGACGGCCCGGGCCGAACGACGACGCCTGGATCATCTTCACCTCCGGCTCCACCGGCACGCCGAAAGGCGTCGCCGTCTCGCACGCCTCGGCCGCCGCGTTCGTCGACGCCGAGGCGCGGCTGTTCCTGGCCGGCGATGACGCCGAAGCGATCGGGCCGCACGACCGCGTCCTGGCCGGGCTGTCGGTGGCCTTCGACGCCTCCTGCGAGGAGATGTGGCTCGCCTGGCGGCACGGCGCCTGCCTGGTGCCGGCCGCCCGCTCGCTCGTGCGCAGCGGCGTCGACCTCGGCCCGTGGCTGGCCGAGCAGCGCATCACCGTCGTCTCGACAGTGCCCACGCTGGCCGCGCTCTGGCCGGCCGAGGCGCTCGACGAGGTCCGCCTGCTGATCTTCGGCGGCGAGGCGTGCCCGCCCGAGCTGGCCGAGCGGCTGGCCGTCGAGGGGCGCGAGGTCTGGAACACGTACGGGCCGACCGAGGCGACCGTCGTGGCCTGCGCGGCCCCGCTGACCGGCGAGGGACCCGTGCGCATCGGGCTGCCGCTCGACGGCTGGGAGCTGGCCGTGGTCGACGCGTCCGGGCAGCCGGTCGAGATGGGCGAGACCGGCGAGCTGGTCATCGGCGGTGTCGGCCTGGCCCGCTACCTCGACGAGGCCAAGGACGCCGAGAAGTTCGCGCCGCTGCTGTCGCTGGGCTGGTCGCGGGCCTACCGCAGCGGTGACATCGTGCGGGCCGAACCCGAGGGCCTGATCTTCCTGGGCCGCGGTGACGAGCAGGTCAAGCTCGGTGGCCGCCGGATCGAACTGGGCGAGGTCGACGCGGCGCTGCAGGCGCTGCCCGGCGTGGCCGGCGCGGCCGCCGCCATCAAGAAGACCGCCGCCGGCAACCAGCTGCTGGTCGGCTACGTGGTGCCGCGTGAGGAATTCGATCTCGCCGCCGCCACCGCCCGCATCCGCGAGCAGCTGCCGGCCGCTCTCGTGCCGCTGCTGGCCGAGGTGGACACGCTTCCGACCCGTACCTCCGGAAAGGTCGACCGGGCGGCCCTGCCGTGGCCCCTGGCCGGCGCCGCGGCCGACGGCGCGGAACTCACCCCGACCGAGGCGTGGCTGGCCGACGGCTGGGAGCAGATCCTGGGCCTGCGGCCGTCCGAGTCCGGCGCCGACTTCTTCAGCAGCGGCGGCAGCAGCCTCGGCGCGGCCCAGCTGGTGGCCTGGATCCGGCTCAAGCACCCGCGGATCGCGGTGGCCGACGTCTACCAGAACCCGCGGCTGTCCGAGATGGCGGCGGTGCTCGACGCGCTGGTCGCCACCCAGACCGTGCGCCGCGACATCAAGCCGGCGCCGCGCCGGACCGGGCTGTTCCAGGCGCTGCTCATGATCCCGATGCTGGCCCTGGTCGGCCTGCGGTGGCTCACCATCGCGGCCACCCTGCTCGCGCTGACCCCGTGGGGCCCGTCGATCCACTGGTGGTGGATCGCGGCCGGCTGGCTGGTCCTGTTCAGCCCGGCCGGGCGCATCGCCATCGCGGCCGGCGGGGCGCGGCTGCTGCTGCGCGGCGTCGGCAAGGGCACGTACCCGCGCGGTGGCGGCGTCCACCTGCGGCTGTGGGCGGCCGAGCGGCTGGCCGAGCTCACCGGCGCGACCGGTGTCGCCGGCGCCGGCTGGATGATCACATACGCCAAGGCGCTCGGCAACCAGATCGGGCGCGACGTCGACCTGCACTCGGCGCCGCCGGTGACCGGCCTGCTCAAGCTGGGCCGGGGCGCGGCCGTGGAACCCGAGGTCGACCTGTCGGGCTATTGGGTCGACGGCGATGTCGTACGGGTCGGGAAGGTCCGCATCGGCGCCGGCGCTCGCGTCGGCGGCCGCAGCACGCTGATGCCCGGCGCCCGGATCGGCAAGGGCGCGCACATCGACGCCGGCTCGACGGTGACCGGTGCGGTGCCCGCGAACAAGCGGTGGTCGGGATCGCCGGCCGCGCCGGCGCCGGCCAAGGACGGGGCGGCCTGGCCGTCGCAGCGTCCCCCGCGCCGCTCGCGGCTGTGGGTGGGCGTGTACAGCGTGACCGCTCAGCTGCTGGGCCTGCTCCCGGTGGTCGCCGTGCTGCCGGCGCTCGCGCTGCTCGGCTGGACGGTGAGGGACGGGTTCGACCTCGGCGCGGCCCTGCTGATGGCCCCGGTCGCGGCTGTCGCGTACTTCCTGACGTACGCCGTCCTCGTGCTCGTGACCGTCCGGCTTCTCAGCGTGGGGATCCGGGAGGGGTATCACCCGGTGCGGGGCCGGGTGGCCTGGCAGGTGTGGACCACCGAGCGGCTGATGGGCATGGCCCGGATCGCGCTCTTCCCGATCTACGCCAGCCTGTTCACGCCGGTGTGGCTGCGGCTGCTCGGCGCCAAGATCGGCCGCAACGCGGAGCTGTCCACGGTGCTGGCGCTGCCGAAGATGACGACCGTCGAGGACGGCGCGTTCCTGGCCGACGACACGATGGTGGCCACCTACGAGCTGAGCCACGGCTGGCTGCGCGTCGCGCCGGCCCGCATCGGCAAGCAGGCGTTCCTCGGCAACTCGGGCATGGCGTTGCCGGGACGGTCCGTACCCAAACGCGGTCTCGTCGGTGTGTTGTCGTCGGCCCCGCGCAAGGCGAAGAAGGGCTCGTCGTGGCTCGGCGCCCCGCCGATGCCGCTGCGCCGGACCGTCGAGTCGGGCGACGCCAGCCGTACGTACGCGCCGCCCCTCCGTTTGAAGATCGCCCGCGCGGCCATCGAGCTGTGCCGGATCATCCCGGTGATGCTGGCCGGCGTGCTGGCCGTGCTGGTGCTGGCCGGTCTCGACCAGATCTGGCGCGCCACGAACGGCTGGGTGACGGCGGCTCTCGCCGGTCCGGTGCTGTTCGGCGCGGTGATCGTGGCCGCGCTGACCGCCACCCTGGCCAAGTGGCTGCTGGTCGGCCGGTTCAAGGTCACCGAGCACGCGCTGTGGACGTCGTTCGTCTGGCGCAACGAGCTGGCCGACACGTTCGTCGAGGTCCTGGCCGCGCCCTGGCTGTTCCGCTTCGCGGCCGGCACCCCACTGCTCAACATCTGGCTGCGCACCCTCGGCGCCACGATCGGCCGGGGTGCGTGGCTCGAGACCTATTGGCTTCCGGAGTACGACCTGGTGCGCCTGGGCGAGGGCGCGACGGTCAACCGGGGGTGCGTCGTGCAGACCCACCTGTTCCATGATCGGATCATGGCCATGGACGAGGTCACTCTGGACGCGGGCGCCACACTCGGCCCGCACGGCATCGTGCTGCCCGGCGCGAGCATCGGCGCCCGCACCACTGTCGGCCCCGGTTCGCTGGTCACCCGCGGCGACGCCGTGCCCGACGACAGCCGGTGGCTGGGCAACCCGATCGCGACCTGGCAATGACGCCTGCGGGGGCCGACCGTTCCACCGACTCGTACCTGCCCACGCACGGCAACGGCGGGTACCGGGTGCTCCACTACGACCTGGAGCTCGACTACCGGGTCGTCTCGAACCGGCTCGCCGGGAAGGCGACGATCACGGCGCAGGCCGTGCAGCCGCTTTCCCGGTTCAGCCTGGACCTGGGCGTCTTCCGGGTCCAGGACGTCCGGGTCGACGGTCATCGGGTTGCGTGGACCCATCGCTCCGGAAAAATCCGGATCAAACCCGACAAATCAATCAGCTATGGCGTCATTTTCAAAATCGAGGTCAGGTACGCGGGTTCGCCCGTCCCGATCTCGGGGCGCTGGGGCGACATCGGGTGGGACGAGCTGACCGACGGCGCCCTGGTGGCCAGCCAGCCGAACGGGGCGCCGTCCTGGTTCCCGTGCAACGACCGCCTCGAGAAGGCCACCTTCCTGGTCACGCTGACCGCGCCGACCCCGTACACGGTCGTGGCGACCGGTGACCTGGTCTCCCGCCGCCGCGGCGCGGGCAACACCACGTGGGTGTACGAACGCAACGAGCCCACCGCGCCGTACCTGATGAGCGTGCAGGTGGGCCGCTACGAGCTGCTCGAGATGGCCTCGGGCGACGTGGTGCAGCGGGCGGCGATCCCACCCCGCCTGCGCACCGTGTTCCGCCACGACTTCGGCCGGCACGGCGAGATCATGAACGTGCTCACCGACATGTTCGGCCCCTACCCCTTCCGCGAGTACGTCGTGGTGGTGGCCGACGACGACCTGGACGACCCGATCGAGGCCCAGGGCATGGCGGTCTTCGGCCGCAACCACGTCGACGGCCGGCGCACGTACGAGCGGCTGGTCGCCCACGAGCTGGCCCACCAGTGGTTCGGCAACAGCCTGACAGTCGCCGACTGGAAGCACATCTGGCTGAACGAGGGCTTCGCGACGTACGCCGAGTGGCTGTGGTCCGACGTGTCGGGCGGCCCGTCGATCGAGGCCCTGGCCGCCCAGTGGCACGCCACGCTGGCGGCCCGCCCGTTCGACGTCGTGGTCTCGGACCCCGGGGTGGCCCGCATGTTCGACCCGATCGTCTACAAGCGGGGCGCCCTGACGTTGCACGCCCTCCGCCTGCGGGTGGGTGACGCGGCATTCTTCGCGCTGCTGCGCTCCTGGGTCGCCGAACACCACCACGCCACGGTGACGACGGCGCAGTTCCGCTCCCACGCCCAGCGCTTCACCACCGAGCCGCTGGGCCCGCTCTTCACGGCCTGGCTCGACCAGCGGGCCCTGCCCCCGCTACCCACCCGCTGAATCCCGGACCTTCCGCACGTGGGTGGTGCCCGCGTCGAGCGGTGTGCCATCCGTGCTGGTGGGGATGAGGTCGGCCAGGGGGCGGTCGTCGCTGTCGAGCAGGACGGAGTGCGTCTCGCCGGGCTTGAACGCGTGACGCTCACCCCACTGGCGCAGGCCGACGATGACGGTGAACAGGTCACGCCCGGCGTCGGTGAGCACGTATTCCTGACGGCGGCCCGAGGGCGCGGTCCGCTGCGCGAGGATGCCGTGAGCGGTAAGCCGGCGGAGCCGGTCGGTGAGGATGTTGCGGGCGATGCCGGTCCGCCGCTGGAACTCGGTGAATGAGTGCGCCCCGTCCATGGCGTCGCGGACCACGAGCAGGCTGGGTGACACGCACAGGTCCCTCTGCCATGCGCTTATCGTACCTAGGTACAGCTAGATGTTCGCGCTGTCCGGCACAGACCCGGCGCGTGGATTTCACCGTGTTCTGGAACAGCTCGGGCGGCCTCGCCGTGCGGACCACGTGCGACTGACCACCTCGATGCGGGCGCCGGGAGTCAGCTGGGCAGTGCCTCGTACCGCTTGATGAACGGGGGCAGGCTCACCGACTCCCGTGCCAGCTCGCGCAGGAAGACGAGGTGGGTGCGGCGCCGCAGAACCCGTTCCACCCAGTACGGCCGGTGCACCCGGAACGCGCTCTCCACCGACGGGGTCACCGGCGTCGGCAGCCCGAGGCGGATCTTGATCTCCTGACCGGCGCGTTCGGCCAGGCCGAAGTCCGCCCTCAGTTCCTGGACGAGATCGGTCAGCTCGTCCTGCGCCTGCTTGATCCGGCCGAGGTCGTGTTCATCGCGGATCCGGGTCTCGATGTCGAGAATCCAGCCGCGGAACCGGGCGGCCTTGGCCGTGTCGCGGATGTCGATAGCCGTGCGCAGCAGGTCGCCACGGCTCGTCGCCTGCCCGATGACATACGAGGCGATGAGCGGGAACTCGGCCCGCAGAGCCGGCGCGGTGAACTCGGCGTTTATCGAATCCCGCACCTCCTTGCGCAGTTGCTCCCCGACGCCGAGCGCCATCCGCCGGAACCGGTCCACCGGCTCGGTGAGCTGCGACGCGATGGCCCCCGACCGCCACGCGTGCGGCACGTACGACAAGCTCAGCAGGTGCGCGAGCTGTTGGTAGTAGAAGCCGCGGAAGGTGAAGAGGGCGAAGTTCCGCAGCTCGGGCGTCAGGATGTCGAGTCCGTCCACGAAGTCGTCGAGCCGCTGCCGCAGCCCGGCGAGCGTGGCCGAGTCGGCCGGCCGGGCGTCGACCATGCTGGGGCTGGCGATGTGGTAGACCGACGACATCGTCTTGTCGACGAAGTCCTCGTGGTCCCGATAGATGTCCGGCAGTACCTCGACCTCGCGCAGCGAAGGCAGGAAGCCGAGCTGGGTCCGCAGTTCCCCCGAGGCGACGAGATGACTGGCCTGCTGGATGCTGAGATCGAAGAGCTCGTCCACGATGGCCACCTCGCCGACGGCCGAGAGTTCCGTGTCGAGGTAGAACGACGAGCTGTTGTCACTGGCCCGCTCCAGATCGGGCCAGGCGTGCTCCACCCGGCTGGCCGAGTCGACGAGCAGGTCGTTGGCGAGAACGATCATCTCGAGGACGTCCATGAGCGACCGGAGATCCACTCCGGGTGGCAGCGTGCGCGACAGGGCGGGCTCCCACTCGAGCGCACGCCGTGCCCCGAAGACGGTCGTGTTGTCGAGTAACACCGCGCCCTGGAACTGCGGCGCCGGCGTCTGCGCCGGCGCCTCACGAGGGCGCCGCGAAGGCCACTTCCACATCCGTTCACCATGACACGCCGGATCGGTGATCCTCGATAGCCGGCCCTCGATCTGACAGGTGAGGCCGTGCGAGTGAGGGCGGCGGTCAGAAGACGTGGCCGAGCAGGTCTATCTCGCCGGGTGGCCAGGTGGCGGTGGTCACGGGGCGGGCCATCAGCTCGTGGGGGGTCACTGAGCGGGCCAGGCCGATCACCTGGTGGTCGTTGATTTTCACCCAGCTCAGGGGGTTGGCCACTCGGGTGAAGCCGTGGCGGGTGTAGAGGGTGTCGTCGTCGGCGAAGAGGAGGATGAAGTCCATGGCGCAGGCGGTGGCGTAGGCGGTCAGCTCGGTCAGCAAGCGGCCGGCCAAGCCCTGGCCCACGGTTACCGTCGCGGTGGACGGCGTACTTACGATGGTGGATCTGACCTCGGGGGGACCGGTGAGGCTGCGATGACCG
The DNA here is from genome assembly GCF_040650035.1 of Actinoplanes sp. NPDC048796. Lineage (NCBI taxonomy): Bacteria > Bacillati > Actinomycetota > Actinomycetes > Micromonosporales > Micromonosporaceae > Actinoplanes > Actinoplanes sp. NPDC048796. The sequence continues at coordinate 563,703 of NZ_JBEZGO010000005.1, read as the reverse complement.
CCGCATACGAGATCGTGTCGCCGCCCACCGGCGCGGTGCCGGCGCGGGCGCGGCTCGCGACCGACGCGGGCGTCGAGTCGCTGGACGGGCTGTGGCGTTTTGCCTGGTCGCCGACGGCGGACACCGGGCGGCAGCCGGGCGATCCGGGTGTGGACTGGGACGAGATCCCCGTTCCCGGGCACTGGCAGCTCTACGGGTACGGCGCACCGGCGTACACCAATGTGCGTTTTCCCTTCCCGATCGACCCGCCGCGGGTGCCGGAGGCGAACCCGACCGGCGAGTACCGGCGGATCGTGCGCCGGCCGCAGGACTGGGACGGCGGCCGGGTCCTGCTGCGTTTCGACGGCGTCGACTCGTGGTTCGAGGTGTGGGTGAACGGCGTCTCCGTCGGGACCTCGTCCGGCAGCCGGCTGACCGTCGAGTTCGACGTGACCGGCGCGCTGACCGGCGGCGACGACGTTCTCGCGGTCCGGGTGCACCAGTGGAGTTTCGGCAGCTACGTCGAGGACCAGGACCAGTGGTGGCTGTCCGGCATCTTCCGGTCGGTCGCGCTGCTGCATCGGCCGGAGGGCGGAATCGACGACGTACGGGTGGTGGCCGGCTACGACCACGTCGAAGGCACCGGCACGTTGACGGTCGAGGCGACGAGCAGCCGGCCGGTCCGGTGGGAGCTGTCCTCGCCGCTGAACGAGGTCCAGCCCTGGTCGGCCGAGAGCCCGCGGCTCTACCAGCTGCTCGTGAGCACCGACGCCGAGACCGTATCGCTCGACGTCGGATTCCGGACCGTCGGCGTCGAGGACGGCCGCCTGCTGCTCAACGGCGCGCCGCTGGTGTTCCGCGGCGTCAACCGGCACGACTTCGACCCGGAGTGCGGCCGGGCGGTGTCGCGCGAGGTGATGGAGCGCGACGTCGCGCTGATGAAACAGCACCACATCAACGCCGTACGCACGAGCCACTACCCGCCCGACCCGTACTTCCTCGAACTGTGCGACCGGTACGGCCTCTACGTGATCGAGGAGTGCGACCTCGAGACGCACGGCTTCTCGCTGGCCGGCTGGCGCGGCAACCCGTCGGACGACCCGGCCTGGGCCGGCGTCTACCTCGACCGGATGCGGCGCATGGTCGAGCGCGACAAGAACGCGCCGAGCGTCGTGATCTGGTCGCTCGGCAACGAGGCCGGCTGGGGCCGCAACCTGGCCGCCAACGCCCGCTGGACCGCCGAGCGGGACCCGGACCGGCCGGTTCACTACGAGGGGGACGCCGAGTGCGAGAGCGTCGACGTCTACAGCCGGATGTACGTGGACTACGACGAGCTGGCGGCGATCGGCCGGGGCGAGGAGCCGCCGCTGGCCGACCCGGACCGGGACCGGCGCCGCCGCGGCCTTCCGATGATCATGTGCGAGTACGGGCACGCGATGGGCAACGGGCCCGGCGGCCTGGCCGACTACGAGGCCGTCATCGACGCCCACCCGCGGCTGGCCGGCGGCTTCGTCTGGGAGTGGATCGACCACGGCCTCGGGCCGGAGCGGCGGTACGGCGGTGACTTCGGCGAAACCGTGCACGACGGCTCCTTCGTCATCGACGGGCTCGTGCGGCCGGACCGGACGCCGTCGCCCGGCCTGGCCGAGTTCGCGGCGGTGATCGCGCCGGTGCGCCTGCGGCTGGACGGCGGCGAGCTCGTGGTCGAGAACCGGTGGAGCTTCACCAGCACCGGCAAGGTGGTCTTCGCCTGGTCCACGGAAACCGACGGCATGGTCGTCGACGAGGGCGTGCTCGACGTGCCCACGGTGGCCCCGCTGTCCCGGCGGCGCGTCCCCCTTCCGCTGGCCGCGGGCGCCGGGCTGACCGTCACGGCGACGGTCGAGGGCAACGCGCTCTCCTGTGCGCAGCGGCCGGCCCCGGCGTCACCCGTCGCCCCGGGACCGCTCACGCCGGCGCGGCCGGCGACGCTGGGGCCGTTCCCGATCGCGGCGCTCACCCTGGACGCCTGGCGGGCGCCGACGGACAACGATCACGCTTCGCTGGAGGAGCGATGGCGTACGGCGGGCCTGCACCAGCTCGTCGAACGAACCGTGGAGGAACGGCCGGACGGCGAGTGGTGGCGCCGGCGTGTCCACTACGGTTCGCCCGGGCTGGACAGCGGTTTCGAGGTGGAGTACCGCTGGGCGGCGGCCGGTGACGCCCTGCGCCTCGAAGTCGACATCGACCGGCGCGGCGAGTGGCGGCTGCCCCTGCCGCGCCTGGGCGTGGCGCTCGCCCTGCGGACCCCCGAGCCGGGCTCGGTGTGGCTGGAATGGCTCGGCCTGGGCCCGGGGGAGAGCTACCCCGACTCGCGGGCCGCCGTCCGGCACGGGCGGTACGGCATGACGGTCCGGGAGGCCCAGACCCCGTACGTGGTGCCGCAGGAGAACGGCAACCGGTCGGCGGTGAGCCGGCTGACGCTGTCGAATCCGGAGGGTGACCTGACCATCGAGGGCGACCAGCCGTTCGAACTGGCCGTACGCCCGTGGTCGACCGCCCAGCTCGAGAAGGCGCGGCACGCCCACGAACTGACCGAGGGCGACCTGCTCTGGGTTCACCTGGCGGCCGGCGTGACCGGCCTGGGCTCGGCCAGCTGCGGCCCGGCCGTGCGGCCCTCGGCGGAGTACCGGGCCGCACGGGCGCGTCTGGGCTTCACCATCACTTCTGTGTGACGAGCTCCTTGGCCGCGTCGCGGCGGTTCGCGGCCAGACTGGTCAGGGTGACGGTGAGCAGGGTCAGGGCGATGAAACCGAGGGAGGCCAGCGTCGGCACCTCGGGCAGGGACGGCCAGATGCCGTGCGCCCAGTGCAGGACGAGCTTCACGCCGATGAAGGCCAGGATGATCGCCAGGCCGTAGTCGAGGTGGCGCAGCTTGTCGAGCACGTTGCGCAGCACGAAGTAGAGGGCGCGCAGGCCCATCAGCGCGAACGCGTTCGTCGCGAAGACCAGGTACGGGTCCTCGGTGACGCCGTACACGGCCGGGACCGAGTCGACCGCGAACACGATGTCGGTCATGAAGACGGCGACCACGACCACGGCCAGCGGGGTCAGGGCCCGGCGGCCGCCGTCGCGGACGACCATCTTGGCGCCCCGGTAGTCCCTGGTCACCGGGAAGAAGCGGCGCATCAGCCGGACGCTGCGCATCTGATCGATGTCGATCGCGCGCTCCTCGTCGCGGGCCGCGTCCCGCATCACCTTCACCGCGGTGAGCAGCAGCACCGCGCCGAACAGCAGGAAGGCCCAGGTGCCGGCCTGAAGGACGGCGGCGCCGGCCGCGATGAAGACGCCCCGCAGGACCAGGGCGCCCGCGATGCCGTACAGCAGAACCCTCTGGGCCAGGGCCGGTGGCACCGCGAAGGCGCCCAGCAGCAGCATGAAGACGAAGAGGTTGTCGACCGACAGGGACTTCTCGACCACGAACCCGGTGTAGAACTCGACGGCCGGGCGGCTCCCGTACGCCCACCACAGCACCAGGCCGAAGACGGCCGGCAGGGTCAGGTAGAAGACCGACCAGCCGACCGCCTCGCGCATGGGCACGTCGTGGGGCTTGCGGGTGACCCAGAAGTCGGCCGCCAGCAGGGCGACCAGCACCAGGATGCTGATCGCCCACAGCTGCGGAGAGGCAACGGATTCGAGCATCGGGGAAGAGCCTCCTCGGACATACGTCATCGTCCGAGGTCTCCCTCACCCGCTGGATCGCGGGCGAGCGTACGGGGACGTACCGGGACGTCCGTGATGACCGCAGCGCTCTGAGCGAGGTACTCCCCTCAGCCCGGAACCCTAGTCACCCAACCTGTACGCCTCCTGAACGTGCCCATCCAACCTCCCCGCCACCGCCCTTGACCGGACTAAAGACTTTCGATCCAGACGTTCCGGTACTGAACCTTGTTGCCGTGGTCCTGCAGGCGGATCGACCCGGTCGCCGGGCCCTCCGGGATGTTGCCGCCGGTGCCGTTGGGGATCTCGACGTTGTTCTGCACCGTCCGGCCGTTCCAGACAACCGTCACCCGGGCGTTCTCGGTCTTGGCGCCGGAGGCGTCGTAGCGGGCGGCGCGGAACGTGATGTCGTACTTCTGCCACGTCTCGGGCGGCGTCGCCATGTTCACGTCCGGCGCCTTGACGGTGTAGATGGCGCCGGCCTCGTTGTTGTCGAGCGTCGTGTCCCCGTACGAGTCAAGAATCTGAATCTCGTAACGCTCCTGCTGGTAGACCCCGCTGTTGCCGCGGTTCTGGCCGGTCACCTCCGGCGGGAGCAGTGGCACCTTGAACTCGACGTGCAGCTTGTAGTCGCCGAAGGCTTCCTTGGTACGCAGGTCACCGCAGCAGACCTCGGTGGCGCTCTTGTCGATGATCGGCCATTGCGGGCGGCGGCCGTCGGTGTGCTGCCAGTTGTCCAGGCTCTTGCCGTCGAACAGGACGATCCGCTTGCCGGGCTCGCGCACGCTGATCAGGTCGAGGTTGACGTGCCCGGTGTCGAGGGCGTCGACCCGGTACTGGATCTTGTTGACGCCCTTGGTGAGCCGCAGCGTCTCGGTGGCGGTCGCCCACTCGTCCCAGGTGACCGTCGACGGCAGCGACACCTGCTTCACCTTGCGGTCGTTGACGTGCACGCTGACCGTCTTGGCGCCGCTGAACGGGTTGGGGCCGTTGGAGTAGCGCAGCCCGACCGCGTAGTCGCCGGTCTTGTCCACCGTGACGTGCGTGGTGGCCGAGGCGTTCAGGTTGCCGAAGCCGGCCACGAACCCGACGCCGGAGTAGCCGCGGTGGTCGGTCGCGAGCGACGCTCCGCCCTCGCGGGAGCCCTCCTCAACCTCGTAGAAGACCTCCTGCTGGCGCGGGCCGGGCTTCTCGTTCATCGTGTACCAGGCCTCGGTGCTCCAGAGCGTCTCACCGTCGCGGGCCGCGAACGGCCGCGGCGAGCGCAGGTGCACGACGCGGTCGCGGCGCAGCCCGTCCACGGTCAGCGTGACCGTCTTCCGGTCGCCCGAGACCTTGGCCCCGGTCACCTTCAGCGTCTCCTTGTCGACCTCCGGCCCGCCGTACTGCTCGGTCGGCACATAACGCCACTGCTCGATGCCGTACGCCGTGGGCAGTTTCGCGATGGTCTCGTCCGACAGCGGCTTGGTGTACTCGATGGCGAAACCGGTCGAGGTCGCCTTCAGGGTCTTCATGTCGAAGACGTTCTTGCCGTTCGGGGTGAGCTTCTGCAGGCCGAAGCGGAGCTTGCCCTCCTGGCCCCAGTTGCCGTCGGCGCCGAGCCCGCCGAGGTAGAGCGAGCCGTCCGGGCCGAGCGAGACCCGGTTGACGCCGGCCTCCAGGCCCTGTGTGTGCCGGAAGACCGCGCCCTGCTCCTGGCCGTTCACCTTCTCCAGGTACGCCCGCTGCAGGCCGCCGTAGGTGACGTCGCCGATCACGAACTGCCCCTTGTACGGGCCGGACTTGAGCTGGACCGGGGTGCTGGGCGAGTTGGCGATCTGGTTCTGCGGCAGCCACAGCACGGGACGGGTCACGGGCTGAGCGTCGTACGGGCCGTCGGGGTTGGTGTAGTGGTTGTAGAACGCGCCCTTGGAGATCTTGATGAGCTTGGACGAGGGCAGCCAGCCACCCTGGTTGTCGGTGACGTAGAGGCTGCCGTCGTCGCCCCAGCCGATGCCGTTCGGTGTGCGCAGGCCGCCGGCGACCGTGGTCACCTGGCCGGTCTTGCGGTTGACGACGATGCTCGTGCCGCGCCCGCCGACCGGCTGCGGGTCGGTGGTCGCCCCGCCCAGGTTGATCGAGACCGACAGGTTCAGATGGAAGTTGCCGTCCTTGTAGAGCAGCCCGAACGCGAACTCGTGGAAGTTGCCGCCGAACGGCCACACCGCCACCGTGCGCCGCGCGTCGAGCACCTGGTCGCCGTTGGTGTCCCGCAGCTCGGTCAGCTCATGCTTCTGCGAGACGTAGACCAGGCCGTCGACGACGGCGATGCCCATCGGTTCCTTGAGGCCTTCGGCGATTTTCCGGTACGTGACCGGGCCCGGCCCGGTCGCGCCGGTGACCAGGTAGACCTCGCCGGCCACCTTGTCCGAACCACCCCAGGTGGACAGGACCATCTTGCCGTCGGGTCGCCAGGCGATGCCGGTGACCTGCGGCTCGAAGCCCGGCGGGCGCAGGTTCGTGAGGTCGTATCCGGGGTTCACCGCGGTCAGCGGCAGCCCGTCGCCCGGGGTGTCCGTGCCGGAGGTGCACTCCTTGCGGCCGGGCGCGGTCACCCGCACCACGCCGGCGTCGGTGCTGAGCGCGCTGGTCGGCACCACCGCGAAGTCGCTCGAGCCCGGCGTCTTCCACGACAGGGTGAGGCGCTGGCCGCCGTCGCGGTCGAAGTGTTCGACGCGGATCGGGTAGACGCCCGCGGTCAGGTCGATCGTGCCCTCGCCGGGCGGCTCGACGTCGTGCAGGCCGTCGTGGTCGATCAGCAGGGTGTCGCCGATGAACAGCTTCGAGCCGTCGTCGCTGACGAGCCGGAACGTGTACGCCCCGGTGGCCGGCACCGTGAGGTTGGCCAGCGCGTGGGTGACGAAGTTGTCGCTGAGGCCGAACTGGTCGGTGCTCGACCAGTCCACCGTGGGCATCAGCTTGTCCACGTTGGGGGTCTGGCCGGGTTTGAGCTCACAGACCCGGCTCATCGCCGTGCCGATGTCGTACGTCCGGAGCGTCACCCCGGGTTCTTGCGGAGGATCGGCGGCAGCGGCGGCCTGGGCCGGCACCGTCGCGAAAGTTCCCACTAGCAGGGCACCCACGAGCAGTCGTTTCATCGGCGCTCTCCGATTACAGCCGTGATTCAGGATGGTGAATATCGTGGGCCACTTTTGCCGGGGCGTCCATGGCTTTCGAAGATCCTGCCCGAACTTTCCTCGTACGAGTCAAAAGTGCCGCTCGGATGATCGGCTGGTCGCCATAGACGGACGGGCTGTGCGATGCAACCAAATCTCGGGGGTTGAGACATTGAAGAGTGTCTTAACGCGGGGTTAAGGTGAGCCACTTGCTCGGGGAAAGGGGCTTAGTCATGCACAAGCGTCTTGCTATTTTCTCCGTATCGGTGCTGTTGGGTGCATTCATATTTCACGTGACACCCGCTTCTGGACATGACCATGTCCATGTGCATTCGCACGACCATGCGCATGCCCATGACGACTCGCGGGAACATATGGCCGAAGATCTGGCCGGAACGCCGGTCAGTGTCATCGAGCGGCAGACCGCCGAAAACGCGGACCGCATCCAGCGGGCGACCGGAGTCCGGCCCGGAACGGCGAAGAAGAAAGCGAACCTCGCCGCCGATCCCGGAAAGTCCGGATCATGGAGCCCGGTGCTCGACACGCCCGTCATTCCGGTCTTCACCGCGGTGCTGCCCAACGGAAAAGCCCTGATCTGGGACTCGGTCGGCGACAACTCGAGCGAGTCCTACCCCGACCACAACTTCACCCGCGCGATGGTCTGGAATCCGGCCGACGACACGTACAAACGCGTTGATCTGCAAGGCTCGAACATCTTCTGCGCCGGATTCGCCCACCTTCCGAACGGCAACATCCTGGTCGCCGGCGGAAATGCGAACGCACAGCTGGACGGCACCGTCCAAACGCACATCTTCGACTGGCAGAACGAAACCTGGACCCGCGGACAGGACATGGCGGGCGCGCGCTGGTACCCGGCGGTCGCCGAGACGGCGAACGGCGAAAACGTCATCGTCGGCGGCGGCCCGGAGATCTCCGAGGTCTATCAGGCGAACGGCGCCATTCGCCCCCTCACCGGATTCACCAAGTACAGTTCGCGCCTCTACGCCTTCATGGGCTCCCGCCCCGACACCCAGCTCGGGGTCATCGGCCCGTACACCACCGGCTGGACCGTCAACACGTCCGGCATCGGCATCGTCACGGCGACCGGCAACCGCGACAACCTGTTCCGCGACTACGGAAGCTTCGCCACGTACGACGTCGGCAAGACGGTCGTGGTCGGCGGCGGCAAGATGACCGAGGGCGGCGTGGCCGACGTGCCGACGAAGACGGCGGTGGTGATGAGCACCGGCGCCACCATGTTCCCGGCCACCACGTCGACCGGCTCCCTGTCGACCGGCCGCCGCCAGCTGAACGCGACCCTGCTCGCCGACGGCTCGGTCCTGGCCACCGGCGGCATGACGAGCGCCGCCGTCAACGTCAACGTCGACCTGGCCCACGCCATCACCACAGCCGAACGGTGGGACCCGGCAACCGGCCAGTGGTCCGTGCTGGCCGAGGCGAGCCGCATCCGCCAGTACCACTCGACGGCCGCGCTGCTGCCCGACGGCCGCGTCCTGACCGGCGGCGGCGGCGTCTGCGGAGCGTGCATGGCCGCCGGCTATCTGGAGAAGAACATCGAGTACTTCACGCCGCCGTACCTGTATAAAAAGGACGGTAGCGGCGCTCTGGCCGACCGCCCGGCGATCACCACCGCGCCGGCCACGGTAGGCATCGGCGCCACGTTCACGGTGTCGACCCCGCAGGCGTCGGCCATCCGCAAGGTGGGCCTGGTCGGCCTGGGCGACGTCACCCACAGCATCGACCAGGGTCAGCGCTACATCCCGCTGAAATACACGGTTTCCGGTACGGCCTTGACGGTCACCGGCCCACCGAACGGCGGCGTGGCCCCACCCGGCTACTACATGCTGTTCATCGTCGACGCCAACGGCGTCCCGTCGGTGGCCAAGACGGTCCAGGTGCCGAAGTCCCCGAACCCGCTGATGAGCCAGGTCAAAAACGACACCGGCCGCTGCATCGACCTCCCCGGCTCGTCCCTGGTCCTGAAGACCTACCTGCAGACCTACACCTGCAACGGCACCAGGGCGCAGGCCCTGACCCGCCTCCCCAACGACAAGTCCCTGCGCGTCCTGGGCAACTGCCTGGACATCCCCGGCCAGAACTTCGTCACCGGCCAGCGCATCTTCATCTACACCTGCAACGGCACCCCAGCCCAGACCTGGCAGTACGGCACCGACAAGACCATCCGCCCGGTCGCCAAGACCACGCTGTGCCTGGCCGCCGCCTCCTCGGCCGAACGAGCCCAGATCCAGATAGTCACCTGCACCGGGGCAGCCCTGCAGAAGTGGACGTGGTGATGACAGCGCGGAGGCCACTGACGGACGCGTGGCCGACACTGGCCAGGCTGGTCTCGGAGGGAAGGGCAGTGGCTCCTGTCACGCCGCACCGCCTTCGGCCTCTCCGGCTTCGGTGAGCGCGCTCAGGTCCTCTCGGGCCGCCAGCAGGCTCAGGCGCGGCCGGCCAGCCTTCAGGTGGAGCGGCTGGTCGAGGCGCTGGCCTGGATCGATGCCCGGCAGGCCGAGCATCTGAGGCGGCTGGGGGAGACGCGGTGAGGTACGTCCACGACGCGCCCGTGGGGCTGGTCTTCGCGTGTCTGACGAAGCCTGAGCATCTCACGCACGTCTGGGGGCCGGACGGGACCCGTACGCCGTTGTCGAACTTGAGGAGAAAGTCATGCAGGAGCTTGTCGGGCCCCAGTTTCAGGCCCTCGCCGACGCGCTCGCCGGGCAGCCGCCGACCGCCCCCTCGCTGTGTGCGGGCTGGGAGGTACGCCATGTGGTCGCCCACATGACTATGGCCGCCCGCTACGACGGGCCGGCGTTCATGGCCGAACTGGCGGCGGTGGGGCACGACTTCGACGCGCTGTCCGAGCGGGTGGCCCGCCGCGACGGTGACCTGCCGTTCGCGTCGCTGCTGGCCGACCTGCGCAGCGACACCATGGCCCGGTGGGCCCCGCCGGGCGGTGGCGCCGCCGGGGCCCTCAGCCACGTGGTCATCCACGGCCTCGACATCACGGCCGCCCTCGGCCTGCCGCGTACGGCGAGCGACGAGGCCACCCGGCTCGTGCTCGACGAGCTGGCCGACGGCAAGCATTTCGGGGTCGACACCGGCGGGCAGCGGCTGCGGGCCACCGACCTCGACTGGGAGTACGGGGACGGCGTACTGGTCGAAGCGCCCGCCGGTGACCTCGTGCTGAAGCTCAGCGGCCGGCGCTGACGCCGGTGGGCTCGCGCCGGTAGTGCATGGCCACCGCCCCGTTGCGCAGCGGCTCCGCCGAGATGAGCTCGAGCCGGCGCGTGCTGGGCAGACCACCCGCGTACAGCGTCGGGCCGTGACCGGCGATCCGGGGGTGGACGAGCAACCGGTACTCGTCGATCAGGTCGAGCCGGTCGAGTTCGGTCGCGAGCTTGCCGCTGCCGAGGAGGACGCCGTTCGGGTTGGCGTCCTTGAGTTTCTGTACGCCCTCGCGCAGATCGCCGGCCAGGTGGTGGCTGTTGGTCCACGGGAATTCCGTACGCGTGGACGAGACCACGTACTTGGGTTTGGTCTCCAGATTGACCGCCCACTCGCGCTCAGCCGGCGGCGCCTGCACGTCGCCGCGGGCGACGGCCGGCCAGTAGCTCTCCATCATCTCGTAGGTGACGCGGCCCCACAGCATGGCGCCGGCCTCGTCCATCAGGCGGGTGAAGAGCGCGTGCGTCTCGTCGTCGGCGATCCCCGCCTGATGGTCGACGCAACCGTCCAGGGTGACGTTGAGGCTGAAGGTAAGAAGTCCCATGCCCGGCGACTCTAACGTGGAGCAGGCAGTTTTCGGGTGATCGCCCGCTCGAAGCGTTCCCACGCCGCCCGGGTGAACGGGTGGCGCCCGTCGAGGATGAGGTCGGCGACATACCGGGCTTCGCCGCGTGTCCGTGCCGCCTCGGCGGGGGTGATCCATTCCCGGCTGACGGCGTCGTCGAGTTCGTCGTCGTCGGCGACGCCGACGGTCCGGCCGTGCCGGCTGAGCCGGGGGCGGGGATCGGTGCCGGACGGCGTGTCGTCGTCCGGCAGGTGCCAGAGGTCGAGTTCGAGGTCGACGAAGCTCCACGCGTCCCGGTCTCGAGTCACGGGGCGGCACAGGTCGACGGTGATCCCAGTCCCCGATTGCCGTTGAGCTTCTTCTTGGTGAGCTTCACGAGGCGGGGCATCGCTCAAAACTGGACCACCATGTTGACTGATAGTCTGCGCGAAGATAGTCTCTGCGCAGCCAATCGACGTGAGGAGCGGATCATGTGGCAGTACGAGCACAGTGCGGAGACCAGCGCGGCGCCCGAGGTTCTGTGGCGTCACTGGTCGGCGGTGGATCAGTGGCCGACATGGAACGCGGGGATCGAGAAGATCGAGGTGGACGGGCCGTTCGCGGTGGGCACCGCGTTCACGATGACGCCGCCGGGGGAGGAGCCGCTGCGGATGCGGCTGACCGAGGTCGTGCCGGGGCGGCTGTTCACCGACGAGATGGACGCGGGGGACTTCGTCGTCCGGACCGTGCACTCGCTGGAGCCCGCGGGGGCCGGGAAGACCCGGGTCGTCTACCGGACCGAGATCGACGGGCCCGCCGCCGACCAGGTCGGGCCGGAGCTGGGGCCGGCCATCACCGCCGACTTCCCCGAGGTCGTCGGGGCGCTCGTTCGGCTCGCCGAGAGCTGAGTCGTGGCCCTCGACCCGAACGACAGCCCGGGCTTTCTGCTCTGGCACGTCACGTTGCGCTGGCAGCGGGACATCACCGCGGCGCTGGCCCCGCTCGACCTGACCCACGTGCAGTTCGTGTTGCTGGCCACCACCTGGTGGCTCAACGCCCACGGTGAGCCGCCCAGCCAGCTCAGCGTGGCCCGGCAGGCGGGCACCGACGTCAAGATGACCTCCCAGGTGGTCCGCCGGCTGGAGGCCAAGGAGCTGATCCGGCGGGAGGTCGACGCGGCCGACACCCGGGTCAAGCGCCTGCGGGTGACCGAGCGCGGCGCCGAACTCGCCAAGGAGGCCGTCGCCGTCGTCGAGGCCACCGACGCCGCCTTCTTCGGCTCCCTGCCCGACCCGGGAGCGCTGCTGGCGATGCTCCGGCCGCTCGCCAACTGACCTGGGCCGCGAGCTAACTGACCAGGGCCGCGATCGCGGACTTGTCGAGGGCCGACAGCAGGGCGGCCGGATCCTCGTACACCTCGATCGCTCCGGCCTCCTTCAGCTCGCCGGCCGAGGTGCCGCCGCAGGCCAGGCCGATGCACGGGATGTCGACCTTGGCCGCGGCCTTGACGTCCCAGACCGAGTCGCCGACGAAGACCGCTGACGCCGGATCGATGCCGGACTGGTCGAGGGCGGCCTGGAGGATGTCGGGGGCGGGCTTGGTCCGCTCGGCGTCGGCCGACGAGGTGGCCGCCGTGATCACGTCGTCGGCGTCGATCACCCGGCGCAGGTGTTCGAGCTCGGCCGCCTGCGCCGACGACGCCAGGGCGACCGCGAGGCCGCGGCCGGCCACCGCGCGCAGGAGCTCCGCCGCGCCGGGCAGCGGGCGCAGCCGTTCCCACCACGCGCCGTACAGGACGTCGTGGGCGGTCGAGGACTCCTCGTCCTGGCCGTGGTCGCGGGACGGGCCCAGCAGATGGTCGAGCAGGTTGTCGGAACCCATGCCGATCGCCCGGTGGATCGCGGCCATGGGTACGTCGGCGCCCCGCTGGCGCAGCGCCTCCCACCAGGCGACCGTGTGCAGGTACGTGGAGTCGACCAAGGTGCCGTCGACGTCGAACAGGACTCCGGATCTCATCCCCGCGGGGTACCCAGGATTGCGGGCTACCAGACATACGGGTCACCCCTTCCCGGCCGGGTGGGGGATCAGGGCGCCGCGGCGGCCGACGGCCCAGACTCCGAGGGCGAAACAGCTCAGTGCGATACCGACGGCGCAGATCAATGTCCAGCCGCCGACCGGCCACAGGATCGTGGCCAGCGCCGAACCGGCCGCGCCGCCGAGGAAGTTGCTGGTCACGTAGATGGTGTTGAGCCGGCTGCGGGCCTCGCCGGAGAGCGCGAACAGGCGCGTCTGGTTGAGGATGCCGATGGTCTGCACCGCCGCGTCGAGCAGCACGATCGCGACCACGACGGCCACCACCGACCGCTGCCCGGTGAGGGCCAGCGTCAGCGACACCACGGTCAGCGCCCAGGCGGCGCCGGTGGCGGGGATCGAGCGCCCGCGGTCGTGCAGCCCGCCCGCCCGCTGCGCGGCCAGCGCGCCGACCAGGCCGGCCACCCCGAACAGGCCGATGACCTGGACCGAGTAGCCGAACGGGGGGCCGCTGAGCAGGAACGTCAGCGACGTCCAGAACATCGTGAACGTGCCGAACGCGGTGGCGGCCAGCACGGCCGTCCAGCGCGCGGTCCGCTCCCGGGCGATCACCCGGAAGACCGAGGCCAACAGCGTGGGGTACGGGATTCGCGACCGTACCGGCAGGGTGGGCACCGCCCGGTGGAGGACCAGGGCCGCGCCGGCCGCGACCACGGCCGCGACGACGTAGATGGCCCGCCAGCCGGCCACGCCGGCCACGAAACCGGCGACCGTCCGCGAGACGAGCACCCCGATCAGAATGCCCGAGATCACCGTGCCGACGATCCGGCCCCGGGTGGCGTCGTCCGCCAGGTCCCCGGCCAGCGGCGCGAGAATCTGGCCGGCCACCGCGGTCAGCCCGAGCAGGACGAGCGCGCCGAGCAGGAGCGGCAGCGACGGCGCGACGGCGCACAGCAGCGCGGCGGCGGACGAGCACAGCAGCACGGTCCGTACCAGGCGCCGCCGGTCGAGCATGTCGCCGAGCGGGACGATGCACAGGATGCCGGCCGCGTATCCGATCTGGGTGGCGGTGACCAGCCATCCCGCGGCCGCCTGGCTCGCGTGCAGGTCGCCGGCGATGAGGTCGAGCAGCGGCTGCGCCCAGTACAGGTTGGCCACCGCGGCGCCCGCGGCCACCGCGAACAGCAGTGTGAGCCGACGTGTCATCTCCTGAACTCCTTACCCCGTACCGATGTACCCCGTACCGATGTGGCGGCTCCGGAATGTCCACGGGAGCGTCGCGTGAATCCGTACCTCGGAAACGCTGTTCGACGTCCACACCGGCGGCACTGATCGAAGGGGGGATGCGCACCTCGGCGCGGGGGTCCGGGACGGGCAGCATTCGGTGCATGTCCATCTGGCTTGTCACCGGCGCGTCCCGCGGGCTCGGTCACCACATCGCTTTGGCCGCGGCCTCGGCCGGGCACACTGTGCTGGCCGGCGTGCGCGACACCGACCGCCCGTACCCCGCCCTGCTCGAGGCCGGCGTCCGCGTGGTCCGGCTCGACGTCAGCTCCCCGGGCGACGTCGCGGCCGTGGCCGGCCTGGCCGAGCGTGAGTTCGGGCGGCTCGACGTGCTCGTCAACAACGCCGGCTACGGCCTGTTCGGGGCGCTCGAGCTGACCGGCGACGACGAGATCCGATCGCTGTTGGAGGTCAACGTCCTGGGTCTGATCCGGGCCACGCGGGCGGTGCTGCCGATGATGCGCCGGCAACGGTCCGGCCGGATCGTCAACATCGGGTCGGTGGGCGGCTTCACGGCCGTTCCCGGCTCCGGCGCGTACAGCGTCTCGAAGTTCGCGGTCGAGGCGGTGACCGAAGCCCTCAACGTCGAGCTGGACGGGCTCGGGGTGAGGGCGACGGTGGTCGAGCCGGGCCAGTTCCGGACGGACTTCCTGGACCCGTCGAGCGCCCGGATGACCGAGCGCCCCCTGATCGAGGACTATCAGGCGACCGTCGGTACGCGGCTTCGCGCTCTCCGGGCGGCTGACGGCAGGCAGCCCGGGGATCCGGCCAAGGCGGCCGCCGCCGTCGTCACCATCGCCGACGCCGCCGATCCGCCGGTCCGCGTCCAGCTCGGCCGCGACGCCCTGGACCGCGTCGAACAGAAACTGCTGGCGGTGGGGGCCGAGATGAGCCGGTGGCGGTCGCTGAGCGAATCGACCGGTTTCTGACCTGCGGATGACCATGGCCGGTCGTAGGGTTGGGGCGACAACCGGCGGAAGGACATACCGATGGCCAGGACCTGGTTCATCACCGGCAGCTCGCGTGGCTTCGGGCGGGAGTGGGCGACGGCGGCGCTGGAGCGGGGCGACCGGGTCGCCGCCACGGCTCGCAGCGCCGAATCTTTGAAAGACCTTGTTCAGCGGTACGGGAACCAGGTGCTGCCGCTGACGTTGGACGTGACCGACCGGGCGGCGGTGCTCGACGCGCTCAAGGCGGCCGACGACCACTTCGGGCGGCTCGACGTGATCGTCAACAACGCGGGGTACGGGCAGTTCGGCATGATCGAGGAGATCAGCGAGCAGGAGGCCCGGGCGCAGTTCGAGACCAACGTGTTCGGGGCGCTCTGGGTGACCCAGGGTGCTCTGCCCTACCTGCGCAAGGCCGGCGGCGGCAACATCATTCAGGTGTCGTCGATCGGTGGCATCTCGGCGTTCGCCAACATCGGCGTCTACAACGCCTCCAAGTGGGCGCTCGAGGGGTTCAGCCAGGCGCTGGCGCAGGAGGTCGCGCTCTTCGGGATCAAGGTGACGCTGGTCGAGCCGGGCGGCTTCAGCACCGACTGGGCCGGCTCGTCGGCGCGGCACGCGACGAAGCTCGACACGTACGAACAGGTGCGCGCCCAAGCCGCCGAAGCCCGCAGCAAGCGGGTCGCGAACCCGGGTGATCCGGCCGCGACGGGCGCGGTCATCCTCAAGATCGTCGACGCCGAGAAGCCGCCGCTGCGCGTGTTCTTCGGCGAGGCGCCGCTCGGCATCGCCACGGCCGACTACGAGTCCCGGCTCGCCGAGTGGCGCGAGTGGCAGCCGCTCGCCATCGAGGCGCAGGGGTGACCGGCTAGCGCCGGGCGTCGTGGTGCTGTTCGAGGACGGCCTCCAGGTGTTCGGCCGGCATCGGGCGGCCCAGCAGGTCGCCCTGGGCCAGCTGGCAGCCGGCCGACTGGGCGGTGTCCAGGTCGCCCGGGCCGGCGACGCCGTGGGCGATGACCTCCATGCCCAGGCGGTGGCCCAGGGTGACGGCCACCTCGAGGACGGCCGGTTCGGCGAAGACCTCCTGGTCGATCTTGAGCAGGTCGACCGGGAGGATCCGCAGGCGGCTCAGCGAGGTGGGGCCGGTGCCGAAGTGGCCGACCGCCGTCCGGACGCCCTCGGCGCGCAGCCGGCCCAGCCGGGCGGCGACCTCGTCGACGCCGGGCTGGCGGACGTCGTCCTCGGAGACCTCGACGACCAAAGCCGAGTACGGCAGACCGTACGACTCCAGGGCGGTGTGCAGGCTCGCCTGGAAGGCCGGATCGGCCAGCTGGCGGGGGCGCACGGCGACGGCCAGCCACAGGCCGGGGTGCAGGCGGCGCCACCCGGCGAGCAGGCGGCACGAGGTCTCCAGGACCCGGCGGCCGATCGTGGCGAGGCTACCCAGCTCCTCGGCCAGGGCCAGCAGCTCGGCCACCGGGATCGTGCCCAGCGTGGGGTGCCGCCACACCGGCACGACCTCCACACCGGCCGGGCGCCGGCCCGGTAGCTCGACGACCACCTGGAAGAGCAGGTCGATCGCGGCGCCGGGCAGGTCCTGCTCGAGCGTGGAGCGCCGCAGCAGCCTGGTCTCCATCTCGGCCTCGTACCACTCGACGGCGCCGGGCGGCCCGGAGCGTACGGACCGCAGGGCGAGTTGCGAGCGGCGCAGCACCTCCTCGGCGGGCTGGTCTCCCGGCAGGTCGGCCAGCCCGGCCCAGGCGGAGAGGTGGGAGACCGTGCCGGCCGCCGTGTAGGGAGCCGACAGGGCGTTCACCAACTGGCCGGCGAGCAGGTGGGCCCGTACGGCGCCGCAGTGGGTCAGCACGGCCAGGCGGGTCTCACCGATGCGGGCCGGTACGTCGGCCGCGGCCACCCGGGACCGCAGCCGGCGGGCCGCCTCGACCAGCACCGACTCGGCCAGGGCGGGCCCGTGCACGTCGCCGATGGCGGTCAGGCCGCCCAGCTCGACCACGATGATCGCGGCCGCGTCGGGGATGAGGCCGGCCGCCCGGAGCAGTCCCTCGCGGTTGGCCAGGCCGGTGTGCCGGTCGAGGTGGGTCTCCTGGCGCAGCGCCAGTTCCAGGTCGCGGGCGTTGCTGACGTCGCGGATGTGCACCACGAGCGTCTGGCCGGGCTCGGCCGGGTCGGCGCCGCTGGCGGTCCACTCGGTCTGGCGCCACCGCCCGAACCCGTCCCGCAGCCGGACCGCGATCCCGTCGGAGCCGGTCCCGGTGGCGTGCGGGGCGGCGAGGCGGGACATCAGGTAGGAGTGGACGTCGTCGGCCTGGCCGGGGTCGACCAGGACCGAGACGCAGCGGCCCAGGGGCAGGCCGAACTGGCGGAACGCGGCCGACGACTGCCAGCGCACGGCCAGGCTCGCGTCGAGGACCAGGGCCACGTCGGCGGCGCCGAACGTGAGGCTGCGCAGCCGGTTCTCCTGGTCGGTGAGGTGGCCCGCCTGGCGGCGCAGGGCGACCGCCGACACCCATTCCCGGGCCGCCACCACCGCGATGCCCAGGGTGCCCAGCATGATGGCCGTCGCGTCCACGCCGCCGCCGTTGAGCAGGTGGAAGACCGTGATCAGGGCCGAGCCGATGACCGGGACCGTGAGCAGAGGCAGGTCCGGCGGTGGCAGGGGCGCGAGGTCCGGGCGCAGCCGCACCGACCCGTACCACAGCAGGCCCCCGGCGACATTTATCGCCGCACCCGCGATGACCGCCGCGATGGCCGCGTTCGGTATCCCCGGATAGTCGAGGCCGATGACCAGGGCGGTAAGCCCGACCAGCGACAGCGCCGCGCCGGGACCGCACCACTGCAGTGCCGTTCGGTGGCGGATCGCGTGGACGCCGGCGACTCCGGCCGTGGTGGCCGCGCCACCGCCGAAGATCAGTGCCGTGATGGTCGCGCCGCGCTGCTCGCCGCCGTCGCTGAACAGCAGCAGCCAGGACGAGAAGATCAGGCAGGTCCAGACACCGGCGACGTCCAGGGCCGTACGCAGGCGGGCCACCCCCGTGCGGCGCTGCGCCGGGCGCAGGATCGCCGGCAGGTAGAGGGTCGCCACGAAGAAGATGGAGACCAGCGGAATCTCGGCCGGCAGGGGCACACCGTCGACCAGTACGTCCGGCGCCACCAGGGTGGCGATGCCGCTGGCGGCGCCGGCCAGCGCGGTCAGGCCGAGCCCGCCGGCCAGCGCGAGGGCCCGGGCCGGTGGCCCGGCCGACCGGCCGGTGCGGGCCGCGCGGGCCATGACGACAGCGGTCACAGCCGAGGCCGCGGTCAGCAGGCCGGCCACACTTCCGGTCGGCAGCAGGACGAACGCGCAGGCCAGCGCGACCGTCGCCAGCAGCGCGGGCACGATCAGCCGGAGAGGGGATCCGCCTGCCATGATGCAGAACCAACGAGCGTTCGCCGCGACGGTTACGGGCCGGGGAGAAAAATGGCAACTATCGATCGGGTCGAGGTCCTTGTCACGTCGCCGGGCCGCAACTTCGTGACGCTGCGCATCACCACTTCCGACGGCGTGACCGGCCTCGGCGACGCGACCCTGAACGGGCGCGAGCTGGCCGTCGCCTCGTACCTGCGCGACCACGTCGCGCCCCTGCTGGTGGGCCGCGACCCGGCCCGGATCGAGGACACCTGGCAGTACCTCTACAAGGGCGCCTACTGGCGGCGCGGGCCGGTGACCATGACGGCGATCGCGGCGGTCGACGTCGCGCTCTGGGACGTCAAGGGCAAGGTGGCCGGGCTGCCGGTCTACCAACTGCTCGGCGGGCGGTCCCGCGACGGGGTGCTGGTCTATTGCCACGCGAGTGGGGTGGATGTGGCGGCGCTCGTCGACGACGTGGCCGCGTACCGCGACAAAGGGTTTAAAGCGATCCGGGCGCAGGCGGCCGTCCCCGGCGTCAGTGGCACTTACGGCATTCGGAAGGGCGCCTTCTATGAGCCGGCCGCGACGGCTCTGCCCGAGGAACAGCTGTGGAGCACCGAGGCCTATCTCGACGTCGCGCCGAGCTATCTGGCCAAGGTGCGCGAGAAGTTCGGCTTCGGGCTGCACCTGCTGCACGACGTGCACCACCGGCTCACGCCGATCGAGGCCGCCCGGTTCGGCCGGAGCGTCGAGGAGCTGCGGCTGTTCTGGATGGAGGACCCGACGCCGGCCGAGAACCAGGAGGCGTTCCGGCTGATCAGGCAGCACACGACGACGCCGATCGCGACCGGCGAGGTGCTGAACTCGATCTGGGACGTCAAGCAGCTCATCACCGAGCAGCTCATCGACTACGTGCGCACGACCGTCGTGCACGCCGGCGGCATCACGCATCTGCGGCGCATCTTCGACCTGGCCGCGCTCTATCAGGTCCGCACGGGGTCGCACGGCGCGAGCGATCTCTCACCGGTGACGGTCGCGGCGGCCGTGGCCGTCGACATCGCCCAGCCCAACTTCGGCATTCAGGAACATATGGGCCACACGCTGGAGACGTACGAGGTGTTCCGCGGCACCCCCCAGGTCACGGACGGCCACCTGCACCCGTCGGAGGAGCCGGGCCTCGGCATCGAGTACGACGACGAGGTGGCCGCGAGGTTCCCGTACCAGCCCCGCTACCTGCCGGTCGCCCGCAACCTGGACGGATCAGTCCACGACTGGTGAGTGGACGACGGCGACCGTGCAGGCGCTGTGCCGCAGCAGGTGCTGGCTGACCGACCCCAGGAGCAGGCCGAGGAAGGGGCCGCGGCCCCGGCAGCCGACCACGACGAGCTGAGCCCGCCGGCTGGCGGCGGTCAGGGCGTCGGCGGCGTGCCCGGTGACGGGCTCGACCGTGCCGCCGAAGGTGGGGGAGACCTCCGAGCGGGGGCCGGTGAGGACGTGCAGCGGCGCCCCCCGGGCGGCGGCCTGCTCGGCCGCGAAGCGCAGTACCGGCTCCTCGGCGGCCGAGCCGTCGACCCCGGCCACGACGGGCGCGCCGGCGGTGGCCTGACCGCGGACCACGACGACGGGGCAACAGGCGTGGGCGCTGACCGTCGTACTCACCGTCCCGAGCAGGTTGGCCACGGCGCTGTGGCCACGGCTGCCGAAGACGATCATGGACGCGGACGCCGAGGCGTCGAGGAGCGCCTGCACCGGCGGCGAGTGCACCGCACGGACCTCGATCGGCACGTGCGGATGCGTGCGCCGGGCGTCCGCTACCACCTCGTCGAGCGCGGTGAGAACGGTCTGCTCCCACTCGCCGCCGGGCAGGACCTCGCCGGCGTTCGACGGGATCCAGCTGGGCACCTCATGGGCGTAGAGAAGAGTGACCGGCGAGCCGGCGTCGAGCGCCCACGCGACGGCGGCGCGCGCGTCGGGGGAGTGGTCGTAGCCGACGACGATGGTCACGCTTTTCCACCATACCGGTCAAACCGGCGCCGCGAGGGCCGGAGACAGGGCCGTGGTCGACGGGCGGATCGTGCCGTCGACGAAGATCGCGTACCAGAGGCAGAAGATCGCCACGGTCCAGACCTTGCGGGAGTTGTCGGCGTGCCCGGCCCGGTGCTCGGCCAGCAGCCGCCGGGCGTAGTCGAGGTCGAGCAGGTGCCGGGCGCCGGAGCCGGCCAGCAGGCCGTCCACCCAGTCGCCGATCGCGCCCTTGAGCCAGAGCCGGGTCGGGGTGGGGAAGCCCAGCTTGCGGCGGTCACGGACCGACTCGGGGACGATGCCGCGCATCGCCTCACGGAACGCGTACTTGGTGGCCCGGCTGTGCGGGGGCAGTTTCAGATCGGTCGGCAGGCCGGCCGCGGCCGCGTACACCGCCTGGTCGAGGAAGGGCACGCGCAGCTCCAGCGAATGGGCCATCGACATGCGGTCGGCCTTGGTGAGGATGTCGCCCGGCAGCCAGGTGTGCAGGTCGACGTACTGCATGGAGGCGACGTCGTCGACGTCGGCCGTCTCGGCGTACAGCCGCGACGTGATCGCCGTGTGAGGTTCGGCGGTGAAGCGCATGAGCTCCGCCTTCTCGGCGGCCGAGAAGATCCGGGCGTTGCCGTAGTAGCGCTCCTCGATCGGCGTGGTGCCGCGCTCGATGAAGCTGCGGCCGCGCATCCCCTCGGGCATCGCGTGCGACAGGCCGCGCAGCCCGCGCTTGAGGCCGGCCGGCAGCCGCTCGACGTTCGCCAGCGACGACGGCTCGCGGTAGATGGTGTAGCCGCCGAACAGCTCGTCCGACCCCTCGCCGGAGAGCACCACGGTGACGTACCGCGACGCGGTCTGGGCCAGGAAGTAGAGCGGGATCAGCGACGGATCGGCCACCGGGTCGTCCAGCAGGTAGACGATGCGCGGCAGCTCCCGGATCACGTCGTCCTCGGTGACCAGGGTCGGGGTCAGCTTCACGCCGAGCTGGTTCGCGGTGTCCTGGGCGATCTCGATCTCGGAGTAGCCGTCGGTGCCGAACCCGGCGGTGAACACGTGCAGGTCGGGCTTGACCTCGCGGGCCAGCGCGACGATGGCCGACGAGTCGACGCCGCTGGACAGGAACGCGCCGACCGGCACCTCGGCGTGCAGGTGCTTGTGCACGCTGTCGCGCAGGGCGTCGCGGATGCCGCGCTGAGCGTCCTCGGCCGTCATGGCCAGCGGGCGCAGCGACGGGCGGAAGTAGCGCTCCACGCGGATGCCGCCGCCGGCCGTCCAGGTCATCCGGTGGCCCGGGGGCAGCCGCTTGACCTGGCGGTGCAGGGTCAGCGGGTCCGGAACGTACTGGAAGGTCAGGTAGTGGGCGAGGGCGTCGGTGTCGAAGCCCGAGCGGGAACTGCCGCTGAACGACAGCAGGGCCTTGCGCTCACTGGCCAGGAACAGCCCGTCGACGGTCTCGAGGATGTAGAGCGGCTTGATGCCGAACGGGTCGCGCGCGGCGTGCAGGGTGCCGGTCCACCGGTCGTACGCCACGAAAGCGAACATCCCGCGCAGCCGCGGGAGAGCCGCCGGGCCCCAGAAGTGGAACGCGGCCGCCAGCACCTCGCTGTCACCCTCGGTAGCGAACGTGGCGGCGTGGTCGCGGATCAACTCGGCGCGCAGCTCGCGGTAGTTGTAGATCTCGCCGTTGAACACGACAGTCCACCGGTCCCGGTAGTGCACCGGCTGCTGGGCCTCGGCCCGGTCGATGATGGCCAGCCGCTTGAAGCCGAACGCGGCGCCGTCGGCGAACTCCACCTGGGTGTCGTCCGGGCCCCGGTGGTGCATCGACTCGAGCGCGCCGGCGAACGCGGCAGCGGACGCCTCATCCGGCGTTCCGGCGGCCGGGCGGCTGCTCACGAAGACGCTGAGCCCACACATACGTACCTCCCCAGATCGGTTCCGGGAAAACGTAGGTCGCAACCTGTGAAGAACTTGTGGCCTCATCGCAATCGGCACGGACCTTCACAAGAACCCAACATTCGTTGGTCGATGTTGCTTCGCTGGGTCAGAATCGCCGCGTGACCGCACGTATCCTGGTGGCCGACGACGACCCGAAGCATGCCCAGCTCATTCGCCTCTACCTCGAGCGCGAGGGGCATCAGGTGCTCACTGTCGGTGACGGCCGGTCGGCCCTGGACGTGGCCCGATCCCGCAAGCCCGACCTGCTCGTACTCGACGTGATGATGCCGCTGGTCGACGGGCTGGACGTCTGCCGCATCCTGCGGGCCGAGTCGGACGTGGCCATCCTGCTGGTCACCGCCCGCTCCTCCGAGAACGACATGCTCCTCGGGCTCGACATCGGCGCCGACGACTACATGGCCAAGCCGGTCAGCCCGCGCGAGCTCACGGCCCGGGTGCGGGCGTTGCTGCGACGGGCCGGCGCCGGTGAAGGCGGCCTTCTGCAAGTGGGCGATCTCGAAATCGACGCCGGGCGGTTCGAGGTGCGCATGCGCGGCGAGGCGGTCACGCTGACGGCCAAGGAGTTCGCGATCCTCGAGTTGCTGGCCAAGGAACCGGGCCGGGTCTACACCCGCGGCCAGATCATCGACAAGGCGTTCGGCTTCGAACACGACGTCTCCGAGCGGACCGTCGACGCCCACGTGGTCAACCTGCGCCGCAAGGTCGAGCAGAACCCGGCCGAGCCGGAATACGTGCAGACGGTGTACGGGCGGGGCTACCGGATGGCCGAGCATTGAGCTTCCGGGTCCGCATCTTCCTGCTGGTCATGCTGGTGGCGCTCAGCGCCATCGGCGCGACGGCGTGGCTGACCCTCAACCTGACCCAGCGTGAGGTGTCCGACGCCCTCGAGGCGCAGAGCCGGCACCGGGCCGAGATCGTCCAGACGGTCCAGCGGTACGGGCTGCGGCACGGCAACTGGCCCGGCGTGAACAAACTGGTCACCGAGCTGTCCGACCGCACACACCTGCACATCCAGCTGCAGACCAAAGAGGGCCAGGTGCTGGTCGACTCGGACACCGAGGCGGGCCGGGCGGCCGGTGCCGTGCAGGCCGTGGGCTACGCCATCGACCCGATGCCCAGCCTGTACGACCGGGCGCCGTCGGCCTTCCCCGCGCCCGCGGCCTATCTGGCCGGCACCCCGACCCCGCGCGACCTCTACGGGCCGGCCCCGACCGATTCCCGGTACGGAAGCCCGGCCGCGATCGCCCTGCGGCAGGCCGCCCAGTACCGGGCCGGCCTGGTCCTGGTGCGCTGCCTGAACAAGACCCTCGGCGTGCCGGCCGCGCTGGGCAGCGACCGGGCGCCGTACGTGACCGCCCAGCAGCGGGCCGCCTCACCCACCTGCCTGCGCGACGCCACGGCCAAGGTGCTCGGCGACAAGGCCTGGTTCCAGAGCTACTGGGACTATCTCGAGAACTGCACCGGCGCGCCCCGGCGGCTCGTCGGTGACCCGCTCGGCAGCAAATGCGTCGAGGGCGCGTACGCCGACACGGTCGTCACGAGCGCGGCGATCCCGCTCCAGCTCTACCTGGGAGCGCGCGGCACGGTCGACATCGCCGACTTCGGCCGGCCCGCCATCATCGGCGTCGCCGGCCTGGTCGTCGTGGCCATCCTCGGCACGTTCCTCATCGCCCGGCAGGTCAGCCGGCCGGTACGCCGCCTGACCGGCGCCTCCCAGATGCTCGCGGCGGGCATGCTCGACGTGCGGGTGCGCGTCAAAGGCGAGAGCGAACTGGCCCGGCTGGCCGCCTCGTTCAACACGATGGCCGGGGCGCTGGAGGAGAGCGAGGAACGCCAGCGGCGGCTCATCGCCGACGTCGCCCATGAGATGCGCACGCCGCTGTCGAACCTGCGCGGCTACCTGGAGGCGCTGTCCGACGGGGTGGTCGAGCCGAGCCCGGAACTGTTCGCCTCGCTGCACGAGGAGACCCTGCTGCAGGGACGCATCCTCGACGACCTTCAGGTGCTGGCGCTGGCCGAGGCGGGCGACCTCGGCTACACGAAGACCCCGGCCGACCTCTCGGAGCTGGCGGCGGCCAGCGTGACCGCCCACCGGGCCCGCGCCGCCGAGGCCGGCGTGACACTGACCATCCAGACGTCACCGGCCGTCTGGGTGGAGGCCGACCAGGACCGGCTGCGGCAGGTCCTCGGCAACCTGCTGAGCAACGCGATCCGCTACACCGACAAAGGCGGGCAGGTGGAGGTACGGGTACAGGCCGCGCACGGCGAGGCCGAATTGACCGTACGCGACACCGGGGTCGGCATCACGGCCGGCGACCTGCCGCACGTGTTCGAACGGTTCTGGCGCGCGGACAAGGCGCGGCAGCGCGCCACCGGCGGCACCGGCCTGGGCCTGACCATCGCCCACCGCATCGTCACCGACCACCACGGGCGCCTCGAGGTGACCAGCCAGCCGCACCTCGGCACCACCTTCACCGTACGGCTGCCTATGTCGGTCCCCGATCGACGAAACTGAACGGGACAGACGCCGGGAAGTCGCCGGCCAGCTCCACGTAGAGCCGGGCGTCGTCCTCGCTCCACTGCACGATGCCGTACTCCTCGCTGACGAAGGAGTAGGTCGGCCGGTTCTTGTCGTCGAGTTCGGCCGTCTCCGACAACCCGAACAGCGTCTTGTCGGAGACGGCGCAGTCGGTGGGCACCAGGTCCGACGAGGCCCGGGTCTCGGAGGGCTTGATGCCGAGACAACGGCGCTCGCCGGAGAGGGCCGGCACGGCCGAGGCGATCTGATACCGCTCGCCGTGCGGAACCAGGACGAACACCGACTCCGGGGTGGTGCCGCCGCCGGCCTTGGCCGGGGCGTTCTGCGGCAGGTACAGGTCTTTGTCGACGTTGGCCAGGTGCAGGAGGGTGCGGCGCCTGCCGGCCAGGATGCCCGGAAGACCGGTCGCGGCGGGCGCCGGGGCGGGGAATGCCGAGGCCGGCGCCGACGCCGGGGGCGAGACGGCGGCGTCGCTGTGGCGGTTGCGCAGCACGAAACCGGCGCCGCCGGCCACCACCGCGATGGCCACGACGGCGGCCGCGATCGCCCACGCCCGCCCGCGGCCGGGCTGAGGCAGATAGTCCGGCGGAACCGGCTCCGGTGGGGCGGGGGCCGCCGGCTGGGCGGGGGCCGCCGGCTGGGCGGGGGCCGCCGGGGCCGGGGCCGCGAGCTGGGCGGGGATCGGGTTGCCCAGCAACGCGTCGAGCAGGTCGCGGGCCGTCGGGCGGGCGGCCGGGTCCTTGGCCAGGGCGCGCTCGACGATGGCCCGCAGCGGGCCGTCGAGGCCGGTCAGGTTCGGCGGCTGGGTCATGATGCGCATGGCGGTCGCGGTGGGGGAGTCGCCGCCGAACGGGGTACGGCCCGTGGCGGCGAAGGCGACCACCGCACCCCAGGCGAAGATGTCGGCCGGGAAGCCGGCCTCGTCGGAGTCGAACCGCTCCGGCGCCATGTAGGCGACGGTGCCCACCATGGTCCCGGTCCCGGTGTGCCGGCTGGTCACCTCGGTCGGCCGGGCGATCCCGAAGTCGATCACCTTGACCCCGCCCATGGCGAGCAGCACGTTCGCCGGCTTGAGGTCGCGATGGATGACCCCGGCCCCGTGGATGCCGGAGAGCGCGGTGGCGATGCCGACCGCCACGCTGTGCAGCGCGGCCCCGCCCAGCGGACCCTTCTCCCGGACCACGGCGTCCAGGCTCGGCCCGTCGACGAACTCCACCACCAGGTACGGCGGGTCGTGGTCGGGGTCGGCGTCGAGCACCTCGGCCGTGGAGAACGGCGGCACCTGCCGGGCCCGGTTGACCTCGCTGCGGAACCGGCGCAGGAACTCCGGATCGGCGGCGAACTCGCGGCGGACCACCTTGACGGCGACGGGCCGCCCGGCCGGGGTACGCCCGTGGAAGACGGTGCCCATACCGCCCTCGCCGAGACGGCCGTCCAGCTCATAGCGGCCCAGCCGGGCCGGGTCGTCGGGACGCAGCGGCCGGTTCACGGATCGAACATTACCGCCAGCTGTCGACAGCTCTCGCGCCCCCGCCGGTCCTCACGTGTCGCTCCCACGGGCACACACGAGGTGACCTTCCATCGATAGGGTGGCGCGCATGGTGTGTCCGACCTGCGGGCTCGACAACGACCCCAGCGCCGCGGCCTGCGCCCGGTGCAACACCGCGCTGGCCGCGGTCCCGTCGTGGCCGCCGCCGGGCTACGCCCCCGCGGCCCCGCCGTCGTCCCCGCCCTCCGGTTACACCCCCCACCCCGGCTACCCGCTCGCGCCGCAGTCGCCACCCGGTCACGTCCCGCCGCCCGGCTACGGAGGACCCGGTTCCGCTCATCCCGCACCCGCTCATCCCGCACCCGGCCATCCCGCCGCCGGCCATCCCGCGCCTGGTTATCCCGCCGCCGGCCATCCCGCCGCCGGCCTTCCCGCGCCCGGTTATCCCGCCGCCGGCCTTCCCGCGCCCGGTTATCCCGCCGCCGGCCTTCCCGCGCCCGGTTATCCCGCCGCCGGTTATCCCGCGCCGCCCTCCACCCCGCCCATGTACGGGCGGCCGCCGCGCAACTGGCTTCCCGTGGTCGCGGGCATCTCGGTCCTCGTGCTGCTGGCGCTGGTCGCCGGCCTCGTCGTCTACCGCAACGGCCAGGACGACCCCGTCGCCGGCCCCGCCCCGGCCACCCAGCCCGCGGGCGGCGGCCAGCCCACCGGCGGCGGCCAGCCCACCGGGCCCGGCACAGCCGACGGCGCGACGGCAACGACGGATCCGGCCACCACGCGGCCGACCGACGCCGGCGCCGGTGCCCTGCCGCAGGCCCGGGTCGTCGACGACGTGCTGGTGCGCAGCAAGGCCAGCCGCGACAAGCTGAACGTCGCCATCGACCGGGTGGGCCGCTGCACCGGCCTGAACGGCGCCCTGTCCGACATGCGCGAGGTGGGCGACGAGCGCCGGGCACAGATCGCCGAGGTCCGCTCGGCCGACCTGTCCGCGGTGAGCGACGGCGAGTCCATCCGCTCCACTTTGATCACCGCCCTCCAGCATTCCCTGGACGCCGACGCCGCCTTCGTGGAGTGGGCCGAGGCCGCCGCCGACAACGGCTGCGCCGACACGACCGGCCGCAAGTCCGCCTACTCCCGGGGCCTGGCCGAGTCCGACCAGGCCGGCACCTCGAAGGTCGCCTTCCTGGCCGTCTGGAACCCGGTCGCCGGCCAGTTGGGCCTGCCCACCCGTACCCGCCAGGGAATCTGAACGCCCGCCGGAGCCGGCCCTACGCCTGCCGGGCGGCGATGACGGCGGTCTCGGCGGTGGGCTTGGTGACGCCCAGGCCGGCCAGGACGCCGGTGCCGTCCTCCAGTTCGAGCAGGGCCAGCAGGATGTGCTCGGTGCCCACGTGCGTGTGGTTCAGGCGCAGGGCCTCGCGGAACGTCAGCTCCAGGGCCTTTTTGGCGTGCGCGTCGAACGGGATCAAGGCGGGCACCGACTCGGCCGCCGCGGGAAGGGTCTTGGTGGCGACCTCGCGCACCGTGTCCAGCGTGACGCCCTGCGCGACGATCGCCCGGGCGCCCAGGGCGGACGGGTCGGCCACCAGGCCCAGCAGCAGGTGGGCCACGCTGATCTGGGCGTTGCCGCGGTTGCGGGCCTCCTCCTGGGCGGTGACCACCACCTTGCGGGCGCGGTCGGTGAAGCGGCTGAAGCCCTGGCTGGCGTCGAGGTCGGAGCTGTCGGGCTTGGCCACGAAGCGTTTCTGGGCGGCCTGCTTGGTGACGCCCATGCTCTGGCCGATCTCGGTCCACGAGGCGCCGGAGCGGCGGGCCTGGTCGACGAAGTGGCCGATCAGGTGGTCGGCGATGTCGCCCAGGCGGTCGGCGGCCAGGACCGCGTCGGAGAGCCGCTCGAGGGCGGTCGCGTTGTTGTTCTTGATGGTCTCGATCAGGTCGTCGAGGCGTACGGAATCGGTCATGCGTCAACCATAGGTTGACGCAGGCGGACCGTCAACCGCTGGTTGACGGTAGAGCGGCCACTGCGACTGTCGCGACGGCGTTGGCGCACAAGCCGGCCACCAGCAGCGCGGTGACGATCGCGTAGCGGATCAGCAGCAGGCGGCGGGCGCGGAGTCAATGCCGTACGACCGGATCCAGATCGAAGCCGTACGACGGCGGCACCGCCTTGCGTTCCGGCTCGACGACCTCACGGATGACGTCGTTGGCGAAGCCGGTGTCCAGATAGGGCGCACCGCACAGTTGCCGGGTCGCGTCGTTCAGGGTGGTCCCGGGCATGGACGACGGCATGCTCAGCAACGGCGGCGAATCGGCCACACCCGGGAACCTATCGAAGTTCTACTTCTTCGGTGGGGTCACTTTCAGGGTCATCAGCGGCAGCGGCCCGGTGATCTGGGTCTTCACCTCGAGCTTGACGCCGGCGCCGGCGACCTTCACCGAACCTTGCGGGTTGGCGCTGTCGTAGTACCTCAGCGGGTCGGAGTCGTCGAAGACCGGGATGGCCTTCTGGCGGGGCACCGAGACCGCGGCGCCGTTGCGGTGGAACGTGACCGGGTCGGTCTTCTGCAGGCCGAAGGTCGCGTCGAACGGCTGGCGGCGGTTGCCCAGCAGCACCCCGTCCGGGAAGACGACCGGCGCGGGCCGGGCGTCGACCGGCAGGCTGAGGCCCACACCCGGGTGGCGGCTGGTGTTGTTGTCGCCGGCGGCCGGGTTCACGTACCAGACCAGAAGGCCGTCCTGGTACGGGAAACGCTCGGCCCAGTCGGGCTTCGTGTCGGCCCAGCCCCAGTTGTACGGCCCGAGCTTCAGGGTCTCGTCGTAGCCGGTGTACGTGCGGTACTCGGCCGCGTAGTACGAACCGTCAGCCAGCGGGACCACCACGGCCTGCGGCAGCTTGCTCTCGCCGTTGGCCGCCGTACCCAGGGTGATGTACTGGCTCTTGCCGGGCTTGACCGTCACGAAGTTGGACCAGCCGAGGAAGATCTTCTCCCAGGCGCCCATGTAGCCGGGCGTCGAGCCGATCGTCGGCGCGCCGCGGCCGAGCCACGAACCGGCCGACATCAGCGTCCAGAAACCGGTGCCGTTGTCGCCGCCCGCGGTGTCGTAGAGGTCGGGCAGGCCCAGGTCGTGGCCGTACTCGTGGGCGAAGACGCCGAGGCCGCCGTTCTCCGGCTCGGTCGTGTAGTCACCGATCCAGATGCCGGTGTCGCCGATCTGCACGCCACCGGCCAGGTTGTTCGCCGGGCCGGCGGTGCCCTCCAGGTCGGAGAAGGCGTACCAGCGGTGCGACCAGATCGCGTCGGTGCCCTGCGCGCCGCCGCCGGCCTCCTCGCCCTCACCGGCGTGGATGGCCTGGAAGTGGTCGACGTAGCCGTCGGGCTCGTTGAAGTCGCCGTCGTCGTCGTAGTCGTCACGGTCCCAGACGTCGAAGGTCTTCAGGTACGCGGCGACCTCGGCCGGGGTCTTGCCGGCCGCGATCTGGCTGTCGTACCAGGCGGTCGCGCTGTCCTTGATGTAGTTCCAGTAGCCGTCGTCCTCGGCGATCTCGTTGCTGCCGTAGCGGGCCTCGTTGTAGGGCAGCTTCACCCAGTCGGAGACGTCGCCGCCGACCGTGTACCGGCCGCCCGACTGCTTGTAGTAGAAGTTCGCCATCGACTCCTTGTTCTTGGCGAACAGTAGCTGCTTGTAGTGCGCCGAGTTGAAGTCGGCCTGCCAGATCGTCGTGTTGTCGACGGCTCGGTTCGGCTGCGGGATCTGGTTGTGCACCGGGCCGGCCGTGCCGCCGGTGGCCGGGGCGGTGGCGTCGCCGAACTCGGTCAGGAAGGTGAGGACCGGGTCGGTCTTCGTCTCCTTCTTGCGGTACTCGACGTACCTGCCCCGGCCGAGCTTCACGACCTCGGAGCCGTTCTTCTTCTCGGTGGTCACCTGGCCGGCGATGAGTTTGCGTACGGCCTCGGTGCGCTCCGCCTCCCGCTGCTCGGCCAGCGGGTGCGGCAGGTTGTCCTCGCCGAGCGACGCGGTGGGCTCCCGGTCGGCCCGTTCCGGTCCCGCGGCGGGCGCCGCCGCGGCCGGCGTGGCGATGAGGGTCGCCACCACCGCGCCGGCCAGCGCGACGCTGAATGTCTTCCTCAAGAGGGTCACTCCTTCAAGAAAGCTACGTCCGTGCAGCCATAGAATCTTAGATATTTCTATGTAGCAATGGGACGTAACTTTTTTCAGAGAAGTAAAAAGTTCTCGATGTCTTGACTAAAGCTTCCGAGCTCCGAGGATGGGAGGATGAAGCCGCTCCGCCGGGGTCTTCTCGCGCTCGCCGCCGTCGCCGTTGTCGTGTTCGGACTGCCGCCGTCGCCGGCCGCGGCCCACGGGACACTCGGCATGTCCGTGCCCGCCCAGGGGGCGACGGTCAGTGCTCCGCTGGGCAGCGTGGAGCTGTTCTTCACCGAGAAGGTGCCGGACAACGCGTACTTCGCCGTCACCGCGCCGGGCGGTGGGCGGGTCGACAACGGCTGGGAGCACGCGGCGCCGAGGCCGCTCGACAAGCCGGTGACCGAGTACTTCATGGTCGACGGCAAGTTCGAGCCCCGGCAGTACACGACGGGCTACCCGGCGCGGGTGCGCGTGGCCCACCTGCCGGCCACCGGCGAATACCGGGTGGAATATCAGTCGAAGGCGTCGGACGGCGATCCCGTACGGGGTTCCGTGACGTTCAAGTACACGGGCCCGGCCACCGCCGCGCCGGTCGGGTGGTCGCCACCGACCGGCGCGCCCGATGCCGCGCTCGGTCAGTCCGGCGACCAGGGCGAGGTACCGGCCTCGGCATCCGCGGCCGCTCCCGCCTCCGCGGCCGCTCCGATCGCGGCGCCTCCCGCCGGCGAGGGCGGCAACGGGCTCGTCATCTGGCTGACCGTCGCGGCGGCGGTGGCCGCCGGGGCCGGCTTCCTGCTCTGGCGCCGAGCCCCCGCTCTGAGCCGCGGCCGGTCGGCGAGCCGGAACCAGCCGAAAGGCCGGGCGCCGTCCCGGGACTGGCCGAAGGGCCGCGCTTCCAGCGCGACTCGGCCCAAGGGCGCGACTACAGGCGGGAGCCAACCGAAGGGCGGGGGTCAGCCGAAGGGCGGGGGTCAGCCGAAGGGCGGGAGCCAGCCGTGGGGCGGAGCTTCCGGCGAGGGTCGGGACTCGCTGAAGGGCGCGGCGAACGAGGGCGCGCGCGAGCCGGGTGGCGCCGACGGCCGGCGGTCGGTTCCGGTGGGCCCGCTCGCGGTCGGCGCGGTCGTGGTGGCGCTGATCGGCGGCTATGCGCTGGGGCGGTCGACCGCCGCGCCGAAGGCCCCGCCCTCGCCGCCGGCTCCGGCGGCGGCCGCGGCGGCCACCGGGCACCAGCACAGCGGTGGGGCGGCCACTCTGGAGGCGTCCGGAACCGCGATCAGCTCGGGTGGCTACACCCTTCAGCCGGTTCATCGCTCGCAGGCGCCCAAGACCAGCACCGCGTACACGTTCCGGATTCTCGGCGCCGACAAGAAGCCGGCCACCCGCTACGCCGTGGTCCACGACAAGCCGCTGCACCTGGTGGTCGTCGGCCGCGATCTGGCCGACTTCCAGCACCTGCACCCCACCATGTCACCCGACGGCCTGTGGTCGGTGCCGCTGGCGCTGGCCAAGCCGGGCGCCTACCGCGTCTTCGCCGACTTCACCGTCGAGAGCTCGGCCGGCGCGAAGATCCCGCTCGTCCTCGGCGCCGACCACCACGTGCCCGGCGACGGCCCCCAGACCGACCTGCCGCCCGCCGCCACCACCGCCCAGGCCGGCCCCTTCACCGTCACCATGGAGGGCGCGCCGCGCCCCGGCGCCACCGTCCCGGTCCTGTTCCGCGTCACCCGGGCCGGCGCCCCGGTGAGCCTGGAGCGCTACCTGGGCTCGTACGGCCACCTGGTCATCCTCCGCGAGGGCGACCTGGGCTACGTCCATGTCCACCCGGACGCCGACCTCGCGGACGGCGCGGTCAAGGTGGCCGTCTCCATTCCGGCCGCCGCCCGCTACCGCGCCTTCCTCGAGTTCCAGGTCGACGGCAAGGTGCAGCGGGCCGAGTTCACCCTCGACCTCGACTGAGCGGCGGTCTCTCGACTCCCCAGCGGGGTGAGAGCCCCCAGGGGACTCATGGCGCGAGCGCGGCGCCCGGGTGTCAGAGCAAATTCGTAGCCGAATCAGAGGTGGTGGTCAAACCCTCGGCATCGACGCCCACCGCGACGGCTGGGCCGGCGCGGTGGGCGTGCTCCGTCAGGTGGTGCGGTCGACCGCGGCGGCGGCCAGGTCGGCCAAGGCCGAGCGGACGAAATCGGGGAGTGGGGCCGCCTCCAGGGCGTTCAGGCCGGCCTGGGCCCGTACGCGGATCATCTGCTCTATGCGGTCCAGCGCGCCCGTCTCCCGGATGATGGAGCGCAGCTCCTCCGCTCCCTCGGCGTCCAGGGCCGGGTCGCCGAACAGCTCGGACATGCGGGCCGTCTGGTCGCGGTCGGCGGCGTCGCGGGCCAGCGCCATCATCACCGTCATCTTGCCCTCGCGCAGGTCGTCCAGGGTGGACTTGCCGGTCACGGCCGGGTCGCCGAAGACGCCCAGGACGTCGTCGCGCAGCTGGAAGGCGTCGCCCAGCGGGTCGCCGAACTCGGTGAACGACGCCGACAGGGCGCGGGGCGCGCCGGCCAGGCAGGCGCCGATCTGCAGCGGGCGGGTGACCGTGTAGCGGGCCGACTTCATGCGGATCACCGTGAGGGCGCTCGCCACCGAGCCGTCGCCGACGCCGGAGACCAGGTCGAGATACTGCCCGGCGATGACCTCGGTCCGCATGAGCGCGAAGGCCGCGTACCCCTGGTGAATCTGTCTCGGGGGTAGCCCGCACTCGTGGAACATCTGCTCGGCCCAGGCCGCGCACAGGTCGCCGCAGAGCAGGGCGGTGTTGCGGCCGAAGGCCAGCGAGTCGCCGCGCCAGGCGTGCCGGTCGTGGACGGTGGCGAACAGGCGGTGCATCGACGGCTGGCCGCGGCGGCGGTCGCTGCCGTCGATGATGTCGTCGTGGATGAGCGCGAAGGCGTGGAACAGCTCCAGCGCCGCCGCGGCCCGGATCGCCTCCGGGCAGTCCTCGCCCCCGCCGCCGCGCCAGCCCCAGTAGGCGAAGGTGGGGCGCAGCCTCTTGCCACCGGCCAGCACGAAGCGGCGCAGCGAGTCGAGCGCGCCGCGCGGGGCGCCGTCGGGCCAGGCCGGGTCCTGGCGGTCGATGAACTCGGCCAGCGCGGTGTCGAACCGTTGGCTGAGGGGCCGGCGCGTCGCCTGCAGCGTCATGACGCCAGCCCCGTGAGTTCCAGCAACAGGGCCTTCACCTCCGTCGCGGCGATCTCCTTGCGCCCGAGGGCGGGGTCGGAACACAGGAACACCGGGCCGTCGTCCGGATCGTCCGGGAGCCGGCCGTGCGAGCCGCGCACCGCCTTGGCGCCGGCGTCGAGGCCGACGACGTCCATCACGTACCGCAGCCCCAGTTTCTTGCGGGCCACCGCGGTGACCGCGCGCCGCTTGGCCGCGGCCGGGTTGGCCGGGTCGAAGAACAGCTCGGCCGGGTCGTAGCCGGGCTTGCGATGGATCTCGACGACGCGGGCGAAGTCGGGCGCCCGGGCGTCGTCGAGCCAGTAGTAGTAGGTGAACCAGGAGTCCGGCTCGGCCACCAGCACCAGATCTCCCGCCCGCTCATGGTCGAGCCCGTACCGCGCCTTGTCCGGGCCTTCGAGGACCTGGTCGACGCCGGGCAGAGCGGCGCAGAGCTTGGCCACGGCCGCGACGTCGACCTGGTCGCGGACGTAGACGTGCGCCACCTGATGGTCGGCGACGGCGAAGGCCCGCGAGACCCAGGGGTCGAGATATTCCATGCCGTCCTGGGTGTAGACCTCGAGGAGCCCTTCGGTACGCAGGAGCCGGTTCACGTCGACCGGGCGGCTCACGTCCGTGATGCCGTACTCGGACAGCACCACCACCGTGGTGTCCCTGGCGGCCGCGTCGTCCAGCAGCGGCGTCAGCACCTTGTCGAGCTCGGCCGCGGCGGCCGACGCCTGCGGCGCCGAGGGACCGAACCGCTGCAGGTCGTAGTCCAGATGCGGCACGTAGACGAGCGTCAGGTCGGGCTGCTTGGTTTTCAGCATGTGCCGGGCGGCGTCGGCGATCCACTGCGACGACGGCATGCCCGCGCCCGGTCCCCAGTAGGTGAACAGCGGGAACGGTGGCAGCTCGTCGTGCAGGGACGGGGGATAGGTGTAGCAGTCCGGCTCCTTGCGGCCGTCCGCGCGGTAGATCGGCCGCGGCGTGATGGTCCAGTCGACCCGGGCCCCCATCGCGTACCACCAGCAGACGTTGGCCACCGTGTAGTCCGGCTTCAGCCGCCGGGCGTCGTCCCAGATCTTGTCGCCGCCGACGAGCGCGTTGTGCTGCCGCCAGAGGAAGACCTCGCCGAGCTCCCGGAAGTACCAGCCGTTGCCGACGATCCCGTGCTCGTTCGGCAGCGCCCCGGTCAGGAACGTGGACTGCGCCGAGCAGGTCACCGCCGGCAGCACGGTGCCGAGCTCGGCCTGGAAGCCCTGTTTCGCCAGGGCTTGCAGGCGGGGCATGTGCGCCAGCAGGCGCGGGGTCAGCCCGACCACGTCGAGCACCAGCAGTTTGCTCATCGGTTCACCGCCAGCAGGTCGCGTGCGAAGGAGAGCTCGGCCGCGATGCCGTCGGCCAGCCCGGTCTCATCTTTCGGCCGTTGGGATTCCGGGAGGACACCCCAGGTGTACGTCTCCACGTCGAAGTGCTCGCAGCGCTCGCCGGGCGCCGTCAGCAGCTCGCGCAGCGCCTCCCGGATCACCGGCACGGTCGACGTCAGCGGCGTCTCGGGTTCGGCGTGCAGAGGTACGTGGTAGTGGATCCGCCACGGCCCCTGCAGGCGGCGGTCGAGCGCCTCGTCCAGGTCATCGGCCGACCCGCCCTCCGCCGAGCGGGTCTGATGCAGGAAACGCTTCTCGGCGTACGACCGCAGCACCTGCTCGGCCGCAAGCGGATCGTCGGCCTGAAGCGCGGCCGACACCTGCGTCTTCACCACCGGGATGCCGGCCGTGCGGAGCCGCCCGAGAGCTTCGGCCGGGTTCTCCCAGGCGCAGGCCAGATGGGCGAGGTCGAGGCACACACCCAGCCAGCGCGTGTCCACCTTGGCCAGCAGTTCGGTCGCCTGGGCCGTGTTCTCGATGAGACAGCCCGGTTCCGGCTCGAAGCCGACCCGGACGGTCCGCCCGGTCTCGCCCGCGATCCGGTCGAGGCCGCGCGCGAGGTCGTCCAGATGCCGGGTGGCGGCGGTCGCCCGCTCGGCGTCCCACGGGGTGCGCCAGGCCAGCGGCAGCGACGACACCGAACCGTAGCCGGTCGAATCCGGCATGAGGTCGGCCAGGACCCGGGCGCAGTTCAGCGTGTAATCCAGCCGTTCCCGGTCGGTCCAGTCGGGGTGGTAGACGGCGTGCTTGACCACGGGGGCCTGGAACGCTTCGTACGGGAAACCGTTGAGAGTGACCACCTCCAGACCCCGTACGTCAAGCTCCCGCCGCAGTCGCCGTCGCAAAGTGGGATCGCCGGCCAGCGCCGCCGCGGCCGGCGCGGCCAGCCACAGGCCCAGGCCCAGCACATCCGAGCCGAGGCGGCGCCGGATCGGCAGTGCGAAGGTGTCGAGCTGGCCGATGATGCCGTCCAGGTCCTCGGCCGGGTGCACGTTGGTGCAGTAGCTGAGATGCATCAGCTGCCTCCCCGCAGGATCGAGTTCCCGGCGAACGTGGCCTCGGCGCCGTCGACGTCCGACAGGTCGAGCCGGCCCGACTGCGAGTAGAAGTCGACCGGATTGCGCCACAGCACCCGATCGACGTCCTCGGCCGTGAACCCGGCCGCGAGCATCGCCTCGGCCGTCCGCACGGTGAGCAACGGATCGGACTTGCCCCAGTCGGCCGCCGAGTTGACGAGCACCCGCTCGGTCCCGTACTTGCGAAGAATCTCGACCATGCGATCGGGCGACATCTTGGTGTCCGGGTAGATGGAGAAACCGACCCACACCCCGGCGTCACGGGCGGCGTCGACGGTCACCTCGTTGAGGTGGTCGAGGGCGACCCGGCCCGGATCGATGCCCGACTCCTTGATGACGTCGAGGCTGCGCTGGGTGCCGCGGGCCTTGTCCCGGTGCGGCGTGTGCACCAGCGCCGGCAGGTCGTGGTCGAGAGCCAGCGCGAGCTGGGCCGAGAACACCTCGTCCTCGGCCGGCGTCATCGAGTCGTACCCGATCTCCCCGACCGCGACCACCCCGTCCTTGGCCAGGTAGCGCGGCAGCAGGTCGAGCACCGGCCGGCAGCGCGGATCGTTGGCCTCCTTGGGATTCAGCGCGATCGTCGCGTGGTGCCGGATACCGAACTGCGAGGCCCGGAACGGCTCCCACCCGATGATCGAGTCGAAGTAGTCGGTGAATGAGCCGGGGTTCGTGCGCGGCTGCCCGAGCCAGAACGCGGGCTCCACCACCGCCCGTACCCCGGCCTCGGCCATCCGCTGATAGTCGTCGGTGGTGCGCGAGGTCATGTGGATGTGCGGATCGAAGATACGCATCAGGCCTCCTTCAGCTGATCCAGCAGGGCGAGCGCGTCGGGCGGCATGTCGCGACCGGCGGCGTGACGTTCGGCGGCGAAGGCGCGCAGCATCGCGCCGAGCGGTGCGTCGGCCCGCTCGGCCAGGCGGTGGACATCCTTGAGGGGTACACCCATGAACACGCACTTGAGCACGGCCTGCCGCCACGCCTCCTGGTCGAGGTGGTCGCTGTACGGGCCGAGCGCGGCCGCCACGAGCCGCGTGTCGTTGGTGCGCAGGGCATCCTCGAGCAGCGGGACGGCGCTGGGGCCGATCGGCAGCAGCGGCAACGCTTTCAGCACCGCCAGCTTCTCGGCCGTGTCGCCGTGACGGTAGATGTCGCCGACCTGCTCGGGCGGCACGGCGGCCAGCAGCAGAGCCCGGGCCGCCTCGTCGGTCGCCCAGCCGTCGCCGAGCGGATCCCGCCCGTAACGCCGGCCGGCGGCCGGGAACAGGCCGGCCACCGCGCCCGGTTCGCCGGTGACGCGCAACAGATCGGCGGCGAGCCGTTCGTTGCCGCCGAGCTCCGCCCGCAGGTCATCCAATGTGGTCATTCGAAGCCTCCTTGACCGCGTTCCGCAGGAAGTCCAGCGACTGCGCGGCGATCGCCGGCGCGGCGTGCGAGTGGCGGGGCAACTCCACCGAGATCAGCCCGGGGTACGGAGCGAGAGCCTTCATCACGGGCGGGAAGTC
This sequence comes from Actinoplanes sp. NPDC048796, assembly GCF_040650035.1. Lineage (NCBI taxonomy): Bacteria > Bacillati > Actinomycetota > Actinomycetes > Micromonosporales > Micromonosporaceae > Actinoplanes > Actinoplanes sp. NPDC048796. Next base: position 526,045 of record NZ_JBEZGO010000005.1, on the reverse strand, counting down.
GATCTCGCCGGTGCCGAACTCCAGATGCTCGTGCACACCCCGCCGCATGTCGTCGATCTGCACGTTGACCAGGTGATCCATCACGGCCGTGACACAGTCGGCCACCGGCATCGACTCCAGGCAACGGCAGTGCCCGATGTCGAGCGTGATGCCGAAGTTCGGCGGCTCACCCAGATCCGCGTACAGCCGCCGCCAATCCGCGATGTCGTTGACCAGCATCCCCGGCTCGGGCTCGAACCCGAGGGTGACCCCTTTACCGGCCGCCTCGTCCACGACCTCGAGACAGCCGTCGACGAGACGGCCCCAATGCTCGGCCCGCCCGATGCCGGCCCAGAACGAGACGGCCTCGGCGCCCAGCTCGGCGCCGACGGTGATCGCGCGCCGCAGGTATTCCAGCCGCCGGGCCGGATCGTCGTCCATGAGCGTGGGGGAATGCTTGCGCCACGGGTCGAGCAGATAGCGGGCGCCGGTCTCGATGACCACGGCCAGGTTGCGTTTCTGCAGCTCGGCGGCGACGGCGGCGGTGCGCCGGGCCAGATCGGCGTCGAACGGGTCGAGATGGTTGGTGTCCAAGGTCAGGGCGACGCCGTCGTAGCCGAGGTCGGCGATGACGGCCAGCGCCTCCGGCAGCCGATGATTGGTGAAACCGTTCGTTCCGTAGCCGAACCTCATGTGGGCGACACCTTTCGGGCCAGGCGCCGGGCCAGGGGCGCGACAAGAGCGAGACCGAGGCCGTACGCGGGGGAGCCGGCCCGGGCCGTCAAAGCGCCCTGAAGCCGCGGCAGATCGGTGATGCCGGCCCCGACGGCGGCCCTGATCCGGCCGGCGGAGGGGTCGGCGGCGGCGCGGGCCTGCGCGGTGCCGTAGCCGGCGGCGTACCAGGCGGCCAGCGATCCGGCCGCGGCGGAGGAGCCCACCGTCGTGGCGGCCAGACTCAGCGTCCCGGCCAGCGTCACCAACGGTAGAGCGGGTGTCGCGCCGGAGACCTCGTGCCGCGACAGAGCCGTCACCGTGTAGGTGTGGGCGGCCACGGTCAGCGCCGAGGGCACAGCGCGCTTCACCCGGCCCCCGCTCGCCCCCAGCAACACGTCCAGTCCTCGGCAGGCGGCCATCACAGCCGGGCCGGCTGAAGTGTTCTTGGCCCACACGTCGTAGGCCCAGACGGCGGCGGCGAGCGGAGCGGCCACCGCGAGGGCGCGCCGGCCGCCGGCCAGCGCGGCCAGGCCGACGCCGGCCGCGGTCAGTCCGGCGGCGGTCATCAGCGCCTGACCGGGCCTGACCCGCCCGGAGGGGATCGGCCGTTCCGGGCGCTCCCGGGCGTCGAGCTCCCGGTCGGCCCAGTCGTTGGCGGCCATTCCGCCCCAGTAGAGGCACACCGAGGCCGCCATCAGCCCCGGGGTCGACCTTCGGACCCCGCCGGCCGCGGCCGCGCCGGCCACCGTGTCACCCGGCACCGAGAGGGCGGCCGGGGCCCGGACCAGCTCGGCCAGGTCACGCCACCCCATCGAGGCCTCGCACGAAGCTCACCAGGCGGGCCCACTGGTCGGGCAGGGCGTGTGGCACCTCGCCGATCGGGTCCTTGAAGAAGAACGCCAGGTCGGTGAGGGGACCGCTGCGACCGGCGGCGTGGGCGGCCGCGGTGAGGCGGGCCAGGTCGAGGATCAGCGGAGCGGCCAGGGCCGAGTCGCAGCCGTGCCAGGAGAACTCCATCCGCATGCGGGTGCCGAGGAAACCGCTGAAGGTGATCAGGTCCCACGCCGTCTTGAAGTCGCCGATGTCGTCGACGTACTCGATGTGGCTGCTGCCCTGCGGCTGGTAGCCGAGGGTTTCGGCCAGCACCCGCTGCTTGCTTCCGGCCTTGGCCGCGTTGGCGGCCGGGTCGGCCAGGTTGGCGCCGTCGCCGCCGCCGAGCAGGTTGGTGCCGGCCCACGTCCGTACGCGCAGATTCCGCATGGCGAACATCGGCGCCAGCACCGATTTGACCAGCGTCTCGCCGGTCTTGCCGTCGTGGCCGGCGTACGGCAGGCCGGTTTGCGAGGCCAGCTCGCGCAACGCCGGAAGGCGGGTGCCGGTGGACGGGGTGAAGTCGACGTACGCGCAGCCGCTCTTGAACGCCGCGTAGGCGTACAGGGAACTCGGCGGCAGCACGGATTCTTCACCGAGTGCGCGCTCCAGGAGATCGAGCGTGGCATGGGCCGGATGAGCGGCGGCCGCCGGCTCGGTCGAGGAGACGTTGACGACGACGACCCGCTCCAGGCCGCGCCGCCGCCGGAAGTCGTCGATGTCGTCCGCGATCAGGCGGGCCACCTCGAGCTGGGTCGCCGCCGTCGGCACCGGCCGCAGCTCGCGCTGCAGGGCCGGAAGCTGGTCGGCGACGGCCGCCGCCGGGCCCGCGGGGAGCACGCCGGCGGCGACCAGGTCCTCGACCTTCTTCTCCAGGGTGATGTCGCTGATGTCGTGGCCGCCGAACACCAGCTCGCCCAGGCCGGGAACGGCCCTGCTGGCCAGTGCCGGCAGCTCGGTGACGCAGCCGAGCGGCTCGGCGAGCCCGGCGCGTAGTGCGGTGGCCCCGACCATGCTGGTCACCGCCACAGATCCTCTTGCTCCGATCAACCACACGCCGGTCGTCATTGATGAAACCTCCTGCTAGTTGCCGTAGACCTCGAAGTTGTAGAGCGAATAGCCCCACTGGGTCCCGCGCGCGGTTCCGTTGATCCGCACGTACCGGGCCTGCGCGCTCAAACCCGGATGGTCGTCCTCACCACCGTTGGCCGCTGTCACCGACTTGACGGTGGTCCAGGTGTTGCCGTCGGCCGAGGTCTGGATCTGGTACGCCGACCCATATGCGGCTTCCCATTGCAGGCGCACGCGCGACACCGTGTACGTGGCTCCCAGGTCCACCCGGATCCACTGCGGGTCCGAGAACGCGCTCGACCAGCGGGTGGTCGCCGAGCTGTCGACCGCGTTCGAGGCCGGGTAGCTCGCGTTCTCGACGCTGGACGCGGTGGCCGGCTTGTTCAGCGCCACGTTCGACGCCGGCGGGGCCACGCTCAGGTCCTTGACCCGCACGTTGCGGAAGGCGGCCGTGTCGCCGCTGCCGTGGTTCTGCAGGCCGATGTAGCCGTCCAGGTTGCGCGCCGGGTCGGTGTTGGTGAAGTCGTTGATGAGCCGGCCGTTCAGGTAGACCCGGATCCGCTGGCCCTCGACGAGCAGTTCGTAGGTGTTCCACTCGCCGGGCGGGTTCAGCGCGGCGTCGCGGGCGGCCAGGTCGGCCGACTTGAAGGTGTAGATGGAGCCGGTGGTGCGGTCGGCCGCGTCGGTGGCGTCGATCTGCACCTCGTAGCCCTGGTTGACCGCCACCCACGGGTCGTTGTTCGGGTTGGGGAAGCCCACGAAGATGCCCGAGTTGCTGTCGCCGGTCAGACGCCAGTCGGCCTTCAGCGAGTACGAGGTGAACTGCCGCGCCGAATACCAGAGCAGGCCCATCCCGCCGGTCGAGGTGAGGGTCGCGTCCGTGTTGGTGAAGCTGCCCGGCCCGGCCTGCGTCCACCCGGCCGTGCTGCCGTTGTAGAGGGGCGTGTAGCCGGTCTCGGGGCGGCAGTCGGCCTTGGCCCGGCCCGCCGCGTAGCGGATGCCGCCGAGCAGGTGACTGCGGAAATTCCCGTCCGCGTACGATTCCTGGGTGTGCCCGAAACCGGTGTACCAGGACCGGCCCGAGTCGACCGTCTTGCACCAGGCGATCGGATGGTCGGCGCCCATGTTGCCGCCCGAGTACGTCGACTCGTCCAGCGTGGCCAGCACGTGTGAGCTGCTGCGCGGGTTGGTCCGGTAGTTGTACAGCTCGTCGGTGCGGGTCCAGGACTGCGGCAGGTGGGCCGTGCTGGCGTGGGCCCGGTCCTCGACCCGGGAGGTGACCTGCTGGATGGCCGGGTGCGAATGGAAGTACGCGCCGACCAGCTGCCCGTAGAAGGCCCAGTCGTATTCGGTGTCGGCGGCCGCATGCACGCCCGTGTAGCCGCCACCGCCGCGGACGTACGACTCGAACGCCGTCTGCTGGGTGGCGTTGAGAACGTCGCCGGTGGTGTTGAGGAAGACCACCGCCTCGTACTGGGAGAGGTTGGCCGTGGTGAAGGCGGCCGCGTCCTCGGTCGCGGTGACCGTGAAGTTGTTGGCGGCGCCCAGATCCCGGATCGTCTGGATGCCGGCCGGGATCGCGTCGTGCCGGAAACCGGCGGTCTTGGAGAAGACCAGGACGTCGTACGGCGCGTCGGCCGCGGATGCGGGAGACGCGCTCATTGTGCAGGCGGCGACGGCCGTCAGGGCCATCGCGCCGGCCAGAAGCTTGCGCACTCGAACCTCCTTGCTGGGGGGAGGGTGGGCGCCCGCGTGGGGGGACGAGCGCCCACCTCCTAACTGGGGAAGGTCAGTTGCCGTACACCTCGAAGTTGAAGAGGGAGTAGCCCCAGGCGGTGGCCCGGGCCGTGCCGTTGACGCGGACGTAGCGTCCCTGCGCGTTGAGACCGGTCAGGTCGTCGACGCCGCCGTCGCCGCCGGTCACCGAGCGGACCGTGGTCCACGTGGTGCCGTCGGCCGACGTCTGGATCTGGTAGGCCGAACCGTAGGCGGCCTCCCACTGGAGCCGTACCCGGGAAATCGCCTGTGAAGTGCCCAGGTCGACCCGGATCCACTGCGGATCGGCGAACGCGCTCGACCACCGCGTGGTGGCCGACGCGTCGACGGCCGCGGAGGCCGGATAGGTGGCGCTCTCCACACTGGACGCGGTCGCCGGCTTGTTGAGCGACAACAGGTTCGCCGTGCTGAAGGTGAAGCTGTCCAGGTCGTAGAGCGCGCCCGTACCCGTACCGGCGAAGGTCAGGTAGAGCGAGGTGGTTCCGGCCGGGGCGCCGGAGATCGTGCCGGTGACGTTGACGAAGGTGTCCCACGACCCGGTCGGGGCGACAGCGGCCGAGCCGATCACCGTGCCGGTCGGCGAGCCGGTACGGATCTGCAGTGTGCCACCGCTGCCGGCCGAGGAGACCCGGGCGGTGAACGAGGTGGCGTTGTTGAGCTTGTACGGGTCGAACTGGATCCAGTCGCCGTTGTTGATGTCACCGACGGTCTGCCCACCCTCGGCCGCGGCCTTGGTGAACTTGTTGACCCCGGACGACGTCTTGAAGTGCTCGGCCTGACGCTTGCGCGGCTGCAGGATGTGCTGCGCGTGGGTGGTCAGCCCGCCCTTGTCGGTGTAGGACGCGTCGAAGATTCCGAAGATGTTCGCGGCGTCGTCGTGCTCACCGTCGGTCGGAATCGCGATCGTGCCGGAGCAGCCGTTCTGCGACGTGATCTGGTGCCCGTGCTGGTCGTGGCCGAGCACGTAGGCCATGGTGACCTTCGAGCAGTCGATCGTGCCGTCCTCGGGGTCGGTGACGGTGACGCTCCACGGGACGCTGTCGCCGAACGACACCAGCTGACCGGAGGCCGGGGTGGTGATGGTGACGGCCGGCGCGGTGTTGCCGACGGTCACCGGGACACTGGCGGTGCCGGTCGCGCCCTGGGGATCGCGGACGGTCAGCGTCGCCGTATAGGTGCCGTTGGTGGCGTACGTCTTGGTCGGGTTGGCCGACGTCGACGTCGTACCGTCGCCGAAGGCCCACGAGTACGTCAGGGCGCCACCCTCGGGATCGCTGCTGCCCGCCGAGGAGAAGGTGACAGTGAGCGGAGCGGACCCGGAAGTGGGGTTGGCGCCGGCCACGGCGGTCGGAGCGCGGTTGGCCCCGGCGACGTAGTCGTACCGGTAGAGCGCCGAGTTGGCGTCACCGTTGAAATAGCCGGTGCCGTAGTCGAGGACGTACAGCGAACCGTCCGGCCCGAACGCCGAATCCATGACCTGCTTGCCGTTCCACGGGAACGTGTCGATCGCGCCCGGCGTGCCGTTGGCGTTGACCACGATCGGCTTGATCCAGCCGCGGCCGAACTCGGCGGCGAAGAACTGCCCGTCGAACGACTGCGGGAACTTCGTGGTGGACGGGTTGCTCGCGTTGTACCGGTAGACCGGGCCGCCCATCGGCGACTCGGAGCCGCCGCCGAACTCGGGCGGGGAGCCGGCGTCACCCGCGTACCGGATCCAGGCGGGCTGAGCCGGCGGCAAGGTCGCCAGGCCGGTGTTGCGGAACGAGTTGTTGGTGGGGCCGCCGGCGCAGTTGTACTTGGCGCCGCCGGTGCTGGCCGCGAAGTCCCACTCGTTGTACGTCTCGTTGGCCGTGTTCGTGCCGGTGCAGTACGGCCAGCCGAAGTTGCCGGGCGCGGTGACCCGGTCGAACTCGACCTGACCGGACGGGCCGCGGGTGGCCGAGGTGGTGCCGGCGTCCGGCCCGTAGTCACCGACGTAGACGTGGCCGGTGGCCTTGTCCACACTGATCCGGTAGGGGTTCCGGAAGCCCATGGCGTAGATCTCGGGCCGCGTGTTGGCGGTGCCCGGGGCGAAAAGATTGCCGGCCGGGATCGAGTACGAGCCGTTGGCGTTCACCTTGATCCGCAGGATCTTGCCGCGCAGGTCGTTGGTGTTGCCGGCGGAGCGCTGAGCGTCGTACGCGGGATTGCGGTTGGTCCGCTCGTCGATCGGCGAATAGCCGGCCGAGTCGAACGGGTTGGAGTCGTCGCCGGTCGACAGGTAGAGGTTCCCGGCGGCGTCGAAGTCCATGTCCCCGCCGACGTGACAGCACATGCCCCGGTCGGTGGGCACGTCCAGGACGGTGACGGCGCTGGCCTGGTTGATGGTGAAGTCGGCGTTGAGGGTGAACCGCGACAGGCGGTTGACGCCGGCCCAGGTGGCCCAGGTGGCGGCGGTACCGGTGGCGGGCGCGTCACCGGCGGGGGTGTTCAGCGGAGGGGCGTAGAAGAGGTAGATCTGCCGGTTGGTGGCGAAGCCGGGGTCGACGGCGACGCCCTGAAGGCCCTCTTCGTCGTGGGTGTAGACGGGGATGGTCCCCACGACGGCGGTGGCGCCGTTGGCGTCGGTACGCCGCACGGTGCCGTCCCGGGAGGTGTGCAGGACGGAGCGGTCGGGCAGCACGGCCAGCCCGATGGGTTCACCGGTCTCGGCCACCCCCTTGGCCAGGGTGACCTGCTGAAAGTCGGCGGGATTGATGACGGCGGCCGCGGGGGCGGCGGCCGCGAAGGAGAGGAGGAGGGTGGCGGAAGCCATCGCTGTTAATCGATGGATTCGGGCTCGATGGTTCACGGAGTCCCTTCCTTACCTGGGGATGAGCGAGGGGGACATCTGCCGGAAACATTCCCGTAGTGGTGCTCACGTTAGGAACTTCGTGACGCTCATGTCCAGACTTTTGGATCGACCGTCTTAAACTTTTACGTCATCCGTCGAAAGTCCATCTCGGTGGTGGCGCGATCACTCCCTGGTGGTGCGGGGTTTCTTGCGCTGGAACCGCCGGGGGCGGAGCGTGCCAGGGGGAGGGGCCGCTCGGCGCTGCGCGGTGGGTTGCGGGCTTGCTTGGTCGGTCGGCGGGGGCGGGCCGTTCGGGGGAGATCGTTTTGTCGGTGGTGGCCGATAGCCTTTCGCCAAAGAGCGTGAAAGGGACGACGATGAACCCGCGTAACCTTGGGCTGGGACGCCTGAAAGCCGTTGCCGACGCGGCCGGGCGGAGGGTTGCCGACGGCACGAGCACGGCCAGGCAGATGGTCGCGGATGCCGCCGGCGATGCCCAGGAGGTGGTGAAGCAGTCCGCCGAGCAGGTGATGGCGAAGGTCGCAGACGTCAAGGACAGCCTGTCGCGCAATTCCGATGACTCGGTTGATCTGTCCGCGCTCGGGGGCGACGCGAAGTTGCTCTATTGCCGCATTTTGGTGAGTTTGGCGCAGGTCGACGACGTACTCGATCCTCGCGAGATCGCCAACCTGTACCTGTTCGCCTCGACGATCGGGCTGGACGAGGGCGCGCGATCGGCTTTGCGGGGCGAAATCACGGCGGCCCAACACGGCGCGCAGACACCGGAGGCCACCGAGGAGCTGGCGCGGCAGTTGCACGACCTCCTCGCGGAGGACCAGCGCGAGCCGGTGTTCACCATGCTCGTGCGCGATTTGGTGCGGATCTCGCGGGCCGACCGGCATGCCGCCGATGTCGAGCGTGAGCGGATCGTGCTGGTCGCCGGACTGGTGTTCGCCGAGTCAGCCGGGGAGGTCGTGCGGGCGACCGAGCGGCTGGTGATCGCCGAGGAGGACTTCGCCTCCGGCAAGGTCACCACCAGCCAGATGGAGACCACCACCAAGGAGATCGCGGCCAAGGTGGCCGCGTTCGGAGCTCCGATCGCCGCCGTCAGTCTCGCCGGCAGCGTCTCGGGTCTCGGCGGGGCCGGCATCACCACCGGGCTGGCGGCGTTGGGGTTCGGAGGCCTGCTGGGCCTGAGCGCGATGGTCACCGGGATCGGCACGGTGGTCATCCTCGGGGTCGCTGTCCATCAGGGAACGCGCTACCTGCTGGCCACCAACGAGCGGGAACGGGAGAAGCGCCGCGAGTACCTGATCCAGCAGGTCCTCAAACATCACCAGCAGGCGATGGCCGAGCTGACCGACGACATCGCGGGCCTCGCCCACCGGATGGAGGCCGGCCTCGAGCAGACCGTACGGAACGAGGAGCGGCTCACCGCGCTCAAGGCCGAGCTGGACGCCTTCCAGCAGGCCCTGGTGAGTCTGCAGACCAGCCAGGAGTCCTTCGAACGGCGGGAACCGCTCGGTGCCGCGTGACCAGCTGACGGCCGCCGCCACCGTCGTGGCCTACCAGGCCGTCACGTTGACCGAGCTTCAGGGCCTGTTCGATCGGGTGGAATTCGACCTCGGGGAGGTCCTCGCACGCGAACGTCACGTCAGCGACTCCTTGGACTCGGTCGAGTCCGAGTTCGACGCGGTGCGCGCCCGGCTCCGGGCGCTGGGCATCGCCGTACCGCCGGCCCCAAGTCCCCCGTCGCGCGCGGTGACCACCCCGAGCGCCGGCACCCCGGGCCGCCCTCGTCACGCCGTGCCCGTCGTCCCGGCCGAAAGCGACTTCGATCAGCTGGTCAGGATGGCCGAAGCCCGATTGGATCGGCTGGGCATCGATCTCACCCGGGACCCGCTCCTTCAGGTCGTTCCGCACGGCCAGATCGCCGACAGCCTGCGCCGCTACGCCGCGGAACACGGCGACATCAGCTGGGACGAGACCGACTGGACGGTGGTCCTGCTCGCCGGGACCATCGCCACCCTGCTGGACATCGTGCTCGTCCGCATCCCCCGGGATTCCACCTTCCTCGGCAAGAAGTACACGGGCTCGCCCCTCACGAAATGGCTTCAGGACAAGGACCGTGCCGGAACGATCCACGGCCACTATTTCAAGAGGTTCGAAAAGCTGGCCAAAGTGTCTTATGACGCCCCGACCACGGCGGCCACCGAAGGTCTGGTCGCAGGCATGCGACCGGCCACCCATCGGCTCCAAAGCCTCGGCCACGATCCGGCCCTGGGTTTCCTCGCCGGCGTGGCCGACCTCATGCGCGGTACCGGCACCTACATCGACAACGTAGGGCGACTGATTCAGGTCCCGGCCGGAGCCGACCCGATCGGCCTGATCGGCGCTCTCATCACCCAGGTGCGCCATCTGCTCTCGGACGTCTACACGCCGGCCGGCCTGCAGCCTCCGTTCTTCAGCCTGCTCCAGCTGGGCCAGATCGATTCACCGTTCGCGCTGGGCCCTTCCGGCGTCAAAGTCCCCTGGACCGACGTCGCCCGCCACATGTACACGAATGGCTACGACCTACGCCATTTTTTCACCATGGGCATCACTCCCGGCGTCGTGTCCGCCATCATCCGCGGATATTGGCTGCTCAAAAGCTACGCCACCGGCGGCACCAAGGAGCAGCGGAAACTGGAGCACGCCAAGCTCACCTCGATGCTGCTGCTCGGGCACACCATCGCCACCTCAGGCACGCTTCTGAAGACCGGCCTGGTGTTCGGCCTCAACCCGGCCGCCCTCAACTACAACCAGATCCTCGCCATGGCGCCCGCCACCATCGCCTGGTTCAAGGAAGCCATCGCCCGCGATGACCGAATCAATCACGCCCTCGCGAAAGAGTGGGAAATGCTCCTCGATACTCACGGGACAGCCTCGATAGTGTATTGATCAGCCACGTGGCGGCCATGGGGACCGGCGTACGTTCGTATCAGGGTGTCAGTCCACCAGGAGGACCGGAGTGGGGTGTCGAGCAGTCGCTCGGCGTCGGTGGTCAGGTGCCCGCCCGCGACCGTGATCGCGCACTGGACCGGACCGTGCTGGCCGTACGGTGCGGTGACCGCGACGCGTTCTTGCGCTGAGAGGGTGTCGTCGTCGCTGACCCAGGCTCCGCGAGGGGCGGCCGACGCGGCGCGGCAGTCAGCTTTCACCTACGCGCAGGACATCGCCCAGCCCGCGCCGTCGCCGAGCGGACGACTCGGCCGCCACCACTGCGATCAACACCGCGGCCAACGCGACGACCGTCGTCACCCCGATCGTCCACCAGGGAATGACGAGCTCCGGCGTGGCGGTCTGCCCGGTCACCCGCCGCAGGGCCAGCGAATCCAGCGACACCCAGGCAAATAGGACCCCCACCACGGGTGCGCAGATGGCCGCGGCCACGAGCGGTGGCGACAGCTCGGCCGCCGCGACACGGCGGGTGTCGCGTGGCCGCAGTCCCAAGGTCCGTAGCCGGGCCAGCGTCTGCCCGCGTTCGGGGGCGCTGGTCGCCGCGGCCACCGCGAACCCGAGCAGCCCGAGCGCCAGCAAGGCCGCCGCCGATACGAGGTCGAGGCGCAGCAGGCCGGCGGTCGGGGGCGCCGTCCGGTTGGCAGTCAGCACGTCGGCCTGGGTGGTCACCGATCCCTCGGCGCCCTGTGCCCGTACGGCCTGGGCCGCGCCCGGTCCGGACGCCCAAACCGTGTTCGGCGTGAACTCCAGGCCGGCCGTGCGGGCCGCCGCCGAGTCCACCACGACCACGTCGTCGCCCAGACCCATGGCGGGTATGGACCCGACCGCGACCAGGTCGATCTCGTCGGCGTCCCGCCGGGGGAGGGTGAACCGCAGACCGGGCCGGAGGACGTCCGCACGCGACCGCACCAGCGCGGGAATCGCGCCGTCCACGAGCGTCGTCAGCGCGGGGGTGGCCTGGAGGCCGGGCAATGGGTTGCCGGCCGCGAGCTCGCGAAACGCCGCAGTGTCCACGACGATCAAGCGCGAGGGCGCACCATCGCCTTCCGCGACGAACGTCGCTGCCGAGATGACCTCGCCCGCGACGGCCTGCCGGACTCCAGGGTAGGTGGCCAGCCGATCCGCGATCGCGGTGGCCGAGACCGTGGAGTCGTAGCTGAGGTCGAGACGCGCGTCGGCGCCGGTCGACTGCCAGGCGCCGACGGACAGACCGCGCTCCGTGGTCGCGTACAGCGTGACAGCGAACGACGCCAGCGCGATGGTGGCGATCAGCGTGAGCGCGGGCAGCACCCGCCCGGACGTGGCTGCGGCCCGCGCCGGTCCGAACAGGGCCAGGGGGCGCCTCGACCGCAGGGCCAGGCGCAGCCGGAGACCCGTGATGCGCGGCATCAACCGGACAAGTAGCAGCGACACCGCAAGCGCGCACAGGGTGGGGGCAGCGGCGGGCAGGGCCGCGTCCCCGTCGGCGCTGGAGCCGATGCCACGCTGGAGTAGGGCGACCAGCGCGCCGACGGCCAGGAGCACCACGGCGACGTCGACGGCGATGCGACGCAGCAGGACCGTACGCCCGGCCCAGCGGCGGGCGCTGCGGTTGGCCGGCACGCGCTTGTCGCGGGTGGCCCTGGCCGCCGCCAGGGTCCCCGCGACCGGGCTGGCCGCGACGGCCAGCAGAAGGAACGGCAGGATCCCGCCCAGCGAGGCGCTGCCGGCGACCGCGACGGCGACGGCGATGCCCATCAGCGCCGCCGGCACGGCCACCGCGACCGACTCGACTGCCAGTTCGGCCGCGACGCTCGGCAGGGCGACCCCGCGCCCGCGGACGGTGGCCAGGGCGACCGCGCGGCGCCGGGTCAGCAGCTCGACAGCAAGCCCGATGACGAGTAGGGCGCCGGCCAGCACGGCGATCAGCAACATAGTGGCCTGGGCGGTTGCGGCGGCCACCTGGCCGCCGACGTCTCGCAGCAGGCTGTCGAGCTGAGTGGACCACTTCAGGGTTTCATCCCGCTCGGCCGAGGCTCCCGAGGTGCCCTTGAGGGCCGCCACGGTCGTGGCCAGGGCCTGCGCCGACTTCCAGGTGAAAGCGTCCGGTTCGACGTCGAGCCGGACCGAGCGGCGCAGCTGATCGTCGAGGAAGGCCAGGCGGGCGTCGGGCAGGGAGTCGGCCGACAGCAGGCCGCCGAACCGGGTCGTGCCCCGGCCGTCCTGGCCGGTCGTGGGCTGAAGCAGCCACGGCGCGTGGCTCCAGGCGCGATCGTCGGGGTCGACCGGCCGGAAGATGCCACTGACCCGAACGTCGTAGACCTTGTAGGAATCGTCCTTCACGGGGATCCGGTCGCCTGGACTGACGTTGAGAGCGACCGCCTCCGCCTCCGACACCCCGATCTGCACGGGCCAAGGCGGCCGGGTCTGGGGCACTCGGATGGTCAAGTCGGTGCTCGAGGCCGCCGGCGCCCGGCCGGCGACCCAGGTCACCGCCGGCTCACCGCTGTCGGAGCGCAAATAGTTGAGCTGGAGGCGGCGCTGCACGCTGCCGTCGCCGACGGCGAGGGAAATGCTCGAGACCGTGGTCACCGGCGGCCGCAGGACCGCCTGCAGGCCGGGGTCGAGCTCCAGTTTCGCCGCCGGGGCCAGGGCGGCGACGAACGCGCCCGCGGCGGGGTCTCGTAGGTTGTAGGCGCCTACTTCCGTCGTCGTGGAGCGCCAATCAGCGTCCACGCGTATGGCGGCCTCGTCGGCGGACCGGCGTACGGCTTCGCGGGCCGCCTCGTCAGCGGCCAAGCGCAACAGTGGTGGCGTCGCTCCGGCGAACAACGCCACCACGGCGATGACACAGGCGACCAACGACAGCGGCCCGGCGTCCGCCCGGGCCCGGCCGCGTACGCTCGGCCAGTGCGGATCCGGGCGCCACGCCTTCAGGCCGGACCGCAACGCCCCTACGGCCGTCCTCACGACGCCACTCGCAGGTGCGCGGCGTCGGCCCGGCGGCTCTGCACGGCGATGGTGGCACCCAGCGCCACCGCGCACACGGCGAACAGTCCCACCAGTAGCGCGGCCTCAGCCAGCCAGGGCCAGTCGGCCACCACGGGCGGCGAGGCGGCCGTCCCCGTGTCCGAGCGGACCAGCAGCGGCGCGATCAGCCGGCTGGCGAGCGCGCCGACGAGGGTGCCCGCAGCCAGCAGGGGCACGAGGACTGCGGCATACTCGGTGAACAGCACGTCGCGGATACCCCGGCGGGGGATCCCCAGGCCACGCAGCCGGGCCACCTCCACCGCGCGAAGTTGCATGTCCGCAGTCACTTGGAGCAAAACCCCTCCGAACAGCATGACGACCGCGGCCACGACCAGCACTCGCAAGACCGCCGGGAAGGGGGCGCGCATGGGGCTGCCGATCAGCCGATCAGTCTCAGCAGCGCGGCTGGTAACCGGTCCCAGATTCAGCTCGGCGGCTCGCGCGACGGCGTCTGGTCGTTCCGGCTCGCCGATCCACCAGGCCGTCACCGGCGAATCCGCGTTGCCCTGAACGGCCAGGGAACGGGTCAGCCAATCGAGGTCAGCCAGCAGCGCTGGAGCGCCCGGCGCCGAAGGCACCTCGGCCACGACGGCGGCGACGGTGGCGTCCACGGGGGTTTGGTCGAGGGCGATGGTGACTTCGGATCCAGGTCGCGCTTCGATCTCAGTCGCGAGCCGCCGGGAGAGGATGACCGGCATCGGACCCGGATCGTCGAAGGCAGTGGCGACCAGAACCCGGCTCTCGGGACTCGGGTCGCTGAACCCTACCGTCGCGGTGAGGCGCAGCCGGGTGCCATCCACCGTGACCGTGGGGCCGGCGACATCGCTCGACTGCGCCCCGGCGCGGACAAACCAGGGTGACGCCGACGGCCCGGGCAGGTTCAGCGTGGCGTCGATCCGGCTCTGCCGCTCGACGTCGGCGCGCACGTCGCCCAGCACGGCCAGGCCGACCCCGATCAGCCGCAGACCATCGGCCGGTGTGCACCCGGTGACAGGGTGCGGCCGGTTGTCGAGGACGACGGGGTTGCTGGCGCAGGTGGTCCGGAGGCCGGTCAGATCCTCGAGGAGCAGGCGTACGACCACCAGGGTCGGCTGACCCTCGCCGGCCGACCCGGTGAGGACGGGGTTGCTGTCACGGGGCAGGGCTACGCCGCCCACTGCGCCGGTCGGCGCGAGGTCGCGGGTGACGGTGCCCCAGTCGGGGCTGTCGTCGTGCCGTCCACGCAGCAGGGCGCCGGCACGGCGGGTGTCGACGGCGACCACGCGAGGAACGCCGCCGGGACCACCGAGCCACTGCCCGACCACGACGGGGCCCGTGACGGCCGGGCTGACCGTGCCGCCGGTGGCTTGCTCGACCTGCCTGCTCTGCCCGATGACGGGCGCCGCGGTGAGGGACAGGGCCAGGTCAGTGCCCACCGACAGGTCGGCTTGGTCCCGCTGGGACGTACGCCAGGTGGCGTCGAAGGCGGTGCCGAAGGTGGCGGTGGCGCCGCCCAGGCAGATGAGCAACCCCGCGGCCAGTGCCCGCGGGCGGCGGGCGGCTCCCGCGGTGGCCAGCGTCAGCACGAAGCCGGGGGAGCGGGCGGCCAGCCGTTCCGCGCGGCGCAGCAGCGGTGGTACCACGCGCAGGGCCAGCGCCGCGCCGGCCACAAGTATCAGTGCCGGGGCCAGAACCCGTACGGCATCGACGCTGGATCCGGCCCCCGCAGGCTGGGACCGCAGCTGCCACCAGCCGACGGCAGCCAGCCCGGCCAACAGCAGGTCGGCGCCGGAGCGGGCCAGCAGTTCGCGGTGGCCGCGGTGGTTCCGGACGCCGTCACGGCGACCAGCCAGGGCGATGTGCAGGGCGGCCAAGGCCACCACACCGGCGACGACGACGGCGATCTGGACGCCGCTCACGGTCACCGGGGCGGTCAGCCCGGCGCTGGACAGCGGGTCGACGCGGGTCAGACCGGCGTACAGCAACGAGGACAGCGGCACGGCCAGGACCACGGCCATCGTGGCGATCAGGGCCGCCTCGGTGGCCGCGACCGCACTGAACTGGGATCGGCTTGTGCCGAGAGCGGCGAGCAACTCCGACTCGGCATCACGGAGCCCGGTCGTGAGCCGCCCGGCCAGCGCGAGGGCGACCGTCGTGAGTAGCAGACCGATCAGCGCGACGGCGAGCACCGTACCCGTGGTGAGCTGCCGCTGGTTGCGCAGGTCGAGCAGCAGCTGGGGGAGAGGCGAATCGACGCGGTGAACCTTGGCGCGCTCCCCCAGCGTGCCCGCCAGCCGGCGGTCGGCCATGAGTAACGCGGCGGTGAGCCGGTCGAGCTCGCCGACGGTGGGGTTCGACAGCTCCGGGCGGGCGGTGACCTCGAGGCGGCTGATCGCCGACCCGCCGTTGAGCAGACTGTCGTAGTCGACGAGGAAGGGCCCGTACGCGTGAATCTGACGGGCCGAGGTGCTCTCCGGCGGGTTGTCGCTGAAACCGGTGCCGCCGTACGGGTCGCGCTCCCAGCCCGCATCCGGCGTCGGCCGGACGATGGCAACCACTGTCAGCTCGACCGGTGGGTTCGATGTGCGGCCGAACTCGAGACCGAGGCTGACACGGCTGCCGACGCGCAGCCCGAGGAGCCGGGCGGTGCTCTGCAGGACGGCCGCTTCCCGCTGCTGACCCGTGGCACGCGGCCAACGGCCTGAGACCAGCGTGGCCCGCGCCGGCAGGTCGTCGAGTGCGGACATGTATGCCCCGCCCACGATGTCGCTGCCGCCCCGCCCATCGGCCATCGGCAGCTCGCGCAGGTAAGACGACGCGCGCGCGGACGTCGTCACCGGGAACGAAGCGGCCGCTGAGACCAGCACGTCGCGGGTGCCGGCCGCGACTGAGCGTGCGTTGTCGGCGGAAACCTCAGCCACGTACGCGGTGGAGGTGACCTCGTCGGGATCTGCTCGCATGGCCGACACCTCGACCGAACGCTGGGAGGTGTGGTCCAGCAACAGTGCGCAGGTGCCCAGCAGGGTGGCCCCGATGACCAGGACGGACAGCAGGGCAGCCAGTAGCGGCCATTGGGCGCGGGCCCGCCGGGCGACCAACCTCAGCATGCGACACGGCCGTCGCTGATCCGGATGACGCGGTCGGCGAGTTCCATCATGACGGGGTCGTGGGTGGCGATGACGGCAGTGACGCCCTCGGACTCCACCACGCCGCGCAACAAAGCCATGACGGCCAATCCGGTTTCGGCGTCGAGCTGCCCAGTGGGTTCGTCGGCAATCAACAACCGGGGTGAGCCGGCCAGCGCGCGGGCGATGGCGACACGCTGCTGCTGGCCACCGGACAATTCGCCAGGGCGCTGCTGAGCGTGGCCGGCCAGCCCGACCAGGTCGAGCAACACCGCCACCCGGCGTTCCCGTTCGCCTGGGTCGGTGCGGGCCAGGCGCAGTGGCACACCGACGTTCTCGGCGGCGGACAGCACCGGGATGAGGCCGAAGGTCTGGAAGATGTAGGAGACTTTGTCGCGGCGTAGTTGCGACAGCCCGTCCTCGTCCAGCGAGGTGACTTCAAGCCCGTCGACGGTCACCGTGCCGCTGTCGGGGCGGTCGAGTCCACCGATGACGTTGAGCAGGGTGGTCTTGCCGGAGCCGGAGCGCCCGACGACAGCGACCATCGTGCCGGGTTCGACGTCGAAGGAGATGTCCCGTAGGGCGTGAACGGTGCCGAAGCTGCGGTTGACGTCGCGGACCGCCAAAAGGGGCGTGTTCATGCATCCGGCCGGATGGTGATGTGGTCGGACTCCAGAGCCAGCCGGACACGTCGGGTCAGCGCGAGGGCTTCGCGGTAGTCGCGAGGTATTTGGATGCGTCCGGCGCGGTCCATGACGGCGTACTCCTCGGCTGTCACATGGGTGTCGCCGTCGTCGCTGGTGGCGGTGCGGCGTAGGACTTCACTGCTGGTGCGCCCGTCGCGGATGGCCACGGTGCGTTCGACTTGCCCGCTGACGGCGGAGTCGTGGGTGACGATGACAACGGTGACGCCCAAATTGCGGTTGACGTCGCGCAAAGCGGCGAAGACCTCGGCCGAGGTGGCGGTGTCGAGTTCGCCGGTGGGTTCGTCGGCGAACAGGACGTGCGGTTGGTTGGCCAGGGCGACGGCGATGGCTACCCGCATCTGTTGACCGCCGGACAGTTGCCCGGGCCTGCGGTCGGCCAGCTCACCCACGCCGAGTGCGCTCAACAGGTCGGCGGCACGGCGTCTGCGTTCGCGAGCCGGCGTGCGGGCGGCGGTCATGGGCAGGTCGACCATTTGCTGGGCGGTGAGATAGGGGATGAGGTTGCTGGCGGTCTGCTGACGGACGAAGCCGACGGCGTGCCGGCGGTAGCGGACCCGATCCGCGCGTGACATGGACAGCAGATTCCATTGATCGACGCGGGCATGTCCGGCGGTCGGTGCGTCGATCCCGGCCAGAATCGAAAGCAGCGTTGATTTGCCGGAGCCGGAAGCGCCGACCACGGCGACCATCTCGCCCTTGTCCACCACCAGGTCGAGGCCTTGCAAGGCTTGGACTTCGATCGGCCCGGACTGATAGATGCGTACGAGACTCTCGCACGTGATGAGCGCGGAATCCACGCTGATTACACCCCCCGTTGGACCGGCCGTCTCTCTCAAGGACGCAGCCCAGCCTCCAAATGTTCAAGAGTCTGTGAATCTTTCTGCCCACGGTGGGTGCGGCCGGCCGACGGCCACCGTTTCCGCGCCAGAGCCGTTTTCTGACAGACTCGGCGGGACAGGTGAATGTGGCTGTGTTGTTCGCCACAAGCCGCGGCGCTCTCCGAGTTCGGGGCGAAGGGAACGTGGGTGGCTGTCGCTTTGGGTGTGGGTCTTCTCGCCGGAGGGCCAGATAGTTACTTCCCGCATTCTCAAGGCTCCGTTGCGGTGAAGCTTGGGGGCTCCGGCTCCCGGGCGGCGTGCGACAAGATCACGTAGTCTTGGCGCCGCTGTGTTGCGCGGGGATGGTTCCCTGTGCCGGCGTGTTCGGGGTATTCGTGGAGAAAGGTGGTCTGGAGCTCCGTGTCTGTCGGTAACCGGACGAAAGACCGTAAGTGGCCTACGAAGGCCGTTCTGTTGCTCCTGTGCGGGCTGCTGACGGGGGTGGTGGTCTCGGCCGCCTCGTTCCCGGCGTTCGCGCTCGGCGGGCTGGTGGCGAAGGCGGGGGCGCAGGAGTTCTCCGCGCTGCCGAGCACGCTCGTGCAGCAGTCGACGCCGCAGGTGACGCGGGTCTTCGCCAATGACGGCAAGACGCAGATCGCCGTCCTCTACGACGAGTTCCGCAGCGATGTGCCGATCAGCCAGATCTCGGTGAACATGCAGAACGCCATCGTCGCGGCCGAGGACCACAAGTTCTACGAGCACAACGGCGTCGACCTCAAGGGCATCGCCCGGGCCGCCGTCAACAACAACAACGGCGGGTCCAAGCAGGGCGCCTCGACGCTGACCATGCAGTACGTGCGCATGGCGCAGGCTTACGGCGCCAAGACGCCGCAGGAGGCGATCGACGCGACCCGGGACAGCCCGGAGCGCAAGGTCACCGAGATCAAGTACGCGTTGCAGGTCGAGAAGGACCTGGACAAGAAGCAGATCCTCGAGCGGTACCTGAACCTCGCCCCGTTCGGCAACGGCGCGTACGGCGTCTACGCCGGCAGCCGGGTCTACTTCAAGAAGTCGCCCAAGGACCTGACCATCGCCGAGGCCGCGCTGCTGGCCGGCATGGTGAAGGCGCCGACCGCGTTCGACCCGACCACCCCGACCGGTTACCCGCAGGCGCTGGACCGGCGCAACTACATCATCGACAACATGGTGTCGCTGGGGCAGATCACCAAGGCCCAGGGCGACGAGGCCAAGAAGGTCAAGCTGGGCCGGACGACGAACCGTCCCGGCAACGGCTGCACCTCGGTCGCGAAGAACAACTGGGGCTTCTTCTGCGATTACTTCTACCGCTGGTGGATGGGTCAGTCCGCGTTCGGCGCCAACTCGTACGAGCGGGAACGTCAGCTCAAGACCGGCGGCTACCGGATCGTCACCTCGCTCGACATCAAGGCGCAGACCGCGGCCCGTAACGAGATCACCAAGAAGATCAAGGACAAGAACAAGAACGCCGTCCTGATCGCCGCGGTCGAGCCGGGCTCGGGCCGGGTCAAGGCGCTCGCGACCAACCGGTCGTACAAGCTCGACGACGGCACCAACCCGCCGAGCTCGAACCCGCAGACCCGCAGGGCCGGGGCCCGGGCGACCTACCCGAACACCACCAACCCGATCATCACCGGTGGCGGCGACATCAACGGCTACCAGGCCGGCTCGGTGTTCAAGATGTTCACCATGGTGGCCGCGCTCGAGAACGGCCTGGAGCTCAGCCACTCCATCACCTCGGACTACTTCTACAAGACGAGCTATCCGGTCGCCTTCAACTCGCCGGCGGCCTGCCCGAACACGTCTTTCTACTGCCCGGAGAACGCTTCGAAGAGCGAGAAGGGCACGTTCAACATGTGGACCGGCTTCGGCAAGTCGGTGAACACGTACTTCGTGCCGTTGCAGGAGAAGGTCGGCGCGGAGAAGGTCGTCGACGTCTCGAAGCGGTTCGGCGTGCAGTACCGCTCGTCCGACGACCGCAAGCTGATCGCCACCCCCGAGGCGGCGCACCAGTTCGGCGCGTTCACCCTCGGTGTCACCGCGTCGACGCCGCTGGACATCGCGAACGCGTACGCCACGCTGGCCGGCGACGGCATGTACTGCGCGCCGACGCCGATCAAGCAGATCTACGCGGCCAACGGTTCCAAGGTCAAGGCCGGTCAGCCGTCCTGCAAGCGGGCCACCAGCGCCGACGTGGCCCGCAAGGCCCTGGACGCGGCCCGCTGCCCGGTCGGTGACCGCGCGCAGCTCGGCAGCTGCGGCGGCGCGACCGAGGCCAACGCGTACCGCACGGTCGGCCACCCGATCTTCGGCAAGACCGGCACCACCGACAACGACAAGACCGCGTCGCTGGTCGTCGGCTCCCGCAACCTGGTCGTGGCCGGATACATGGTCAACCCGGACTGGGCCAACCACACCGACCGGATGCCGCACAGCGTCATCAACCCGATCGTCTACCGCACGGTCGCCGACTACATGGAAGGCCAGCCGCGTACCGAGTTCAAGAAGCCGGGCGAGTAGCGGCCGACCCGGTAGGGGTGCGGGCCGGCGGTCAGTATCGTATGAGTGGCCGTTCGAGCTGCGGCACGTTTGAGGCGCGTGTAGTGGGGTATCGCGCGGCGACCAGCCGCCACCGTTTTCGACAGGGGTCGACGATGTCCTTGCAGTACCGGATCGAACGCGATGCGAGCACCGTCACGGTGGCACCCGAGGGGGACGTCAGCCTCGAGACGGTCGACGTGCTGCGGGAAGTCCTCCGCAGCACCGTCGACGCGCCGAACACCGACCGCATCGACGTGGACATGAGCGGGGTGGCCTTCCTCGACTCCAGCGGCATCGGCGTGCTGGTCGCCGCGCAGCGGGCGGCCGCCGCCCGCGGCGTCACGCTGATGCTGCGGGAGCCGACGGCCATGGTCCGCATGGTCCTGCAGATCTCAAACCTGGAGGACATCCTGGTCCGCGAGCCCGTGGACGACTGAGACGCGCCGGCCGTCCGGGTACACCACCTCGGCGGTGGCCCCGGGCGGCACCTCGACCGCGATCAGCAGGTCGCCGTCGTCCAGCCGCCAGCGCACGCTGATGAGGCCCTGCGGGCTGTCGAAAGTGCCGCGGGCCCACCCGATCCGCTCGTCCGGCACCGGGGCGACCACGAAGGACTCCCACGCCACGGAGCCGGGGGCCTGGCGCAGGCCGAGGACGTGGGTGTGCAGGAAGCGTACGGCCGCGCCCTTGCTGTAGTGGTTGAGTGAGCCGGTCGCCGTCCCGTCGGCGGCCACGCCGTCCCAGTCCTCCCAGACGGTGGTGGCCCCGCGGTCGAGCATGCCCAGCCAGGACGGCGAGGTGCGCTGGAGGAGAAGGTCGTACGCGACGTCGGCGTGCCCGGTGTCGGCGAGCACCGGCAGCAGGTCGGCCGTGGACAGGAACCCGGTGCCGACGTGGGTGCCGGCGTCGCGGATCAGGGTGACGAGGCGTTCGGCGATCGCGTCGCGCCGGTCCGGCGGCACGAGCCCGAAGGCCAGCGCGCGGACGCAGTTCGCCTGGGTGCGCAGGCCCGTGTCGAGGAATTCGGTCTGCCAGGCGGCGCGGATGTCCTCGGCCAGGGCGGCGTAAGTGGACGGGCGGCCCAGCACCTCGGCGATCGCGGCCAGCGTCCGCACCGAGCGGAACAGGTACGCCGTACCCACCTCGCCCTTGTCCGCCATGAACCAGGCCATTGGATCGCCGGCCGGGCCGCGGTCGCCGGGCTCCAGCCACTCTCCCCAGTGGAAGGTGCCGTCCCACAGGAACCGCTCGTGCGGTTGCGGGGTGGCCGATCGCTCGACGCGGGACGGGTGCCGCTTGTCCCGGGCGGCGGCCAGCGCGAAGTCCACCCACCGGGTCATGGCGTCCCAGTTCTCGGCGAGCGCGGCCCGGTCCCCGTACGTCTGGTAAAGCGTCCAGGGAACCGTGACGATGGCGTCGCCCCACCCGGCCGAGCCGGTGATGTGGTCGGCCTCCGGGTTGGGGATCGCCTTGAGGCGCGCGTGGTCGGGGGAGACGTTGGTGACGCGGCCGTCGGCGAGCTGGTCGTCGCGGACCGAGCGCAGCCATTTGCGGCTGAAGCCGTCGACGTCGTAGAGGCGGGCCGCGGTCGGCGCGAAGACCTGGTAGTCGCCGGTCCAGCCGAGGCGTTCGCGGGTGGGGCAGTCGGTCGGCACGTCGACCGCGTTGCCGCGGAAGCTCCAGCCGGCGACGGCGTGCAGGCGGTTGAGGTCGTCGTTGCCGCAGGTGAAGGTGGCCGTCGGCCGCAGATCGGTGTGCACGACCCGCATCACGACCGCGTCCGGGTCGACCGGGCGGCTGAAACGGGCGTAGCGGAAGCCGTGCACGGTGTGCCGCGGCTCGAAGACG
Source organism: Actinoplanes sp. NPDC048796 (assembly GCF_040650035.1). Classification (NCBI taxonomy): domain Bacteria; kingdom Bacillati; phylum Actinomycetota; class Actinomycetes; order Micromonosporales; family Micromonosporaceae; genus Actinoplanes; species Actinoplanes sp. NPDC048796. The sequence continues at coordinate 503,760 of NZ_JBEZGO010000005.1, read as the reverse complement.
CCGCCGTCGCCGGCCGAGACGACCTCGTCGCGCTGGACGAACGGGATCGGCGCCTGGCCGGGCTTGGCGCTGTCGAGGTGGCTCGTGGTGAGGTCGCCGTGCGCGTCGAGGTGTTCGCCGTAGTCGATGACGGTCCGTGTCCCGGCCGGGCCGAGGTCGCTGAGCGTGATCCAGCCCGAGGCGTTCTGGCCGAAGTCGGCCACCAGCGGGCTCACGAAGTGTGCCCGGCGTTCCTCGACGACCCGCACGGGCGGGGCCGGGGACCAGTCGATCGGGGGCGCGGTCACGGCGTCGGTCAGGACCTTCGAGGGGTACGGGGTGACGGCCGTGAAGTCGGTGGTCTGCCCGTTCATCAGGTCGGCGGCGACGATGGCGCTGGGCTGCGAGGTCCAGGTGGCGTCCGACCGTACGACCTGGGTCGTGCCGTCCGCGAAGCGCAGGTGGAGCTCGACCCGGGCCGCCGTCAACGGCCCCCAGGCCGCGCGTTTGCGCCAGGCGCCGGACAGCCCGCGGTACCACCCGTCGGAGAGCAGGACCTCGATGGCGTTGGCGCCCGGCCGCAGCGCCCCGATCACGTCGGTGGCCTGCGCGTACAGCGTGTCCGCGTAGGAGGTCGAGCCGGGGGTGAGCTCGGCGTCGCCGGCCCGCTCGCCGTTGACGAAGGCCTCGTAGACGCCGAGCGCGGTCGCGTAGAGCCGGGCCCGGACCACGTCGCCGTGGACGTCGAACTCGCCGCGCAGCCGCTCGACCTGCCCGTCGGACGAGGGCGGCGAGATCCACGAGGCGGTCCAGTCGGCGTCGAACAGGCCGGCCTCGAAGGTGCTCCAGGCCGAGTCGCCGACCCGCCACTCGGCCTGTTCGCCGCTGGTCAGCGGCCGCCACGGCCAGTCGACGAAAAGGTGACCGTCGACGGTCACCGGCGGCTGCGCGGCCCCTTCGATCCGGGCTTCGAGCCGCCACGCGGCGGCGCCGCCGGGTTTCCAGGACAGCCGGGGGCGGGCGACGGGCGCGTCCACGCGCAGGTCGTACGGCGTGGTCATCGCAGGCCCGCGCGCATCTGGGCGAGGCAGTCGCGGATCAGGCCGGGCAGCGCCGCGTCGTCGTCACCGGTGGCCCAGTGCGCGACCGACGTGCCGATCACGGTGATCACGACGCCCGCCATCAGGCCCGGGTAGGTGTCGGTGCGCAGGTCGCGGCCGGTGCGCTCGCTGATCACCTCGGCCAGCAGCTGACGGGTCAGCTCGAGCACGCGCAGGTTCTCGGCCAGCAGGGCCGGGCTGGCCTGCAGGACCGTCAGCAGCTCGGCGAACTCGGCGCGATCGCCGGCCAGGCCGGCGATGGCCTCCGGGAGGAACGCGAGCAGCGACTCCCAGACCGGCTCGCCCTCAGGGCGGTCACGTAGCTGGTCGGCGAGGGCCCGGTGCTGCTGGGCGAGCTCGTCGAGGATCGCCTCCTCGCGGCTGCGGAAGTGGTAGCGGAACGTCCGTGGCGCCATGTCGGCGGCCGCGGCGACCGCCTCCGGCGTGACCGCCTCCAGGCCGTTCGCCAACATCATCGACCACGCCGTTCGGCTCAGCGCCCGTCGCGTGGCGGCCTTCTTACGTTCGCGGAGACCAACTTCCCGAGTCATGCCGAACATCTTTACTTTTGGTTGCCGCGATTGCAAGATTGCCGCCACGGCAACGATTAACGAGCCCGTAACGGAGGCTTCATCATGTCCAAGTTCCCCGCCGGCTTCCTCTGGGGCGCGGCCACGGCGCCGCACCAGGTCGAGGGCAACAACCACAACAGCGACTTCTGGCAGGCCGAGGCGGCCATGCCGGGCATGGAGCGCAGCGGCGACGCCTGCGACAGCTACCACCGCTACGCGGAGGACATGCGCCTGCTGGCCGACTCCGGCTGCAACGCCTACCGGTTCGGGATCGAGTGGGCCCGGGTCGAGCCCGAGCCCGGCCTGGTCTCGCGGGCCGAGCTCGCCCACTACCGTCGCATGATCGACACGGCGATCGATCTCGGCCTGACGCCGGTGGTGACGCTGCACCACTTCACCAACCCGCGGTGGTTCGCCGCCGAGGGCGGGTGGATGGGGGAGCGGGCCGTCGAGCGGTTCCTGTCGTACGCCGAGACGACCGCCGCGATCCTCGACGGCGTTCCCTGGGTCTGCACGATGAACGAGCCCAACATGCTCGCGATCATGACGATGATGGCCCGCCTGGCCGCGTCGGGACAGCAGTGGCAGAGCCCCACGGTCGACGACGGCGCCCGGCCCGTGCTGCCCTCGCCCGATCCGGCCATCGGCCGCCGCCTGGTCGACGCCCACCACGCCGTGCGCGACCTGATCCGCGAGCGCACCGGCGCCAAGGTCGGCTGGACCGTCGCCAACCAGGCCCTGGTGGCCCGGCCCGGCGGCGAGGAGAAGCTGCGCGAGGTCCGGTACGTGCGCGAGGACCTCTATCTGGAGGGCGCCAAGGGCGACGACTTCGTCGGCGTGCAGTCCTACTCCAGCATGTGGGTCGGCCCGGACGGCATCGAGCCGCACCCGGTGCGCCCGGACAACACCCTGGTGGGTACGGCGTACCGGCCCGACTCGCTCGGCCTGGCCGTGCGGCACACCTGGGAGGTCACCGGTGGTACGCCCGTGCTGGTCACCGAGAACGGCATCGCCACCGGCGACGACGAGCGGCGGATCGCCTACACCTCGGCCGCCCTGGACGGCCTCGAAGCGGCCGTCGCGGACGGTGTGGACGTGCGCGGCTACCTGCACTGGAGCCTGCTCGACAACTACGAGTGGGGCCACTGGGCGCCCACGTTCGGGCTGATCGCCGTCGACCGCGAGACCTTCGTGCGCACCCCCAAGCCGAGCCTGGCCTGGCTGGGCGATCTCGCCCGCCGCAACGGAGGCCGCTGATGCTGCGCCCCCGCCCCACCGCCACCCGCGAGCAGGTCCGCCTCGACGGGCTCTGGCGCTTCGCCGTCGGTTCCCGCGACGCCTTCACCGGCCTGGAGGCGCCGGTCCCGGCCAGCTACAACGACCTGTTCACCGATCCCGCCATCCGCGACCACGTCGGCTGGGTCTACTACGAGCGCGAGGTGCGGGTGCCGCGCGGCTGGTCCTCCGAGCGGATCCTCGTACGGGTCGACGCGGCCACCCACCACGGCCGCGTCTACATCGGCGACGAGCTGGTGGCCGAGCACTCCGGCGGCTACACGCCGTTCGAGGCCGACATCACCGGCCTGGTCCGCGCGGGCGAGGAGTTCCGGCTCACCATCGGCGTGAGCAACGAGCTCACCGAGACGACCATCCCGCCCGGCACGATCACCGAGGGCCCGGACGGGCGCCGCCGCCAGCAGTACCAGCACGACTTCTACAACTACGCCGGGCTGCACCGCTCGGTCTGGTTGCACAGCGTGCCGGCGGTGCACATCACCGACATCGCGGTGACGACCGCGCTCGACGGCACCGTCTCCTACGAGGTGTCGACCAGCGAGCCGGCCGAGGTGCGGGCCCGGGTGTACGACGCGGCGGGCGTGCTGGTGGCCACCGGCACCGACGGCATCGTGAAGATCGTCGACCCCATCCTGTGGAAGCCCGGCGCCGGCTACCTCTACACCCTCGAAGCCGAGATCAAGGGCCACGATGTGTACGCGCTGCCGTTCGGCGTGCGTACGGCCGAGGTCCGTGGCACCGAGTTCCTGATCAACGGGGAACCCTTCCACTTCACCGGATTCGGCAAGCACGAGGACACTCCGGTGCGGGGCAAGGGACACGACGACGCCTACCTCGTGCACGACTTCCAGCTGCTCGAGTGGATCGGCGCGAACTCGTTTCGCACGTCGCATTACCCGTACGCCGAAGAGGTCCTGGACTTCGCCGACCGGCACGGCGTCGTCGTCATCGGCGAGACCGCGGCGGTCGGGCTCAACCTGGCCGTCGTGTCCGGGCTGACCGGCGCGCCGCCGCGGCCCACCTTCTCGCCCGAGACCTTCGGCGACGCCACCCGCGAGGCCCACGCCCGGGCCATCGCCGAGCTCATCGCCCGCGACAAGAACCACCCCAGCGTCGTCATGTGGTCGCTGACCAACGAGCCCGCCTCCAATGAGGACGGCGCCCGCGAGTACTTCGAGCCTCTGGTGAAGCTGGCTCGCACCCTCGACCCCTCGCGGCCGCTGACCTACTCCGCGGTCATGTTCGCCACCGCGGCCAACGACCAGATCGCCGACCTGTTCGACCTGCTCTCCATCAACCGCTATTACGGCTGGTACGTGGCCACGGGCGACCTGGAGACGGCCGAGGGGTACCTGGAGGCCGACCTGCGCGGCTGGATCCAGCGATTCGGCAAGCCGGTCATGATGTCCGAGTACGGCGCCGACACCCTGCCCGGGCTGCACTCGGTGTGGGACACCCCGTGGACCGAGGAGTACCAGGCGGCGTTCCTGGCCATGCACCACCGGGTCTTCGACCGGATCGAGGGCTTCGTCGGCGAGCACGTGTGGAACTTCGCCGACTTCCAGACCTCGCACGGCATCCACCGGGTGGACGGCAACAAGAAGGGTGTCTTCACCCGCGACCGGCGGCCCAAGGCGGCCGCGCACGAGCTCCGCCGGCGCTGGCGCCGGCCGTGACCGGCAAGCCGGCCACCATCAACGACGTGGCCCGGGCGGCGGGCGTCGCCTCCTCGACCGTCTCCCGGGCGTTCGCCCGGCCCGGCCGCGTCAACGTCGAGACCGCCGAACGCATCCGCAAGGTCGCCGCGGACCTCGGCTACCGGGCCGGCCCGGTCCCGCGCCCGGCCCCGCGCGGGCGCACCTCGATGATCGGGCTGGTCATCTCGGACGTCACCAACCCGTTCTACGACGAGATCATCCGCGGCGCCCAGGCCGCGGCGGGCCGGGCCGGCCGCACGACTCTGCTGGCCGACGCCCAGGAGAACGGCGTGACCGAGCGGGACGTGCTCGAACGGGCCGTACCGCTGGTCGACGGCCTGGTCCTGGCCACCTCCCGGATGTCCGACTCGGCCATCCGGCAGGTGGCCAAGCAGCGCCCGGTCGTCGTGCTCAACCGGATCGTGGCCGGGGTGCCGTCGGTGGTCGTCGACAATCCGCGCGGCGCCCGCCGGGTCGCCGAGCACCTCGGCGAGCTCGGCCACCGCCGCCTCACGTACGTGGCCGGCCCGGAGGCGTCGTGGACCGACGGCGTGCGCTGGCGGGCGCTGCGCGAGTGGGGCGTCCACGCTCATCGCATAGGTCCCTACGAGCCCACCGTGGCCGGCGGAGCGGAGGCGGCCCACGAGTTCGCCCGCCGGCCCACCTCGGCCGTCGTCGCCTACAACGACCTCATGGCGATCGGGCTCGTCCGGCGGCTGACCGCCATGGGCGTCCGCGTGCCGGACGACGTCAGCGTGGCCGGCTTCGACAACATCTTCGCGGCCGAGCTGGTCACTCCCGCCCTGACCACCGTCGCCGCGCCCCTGCACGCCATGGGCGAGGCGGCGGTCAAGGCCGTGCTGGCCGGTGCCGGGCCGTCCGCCGTCACCCTGCCGACCCGGCTGGTCGTGCGCGCCTCGACGAGCCGGCGCCGCGGCAAAGCATGGCAATCCATGGCCACCACGGCCGCCGCTGCCGAGGCTCGGTTGCCATGACCGTTCCCGCTTCCGTCGCCCCCGACGTCCTGCCCAAGGCCCGCGGCGGCTTCATCTTCTGGATGATGGCGGCCAACTTCGGCGTCGCCATGGCGTACGTCGTCCCGGCCGCCTTCTCCCTGGCCGTCCGCATCGACGAGCTCGCACCGGGCCGGGAGGAGGTGCTGGGCTACGTCACCGGCACCGCCCAGGCCGTCTTCCTCGTCCTCAGCCCGCTCATCGGCGTGTGGAGCGACCGCACCCGCAGCCGCCGGCCGTTTCTGATCGCCGGCGGCGTGCTCGGCCTGGCCGCGCTGGCCGCCATCGCCGTCGCCCCCAACCTGTTCCTGCTCGGCGCCGGCTGGATCCTGGCCATGCTCGGCTGGGCCACCGCCGCCCAGACCATCCTCGCCCTGCAAGCCGACCGCATCCCCGAGGAACAGCGCGGCCGGGTCTCCGGCTTCTCCGGGATGACCGGCCAGATCGGGCCCACCATCGGCATCGGCGTGGCCAGCGCCGTCAGCGGCAACACCTTCCTCGTTTTCATGCTGCCCGGCCTGATCGGCGCGGCGCTGCTGGCCGTCTTCGTGGCCACCAGCAAGCGGGAGAACATCCGCGCCAACGTCGCCACCACTCCGGTGTCGGCCCGGACCCTGCTCGGCAGCTACGTCTTCAACCCCCGCAAGCACCCGGACTTCGGCTGGAACTGGCTCGGCCGGCTCGCCTTCTTCATGGGCCTGTACTTCAACACCACGTTCGCCACCTTCTTCTACGCCCAACGTCTCGACCTTCCCGTCCGGGAGGTGGCCGGCACGGTCGCCGTCATCAGCGTCATCGGCCTGGTCGCGGCCACGGCCGGCGCCATCGGCGGCGGCTACCTCTCCGACAAGCTGCGCCGCCGCCGGCTGTTCGCCCTGATCGGCGCGATCTTCTTCGTGGCCGGGGCGGTCGTCGAGGCGTTCGCCCACTCGTTCCCGGCCCTGCTCGTCGGCTCCGTGCTGATGCAGCTCGCCATCGCGTTCTTCAGCGCCGTCGACCAGGCCATCGTGCTGGCCGTGCTGCCCAGCCGGGACGAGGCGGGCCGCTACATCGCGGTCGTCCAGTTCGCCCACAAGCTGCCGTCGGCGGTGGCGCCGCTGATCGCCCCGTTCATCATCGCCGGCTCCTCCGGCGAGAAGAACTACACCCTGCTGTACCTCACCGGCGCCGTGCTCGCCCTGATCGGCGGCCTGCTGGTGTTCACCCGAGTCAAAGCCGTTCGCTGAAAGGGATCCCGCATGCCTTCGCTGCACGACCTCATCTCCCTGCGCGGCCGCCGCGCCGTCGTCACCGGCGGCGCCCGCGGGCTCGGCCAGGCCATCGCCGAGCGCCTGGCCGAGGCCGGCGCCGACGTCCTGCTCGGCGACCTCGACGCCGACCTGGCGGCGAAGGCCGCCGCCGACCTCGCCGCCCGGTACGGGGTGAAAGCCATCGGCACCCACATGGACGTGACCGACAGCGCCTCGGTCGCGGCCGCGGCCGGCCTGCTGGACAGCCTGGAGATCTGGGTCAACAACGCGGGGGTCTTCCCGAGCGTCCCGCTGCTCGAGATGACCGACGAGGCGTGGGACGCGGTGTTCGCGGTGAACGCCCGCGGCGTCTTCGTGGGCACCCGCGAGGCGGCCCGGCGGATGACCGGAGGTGGCGTCGTGGTGAACATCATCTCCACGGCCGGGTTCCGGGCCAGCGCGCCCGGCCTGGCCGCGTACGTCGGGTCGAAGCACGCCGCCCGCGGCCTCACCCGGGAGATGGCGGTGGAGCTGGCGCCCCGGGGCATCCGGGTGCTCGGCGTCGCCCCCAGCTTCGTGCCCACCGAGGGCACGATGGCCGCGGCCGCCGCCCTCATGACCGGTGACATCCCGCCCACCCCGCTCATGATGACCAGCCCGATCGGCCGCCCCGGCACCCCCGACGACATCGCCCGCGTCGCCCTGTTCTGCGCGAGCGACCTGTCCTGTTTCATGACCGGCAGCACCCTGCTGGCCGACGGGGGCGAAACGGCCTGATCTACGCTGGCCCGGCATTGATCGCGATCTTGGGGGATTTGTTCTGATGCCGGAGATTCGGCCAGCCACGTTCGAGACGGCGCCGGAGTTCGTCCCACCGAAACGGTCGCCGCGGCGATGGATCGCACCGGCGGCCGTCGCGGCGGTCGCGGTCGCCGTGGCCGGGGTGGTCGTCGTGTCGCGGCCCGGGGACGCGGCGCCCGAGGCGGTCACGGCGACCGTCGCCCAGTCGTACGAGAGCGACGCCGACCGCCGGCTGCGGCTCATCGACCAGATGCTCGCGAGGCGGGCGGCGGCGTTCAAGGCCGGTGACGAGAAAGCGTGGCTGGCCGACATCGACCCGGCCGCCACCAAGGCGATCGCCTTCGAGCGGAAGCGGTTCGCCAACCTGCGGCAGTTCCGCTTCGCCTCGTTCGACCTGTCACTGAGCAACGTCACGGCCACCGCCGTCTTCGACGAGAAGCCGGACGTCGTCATCGACCAGATCTCCCGGCTCACCGCCGACGTCGACCGCTCGGTCATCCCGTACGACTGGAAACTCGCTTTCACCGGCGACACCGTCACCATCACCGACGCCGCGCCCAGCTGGAACCCGCAGTACCAGAACCCGCTGCTGTTCCCGCCGGCCGACGACGTACCCCTGCGGACCGCCACGGCCGGCGGCATCACGGTCGCCTCGGCCGTGGGCAGCACCTGGGATCCGAAGGTGTACCTGCCGGCCGCGCAGCGGGCGGCGAAGCTGGTGCGGTCGTTGTGGGGCGCACGCCCGTACGGCACCCCCGGTTTTGTGATCTTCCTGGGTGACCACAAGCAGTTCCTGAAGTGGTACGACAACAACGTATCCCGGCAGGGCGCCGTCGGCGTCACCGTCTTCCCGCGGGCGACCGACGACGAGGGGACGGAGCAGTTCGACCGTCCCAACCCGAAGGTGCTGCACGAGCCGAACCAGCCCTCCTGGATCCGCCGCGGCGCCGGCTCCCGGATCGTGCTCGACATGTCGCGGTTCACCAGCGTCCGCCAGACGCAGACCGTGATGGCCCACGAGATGGCCCACGCCATCGCCCCGCACCTGATCCAGTCCAGGGCCGGCGGCTACGGCCCCAAGTCGACCAACGTGCAGGCCAGCTGGCCGATCGAGGGCTTCGCCCGCTGGGTCGAGTTCCTCGACGCTCCCGGATACGCCCAGACGGCGACGCGCGCCGTCCGAGCCGGCCGCGCCTACCGCCCGGCGGGCCCGTTCCCGCCCAGCGAGACGTTCTACGCCCCCGACGCCAAGCGCCAGAGCTACAACTACAACCTGAGTTCAACGATGTTCCTGGCCGCCGAACGCACCGGCGGACGCCAGAAGGCGGTGGACCTCTACGTGTGCCTGACCAACCAGATGGAGTACCAGGCCGACACCGAGATGTTCATCGACAACTGCGTCAAGGGCGTCGGCCTGAACCCGGCCAAGCTCTGGCCCACCCAGCGCACCCTGGCCGGCCGGTGAACTACGACCTGTGCTTCTGGGCGGCGGGAGAGGGAACGCCCAAGCAGATCTAGACCCCCAGTCGAACCAGGTCCTCTGATCAGCGCTCGAGAACAGTGCGCGGGGGCGACCGGCGTGACCCTTTAGGCCATGGGTGAGCGCCGGTCCTCGGCGGGTGGCCGCAACCGGGGCTCAACTGGAGTCATGCCTGACATCACCCATCACACCGCGCCGACCCGGTTCGCCGAGGCCGGCGGCGTCTCGTACGCCTACCGCCGGTTCGGCACCGGCGGGGGCGTGCCGCTGGTGCTGCTTCAGCACTTCCGTGGCAACCTCGACAACTGGGACCCGGCCCTGACCGACGGTCTCGCCGCCTCCCGCGAGGTCATCCTCGTCGACTACGCCGGCGTGGGCGCCTCCACCGGCGAGCCGGCGCCGTCCGTGGCGCGCAGCGCCCGCGACATCATCGCCTTCGCCGACGCCCTCGGGCTCGAGCGGATCGACCTGCTCGGCTTCTCCCTCGGCGGGTTCGTGGCCCAGGAGATCGCCCTCGTCCGGCCCGGACTGGTTCGCAAGCTGGTGCTGGCCGGCACCGGCCCCAAGGGCGCGCCCGGCATGCACGCGTGGCGCGAGGACATCGCGTCGCACGCACGGGCCGAGGTGAACGACGCCGAGGATCTGCTCTACATCTTCTTCGCGCACACCGAGACCAGCCAGGCGCTCGGCAAACAGTTCCTGGGCCGCATCTTCGCCCGTACCGAGAACCGGGACGAGCCGACCACCGTGGCCGTCCGCGACGCCCAGTTCGACGCCATCATCGAGTGGGGCATCCCGGACCACTCCGCGCTGCAGCGGCTGACCGGTATCACCGCCCCCACGCTGATCCTGCAGGGCGACGACGACCTGATGATCCCGACCAAGGGCAGCTACACCATGGCCGGGCTCATCCCGGACGCGCGGATCCGCATCTACCCGGACGCCGCGCACGCTTCGCTCTTCCAGTACGCGGCCGAGGCCGCCGCTGACGTCAACGCATTCCTCAGCGAAGGAGACAAGTGACATGGCCGATCTGCTCGAAGTGATTCTTGAGACGTACGGCGGTCGCGCGGCCTGGGAGCAGGCTCAGCAGATCAGCGCCCGCCAGTTCTTCGGCGGCGTGCTCTGGGGCATGAAGGGCTGGCCCGGTGCGCTCGACGACGTCCAGGTGACAGTCGATCTGCACCGCGAGCACACCCGGCAGGAGCCGTTCTTCGAGGCGGGCCACCACACCAACTTCACGCCGCAGCGCGTCGCCGTGGAGACCGCGGACGGCGAGGTGGTCGAGGAGCTGCTCCACCCGCGCGACTCGTTCGCCGGGCACGTGCTCACCACCCCGTGGAGCCGACTGCAACTGGCCTACTTCTCCGGGTACGCGATGTGGACGTACACCACCGAGCCGGCATCACTGCTGCTGCCGGGCGTGCGGACCGAGGAGATCGACGGCTGGACCGAGGACGGCAAGACGTTCCGCCGGCTGGCCGTCACCTATCCGGACGGCATCGCCACCCACACCCCGCGCCAGGTGCTCTACGTCGACGCGGACGGCCTGATCCGGCGGCGGGACTACACCGTCGACATCGCCGGCCGGGCGCCGAGCGCACAGTACGCGCTCGACTTCGCCACCGTCGACGGCCTGGTCGTGGCGACCAGCCGGAAGATCTACAGCACGGACGAGAACAACCGGAAGGTTCCGGATCCGCTCATCGTCTCGATCGACCTGAAGGACGTCACGGTCGCGTGACCCCGGCGGGGACCCGGGCTCCGGCGCCGGGTCCCCGAGGTACGAGGCGTTCGGCTAAGCGGGCGTGACCAACCGCGCCCAGCTGGTCAGATGACGCCGTAGCGCATCGCGTGGGCGATGATGTGCGACCGGTTGCGCAGCCCGAGCCGCCGGGTGATCGTGTGGATGATCCCCTTGACGGTGCGTTCCGAGTAGCTGAGCCGGCCGGCGATCTCGGTGGTCTCCAGGCCTTCGGCCATCAGCCGGATCACCTCGATCTCGCGCGGGGTGAGCCCGGCCGCGTTCAGCCCGGCCTCGTCGAGCACGCGCTGCTGCAGGTCGCGCAGGTGCTTGAGCAGGTCGCCGACGAGTGGGGGCGGCATCACCCCGTCGCCGGCGGCGACGGCGGTGACCGCCCGGGTCAGCCGTTCGGCGGTCACCGCCGCCCGCGGCAGCACCGAGTGGACCCGGCACTCGACGGCGAGCAGCAGCTCGGAATCGTTCATCTCGTCGAGCACCAGCACCACCGGCCGGCGGGTGGCGGTGGCCGAGCGCCGCAGCGCCGCCACCACCCGGGCGTCCAGCCGGTCGGCGGCGAACACCAGCACGTCGCCGCCGGCCTGCTCGGGGCCGAGCACCCGCAGTTCGGGCCGGCCCTCCAGCAGCACGGTCAGCCCGGCCAGGGTGAGCGAGTCGGTGGCCTGCACCGACACGTCGAGCGTGGGGACCAGGGTCTGGGTCATGAGGCAACAGTGCCGTGCGATGACGGCGGAGGCATAAGTCAAATCACTGAAGACAGGGACTGATGGACGGAACGCACCGCGGCCGATCCCTCGCCGACGGCCGCCGCGACCCGCTTGAGGGAGCCGTGGCGGACGTCGCCGACGGCGAAGACGCGGGGAACGGAGGTGGCGAAGACGGCGTCCGTACAGATAAATCCGTCTTTGTCGGTTTCGACGCCGTCGAGCCAGTCCGTGGCCGCGGTGGCGCCGATGAAACTGAACACGCCGCGGCACTCCAAGGGCTCGTCGCGGCCGGTGAGGGTCAGGCTCTCGACGCGGTCGCCGCCGCCGATGCCGGAGATCTCGGTGCCGGTGAGGACGGTGATCCGGGGGTCGGCCAGGATCCGTTCGACCAGGTACGAGGACATCTTGGCGGAGAGGTCGGTACCGCGGACGATCAGCGTCACGTGGCTGGCGTAGCGGGCCAGGTGCAACGACGCCTGCCCGGCCGAGTTGGCCCCGCCGACCACCGCCACCGGCTCGCCCGCCACGCCCTGGGCCTCCAGGTCGGTCGCGGCGTGATAGACGCCGTTGCCGACGAAGTGGTCCCAGCGGTCGATCGGCAGCGACCGGTAGGCGGCGCCGGTCGCGACGATGACCGCCCGGGCCGTGATCTCGGTGCCGTCGTTCAGCACCACCACGTGCTCCTTCTCGCCCGGGCGCAGCGCCGACACCCCGCACGGCGTGGCGATCTCGGCCCCGAACTTCAGCGCCTGCACCGCCGCCCGCGTGGTCAGATCGAGCCCGCTCAGCCCGAACGGGAAGCCCAGGTAGTTCTCGATCCGGGCGCTGGTGGCCGCCTGCCCGCCGGTGGCCACCATGTCCAGCAGCAGCGTGCTCAGTCCCTCCGAGGCGCCGTAGACGGCCGCGGCCAGGCCGGCCGGCCCGGCGCCGACGATGGCCAGGTCGACCGTGCCCCGGCCGATGCTGCTGTAGGTCAGCCCCAGCCGTTCGCTGATGATCCCCGGCGTCACCCGCCGCATCGCGCCGGCCGGCGTCAGCGCCACCGGCAGATCCTCGGGCGACAGACCGGCTTGCTTCAGTACGCCGTGCGCCTCGGCCGACGCGGCGTCCAGCCACAGATGCGGCAGTCCTTGACGGGACAGGAACACCCGCAGGGCCAGCCCATCGCCCGAGCGGGGATCGCCGACGATGGTCGTCGACTGCTCGGCCCCCAGCCGCAGCAAGCGGCGCCGGGCCAGAAAGGCCCGCAGGAACAGGTCGCCCAGGTCGGTCTGCTGGGCCATCAATCGCCGGAACGACGCCTGGTCGATGACCCGGACCGTGCCCGGCTCGACCACGGTGACCGCCTGGTTACGGGTCTGGCTGGTCAGCAGGCTCAGCTCACCGGCGAAACCACCCGGCCCGTACGTGAAGAGGCCGTCCCACAGCGTGGCGCTCCGGGACACGATCAGGTCGCAGTTCGCCTCGCCCACCTCGTACAGCCGCGTCCCGGCGGTCACGGTCACCTCGGCGCCGTACGTGGCCGCGCGCGCCAACTGCTCGGCGTCGAGCCGGGCGGTCGCGGCGGCGGGCAGATCCTCGATCTCGGGGAAAGACGTCCTGTTCACCCGGCAACCGTGACAGGGGCGGGTGGCCTCCGTCACCCGGGCCGAGTTTCCGGCGTCACACGGGCAACGGCGCTTGCCCACACCGCCGCTAAGCTCGATCTTGTGCCGGCGCAGACACCCTTCCTCGTGGGGCGCGAGACCGAGCTGGCCCACTTCCGTGAGCTGCTGGACGCGGTCGGCCCCGGCGGGCAGGCCGTCGTGGTCGAGGGTGAGGCCGGCATCGGCAAGAGCACCCTGGCCGCCGCGGTGGCCGCGATCGCCGCCGAACGGGGCTTCCGTGAGCTGCGCTGCACCGGCGTGGCCAGCGAGACCACGGCCGGCTTCGCCGGGCTGCACGAGCTGTTCCACCCCGTGCTCGACCGCCTGCCCAGCCTGCCGGCCCGGCAGCGGCAGGCCCTGGAGGTCGCGCTCGGCCGGGCCGACGGGCCGGCGCCGAGCCGGCTGATGACCGGCCTGGCGGCGCTCGGCCTGCTCGAGGAGTACGCGTCGGAGCAGCCCACGCTGGTCGTGGTCGAGGACGCGCAGTGGCTCGACGCCTCCACCGCGCAGACCGTCGCCTTCGCGGCGCGCCGCCTGTCCCAGGCCCCGGTCCTGATGATCATCACGATGCGCCACGCCTCGGAGCTGTTCGCCTCGCTGCCGCAGCTCCCGCTGGGCCCGCTCGGCGAGCAGGCGTCCGAGCAGCTGCTCGCCGGCCTCGACGCGCCCACCCGCAAGCGGATCCTGGCCGAGGCCGTCGGCAACCCCCTGGCCCTCACCGAGCTGCCCCGGGCGCTGACCCCGGCCCGGGCCGGCGACCAATGGCTGCCGATGACCCGCCGCCTCGAGCAGGCCTTCCTCGACGGCGCGGCCGGCCTGCCCGAGCGCAGCCGGCAGATGCTCCTGCTGATCGCCGCCGCCCCCGAGTCGTCCCTGCGGCAGCTGATGGCCGCCGCGGCCGGGGCCGGGCTCACCCTGGACGACTTCGCCCCGATCGAGCGGGCCCGGCTGGCCGCCGTGGCCGGCGACCGGGTCGTGCCGCGCCATCCGCTCGTGCGCTCGGCCGTCTACAACGCCGCCTCGTTCGCCGAACGGACCGCCGCCCACCGCCTGCTGGCCGACACCGCCACCGACCCCGACCGGGCCGCCTGGCACGCCGCCGCGGCCACCCCCGACTACGACGACGCGGTCGCGGCCGCCCTGGAGCAGACCGCGGACCGGGCCCGCGACCGCAGCGCGCAGATCGAGGCGGTGGCGGCCCTGCGCCGCGCCGCCGCCCTGTCGTCCTCGGTGACCGACCGCAGCCGCCGGCTCGCGGCCGCGGCCGAGGTGGCCCGGCAGGCCGGCGAGGTGGCCGCCAGCGCGCTGCTGGTCCGGGAGGCCTGGCCGCTCGCCGCCGACCCCGACGTGCTCACCCACCTCACGCTCACCGAGGTCGCCCTGGGCGCCAGCGCCGCCGTGCCCGGCCACAGCACCGGCGAACTGCTCGACCTGGTCGCCCGCCTGGCCGGGCCGGGCGGGGGCGAGAACCGGATGCAGCGCCTGCGCGTGCTGGCCACGGCGGCCACCGCCAACGCCATCGAGGGGCTGCCGGCCGACCTGCGGGCGCGCCTCGACGACGCCATCGTGGCCGCCGACGCCGGCGCGCGAAGCCCGCACGCGCTGGTCGGCCGGGTGCTGCTCGACCCGGTGAGGCACGCCGCCGAGGCCCGCGAGCGGCTGCCCGAGCTGGGCCGGGCGGTCCGGGCCTACCTGGCCGAGGGGACGTCACCGAGCCGCTCGCAGATCATCATCGGGGTCGGGCTGATGGCCCAGGCGGTGCACGACCTGCCGGCCGCATCGGAGTGGTGGAGCCTGGGCGTCGACCACTTCCACCGGGCCGGGGCGCCGGGCGACGAGGCGTGGACCATGCGAGAGCGCGCGCTCATCCGGGTCGGGTTCGGGCAGCTGCGCGACGGCCTGGCCGACGCCGAGATGGCGCTGCGCCTCAGCTCCGACCTCGGACTGCGGGTCACCGCGGCCGACTCGGCGATCGTCGCGGCCCGGGCGTACGCGTGGCAGGGCGACAACGCGCGGGCGCTGGCCGCGATCGCGCTCGGCGACGGGCTCGACGTCACGTTCATCAAAGCCCGGGCGAGCTGGTCGGCCGGGCTGGTCGCCCTGAACGAGCACCGGTACGAGGACGCGTGGACGGCCCTGGAGGGCGCCCAGGCCATCGGCACCACCGGGCTGTGGTCGCTCGGCGACCTGACCGAGGCCGCGGTGCGCACCGGGCGTACGGCCGTCGTGCAGCCGCTGCTCGACCGCGCGGCGGCGTTCCCCAGCCCGTACCTCAAGAACCTCGTCCGCCGCGGCCTCGCGCAGATCGCCCCGGGACCCGAGGCGGAGGAGCATTACGAGGCGGCGCTGGCCGCCGAGGACAACCCGGCCGTGCTCGAGGTGGCCAGGACCCGCTTGGCGTACGGGGAATGGCTGCGCCGCCGAAGGCGCATCGTCGACGCCCGGGAGCAGCTGAGCGCGGCCCTGCGGGCGTTCGAGGGCGCCGGCGCGCATCCGTGGGCCGAGCGTGCCTCGACCGAGCTGCGCGCGGCCGGGGTCGCGCCCGTCGCGTCGCGCCCCGGCCGGAACACGCTCAACGAGTTGACGGCGCAGGAACGGCGCATCGTCGAGCTGGCCGCGGACGGCCTGACCAACAAGGAGATCGCCGACCAGCTCTACCTGTCGCACCGCACGATCGGAACCCACCTGTACAAGGTCTTCCCGAAGCTGGGCATCAGCAACCGCAACCAGCTCAGAAGCGCACTGTCCAGTTCTCCCGCTCATACAGAGGCACCAGACCGGCGCTGACCATGTTGGACAGTGACTGGTTGCCCTCGCCGCGCCAGGTCTCGGCGAACAGCCGGCCGCATCCGGCCTCGGCCGCCGCCCGCGCCCGGGCCGCGATGAGGGCCGACTGCGCGCCCCGGCCGCGATGCGTCGGCCTGGTCGCGGCGGCGTTCAGCCCGGCCCCGTCGCCGTTGAGGTAGACGTTGCCCCCGGCGACCACCTGGTCGCCGTCCCACGCGCCGAACGGCCGCCAACCGGCCCGGCCGGCGGTCGAGGCGAGCATCGTGGTGAGGTCGCCGGCGGGCATGCCGAACGTGTCCAGCACGGCGCCGGCCCACTCCTCGGCCGTCTCCGGTGTCACGGCGGCGATCCGCAGATCGGTCGGAGTGTCCGCGATCGCGGCCGGGTCGCCGCCCAGCTTGACCCAGGTGCTGGTCTTCTCGAGGCCCCGGCCGGCGAATCCGGCCGGCAGCACCGACGGAACCAGCTGGAGGACCGCCTGCCGCACCCGGTGGGTGCGGTAGAAGTCGAGGACCTCGTCGAGGACGGCCGGGGTGAACGGCTCGGTCACACCGAAACCGAGAGCCTTGCTCCAGTACGACGCCGGATCGTGCCGCATGGCCAGGACCACGCCGCCGCCGATCCGGGCCGCGGCCACGCCGAGCCGATCGCGCGCGGCCGCGGGCATGCGGGTCTCGTAGTCGTACATGAACGCGGCCTCGGTCAGCTCGGCGAGCTCGTTCACTTCCGTCATCGGCGGAAGACCACCTTTCCCGTACGGTCCGGCGCGCTCGCGTGCGCGAGGGCGCGCGCGTAGTCGCCGAGTCCATACTGCGCGGCGATCTCCGTACGCAGGACCCCGTCGGCGATGAGCCCGGTCACTTCCGCGTACACCCGCTCGATCTCCGCCCGCGGCGCGGTGGCGATCCAGTTGTTGAGCCAGAAGCCGTGCACGTTCAGGTTCTTGAAGAGCAGGTGCACGCGGTCGACGACCAGCGGCTGCCCGCTGAGCGCGGCGAAGTTCACGATGTGCGCGTTCACCGACAGCACCGCCGCCAGGCTGTCCACGACCGGCCCGCTCACCCCGTCGAGCAGCAGCGCCGGCCGCTCACCGTCCAGGACGTCACGGACCTGGGCCATCAACGTGTCGTCGCTGACCACGACGGCGTCGCCACCCGGCACCTCGGCCCCGGGCCGCCGCACCACGTTGAGCGTGCGCAGCCCGCGGTGCCGGGCCAGCGCGACGACGAACGCGCCGAGCGCGGAGTTGGCGGCGGTCTGCACGACCCAGTCGCCCGGCTTCAGCCCGTCGCCGTAGCCCAGCAGCAGGTACGCGGTGGCGGCGTTGATGCCGGCCGTGGCCAGCTGGGCCGGGTCGGCGTTCGGGTCGGCCCGCACCACGAACCGCTCCGGCACCACGGCCTCCTCCTGCCAGGTGCCCGGCTGCGGGTTGGGCAGCACGAGGACCAGGTCGCCGGTGGTGACCGCGGTGACACCGGCGCCGACCTCGGTGACCACACCGACACCCTCGGCGCCGAGCGGTGACGGCAGCGGCGGCCGTACGGCGTACCGGCCGCTGACGGTCAGGAAGTCGGACGGGTTGATGGGCGCGGCCTCGATGGCGACCCGGACCTGACCGGCCTCGAGCGGCGCCGGAACCACGTCGACGATCCGCAGGCTCTCGAGCTTGCCGAACTCGTGCAGCTGAAGCGATTTCATGGAGGGCGACGCTATGTGCCCGGCAGCCCGGCGACGCCCCCGAATCCGGCATCCTGCCCCCGCGGGCAGACCGCGTTTCCCCCGGCGATGCGGGCGGTCGTCTTACCTAGGCCGTGGGGTCGACCAGGCCCGCACGATCGTCGGCATGGATGAACTCGACCGGGTGCTGCTGGGCCTGCTGGCCGGCGCGCCGTCGCGAACGTCGGTGCTCAGCATCGTGGCGCACCGGCTGCACGCCCTGCCCGCCATTCCCGCGCACCCCGGCTTACTCGCCTGTCCGGGGCGCGAGCCGCTGGCGCTGGCGTGGCCGGGAGGCGGAGACCCGGGCATTGGTGACCGCGCTGCTGCGCGACGACACGGCCGGCGCCCGGGCGGCCGGGCACTACGCGCTGACGATCCTCGAACTCGGGCTGGGCCGGTACGACGCGGCGTTCGGCCACGCGCTGGCCGTACGCCGCGGCGGGGTGGCCGGCCTGAGCGATCGCGTGGTGCCGGACCTGCTGGAGGCGGCCGGCCGCAGCCGCCATCCGGGCGCGATGGCCACGGCGGCGCGGGGCGTCGACGTCGCCGTCCTGGAGCCGGGCCGGGAGGCGTTGTGCCGGGCCCTGCTCGCGGACGGCGACGCCGAGGAGTTCTATTGCCGGGCCCTGGGCGGCCTGCGGGACGCCGACCTGGCCCGAGCGCATCTGCTGTACGGCGAATGGCTGCGCCGCCGCCGTCGCCGGCGCGACGCCCGGGCCCAGCTGCGGATCGCGTCGGAGATGTTGCGGGCCCGGGGATTCGCCGGCTTCGCCCAGCGGGCCGAGAGGGAGCTGAGGGCGACCGCGGAGTAGGTCGGCGAATCCGGCGAGCTCACCGCCCAGGAGGCACAGGTGGCCCGGCTCGTCGCCGCGGGCCACTCGAACCGTGAGGTCGGCGAGCAGCTGTACATCAGCCAGAACACGGTGCAGTACCACCTGGGAAAGGTGTTCCGGAAGCTCGGCATCCGTTCCCGCACGCAGCTGGTCCGCGTGCTGATGGAACGGGCCGAGCTGTCCCTTTGAGACGGGCGTCAGACGGCCGCCAGGATGCGGCGGGCCCGCACCGACGGGACGATGCCGATGATGCCGTAGAAGAGGCTGAACAGCCCGAACACCTCGGCCAGCGACACAGCGCCGATGTCCGGGCGGATGAACAGCACGACGGCCAAGGCGATCGAGACCAGCCCGCCGAGGATCCAGGCGGCCCACTCCCCGGCGATCTGCCCCTGCCGGAAGGTCAGCGCCACCTCGAGCAGCCCGGTGGTCAGGGCCCAGGCCCCGATCCAGATGGTGAGCACCAGGGCGGTGACGCCCGGCCAGGCCAGGGCGACGACACCGGCCGCGACCGACAGCAGAGCCAGCAACAGCCAGCCGACGACCGGCCCGGCCCGCTCACGACTGAACGCCCGCACGACCTCCAGCACCGCCGCCACGAAAGCGTAGACGGCGAACAGGATGGCGAACGCCCCGATCGTAAGGCCGGGCCAGGTGAAAGAGACGATCCCGATGATGACGGCGAGGACGCCCCGCCAGAGCAGAGAAGTGGAGAGTGACATGAGAGCCACCGTAGAAATCCGGGCACCCTCCTCGAATCACTGATTGTCGTAGTGCGGCCTGGGTTCCGTCCCGGTAGAAACGCCATGACCTCCTGAGCCTGGTCGCCGAAGCCTTCGACTCGCCCGACGCGTGGCACCCTTCGCCGTGAGTACTACGCCGAGGTCGCCGGCCGCTACTGTCGGCGCGCCGCAACCGCCGTCGAGGTGGACCGAGAGCTGGCCGACGACGATGCCGCGGCGCTCACACCACCCACGGGCCAGTTCGTCGTCGGGCGCTTCGAGGGTGAGCCGGCGGCCTGCGGCGGCTTCGGAGGCTGGACCGCAAACGGGCCGAACCCACCCGCGTCTTCATGCGGCCGGCCTATCGGGGTAGCGGCGGTGGCACACTCCTGCAGGCGGCGTCGGAGAGCCTGACCCGCGAGGGGCGCGACGGAGATGGTTCTCAACACCCGACTCGACCTGGTCGAGGCCGGTGCAGTACGCCGGAATCTCACGGTAGCCGTGGCGCTGGTACAGCGCTCGGGCCGCCTCTACATGCAAGTCTGGTACGGCAAGCGCCTGACCACCACCCCAGCCGAGCCGCGCGGCTAGACACCTTCCGCGATCAGGGCACCTGGCCGCGGAAGGCGGAGACAAGCCCGTTTCGGTGAAGTAGCTACCAATCAGGTCCGCGCCGGTAGCGAGAGCGGCGAACAATGCCGCCGCCAGCAACCGATCCGAGATACAAGAATACGTTGATCGGCCTCACATGATGCAGGCTTCCCGCTAATAGTTGAGGGTCGACGTTTGGCCCGGGTTCGTGCGGACCCACGCGCCACGATCCGGTGCGATGTTGCAGTCGAACCAAATCCAGGCCCACCCGGAATTGGTGATTCCGGTGAAAACTACTTTGTAGTGAATTTTGTTGTCGAACCAGGAGGGCGTGAATTTTTGAGCTGGCGGATGAGAGTTGTCCAGATCGCCCTTGACCCAAGCAACCTCCGTGCTGCCCGCATAGCAGGCCGTTCCCACAACAGTTGACGTCGTTGCAGCCGATGCAGGCGATGGATTCACTGCTAGAGTCGC
Source organism: Actinoplanes sp. NPDC048796 (assembly GCF_040650035.1). Lineage (NCBI taxonomy): Bacteria > Bacillati > Actinomycetota > Actinomycetes > Micromonosporales > Micromonosporaceae > Actinoplanes > Actinoplanes sp. NPDC048796. The sequence goes on along the minus strand of NZ_JBEZGO010000005.1, from coordinate 483,352 downwards.
GAAAGTCGATGCCGCCGCGAGCGATCCAGCCATCACCTTTCCGGGAATGTTCATCGATCGTCCTTCCTGTGATCCGTCCGTCAGGCTTCTGGCACTGCGGAATCGTGAATGGTCCGCGACGGCGACGTTCACACTCTGAATGACTGCGCCACGTAGGGCGTTCCGAAACGAATCCGACTGTGCGAGCAATAGGATCCTCCCACCACAGCAGACGGGTCGGCCTCCCTCATGTGGGGTCTATCGGGACCCATTCGGCTTAGCTCTTCCGCGTGATAGTGAAATCCAGAGCGGAGCCCCAAGCCGAGCCGACGTCTCACTTGCTTACTCTCTTGCCGCCGGTCGTGCGCGCTGGCCGCCCCAAGCCGTCACGCTCAGTTCGGCGCATGAAGGGCTGAAGTGCCGACTCTTGCGGAGATCAGTCGTCGCCTGCGCTGGTGTGTCCGGCGGGTCAGCCAGAATGATCAGCGGCATCGAATCCGGCGATCGGTGCTCGTCTCCAGGGAAGTACTCGATGTGCTGATGCCGGTTGACTTTCCGATCTTCGGCAGTCTCGGCATCAGCGGCCACGCCAACGAGCACGTCCTACACGATATTGAGATACTCGCGTCCGCCGGAAAGCCCAGTACAGTCGCGCCCGGCAAGCCGACAAGCAGCGGACCAGTGGTCACCTCCTGAACCCGCGGGTCCACCATTAATAGGTACCTCGACACGGTCAGTGCGCCGACGCAGCAAGTCGTCGCTGAAGGCTTGCAAAGCCGCCGACGGACCCGCAAGTGCCAGCTCGCCTCCGTTGGCCGCGAAGCGGTACTGTCGGTGATCAACCACCGAACTATTGTTACTCACGCCGGCGCATCCGTATCTGCCGCCGATCGTGCGCCACTGCTGTCACATTTCCTACAGCCCGACCTGATTTCGGTGTCCGGTCATGCCGATGTGAGTACACGAACGTGCCTTCCCTCGTGACTTTTGCAGTCCATTTCATGCGGGCGTTGCGGGATCTCCGCCCAAAATATTCAGGGCGTCCGCCAAGGCCGCATCGACAACCGGCGGGAAAGTCAGGGACGTAGGCGGCTGACCTTCGTTTGCTCGGACCGTAATTTTAGGCTGCCTGATGCTGGACCGTTGACGTGGAAGAACCAAGTCGGCTGGAAACGGCATCGTAGGCGGACGCAGCAGTATGTCCCAGCAATTGCGCACGATCGCGTGGTTCACGAGCGTGGTCTGCTCGGTCGTTAGGACGGTCGGTGGAGCGCCCAAGGGCTGGATAGGTGTGATGGTGAGCAACCGTGAGGGGGTGACCGGCATGTGTACCTCGTGCAGCTCCGGCAGGAGTACCGGGCTAGAAAAGTCGAGTTCACCGGTCGCGCTAACCGTGACCACGGGAGCGTCACTCGTGATCAGAACGGGATTCGGTGAGGAGGTCAGCAACCAGTGCATGTCGAGTAGGAGAAGCTTGATTCTGTCCGCTTCCCGGACCATTGTCCGCAGCATCGACGGTGTATCCGTCCTGCGCATCGCCTCTGGGGCGCGGCTCGCGATGTCGTGATACATGGCGGTGAGGTCACCCCTCGCCTTCACCGCGGGGTCCGCTTCGATGGCACGTTGGAGCACCGTGCTTGCGAAGACCATGGGGCCGAGGTGGGAGTTCACATCTTGCATCGTGCGGCGGACAGCCACCGTGCGGACCATTTGGGTTGCGACGAAGGTGGCGAGCGTGGCCCGGAGTGGGCCCGGAGGCGGAAGGGCTCCGTCGCGGAGGGCGCGCATGACGTCTCCGACAGGACTCTCGATTGAGCGTGCGAACCATTGCTCAAGGGAATCGTCCGGCTGGCCGAGTTCGCCGACATCGTAGAAATCCACTTCGACGGTTGCTTTCTTGATAGGCATCCGTTCCTCAGTGCCGTCGCGATGTCGCGCCAGCAGGATTTCCTTGTCTAGCTTCTTTCGTCCGCAGAAGCCGCGCAGATACAGCTTCGGTACGGTGTGATGGTCGCGGCTAACCTGCTCAGGCATTATTGAATTATGGCAGCCGTCTTCGAGTCACAGCGGCATTGCCGCTCTCTGTATGAGCGAGTCTGAGGGCGCACTCATCTAGCCGCGGTCAGCGCGCTCCGGGTTACCGGACTCGAACCGGCTCATGCCGCTGCGGAGAATTCCCCCGCGTTCAGACAACATGACTGAACACGACGCGCCTTCCCATGTTGCCTCTGCCCGGCGCGCGGGTCGACGTTAGCTCATGCTGAGGCCGTGGTGCAGCGACAGCTACGGAGTAGGGCAGCGGGTCGCTCTCGATCAGGCGGAACTAGCTTGATGACGGCGCATCTCCCGACCCGCGACCGCTGCCCCGGCCTAGCGGGTTCTGCGTTACTCGCCGAGCCAGGCCAGGGAGGGTGCCGGCCGGTCGTCCAGGGAGCCGTTCCGGATCTGCCACTGGGTCGCATGTCCGCGTTCGTCGGTGATCAGGAACAAGCCGGCGGGCCGGTCGCCGTCGTCGTCGATCGGTGGCATCGCCGCCAGCTCCGCGATCGCTTCGCGGAGCCAGTCCAGCTCCTGTTCCCGGATGTCACCGCCGTAGAAGAGGTACAGAGTCCAGTTGAACGGCGCCGTCGGGAAGGCCCAGCCGCCCGAATAGAGCTCGTGATGACGCCGCGTGATGATTTCCTGAGCGGCGCTCCGCTGCTCGACCTTCATCTCCAGCCAGCCGCGAGCTGAGGCGTACATTCCCATGACACCAGACTGTCAGTTTGCGCAGGACCGCGGTCAGCTGGCTTGGTGCACCCGGAGCAGGACCCCCACTACGACAGGTGGCTAGCCGGCCTTGGGGGTCGTCGCGGCTCGGGTGTTGGCCCAGAACGCGAGTTCGCCGCCGGGCAGGCAGACGATCAGAGGGCCGTCGGGGTTGGTGAAAGCCCACGACTCCACCTCGGGGTCGGGGTGGACGCAGAGTTCGTAGCCGGCGCCGAAGGTGAGTGACAGTTCGCCGTTGTCGGCTGTCTGTGCGGTGCTGACCACGTCGCCCAGCAGGGAGGCCAGGGCGTCGGAGCTGTCGTCGCCGGGAAGCAGCCGGGTGTGGGTCTCCGGGGTGGTGAGGTGGGCGGCCGTCTCGATGAGGATCTGGCTGCCGCGGGAGAAGCTGAGGACCAGGGCGTCGCCCAGGCGGACGTATTCCAGGTGCTGTCCTACCAGCGGGGAGAGCGGCGACATGCGTACCTCGATGGGGGCTCGTCGGGAACTGACGAGCTGGACCGTAACCGCCGCTTCCATAACGGGGCCTTAAAACTTGTGACGTCAACCGCCGAGCGGCCGCCTGGTCATCGGGCCGCCGACGAGATCGTCGGTGGGATCCGGCTCGCCCAGCTCGCCCGCCCACCTCTCGGCGTCGTCGCGCGGTTCGTAGCCGATGGCGTCGCCGCCGGCGCGGGACCACCATCGGCGGGTGTTGGCCGAGACGCCCCAGACGATGTGGAACCCGGTCGCGGTCAGCGATGCCCGGACGAGCCGCGCCATGTCGTCGGGGGAGAGCCACGACGCGAGGTCGCGCGGGTGCTCGGGCCGGGGTTTGCAGGAGCCGATGCGCAGGCAGACCACATGCAGCCCGTACCGGTCGTGGTAGAGCCGTCCCAGCGACTCCATCGCGGCCTTGCTCCAGCCGTAGTAGGAGTCGGGGCGCGGCTGCGCGTCGTCCGGAAGGTCCTCGGTGTACGGATGAAGGCCCACCGCGTGGTTGCTCGACGCCAGCACCACGCGGGGGACGCCCGTCTCGCGGGCGGCCTGCAGGACGCGCTCGGTGCCGCGGACGTTGACGGCCAGCACGTCCTCGAACGGGCCCTCATCGGCGATGCCGCCCAGGTGGACCACCGCGTCGATGCCGCGGCACGCCTCGCGGACCGCTTCGGCGTCGGTCACGTCCAGTTCCGCGACGCCGTCGGCCGGGCGTACGTCGGTGGCGCGCAGGGCGGGCAGGCGCTCGCGGAGCATGGTGCCGATGGCTCCGGACGCGCCGGTCAGCAGGATGGTCACAGGTCCATCCCTACCACGCGGATCACCACGCCGTCGCGGATGCGAACGTGGAGGACGGCCGGGGTGCGGCGCTTGGCCCAGGTTTCGAAGGCCGAGGCGGCGACCGGGGTGACCGTGCCGTCGAAGTCGACGCCGAGGGTGGCGCGGCCGGGGCAGAGCGTCACCCGGTATCCGTTGCGGTTGACCGCGCGGCGCCAGATCGCCGCGCACGAGGTGGCGTCGCCCCGGCTGACGTCCACGGCGATGGACTGGTCGCCGGTGAAGATCTCGGTCGGGCCGAGGCAGTAGTCTTCGAAGCCGGCCTTCGCGGCCAGGACCAGGCCCGTTCCAGCGGCCAGGGCGGTCACCGCGGCCAGCGAGGCGGCGAGCCGGGGCAGGCGACGACGGCGGCGAGGGGGAGCGGTTCGGCGGGCGGCTTCGGCGGCGCTGCGCAGGTCCGGCCGTACGTCCGCGGTGGTGCCCTTCAGCAGCAGGTCGAGCAGTTCGTGGGCGGTGGGCCGCTCGGCCGGGTCGACCCGGTCCGTGACCGGATCTCATGGCGGCCGATCCGGCGGGGCTCCGTCATTCGCACCACGATAGCGATCATTTCCGGCCCTCAGCCGACCGGGATTCGTGCCGAACGGTCATGTGCGGGCGACGGCGGGGTCACCCGTGCGGAGGGCGGGCGCGCCTGCCCGGCCACCGGCCCAATGTCGTGGAAAGCGCTTGGCATGGAAACGACGACGACGTCGCCCCGGCTGCGATGGACCCTGTCCCGGAAGATCTCCGCCCTGTTGATCGGCGTGGGGCTCTGCCTGCTGGTCATCTCGGCCGTGTCGTTCCGGTCGGTAGGGTCGCTGCGCACCACCAGCGAGATGGTCGACCACACCTATCAGGTCCTGGCCCGGATCGAGGCGATCTCCTCCAGCCTCAAGGACGCCGAGACCGGGCAGCGGGGCTTCCTCATCACGGGCAAGCGGGACTATCTGGCCCCCTACGAGGCGGCACGAGGCGACCTGGCCACCGAACAGCAGACCTTGCGGACGATGACCGCGGACAACCCGGCCCAGCAGCAACGCCTGGACGCGCTGGCCCCTCTCGTGCAGTCCAAGCTCGACGAACTGAAGGAGACCATCGACCTGCGGGCCGGTGCCGGCGGCTTCCGGGCGGCGCTCCAGGTGGTGCTGACCGACAAGGGCAAGGCGGTCATGGACGACATCCGGACCGTGCTCAGCGCCATGGACAACGCGGAACGGACGCTGCTCGCGCAGCGTACGTCGTCCGCCTCGTCCTCGGCCGGAATGGTCCGGTCGGTCATCCTGTTCGGCACCGGCGCTCTGCTGGTGCTGATGGGTGTGGCCGGCACTGTGCTGTCGCGGCGCATCGCCCGGCCCGTGCACGAGGTCACGACAGCGTTGCGGGGTCTGGAGGACGGCGACCTCACGGTCTCCGTCCCGATCCGCACCACCGACGAGCTGGCCGTGATGGCGACCTCGCTGAACGCGGCCGGCGCCCGGTTGCGGGAGACCATCGGCGGCCGGATGAAGGAGGCGGCGGGCACACTCAGTGGCTCGGCCCGCGAGCTCTCGTCGATCAGCGCGCGGCTCGAGGCCGGCGCGGCCGACGTCGCCCAGCAGGCCACCAGCGCCACCTCGGCCAGCGAGGAGGTCAGCACGGGCGTGCAGTCCATCGCGGCCGGGGCTGAGCAGATGAGCGCGTCGATCGGCGAGATCGCCAGCAACGCCGCCCAGGCCGCTGAGATCGCCCAGCAGGGAATGGCGGTCGCCGAGAACACCACCCGGCAGGTCGCCGAGCTGGGTGCGGCCAGCACCGAGGTCGGCGACGTGGTCCGGCTGATCACCAGCATCGCCGAGCAGACCAACCTGCTGGCGCTCAACGCCACCATCGAGGCCGCCCGCGCCGGTGAGCTGGGCAAGGGCTTCGCCGTGGTGGCCGGGGAGGTCAAGGACCTGGCCCAGCAGACCGCCAAGGCGACCGAGGAGATCACCAGCCGGATCGGGGCGATCCAGGGCTCGAGCGACTCGGCGGCCCGGGCCATCGGCGAGATCACCGACGTGATCCAGCGGATCGGCGACTACACCACGACCATCGCCTCGGCGGTCGAGGAGCAGACGGCGACGACCGGGGAGATGAGCCGTACGGTCGCCGGTGCGGCCGGGGCGAGCGGCGATGTGGCCGCCACGGTCTCGCAGGTGTCCCGGGTGGCCTCCTCGACCGCCGACGGGGCGGCGGCGACGCAGCGCGCGGCGGCCGATCTGAGCCGCCTGGCCGGCGACATGACCTCGATCGTCAACGGCTTCCGCTACTGATGACCCGCGGCGAGGACCCCGCCCAGCTCGCGGCGGCCGCCGACGCCCAGTTTCGGGTAGGCGTTGTAGAGGTGGGTGCCGACCGTGCGCGGCGACAGGCGCAGGCGGGTCGCGATCTCACGGTTGGGCATGCCGCGGGCGGCCAGCAGGACGACGTGCCGCTGCTGCGGGCTGAGCGTGCTCAGCTTCGCGGCCGCCGGCTCCGGCAGCTCCGGCTCGGCCACGGCGCCGCCGGCCGCGCGCAGCTCCGTGCGGGCCACCTCGGCCATCCCGGCCGCGCCCATCTCCTCCAGGGCGGTCAGGGCGGCGGTGAGGTGCCGGCGGGCCTCGCGCACCCGCCGCTCGCGGCGCAGCCACGTGCCGTACTGCACATTGGCCAGAGCCCGCTCGTACGGCCAGGCCTCGCCCGCCGGGTCCTCGACGGCGGCGTGGAAGCTGTCGCCGTCGGTGCCGACCAGGGCCCGCACGTGCGCCCGGACCAGCGTCCGGCGCGGGCCGTCCGGCCCCTCGCACGCCTCGAGCGCCCGGGCCGCCTCCGCCGTCCGTCCCGTCCAGACCGCGGCCATGGCGTAGCTGAGCAGGGCCGAGCCGGACGGGTCGGGATAGCGGGGACGGCCGTCGGCCTGGAACAGCGTCCGCAGGTGCCAGTACGCCTGCTCGTGGTCCCCGTCGGCGAAGGCGGCGACGCCGAGCGCCTGCTGCACCCACTTGGCCAGCCGGCCGTTCTCGCGCAGGTCGATGCGGTGCGGCAGCGTGCGCAGCAGCTCCCGGGCCGCCCCGGCGTCGCCGCGGCGGCCGGCCAGCACGGCCCGCAGCGCGATCACCTCGGCCTCCAGCAGCGGCAGGTCGGCGCCGTCGCACAGTTCCCGCGCCTCGTCGAGCACGGCGTCGGCCTCGGCCCAGCGGCCGGCGTCGATCAGGGCCCCGGTCAGCGGCAGGCACAGCTCGGCCAGGCCGGCCGCGCCCTCGAAGCCGCGCAGCCAGTCGAGCAGCCCCTGCCGGAGGGCGATGGCGGTCGCCGTGTCGTCGGCGAGTTCGGCCGTCTCGGCACGCCGCAGGGCCCGCAGCGCCGACCGCCGGTCCACCACCGGCTCGGCGTCGGACGGGGCCGGCACCGGGCCGAGGTCCCGTACGAGTGCCCGGTGTTGCTCCAGACCGGACAGTTGGGCGATGAAGGCGGCGGCGGTGACCAGCGCCTCGGGCCGGGCCGGATGCTTGCGGGCGTTGAGCAGGAGCTGGTCCATCGCCTCCCGCTGGTGCCCGCCCCGGCACAGCGCGAGTACGGTCTCGACGGCGGCCTCCTCGGAGACGGCCTCCGGATGTCCCTGTGCCGCCGCCGCGGCGTGCAGATCGAGCGCCCAGCGGGTCTGGCCGAGCCAGCTGGCCCCGACGGCCGCGTCGGCGTAGCGGCGGGCCGCGTCGTGCCCGGCCGGGGACAGGTCGGCGGCCCAGGCGAGCGCGAGGGCGTGCTCGGTGCGGCGCCCGCTCCGCAGGGCCTCGGCGCCGGCCCGCTCCAGCCCGGCCGCGATCTGCTCGTCCGGCCCGGTCGCGGCGGCGGCCAGGTGCGGGGCGCGGGCGTGGGGTGGCAGCGCGCCGGCGAGACGGCGGTGCAGCTCGGCCCGTTCGCCGGCCGGGCACGAGAAGTAGACCGCCACCTGGGCGAGCGGGTCGGCGAAACGTACCTGGGCGCCGTCCGTCTCGAGGATTTCGGCCTCGACGGCGTCGTCCAGCGCGGCGCGTGACGTGCCCGCGGCGGCCAGCACCACGGGCACGTCCTCGTCGGCGAGCCGCGCGCTGACATGACGGGCCAGCAGCAGCGTCTCCGGCTTCAGCGCCGCGAACCGCGCCGCGAACCGCTGCCGAAGCGGCTCGATCAGGGCCACCGGCGGCCGGAGAACCTCCGTGGCGGACGCGCCGGCGAAGGCGGCGGCCAGCTCGACGACGGCCCGGGGCTTGCCCTGGGCCCGGCTCAGCAGCGCCAGCCGGCTCAGGCTCCCGCCGGCGTCCGGCTGGGGCGCCAGCAGCCGGGCGGCGTCGGCCTTCGACAGCGGCTCCAGGTCGACGACGTGGGCCCCGGCGGGCACGAGACGCGGGGCGTGCCGGCGGCGCACCCCGAACAGGAACACGACGGGCCGGTCGAACCGCCGGCGGGTCAGCTCGCGCAGCACCCGGCTCGACAGCTCGTCGCACTCGTGCAGGTCGTCGACGACCACGAGCAGCGGCCCGGCGCCGGCCGACAGCAGACTTTCCGCGCCGGCCAGCGGGTCGGGCCCGGGCAGGCCGCGCCGGGGGCAGAGAAGCGCCTGCAGGGCCGCGCCCTCGTAGTCCTTCTCGTCGCGGTGCCCGGCCGTGCGCAGCACGCGGAAACCCTTGGCCACGGCGGCTCTCGCCACCGCGGTGAGGAAAGCCGACGTGCCGAGCCCGGAGTCGGCGACCACGGCGACAGTGGCCCCACGGCCGGCCGCGAGGACGCGGGTGACGGGCTCCCAGGCGCCGTCCCGGCCCAGAAGTCCCGAGTCCGGCCACGATCCGGTGTCGCGCATTGTTCGCCCCCTGCGTGCTGGTCGTCGCGGCTCGAACGAGCCACGAGGACGAGCCTCGGAGGGAAGCGGACCGTCGTCATAAGTCGAATGGACGTACGGCGGAACTTCACCTAGCCGCTCCCGCAGCAGCGACCGGCGGGTGACGGAGAGCTTGGGGAAGACGGCACGGAGGTACGCGGCCACGGTGCGCGGCGCACACTGAAGACGCGCCGCGATCTCCTTGTTCGTCATGCCCTCCGCGGCGAGCCGCGCGATCCGCAGCTCCTGCGGGCTGAGCACGCCGTCGCCGGCCACGACATCCTCGCGGGCACCGGAAGCCACACCGGCCGCGCGCAGCTCGGCCGCGGCCAGCTCGGCCCAGGGCCGGGCGCCGGCCCGCTGGAACACGAACCGGGCCTCGCCGAGGTGCTCCCGGGCGGCCACGACACGGCCTCGACGGCGCAACCAGTGGCCGTACGCCAGCAGGGTCCGGGCAAGCTCAAGCGGAGTGCCGGCCCGGCGCCCGGCCGCGAGAGAGTCACGGTAGTGCGGTTCGGCGCCGCGCTCGTCCAGCAGAGCCCGGCCCCGCGAGGCCACCGCCCGGAGGTGGTCGGAATCAAGGACCCGAGCGGCGTGAGCCACCTCGGCCACCCGCTGATCGGCGAGGGCCACCGCCCCCGGACGACCGCTCCCCACGGCCGCCTCGGCCAGATCGGCGACCGCGTTCCAGGCGGTGTCCCGGTGAACGCCCACCGCGTGCAGCGCCTCCCACGCCTGGTCGTACCGCCGCTCCCGAAGTGCCACCAGCCCGAGAGCCCACCGCTGGATCGCCCGCGCCGCCGCGGTGGGCGCTTGGTTCACCAGGAGCGCCGGCGTACGGGCGGTCGAGGTCCAGGCCTCGGCCAGCGCCCGGCCGGCGGTGGCGAGGTCGCCCAGGGCCGGCAGCCCGGCCCGGGCGGCGAGCCGGGCGGCCCGGCCCGAGCGGGGCACCGCGTCGTGCAGGCGGCCGGTCAGAACTCTGGTCACGCCCCCGCCGGCCAGCCGAGCGGCCTCGTCGGCGGTGGCTCCCGGAGCCGCGAGAGAGGGATCGGCGAGCAGGTCCCAGCACTGCGCGGCCGTCCGGACGTCGTGCAGTGCCCCGGCGGCGCGCGCGGCCGCGGTCAGCTCGTGAACCGCGCGGCCGTCGCCGGTTCGGCCGTTGGAGGTGCGGTCCCGGAACTCGGCGACCGTGCGGGCCGGACGCCGGCGCACGGGCTCGGGGACGGCGAGCGGATCGATCCAGGCCCGGCTCATCGCGTCGGCGGGTAGCGCCCGGAGCAGGGCCGCCCGTTCCGCGGGCGGCAGCTCATGGTCGTGAGCCAGCGCGGCGGCCGTGGGGCTCGGATCGCTGAGCAATTCGCCCAGGACGGCCTCGCTCACACCTGCGCCGAGCCGGAGCTCCGCCAGCGTCAGTTCAATCCGTTCCCGTACGGCGGCCGGCGGCGAGGCCGCGACGGCCTGCTCGGCCAGCGCCCGGGCCTGAGACGTCTCGCCCGCCTGCCGGGCCAGCTCCGCCGCCTGGGCGAGGCAGCGGCCCCGGGCCCGAGAGCCGGCGGCGAGCGCGGCCGCGCGGCGCAACAGCCGTACCGCACTCGCCAGTGAGCCCCGGGCCGCCGCCCGCCCCGCGGCAACCTCGAGGTCGCCGTCGTCGGCTCCGGTGTCATGGGCGGCTACCGAGCGATGCCACGCCGCGGCGGCGTCGTCGAGCGTGGTGGCGGCCAGTGCCTCGTGGGCGGCCCGCCGCTCCGCTGGGGCTGCCGCCTCGTAGAGCGCCTCCCGGACCAGCGGCAGCCGCACCCGGACGGTGTCGCCGATGACCGTGACCACGCCGGCGCGTTCGGCCGGGCCGAGACCGCCGAGGTCCAGGCCGAGGCGGAGCGCGGCCGCCGCCAGCTCGGGCAGTTCGTGATGTTCCCCGCAGGCGAGCAGGGCCAGCAGGGGACGCGCGTCCTCCGGCACCTCGGCGAGCAGGCTGGCCCGCAGCCGGTCGGTCAGGGCCAGCGGCTCGCCGGTCAGGGCCAGTTCGGTCAAGGCCAGTTCGGTCAGCGCCAGCGGGTTGCCCCGCGCCTTCTCCGCTATTCGGCGGGCCGTTTCCCGGGGGAGGGCGGCCAGCAGCGCGTCGGCCGCTTCCGGTGGTAACGGGCCGAGCGGTACCGAAGTGGCCGCCCACGTCACGGTCTCGTCCGCCGGGGAGCCGGCGGTCACCACGAGCAGGGGAGCGGTGCGGGCTCGGCGGGCCAGGCCGGCCAGCGCCTCCCGGTCCGGCTCCGCCAGGCGGCCCGGGTTGTCGGCCAGCACCACCGTCGGGTGGCGGCGGTCGATGGCGGGCCGGTCGGGGAAGCGGACGACCGTGTGGCCGGCCTCCTCGGCCAGGTGGGCCACATGGTTGAGCATGGTGGTGCGGCCCGAGCCGGGGTCGCCGGTGATCGCTACCGCGCCGCCGCGGCGAGTCAGGCCCGTCACGAGGGCGGCCAGCTGGCCCGACTCTCGCTCCCGGCCCACTAACACCGTTCCATGGTGCCTGCGCCGCCGGTCACCGGCATACGTCATCCGACCGGTCCGCGTACCGGAATAGACTCTCCCGCGATGATCGGACGCGAGACTGAGCTGGCGTTTCTCGCCGGTGTCCTGGATGACGCGCGCTCGGGTGGGCGGGTAGTCGTGCTCGAGGGCGACGCCGGTGTGGGCAAGACGACGGTGGTCGACGCCGTCATGGACGAGGCCGAGCGGCGTGGCCTGCCGGTGCTGCTGGGTGTCGGGGTCGAGGGGCCGGCGCCGGTCGGCTACACCGGGCTGTTCGAACTGCTCGACCCGATTCTGGGTACGGCCGGTGACCTGCCGGAGCGTCAGCGGGCGGCGCTGCTGAGCGCGCTCGGCGTGTCGGAGGGACCGCGGCCCGATCCGCTGCTGGTCGGGCTGGCCACGCTCGGCCTGCTCGAGGCGGCGGCCGGGGACCGGGGTCTGCTGCTGGTCGTCGAGGATCTGCCGTGGCTCGACCCGTCCAGCCGGGCCGCCGTCACCTTCGTGGCCGGGCATCGGGGCGACGCTCCGATCATGATGCTGGCCACGGCCCGGACCGGGCTGCTGCCGGCCGGGCTGCCGGGCGCGACCACGATGACGCTGGCACCGCTCGGCGCCGACGCGGCCGTACGGCTGCTGACCGCGACCGCGCCCGAGCTGGGCGACGCGCTGCGCGAGCGGGTGCTGGCCGAGGCGGGCGGCAACCCGCTGGCCCTGCGGGAGTTCGCCGCCGAGGCGGACCGGCTGCCGTGGGCCGAGGACGCCGAGCGCCTGCCGGTGAGCCGCCGGCTCGAACGGGCCCTGCTCGGTGATCTGGCCGCGCTGCCGGCCGCGAGCCGTGCCCTGCTGCTGATCGCCGCCGCGAACGACGAGCGCGGCACCGTGCCCGAGATCGTGGAGGCGGGCCGGCGGGCCGGGGCCGGGCCCGGCGACCTGCAGCCGCTGGAGCGCAACCGGCTGGTCCGGCTCAGCGGCGACCGCCTGGCCTTCGACCATCCGCTGGTCCGCTCCGCCGTCTACGGCGCCGCCACCACGACCGAGCGGGCCGCCGCGCACAACCATCTGGCCGAGGTGGTGGCCGACCCCGTCCGTGCCGCCTGGCACCGGGCCGCCGCCACCTTGCAGCCGGACGAGACCGTGGCGCGCGAGTTGGAGACCGCCTCCGCGCTGTCGCAGAAACGCGGCACCCTGCCCGAGGCCGTCGCCGCCCTGCGCCGGGCCGCCGTACTGTCGCCGACGCTCGAGGACCGGGCCCGCCGGCTCACCACCGGCGCCGAGGTGGCCCGGCAGGCCGGTCTGCCCGAGCAGTCGTACGCGCTGCTGACCGAGGCTCTGCCGATCGCCGCGACGCCGCACGACGTGGCCGGGCTGGCCACTGTCGAACGGTTGCTGGCCATGACGTTCGGCACGCCCGTACGCAATGTCGAGGCCTCCATCCGTCTCGCCGCCTCCCTCGGCGACGGCCCGGAGGACACCGTGGCCCGGATCCGGTTCCTCACCGCGGCCGTCGGGCAGTGGTGGAACATGGACGGCTCGGCGGAGACCGCCGGCCGGCTGCGGGCGGCCGTGCTCGATCTGGTCGCCGAGGGTCTGTGGCAGCGCGACATGATGCTCGCCATGGTCGACCCGGCCGCGTACGGGCCGGCCGTGCGCCCGCGGCTGACGGCGATGCTGAGCTCGGCCCGGGAAGCGGCGTTCGCCAAGGACACCGAGCGGGCGGTCGGCACCAGCCGCCTCCTGCCGATCTTCGCCCGCTGCTCCGAGTCGCTGCAGGACCTGGATCTGGCCTGGTCCTGCTGGGAGATCTACCGGGAGTACCACAGCGCGGCCAGCTCGCTGGGCGACGAGGCGTACGCCCTCAACGGCCGCGGGATGATCCACGTGCTGCGGGGCGACCTGGACGCCGGGCTGGCCGACACGGAGCAGGCTTTGCGGCTCGCCGAGGGCAGCGGCCTGACTCGCGTGGCCGGAGTGGCGGCGGCGGTCTCCGCGCTCGCCCACGCCTGGCGCGACGACCGGGAGGCCGCCGAGCAGCGCCTGGCCGACAGCGTGCGCTACCGCCGGCATGAGCCGTACGCCCTGATCACCGCCCGCGAGTCGTGGGCGGCCGGCCTGCTGGCGCTGCGGGCCGGGCGGCCCGGTGACGCCTGGCTCGAGCTGGCCGGCGTGGCCGCGCACCCGTCGACCGGCCTGTGGGCGCTGTCCGACGTGGCCGAGGCCGGGGTACGCGGCGGCCACGCCGAGCAGGCCCGCCGGCTGTGCGCCGAGGCGGCCGAGCAGGCCGCCGCCCTCGGCTCCGACCACCTGTGGGCCATCGTGCACCGGGCCCGGGCGCTGGTGACCGACGGCGACGGCGCCGAGGAGGACCACACCCTGTCGATCGCCCGCGCCGAGGCGTCGGGAAACACGTTCGAGCTGGCCCGCAGCCGGCTCGCGTACGGGGAATGGCTGCGCCGCCGCCGGCGCATCGCCCCGGCCCGGGACCTGCTCGCGGCGGCGCTGCGCGAGTTCGCCCGCGCCGGCGCGGCCTGGCCGGCCGAGCGCGCCTCCCTGGAGCTGCGCGCGGCCGGCGCCGCCGACGAGGCGGAGCGGACCCCGTCCGTACGGACGGCTCAGCTGACCCCGCAGGAGAGCCAGGTCGCTCGTCTCGCCGCGGCCGGCCTCACCAACCGGGAGATCGCCGACCAGATGTACCTGTCGCCGCGCACGGTCGGCGTACACCTTTACAAGGCGTTCCCGAAGCTGGGCGTCACGAGCCGTACGCAACTTCAGGCGGCCCTCGCTTAAGCGATCGCCCCGCCCGAGACCGTGAGCAGCTGGCCGCTGACGAAGGACGAGAGCGGGCCGGCGAAGAACTCGGCCACGTCGGCCACGTCGTCGGCCGTGCCCATCCGGCCCGTCGGGTTGAAGTCGCGCAGGAACGCGCGGATCGGCGCGTCCGGCCCGGCGCTCGTGTGCAGGCCGGCGCCCTCGGTGGCGGTGGGCAGGATGCCGTTCACCGTGACGCCGCGGTGGCCGATCTCGTGCGCCAGCACCCGGACCAGATATTCGGGCGCCACCTTGCTGCCGCCGTGCAGGGCGTAGCCGGGCATGGGGTAGCCGGTCGTGCTGGAGCTGACGTAGATGATGCGGCCGGAGTCGGCGACGTGCCGGGCCGCTTCCTGCATGGTGAAGAAGGCACCCTTGGTGTTGACCGCGAACATGCGATCGAACTGTTCCTCGGTGAAGTCGGCGACCGGCAGCCCGGTGTGCTCCAGGCCGGCGTTCACCACCACGATGTCGGGGCGCCGGCCGGCGAAGAGCCGCCGTACGTCGTCGACCACTGACACGTCGGCCCGCACCGCCTCGGCACGGACTCCCAGCGCCGTGGCGGCGGCGCGGGTCTCTTCGGCGGCCTCGGCCCCGTGCGCGTAGTTGATCACGACGTCGGCCCCGAGCGCGGCGTACCGGAGGGCGACGGCCCGTCCGATACCCCGCGCCGAGCCGGTGACCAGGGCCACCTTTCCCGACAGGTCGGTCACTGCTCGTCGGTCCAGTCGGTGGAGGCGGCCAGCGCCTCCTGCGGCTCGATCTGGGCCAGGCGCTCGCGCAGGGCGCTGGTCACGAACTTGTACGCGTCCGAGCCGAGCACGAGGCGCAGCGGGGCCGGGGACTGGCCGGCGCTCTCGATGATGCGGGCGGCCATCTTCGCCGGGTCGCCCAGCGGGGGACGGCTGCGGTCCTTGGCCCCGCGGACCATCGCGGCGGGCGTGTTGTCGTACGCCTCGAGCGGGGTGGCCAGTTGCAGGCTGTCGAACCGGAACTCGGTGCGGGCGCCACCGGGCTCGACGATGGTCATCTCGATCCCGAACGGGGCCACGTCACGAGCCGTGCCCTCGATGAAGCCCTCGATGCCCCACTTGCCGGCGTGGTAGAGCGACGCGCCCGGGTTGGTGGCCTGACCGCCGTACGTGGAGATCTGGATGACCCGGCCGCCGCCCTGGGCCCGCAGGTGCGGCAGGGCCGCCCGGACCACGGCGATGGAGCCGAGCAGGTTGGTGTTGATCTGGCCGATGACCTGCTCGTCGGTCAGTTCCTCGGCGGCGCCGAACAGGCCGTAGCCGGCGTTGTTGACGATGACGTCGATGCGGCCGAGCTCGGCGAAGGCGCGGTCGACGGTCGCACGGACCCCGGGCAGGTCGGTGACGTCGAGGTTGGCGACCCAGAACTGCTCGCCGTACTTGTCCTTGAGGTCGTCGACCGAGCCGGCTTTGCGGATGGTGCCGGCGACGCGCTCGCCGCGGGCGAGCAGCTGCTCGGTCATCTGGCGGCCGAAGCCGCTGTTGACGCCGGTGATGAACCAGGTCTTCACGTCGTTCTCCTTCAGTCGTTGTTGCCTGAACACCACTGTCCGGTGTTCGGCGGTGCGGTGGCAGACAGAGTTGTTCCTGGTAGTGGCGGGGACAGGCACCCGGCCCCGGTGCTTCGTATCGTGGGGATCATGGCTACGGACAACGCGCTGGGTGACTTTCTGAGGGCACGCCGGGAACTGGTGACGCCGCGCGAGGTGGGCCTGCCCGGCGGCGGGCTGCGGCGGGTGCCGGGGCTGCGCCGCGAGGAGGTGGCGATGCTGGCCGGGATCAGCGCGGAGTATTACCTGCGCTTGGAACAGGGCCGCGACCGTACGCCGTCGGCCCAGGTCGTCGAGGCGCTGGCCCGCGTCCTGCAACTCGACGCCGAGGGAGCCGCGTACCTCCTCGACCTGGCCCGGCCTAAGAGCCGGCGCCGGGCCGCGAAGGCCGCCGACCGCGTGCCGGACGGGATCGCGATGCTGCTGGGCACGCTGAACGTGCCCGCGTTCGTGGTCAACCGCTACCGGGACGTGCTGGCCGCCAATCCGCTGGCGGCCGAGCTGTCGCCGCTGATGCGGCCCGGCACCAACCGCCTCATCGTGCTCTTCACCGACCCGTCGGCCCGGCTGGCCCACCCCGACCTCGACGAGAACATCGGGAACGTGGTGGCGCAGCTGCGGGCCGAGATGGGCACCGACACCGACGACCCGCGCCTGCAGTCGCTGATCGGCGAGCTGTCGCTCAAGAGCGAGCAGTTCCGCAAGCTGTGGGCCCGGCACGACATCCACCGCGGCGGCAGCGACACCGGCGTCATCCACCACCCGCGCGTCGGCGAGATGCGTCTGCGCCGGGAGAAGCTGGCGGTCATCGGCAGCGACGGCCTTCAACTGGTGATGTACCACGCCGAGCCGGGCAGCCCGGCCGCCGACGCCCTCGCGCTGCTGGCTAACGAGCCAGAACGCCGCTGAACAGCTCCCGTTCCTGGGCCTGGGCCGCGCCGAACGGCAGGCGGCTGCCCTGAACTATCGACTTCTTGGCGGCGGCCAGGGCCGGCGCCGGGGCCGCGGCGATGGAGTCCGCCCAGGCCAGAACCTCGGTCAGGAAGTCGGAGCCGGAGAAGACACGGCTCAGCCAGCCCACCCGCAGCGCCTCCGAGGCGCCGACCTCGCGACCGGTCAGGATGACGTCGGCGGCCAGGCCGGGACCGATGAGGCGGGGGAGCCGTACGCTTCCGCCGCCACCCGGGATGAAACCGGCCGGCACCTCGGGCTGCTGGAGCCGGGCGTCGGGCGAGCCCACCCGCAGGGTGCAGGCCAGGGCCAGTTCGTGGCCGCCGCCGGAGGCCAGGCCGTCGATGGCCGCGATGGCCGGCTGCGGGATCTCCTCCAGCAGGCGCAGCGCGCGGCTCCAGGCCCCGCGCTCCCGCTCGGTGGCGGTGCCCGCGCCCAGCTTGGCGAGTTCGGCCAGGTCGGCGTGGTTGATGAACAGGCCCGGAGCGCCGCCGGTGAGAACGATCAGCTTGATGTCGGCGGGCTTCTCGGCGTACGTCTCGAGCAGATCGCCCAGCTCGAGGAGGCCGGCGAAGCTCATCAGGCCGTCCGGCGGGTTGTCGAAGGTGAGCAGGGCGACCGGCCCTCGCTCGGAAGCGTTCCACGTCATGGCGTCGACGCTAGGAGCGGGGGCCGGGCCCGCCATGAGTCAGCCGACTGAGAGATTCCAGTCGAGGATCTCCTGGGTCGACGACGTGCTGCCGGTCGCGCCGGTGAAACCCACCCACGCCCGGCCGGCGCCGACCTCGGCCGCGAGGTCCACGCCGGTGCTGATCAGCCGGCGGCCGCCGACGTCGACGGTCAGGTTGTGGGCTCCGGCGTCGTAGCCGACCCGGACGTCGACCGGCGAGCCGAACAACGGCGGGGCGACCGGGGCGGCGGACAGGTGGTAGTCCGGGTTGCCGCGCAGCACGACCCCGGCGTGGTTGGCGTCGGCGTCGCCCGCGTTGCGGAAGTCGTCGAGCTCGACCGCCACGCTCGGGCGGATGCCGCGGTAGCCGAGGCCGCCGCCCCAGCCGCCGAGGGCGCGCGGGCCGACCCCCTGCACGAGGAAGGCGACGCCGTCGGCGCCCGGGGCGTTGCCGCGCAGGTGCACGCGGAAACTGGTCTCGAAGGAGCGGGTCAGATCGATCTGCTCGCCACCCCAGGCGGAACCGGCCTGCCGGTAGCCGCCGCCGGTCAGGCGCAGCACGGAGCTGGGCGAGTCGCTGGCCGACACGAAGCTGGCCGACCCGTTGAGGCTGAAGTCGCTGAACGGGAAGTCACCCGCGGCGGCCTGGGCGGGCGCGGCCACGGCGACGGTGGCCAGGGACGCCGCGACGGCCAGCAGACCGCCCGTCAGCCGCTTGCGATAGACAGGCTGGGACATTGTTCCGTCCTCCATAAGAGCGGTGTTGACGGGCTCAACGTAGGTCGGGGCAACGGCCCGCGTACGCGGAATCGGCGCATTCGCGGCTGGTGTTTGCGCCGGCATAGGTTGGGGATCTCAGCAGACTTCGAGGAGCACATGATGAGCGTCGCCGGAAGCGGCACTATCGAGCTGGGCGGCAAAACGGTCCACCGGCTCGGGTACGGGGCCATGCGGATCACCGGGCCGGGCATCTGGGGCCCGCCGGCCGACCCCGGCGAGGCGGTACGGGTGTTGCGCCGCTCGGTGGAGCTCGGCGTCACCTTCATCGACACCGCCGACTCGTACGGCCCGGAGGTCTCGGAAAATCTGATCCGGGAGGCTCTGCACGACGGCAAGGGCTACGGCGACGTGGCCATCGCGACGAAGGGCGGCTTCGCGCGGACCGGGCCGGGCGTGTGGGTCGCCCTGGGCCGCGCCGAGTACCTGCGACAGTGCATGCAGCTGTCGCTGCGGCGCCTGGGCGTGGAGCAGATCGACCTGTGGCAGCTGCACCGCATCGACCCGAACACGCCGCGCGAGGAGCAGTTCGAGGTGCTTCGCTGGTTCCTCGACGAGGGCCTGGCCAAGCAGGTCGGCCTGTCCGAGGTGACGGTCGAGGACGTCAAGCAGGCGCAGGAGTTCGGGGTGCCGGTCGCCTCGGTGCAGAACCGCTACAACCTGGGCGACCGCCGGGCCGAGGAACTGCTCGACTACTGCACCGAGCAGGGCATCGCCTTCATTCCGTGGGCGCCGGTCGACGCGGGCGCGCTGGCCCGTCCGGGCGGCCCGCTGGACGAGGTCGCGGCGGCCCACCCGGGCACGACGACCGGCCAGCTGGCGCTGGCCTGGCTGCTGCGCCGCTCGCCGGTGATGGTGCCGATCCCGGGCACCTCGTCGGTGGCGCATCTCGAGGAGAACTGCGCGGCGGCCGACATTCAGCTGACCGACGACGAGTTCCAGGCCCTTGTCTAGGTACGGCGGGCGGCGAAGTGGCCGCCCGGGTCGAGGCGGGTGAGTATCGCGCCGGTGATCTCACTGAGCTGCGTGATCTGCTCCGGGGTGAGGGCGTCGACGACGTACTCCCGGGCGGTGGCGACGTGGCCCGGCGCGCTCGCCTCGACCTTCTCCCAGCCGGCGCCGGTGAGCCGGGCGTTGGTGGCGCGCCGGTCTTCCGGGCAGGGGAAACGCTCGACGAAGCCGCGCGCCTCCAGACGCTGCACGACGTGCGAGAGCCGGGGGAGGGTGGCGTTGGTCATCCGGGCCAGCGCCGTCATCCGCAGTGTCTTCTCGTCGGCCTCGGAGAGCATGGCGAGCACGTAGTACTCGAAGTGCCCGAGGTCGGCGTCGCGGCGCAGCTGACTCTCCAGCACCCCGGGCAGCAGCTCGAGCACGGCGGCCAGGCGAACCCAGGCGTTCAGCTCGTCGGGGGTCAGCCATCGTGTGTCCATGACCACATCATCCCACGAAATTAGTTGTTGCTACAACCTACATGACCGTCGTCGCCTGACGGTACGACTTCGTTCCACCCCGTCCTCGTGGCGCCCTACCGTCGGCGCCATGAGGACGGTGCCCGGGCTGCTGGTGGTGGCGTCGGTCGCGTCGGCCCAGTCCGGTTCGGCGGTCGCCCGCACGCTCTTCGGCGAGCTGGGCCCGGCCGGGACCCTGGCCTGGCGGATGGGGTTCGCGGCGCTCGTCCTGGCCGTGGCCGTGCGGCCGCGGGTGTGGCGGTGGACGGGCGCGGCGTGGCGGGCCGCGGTGCTGCTCGGCGTGTTCGCGGCCGGGCTGACTCTGCTGTCCTACCTGGCGTTGCGGACAGCGCCGCAAGGAATCGTGGTCACCGCGTCGTTCGCCGGGCCGCTCATCCTCGCGCTGGCGCAGACGCGACGGGTGGCCGACCTGGTGTGCGCCCTCACGGCCGGGGCCGGGGTCGCGTTGCTCGGGTTGCGGGCCGGCGCGGAGGTGCCGATGGCGGGGCTGGCGCTCGCCTTGGCCGCCGGGGCGTGCGGGGCCGGGTACATCGTCTTCAGCGCCCGGCTCGGCGCGGCGGTGCCCGGAGTGGGCGGGCTGGCGGTGTCGTTCGCGGTCGCCGCGCTGCTGGTGCTGCCGTTCGGTTTCACCGGGGCGGTACGGGCCTTCGCCCAGCCCCGGCTGCTCGGCGGCGCGGTCATCGTGGCGTTGCTGGCGGGCGTCATCCCGTACGCGCTGGAACTGATCGCCCTGCGCGACCTGCCCACCCGCGTCTTCGGAGTGCTGATGAGCCTGCAGCCGGCGGCCGCCGCCCTCGCCGGCCGCCTGATCCTGGGCCAGCGGCTGGGCCCCGTCCCGATCCTGGCGCTGGTCCTGGTCAGCGTGGCCGGAGCAGCACTCGTGCGAAGCAGCCACGAAGCCCGGCCCACCGAACCGAGCCCGCAAACCCCGCCCTGACACGCGGCCTTGACTCGCGGCCTTGACTCGCGGAGCGGGAGCAATTCTCGAAACAGCGTTGGTCAGAGCGGATCGAGGCGAGGCTTGAGCAGGCAGAATTCATTGCCTTCGGGGTCGGCGAGAACGTGCCATGGCTCCTCGCCGGTCTGGCCGATGTCGGCCGGGCGCGCTCCGAGCTTCAGGAGGCGTTCGAGCTCGGCGTCCTGATCGCGGTCGGTGGCGTTGACGTCGATGTGCAGCCGGGGCTTTCCCCTCGCCGGCTCGTCGCTGCGGCTGAGGATGATCGTCGGCTGCGGGCCGCCGAACCCGTCGCGGGGCCCGATCTCGAGACTGCCGTCCTCTTCGCGGTCGAGCACGACGAAGTCCAGGACCTCGCACCAGAACCGCGCCAGCAACTCGGGGTCGTGGCAATCGAGTACGAGCTCACTGATGCGGCATGCCATTGACGAAACCTCTCAACGTGAGAACGCCCGGGGCGGCTGCGGAGCTCGTGGGCTCCTGCCGTGGGAACACGCTTAGGACCCTACCCGGGCCTCCTGACGGCCCGGCGAACCGAACGACAGGCAATTCTGGAGGATCCCGCCGTCGGTCGGGCGCCGGCAGCGCGGTCCAGAATCCGAGGGCCTAATCGCTTCCTCCGCGCCGGCACTGGTAGCACCTGCCGCGGCCGGGCGTGACCTTTACGCACCACCAGTCGACGCCCGTCATCGTCGAGCTCGCCCGCGTGCGCTCCGCCTCCAACCCCGCGGCGAGCATCCCCGTACATTCCCGACCCGCTGGTAACGCGGGCCTACGCGGACGGCGGTTACGGGGCTACCGCGTAGAGCTCGACCAGGCGGTGGCGGGCGGCGGCCAGGCGGTCGCCGGTGACGGCGAGGAACCGCCGGCTCAGGTCGCGGGCCAGGTCCGGGTCCTCGGACATGAGCTTGTGGACGCGTACGGCGTCGAGCTCGACCGCGCGGATGTCCTCGGCGACGACCGCCCCGAAACGCCAGCGGCAGGGTGGCAGCAGCCACGACCAGCCGACCACCGAGCCGGGACCGAGACGTTCGATGGTGACGTCGCCGCGGCCGGGCACGAACAGGTCGATCGCGACGGTGCCCGAGTGGATCAGCCAGAACCGGTCGGCCGGGCCGTCCTCGCGGCACAGCCGGTGGCCCGACGCGCGGTAGACCGGACGGCCCGCCCACGACAGCCGGTGCATCCAGTGCGCCGGCATGTCGGCCGCGAAGTCGTGCAGGGCGAGCAGATCGAAGACGGACAGTGTGGTCATGGCTTCAGGCTCGTCCGGCCGGCCGCCTTCCAGTAGGGCCGAAGGGACCGTTGAATCGAAATGCAGTTCCGCCGGCGCCGCCGGCGGCAGTTCGATCGATCAGACGATCATTCGGGCGTACGAGGGCGCCTGACCGTTCATCCCCGGTCGACCTGGTTGACCCGGCCCACGATCAGCGGGTCGGCCGGGGTGAACGGCAGCGCCGGCACGTCCTCGGGCGCGATCTCGAAGGCGGCCGCGACCGTCTCCGGGCGTAGGGCGCTCAGGGCCGCGCGGTAGCCGATGTCGCGGGGCATCGGCTGGTCGTCCGGCCCGTGCCCTGGGCGATGTAGCCCATCTCGGCCGTCTCCGGGTGCCAGTGCGGCTCCCGCATCCCGCTGTCGGCGATCTTCAGCGAGTACATGGCCACGTTGTCCAGCACCGGCCAGAACTGCTTGCGGGCGGTCTTGGCCCAGCCCTCGGACGAGGCGACCGGGGCCGACATGGCCTCCACGTCGAACTCGTCGCCGATCACCTCGACGGTGTGCAGCGCCCCCGACGGGACGTAGAACATCTGCCCCTCGCTGATGGTGAACCGGTGGTACTGGCTGCCGTTGTCGAAGACCGTGATCAGGGCGGCGCCGCGCAGACAGCAGGGGGAACTCGCCGGCGCTCAGGCTCTGCACCGATCCGGCCCGAGCTGGGGTCGGGGTTGACGCCGGATCACGACGGCCGCCGCCTGGCTGGCCGGCGCCCTGGTCATCCTGCTCAACCTCGGCCTGCTGGCCACCCTGGTCAGGTAGTCGGCCGCCGGTTGTCGCCTACCCGGCGGCGCTTCGGCGCGGCGGCGGTCACCATGGCCCGATGACCGATCTCGCGCCCCTGCTCGACCGAGTGTCCGCGGCGGCCAGCTGCCTGATCCAGGGTGACGCGCGCGGCTATGCCGACCTGCTTCCGCACGCTGGTGATTACACCCTGATGTCCCCGTACGGCGGTGCGGTCGACCACGGCGCGACCCTGACCGACGAGGCGGCGGCGGGCATCGCCGAGTGGTTCCAGGGCGGCGAGGTGGAGACGGAGATCGTGGCCGCCCACCACTCGGGCGACCTGGCCGTGGTGGTCCTGATCGAGCACCAGCACGGCCGCATCGGCGGCCTGAACCAGGACTGGTCGCTGCGCGTGACCCTGGCCTTCCGGCGGGTCGAGGGCCGATGGCTGCTCCTGCACCGCCACGCCGACGCGCTGACCCATCGCATCGATCACGCCACGCTGGCCGCCCTGGCCCGCGGCGTCACACCGGGTTCCGGCTCAGATACCGAAGACCCCGCTTGAGGTACGCCCGTGGGTTGGTGTCCAGGCATCGCGCCCACATCGGATCCGGCTCGCCGCGCAGCCACGCGTACCGGGCCAGCGCGTACCCGTACATCGGCTCGGTCAGATAGCCCAGCCGCGACGTGCGGTAGCCGGTCTCGTGCCGGTTGAACTCGAAGGCGGCGTTGGCCGTGAAGATGCCCAGCCCGAAGAAGACCGTGAGCAGGTCGGTCAGCGGCTCGTGATCCTCGCGCTCGGGGTCGATCCGGACCGTGCCGGCGTCGTTGAGCAGGAGCGCGTGACCCAGCTCGTGCGCGATGGTCGCGACCAGGGCCATCGGCTCGGCCGCCTTGTCGTCGCGGATGCCGATGACCGACCGCCCGTCCCGGACGCGGTGATGCCCGGCCGCCACCTGCCACTGCCGGTTCAGCGGCACGGACGCCGCCAGCGCGTCGTCCTCCTCGTCGGCGTCATGCTCGAGGTCGATGGCCGCCGGGTCGACTCCCATGTGCGCGCTGACCCGGCGGAACACCGCCCGGATGTCGTCCCGGCTTCCCCGGTAGACCCCCGGGAAGAACTCGTCGGTGGGCAGCACCACCGTCCCGAGCAGCCGCTCGCGGCCGAACTGGCCGATCATCCAGTCCAGCGACGTCTCGATCCAGTCCCGCTCCACTTCGCGTACCGGGCAATCCGCCCGTCCCCACCAGCCCATGCCCCGATTGTGAAACCGCGGTTCAAGACAGCCGTACGGGCAATTCCCGCAGCCCGCGCAGAAGCAGCCCCGGCCGCCAGTCGGGCCGGGCTTCCGGCGCCAGCCGCAGATCGGGGAAGCGCTCGATCAGCCGGGTGAAGGCGACCTGGCCTTCCAGCCGGGCCAGCGGCGCACCCAGGCAATAGTGGATGCCGTGCCCGAAGGCCAGATGCGCGTTGTTGTCCCGATCGAGCACCATGTCGTCCGGCGCCGGGAAACGCTCGTCGCGGTTGGCCGCCAACAGCCCGACCACGACCTGATCGCCGGCCGCGACATGCTGGTCGCCGATGGTCAGATCGGTGACGGCGATCCGGAAGGTGGCGGTCTCGACGGGCGCCTCGAACCGCAGCATCTCCTCGATCGCCGCCGGCAGCAGCGAGGGCTCGGCGACCAGCCGTTCCCACCGCTGACGGTCGCTGAGCAGCAGCCAGGCCCCGTTGCCGATCAGATTGACGGTGGTTTCGTGCCCGGCGATGAGCAGCAGGAACACCATCGAGGTGAGTTCGTCCTCGCTGAGCCGGTCCCCTTCCTCACGAACGTCGAGAAGCGCCGCGAGGAGGTCGTCGCCGCCCTGGTGGCGCCGCCGACCGAGCAGATCCTGGATGTAGGCGATCAAGGCGAGCACCGCCCCCGCGTGATCGACCCCAGGCTGCGGCCCGCCGACGATGGCGGTGGTCCACTCCCGGAAGGCGTCCCGATCGCCGGCCGGCACCCCCAGCAGCTCACAGATCACCTGAATGGGAAGCGGAAACGCAAAGGCGTCAATCAGATCAACCTCCCCGCCACCATTCATCTCGTCGAGGAGGCCGGCCGTGATCTCCTCGATCCGCGGGCGCAGAGCCTCGACGCGGCGCGCGGTGAAGGCCGCCGACACCAGCCGGCGCAGCCGCGTGTGGTCGGGCGGATCCGCGGCGAGCATGTGCCGGCTGACCGCCGGGAGCCCGACCGCCGGGTACTGCTTGGACAGGCGCGGATCACTCAACGCGTGCCTTGCGTCCTCATACCTGGTGACCAGCCAGGCGCCGGTTCCATCGGGAAGCCGTACCCAATGCACCGGATCCTCGCGGCGCAGCCGAGCGTAGAACGGATGGGGATCGGCATGAAACGCGGGATCGCCGAGATCGACCCGAACATGCGACGTCATGAACTCTCCTCTTCCATCCAAGCTCATCAATCAACAGTCCCGACAATACCGGCCCTCACCGCCGACCGGTCGAACGACGCATGGTCCCGCCACGTCCCCGGCGCACGCTTTTGCCCATGGAGACAACCGCCCTTGCCCCCACAACGATCACGCCCCTGGCCGCGACACCGATTGCCGGCCTTGCCCCGGCAGCGATCACGGTCGCTCTGCGTGCCACCGATCCGCTGAGCCTGGCCGGCCTGTCCCGGCTGCTCGGGCTCGTCCCCGGTCTCCACATCGTCGACGGCGACGGCGCCACGGCCGATGTGCTGGTCTTCGCCGCCGCCCGGGTGGACGGCCGGGTGATCCCCGCCTTGCGCCGCTCCTCGGTCGAAACCCGCCGCCCGGTGGTCCTGATCGTGGAGGAGATCACCCGCGAAGAGCTGCTCGCCGCCGTCGAGTGCCGGGTGGTGAGCGTCCTCCCTGTAGCCGCCGTAACCACCGACCGCCTGTCCGGCAGCATCCACACCGCGGTCGGAGGCGGCGCCGTCCTCCCGCCGGGCTTGGCAGGCGACCTGATGACCCACGTACGCCAATTGCAGAGCGACGTCCTCGACGAGTCCGGCAGAGCCGCCTCAGGCTTGCGCCCACGCGAGGTGGAGGTGATCCGCCTCATGGCCGAGGGCTGGGAAACAACCGAGATCGGCGCCCACCTGAACTGCTCCGAACGAACGGTGAAAGCAGTGATCAGCGGCATCCTCCGCCGCTTGTCCTTGCGCAACCGCTCCCACATAATCGCCCACGCCATGCGCTTCGGAGTCATCTGACTGCGCGTCTGCTCCGCAGGGGCGCGGTCCGGGCTCGGACCCGGCTCTTGTCGTCGTGGACCACAGCGCCTTCACCGGCCGGGCCTCGTCGCGCACTCGCTCGTGGTCTCGGGCGAGGTCGTATCCGGTGCGGGCGTGTTTCCTCCACCAACGCGACCGGATCGTCCTCCGCCTCGGGTCGAGTCGGGTGCGTGGACGGTCGGAGCGGGTGAGGCTGTCCGCGCGCGGGCCGTCTGCACGAGGAGGGCGACCGTGGCCAGTGCGGCGGTGACCGCGGCATAGCCGACGACGGTGGCGCTCAGGCCGGCCCGGTCGACGACGAGACCGGCGATCAGTGCGGGCACGCCGTAGGCCAGGTAGTTCACCAGGTAGACCGCGGAGAACAGCCCGCCCCGTTCGTGTTCGCGGGCCAGCGGACCGAGAATCTGCAGCGTGGCGGCGAACCCGCTGCCGAACCCGATGCCGCCGATGACGGCGCCGAGGCCGAAGACGACGAGCGTTCCGGTCACCGCGCCGATGGCGGCCACGACGACACCGGCGAGGACCAGGGCGCTGCCGAGTACGGCCCGCCGGCGGGTCGGGATGCCGCCGAGCGCTAGCCCGGCGATCGCGGACGACGTGGGCTGCAGGGCGACGACGAGCCCGTTGACCGTGCCGCTGTCGACGCCGAAGATGCCGTGGTCGATCGACGGGGCGAGCCCGAGGAACAGGCCGGACAGGCTCCACGCGGCCGCCAACAGCGGAGCGGCCGCGGCGAACTCGCCCGCGGCCCGCCGCGGCACGGCCAGCCGGGGCCGCAGCGAGGCCAGCGCGTGGGGCCGTGGCGTGGCGGTCTCACGGGCCAACAGCACCGCCGCGATGCCCAGCACGAAGACCACGGTCAACGACCCGAACACCACCACGGTCGGCCGGTCGCTCACCTGCACCGCGACACCCGCTCCGAACGCGCCCAGCGCCAGCCCGCCGACCGGCGCCGCGCTGCTGATCAGCGTCGCCGTCCGCTTGCCCGCGTCCGGCGCCAGCTCCACGATCATCGCCGTGAACGTGCTGGTGGCGGCACCGGTGGCCAACCCCTGCACGACCCGCGCCGCGATCACCCATCCGATGCCGTCGGCCGCGAGAAACAGGCCCGAGGCGACCAGCATCAGGATCAGCGCGCCGGTCACCACCCGCCGCCGCCCGATGTGGTCGGACAGTGACCCGGCGATGAGCAGCGTGGCCAGCAGCGCTACGGCGTAGACGGTGAACGCCGCGGTCAACTCCCAGTCCGGAAACCCCCATTCCCTCTGGTAGAGCACGAAGAGCGGGCTTCCCGCCCCCGCCGCGAACGCCACCACGGTCGCCGCCATGATGACGCCCGCGTATGCCACCCGGTCGCGGGCGGAGTTACGCGATTGCCGAACGTCAGTCATCCACCTACCGAAGCGCGGATGATCACCTACCGCCCAGGCTCCTTCCCGTCACGGGCAACCCGCGATGTCCGCAGGTGCAGACCCCCGTCAGATCTCGCCCCAGCGCGCGGATTCCCCGGCGGGGGAGCGATGCTGCGGGACGTGCCAGGGATTGTCGTCGCGCAGCGGCTCCGGCAGCAGCTCCGGCGGACAGTCCTGATAGGTGACCGGACGCAGGAACCGGTCGATCGCCGCCGTGCCGACCGACGTGGTGGTCGGGTTGGTGGTGGCCGGCCACGGACCGCCATGCTGCTGGGCCGGAGTCACCGCCACCCCGGTCGGCCACCCGTTGAAGAGAAGCCGGCCCGACCGGTCGCTCAGGAGCGCGACCAGATCGCGCAGCCACGGCGAGTCCTCGCCCGCGCCGGTGTGCACGCCGGCCGCCAGGGACCCCTCGACCAGCCCGGCCAGTTCGGCCGCGAGCGCTCCACCCGGTTCGTAGCGGACGACCACCGACAGCGGCCCGAAAGCCTCGTCCAGCAGGGTGTCCCGATGCGCGATCAGCGTCGCCACATCGGTCTCGACCAGCGTCGGCGAGGCCTCGAGCTCAGCGACCTCACCGGTCACGACCACGGTGACGCCCGGCGTGCCCAGCACCTCGTCCCGTCGCCGTGTGTACCCCTCGGCGATGCCCGGGTGCAGCAGCCTGTGCGGGCCCGCCGCCTCGAACGCCCCAGCCGCGAGCCGGGCGAAGTCGCCGGAGGCGGGAACGAAGAGGAGTCCCGGCTTGGTGCACAGCTGGCCGGCGGAACTGGTGACGCTGGTGGCGAAACCGGCGGCGATCTGTTCGGCCCGCTCGGCCAGGGCGGCGGGCGTCACCACGACCGGGTTGATGCTGCCGAGCTCGCCGTAGAACGGGATCGGATGGTCCCGCTCGGCGGCGATGCGGGCCAGCGCCCGGCCCCCGGCCACCGATCCGGTGAAGGTGGCCGCGGTGATCCGAGGGTCGCGCAGTGCGGCCACGCCCTCGTCCTGGCCGTGGATGACGGTCACGGCGTCGGCCGGGAGCCCGGTGGAGGCGATAGCGGCGCGGGCGACCTCGGCGGTGCGGTCGGAGAGCTTCGGGTGGCCGGGGTGGGCCTTGACCACGACCGCGCATCCGGCTGCCAGGGCCGAGGCCGTGTCGCCGCCCAGCACCGAGAAGGCGAACGGGAAGTTGCTCGCCGCGAAGTTGAGCACGGGGCCCAGCGGCACCCGGTAGCGCCGCAGGTCGGGTCGCGGCCCGAGCACGAACTCCGGGTCGGCGTCGTCGATGCGTACGTCAAGGAACTCACCCGCGGCCGCGACCGAGGCGAAGAGTCTCAGCTGCACGGTTGTCCGCTTGAGCTCGCCGCGCAGCCGTCCCTCGGCCAGGCCCGTCTCGGCCTGGGCCACGGGAATCAGCTCGTCGGCCGCGGCGTCGAGCGCGTCCGCGACGGCGACCAGGGCGCGGCCCCGATCGCGGGGTGAGAAGGAGCCGAAGTCGGCCGCGACCGCGGCGCCGATTACGTCAGTCATGGGAACCTCAGAACGCGAAGCCGGTGGGATATGGGTCGGACGGGTCCAGCATGTACTGGCCGATGCCGGTCACCCAAGCACGGCCGGTGATCGTAGGCAGGACGGCGGGCCGCCCGCCGACGGTGGTTTCGCCGATCAGGCGGCCGGTGAAGCGGCTGCCGATGAACGACTCGTTGACGAAGTCCTGGCCGAGCGCCAGTTCACCGCGTGCCCAGAGCTCGGCCATCCGGGCCGACGTGCCGGTCCCGCAGGGCGAGCGGTCGAACCAGCCCGGATGGATGGCCATCGCGTGCCGGGACAACCGGGCGTCGGAGCCCGGCGCGATGAACTCGACGTGATGGCAATGGTCGACGCCGGCGATCGAGGGGTGCCGGGGCGGGTCCGTCAGGTTGATCGCGTCCATGATGGCCAGGCCGGCGTCGAGGATGTCGCGTTGCCGGGCCCGGTCGAACGGCAGCCCGACCGCTTCCAGGTCGACCATCGCGTAGAAGTTGCCGCCGAAGGCCAGGCTGTACGGGACCGTGCCGACGCCCGGAACGTCGATGCTCGCGTCCAGCCGGTCGCAGTAGGCGGGCACGTTCTCCAGGGTCACCGCGTCCGCGTGCCCGTCGCTCACGTGCACCTTGGCCACGACCAGCCCGGCCGGTGTGTCGAGCCGGATCGTCGTGACCGGCTCGGTGACCGGCACCATGCCGGTCTCGACCAGCACCGTCGCCACGCCGATCGTGCCGTGTCCGCACATCGGCAGGCAGCCCGACACCTCGATGTAGACCACGCCGAAGTCGGCGTCCGGCCGGGCCGGTGGCTGAAGGATCGCGCCGCTCATGGCCGCGTGCCCGCGTGGCTCGTTCATCAGTAGCTGCCGGATGCCGTCCAGGTGCTCGATGAAGTACAGCCGGCGCTCGTTCATCGTGGCGCCGGGGATCGTGCCGACGCCGCCGGTGACGACCCGCGTCGGCATGCCCTCGGTGTGCGAGTCGACGGCGGTGAACATGCGGGACGCGCGCATGTCAGGCCGCCAGGGTCGCGACGGCCTCGACCGCCTGCTTGGTCTCGGCCTCGATCTGGGCGCGGTGCTCCGGCGTGAGGGCGCCGCGCGGTGGCCGGCACGGGCCGCCGTACCGGCCGACGATGTCCATGCTCAGCTTGATGGCCTGGACGAACTCGGTGCGCGAGTCCCAGCGGAAGAGCGCAACCAGCTTCTCGTACAGCGCGCGGGCCTCGGCGACCTGGCCGTCGCGCATGAGGTTGTAGATGAGCACCGACTCGGCGGGGAAGACGTTGGGGAAGCCGGCGAACCAGCCCACCGCGCCGTCCACCATGAGCTCGAACAGGACGTCGTCGGCGCCGGCCACCACGTCGATGTCGCACCTCTCGCGGATCTCGAAGAGCCGCCGCACGTCGCCGCTGAACTCCTTCACCGCCTTCACCTGCGGAATCCGCGCGATCTCGGCCACCAGCGAGGGGACCAGGTCGACCTTGGTGTCATGGGGGTTGTTGTAGATCATCATCGGGAGCCCGGCCTCGGCGATGTGCGTGTAGTGCTCGACCACCTGCGCCGCGCTGGCCCGGTACATGGTCGGGGGCAGGGCCAGCACACCGTCGGCGCCGTCCTCGGCGGCCAGCTCGGCCCAGTGTTTCGCCTGATGCCAGCCGGGACCGTGGACGCCGGCGACGACCACGCCGCGGCCACCGACGGCCTCGACCGCCACCTGCACGACCTTGCGGCGCTCGGCGTCGGTCAGCGAGGAGTACTCACCGAGCGAGCCGTTGGGCCCGACGCCGTGGCAGCCGCTGCTGATCAGCCAGTCGCAATGCTCGGCGAACTTGTCGTAGTCGACGGCCAGGCCGGCGGGGGCGGAGGAGTCTTCGCGGTAGGGGAGGGCGGTGGCGACGATGACTCCACGCAGAGTCTCGGTCATTCGGTGTCTCCTTGCATGCGTGCCAGCTCGCCGAGGCGAACCAGGCCGGCCAGGGGGCGGGTGGCGGTCCGGCCCGGGTCGAGCAGGCCACCGGTCGTACGGTCGAGAAGTTCCTCGACGCTGCGCCCGCAGACCCGGCCCTGGCAGACGCCGAGCCCCGCACGGGTGCTCAGCTTCAGGGACCGCAGGCCGCGTGACCCGGTGGCCACGGCGATGTCGCGCAGTTCGCCGGCGGTCACCTCCTCGCAGCGGCAGATCAGAGTGTCGTCGGCGAGCCACCCGGTCCAGCCCGGGCGGATGCCGTGCCCGGCACCGAGGCGGGCGGCGAAGCGCTGGTGCGTCAGCACGTCACGGCGCTGAGCGGCCGTGGGCGCGGCGCCGGCGGCCACCGTGCCCGCGATCGTTCCCTCGGCCAGGGCCAGATCGGCGCCGCCGATGCCGGTGATCTCGCCGGCCGCGAAGACGCCGGGCACGCTGGTGCGGCAATCGCCGTCCACGGCGACGGCACCCTCCGGCCCGGTCTCGCACCCGGCGGCGACGGCCAGCTCCGTCCGGGGAAGGAAGCCGTGGCTGACGCACACCGCGTCCACCACGAGTCTCCTGGACGTGCCCGGGATCGGCGTCCACTGCGTGTCCAGGCGGGCGACGGTCACCTCTTCGACCCGGTCGTGCCCGTGGGCGGCGATCACGCCGGTCGCCACGCGGTAGGGAACGCGGTGGCGCGCGAGATCGCGGACGTACCCGGCCAGCTCGCCGGCCTTGCGCGACGCGCTCAGCAGCTCGGTGGGCCGAGCCGTCCAGGCCCGGCCGAGCCGGCCCCAGCCGCCGGCCTCGAGCACCCCGGCCACCCGCGCTCCCGTGCGGATCAGGCTCGACGCCACCGGCAGCAGGAAGGGGCCGGCCCCGGCGACGAGCACGCGCCGGCCGACCGCGACCCGTTCGGCTTTGGCCAGGGACTGGGCGGCCCCGGCGGTGAAGACGCCGGGAAGGTCCCACCCCGGGAAGGGCAGGGTCCGCTCGTAGGCGCCGGTCGCCAGCACCAGAGCGTCGGGCTCGAACGTCCGCGACCGGCGATCGTTCCCGTCGGCCGGGCCGACGAGGACCCGTATCGTGGGCGGCCGGTCGTCGTGACGCTCGGCCAGCCAGACCTGCGCCGCTGTCACGATCTCGGCGCCGGTCAGCTCCCTCCGCAGAGCGGCGAACCGATCCCAGCCGTGATGAAGCACGTGCTCGCGGGCGGCCGGGCGCTGCGCCGGCAGGTGACGCCAATACTGACCGCCGACCTCCTCGGCGGCGTCGAGCACGATGACCCGGGCGCCGGAGCGACGGGCCGCCGCGGCGGCGGCCAGTCCGGCCGGCCCGGCCCCGATGATCAGCACCTCAGGCATGGGTGGTCACCTCGTCTCCGTCGGCCGCGTGGCGCTGGCAGGCGCGCACGTCGGGCAGCCCGTTCACGGTGACCAGGCAGTCGAAGCAGACACCGATGCCGCAGAAAACTCCGCGAGGGCGGCTCCGCCGGCCGGTGGTGCGCCAGCTCTGACGGCCCGCCGCCATCAGCACTCCCGCGATGGTCTGCCCAGCCAGGCCCGCTAGTGGAACGTCGTCGACCACGATCACGATCTCCGCTGCGGCTCCGGGCCGGACGGGGTCGTCGGCAGGGGCCCACGGGCATCGGTCCGGTCGTCGTCATGTCAGTAGTATGTCACACACTACTGGCGAGATGCGAGGCCAAAGTCGGCCTTTCCACTGCGAAGGCCGAAGCGGGCACCTTCACCGGCCGCCCCAGCAGCAAGTCGGCCAGGAGCTCGGCGGTCGCCGCCGACAACACGATGCCCGCGCCCTCGTGCCCGGTCGCGTGCCACAGGCCGGAAAGGCGGGGATCCGGCCCGATCACCGGCAGATGATCAGGCACATAGGGGCGAAAACCGCCGTACGCCCGCATCACCGCGACGTCGGACAGGAAGGGGAAGAGCGCTATCGCCTTCGCGGCCAGCGCCGACAGGACCCGCGCCTCGATCCGCCCGTCGAAGCCGCGCCGCTCGCGCGACGAGCCGATCAGGACGGTGCCGGACGCCGTGGACTCGACCACGCTGGACGTCTGCAGGGCGGCGTCACTCGAACCGACGGCGCCCACATAGTCCGCGTCGTACACCTTGTGGCGAATGCGTTGCGGCATACGGGTCGTGACCAGGATCGTTCCGCGCCGGGGCCGCACCGGTAGCGCGACACCCAGGCGGGCGGCCACCTCGCCCGACCATGGGCCGGCGGCCACCACCACATGGTCGGCGAGCAGGTCACCGGCGGTGGTGCGGACCCCGGCGAGCCGATCGCCGACCAGGAGGGGCGCGAGCACTTCGGCTCCTTGACGCACGACGGCGCCGCGGCGGCGAGCCTCGGCCAGCAGCGCCTCGGTAGCGATCGCGGGCTGCACCTGAGCGTCCTGCGGGTAGTGGACGGCCGCGGTGCAGTCGGGGGTGAGATCGGGCTCCAGTTCGTGCGGGTCGACGTCATCCGCGATCACCCCGGCGCCACGCTGGCTCGACGCGAACGACCGTAATCCCGCGGCGCCGGCCTCGGTGGTGGCGACGACCAGGCCGCCCTTGGCCTCGTACTCCATGCTGGGAAAGCCTTCGACCTCGTCTTTCATTGCCGCCCAGAGGGTGAGCGAGCGCTGGGCGAGCTCGAGCTCGGCGCCGGGTCCCTTGTCGGAGACCAGCAGGTTGCCCTCGCCGGCGGCCGACGTGCCGCCCGCCGAGGCTGACCGATCGAGAACGGTCACCGCGACGCCCGCGCCGGTCAGTTCCCGGGCGACGGCGGCACCGACCACGCCGGCGCCGACGACGATGACTTTCATCGAGGACCCTCGGGACGGCCGCTCCACCAGCCGGTGACGTGGCCGATGTGCACGCGCATCAGACCCTCTGCGGCGGCACCCTCGCCAGCCACAAGAAGGTCGAGCAGTGTGTGGTGCTCGGCCGATGATCGAGCCAGCTCAGTGCTGCCGAGCATGTCGGCCAGGCCGACCAGCCGGGTCTGCTGCCGCAGGTCGCCGACCAGCGCGACCAGCCGATCATTACCGGTCAGGCTGAGCAGATGAAGATGGAAGGCCATGTCGGCCGCCAGATAGGTCTGCAGGGCGGAGGCGTCCGCGCTGGTCACGATCTCCTCGGCCTGGGCGCGGAGCTCGGTCAGCACCGTGCCCTCGATCTTGCCGGCCAGCAGCCGCATCGCCGGCGCCTCGAGCCACTGGCGGATCTGCACGATCTGCTCGAGTTCCTGCTGGCTGACCTCGGTGACCCGGAAGCCCTTGTTGCGCGCGATCTCGACGAACCCGCGTTTCTCCAGATTCAACAGCGCTTCCCGGACGGGGGTGGCGGAGACGTCGAAGCGCGCGGCCAGCGTGGGAGCGGTCAGCATGGTGCCCGGCGGGAACTCCCCGGAGACGATC
Source organism: Actinoplanes sp. NPDC048796 (assembly GCF_040650035.1). Classification (NCBI taxonomy): domain Bacteria; kingdom Bacillati; phylum Actinomycetota; class Actinomycetes; order Micromonosporales; family Micromonosporaceae; genus Actinoplanes; species Actinoplanes sp. NPDC048796. The sequence continues at coordinate 449,166 of NZ_JBEZGO010000005.1, read as the reverse complement.
GCGGCCGCGACCGCCTCCTCAACCGACTGGCGATAGCTGCCGGCGATCTGCAGCGGTCCGATCGTCATCTCGTTGCCTCCTTCAGTGGTGTGTGACATAGTACAGCGCATGTTGAACGCGGACCAGGTGCACTCGCTCGGCTTTCCCCGAGCCGTCGCGGCCCTGCGCGGCGCCTTGGCCGCCGGCCTCGACCCCGAGCGCGAACCCTCGCGCGTACCTATAGATACCGGCACCGGTGAGATCCTGGTGATGCCGTCGGCCGATCACAAGACCGCCGGCGTCAAACTGGTCACCATCGCGCCCGGCAACCCGGCTCGTGGCCTGCCCCGTGTCCATGGGGTCTACGTGCTCTTCGACGCCGAGACGCTAGTTCCCCGCGCGGTTCTCGACGGCGCGGCGCTGACCGCTTTGCGCACCCCGGCGGTGTCGGCGCTCGGTGTCGACCTGGTCGCGCCGCCCGGCGCTCACCGGCTTGTCGTCTTCGGCACCGGCCCTCAGGCCCGGGGCCACATCGAGGCGCTGCGGGAGACAAGACCGATTGATTCCGTACGCGTCGTGGGCCGGGACCCGGCGAGAACGGCCGCTTTCGCCGACAGTGTCGGTGCGAGCGCCGCCGGCGCTGAAGCGGTCGCCGACGCCGACCTCGTGGTCTGCTGCACCACGGCCCGGCAGCCGCTCTTCCCCGGTTCTCTGCTCGCGCCGGAGGCCGTGGTGGTCGCCGTCGGCTCCCACGAGCCTGACGCCAGGGAGGTCGACGCCGCGACGGTGCGCCGCGGTGGCGTGCTCGTCGAGTCGCGCGCCGCCGCCCTGCGCGAGGCCGGCGACGTCATTCAGGCCCTCGACGCCGGCGTGATCGACGCCGGAGCGCTGGTCACCCATGCCGACCTGGTCCAGGATTCCGCTCCCGCCCGGCCCCGGTTGATCAAAACCGTGGGGATGGGCTGGGAGGACCTTGTGATCGCCACCGCCGTTGTGGAGGCCGCGGCATGAGGCTGTCAGCCCGTCACCGTTGCCGGCGACGGTCCGCGATCGCTCACGGACCGCCACGGTCAGGCTTGGATCACGTACGGACCCTACGGGGCCCGGGCTCCGCCGAGGTCGCCTCCGCCGGCGTTCCCTGCGGCGCCCTCGACTTCATAGCCGCGACCCAGGGGTGGCCAGGGATTTCAGGGTTTCGTCGAGGGTGCCGAAGATGGCGTCCGAGCCGCCCTCCCACGACGGCAGCGGGTCGGGTTGGCCCGGCGCCGGGGACCAGAGCCACCAGAGGTTCTGCCAGCGGTCGAGCATGCGGGCGAGCGTGATTTCGCCGTAGAACGGGAGCGGCTCGGTGACCGTGGTGGCGCCGAGGGTGGTGGCACGCTGGAGGACTTCGGCCGCGTCGTGGACCCAGACCTGCAGGAGGCCGGGGCGTGGCGGCCAGCCGTCGAGGCGGTCGGCGACCATGAGGTCGACGGTGCCGAGGCGGAGCTGGGCATGGATGAGCTTGCCGTCGGGCATCGAGGTTCGCGCCTCGGCGGTTTCCGGTACACCGAAGACTTCGGAGGTGAACTCGATGAAGGCCGCGGCGTCGTCGACGATCACGAACGGATTGAGCACGGCGCCCCCCTCGGGCACCGAGCCGGGCGCAAGCAGAATCGGTGTGGTCATGCCGCGAGAGTCGCAGGCAATGCGGTCAGAATTCGGCCGCTGGCAAGCAACCTGTAAGCATCCGGCCCGGGCGGGCTGTAAGGCTACGAGAGCTGGTGGTGCTGCCCCTACCCAAGATCGGCGGGCTTGCACCATCGAACGGCGTTCCGGCAATCCGTACGGTCGATGGCAGAGATCGAGGAGGACGTCGTTGCTGGACCATGTGATGCCGCTGATCTCGTCGCCCTGGATCTACCTCGTCGTGTTCGTGCTGGTGGCGATCGACGGGTTCTTCCCGGCCATGCCGTCCGAAGCTGTGGTGATCAGCCTCGGCGCGATGTCGGCGAGCGGCTCGTCTTCTCTCGTGGCGCTGGCCGTGGCCGTGGTGGTAGGCGGCATGGCGGGGGATGGGATCGCGTACGCGCTGGGACGCCGGGCCGGGCGCTGGATCAGGAGCCGCAAGCTGATCGCCGCCAAGGAGCGGGCCGAACGGGCGCTGGGGCGATACGGCGGGGTGGCGATTCTGGTGGGGCGCTTCCTGCCGTACGGGCGTACGGCGAGTGCCGTCACCGCCGGGTCGGTGTCGTTTCCGGCGAGCCGGTTTCGGCTGTTCTCGTTGCTGGCGAGTGCGGCCTGGGCCGCGTACATCATCAGTCTGGGTCTTCTCGGAGGCGTCGCCTTCGCCGACTCGCCGCTGCTCGGCACGGCTTTCGGCCTGGGCGTCGGCATGAGCCTGGCCGGTGTGGGCGCGCTCGTGCAGAGGAGGTCGGCAAAAAGGAGAAAAGCCATCAAGACTTCGGAACGCGTGCTTGTGGACGCGGGCCGGCCGGGGGCGTAGGGGGTCTGAGGTGCGCACCTTACTCAGGTTGCTCGCGTGATGGAGGGCACCCATTTGTTCATCACGGTTTCGTGGTCCGTCACAGGTCAACGGCATAAGTTGACGTGGCAAGCAAGGAACTAGGGGGGAACAGCATGGGTTTCATCACGACCACCGACGGCGTCGAGATCTTCTACAAGGACTGGGGCTCAGGCCAGCCGATCGTCTTCAGCCACGGATGGCCGCTGTCGTCCGATGACTGGGACGCGCAGCTGATGTTCTTCCTTCAGCGCGGCTACCGGGTCATCGCCCACGACCGCCGGGGTCACGGCCGTTCGACGCAGGTGGCCGACGGTCACGACATGGACCACTACGCGGATGACCTGGCCGCGCTGACCGCGCACCTCGACCTGCACGACGCGATTCACGTCGGGCACTCGACCGGTGGTGGCGAGGTCGCGCACTACATCGCCCGGCACGGCGAGAGCCGCGTCGCCAAGGCGGTACTGATCAGCGCCGTACCGCCGATCATGGTGCAGACCGAGAACAACCCGGGCGGCCTGCCGAAGAGCGTCTTCGACGGCATCCAGGAGCAGGTGGCGACCAACCGCTCGGTCTTCTACCGCGAGCTGCCGGCCACGGCGTTCTACGGCTTCAACCGCGACGGTGTCGAGCCGATCGAGGCCATCATCCAGAACTGGTGGCGCCAGGGCATGATGGGCGGCGCCAAGGCCCACTACGACGGCGTGGTCGCGTTCTCGCAGACCGACTTCACCGAGGACCTCAAGAAGATCACGGTCCCGGTCCTGGTCATGCACGGCGACGACGACCAGGTCGTTCCGTACGCCGACTCGGGCCCGCTCTCGGCCAAGCTCGTGCAGAACGGCACCCTGAAGACCTACGCCGGGTTCCCGCACGGCATGCCCACCACGCAGGCCGCGGTCATCAACGCCGACCTGCTGGAGTTCATCCAGTCCTGACGGACCGCAAGCAAAGCCGCCGGGCTTCGGCTCGGCGGCTTTCCGCGCTTATAGCGAATCAGCGCTTGTCGCGAACGGGCGCTTGTCGCGAACGGGCGCTTGTCGCGAACGGGCGCTTGTCGCGAACGGGCGCTTGTGGCGAAACGGCGCTTGTCGCGAATCAGCGGTTGTCGCGAACTGGCGGTTTTGCGAGCCAGCGGCTTTCAGGAGCCAGCGGTCTTCGCTAACTGGAAGCTCTCGCGGATAAGCGCTTTTACTTATCGGCGGCTTTGCGGGCGAGCGGATTTCGCGTGCGGGCGGTGAGTAGGACCATGCCGGTGGTTTCGTAGCCTTCGCCGGTTGGGGCCGAGTTGACGCGGTCGATGGTCAACTCGTCGGTGAGTGGTGCGAAGACCTCTTGTACGGCAGCGCTGTCGACGGGGTAGCCGGGCCAGACGGGGCCGTCGGCTATGCGGTAGCGGCCCATGTTCTCCATGAACGCGGCTACCAGCCAGCCGCCCGGCCGGACTGCGCCGGCGAAGGCGTGGCAGAGGTCGCGGAACTCGTCGGGGCTTTCGGTGGCGCTCTCCGCGACGAAGTGCATCGATGCCAGGTCGTACGACTGCGGTGTCAGATCGGCGGCGCCGCCTCGGCGTACCCGCACCCGGGCGAGCGCCTCACTCAGCGTGACCGGCAGCGCCGGTTGCAGCTCACGGCACCGGGCGTAGAACGGCTGCCAGCTCTCCTCGGGTCCGTCGCGCAGCTGACCCTCCAAATAGGAGACGCTGGCCGTGCTCGGCTCCACGGCCTCGATCTCACGGCTGACCGCGGCGGACAGCATCAGCGGATAGAGGTTCGGTCCCGCCCCGAGCTCCAGGGACCGTCCGAAATGTCCGGCTGGGAAACGCCGGAAGAATGCGCTGTGGTGCACGAGGACCGCATCGTCGTCGGCCCGCACCTCGCGGTAGACCTCGTCCAGGTAATCCGGCACCGGCCAGAGATCCCAGTTCGCATCCCGGTTCCGCCACATGCCCCGATCATGCACCGCCTCGGCGCCATCCGCCGCCCGCCGCCCGCCGCCCGCCGCCCGCCGAAGCCTCTCCCGACGACGGCCGGCATCCAACCGGGGGTAAACGCGACGACCGCCGGAATCAGCGCGGGGTGTTTGCGGTGGCGGCGGGTGGTTCGGGGTGCGGGGTGTTTGCGGTGGCGGCGGGTGGTTCGGGGTGCGGGGTGTTTGCGGTGGCGGCGGGTGGTTCGGGCCGCGGGGTGCTTGCGACGGCGGCGGGTGGCTGGGGCCGCGGGGTGCTTGCGACGGCGGCGGGTGGCTGGGGCCGCGGGGTGCTTGCGATGGCGGCGGGTGGTTCGGGCCGCGGAGTGCTTGCGGCGACGGCTGGGGGTCTGGGCGGCGGTGGGCTTGGGATCGCACTCAGGATTCCGGTGAGGTCGAGGGTCGCTGCGGTGGCCAGGCCGAGGGTCAGTGCCCAATGCCGCCGGCGCATTCCGGAAACGTTGCGTGGGCGATGTGGCATGACTTTTCCCTTCGGTTCAGGCGACCGTAAGTCGTGTCCGCCGGGCAATCCAGGGCGAATGGTCCTTTTTGTCGGGTCGGTGGGGTGCCTGATCCGGTTGGTGTGGGGAGCCGGGCGAAGGGGGCTAATCCGTTTGGGGCGTGGGCGTGACGGGCGTGACTCCGCGCTGACGGGCGAGTGGTCGGTAGCGGTGCCACGATCGGGGGATGGACCAGGAGCAGCTTTCGAAGGTTGGGTCGGGGACGGGGTTTCTCGCGGCGCTGGATCAGAGTGGGGGAAGCACACCCAAGGCGCTTGCGCAGTACGGGGTTCCGGAGTCGGCGTACTCGGATGATGAGCAGATGTTCGATCTCATGCACGAGTTCCGGTCGCGGATCATCACCGCGCCGGCGTTCGGTGGGGATCGGGTGCTGGCGGCGATTCTGTTCGAGCAGACCATGGAGCGTGAGGTCGAGGGGGTGCCCGTCCCGGCGTACCTCTGGGGTCGCAAGCGGGTTGTGCCTTTTGTGAAAGTCGATGAGGGGCTGGCCGCGGAAAAGGACGGCGTGCGGCTGATGAAGCCGTTCACCAGGCTCGGCGGGCTGCTGGAGCGGGCCGCCGGTCGTGGGGTGTTCGGGACGAAGATGCGGTCGTTCATCGCCGAGGCCGATCGGGGCGGCGTGGCCGCCGTTCTGGATCAGCAGTTCGGGTACGCCTCGGAGATCCTTGACGCGGGGCTCGTGCCGATCATCGAACCTGAGGTCGACATTCACAGTGACGGCAAGGCGGCGGCCGAGGAGCTGCTGCTGGCCGGGATCGTCGACCGGCTGGCGGGGGTGCCGGACGGGCGGCAGGTGATGCTCAAGCTGTCGATTCCGGCTCGGGACGACTTCTACGCGGGGCTGATCGCGCACCCGAAGGTGCTGCGGGTGGTCGCGCTGTCCGGCGGTTACACCCAGGCGGAAGCCGACGAGCGGCTCGCCCGGAACCACGGACTGATCGCCAGTTTCTCGCGGGCGCTGACCCAGGATCTGCGCCGCGACCAGAGCGACGCCGAGTTCGACCGGGTGCTCGACCAGGCGATCACCGACATCTACCGGGCGTCCGCCACCTGAACGGGAGGCCGTCACCGGCGAAGTCCGCGGCTCGTTTCCAGGCCGTGATCAGAGTCGCGTCACCGTGCGTACATCGGCCGTTGGTCTTGTTGACCATCACCGTTTCGGCTGATGTCGGGAAGGGTTCCACCGAGCATCATGGTCCGATCTGATCGAGAAAGTGTGACCATGTTCAGGACAATCGACGCCGACTCCCGCTCGGCCACCGCGAACGAGATCGCCGCCCGCCTCCGCGCCCAGTACGTGGCCAGCGGCGACCGAGCCTACCTGCACGCCGCCGCCATAGCGCTCGGGCAGACGATCCCGGCCCCGGCCGCCGCCCCGGAGCCAGCACCCGCGAGCTGATCACGGGGCCGGAAAGCCTGTGAGCTGATCGTCTGGGCCGGAAAGCCTGTGAGCTGATCACGGGGCCGGAAAGCCTGTGAGCTGATCGTCTGGGCCGGAAAGCCTGCGAGCTGATCACGGAGGGCGGAAAGCCCGCGAGCTGATCAGGCCGGGTCGACAGGCTAGCGGGTGCGGAAGGCCGTCCGGTAGGCCTCGGGGCTGACGCCCCGGGCCCGCCGGAAGTGCCGTTGCAGCGTGTCGAGGCTGCCGAAACCGCAGCGGCGGGCCACCGCGGCGATCGTCGCGTCGGCGCGTTCCAGCAGCTGCTCGGCTCGGCGTACCCGCTGTTCGCGGACCCAGGCGGCGGGGGTCGCGCCCGTCGCCGCCGTGAAGTGCCTGATGAAGGTGCGTGGTGACATGGCGGCCCGGGCGGCCAGGGCGGTGACCGACAGGTCGGCGTCCAGGTGATCGGCGGCCCAGTCCAGCAACCCGGCCAGGGTCGGCCCCGGATCGGCGGGGGTGACCGGGCGCCGGGAGAACTGGGCCTGACCGCCGCTGCGGTGGGCCGGCACGACCATTTCGCGGGCGACCCGGTTGGCGACGTCCGCGCCGTGGTCGCGGCGGATCAGGTGCAGGCACAGGTCGATGGCGGCCGACGCCCCGGCGCTGGTGGCGATCTTTCCGTCCACCGCGTAGATCCGGTCGGCGTCGACCGTCACCGACGGGTAGCGGGTGGCGAGATCGTCGGCGTACGCCCAGTGGGTCGTCGCCGTGCGCCCGTCGAGCAGGCCGGCCGCCGCCAGCGTGAACGCGCCCGTGCACAGCGCCGCGATGGTCGCGCCCCGCTCGCCGGCCCGGCGCAGCGCCGCCACCAGGCCGGCCGAGGGTGGCGGCACCGGCGGCCCGGCCCCGGTCACGATGATCAGGTCCGCGTGGTCGAGGTGGTCCAGGCCGGCGGTCGGGGTCATCAGGAAGCCGGTCGACGTGCGCAGCGGTCCCGGCGTCTCGGCGCACACCTCGTAGCGGTAGCTCGGCAGCGCCGGGTCGACCCGGCGCAGCCCGAAGATCTCGCTGGCGATGCCGAGCTCGAACGCGGGCACCGGCTCGGCCACGACCACCGCGACGTCAACGGTCATGCCGTCCAGGATGGCACGAACTGCGGCCTGGATGGCAAACGTGCCAGTCCGGGGCGGGTACGCCGAATGGCATGACCTTCGCCGGACCGCTGCTGATCGTGTACGTCGTCTGGGGCTCCACCTATCTCGCGCAGAAGGTGGGCCTCGAGGGCGTGCCGCCGCTGACCATGAACGCGTTCCGATTCCTCGTCGCCGGGGCTCTGCTGTACGGGTTCTGCCGCTACCGCCGGGTCGCCCCTCCGGATCGCCGGCAGTGGCGGGCCGGCGCCCTGCTCGGCCTGCTGCTCCCGGCCGCCGGCACCGGCGGCGCCGCGTGGGCCGAGCAGTGGCTCTCCTCCGGGATCACCGCGCTGTTCCTGACCGGCGAATGGTCCCGGATCGATGTCACCGGCCGGGCGGCGCTGGCCGTGGGCTATCTGATCGTGTTCGGCAGCCTGGTGGCCTACACGGCGTACACCTGGCTCGTGAAGAACGCCGCCCCGCAGATCGCCGGCACCTACGCCTTCGTGAATCCGGTCGTGGCCGTCCTGCTCGGCTGGTGGATCCTCGACGAGCCGCTGACCGCGCGGACGATCCTGGCCACGGCGGTGATCGCGGCCGGGGTGGCTCTCATCGTGCTGGCGCCTAAGGCCTGTCCGGCGGATCGCGTGGAGCGAGCCGTCAGATAGGCCCTTAAGCCGCAGCGCGCTGATCTTGTGCGAGCAGGTCGCTGACGGCCGCCGCGGGCAGCGGGCGGGCGAAGTGGAAGCCCTGCACGTGGCGGTAGCCGAGCTGGTGCAGGCGCTCGGCCTGGGCCGCGGTCTCGACGCCCTCGGCCACCGTGCGCAGGCCCATCGTCTCGGCGATGCCGGTCAGGGCCGTGACGACGGCCTCCTGCTCGGGGGCGCCGCCGAGGCCGTCCACGAACGACTTGTCGACCTTGATGACGTCGACCGGGCAGGTGCGCAGCAGGCCCAGCGACGAGTGGCCGGTGCCGAAGTCGTCGAGGGCGATGCTGACGCCCAGCGCCGACAGGGCCTTGACGGTGGCCAGCGCGCGGCCGCCGCCGAAGACCGCCGTCTCGGTGATCTCGACGGTCAATTGCGACGGGGGTACGCCGTGACGGGCCAGCGCCGACGCCACCAGATCCGGCAGGGCCGGGTCGAGCAGCTGGCGGGCCGACACGTTGACGGCGACCGAGTGCAGGCCGGGCCAGGCGGCGGCCTGGGCGCAGGCGGTGTCGAGGATCCACGCGCCCAGTTCGACGATCAGGCCGGTGTCCTCGGCGACCGGGATGAAATCGGCCGGGGAGACGATCTCGCCCGAGGGCAGGGTCCAGCGTACGAGGGATTCGACGCCGTACACCTCGCCGTGCGGCAGCGTGACGATCGGCTGGTAGAGCAGGTGGAACTCACCGTCGTGCAGGGCCCGGCGCAGGTCGGCGGCGAGCGTGGCGCGCTGGCGCAGCTCGCGGTCGAGGGACGCGTCGTAGCGGACGACCCGGCCGCCGGCCGCCTCGCGCAGGGCCACCTCGGCCTCCCGGTAGTCGTCGCCGATGCCGACCGAGACCTCGACGATCATGTCGTGGCCGGCCGCGCGCAGCGGTTCCGCCGTCGCGTGGACGAGCCGGTCCGCGATGTCGGATCCGCGCGGGCCGAGCACGCCGAACTCGTCGCCGCCGAGGCGGGCCACGACCGCGCCCGGGCCGGCCAGCGTGGTGAGGCGGCCGGCGAAGGCGACGAGCAGCGCGTCACCGGCGTCGGTGCCCAGGCCGTCGTTGATCGCCCGGAACTCGCGCAGGTCGAGCAGCACGACGGTGTGCCCGGGGGTGACCGCCTCGGTGAAGTGGCGGCGGTTGTACAGGCCGGTGAGTTCGTCGTGCGTGGCCCGGTGCTCGACGGCGTCGAGCAGCGTGGCGTTCTCGGACAGGGCCAGCGCCTGGCGGGCCACCACGAGCAGGAGCAGCAGGGTCGTACCGCCGACCTGGGCCGTGCTGAGATGCCCCTCGCGCAGGTACACGGTGGCGAGCAGGACGCTGCTCAGGACGGTGGCCACCAGCGGGATCGCGGTGCCGCGCTGGGGCGGGGCGGACGGGATCACCCGCGTCACGCCGCCGGCCGGCCGCCGGCTGGCCATGACACAGCAGAGACCGACGAACGGCAGGACGGCGGCGCTGCCGTTGAGGTGCGGCCACGGTTGCAGCACGGTCATCAGCACCGTGGAGAGCGGGCCGGCGAGGCCGATCGGCGCGAGCCACCACAGGGCGGCGCGGGGGACCGGGCTCTGCTGAGCCGACATGATCTTGACGACGACCACGACGCCGGCCACCGCGATCGCCATCATCGCGGTGTTCAGCCACCAGGCCGAGACGCTGACGCCGAACTTGTCGATGAACCAGCCCATGTACTCCGAACCGGCGATGCCCGTGGTCACCGCCACCACGGCGACGTCGAGGACGGCCGTGGTGAGCCGGCGCCAGCTGCGGCCCCCGCCCGGCAGGCGGAGCAGCGCCGCGATGGCGAGGAGGGTGCCCACGACGTACAGCGAAAGGGTCCTGGCCCCGATCGGCGGCAGGCCGGACCAGGTCGCCGTCGCGAGGTCGGCGACCTGACTGAGCGCCGCCGCCAGGACGAAGCTCAGGGCGACGACGAGGCGCCGCCAGAACGTCCGCAGCGGGCCGGTGCTCACGGCGGCGGCGTCGCGGTAGCCGGCGATCGCCAGCGCGAGCGCGACGACTACCGGCACCCACACCAGCGGCCAGGGAAACCCGGCACGGGTGCCGAGCACGATCAGTACGATCTCCGTCGCCGCGGCCGCGATGGCCCATGCCCCCTTCACGAAGGGACAGATCGGCAGCGGAAACCCTCAGCTAAGAAATGTCAGGCCGCTGCCGCGATGTCCGTCGCGGTCTCCGGGCCGGCCTTGCTGTCGATGAACTCGTGCAGGTGCCGCCACTCGGTCTCGCGGACGGCGCCGTAGGCCCGGGCCTCGTCGATCAGGTCACGGGCGCGCGCGTAGTCGCCGGCGCTGAAGGCCGCGCTGGCCGCGGCGTTCGCCTGCCGGCCCCGTACCCGCCGGATCTCGTCCCACTCGGCGGCGCTGCGAACGGTCGTACCGACGACGCCGTTCTTCTTCAGCCAGGCCATCTCCTCATCGGTGGCCTGCGTCACCCGCCCCACGTAGTCGGGCCCCCACTGCTCCAAGGCCAGCAGCAGCTCTCGCTGCCGGACGGCAGTGCGCCGCCGATCCAAGCTCGCGCTCATCGTTCCCCCCATAAGATCATCAGGGGTGACTTCCCTCATCGTGTTCCTTTCTAACCCGCCGCCGCTCAAGTGCGGCGACGATCACAGCGGACCCGGCTCAGCACCGCATCGCGACGACGTCGACGGCCTGGGTGTTGGCGACCCGGATCCAGAGGCTGTCCCGGCCGAGGCGGTCGTAGCGGAACGGGCCCCGCGCGATCGGGCCGAGCCAGGTGACGATGGTGGTCACGCAGTTGGCCGGGGCCTCGAAGGCGTCGGTGTCGCGGAAGCCGAGGAACTGGGCGGAGATTTCGTACGGGCGGAGCCACGTCTCGGCCGGGGAATGGGCGATCCGCACGTACCAGGGGGAGTGGTTGGCGACCTCGCCGCCGTGGAACGGATCATGCACGGGGGCCGTGGGCAGCAGGAAGGCCAATGCCACGACAGCGACGGCTCGCCTGCCCATACCTCGATGATGGACCCTCGGCCCCGAATTAAGGTTATTTAATGTTTCGCGTTCATCCCCGGGTCGCGCGCTCCTCGTAGTTCTCGATCGAGATTGATCGACTGAAGGAGCGAACTGATGTACCCGAGCCGCCGGCGAAACAAGGTGTCCCGCAAAGTGATCCTCGGAGCGTCGGCGGTGGTGCTGGCGGGCGGCGCGTTCGCCGTCGGCACCGGGCTCAGCAGCGCGGGGGAGAACTGCGCCGGGCTTGACCAGGCGCTGCGGCAGAACCTTCAGTTCATCGCCGGTCAGCGGGCCGCGCCCGACGCGCAGTCCTCGGCGCGCATCGCGAACCGGCAGGCCGTCGTCGACCTGATCAACCAGCGGCGTCAGGTGGCAGGCTGCACGGCCGACGTGGCCGCCGAGATCCCCGTGGCCGCCCCGGCAACCAAGCCGCCGACGAAGGCCCCGACGAAGGCCCCGACGAAGGCTCCGGCCAAGCCCGCGACCCCGCCGGCCGCTGGGGCCGGCGAGGTCGTCTGCAAGGGCTCGACCGTCACCCTGTCGGGCGAGGCGGGCGCGCCGTTCGCGTCGAGCGGCACGTTCCCGCTCGGCACGGTCCTGAAGGTGACGAACCTGGACAACAACAAGAGCATCACCGTGAAGGTGGAGACCACCTCCGGCAGCTGCGTCCTGCTCAACAACGCCGCATTCGAGCAGGTCCGCGAGCCCGGCAAGTTCCTGATCCGCCGCGCGGTGATCACGCGGGTCGGCTGACCTACTTGCCCATGCTCTTCATGTCGAAGACGTCGGCGGCAGCCGGAGCCTTGATCTCGGTGAAGGTCTTGCCGAACTCGGTGAAGTTCAGGCTGCCGTCGGCCGGCTTCGGGCCCTCCAGGCGCAGCGGGTAGGGCTCGCCCTCGGTGGCCACGTACAGCGTGCCGTTGCTGCCGTCGACCGAGTCGGTCAGGCCCTGCGCCTTCTTGCCGTCGATCACCTTGGTGGTGGTCTTCTTGACCGGGCCGTCGGCGGTGAGGGTCTCCGCCATGTTCGTGATCTCGAACATGGCGGCGGTGTCCTTGTCGCTCGGGTCGATCTTGACCCAGCGGGTGCCGACGAGCTTGGCCACGGCCTTGCCGTCGTTGCCGAGCTGCTGGGTCCAGAAGCCCGGGTTGGGCCGGAAGAATTTCTGCTTCCCGACGGAGAGCAGCTCGATCTTGCCGCCCTTCATCTGGAGGAAGCCGACCGTGTCGGTGCCCGCGATCTTCAGGTCGAGGGAGATCTTCTCGCCCTCGTCGACCATGGTGCCCGCGACGTGGTAGGACTTCGCCGACTTGAGGGCGGCCTGGGCCTTCTTGAGGATCTGCTCGCCGGTGAGCGCGTCGAGCGCGCTCGCGGCGGGAGCGGATGAAGCAGCCGGCGCGGCGGAGACGGGCGCGGCGGGCTTGGTCCCGCTCGCGGTGTCGTCCTTGCTGCCGCAGGCGGTCAGCGCCAGCGCCGACGCCAGGACGAGCGGCACCACAGCTGTAGGTCGGAATTTCATGTTTTATATCCCCGTTCTGAAATCGCGGCGATCACCATAGCGTTGGGCCGTTCGGCGGCCGCGAGCAGGCCGAACGGTCATGTGGCCCTGGCGCGGCCCGTCTAACCTCGGGGGCATGTTGACCGCCGAGAGGAAAAGCGTGTGGCGCGGCCAGTACCGGATGGTCGCCGACGGCCGTGAGGTCGCCCAGTGGGACCCGTCGTGGTGGCGTACCGGGGGCGAGTTCGAGGTCGACGGTCATCGGTTCACCGTGCGGTCGAACGCCTGGGGCAGCCGGTTCACGATGCTAGACCAGGGCGACAACCCGGTCGCCCTGGTGGAGCGGGCCGGCCGCAAGAACTGGTCGGTGCACGCCGGCGGCGTCGTCCACGAGTTCCGCCGCGCCTCCCTCTGGGGCACCCAGCAGGACTTGCTCTCGGCCGGTGTCAAGGTGGGATCCTTGCGCCGTACGAGTGCCTGGTCCGGCACGATCGAGGCCGACCTGCCCGGTATGCCCCTGCCGATCCAGATCTTCGTGGTGGGCGTCCAGATCGCCATGTGGCAGGCCCAGCAGGCCGCCGCCGGCTCGGCCTGATGACCGGCCCGGCCCTGCGGGGCGCGGAGCGCATGTTCGGCCGGGACGGCGCCAGCCGGTCGCTCGGCATGGAACTCGAGGAGGTCGGTCCCGGCCGCGCGGTCGTCACCATGACGGTCCGCGACGACATGGTCAACGGCTACGGCCTGCTGCACGGCGGCCTGCTGGCCACCCTGTGCGACACCGCGTTCTCGGTCGCCTGCAACACGTACGGGGAGATGACCGTCGCCGGCGGCTTCGACATCACCATCCTCGAGGCGGGCCACGCCGGCGACCGGCTCCGCGCCCACGCGGCCGAGCGGGCCCGCCGCGGCCGCTCCGGCCTCTACGACGTGACGGTCACCCGAGAGGACGGCGTCGTGCTGGCCGAGTTCCGCGGTCGCAGCCGCTCCCTCGGCCGGCCGATCGACACGCCTCCGACGCCTGCGGGATAGAAAGCCGTCACTTCGAACGCCTTGGATGACGGCATGAAGCGTCGTGCCCTCCTCGCCACCGCCATCGCCGTCACCGTCGCCGTCGGCGGAGTCACCACCCCGGCCCGCGCCGACTTCGACCGATCGCTGCACCTGGCCTCGGCCACCAACTTCCGCGACGTCGGCGGCTACACCACGGCCGACGGCCGCACCGTCCGTACCGGCGTCGTCTTCCGCTCGAACAAGCTCAGCAACCTCACCCCGGCCGAGCAGCAGGTCGTCGTGTCGCGCGGCATCACCCTCGACCTCGACCTGCGCAACGTCTCCGAGCGCGCGCAGGAACCCGACAAGGTCCCGGCCGGCGTCACCTACCAGGTCGCCGACGTGGTCTCGCTCGCGCACGGGCTGCGCTTCCACAAGGACGCGGCCGCCACCCTGGCCGCCGCGCTCGCCGCCGGGCTGTTCTCCGGCTCGTCCGACCTGGGCCAGTCCATCGGCTACCCCTTCATGGTCAACTTCGTCGGCGCCGACTACGCCTTCCACGACGTGCTGTACGCCGTCGGTCACCATTCCGGCGGCCTCGTCCTCCACTGCAGCGCCGGCAAGGATCGCACCGGCTGGGCCACGGCCGTGCTGCTCACCCTGCTCGGCGTGCCGCGGGCCACCGTGGAGCAGGACTTCCTGGCCAGCAACACCTACCTGGGCCGGAGCGACGCCGTGGAGGTGTCCTGGCTGCGGGCGGCGTTCGCCCAGGTGAACTCCATCTACGGCAGCTTCGACAACTACCTGCGCCAGGGGCTGATGCTGACCGACGCCGACATCGCCGCGATCAGGTCGCGGTTGCTGGGGTGACCTCGCGCCGCCGGTACTCCTGCGGGCTGGTCCGGTAGAGCCGTTTGAAGGCGCTGCTCAGCGAGAACGCGCTGCCGTACCCGACCTGGCGGGCCACCGCCTCCAACGTCGCGTCGCCCTGCCGCAGCAGGTCGGCCGCGAGGCTGAGGCGCCAGCCCGCCAGGTACGCCATCGGCGGCTCCCCGACGATCTCGGTGAAGCGGCGGGCGAACGCCGCCCGGGAGGCCCCGGCCTTCGAGGCCAGGGAGGAGACCGTCCAGCCGTACGCCGGGTCGTCGTGAATCAGGCGCAGAGCGGGGCCCACCACGGGGTCGCCCTGCGCGCGCAGCCACCCCGGCCTGCCGTCGTCCGGTGAGGACAGCCAGGACCGCACCACCGACACGAGCGCGAGGTCGAGCAGCCGGTCCAGTACGAGATCCTGCGCCGGCTCGGTGCCGGCCATCTCCCGTACGAGAAGGTCGATGAGCGCCCGATCGCCGGCCTCGGCCGGCCGCACCAGGACCCCGGGAAGCGCGTCCAGCAGCCGCCGCCCGATCTCGCTGTGCATCTGGTAGGTCCCGCTGATCATCACGGTCGCCCCGTCCGGCGCCGCACCCCAGGTCCGCACCCCCTGCCCGGTCATGCGCATCTCGGTGCCGTCCACCGCTTCGCAGCGCTGCCCCGGATGGATGATCACCTGCGGTGGGCGTCCCGGCTGATCCCCCATGTCGTACGGCTGAATCCCGCTGACCACGGCGACATCGCCCACCCCGATCCGCGCGTCCGGCTCCCCGGCACGCCGGATCCAGGCTTCCCCTTTGACCAGTGTGATCAGCGAGAGCGGCGATTCGTCCTGAATGCGCAGCCCCCAGGGCGGATCCAGCACGGACCGCAACAGAAAGGCCCCGCGAGCCCGAGCCCCATCCAGCAGCCCCGTCAGCACGTCCATACCGCACAGTGTCGGTCACAGACGCCGGGAATCGAGGCGTCTCGGCCGAGCGCGTGCCTTTGTGTTGCGGGTGGCAAGGTCGCGGCTCGAGAACGGCGGATCGCGGCGACCTGGCCGTCGAGTCCGCTGATCGCGTGCCGTCCCTTCCGCGGCCGGCGACCAGGTCTGCGTCGGCGGCAGCCGCCGCGAGGTCGAATCTCGGCCTCCATGGAGCGGGAGCTTCTCTTTGACGAACTCGTCCAGGTCGCGGATGCTGAGGGCCGCCATGGGCTCGTCCCTCGTCGCTCTCGGGTGCTGGGGAAGACAGCCTGCCTGAAGTTGTGGGTGTGGGTGGCGGCGAAGTGGCATCGATATGTGACAATGTCGTCGCTATGCGTCGCGTCGGGAGTGCGGGGGCTTCGGTGAGTGGAACGGAAAGTCCGTCGCAGGGTGTGGCCACCGTCGCCGTGGACGGGGAGCGGGCTGCCGATGGGAGCGCTCCCGAGGCGGCGTCGCCGGGGCTGCTGAGGCGGGTCTGGGGCCGGCGTGAGTGGATTCTGGTGATCCTCGGCGGGCTGGCGCTGGCCGTGGCGATGACCTGGCCGACGCTGCGGGACCCGCGGCACACCGTGCCGGGTGACATCGGTGATCCGGCGTTGTTCGCCTGGCAGGTGGCCTGGGGTGGGCACGCGCTGCTGACCAATCCCTGGTATCTGTGGGACTCCAACACGTTCTACCCCGACCCGCACTCGCTGGCCTTCACCGACACCGTGCTCGGGTACGCGCCGTTCGGGATGATCGGGTCCGGTATGGACGCGGCCGTGCTGCGCTACAACATTCTGTACGTCCTGGTGCACGCTCTCGCCTTCATCGGGGCGTACGCCCTCACCCGCCAGCTCGGCGCCCACCCGCTCGGGGCGACGGTGGCCGGTGTCGTCTGGGCCTACGCACCCTGGCGGCTCGCGCACGCCGGGCACCTCAACGTGATCTCCACCGGCGGCATCGCGCTGAGCCTCGCCATGATCGCGCGGGGGCACGGCTGGTCGTTGCGCCGCGGTCATCGCCCGGAACGGCACAGCCCGTGGTGGGCGCTGGCCGGCTGGCTGGTCGGGGCCTGGCAGATCACCCTCGGGCTGGCCATCGGGCTCGCCTTCGCGTACGTGATGATCGGGATCTGTCTCGTGGTCGCCGCCTTCTACGGCTGGATCTGGTGGCGGCGCGGCCGTCCGCCCTTCGGCCGGCGGCTGCTGGCGGCCGATCTGATCGGTGGGGTGTGCTTCGGGGCTGTCACCACGTACATGGGAATCGCCTTCGCCCGTGTCGTCGAGATGCACCCGCAGGCCGACCGCGGGCTGAACTGGACCGAGATGTACTCGCCGGCCTGGCGGGGCCTGTTCATCGCGCCCGAATCGTCGTGGCTGTGGGGTGACCGGCACGCCGGGGCCCGCGCCGAGCTGCTGTGGCCGCCGGAGATGGCGCTGCTGGCCGGCGTGACCCTGATCGCCCTGGCCACGGTCGGGGTGTTCGTCTCGGTCTTCAGCGTCCGGCACCGGATCCTGCTGACCCTCGGCGTCGCCGTGGCGGTGGTGCTGACGCTCGGCGCGAACCTGCCCTGGCACGGCGACCCCGGCTACCTGACCCTCTCCAAGCACCTGCCGGGCTGGGCCGCGCTGCGCACACCCGGGCGGATGACGGTGTGGAGTTCGCTGCTGCTGGCGATCCTGGCCGCCGGCGCGGTCAGCGCCTTCGTCGCCCAGGCGCGGGCCATCGCGCCGTGGAAGACCGGGGTGCTGGCCCGCGGGAAGTTCGCCGTGCTGCGGCTCGCCCTGGTGATCCCGCTCGTGCTGGTCGTCGCCGAAGGGGTCAACACCACCCCGCACCCCGAGGTGCTGCGCTATCCGGCCGCGATGGCGGCCGCGCAGGAGCCCGTGCTGGTGCTGCCCAGCGGCGGAAGCCTGGAAATGTCCATCATGCTGTGGACCACGAACGGGTTCCCGCGGATACCCAACGGCGTGGTCACCTTCGTGCCGACCGGTCAGGAGCGGATCCGGTCGATCAGCATGTCGTTCCCGGACACGGCGAGCATCGAGGCGCTGCGGGCGGCCGGCATCAAGTCGGTCGTCGTCCTGCCCGAATGGCTGGGCGGAACACCGTGGGAGGGGCTGCCCAACCGGCCGGTCGACGGGCTCGGCATCACCCGCGAACAGATCGGCAGCGCCATACTGTACCGACTGGGGTGACGGCCGGGCGAAAGAGGAATTATGCGGATCACCGTGCTGGGCGCGGGTTCTTGGGGCACCACTGTCGCGTCGGTGCTCACCCGCCGCGATCACGAGTCGCTGATCTGGGCGCGGAACGAGGCCGCGGCCGAGGAGATCAACGCCAAGCACACCAACGAGCGCTATCTCGAGGGCTTCCCGCTGCCGGACCGGCTCCGCGCCACCGCCGACCTGGCCGAGGCGGCCGCACACGCGGAACTGCTCGTGGTCGGCGTGCCCACGGGGGCGTTCCGCGAGACCCTGGAGCGGGTACGGCCGGACCTGCACCCGTGGATCCCGGTGGTGAGCCTCAGCAAGGGCCTCGAACGCGACTCGCTGCTCCGGATGACCGAGGTGATCAAGCAGGTGCTGCCGGGGCACCCGGCGGCCGCGCTCACCGGCCCCAACCTGGCCAAGGAGATCATGGCCGGCATGGCGGCGGCCACGGTGATCGCCACGGAGGACCTGACCGTCGCCGCCGAGATCCAGCGGGTGTTCCGCCGGGGCCTGCTGCGCGTCTACACCAACCACGACGTGATCGGCTGCGAGATCGGCGGAGCGCTGAAGAACGTCGTGGCCATCGCCACCGGCATCGCGCAGGGCCTGGGCGTCGGCGACAACACCCGGGCCGGGGTGATCTCCCGCGGCCTGGCCGAGCTGACCAGGCTGGCGGTGGCGCTGGGCGGCGAGCCGAGCACGCTGGCCGGGCTGGCCGGCATGGGCGACCTGGTGGCGACGTGCATCAGCCCGCACAGCCGCAACCGGTACGTCGGCGAGCAGCTGGGCCGTGGCCGGAGCCTGGACGACATCCTGGCCGAGATGGGCCAGGTCGCCGAGGGCGTCAAGACCGTACACGCGGCGGTCCAGCTGGCCGACCGCCACGACCTGGCCATGCCCATCACCCGCACGATCCACCGCGTCGTCACCGGCGACATGACGGCCGAACGCGCCTACGAGGGCCTGCTCCGCACCCACCCGGCCGGCCACGAGTCCGAGCCCGGCTGACCCCCGGCAAGGTCATCGCCGTACTGCTGCCAGGTGCCGGTGGTCTGGGTCGCTACTCGCCCTTGGTTGCCAAGGGACTGATCCGTCTCAAAGCGACGACGACGGCTGACCTTGACCGACTGCCGTCATATGACGTTCCTGCTGACGCCTCGCCGCTCGATCTGCTGCTGGAGGCCCGGGCCGAGGACGATCGATGATCTGTCGGCGACTATCCCCATCTCATGCGTGACCTCGTCAACGGCTTCACGGAAATTCTTCTTACCGAGGAAGTCCGCGACGCGGCAGCCCATCTGCCGGGTGCCCTTCGGACGCTTGACGCTATCCATGTGGCCGGTGCCCAGGCTCTCGGCGATGCGCTGGACACGCTCATCACATACGACAAACGGATGCTCGATGTCGCGCGGGGGGAGGGAGTGCCGGCCGAGGCGCCGGGGCTCGTCTGACCGATGCCGGCCGGATGGTGGTGTTTCGGGGGACTGCGTATTCGGTTTCGGGATTGTTAACACGGTGGATCGACGAACTCGCTATCGATCACGGCTGTCGTAGCGTCATCAGCACTTCAGGCCTCTGAACGAGTCGAGGTGTTCCGTTGACGCAATCCCCCTTCGGCCGGTCCGTGCCGCTCATCGTGGCGGCCGTGACCGCGCTGGCCGTGACCCCGGCGGCGCCCGCCCACGCGCAAGCAGCAGCACCCGGTCCGCAGCGCACCGCGGGTCCGGCCGGTACGACGATCACGCTGATCACCGGTGACAAGGTCACCGTCCGGCCCGGTGTCACCACCGTGCAGGGGCCCGGCGGCGAGCAGGTCGGCGCGCACATCACCACCGTCGGGCCGGACACCTACGTCTACCCGGAGAGCGCCCTGCCCTACGTCGGCGCCGGGCTGCTCGACAAGCGCCTGTTCAATGTGACCTACCTGCTGCGCGAGGGCTACGGCGACGCCGCCACCGTCCGGCTGCCGGTCATCCTCGGGTACGCGAACTCGGCCGCCAAGCGCGGCGCCGGCGCGCTGCCCGAGGGCGGCACCGAAGTGCGCGCCCTGCCCAGCATCAACGGCAGCGCGGTGAGCGCCGACCGCGACCAGGACTTCTGGACCTCGCTGACCAGCGCCCCGGCAGCCGCGAAGGCGAAAGCGAAGACCCCCTCCTTCGCCCACGGCATCACCAAGGTGTGGCTGGACGGCAAGGTGCACGCCGCCCTGGCCGACAGCGTGGCCCAGATCGGCGCCCCGGAAGTCTGGGCCGGTGGGAACACCGGCCAGGGCGTCGACGTCGCCGTCCTGGACACCGGCGTCGACGCCGGGCACCCCGATCTGGCCGGCCGGATCGAGTCGAGCCAGAGCTTCGTGCCGGGTGAGGACGTCACCGACGGGCACGGCCACGGTACGCATGTCGCCTCCACCATCGCCGGGACCGGCGCCGCCTCCGGCGGCACGGAGAAGGGTGTCGCGCCGGGCGCCGACCTCGAGATCGGCAAGGTGCTCGACAACGGCGGGTCCGGTCAGGACTCCTGGATCATCAGTGGCATGGAGTGGGCCGCGCGCGAGCGCAAGGCCAAGGTCGTCAGCATGAGCCTGGGCGGTGACCCCACCGACGGCACCGACCCGATGAGTGCGGCCGTCAACGAGCTCAGCGCCGAGACCGGGGCGCTGTTCGTCATCGCCGCCGGCAACAGCGGGCCGGTCGAGACCACCGTCGGATCGCCCGGCGCGGCCGACGCCGCCCTGACCGTGGGCGCGGTCGACGGCGACGACCACCTCGCCGACTTCTCCAGCCGGGGCCCGCGACTGGTCGACGGCGCGCTCAAGCCCGAGATCACCGCGCCCGGCGTCGGCATTCTGGCCGCCCGGTCGCAGTACGCCTCCGAGGGCGAGGGCCTCTACCAGACGATGAGCGGCACCTCGATGGCCACGCCGCACGTGGCCGGCGCCGCCGTCCTGCTCGCCGCCCAGCACCCCGGCTGGACCGGTGCGCAGCTCAAGGACGCCCTGGTCAGCACGGCCAGACAGACACCCGACTACAGCCCGTA
Organism: Actinoplanes sp. NPDC048796; assembly: GCF_040650035.1. NCBI lineage: Bacteria > Bacillati > Actinomycetota > Actinomycetes > Micromonosporales > Micromonosporaceae > Actinoplanes > Actinoplanes sp. NPDC048796. The sequence goes on along the minus strand of NZ_JBEZGO010000005.1, from coordinate 428,432 downwards.
CGAGGCCGGCAGCGGACGTCTCGACATCGCCGCCACCACCAAGGCGACGGTGTTCGCCACCGCCACCGCCTACCTCGGCATCCACCCCGCCGAGGACGAGCCGTCGGGCACCGTCGAGCGCCAGATCACGTACACCAACACCGGCGCCACCGCCGCCGCGCTGGACCTGGCCGTGCAGGGCGACCTCAAGGACGCCGAGCTCTCGGCGTCGCGGGTGACCGTGCCGGCCAACGGCACCGCCTCCGTCACCGTCTCCGCCGACCTGGGCCGCGCACAGCCGAAGGGCCGCTTCACCGGCAGCGTCGTCGCCACCGGCGCCGGCGGCGGCCGCGTGGCCGACACGGTCATCGGCATCAGCACCGAGGATCAGCCCCGGCACCTGAGGGTCACGCCCACCGGCCGCGGCGGCGAGCCCATGCCCGGCGAGATCATGATGCTGCGCGAGGGCGACCCGGCGGGCTCCTTCTACAACTTCCTCACCCTCGACGGCAGCCCGATCGACGTGCTCGTGCCGGACGGCCGCTACGCGGTGTGGATGTGGGGCGACGTCGAGGGCGGCCACGGCCCCAACTCCCGCGGCATGGCCCTGGTCAGCGCGCCCACCGTCGTCGTCGAGAAGGACACCGCCGTCGAGCTGAAGGCCGCCGCCACCCGCGAGGTCCAGGCCATCACCCCCAAGGCGTCGGCGACCGCCGAGCTCCGCCTCGATTTCCACCGCGAGCTGGGCGACACGGCCAAGGCCACCGACTCCTTCATCATTCCCCGCTACTACGACAGCGTCTGGGTCACGCCGGGCCAGAAGGCCCGGGACGGCAAGATGTCGGTGACCGCCCGCTGGCGCAAGACCGAGCCGGTCCTGTCGCTGGGCGACTCCTTCGACGACTTGCTCGTGCTGCCCGGTTCGACCGTGCCGGCCGAGGGCACGCGGCAGCTGGCGGCGGTCTTCGCCGGCAACGGCACCACCGCCGACTTCGCCAGGGTCGACGTCAAGGACCGGATCGCCGTCGTACGCCGTGCCGACCTCGACGATCAGGTGACGGCGGCCGAGAAGGCGGGGGCCGCGGCGCTCGCCATCGTCAACACCGAGGCCGGGCGCTACTACGACGCCACCTCGAAGACGAAGCTGGCCGTGGTGTCGCTGACCAAGGACGGCGGCGAGCGCCTGATCGCCCAGCTCGCCCAGGGCAAGGTCAGCCTGCGGGTCACCGCCGACCCGACCACCGACTACCTGTACGACCTGGTCCGCTACTGGCCGGGCGCCGTGCCGAAGTCGGTCACCTACCGCCCGTCGGAGCGGGAGCTGGCCCGGGTCGACGTCGACTTCCAGAGCACGTCGGGCCGGGAGATCTCCGAGAAGCGGTTCGACTACAACCCGGACCTGCCGGTGAAGGTGGGCTCCACGGCGCTGATGCGGTCCGAGCGGTTCCGGACGGACTGGGTCACCGCGCAGGACGGCGTCACGTGGTCGACCGACATGGACGACCGGTACTCGTTCCAGGTCGGCGGCACCACCACCTACCGGGCGGGCAGCCGGACCGGCGAGACGTGGCTGGGCGCGATCCAGCGCCCGCGGATCAACGACGGGGTCACCCTCCCGTACCGGGACGGCGGCCGGATCGTGGCCGAGATCCCGGGCTGGGGCGACTCCGGCGCGAACCACGCCGGTGTGGCCTTCCCCGAGGGCGGCGAGATGACGGCGACCCTGTCGCAGGGCGCCAAGGTGCTCGAGCAGAACTCGTACAACTGGATCGACAGCAACTCCGGCCTGAGCCCCCAGCGTCTCCCGTACCGCCTGGTCACCACGACCAAGCGGGACACGACGTCCTACCCGTACTCGTCGCTGACCCGGACGACGTGGGACTTCTTCTCGGACGCGAAGACGGCCCGCCTGCCGCTCATCCAGCTCGATTACCAGGTGGACACGGACATCGCGCACCAGGCCTCCCGGTCGGCCGCGATCACCGTGGTGCCGTCCCACCTGAGCGGCGGCCCGAGCACCAAGGCCATCAGGACGGTCACGCTTGACGTGTCGTACGACGATGGCGCCACCTGGACGCACGAGCGGCTGCACCAGACGAGGGACGGCTGGACGGCCGACCTGCGGGCACCGAGGAAAGCCCAGCACGTGACGCTCAGGACCGGCGCCAAGGACGCGTACGGCAACAGCGTCGAACAGACGATCACCAGGGCCTTCGGCCTGAAGTGACCGGCCGGCCGGGCCGCGGCATCCCCCCGTCGCGGCCCGGCCCCTCGAACGTTCGGGGGAGATCTTCTCCACTTCGGACGCACTAGTGTCGGGCGCGTGACGCGGGAAGCGCTTTACGTGCGGGCCACCGCCGCGGTCGCCGCCGCCGGCACCGCCTGGTGTGTGGCCTATCTCGGCGCCGGCATCGGCGCCGAGACGACCGCGTACGTCTTCGTCCCGGTCGGCGGTGCCCTCGCGACCGCGTCGCTCTACCACCTGACCCGCCGGAACCCGTTCTGGCGGGCCGTTTTCGTCTCCATCGGCCTGATCACCGTCGGGTACGGCTGGCTGGCCGTGGACTCGCTGGCCCACGCCGACGAGGTGCGTACCCGGGCCATGCCGACCCCGGCCGCGGCCGTCGCCGCCCTGGGCTTCCTGATCGCGATGGCTGCCCTGGCCCGGGTGCCGGTCGCCCCGGCCGGCGTCACCGAGCGGTGGCCCATGGTGCTCGACCGGATGATCGCCTTCCTCGGCTGCGCGGCCGTGCTGTGGTACATCGGCCTGGCCCCCATGCTGACCGCCCGCGAATCGCTGAGCCGGCAGGCGACCGTGCTGGTCGGGCTGGGCCTGCTCATCGCGGTCGGCGCGGCCACGAAAGCCTCGTACATCGCCGGCGGCCCGGTCGACCGCGTGGCGATCCGCTTCATCGCGGCCGCCGGTGGCGTGCCCGCCGCCGCCACGGCCGTCCTGGCCGTGCGGTTCGGCCTGATCGCCAGCGTCCCGGCCCAGGCGATCGTGCTGCCCCTGGCCCCGCTGCTCATCACCCTCGGCGTGGCCGCGCAGACCCGCGCCGACCACGGCCTTCGCCCGCCCGCGCGGGTCGGGGTGCTCCTTCCGTACCTGGCAATGATCTTGGTCGATGTGCCGTTGATCGCGGTCGCGCTCGGGGAACCGCTGCGCTGGCCGGTGCGGGTCGCCCTGATCGCCGCCGTCGCGGTGACCGGCCTGGTGATGGTGCGGCTCTACCTGACGTCCCGCGAGAACACCCGCCTGCTGCGCAACGCGAAGGCCCAGGAGGAGCGGTTGCAGTACGAGGTGAGCCACGACGGGCTGACCGCCCTGGGCAACCGCGCGCTGTTCCGGGACCGGCTGGCCGACGCGCTGACCACCACCGGCCGGGCCTCGGTGCTGCTGATCGACCTGGACGACTTCAAGACGGTGAACGACCTGCTCGGCCACGGCGTCGGCGACCACCTGCTGGTCTCGGTGGCCCGGCTGCTGGAGGCCGAGGTGGGCGGCGACGGCCTGCCGGTCCGGGTCGGCGGCGACGAGTTCGCGGTGCTGACCTGCTCCGGCGCCGAACCCGAAGAGCTGGCCGTGCGCCTGCTGCGAGCCCTGGCCCACCCGATCAGCGAACACCGGCTGCTGGTCCAGGCCAGCATCGGCATCGCGACCGCCGCACCCGGCGCGACCGTCGACTCGGTCCTGCGCGAGGCCGACGTGGCCATGTACACGGCCAAACAGCAGGGCAAGGCCGGTTTCGTGCGCTACGTGGACGGCCTCGGCGAGCCGGTGCTGGCCCACATGCAACTCGGCGGCGAGCTCCGCCGAGCCTTGGACAACAACGAGTTCCGGGTGGTCTACCAGCCGATCATGCGCCTCGACGGCACCCGTCTGTTCGGCGTCGAGGCGCTGCTGCGGTGGCACCACCCGACGCGGGGCGAGGTGGCTCCGGCCGAGTTCATCCCGGCCGCCGAGCGCACCGGCCTGATCGTGCCCCTGGGCCGTTTCGTGCTGCGGGAGACCTGCCGCCAGGCCGCCGAGTGGCTGGCCGAGTTCGGCCCCGACGCCCCGCGCGAGGCGGGCCTGAACGTCTCGGCCCGCCAGCTGCACGACCCGGACTTCGTGGCCGACGTGGCCGAGGCCCTGTCCGACAGCGGCCTGCCCTGCGAACGCCTCGTCCTGGAGGTCACCGAGTCGGCGGTCCTGCGCGGTCAGCAGGTCTCCCGCGCCCTCCACGAGCTGGACCGCATGGGCATCCGCCTGGCCCTCGACGACTTCGGCACCGGCGAGTCCTCGCTGAGCCTGCTGCGCGCCTTCCCGGCCGCCATCGTCAAGCTGGACAAGTCCTTCGTCGACGGCATCGAGATCGACGACGGCCACCCGGCGGCGGCCGGCGCCCGCCAGGCGGTGGCCCGGGCGGTCATCCAGCTGGCCCACGCCCTCGGCCTCGACACGGTGGCCGAGGGCATCGAGAGCCCGGAACAGGTGACGACGCTCCGCGAGCTCGGCTACACGCTGGGCCAGGGCTACCACCTGGCCCACCCCATGCCCGCGGCCGAGGTCTCCCGCCTGCTGGCCCATCAACAGTCGGCCGGCTCAGGCCGCCTCGGCGGCGCCCGGTGACGACCTGTCCACATGAGAATCGGCCGGCATGACCGACTCTCAGTTCGACACCGGTGTCCCGCACTCGGCCCGGGTCTGGAACCACTGGCTGGGCGGCACGGACAACTTCCCGGTCGACCGGCAGGTGGGTGACCAGTTCGCGGAGTTCTACCCGGACATCACGGTGGTGGCGCGGTCGTCCTGCGCGAGGTCGACGAGTTCGGCGCGGTCGCCCGCAAACCCTGAGCCTCCGTCAGCCCGGCAGGGCCGGGCGGCCGGGCGCCTCGGGGGCGAGTTCCCGGGCGGTGACGGCCTGGTCCAGTTGAGCGGCCAGGCTCGGGATGGTGCTGGAGGTCAGGTAGGTCTCGGCGCCCGCGTCGAGCATGCGCCGGATCGGGCCCAGGTAACGGACTCCGAGGTCGTCGTCCTCGATTTCGGTGACGACGACGCGGGCCTGGGGGAACGTCGACCGGAGACAGCCGATGAGCTGCGGGCTGATCGGCGGCACCAGCAGCACGTCGGCCGTCTCCGGCGCGTCGTGCATGTCGACCACGATGTAGCCGGCACCGAGCCGTTCGGAGAGTGCCGCCCGAGCCTGCTCCGGCAGTTTCATCGCGGTGGCGACAACGGTCACGTCGTCCCGGCCGGCCGGGAGCGGTTCGATCTCGGGCCGGCGCGGCACGACGACATTTCCGGTGATCGTCCCGATCGGTGCGCCGGCTCGCATGACGACCAGCTCTTCGCCCGGCCGCAGGGCCTCGATGAGTTCGACGACATCGCCGGGAAGACTGGCCGCATCGATGTTCATCCGGCGAGCATACGAACGGGACGCTAGCGGAGGCGGCCGCGGCGCCACTGCCAGTGGTGGCCGGCTGTCAGGTGGTCGATGACGGCTCGCTGGAGGACGGTGTCGCGGGGGAGCTGGTCCAGCGGTGTGGTCAGCGTGCGGAAGACGAAGCGGCGGGTCTCGACGTCGGCGTCCAGGCCCTCCGGTTCCTCGTACGGCAAAATCTCGAATCGCCGCTGGAAGCGGGCGATGTTGGAGTCGGCCGGCAGGTAGTCCAGCAGCTGCGGGTCGAGAAGCCAGGAACCGCAGGTGAAGCCCTCGTAGTACTCCTCGGGGAAGTGGCGCGGGAAGAACGCTCGAGCCTCGTCGAGCGACGCGTCGATCGCGGCCGGGGTGAGCGGGCCGGCCTCGGGGATGTGCAGGTCGATGGTGGTGTCGCCGCGCTGGTACTGCAGGCGGCCGAGCTCGTAGAGGCCGCCGCGCACGTGCAGGGTCAGCCAGCTCTGCATGACCGGCCAGCCCTCGCCCCTCATCCGCCGGTCGACGGCCAGGTTGCGGCCCAGGTCGGCCAGGGTCGCCCGGGTGACCTCGCCGGGAATGCCACGGTCGCGGTGGTACGCCGTCACGACGTCGACCAGGGCAAGGTAGACGTAGACGAAGTACCGGGGCAGGGCCGGCCCGGGCGCCAGCCAGCCGTAACCGCCCAGGTCGGCCCGGACCAGCGCGGTCGACCGGTCGAGCAGCCAGCGCAGCTCCGGGGTCCACAGTGGCGAGTCCGCCCCGGGCCAGCCGGCCTGGATCTCGGCGGCGTCGTCGGCCCGTACCGCCAACCGCTCGAGAATCGCGGGCGCCGCGCTGACGGGCGGCACCTCGGCCGACGGCCGGTCACCGGCGAGGCGGTGCACCCGCTCGATCTCCCCGGCCGGCACCCCGAGCCGCGCCGCGATGTGTTCCAGCTCCACGACGGACGACCCTATCGCTACCGTGGCGGTGTCGCTCGTCCAGCGCTGGGAGGCGTCCCGTGAAGCTCCTGCTCACCTCCGGTGGGGTCACCAATCCAAGCATTCGAGCGGCTCTCGTACGCCTTCTCGGCAAGCCGGTCGAGGAAAGCCACGCCCTGGTCATCCCGACCGCGCAGTGGGGCCACCCGATGTGCGGCCCGCAGTCCGTGCGGGGCCTCGCCGTCGGCTTCGAGCACCTGACCGGGCTGGGCTGGGCGTGCTGGAGCTGACCGCGCTGCCGACGGCCTCGGCAACCCGTCCTACGCCGTCGACGAGCAGACGGCCATCCAGGTCGTCGACGGCGTGGTCGAGGTGATCTCCGAGGGCGAGTGGGCGAAGTTTCAGTAGAAGATGAGCCAGCCCAGCCCGAGGATCAGGTCACAGCCGTACACATAAGCCAGTATGAAGGCGAAGGTGGACTCCCCCATGGCGACCGTCCACGCGGCGGCCTCGCCCGCCTTGACCAGGAAGACGCCGGCGAGCAGGAGCCACAAGATCCTGGCCCACCCGAGAGTCAGCAGCGGACCGTCCAGATCCTGGTAGACCGCGATCCCGACCAGGACCGGCGGCACCAGACCAGCGAGAAGGATCAGCACGTACACGGCGGCGACCGCCATCTCGCCCGGCCCGAGGGCGCCGGGCCGGCGCCGGCTCACGACCCGCTCGCCGCGAACCGGGCGTCGACGGCATCGCTGAGTTTCCCTGTCATCGCCCCACCGTAATGGTCAACGGCAAGCTGTAGCGCCGCTCCGGTTCGGCGCCGAGCAGGAACCGGACCGTCATCGACGAGGTCGCCGGCCGGTACTCGCTGCGCCACAGGGTGACGGCCTGACCCTCGGCCGTCTCCTCGGCCCGGACCAGGTCCAGGGCGGCGTGCACCCCGTCGCTCACCCGGCGTTCGAGAAGGCGAAGGCGAGCGTGACTGTGGTCCTCCCGATCGGCGGCGGGTGTCGACAGGAGATGGTTGGTGACGATCAGCGGCTCGGCCCCGGCGTCGACGATGTGCTCGGCGTTGTCACCTTCCCGCTCCCAGACGAAGGCGTCACCCGTGGCGTCGGCGACCAGGAAGTGGCACGTGCTGTAGCGGGTGTAGTGCTTGGCGCCCAGCAGCGCCTCGCGGGCCTCCTCGGCCGTACGGCACCGATCCAGCAGGAACCTCGGCACCTGGGCCTCGTCGAGGCCGGCTTGCGGTGCGTTGGTGGCCGGACGGTGTCGCCCTGGCCGTCGGCGAGCTCGACCACGCACAAGCCGGCCTCGTTGATCCCTTCCAGGCAGCCGCCCAGGTTGTTGCCGGTGATCGCCACGGAGGAGAGGCCCCGGTCCGGGTGCATCTCGACCACGTACGGCCGGGCCAGGGCGGGAAGTCGCCAGCCGGCGAGAGGCGGTTCGGTCTCGATGACGGAGGCGTGAATGTCGAAGTTCCGTACGACGGTGGGCGGCGACCACACCGCCGAGCATCCGCCGTTCAGCGGCAGCCCGTTCAGCTCGTCCACGCACAGCGACGGATCCTCGCCGTCCACGCCGAAGGCGTCGGCCATGCCCCGGGAGCGCTCATGGTGTTCGGGCCAGTTCGCCTCGAACCACCCCCGCCGGGCCCGCCCCAGCACGGGCGCCACGCGGCGCGGTGCGGACCCGTACGTCCCGATCGCGGCCCGGGCCAACGCGAAGCCCATCTCGGCCTGGCTGCCCCGCACGATCAGATGCGAGGCGACAGCGAAGTCACCCGGTACGCCGGCGATTCTCACAGAGCGCACCATAGGGCCCGGGGACGACGACCGGACACGCGCCCTGGCGCAAGGCCGCGGCGGCCGATACGGAGGGGCGCTACCAGTCCCGCCAGTCGTCGGTGAGCTCGGCCCGGTCGATTCCCCGGCGGGCGGTCAGGGCGGCCACGTCCACGCCGGCCGCGGTCAGAACCTGGTCGACGTACTCGCAGAGATCTTCGCGCTCGCCGGTCTCGATGTGGCCGTCGTCGGCGTCGTTCAGGGCCTCGACGACGCGCTCGACAGCAGCCCACACGTCGGTGTCCGGGGCGGAGCCCAGGCCCGCGGCCTCCCGTTCGAAGGCCACGAGCGCCGCCTCGACCGCGGCCGTGAAGTCGGGCGGCCACAGTTCGGCCGCCCAGGGGTTCTCACCGGCTTCCGCTTCGCGGCGCCAGCGGTCAGTCGGTCTCGTGATCATGGGGACGAGGATAGCGGCGGCGGCTCACCAGCAGGGCCAGGACGGCCAGGCCGGCGGCGACCAGCAATCCACCCAGGACGAACGGCAACGGGCCGCTGCCCTCGTCGCTGACCGTCTTGAGGATCAGGGGTGCCGCCGAGGAGGCGCTGACCGCCGGCTCGGCGCTCTCGTCCGCGGCCACGGTTTCGGTCGCGGTGGGGGAGGGCGACGGCGGGGTCGTGGCCGGCGCGGCCACGGCGGCCAGGGTCAGCCGCACGCTCGCCGTCTCACCGGCGGCGCCCTGAACGGTCGTCCGGCCGGTGCGATAGCCGTCCCGCGCCCCGACGACCGTGATCCGGCCCTTGGCGATCGCCTTGCCGGTGCTCGACTTGACGGAGAACCGGCCGTTGCGGTCGCTCGTCGCCCGGTACTCGTGTCCCGCGCTGTCCCGCACGGTCAGGGCCACGCCCCGGAGCGCCTTGCCCTCGGCGTCGCGCACTCGGCCCGACACCGCGTCCACCATGGACGGCTTCTCGGGTGCGGACGTGCCGCCGACGTAGACCATCTTGTAGTCGTAGCTGTTCTGCCCGCCCAGCCGTACGGCAACCGAGATGTTGAGACCCGAGGTCTCGCCCGGGCTCACCGGGGGCGCGACGACAGTGGCCTGGAAGTCCTGGCTTTGGCCGGCCTTCAGGTTCGGCTCGGCCCGGCAGCCGGTCGCGCAGGGCAGGCCGCCGCCGACCACCACGATGGCCGTCTCGGCTCGGCTCCCGGTGTTCGTGACGCGGAACCGGACCCGCACCTTGGCCCCGGGCTGCACGTTTTCCGCCGACACGCTGAGAATGCTGATCGGCGCCGGTGCGGCCGTCGCCGGTGCCGCGGACACCGCGAGCGTTCCCCCGGTCAGCGCGATGAACGCCGCGGCCATCGCCGTTCGGGTGTGCCGGCGTGCCGTCACTTCCCACCACCTCGTCCGCGCGGTAGAGCGACATCGGTCGATGACGCCGCCGGACACTATGCCACGGCGTGAGCGTTCTGCTTATGCGGGCGAGGTTCCCGGCCATTGACTGGCACGACGACTCGACGTGGGCGCCCGCGCTTGTGGGCGTGCGTTCCGCGTACATCACCTTCCATCCCGACCTCGGGCTGCCCGGCGCGGCCGAGATCGTGGGCACCTTCGCCAGGACAGCGGCCGGGGCCGGCGTCGAGCAGTTGGTGCTGCTCTCCGGCCGTGGGGGGCCGCTCGCCCGGCGGGCCGAGCGGAACGTGCGGGCGGCCGGTACCGGCTGGACGATCGTGACCTGCTCCTGGTTCATGCCGAACTTCAGCGAGGACTTCCTGGTCGAGGCCGTTCGCGGCGGCCGACCTGAGCCGGGCCACCGGCCGCCCGGTCAAATACACGCCCATTTCCCATTCCGAGTACGGGGTGGTGCTGCGCGACGCCGGTCTGCCGGTCGAACTGGGCGACATGTTCCGCCACATCCGCGACGGCCGTAACGTGCGCACGGCCGACGGCGTACGACAGGCACTCGGCCGTACGCCGCGGGACTTCAGCGCGTACGCCGACCGGTGTGCGGCCGCCGGCGTCTGGGATCCGGCCGGGTAGCCTGCCGTTCATGCAGCCCACCTCGAAGCTGGAACGCCGCGTGGTGACCGCCGCTGAGAAGGCCTTGGAGCGGCAGCGGTACGTCAGCCCGCTCGACGTGCTCACCGGGCTGGGCTGGCTGCCGCCGGGCCAGGTCACCGAGTGGCGCCAGGGCCGGGCCCCGGTTCTGGAGGCGGTGGCGGCGGTGTCGAGCGACCGGATCGCCGACGCCCTCGAGATCTTCCACCGCTGGGTCCGCGGTCGCGGCTTGCAGCCGAGCCAGGTCGAGTACGTGGCGGCCACCCGCGACCGCCGCCGGTTGCGCTTCACCGAGGCGGGCGACGAGACGGCGTACCGCACCCATTGGATGGCCGCCGAGCTGACCGAGAAGCAGCGCGACCGGATCGCCGCCCGCCAGAGCAAGGCGCCCGACCTGGTCGTGGTGTTGCCGGCCCGCGAGTTCACCTGCACGGCCTGCGCGCAGACTGGTGCCGACATGCTGATGATGGAGGACGGCGGCCCGATCTGCCTGACCTGTGCCGACCTGGACCATCTGGAGTTCCTGCCGGCCGGCGACGCCGCCCTGACCCGCCGGGCCAAGGCGGCCAGCCGCCTCTCGGCCGTGGTGGTCCGGTTCAACCGTTCCCGCAAGCGCGACGAGCGCCAGGGCCTGCTGGTCGAACGTTCCGCCATCGACCAGGCCGAACAGCAGTGCCTCTCGGACGAGGACGCCCGGGCCCGCCGCCGCCCGCTCCCTCGACCCCGACGCGGTCACCCGGGCGGTGGTCGCCTCGATCCGCCACGAGGACACCCCGTACGACGACCTGCTGATGTCCGGCGTCCCCCGCGAGGAGGCACGCACCCGAATCCGCCCCGCCATCGACCGGATCCTGGAAAAGTGGAGAACCGATGAGTGACCGTTCACCGAACGCCTCGTTCGGAAGTCTTCTCCGCGGTCACCGGCACGCCGCCGGACTCAGCCTGGCCGAACTCGCCGCCGCGTCCGGGGTCAGCGTCCGCGGCATCGGTGACATGGAGCGCGGCCGCAGCCGGCGCCCACAGACCCGGACCGTGCTGGCCCTGGCCGAAGCGTTAGGGCTGGACGAGGCCGCCCGCCGCCGGCTGACCGCCGCGGTCCGGGGCGGCGCCGAACCGGCCGCCGGTGGCCTGCCGGCCGGAGCGGGTGACTTCACCGGCCGGGACGCCGAGATGGCGGCCATCGCCCGGTACGCCGCCGGCACGGACGCGGCCGTCGTGGTGGTGGCCGGACCGGCCGGGACGGGCAAGACCACCCTCGCCGTCGAGGCCGGCCGGCGGCTCGGCGACCTGTTCCCCGACGGCGTGCACTTCGCCGACCTGCGGGGGATGGACGTGCACCCGCCCGGCAGCGGCCGGCTGCTGGCCGAGTTGCTCACCGGCCTGGGTGTGCCCGAGCGCGGGATACCCGCGGGCACCGAAGCGCGCGCCGAGCTGTTGAGATCGACCCTGGCCGGCAAACGAGCCCTGATCGTGCTCGACAACGCCGCCGGCGAGCAGCAGGTGCGGCCGCTCCTGCCCCGGACCGGTGGTTCGGTCACGCTGATCACCGCCCGCCGGCCGTTGGCCGGCCTCGAAGCGGTTCACCGCGTCCACCTGGACACCTTCGACGAGCAGGAGGCGATCGCCATGCTCGACGTCATCCTCGGGCACGAGACGGACCGGGACGACGTCCGCGCGGTGACCGAACTCTGCGGGCGCCTGCCGCTCGCCCTGCGCATCGCGGGCAACCGGGCCGCGGGCGGAAACTTGCGGGAGCTGGCCGGCCGTCTCGGCGACGAACGGGCCCGCCTGGCCCACCTGAGCCCGGACGATCAGGGGGTGGCGGCCGCCTTCCAGCTCTCCTACCGGCAGCTCGGTCCCGCCGCGGCCCGGGTGTTCCGCCGGCTCACGCTGGTGCCCGGCGCCGACGCGGGCCTCGAACTGGCCACCACGCTCGCCGGGCTGTCCCCGGACGACACCGAGGACGCCCTGGACGAGCTGGTCGACCTCGGCCTCCTGCACGTCTCGGCAGCGTTGCGCTACGGCTTCCACGACCTGGTCCGGCTCTTCGCCGGCCGGCAGCTGACCGCCGAGGAGGACGGGCTCCCGGAGCTGACCGCGGCGATGGTCACCTGGCTCCTGGACGTCGCCGGCAAAGCCGGTGGGTTCTTCTCCGAGTCGGCCACCGAGGCGGACGCGGTGGCCGCGGCCGGTGCCCTCACCGGCATCCGGTTCGGCCGCACCGCCGACGCCGAGGCGTGGCTGCGTGCCGAGGGCGCCAACTGGCTCGGGGCCATGGCCCTCGCCGAGCGGGCCGGCCGCCATCGCGAGGTGCTGGACACGGCCGAGGCGATGCACTGGTTCTCCGACCGCTGGCCCTACTGGGGCCACTGGGGTGAGGTCTTCGAGCGGGGGCGGCGGGCGGCGGCCGCTCTCGGTGACCGGGTGATGGAGGCGACCCAGATCAACTACCTGTCCTGGGTGGCGGCCAACCTGGACCAACAGCCGGCCCGAGCGGCCGATCTGGCCTGGGAGGCGAGCGCGATCGCCGAGGCGGCCGGCGACCTCGTCCAGCAGGCCTGGTCGCAGTTCTACGTGTCCGGCGCCGAAGGTCACCAGCGCCGGTGGGCCGAGGCGTCGGCGGCGGCCGACCGCGCGGCCACTCTGTTTCTCGAGCACGGCGACGCGGCCGGCGCCTGCACCTCGCTCAATCAGGCGGCCTTCGGGCAGATCGCGCTGGGCCGGCCCCGGGAAGCTCTCGAGCGGGTCGACCGGGCCCTGGCGATCATCGACAGCGCCGAGCTGACGAACCCGAACATCGCCGCGATCCTGCGACTCGACAGCGGCCGGGCGCGCGGGCGGATCCTGACCATGCTGGAGCGGTACGACGAGGCGATCGACCTGCTGCAGGGTGTCGCCGAGCAGTCGCGGGACATGGGAGCCGGCATGTACGACACGGTCGTCACCGATGTGGCACGCGCCCAGATCGGCGCCGGCCGCACCGACGAGGCGAAGGCGAACCTCCGCCTCGCCATCGAACTGGCCGACAAGACCGGCGGAACCGACCGCTCCGCGCGCTACCGCGAGTTGCTGGCCGACCTCGGCTGAGCGCGCCCCTCCCTCAGGTGAACAGGGCGCGGCCTCGAGCTATTGCGGTCGCAGGTGAGGCAGGTTGCGGAATGTTGTGGTCGGGCACGTCAGGTCCGCATACGGGATGAGCTCCCGGTACGCCTCGGCCAGGCCGTCGAGGAGCCCGCGTTGCCGGTCGGTGAGTGAGTCACGAACGGCCCCCTCTCGAGCATATTGGCGCATACGGGACACAAGAATCGAGAAACCAGCGGTGTACCGGGGGAGTCCTTGGCCGGCTGCTTGCAGGAGGTGGTCCGCTGCGGCGCTGTGCCGGCCGCGAGCGGCCGCCGTTTCGGCCTCGATGATCGCCACGTCGGTTGTCCACGCCGAGTCGCCGCGAAGGCGCTCGATCAGGTCATCCACCTCCGCGAAGTAACCTCTTCGAAGCGTCAGATAGCAGCCGATCAGCACCTCACCAGAGGCGGCGGAGCGCCGGGAAGATATCCGTCGGGGCCTCGTTCTCCGCAGGCCCGCCGAGAACAGCAGACCGCCGCGTTCGAGGTCGTTGGCCTGCAAGTAGCGCAGGGCGAGGCGGGCGTTTCGGTCGGCCGGGAAGGCGCTGAGCATCAGTTCGCCGCGGTCCAGGTCTTCCTCGATTAAGCAGGCACCCTCGCTGGGGAGGCCCAGAGCTACGCTCGTCACGCCGTCGCTGACTTCCAGGAAGGACTGCCCCTGGTCGCCCGGCCCCACCTCGGCTCGGCGCCGGCGGCCGGACTCGGTGACCGGCCCGAAGGTCGCGGGTCGGGCCGGTGACAGGAGGGCAGGCCCGGCATGGGTGAGCATCCTGGCCCGCTGCCAGCCGGCCGGTCTTTCGCCGTGCCGGGCCGAGACCAACGGCGCCCGATCCTCCAGATCGGCGTCGGCCGTGTTCACCGCCTCGCGGAGCGCGACTTCCCGTGTCTCGTCCCGCCCCACGTCGACCACCTCCTCGACGAGGTGATCACCGGGCAACGCTACCGTGACAACATAACGACCCGGACCCACGCTGAACGTGACGCCATTCGTTCCCTGACCCACGATCCGCAGGTGCGTGTCGCGGATCAGCACCGGCACTCTCAGCGTGCCCACGTCGACCCGAAGCCCGCTCATTCCACGCTCACCACCTTGGGACGGGCTTGACGGCCGTCGACCAGGAGGGCGACTCCGCTGCGCGTCCGGAACCGATTGTCGCCCGGTTTCACGATCACGTCGAGGCTGTGCAGCCCGGCCGGTAGATCCCAGCTCGCCGGGTTCGGCTCGAACCGGCCGTCGGCCAGCAGCCCGTTACGGTCACCGTCCCAGATCTCGGCCCGCACGAACGGACGCGCATGGTCGGGGTCGAGCCAGATGGCATACGGGAAGGCGGGCGGTTTTTCGAAATAGTGCACGACGTGGGAGAGCCCGGTCCCACCGCCGGTGACATACTGCTCAGCGTTGTATTGCCGCGCCCGGCTGTTCACCTGCTCCTGCAGAGTGCGCAGCAGACTGGCCCCGGTGACGTGGAACTCTCCTGCGCCCGCGGCTTCGACGGCCAAGCCTCCCAGGCAGTCGAGCAGGGCGGCGGAGAAGATCGTGCCCTCGCCGTCCCGCCGGCCGTAGGCGAGCGTGCCGGGCGCGGCGCTGAAGTAGACCGACGACGAGCGACGGTCGGCGGCGGCGAACGGCGACGGCAGCCCCACGCCCGTGCCGAGGTTGGCGAACCGGGCGAACACCTCCGGCCGGAGGCGGCACGCGTCGACGAAGTAGACCTGCGACTGCGGGAATTGATCGCCGGCCATACCGTGGTAGACCGAGCCGATGTCGAGCGAATAGTCGAGGACCATCCGGTCCTTGGCGAAATCCTGCAGCAGAACCAGCGAGTCCTCGTGGGACAGCATTACGCCGTGCCCGGCCGCGTAGAGGAAACTTGTCCCGCTCGAGTTGCGGGAGTTGTCCTCCTGCCAGCCGAGAACGGCGTTGCGCACATGCTCACGGTCAGCCGGCTCACCCTCCGCAGTGGGCGACAGGAGCAGCCGGATGGTGGCGAGCGGCGCCCGCGGGTTGTGGTAGTGGTCGCGCAGCCAGACGGCGAAGCGATGAGCGCCCGCGGCGGTGGAGCTGAGCGACTTCAATCCGAACGTGAGCGGCCCGCCGGGCAGGTGGTCGTACGCGCTCACGCCGATCACCAGCGCGTGCGTCACCGGCTGGCCGGGTTTGAGCGAGGCGGTCCGGTCGACCCAGTAGGTCACGGGAACAGGGCCCGAGCCAGCGCGGCGTGCCGGGCGGCCACGTCGTCGCCCGGTCCGAGGGCCTCCAGATCACCGCGGGCGTCGGCCGACGGCGCATCGGCCTGGATGGCCGCGGACAGTGCCCGTCCCCGGGCGGCGGCGTCGGCGTTGGCGGCGGCGGCCGCCTCG
This sequence comes from Actinoplanes sp. NPDC048796, assembly GCF_040650035.1. NCBI lineage: Bacteria > Bacillati > Actinomycetota > Actinomycetes > Micromonosporales > Micromonosporaceae > Actinoplanes > Actinoplanes sp. NPDC048796. Next base: position 412,807 of record NZ_JBEZGO010000005.1, on the reverse strand, counting down.
GCCTGCTCCGCCCGCTGGCGCTGGATGGTCGAGCCGAACAGCGCGCCGGCCGCACCGAAGGCGATGGCCTCGACCGACGCGAACAACCAGGCCAGCCGCGTCCAGGAGACCTCGGTGGTGCGGCTCTGAGTGGCCAGGAACCAGATGAAGACGCCGAAGCCGACCAGCACGACGAGCGCCGCGATCAGGGCGATGCCGGTCAGGCTTCGGGTGCCGCCAGTGGCGGGAGGCTGCTCAGGTTCGGTCACGAAACCCTCTTCCCTCGAAATACCGCGCGAGCCGCTCGACATTCTCATGCGGACCGAACCGAGGCAATCCGCCGCCGGGAGGACGGTCACCGGCGCGCGGCGATCCATTCCTGAAGTTCGGCCAGGGACATCGGCGGCCCGAACAGTTGCCCTTGGCCGAAGTCACAGCCGCTCGCTCGCAACGGTCCGGCGATCGCCTCGATGTCGACGCCCTCCGCCGTCACCTTGACGTCCAGGCTGCTCGCGAGCTTGATGATGGCGTCAACCATGGTCAGTTGCTGTGCGGACGTGGTGATGTCCTGGACGAAGCCAGGGTGGATCTTCAGCTCGTCGATGGTGAAATTACGCAGGTACGACAGCGAGGAGTAGCCCATGCCGAAGTCGGCCACGGCTACCCGGGCGCCGACCCGCCGCAACGACTGCACCACGCCGGGATCCTGCCGCATCAGCGTCTCCTCGCTGATTTCGACAGTCAGGTCGGGTGCGAAGAGGCCGGAGCCGGTCAGCAGACCTCGGATCCGGTCGGCGGCGGCTCCCTCCGCGACGACCGCCTGGGCGACCGCCACCGATACGCCCATCGGCGGGAGTTCACGCAGCTCGTGGAAAGCTCTGGCCAGAACAAGGTCGAACAGTCGCCCGGCGAGACCCGCCTCAGCGGCCAGCGGCGCGAGGTCGCCCGGCCCCAGGGTCGGCATGGCCCACGTCACCCAGAACGGCGCCGCCCGTACGCCCACCAGATCGCCGCTGCTCAAACTCACGATCGGCTCGTAGAGGACCCGTATCGGCTGGCCGTCGCCATCCAGTATCCGGCGCAGCTCGGTGCCCAGTTCGAAGGGTTGGAACAGCTGCACGGCCAGATCGTTGTCCTTGGCCGTATGTGCCGCCATGGTCGCCCGCTGCAGCAGGGTCTCCGGTTCTTCGCCGTGCGCGGGATGCATGGCCACCCCGATCGCGACGTTGATGTCGAAGGAGTGCCCGTCGACCACCACCGGGCACTCGATCGCGGCCCGGATCTCCTCGGCCAAACTCAGCGCGGCGGCCTCGTCAGGCAGCCGGGCCACCACTCCGAACTCGTCGCCGCCGAGCCGGCCGACATGACCCGCTACCGGTGTGACATTCCGCAGTCCCTCGCCGACCCTGGTCAGCAGGCGATCGCCCACCCCATGACCGGCATAGCGGTTGACCTCTCGGAACCGGCGAATGTCGACCATCAACACCGCCACCACCTGATCGCCCCGGCGCTGCCGCAGCACGTCGGCGATGCCCCGCGTGAGGGCCTGGCGGTTGGGCAGGCCGGTCAGCGCGTCCTGGATCACCAGGTTGTGACTGGCCTGAATGAACGTACGTAGATGCCGGGTCTCGCTCTCGCGGTCGGCGAGCTGCCGTTCGGCCCGTTCCAGCAAGGGCTCGCGCAGAAGCAGACGCTCGTCGCGGTCGTCCTCGATCCACTGGGCACACTGGTCCTCGGTGCGGCGCAGCCAGATGAGAAACTCGCGATCGGCGGCCAGCCACTCTCGCAGCCGCGGCCAGGCACGCAGCAGGATCTCGTGGGCGATCTCGACATACTCGACCCCCGCGTAGCTGTCGCCGCCGATCACCAACAGCCTGGTGTCCGGCCCGGCCAGCCGCGCGGCGATCTCCCAGTGCTCCTCGGGCAGCTCGGTACGCAACAGCCGCCGGCCCAGCGCGATGCCGTCGGTCAGGCCCAGACGGCAGAAGACCCGGCGTGCGATGTCCTGCTGCTCGGCGGGCAGCCGGTCGACACACGAGTCGGCGAAATCGGTCAGAGCCGTCCGGGCGCCGCCCAGAGAAGCGTACGAGTTGAGCGTGAGGCGTGGCTCGTCGAGTCGCTCCCACAGCCTGGTGAGCGCGAACTGCACGAGCGGTAGTTCGCCGGCCTGCCCCGAGAAGTCGTCGACGATCTGGGCGACCAATGTCGGCTCGACCCGTACGGGGCGTTCCGGGTCGGCCAGCCGGGCCGGCTCGACGACCGCGGCGCGCAGCTCCTCGGGGCCGAGCGGATAGAGCATCACCGCGCTGCTCTGCAGATAGGGACCGAATTCGCGATCCTCGGCGATGAGCTGGCCGAACAGGTCGTGCCGTAAAGTGATGACGAACAGGCAGCCCGGCTCACGCGGCGCGGTCACCAGCTCGGCCAGCAGCCGCAACATGGTGCGGCGCTGCTCGGGCGGGTGGTCATCGTCGAGGATCTGCTCGAACTGGTCGAGGACCACGACGACTTGCTGGACTCCGGCCGAGGCGCGGACGACCCTCATCGCGTCGGCCAGTCCACGGTCGGCCAGCCGCTTCTCCCACGCCTCCAGTTCGGCGGGCGGGATGGGCGGGCCGGGCGAGGTGCGGGCGGCGAACGCGGTGGCCAGGGCGCTGAGAACACCTCGGCCGGGCCGGATCGTCAGGTGGGCCAGCGCGGCGTGCCGGCGCAGCTCGGCGACCAGGCCGGCCGCCACGACGGACGACTTGCCGCTTCCCGATGGACCGGTCACGGTGACCACCGGCGTGCGGCCGGCCCGGTCGACCAGATCGGCGATCACCTTGTCGCGGCCGAAGAACAGCGCCGCGTCGTCCGGCCCGAACGCGTCGAGCCCTCGGTAGGGACAGGGCGGCGGACTATAGAGGACCTCGGGCCAACAGGCGATCGCCACCTCGGCGCCGAGCAGGTAGGCGTCGCCGCCCTCACCTGGACCGGCCGCCGCGCACAGCACGCCCGCGACACGCGCCTCCCCCTGCGTCCACACCGGACCACCGCTGAAGCCGCCGACGGCCTGGAACGTCCCGTCGACGCGTTGCTCGACCTGGTAACGCCCGTGGTCGACGGCGCCGGCCAGGACGGCCTCGACATGTGCGCCGTTGCGGTGCCGTCCCGGTCCCCAGAACTGCACGACTGTTCCCCCGCGGGCGGGACGGTCGATCATCTCCAACGGGGTGACCCCGTCGGGCAGATCGTCCCGCAGCATCAGGCCGGCCAGGTCGTGGCGGTCGAAGTCGCCGTGATCCGGCCCCCACATCTGTACGGTCGCGTAGGCGATCGGAGTGTCGTCCGGCGCGCCGCCGAAGGGGAATTCCAGAAGGAGCCGCACGTCCTCATCGGGCCGGCGGGTCTCGCGCTGCCCGCGCCCCAGCGCTTCGTTGATCACGTGAGCGCAGGTCAGCACAGCCCGGCCGCCCACCGCGAAGGCCAGCCCGGCGAGCCGGCCGTCGCGCATGACGCGGCCGATGCCGAACTCGGGACCATGTGGCAACAGGAGCTTCCACCCTCTCCGGATGCCAGCCAGGTTACCGGCTCGGCATTCGGCCGCCCGATCAGGTGAACAGGGCTCGGCCCCAGTAGTCGTCCGGACCGGACAGGCCCGGGGGACAGGCGAAGATGGCGCTGGAGACGTGGCGTACGTACTCGTTCATGTCGTCGTTGGCGGCCAGGCTTCGCTGGACCGGGATGAAAGCCTTGGCCGGGTCTCGCTGGTAGGCGATGAAGAACAGGCCCGCGTTGAGGCGGCCCAGGCCGTCCGAGCCGTCGACGAAGTTGTAGCCCCGGCGGAGCATGTGGGCGCCCTTGTTGCTGTCGGGGTGGGCCAGGCGTACGTGGGAGGTCGTGGCCATGAGGGGCTGGCCGTCGGCGCCCACCGCGGTGAAGTCCGGCTCGTCGAACTCGGCGTCGGCGCCCAAGGGGGCCCCGCTGCCCTTGTACCGGCCGATGATGCCTTCCTGCTCGGTCAGGGACGAGCGGTCCCAGGTTTCGATCAGCATCCGGATCTTGCGGGTGACCAGGTAGGAGCCGCCGGTCATCCAGTCCGGGCCGTCGCCGGGCTGGACCCACAGGTGGTCGCGGAGCAGGTCGGTCTGCTCGGCCTTCAGGTTGCGGGTGCCGTCCTTGAAGCCGAACAGGTTGCGCGGGGTCGCCTGGCCGGCGGCGGTCGAGGACGTCCGGCCGAAGCCCAGCTGCGACCAGCGCACGCTGACCGTCCCCATGCCGATGCGGGCCAGGTTGCGTACGGCGTGCACGGCCACCTGCGGGTCGTTGGCGCAGGCCTGGATGGCGATGTCGCCGCCCGAGATGGCCGCGTCCAGGGTGTCGCCGGTGAAGCGGGGGAGCGGCTCCAGCGCCTTGGGGCGCCGGGCGGCCAGGCCGAACCGCTCGAACAGCGACGGGCCGAAGCCGATGGTGATGGTCAACGACGACGGCGGCAGGCCCAGCGCCTCGCCCGTGTCGTCCGGTGGGGCCTGGGGTTCGCCGTTGACCGCGCCGATCTCACCGGCGTCGCGCCCGGCGGTCATCCGGGCCGCGGCCGCGGTCCAGTCGCGCAGCATCTGGACGAGCTTGTCGCGGTCCTTGGTGATGACGTCGAAGGCGACGAAGTGCAAGCGGTCCTGGGCGGGTGTGACGATGCCGGCCTGATGCGCGCCGGCGAAGGGAACGACGTCGGAGACCGGTTCGGGGGAGGAGCCGGAGCGGGTCAGCGCGGTGCCGCCGGCGATACCGGCGGCGCCGAGGCCCACGCCGGCGCCGGCGAGCGTGATGGCTCGCCGGCGCGACATCTTCCAGGGCATGGTCAGGCCTTCTTCGCGACGACCGCGGCCACCTTGCTGATCGGCTCCGCGAGCGCGTTGATCGCGTCCGACAGGGTCTTCAGGTCGGCCTGGGTGAGCTGGTTGTGCAGCTTCCAACCGTCGCCCTCGCGGTACTTCGCGAGCGCGCTGTCGACGTTGGCGAACTCGGTGTCGAGGGTCTTCACCAGCGCCGGGTCACGCTCCTCGAGGACCGGGCGGAGCGACGCGATCGCGGCCTTGGAGCCTTCGACGTTGGCGTTGAAGTCCCACAGGTCGGTGTGCGAGTAGCGGTCCTCCTCGCCGGTGATCTTGCCGGAGGCGACCTCGTCGAGCAGGCCCTTGGCGCCGTTGGCGAGCTGCAGCGGGGACAGCTTCTCGGCGTTGGCCTTCTGCACGATCTCCTTGACGTCGGTCAGCAGCTGGTCGGCGATCGGGCCGTCCTTGCTGATGTCCGGCTTCGCGGCCCACAGGTCCTTCTCGATACGGTGGAAGCCGCCGAACTTCATGCCCTCCTCGGTGACCTCCTCGCGCCCGTCGATGCGGGGGTCGAGGTCGCCGAAGATCTCAGCCACCGGCTCGATCCGCTCCCAGTAGGTGCGCGCGACCGGGAACAGCGCCTTGGCCTCGTCGACCTTGCCCGCCTTGACCGCCGTCACGAACTCGGTGGTCTTGGTCTCGAGGGCGCCGGTCTGGCTCTTGACGTACCGCGAGTAGCTGGCGGTGGCCTCGGCCAGCTTGGCGTCCTCGGTGAGGGCGGGGGCCGAACCGGAGACGGTCAGCGCGCCCCGGATGCCCTTGCCGATCATGCCGGGCTTGCAGGCGGTCTCGTACGAGCCGGCGGGCAGCTCCACGTGCAGGTTGCGCGACAGGCCGGGCGCGATGTTCTCGACCTCGGCCATCACCCGGTCGCCCGGCGCGTAGACGTAGAACTCGGTGACCTTGTTGCCGCCGTTGGTGATGGCGAAGACGCTGGTGCCCGCGTCGACGGTGGTCTTGCCGACCTCACAGCCGGTGTCGGTCGCCTTGACCGCGATCGGTCCGCCGGCCGCCTCGTCCGCGCCGGAGTCACCGGAGCCGCAGGCGGCCACGGTGCAGACCGCCGCGACGGCGAGCAGAAGGGGGGTTTTGCGCACGGTATCTCCTAGGACTGCGCCGGGGCGGGAACAGCGGCCGTCTTCGGCCGCAGGAACAGGATGAGCACGGGTACGGCGAAGACCAGCCAGGCCGCGACCTCGAGCACGGTCGCGGTCGGCGTCACGTTGAACATGCCGGTGAGCAGCGCCGTGTACCACGCGTTGGGGTCGAGGGCGCCGCTGATGTCGTACGCCAGGTTGTTGAGGCCGGGAACGACGTCGGCCTCCTGCAGATCGTGGACGCCGTACTTCAGGATGCCGGCGGCGACCAGGATGAGCAGCGTCCCGGTGACGGTGAAGAAGACCGTGAGGTTGATTCGCACCGCCGTGGCGTACATGAAATAGCCGAGCAGGACCGCCGTCGCGATGCCGCCGAGGAGCGCGTAGAGCGGGCCGCCGTTGATGCTCGCGCCCTGCACGGCCGAGTAGAAGATGAGCGAGGTCTCGAGCCCCTCGCGAACCACGGCCAGGAACGCCATCAGGGCCACCGCGACCGAGCCGACGGCCAGGGCGTCGCTGAGCTTGCCGCGCAGCTCGCCCGCGATGGAGCGGGCGGCCCGGCGCATCCAGAAGATCATCCAGGTCACGAAGACCACGGCCAGGATCGAGGTGATCGCCTCGAACAGCTCGCGGTGCTCGTACTTCTGCAGCAGCGTGGTCGAGGTGTAGCTGAGCAGCCAGCCGAAGCCGACGGAGAGGGCCACGGCGAGGCCGACGCCGGCCCAGACCTGCGGCAGCCGGTCCTTGCGGTCGGCCTTGACCAGGAACGCGATGACGATGCTGACCACCAATGTGGCCTCGAGCCCCTCGCGCAGGCCGATGAGGTAGGTGGCGAGCATGGACCGGTCCCTTCACTAAGGCGTGCCTAACCTGACTACTACAGACTGTAGATTAGGGAAGGCTGGCCTTAGTGTCCAGGGCCGGTCCGGGTGATCAGTCCTCGCCGGCGCCGGCCAGCAACCGCCGGAGAAGATCCTCGTCGCCGGGCTGCAACTCGCCCACGAAACGGCGCAGAACGGTGGCCCGGTCGGTGCCGGCGTCGAGCAGCGAGCCCATCTTGCGGGCCGTCACCGAGGCCTCGTCGGTGAGCGGCGCATACCGGAACGAGCGGCCGTCCTTGTAGCGCGCGAGCAGGCCTTTCTCGTACATCCGAGTCAAGACCGTCACTACGGTGCTGTACGAGAGGCGGGCCGTCAGCCGGCCGAGCACGTCGCGCGGCGTGAGTGAGTCGGTCGCGTTGACCAGGACCCGAAGGATCTCCGATTCGAGTGCGCCGGCCTGGCGGCGCCCGGGCGCCTCTTCGTCGTCGGCTGGCACGTGCGCAGCATACCGAGATCGTCTGATGCTGTAACTTCTACAGCCTGTAGAAGGAAGGCGGGCACGATGACGGCGACGCTCGGGAACATCCTCCTGGTGTTTCTGGCCGATCGGCCGGGCACCGCGCATGAGCTGCAACAACGCCACGCCGAAACGTTCGGCCGGGAACGGTCGGTCGACATCGCCCGGGTGCTGGCGGCGCTGCGCCGTCAGGAACGCCTCGGCAGCGTCGGCACCGAGGCGGCGTCGCAGCCCCGGCGGCCGGTGGTGTGTTTCCTCACCGATGCCGGCTACGCCCGTCAGCGCTCCTGGATGCTCGGCGTCCCGCCGGACGTGACCGGCGAGGACATCATCGTCCGCGTCCTGCTGGCCACCGCGGCGGCCGACCGGGAGACCTTCGACGCCGTGATCGAGTCGTGCCTGACCGCGCTGAAGTCGCAGCGCTCCCGCAGCCGCCGGGCGGCCGTGCTGGAGGCGGGCAGCGCCCTCGCCGAGTACGAGGACACCGTCGCCGCCTCCCTGCAGACCTGGCTGCGCCGCCTGGCCGGCCGCCCCCGCCGGCGCGACGCCGCCGCTTAGGAACGTTCCAGCGCCGGGCGGTCCCACTTGGCCAGCTCGGCGGCCGCCTCGTAGGTCGAGCGGAGGAACTCGGTCAGGGCCGCGTCGGGGTCCGGGGCCGAGGCGACGGCCTCGTACGGCAGCAGGAACTCCCGGATCGTGGTGTCGTAGTGGGCGGCCCGCGGGCGTACGGGGAAATCGGGGTAGCCCTGGGGTTCGGGATAGGCGTACGCGTAGAACGCGCCCTCCTCACCACCGCCGGGCCAGAAGCCGAAGCTGGCCAGCTCGTGGGAGTAGGCCTCGTGCATGACCGACGGCGGGCAGTTCGGGGCGCCGCCCGGATGTGGCGGCGCGACCCGGCCCGAGAAACGGGTGTATGCGAGGTCCATCGAACCCCAGAAGAAATGCACCGGGCTGGTCTTGCCCAAGAACTCCCAGCGGAAGCGGCTGAACACCCGCTCGACCTGCAGCAGCTGCCGCCAGAAGAGGCGGGCGGCGTCACCGTCGTACGACTTGTGGGTCTCGTCCTCGGCGAACGGGATGGCCGGGTCGACCTCGTTCGGCACGGGGTGGATGACCGTCTCGACGTTCAGCTCGGCCAGGGCCAGCATCGTCTCGCGGTAGAACGCGGCGACCGTCTTGGGCTCCAGGGTGACGGTGCGCTCACGGCCGTCGCTGGTGGTGATCCGCAACACCTGGTCGATGAAGTCGAACTCGATCTCGAACGACCCGTCCCCGTACGGCACGGCTGTCGTGGTCAGCCCGCGCGCGCTCGGATAGAGCGTGACGTGCCACCAGTGGTTGACCGCCGGCGCGTGCGCCATCCGGACCTTTCCCACGATCTGCGCCCACATCTGCAGCGTGTCACGGGTGTCCACCCAGTCGGTCACCCGCAGCCGGGGCCACTCACTTCGCCCGATCGTCTGTTCCATCGCCCGAGCCTGCCACATGATGCCGTCCGGGCTCTTCGACGCAGATCACAGCGTCCTTCGCTCCGCTTTCGGTCCTCGGCGCTGGAATGGGACGCAAGGGCGGGCGCTCGGTGATTCCCCCCAGTCCCGGGCGCCCGCCCGTTCCAGCACCCAGCCATGGAGGCGCCATGACCACCGAACCGGGCCTGGGCCCCACACCGCGCGGCCCTCATTTCCTGTCACCCTCCCTCCTCTCTGCGCCACCCCCGGCCGCCCCGGCTGTGGTGAACCGGCGGTGGCCGTTGATGGTGGCCGGTGGCTTCGCCGTCCTCGCCCTGGCCGCGGGCGCCGGGGGAGCGGCCGGCTACGTGGCGGGACGCGACGCCCCCACGGCGGCGGCCGCTGTCCGGGACGCCCTCCCGGCCGACCTGGTGACGGCCGCGGCCCAGGCCCGGCCCGGCGTGGTGTCGGTGCGGGTGGGCAACGGATCGGGCTCCGGCTTCGCCTTCGACGGCCAGGGGCACGTGGTCACCAACAACCATGTGGTGGCCGCCGGTGGGCCGATCACGGTCGTCGACGCGGACGGCCGCCGGCTGACCGCCACCCTCGTCGGCACCGACCCCGGCAACGACATCGCCGTCCTGCGGGTCGACCCGCCGGCCAACCTGCCCGCGCTGCCCCTGGCCGCGCCGGGCACCACGCGCGTGGGCGAACCGGTCCTGGCCGTGGGTTCCCCGCTCGGCCTGTCCGGGACCGTGACGGCCGGCATCATCAGCGCCCTGGACCGCCCCGTCCGGCTGGGCGACGGCGACAACCGCCGAACCGCCGTGCAGACCGACGCCAGCATCAACCCCGGCAACTCGGGCGGCCCGCTGATCAACGCCCGGGGCGAGGTCATCGGGGTCAACACGGCCATCGCCACGCTGGAGGGCGGCGGCAACATCGGCATCGGCTTCGCGGTACCCGTCGATCGGGCCCGTCAGGTGGCCACCGACCTGATCAACCGAGGCTGACCGTCCAGGACGGTGCCCTCCGCTTCGCGTGCTTCCGCAGAAACGACAGCATCCGCTCCGCCGCCTGCCGCCGTCCGCGCTCGGTCAGCCCGATGTCCCCGCCTGGTAGGGCTGCGTCATGGTTCTCGGGCCGCGCCGGGTCGTCGCGGGGTCACAAGGGTGACGAGCCCTACCAGGATTCCTCGTGTGTCAGCCGGTGACCGGCAGGCCGGCCACGACGAAACGGCCGCGGCCGAGGCGCTTGGCCTCGTACATCGCGATGTCGGCCGAGCGCAGCACGTCGGTGGCGCCGGTCTCGGCGCCGGGTGTCTCGGCGGCGATGCCGATGCTCGCGCCGACGTGCAGGGTCAGACCGTTCCAGGTCACCGGCTGCGCGATGTCGTGCAGGACGCGTTCGGCCAGGCGGACCGCCTCGGCCGGCGGTGCGGCCGGGCAGAGCAGGACGAACTCGTCGCCGCCGAGGCGGGTCACCAGGTCGGTTTCCCGTACGGCCGCCGACAGCCGCCGGGACACCACCCGCAGGACGGCGTCGCCCGCCTCGTGCCCGTGCTCGTCGTTGATCTGCTTGAAGCCGTCCAGGTCGAGGTAGAGCACGCTGACCGGCGCGTCCGCCGTGGGCAGCAGCCGGCCGAGCCGGTCGGTGAGCACGGCCCGGTTGGCCAGGCCGGTGAGCGGGTCGTGCCGGGCCTGGAACGCCAGTTCGGCCTGCGTGCGCTCCTGCTCGCGCACCGCCGTGGTGAATCGGGCGAGGACGAAGGCGGCGCACGCGGTGGTGAACACGATGAGGATGATCTGGCGGTGGTCGAAGCCCGACTGCAGCATGGTCAGCAGGGGCGTCGTCATCAGGGCCAGGCCCAGGAACAGCACCCGCGCCGGGTGCAGCACGGCGGCCTGAGGCCCGGGGTTGCTCAGCTCGGCCCGGGCCGGGTGCATCGCCGCCGCCACGATCAGGGCGTTGCCGAGCACGATGAGCGGGCCGATCCGGGCCACGATCGTGTAGTCCAGCAGGTACGGCAGCAGGTTGTAGCCCAGGTCGACGCCGAGGTAGAGGCCGGCCGCGGTCAGCAGCAGGCGGGTCGGCGCCGTCCGGGTGCCCGGGGAGAGGGCGATGAGCAGCGTTCCGGCCAGCAGCACCACGTCGCCGACCGGGTACAGCGCCGGGATCACGGAGTCGGCCACGCCGTAGCCGGCGCCCAGCACCGGCTCGATCAAGAACTGCCAGCTCGCCGCGCCCGCCGCCACCGTCAGGGTGAGGCTGTCGAGCACGGCCGGCCGCATCCGTCCCGGCGCCCGCCGGCGGGCCATCAGGGTGAGCGCCGCGGCCAGGAGCGGGTAGCCGGAGAGCCAGAAGGCGTCCGCGACACCGACGGACGGAACCACACTGACGTACGACTGCACCAGCTCGATCGCGTCGCCGGTGAACCACAACGTGATGGCCGTCGCGATCAGCACCCACGGCAGGCGGGTGCCGGACGGTTGCCGGCGGGCCGCCCACCAGCTGATCCCGCACAGGGCCAGGTAGAGCACGGCGTAGAGGGCGTTGCCGAAGCCGGTCCCGTAGGTGGCGATGGAGCCGGCGACGCCGGCCGCCATGACGGGAAGGAACCAGCGGATGCCCGGGGCGTTCATGTCCGTGTCGTCGGCAGTCCCGGGCCCGACCTGAGCCGGTGTGACGTGGATCAGCTACCGGACCGGACCGGACCGGGCCGGGCGCCGGTGCGCCTAATCTGCATCGTCACTGCAAAAAGGGTTAGGATCCCCGGCATGGCGCGACTCCTGCTGGTCCGGCATGGTCAGGCATCGTTCGGGGCCGATGACTACGACGCTCTGTCCGAACTGGGCGACGAGCAGGCCCGGGTGCTCGGAAAGAACCTGGCCGACCGGGGGATCCGGCCGAGTCTGGTGCTGCGCGGGTCGCTGCGGCGCCATGAGCAGACCGTCGCCGGGCTGCTCGAAGGGCTGGGCGACGACGTGCCGGTCAGGGTCGACGACGGCTGGGACGAGTTCGACTTTCAGCGGGTCGTCGAGCTGCACGAGCCGGACTACCGGGCGCGCGCCGGGTCGGCGCGGGCGTTTCAGGAACTGTTCGAGGCGGCCACCGGGCGATGGTGTTCGGGGAAGTACGACGGGGAGTACGCCGAGTCGTTCACCGCGTTCCGGGAGCGGGTCGGCGGGGCGCTCGAGCGGGCGGCGAGGCTGCTGGGGGAGCATCGGGAGGTCGTCGCGGTCAGCTCCGGCGGGCCGATCGCCCTGACCGCGACCCGGCTGGTCGCCGGGCCCCACGCCGACGCCGTGATGTGGACCGCGCTGAACCGGGTGGTCGTCAACACCGGGGTCACCAAGCTGATCAGCGGCCGTAGTGGACTGTGGATGTCGACCTACAACGAGCACACGCACCTCGAAGCCGACCCGCGACTGCTCACCTACCGCTGATGACCCGCCGGCTGATCCGGCCCCGCCGCTGGGCGCCGCCGCGCCTCGCCGACGACGGGCCGACCGCGCGGCTCAGAGTGGCGCGGCTGCTGCCGACCGGTGGGCGCGGGCCCGAGGATGTCGTCTTCGACCGGGACGGGAATGTCGTCACCGGGCTGGCCGATGGGCGCGTCGTCCGGATCGACCCCGAGACCGGCGATCGGACGGTTCTCGCCGACACCGGCGGGCGGCCCCTCGGACTGCACCCGTGCGCCGACGGGGGCGTTCTCGTCTGCGACCACGACCGGGGCCTGCTGCGCGTGGAAGCGGACGGCACGGTGAGCCGGTTGGCCGAGGCGGCCTTCGCGAGCAACGTCGTGCAGGCGAGCGACGGCACGATCTGGTTCACCACCTCCACGACCGAGTGGACGCTCGACGAGCACCTGGGCGACGTCTTCGAGCATTCCGGTACGGGCCGGCTGCTGCGCCGCGATCCCGGCGGCGCCGTCACGACTGTGCTGGACGGGCTGAAGTTCGCCAACGGGCTCGTGCTCGCCCCGGACGAGTCGTACCTGCTCGTGGCCGAGACGGCCGGCTACCGCGTCCAGCGGCACTGGCGGGACGGGCGCACCGAGGTCCTGGTCGAGAACCTGCCCGGGTTTCCGGACAACATGTGGCTCGGCAGCGACGGGCTGCTCTGGGTGGCCATCGCCGCGCCGCGCAACGCGCTGCTCGACCGGCTGTTGCCGCGGCCCGGGTTCCTGCGCGTGCTCGTGTGGAACCTGCCCGAGGCCGTACGGCCGAAAGCGGCCCCGATCGCCTGGGCGATGGCGTTCACGCTCGACGGTGAGCGCGTGCACGACCTGCGGACCACCGACGGGTCGTACGGCTTCGTCACGTCGGCCGCCGAGCGGGACGGCCTCGTGGTTCTAGGCAGCCTGACCGCGTCCGACGTGGCCGTGCTGGGTATCAGCCATGCATGACGACCTATCGATCCCGGGGCTTCCTGCTGGTGTTTCCACTGATGATGGTGGCGACGGTCGCGCTGCCGGTGGCCGCGCTGTTCGTCGACACCGGGCCGTGGTGGGCTGAGGCCCTCTTCCTGCTGATCGCCATCCCGGTCGGCTGGTGGTACGTGGCGGTCCGGCTCGTCTACCGGATGGACCTGACCGGTGACGCGCTGGTCCTGCGGGCCGCCCTGGCCCGCTACCGGGTTCCGCTGGCCGACCTGGCCGAGATCGGCGGGCCCGAGCACACCAACACCAACCGCGTGGTCCGGCGCGACGGCCGGGTCTGGAGCGTGCTGGCCGGCGACGGCCTGGTCGCCTTCGCCGACCAGGTGGGCCGGGCCGCCCCGCACGTCCGGGTACGGATCAGTGACTGGCGCCGCCGCATGGAGGGGTAGCACGAACGGCAACTGCCCAATATCCTACCGGTTATATATGTGTTATAGGTCTCTAAGCGGGTCCATGCGCGGGAAAGCCTCCCTACGATCAGCGCCGTCCACATTGCGAGTCCCGCGAAGAAGGAACCGTGCTCGTCGATGATCCGCGCCGGCTGCTGGCCGACCGCTGGGCGGTGGCAGGTGGCGTCACCATCGTGGTGTTCCTGCTCATCGCCGTGTTCGCGCCGCTGCTGTCCGCCCTGGAGGGACAGGACCCCTACACGTACGACCTGAAGGCGCTCGCCGACAACGGGGCCCCGCTGGGCGCCGGCGGAGGCATCAGCGCCGAGCACTGGTTCGGCGTCGAGCCGATGACCGGGCGTGACCTGTTCGCCATCGTGGTGCACGGGGCGCGGACCTCGTTCCTGGTCGGCTTCGCCGCGACCGCGCTGTCGATGCTGATCGGCGTGCTGGCCGGCATCACCGCCGGGTACTTCGGCGGCTGGTACGACCGGGTGCTGAGCCGGATCATCGACGTGCTCTTCGGCTTCCCGTGGCTGGTCTTCGTCATCGCGATCGGGGCCATCGCCCCCGCCGGCTTCCCCAAGCAGTTGCTCATCATTCTGGTCATCGGCCTGTTCGGCTGGCCCGGCGTGGCCCGGGTCATCCGCGGCCAGACGATGGCGCTCAAGCAGCGCACCTTCGTCGTCGCCGCCACCGCCCTCGGCGCCGGTCCCGGCCACCTGCTGCGCCGGCAGTACCTGCCCAATCTGGTGTCGACCATCATCGTCTACACCACGATGACCATCCCCGGGATGATCGGTGCCGAGGCCGCCCTCTCGTTCCTCGGGGTCGGGGTGCCGCCGCCCACGCCGGCCTGGGGCCGCACCATCGGCGAGGCCCTGTCCTGGGTGCAGACCGACCCGATGTTCCTGGTCTTCCCGGGCGTGGCCCTGTTCCTGGTCACGCTCGCCTTCAACCTCTTCGGCGACGGCCTGCGCGACGCCCTCGACCCCCGGACGGCCAAGTGATGAAGTTCGTGACGACACGCCTGGTGGGCATGGTGGGCACGCTCGCGGTCATCAGTCTCTTGACGTACGCGGTCTTCTACCTGCTTCCCGCCGACCCGGCCCGCCTGTCCTGCGGCCGTCCCTGCACCCCGGACCGGCTGGCCGAGGCGAGCGCCTTCATGGGCTACGACAAACCGTGGTTCCAGCAATATCTGAACTTCCTGGGCGGCATCTTCACCGGGCGGCACTTCGGCTCGGGCCAGGCCGCCGTCGACTGCGCCGCGCCCTGTTTCGGCTACTCGTTCCGGCTCAACGAGCCGGTCACCCAGCTCATCGGGGACCGGGCGCCGGTCACCTTCTCCATCGCGATCGGCGCCGCCGTGCTCTGGCTGCTGCTCGGCGTCTCCGCCGGCGTGGCCGCCGCGGTCAAGCGGGGCACCCTGATCGACCGCTCGGCCATGGTCTTCTCCACCATCGGCGTCTCCGCGCCCAGCTACCTGGTCGGCCTGCTCGGCATCCTGCTGTTCGGCTTCACCCTCGACATGGTCCCGGTCGGCGGATATGTGCCGCTCACCGAGAGCCCGGTCGACTGGCTCTGGCATCTGGTGCTGCCCTGGTGCGTGCTCGCCCTGCTCTCGGCCGCGGTCTACGCCCGCCTCACCCGCGGGCAGATGATCGAGGTGCTGGGCGAGGACTACATCCGTACCGCCCGGGCCAAGGGTCTGCGAGAACGCCGGGTCATCGGGCGGCACGGGCTGCGCAACGTGCTCATCCCCGTGGTGACGGTCTTCGGGCTCGACCTCGGAACGTTGCTCGGCGGCGCCGTCATCACCGAGAAGGTGTTCAGCATGCAGGGGCTGGGCGCCCTGCTCATCGACGCGGTCGGCACCGTCGACCTGCCGGTGATCGTCGGCATGACGCTGTTCGCCGCGTTCCTCGTCATCTTCGCCAACTTCGTCGTCGACCTCGTCTACGGAGCTCTCGATCCGCGGGTCTCGCGGTAATGGAAAGGACAACCCCGGTGATACGAAAAACGGCCGCTGTGGCGCTGACCGCGCTCCTCACAGTGGCGGCCTGCGGTGCCAACTCGTCGGACAGGAAAGAGGCCACCGAGGGCACCCAGCAGGGTGGCAAGCTGAGCATCCTCAGCGCCGCCACCGACATCAACTTCGACCCGGCGAAGAGCCAGAACCTGGCCATCACCACGCTGGGCCTGGTGCTGCGCCGGCTCACCACCTGGGACGTGCAGCCCGGCCGGCCCGCCCAGGTCGTGCCCGATCTCGCCACCGACACCGGCAAGACCACCGACGGCGGCAAGACCTGGACGTACACGCTCAAGGACGGCCTGGCCTACGCCGACGGCTCGCCGATCACGACCAAGGACATCAAGTACGGCGTGGAGCGCTCCTTCGCGCCCGAGCTGTCCGGTGGCCTCGGCTACCACAAGGGCCTGCTGATCGGCGGCGACAAGTACAAGGGCCCGTACACCGGCGGTGAGCTGGCCTCGATCGAGACCCCGGACGACAAGACGATCGTCTTCAAGCTCGACGCCGCGTACGGCGACTGGCCCTGGATCGCCTCCATGCCGGCCTTCACGCCGGTGCCGAAGGCCCAGGACGACCCCAAGACGTACACCCAGAAGCCCGTCGCCTCCGGCCCGTATCAGGTCTCGGAGTACAAGCAGGGCAGCTCGGTCACCCTCACCCGCAACCCGAAGTGGGACGCCAAGACCGACACCGTGCGCACCGCCGGCCCGGACGAGGTCGTCTTCCAGCTCGGCCAGGACACCACGGTGGCCGCGCAGCGCCTGATCGCCGACGCCGGCGACGACAAGAACGCGTTCGGCGCGGGCTTCGTGCCGCCGGCCCAGCTGGCCCAGATCCAGTCGAACCCGTCGGCCAAACAGCGTCTGGTCACCTCCGACGCCGGCGCGCTGGCCTACCTGGCCCTCAACACCACCCGGGGCCCGCTCAAGGACGTCAAGGTCCGGCAGGCCATCGAGTACGCCGTGGACAAGAAGGCCTTCCAGGTCGCGTCGGGCGGCGCGACCGGCGGCGACATCGCCACCACGCTGATCACCCCGGGGATCGCCGGCCGTCAGGCGTACGACCTGTACCCGGCCGAGGCGTCCGGTGATGTGACCAAGGCCAAGCAGTTGCTCACCGAGGCCGGCCAGACCAACCTGGCCCTCACCCTGCTCTCGCCGAACGACTCGGACAACCTGGCCAAGGCGCAGGCCGTCCAGCAGGGCCTGCAGCGCGCCGGCATCAAGGTGACCATCAAGCCGGCCGACGAGACCACGGTGACCGACACGATCACCGGCGACAAGGGCGACTTCGACCTGACGATCAGCAGCTGGCAGCCGGACTTCCCGAGCGCCAACGGCAACATCCAGCCGCTGTTCCAGTCCAGCGAGATCGGCGGGGGCGGCTACAACCTGTCCCGCTACTCGCAGCCCGAGGCCGACAAGCTGATCGAGTCCGCGCTGGCCGAGACCGACCAGGCCAAGGCGCAGGCGCTGTGGGCGCAGGCCGACAAGCGGATCCTGCAGGACGCGCCGGTCGTGCCGCTGATCTACACGAAGAACTCGTTCCTGCACGGCTCGAACGTGCGGAACTTCTTCGTGGCCGCCTTCCCGGCCTACCCGAACTACCTGAAGGTCTCCCTGAACAAGTGACACTCCTCGAGATCCACGACCTCGACATCTCGTTCGGGGCCGTCGAGGCGACCTGCGGCGTGGCTTTCGAGCTGCGCCGCGGGCAGGTCCTCGCGCTCGTCGGCGAGTCCGGCTCCGGCAAGAGCGTCAGCGCGATGTCGATCCTCGGCCTGCTGCCCGGCACCGCCACGGTGAAGGGCAGCATCACGCTCGAGGGTGAGCAGCTGGTCGGCGCCTCGGCGCCGCGCCTGCGCGAGCTGCGCGGCGGGAAGATCGGCACGGTCTTCCAGGAGCCGATGACGGCGTTCAACCCGGTCTTCACCATCCGCGATCAGATCGCCGAGGCCCTGCGCACCCACAAGCGCGTCGCCACCAAGCAGAAGGTCCACGAGCTGCTGGAGACGGTCGGGCTCGACGATCCGGCCCGGATCGCGCGCTCGTACCCGCATCAGCTCTCCGGCGGGCAGCTCCAGCGGGCGATGATCGCCATGGCCGTCAGCTGCGACCCGGTGCTGCTCATCGCCGACGAGCCGACCACCGCGCTCGACGTGACAGCGCAGGCCGGCATCCTCGACCTGCTGCGCGACCTGCGCGAACGGCTCGGCATGGCGATCCTGCTCATCACCCACGACATGGGCGTGGTGGCCGGCCTGGCCGACGACGTCGTGGTCCTCAACAGGGGACGGGTCGTGGAGCAGGCGCCGGTGGGGCAACTGTTCGCGGCGCCCGCCGACGCGTACACCCGGGCGCTGCTCGACGCCGTACCCAAGCTCGGCGCCTCGTCACCGCCCGTACTCACCGCAAGCGGGACCGAAGCGCTCAGCCTGACCGACCTCGTCGTCGAATACTCCGGGCGGTTCCGCGCGGTCGACGGTGTCTCGCTCAGCGTCGGCGCCGGGGAGATCCTCGGCCTGGTCGGCGAGTCCGGCTCCGGCAAGTCGACCATCGGGCGGGCCGTGGCCGGCCTGGTCCCGGTCACCTCGGGCGTCGCGCTGGTCAGCGGCCGGGACATCGGCCGGGCGGCCCGGCATCCGTGGCGGCACGGGGCGGAGCTGCGCCGGATCCGGGCCGGCATCGGCATCGTCTTCCAGGATCCGGCGTCGTCTCTCAACCCGCGCGTCACCATCGCCGACAGCATCGCCGAGCCCCTGGTCCTGCACCGCGACCTCGACGCCGCCGCGCGCCGGCGCCGGGTCGACGAGCTTCTCGAGGCGGTCCAGCTCTCGGTGGGCCTGCGCGACCGCTATCCGTACGAGATGTCGGGCGGGCAACGGCAGCGGGTGGCCCTGGCCCGGGCCCTCGCGCTGAACCCGGCCCTGCTCATCGCCGACGAGCCGACCAGCGCCCTCGACGTGTCGGTGCAGGCCCGCGTTCTCGAGCTGCTGCGCTCGCTGCAGGCCGACTTCGGCTTCGCCTGCCTGTTCATCAGCCACGACCTGGCCGTGGTGGAGCAGCTGGCCCACCGGGTCGCCGTCATGCGGCGCGGCGAGGTCGTCGAGCACGGCGCCACCGCCGACGTGCTGGGCGCGCCCCAGCACCCGTACACGCAAAGTCTGATCGCTGCCGTTCCGGTCCTCTCCTGAGAATCGCAACAGTGCGGTCATGCCCGGTGAAGTGCGGACACAGGTGTCCGGGGCCTGCGGCACCGGCCGAATCGGGGAGTCGCACGGATCGCGGCCACCTGGTCAGCGTGACGGTCGGCGGCTCGGCCGTTGGTAGGCTCGCGATCGTGGTCATGCCGGAGCGCCAGTCCCCGTTGCCGCCGTTCATCATTCTCGTGTACGAGCGGGATGTGCCGGCCAACGCAGGGGCGGCCTCGCCCACCGTTCTCGAAGCACACATGTGGCTGCCGCAGAAGATCGGCGAGACGGGCGGCCGAATCGTTGCGGGGCATGCGGCACTGCCCCCCTCCGCGGGCGTATCGATCCGCGACAATGAGGTGACCGGCGGATCATTGATGGCCGGCGAGGCGACGTTCGCCGGCTACTTGATCGTGGAGGCGTCCGACTTCGACCATGCAGTGTGGATCGGGCGCATGATTCCAGTCAGTGACGGTTGGGTCGAGATCCGGCCCCTCGTCGGAGCATGAACGGCGCTTTCTTCGACAGATCCCCCTGACGGCCATGATTCTGGTTGCCAGCCCGGCCGCTCAGCGCTTCGGCTACGAGCGCGCCGGCTCGACCGTGGTCGAGCTCGGCTCGTCACGTGGTCATGCCGGCCCAGCCCTCGGGCGTCGCCGACGTCATGCCGTCACCGCTGGAACGCCCACTGGACGGTGACGGTCGCGGACAGCCGCTGCCGTCCCGGCTCGATGACGAACCGGGCGCCCGACGCGGCCATGCTGTCCTGCGCCATCGGGCCGCCGCCCCAGCTCGGGGCCGACTCGCTCACCCGCACGACCCGGCCGAGCTGGCGGCCCGCGGCCGTGGCGTAGAGCTCGGCCTTCCCGCGGGCGTCGGCGAACGCCTGGCGGCGCGCCTCGGCGAGCAGGGCGGTGTCGTCCTCGATGGAGAAGGACACGCCGTTCAGCCGGGCCGCGTCGCCGCCGGCGGCGATGGCGCTGGACATGAGCGCCCCCGCCTTCGGCAGGTCCCGCACCTTCGCGGTCAGGCCCTGATTGACGGTGTAACCGGTGACCTCCTGCTTGTCGTTCGTCCGGGAGCTGACGGTGGCGTTCGAGGTCTGGAGGTCCGCCTGGGCGAGACCCGCGCGGACGAGCGCGTCCCGCATCCGGGTGGCCGCCGCTCCGGCGCTGTCGAGGGCCGCGCCCACCGTGGGCGCGCTGCTCTGCACCCCGAACTCGGCGGTGAGCAGGCCGGGCTCGCCGTACGCGGCGCCGGCGCCGGTGACGGTCACGCTCTCCCGTTCGGCGGCGGCCGCGGGCCGCCCAGCAGCAGGGACGCCATCACAACAAGGGTGGAGACTGCGAAACGATTCATACCCAGGGGAACGAGTCAAGATCGTCTTTGGACGCTGACGCGCCCGCGTCTTTCAATTCCACGAAGAGGCAGTGCGTCGCGGTGGCTCCGGTGTTCTCGCCGAAGTGCTCCTGCGCGTCCAGCCATCGCGCCTGGCCGGCGGTGAGTTCGACATCGGCCGTACGGTCACCGGCGCTGATCCGCCGCTGGAAGTCGCTCAGCGTCACCATCACGCTGTCCGGATGCCGATGCGGGTGGGTGCGGTCGCCGGGCTGGTCGCGGTACTCCATCACCCGCACCCGCTCGTTCTCGAAGACCACTTGGTACAGGCCCGGGTCGGTCACGGTCGGATCGTCGTGGCTCATCGCTGCCTCCCGCCGTTATATGGGACTGGAGTCCCATGTAGGCTCACCGTACGCTGAACCCGTGCGGATGCCCTACGAGTCCACCGGCCGAACCGGCCAGAAGTCGCGCACCCGACAGAGCCTCGTCACCGCCACCCGCGCCCTGCTCGAAGCCGGGCTCACCCCGAAAGTGGAGGACGCCGCCGCCCACGCCGGCATCTCCCGCACCACCGCCTACCGGTACTTCCCCAACCAGCGCAGCCTGCTCTCGGCCGCCCATCTGTGGCCCGGCACCCTGCTGCCGCCCGATCCGCCGACCGACACCGGGGAGCGTCTGGACGCGGTCGTCCGGGCGTTCACGGCGTACAACTTCACCTGGGAACCTCAGCTGCGCACCTCGCTGCGCCTGTCCCTGGAATCGGCGGCCGGACAGCCGCCGCTCCGGCAGGGCCGAGCCATCGGCTGGATCGCCGAGGCGCTGGCGCCGCTGCGCGACACCCATCCGCACGTCGACGTCCACCGGCTCGCGGTCGCGATCCGCTCTGCCACCGGCATCGAAACCCTGGTCTGGCTGACCGACATCGCCGGATACACCCACGCCCAGGCCGCCGGCACCGTGCTGGACACGGCCCGCGCCCTGCTCGCCGCGGCGACCAGGGTCCACGAGTGAGCACTTCGCCGGTGGTACGGATCGCCCCGCTGTCATGCGGCCGGCCGGAATTCGAGGCAGGCTAATCATGGGCCGAGCGCCGAAGACGGGCGCCCCACGACAGCGAGGACTGCGATGACCCGGACCGACGATGACGTCGCCCTCGACGCGGCGCTGGATCCCCTCGTGCTCGCTCTGGACATCGGCTCGACGGCCACCCGCGGCGGCGTGCACGACGCGTCCGGCCGGCGCGTGCACGGCCTTCAGCACAAGGTGCCGCACGCCTTCACGGTGGCGCCCGACGGCACCTCGGTCATCGACCCCGGCCAGGTGACCACCGAGGTCGAGCAGGTCCTCGACGCCGTGACCGGTGACCCCGGCCTGGGCACGCGGATCGCCGGCGTCGCCATGGACACCTTCGCCGCCTCCCTGATCGCCGTCGACGCGGCCGGGCGCCCGCTGACCCCCTGCCTCACGTACGCCGACTCGCGCAGCGCGGCCGACGTCGCCGCCCTGCGGCAGGAGCTCGACGAGCACGCGGTTCAGCAGCGCACCGGCACCCGCCTGCACACCAGCTACCACGCCCCGCGCCTGCGCTGGCTCGCGAAACAGCAGCCGGACGTGGTCGCCGCGGCCGCGTCCTGGTGGTCGCTGGGCGAGTACGTGTGGGCCCGGCTCATCGGCCGCCCGCTGGCCGGCACGTCCACCGTGGCCTGGACCGGTCTGCTCGACCGCCACACCGGCGAGCTCGACCCGGAGCTGCTGGCCGCCGCGGGCGTCCGCGCCGAGCAGTTCACTCCGCCCACCGACGTCCCCGAGCCGGCGTCGTCGCGCTGGCCCGCCCTGGCCCGGGCCGCCTGGTTCCCGGTCATCACCGACGGCTTCGCCAGCAACATCGGGTCCGGGGCGACCGACGCCACGGTGCTCACCGCCGCCACCGCCACCAGCGGCGCCCTGCGGGTCCTGCTCGACGGCCCGGCCGACCCGCTGCCCTTCGGCCTGTGGAACTACCGGGTCGACGCCCGCCGCACCCTGCTCGGCGGCGCCGTCAACGACGTCGGCCGGGCCATCAGCTGGGCCCAGGCCACGCTGCTCCTGTCACCGGAGACCGACCTTTCCGCGCCGCCGGCCGACGCCACCCCGCTGGTCCTGCCCTACCTGACGGGCGAGCGCGCCCCCGGCTGGGCCGGCGGTGCCCGTGCGGTCTTCACCGGTGTCTCGGCCGCCACCGGACCGGACGCTCTGTTCCGCGGCGTCATCGAGGGCATTGCCATGACGTACGCCCGGGTGGCCGGCGAACTGCACCCGGCCGCCCCCGGCGTTCTCGAGGTGGCGGCGGCCGGCCGGGTGAGCAACGACCAGCCCGACTGGCTCCAGGTCCTGGCCGACGTGCTGGCCCGCCCGGTCACCCATGTCACCCGCCGCCGGGCCACCCAGCGCGGCACGGCCCTGCTGGCCCTGGACACGCTGGCCCCGGATGTTCCCCGGGCCCCGCGAGCGGTCGGCGCCACGTACGAACCGAAGCCCGCCCACGCCGACTACTACGCGGCCCGCCGCGCCCAATTCGCCCGCGTGTACGACGCTACCGTGTCCCCGTGACGAACATCGTCGATGCGGTGGCGGAGTGGCAGCACACCGGCGGGCCGGTCCAGCTCCATCCCGGTGACCTCGGGTGGGCCTGGCGCTTCGGCCCGCCCGCCGTCCGGACGTGGACCGACGGCGGCCGCGTCCTGGCCGCCGGCCTCGCCGATCACGGCGACGACCTGATCCGGATGGGCATCGCCCCGGCCGTCGCCGACGACACGGCGTTCGCCGCCCGGCTCCTGGCCGACCTGTCGGATCCGGCCCAGGGCACACCACCCGCGACCGTGGAGGCCCGCTTCGGACCCGCCTTCCGCGCCCTTCTCGAGCGCCGCGGCTGGACGGCCGACGAGCCGTGGACCCCGCTGTCGCGCGACCTGACCGAGCCGGTCGAGGACTGCGGGCTCCGGATCGAGGTGGTCGGGCCCGGCCACGTCGAGGACCGGGTCGCGGTGCAGCGGGCGTCCTTCCCGAACTCGACGTTCACGGTGGAGCGCTGGCACACGATGGCGGCCGCCCCGCCGTACCGCCAAGCCCGGTGTCTGGTCGCCTACGACACCGAGGGCACTCCGGTAGCCACGGTGACGGTGTGGTCGGCCGGAGAGGGCCGTCCCGGCCTGATCGAGCCGTTGGGCGTCCACCGCGACCATCGCGGCCACGGGTACGGCCGGGCCATCACGGTGGCCGCGGCCGTCGCGTTGCGGGAGATGGGATCGTCCACCGCCACGGTCTGCACCCCGAGCGCCAACGTCGGCGCCGTCGCCGCGTACGCGTCGGCCGGTCTGGAAAAACACCCGGCCGTCACCGATTTCCGCCGCCCGGCCGGTCCGGCGGTGTGAACGCCGGACCGGCCGGACGAGCCGGTCAGCGCCGGTGGAGCAGGTCGTGGGTGTGGCTGATCTGGGCCCACGACTTCGGGGCGGCCGGTGCCGTGCGGGCCAGGGTGGTGGCTACGACCGGCTTGGCTGGGGCGTAGAGCCAGGCCTGGAACAGGGCGTCCAGGTCCTGGCCGGAGATCTTCTCGGCCAGGGCGGTGAACTGCTCGGTGGTGGCGTTGCCGTAGCGGTGCTCGGCGGCCCATGTCCGGAGGATCGCGAAGAAGTCGTCGTCGCCGACGGCCAGCCGCAGCTGGTGCAGGGTCATCGCGCCGCGGTCGTAGACGGCGTCGCCGAACAGTTCGGCCACGCCCGGGTCGGCCGGGGCGGTGGTCCAGATCGAGGCGCCGGCGGGGTAGGTGGCGTACAGGTAGTCGAAGATCTCCTGTGCCGTGCCCTCGCCGTTACGCTCCGACCACAGCCATTCGGCGTAGCTGGCGAAGCCCTCGTTGAGCCAGATGTGCCGCCAGTCGGCGACCGACACCGAGTCGCCGAACCACTGGTGGGCGTTCTCGTGGACGATCACCGAGGTGTTGGCGCCGCGGGTGAAGAAGGACGACGCGTAGTTGGGGCGGGTCTGGTTCTCCAGCGCGCAGCAGAGCGTTCCGGGCGGGGCGACGACGCCGCCGCGCGCCTCGAACGGGTACGGGCCGAACACGGTGGTCTCCCAGTCGGTGATCTCGGCTGTGCGCTCGACGCTGGACTGCGCCGCCTCCCGCAGTTCCTGGCTCAGGAGCTGCGAGTACGCGTTGTAGACGGGCTGCCCGCTCGCGGTCGTGTCGGTCGTGACGTCGTACTGACCAATCGTCATGAAGGTCAGATAGGTGGCCTGTGGTTTGAGGGAGCGCCAGCTCCAGCGGGTGTAGCCGAGCGTCTCGCGCACCGGCGGGCGCGGCATGACGCCGTTGCTGACGGCCTCGACGCCCGTGGGCACCGACACCGACACGTCGAAGGTGGCCTTGTCGGTCGGATGGTCGTTGCTCGGGTACCACCACCAGGCGATCTCCGGCTCGCCGATGGCCATGGCGCCGTCCGGCGTACGGATCCAGGCCGTGAAGTTGGCGGCGACCTTGCTGGAGGGCACGCCCGAGTACTGCACCACGATCGTCATGGCGCCGTCGTCGCTGACCGGCCGGGCCGGCGTGACGACGAGCTCGTGGTCGCCCTGCCGGGCGAACGTGGCCGGGCGGTTGTTCACCAGCACCGAGGACACGTCGAGCACGAAGTCGAGGTTGAAGCGGCTGAGGTCCTGGGTCGCGGTGGCCAGGATCGTGGTGGTGCCGGTGAGCCGGTCGGTGGCCGGCGTGTACCGCAGGCGGATGTCGTAGTGGGACACGTCGTACCCGCTGTTGCCGTAGTCCGGGAAGTAGCTGTCGCCCACCCCGGGGCCACCGGGCGCGGGCGCGGCCTGCGCCGCGACCGCCGTTCCGGCGAGGGTCAACGCGGTGGCGGCCAGTGCCACGAGCAGTCGTCGCACGGGACTTTCCTTCCGTCGATGGACAGGTCCCGCCCAATCTATCGACGACGGTCAATCGCGATCTGGACCTTGACCCTGGGGCAGGCCCCAAGGTGGCGCCATGGACCTCTTCATCGATCGCCGGCCCCTGCGGATCCCCGCCTTCCGCCGGCTCTGGGTGGCCTCGGCGGTCACGGCCGTGGGCGGCTCGTTCAGTCTGATCGCGGTGCCGACGCAGTTGTTCACGGCGACCGGGTCGTCGGCCGTGGTCGGGGTGTCGGCGGCGGTGTCACTGGTGACGCTTGTCGTGTCGGCGCTGTGGTCGGGGGCGCTGGCCGACGCGATCGACCGCCGCCGGCTTCTGCTGGCGGGCAACGGTGGTCTGGGGCTGGCCTATCTGGGCCTGTGGCTGAACGCGGTGCTCGGCCTCGACTCGATCCCGCTGACGCTGGCTCTGGTCGCGGTGCAGGGGCTCAGCCTCGGCGTCACCCTGACCACGACGGGGGCCGCGGTGCCTCGGGTGGTGCCACCCGGGCAGCTCGTGGCGGCCAACAGCCTCAGTTCCCTGACCAGGTACGGCGGAGCCGTCGCGGGTCCGTTGCTGGCCGGCCTCCTGATCCCGGTCGTCGGGCTCGGGACGCTCTACCTGCTCGACGCGCTCGCGCTCGGCCTCGTGCTGTGGGCGGTCGCCCGGCTCCCGGTGATGCCGCCGCCGGAAGCGGGCGTGACGGGCACGCTGCGGCGGCTCGGCGACGGCTTCCGCTATCTCGCCGGGCATCGGACGCTGGTGGCCATCCTGGCCGTTGATCTGGCCGCGATGGTCTTCGGCCTGCCGTTCGCGCTGCTTCCGGAGCTGGCCGAGCGCACGTACGGCGGCCCGGCCGGCGGCGGCCGCGAACTCGGCCTCCTGTTCGCCGCGTATCCGGCCGGGGTGCTCGTCGCGGGGCTGCTGTCGGGGACGTTCAGCCGGGCCCGGCGGCACGGAGCGCTGATGGCCTCGGCCGCGATGGCCTGGGGCGGCTGCGTGGTGCTGCTCGGGCTGGCCCCGAACCTGGCCGTCGCGGTGCCCGTGCTGGTGCTGGGCGGCGCGGTCAACTTCGTGCTCAGCACCTTCCGCAACGCGATCTCGCAGGCGTACACCGATGACGCTCTCCGCGGCCGGATCCAGGGCTCGCTCACCGTCGTCCTGATGGGCGGTCCCCAGCTGGCCACCATGCTGCACGGTTTCGGTGGCGCTGTCCTCGGCGCACGCCCGGCGGTCGTCGCGGGCGGGGCACTCACCGTACTGGCGGTTGCGGCTCTGGTGCCGGCGCTACCCGAGCTGTGGCGCTACGAGCCGTGAGCAGCGCGACCGCGAGGCCCATCAGGACGACCGGGAGCGCGTACGCGGCCCAGTGCGCCACCGTCATCAGCGCCGCCGCGCCCGCCGCGCCCGCCACCAGGGACGCCAGCTGCAGCAGCACCGGCCCGGCTTTCCGCAGGTCGCCGGTGAGCGCGGTGGCCAGGGCTCCGGTCATGTACGTGGTGGAGGCCCGCAACCGCAGCCCGACCACGCTCTGGCCGCCCATCGCGGCCGCCACCACCGCCAGCAGGGCCCGCCTCACACCGGCCCCGGGATCGGTCAGCAGCTCGCCCGCGACCACGGCGAGCAGCGCCAGCTCGGCCAGCAGCGGAACGATCACCGTGCGGGGCAGAAAACGCCAGATCAACACCCCGATGCCGTACGCCGTGACGGCGATCGCCACCGGGATGATCCGGGCCGCGTCGGCCGCGCCGAGGCCGTACCCCAGCGTCACCAGGTTCCCGGTGATGATGCTGGCGAACGCCCCGCCCAGCACGGTCAGCGCCAGCAGATCGACCGATCCCGCGGTGGCCGCCAGCAGCGCGATCCCGGCCCGTTCTCTCATGGGCCGAGTCAATACCCCGCCGCGGCGCCCACAGGCGGAAACGTGAGCCACGAGTCAGGGCCACCCGGACGGCTGACACCGCTGACCGAGTGACCGCTTCCGTACGGCGCGTAGTCGATCTATGTTGCTGGATATTTGTCGTCATCGAAGGGAGTTCACCGTGCGAAGACGCCTCATCGGCGCGGCCGCCGTCGCCGTACTGCTGGGAAGTTTCGCTCTCTCCGCCCCGGCCCAGGCCGGGGGCGGCAGCATAAAGGACCTGCCCCGCGCGGTCACCCTGGCCGGCGTGCTGCGGCACCTCGTGGCGTTCCAGGCGATCGCCGACCGCAACAACGACACCCGCGCCTCGGGCACGCCCGGGTTCGACCGCAGCGCCGACTACGTGGCCACGCTGATGAAGCTCGCCGGCTACAAGGTCACCCGCCAGCCGTTCGAGTTCAACTACTGCACCGACGACGCGTCCACCTTCACGCAGAACGCGCCCACCGCCACCACCTATGTGGACCAGGAGGACTACGACGTCCTGGACTGCTCCGGCGGCGGCACGGCGACCGGCTCGGTGGTGAACGTCGACCTGCAGCCGACCACCCCGAACACCAGCACGTCCGGGTGTGAGGCGGCCGACTTCGTGGGTGTGGCCGGCCACATCGCGCTCGTGCAGCGCGGCGGCTGCCCGTTCGGCCAGAAGGCGGCGAACGCGGAGGCGGCCGGCGCGACCGGCGTCATCATCATGAACCAGGGCGACTCGACCGCACCGGACCGCCAGGACCTGTTCGCCGGCACGCTCGGTGACCCGGTCGGCATCCCCGCCATCTCGATCTCGTTCCCGCTCGGCGTCGCCCTGGCCGGCACCACCGGCCTGAACGTCACCATCACGGTCGAGGCCGAGGCCGAGGTCCGCGGCACCACGAACGTCATCGCCGAGTCCCGCTGGGGTGACCCGAACGAGGTCGTCATGTCCGGCGCCCACCTCGACTCGGTGCCCGAGGGCCCCGGCATCAACGACAACGGGACCGGCAGCGCCGGCATCCTCGAGACGGCGTTGCAGGCGGCGAAGTACAAGACCAAGAACAAGCTCCGCTTCGCCTGGTGGGGCGCCGAGGAGGCCAACCTGGTCGGCTCGACGTACTACGTGAACAACCTGCCGGCCGCCGAGCAGGCGAAGATCGCGCTCTACCTGAACTTCGACATGATCGGCTCGCCGAACTACACCTTCGGGGTGTACGACGGCGACGACTCGGCCGCGGCCGGCGCCGGCCCCGGCCCGGCCGGCTCGGCCGAGATCGAGGCCGTCTTCCAGAAGTTCTTCGCCAAGCGCGGCGAGGCGACCGCGGCCGCCGACTTCACCGGCCGCTCCGACTACGGTCCGTTCATCGCCACCGGCATCCCCGCCGGCGGCCTGTTCACCGGGGCCGAGGTCGAGAAGACCGAGGCCGACGTGGCCCTGTGGGGCGGGGTGGCCGGCGCCGCCTACGACCCGTGCTACCACCAGGCCTGCGACAGCTTCACCCCGGAGAAGGACGGCGCCGACGCCGCCCTGTACAAGCAGCTCCGCAAGAAGTACCACCTGATCGGCAACATCAACGCCTACGCCCTGGACGTCAACGCCGACGGTGTGGCCACCGCCGTGGCCACGTTCGCCCAGGACACCTCGGCGATCCCGCCCCGCCCGGCCACCACGCCGGCGGCCCGGTCGGCCGCGCCGGCCGGCGGTACCCCGCTGAGCTGAGTGCGCCCTGCCGGTCAGGTGTTCTCGCCTGACCGGCAGGTCACTCGCCCGCGTGGGCGGGCGGGCTGACCGGTTCGACGTGGTCGTACGGCGGGTTCAGGGGCGCGTCGCCCGGCATGTTCGCGAAGTGCTCGTTGAGGTGCGCGTACGGGTTGCGCCGGGGGTCACGGGCGGCGCGGGCCAGACGGCGTTCCTGGCGCCGCAGCACCACGGCGAACCGCAGGGCCGGCCACAACCGCAGCCGGCGCGACGAGTCGAGGGCCGCCAGCACCTCGGCCAGAGTCTCCCGGTCCCGCCCGGAAACGCAGGTCAACACGATGATCAGGGGAACTACGGCCGACATGATCTCGCTGATGAGGAACAGGAACACCAGCAGAGCGACGATCCCGGCCAGCACGGTCATGGTCATCAACGTTCTCCTGTCCGTACGAGGAGGAGAGGCGACCCTTCAGTTATCTGTTTGTGACTCTTACCCATGAATATCCATGGCTATGCAACGCATGGCAAGCGTGACCCGGAAACATGAATAGGTTCCCTCACGTCGTCTACAGTGTTACGCATGAGGTCTATGCACCCGCCTGTATAGAAGTTGACTACTGTCGTACAATCCCGAAGTGACAAATCAACCTTTAACGGTCGTTCAGAGCGCTGACCGCAACGACGCGGCACCGCAGCTGAAGCTCATCAAGCAGCTCTGCACGGGGGGCAGTTGCCCCACCGTCTACCTGACCGACCGCGACACCTACGTCGTTCAGGGATACACGGTTCCCGCCGAGACCGCCGGGCTCGACGTGCCGGCCGGTGAGCAGCTGGTGGAGATTCCCGCCGCGCTGCTCGCCGAAGCGCTCAAGGCGGTCAGCTGACCACGACGCGCATCGAGGGGAGGCGAGTCACGTGAGCGACGGCGACTCGCCCGACCAGCCCGTCGGCGCGCTCCTGGCCCGCTGGCGCAAGCAGAAGAAGATCTCCGGCCAGACCCTCGGCGAGCTGGTCGGCATGAGCCAGGCGAAGATCAGCCGCCTCGAGAACGGCGTCTCCAGCCCCGACCCGCAGGACGTCCGCCGCATCGCCGAGGCCCTGGCGCTGCCCCCCGGCGAGGTCGACCGCCTGGTCGCCGCGGCCGACCGCCCCAGCGACCGTTTCGTCGACTGGCACTCCACCGAGCCCGGCCTGCCCGAGCGCCAACAGTTCCTGCGCCAGCTCGAAGTCTCCACCCGCGAGATCCGCACCTTCCAGCCCGCCGTGGTGGTCGGCCTGTTGCAGACCAGCGAATATGCGCGCGCGCTGCTCACGGGTTACCGGGGCGAACAGGACGACGACGACACCGCCGCCTCCCCACTGGCCGTGTCCGAGGCCGTGGCGGCCCGCATCCAGCGAGGCCAGGTGTTGTACGAGCCGGGCCGCAAGTTCTCGTTCCTGATGACCGAGGCCGCCCTGGGCAACCAGGTGTGCGGCCCCGCCGACATGCTCGCCCAGATAGGCCGGCTGCGCGAGGTCTCCACCCTGTCCAACGTCGACGTCCGCATCATTCCGCAGGACGCCAACCTGCCCCTCCCGCCGGCACACGGCTTCGAACTGATGGGCGACAAGGTCGTCTTCGTGGACCTCTTCAACACCAGCCTGCTGTCCCGAGACCGCCGCACGGTCCGCCACTACCAGCAGGTCTTCGACACCCTGGACTCGGTGGCAACCTCCGAGATCAGCATCCTCCTGGACAAGTACCAGTCCCGCTACGTCCGAATGCTCCCCGGCTCCGGGGCATGACCTCCCAGCGATCCGTGTAGATCAGCCGTTCCCGGACAGTCTCAGGCCTGCTTGCTTCAAAAGCCGGAATTGGGCGAGCGCAACGGCTGCGAGGCATGCCGGTGCTCCGAATGTGACCGCGTACACCAATGAGGTCAGATCGGCTGCCGCATACTCGCCGTTCGCGGCCTTCCCTACGTATGAAGCGGTTTGTGCCACCGCGTAGCCAGCCTGCAGGCCCCTGGCCGACCGGCCACTTGAGAAAAATCCATTGAACATAGACCACAATGACGGATACGGCGGTGAGGGCAAGCGAAGCGATAATCATGCCGGCCATCACGATCAAAGGCGAGAAGAATCCCCTGTCCGGGCGCCATCTAAGGGTCCGCCTCTGGGCGTACAGCAGGATTAACATGCCGGCAACAGTGGCGCCCATGGCGATCGAAAAGTTGATCAGAGGTGAGACGATGACCTTGTCGTGAAACCATTCTCGGCTCAGTCCTCCGAAGCCGGCAATCACGCCGAATACATAGATGGACCAGAAAACCGTGACGACCTGCACGACCCGCGCTACTGCGTCAAATCTCTTGGGGAATGGTGGCTCGACACCGTCCTTCCTCGCCTGAAGCAGGAGTCGCGCCGTTCATGGTGGCGTAAGCGGGCAACTTGTACCGGCGGATGATGCGATCTTGAGCCGCAACCGCGGCGGGCGAAAGTGCATCTGACGTCCCACCTTGCCGCCGACTGCCCATGTAGGCCTCTGCGGTCGGGCCGCCAATGGCAATGCCCTGCACGCCGCTCGGGCGGCAGCCAGTGGTTCGCTTGCTGCTGCCCGAGCTGCTCCACACCGCCCGGTTACAAGACCATGTCAGCGGGCGTTACAACACCGCCGGCGTTGCGGCGATGGCTGCGTATTTGCGGTCGGGGCGGTCGGGGACCTCGTGCCGGACGCGTTGGAGTTCGGTGAAACCGGCCTCGGCCAGGCGGGTGGAGAAGACGTCGGCGGGCCAGCGGTAGGCCGTGCACACCTTGTGGTCGAAGGGGGCCACCCCGTCGTCGCTGTCGAAGAAGCCGATCACCAGGCGGCCGGACGGGGTCAGCAGGCGGTGGAACTCGGTGAGGGCGCCGGTCAGGTCTGACGGCTGCAGGTGAATGGTCGAGTACCAGGAGAGGATGCCGGCCGCCGATTGGTCGGGCAGCGGTAGGCCCGTCATCGATCCGAGCTGGAACCTCGGGCCGGGGAAGTTCGCCCGGGCGTAGTCGATGAACTCGGGGACCAGGTCGACGCCGGTCACGTCGGCGCCGAGGGCGTGCAGGTAGGCGCTGCGATGGCCGGGGCCGCATCCCAGGTCGAGCACCGGGCCGTCCAGGCCGGCCAGGTGTTCTCCGATGAGGCCCGTGTCGTCCACCTCGGCCTGCCAGTCGCCGTCGAACAAGGCTATGTATTGATCCGACATTTGTGAGTAAGCGCTGCGCACGCCCGTCTGGCTTGTCACCGCGTCACTGTAGAGGGGCCGGTTGCGGAGTTGTTACCGGTTGGTGTCCGTCCGTACCTTGGAGTCATGACGACCCATGAGGATCGCGTCACCAGCACCGGGGCGCCCGCGGTCACCAGTCGCCCGCCCCTCGAAGTTCTCGCCGGTCAGTGCACCGGCGGCACCTGCCCGACCGTCTACCGGAAAGACCTCCACAACGTCGTGGTGCAGGGGTACGCGCTCACCGGGGACGCCGCCGGCGTCGCGCTGCCGGACGGCGAGCACCTGGTCGAGATTCCCGTCGACGTGCTGCTCGCCGCCGCCGACAAGATCCGTGGTCAGAGCTGATCAGCGGGCCAGGCAGGCGACCGCGAAGACGGCGGCCACCACCCCGCACAGGTGAACGGCGTGCAGCCGTTCGCGCAGAACCACCCGATTGAGCAGCAGCGTGACCGCGGGATACAGGGATGCCACCACCGCCGTTGGCGCCAGGGCGGACGCCGCCGCCACGATGAACGCCGCGTCGGCGCCGACGTCGGCCGCGCCGACCAGGAAGATCCTGGGCCGGAACAGGGCGGTGCGGCCATGGCCGAGGATGACCGCCAGGGCGACGGCGGCGACGCCCGCGCTGATCCGGGCGACGGCCACCGCCCAGAACTCGTCCGCCTCGCCCGCCTCGTGCAGCAGGACGAAGAAGGCGCCGAAGCCGAGCGCGGCGCCGAGGGCGCACAGCACCGAGGGCCAGCGGGTCCGGCCACCCGCCAGGCCCGGCACCGGCCAGCTCGCCATCGTGGCGCCGGCCAGGCCCACGACGACGCCCACGCCGACGAACGCACCGACCTGTTGCCCGTGCAGCAGGCCCCAGCCGACCGGCACCAGGGCGGCGACCGCGGCCACCGGCGCCACCACGGCCGGGGAGCCGTCCCGCATCGCGCGGTAGAGCAGGCCCATCGCCGGCAGGCCGACCAGGCCGGCCGCCGCGGCCAGCCAGAGCCGGCCGTCCCAGGTGGCGGGCAGTCCGCGGACGATCGCGGCCGGCAGGACGAGCAGCATGGCGGCGATCTGCGATCCGATGAGGATCGTCAGGATCGGTATCCGCCTGGTCAGCACGCCGGCCAGGAAGTCCGACACGCCCCAGCCGAGGGCGGCCACGACCGCTGTCGTCATCACCCAGGCCATGGGCGTCGCATCCATGCGGCCGATCCTGCCGACCGCCGGGCCCCGGGTCAGTCGCCCGCAGGCGGGGGCCCGAGCGGGCTAATCCGTACGCGGGAAGGACCTGTTGTTGACCTTTAGTCCGGCTTCTGGTCATGTGTCGGTCCCCTGGGGAAAGGACGGCGACAGCATGCTTCGTTGTTGATCGATTCCCCTCGAGAAAGAACACGAATGCGCATCCGGTATCTGGCCTTGGCGCTGGCGCCGATCCTCTCGACGGCGGCGCTGGCCACGCCCGCGGCCGCCCACCGGGAGCTGGCGCCGTTCGACGCGGTGAACCAGTTCATCGGCACCGAGATGGACACGACGCAGAACAAGAGCAACGACGCGTACGGCAACACGTTCCCCGGCGCGGCCGTGCCGTTCGGCATGGTGCAGCCCAGCCCGACCACCTACAAGGCCGGCAACGCGCTGGTGGGCGAGAAGGGCGGATACGAATACACCGCTAGCCTCATCCGCGGCTTCGGCATGACCCGCTATTCGGGTACGGGGTGCACGGGCCGCTACGGCGGCTACGAATTCCCGACCATTCCGTACGCCGGTGAGCTCACCGGCGGCGTACTCCCGGCCAACCCGTCGGCCGACGTCAAGCCGTACTACCTGGGCTTCAGCCACGCCAATGAGGTTTCCCAGCCGGGCTATTACAAAGTCGCTCTGGACAACGGCGTCACGACGGAATTGACGGCCAGTGCCCGTACGGCCGTAAGCCGTTTCTCCTTCTCCGGCCACGCGACGCTGATCCTCGACGTGTCCGGGCAGAACAACCGCTCGTTCGGCAGCGAGGTCACCATCGACTCGGCCACCCGGACGGTCAGCGGCTGGATGTACGGCACCGATGTGTGCGACGTGGGCAACCTCTACAAGGCCTACTTCTCCACCACGTACGACAAACCCTTCGCCTCGTACGGCACCTGGAACGACGGCGAGATGACCGCCGGATCGGCCCACGCGATCAAGAGCACCACCGACACCGGCGCCGACTACCGCCACGACACGGGCGCGTGGATCACCTTCGCCGACGGCGCCAAGGTCACCGCCAAGACCGGCTTCAGCTATGTCAGCGTCGCCAACGCGGCCGCGAACCGGGACAAGGAGGCAGGCAGAGAGCGATTCGATTCCGTACGCCGTCAGGCCGCATCCCAATGGAAGCGGGCGCTCGGCACGATCAACGTCGGCGGCGGGACCGACGCGCAACGGACGTCCTTCTACACCGCGCTCTACCACTCGCTGCTGCACCCGAACGTGCGCGACGACGTCAACGGCCAGTACCTCGGTTACGACAACCAGGTGCATGTGGTGGCCAAGGGCCGGCACTTCTACCAGAACCTGAACTTCGCCGGCTCGGGCTGGGACATGTACCGTGGCCAGGCCCAGCTCATCGCGCTCACCTTCCCGAAGGTCGCCTCCGACATGGCCCAGTCGATCGTCGACATGGTGAAGCAGAAAGGCTCCTGGGCGCCGGGCGCGGCCCGCATGCAGGGCGACAACTACCAGGTCATCCTGGCCACGCTGGACGACATGGGCATCACCGGATACGACCGGAAGGCCGCCCTGGCCTCGATGGTCGCCACCCAGAAGCTGCCCGCGGTGGCCAGCAGCCGCTCGGAGGCGTACCAGTACTTCGCGACCGGCCTGATCGAGAACCGCAAGGGCGACTTCGCCACCTCGCGCGTCCTCGAGTACTCGATCGACGACTTCGCGATCGCGCGGCTGGCTCATGCAGAGGGCGATCTTGCGAACTACAAGTTCTTCATGGCCCGCGCCCAGAACTGGATGAACGTCTTCGATCCGGTCACCCAGCACATCCGTCCGCGTGAGCGCACCGGCTTCGACCGCAACTTCGATCTTCGGGTACGCGAGGACGGCGCCGGCCGCGGCCAGTTCAACCAGTCGACCGGTTACCAGTACGGCTGGCTCGTCCCACAGAACATGTCGACGCTGATCGCCCGGCGGGGCGGCGTGGCCGCGGCCACCGCCCAGCTCGACACTCTGATGGCTCAGCTCGACGCCGGCGCGTACACCCAGACCGGCAACTACCTGTCGAACCAGCCGGCCTTCGGCACCCCGTGGGTCTACAACTGGCTCCAGGCTCCGGCCGAGGCCACCGACGTGCTCTACCGGGCCGTCGCCGAGATGTACGACACGACGCCGTCGGGGCTGCCCGGCAACGACGACCAGGGTTCGCTGAGCGCCTGGTACGTCTTCGCCAACCTGGGCGTCTACCCGGCCGTCTACGGCACCGGCGATCTGCTGATCAGCGCTCCGATGTTCCCGAGCATGAGGATCGACCCGGTGGATGGTCGTCGCGGCATCCGGATCACCGCTCCGGGCGTACAGAATGGCAAGAAGTATGTGTCGTCGCTGAAGGTCAATGGCCGTAACAGGACCGCGAACTGGCTCGACGCCCGCACGGCCGGCCGCCTCGACTTCACGATGGCGGCGACGCCAGGCACGTGGGGCACCGGGGCCGCGGACGTGCCGCCGTCCTACACCGACGGCGCCGACGCCCGCAACAACATCGGCACCACCCCGAACGGCCAGGGCAACCTGGGCTCGATGGACCTGAGCGACTGGTCCTTCTCCCGCGAGAGCCTGGCCGCGGCCGGCGCCACCCCTGGCGCCTCCCTGCCGCTGGGGCAGACCGGCATCGCCTTCACCTGGCCCACCGCCGCGCCGGGCACGCCCGACAACTGGATCCCGCACGGCCAGCGCGTCGAGGTGAAGAACGCGAAGGCGGGCTCGGTCTCGTTCCTGGGCCTGGCCACCAACGGCCCGTCCACGGGCATGGCCATCGTGGTTTACACCGACAAGAGCACCCAGCCGGTCCCGGTCACGTTCGCCGACTGGGCCTCGGCCGACCCGACCGCCCTGATCACCCTGACCGGCCGTAACAATGCCAACGGCACGACCGGCGACGGCACCTTCCGCGTCTTCGCTACCGCGCCCGCCGCCCTCGACCGCACGAAGACGGTCGACGCGGTGATCCTTCCCAGCTCCACCGACAAGGGGATCATGCACATCTTCGACGTCGCGGTGTCCTGACCCACCCGCCGGCGCCGGCCGCCTCCCCGCGGCCGGCGCTAGGCTCCTGACCATGTCCAAGATCCCGCTTCCTTCGAAGCTCGCCGAGTTCCTCCGGCAGCCCCACCCCGCGGTCATGGCCACCGTCGCCGCCGACGGGCGGCCGGTCACCGTCGCCACCTGGTACCTGCTCGAGGACGACGGGCGGGTGCTGCTCGGCCTCGACGCCAAGCGGGCCCGGCTCAAGCACCTCCAGCGCGACCCGCGAGTCTCCCTGACCGTGCTGGCGAGCAACAACTGGTACACCCACCTGAGCGTGCAGGGGCGGGTCGTCTCGATCGCCGACGACGAGGGCCTCAAGGACATCGACCGCCTGGCCGTCCACTACACCGGCGCGCCCTACGCCAACCGCGAGCGGCCCCGGGTCACCGTGCAGGTCGAGATCGACAGCTGGCACGCCTGGGGCGATCTGCGCGCATAGGGCGCTGAGGGTTCTCCCAGGCCAGGCCAGGCCGGGCCGGGCCCGCTGCGCCGCGGGCGGAGGTGATCGACTTGGCTGGTGAAAGGCTGCGGGGGCGACGGCGCGAGCGTGAGGCGCTGGACCGTCTGCTGCGTGACGTACGGGCCGGGCGCAGCCGTGCCCGGGTGCTGCGCGCCGCCGGGGTGGAGCTCGAATCCGAGATCACCTACTCGGCGTTGCAGCAGCTCTGCGCGCCCCTGCTGGAAAACCTGGACCGGCTGCCGGCGCCGCAGCGGGCCGTGCTCGCCACCGCCGTCGGCCTCGCCGCCGGGAAACCGCCGGAGGCGCTGCTGGTCGGGCTGGCCGTGCTGGGGCTGTTCGCCGAGGCGGCGTCGCAGCGGCCCCTGATCTGCGTCGTCGACGACGTGCAGTGGCTCGACCGGATGTCCGAGCTGATCCTGACCTTCGTGGCCCGCCGGCTCGACGCCGAGTCGGTCGGGCTGGTCTTCGGCGTACGGACCCCGGCCGGCTCCAGGCCCGGCCTGCCCGAGCTGACCGTCGAAGGGCTCTCCGACACCGACGCCCGGATCCTGCTCGACTCCGCCCTGCCGGGGCCGGTGGACGCCCGCGTCCGCGATCGGATCGTGGCCGAGACCAGGGGAAACCCGCTCGCCCTGCTGGAGCTGCCGCGCGGGTTGTCGACGGC
The DNA here is from genome assembly GCF_040650035.1 of Actinoplanes sp. NPDC048796. Classification (NCBI taxonomy): domain Bacteria; kingdom Bacillati; phylum Actinomycetota; class Actinomycetes; order Micromonosporales; family Micromonosporaceae; genus Actinoplanes; species Actinoplanes sp. NPDC048796. The sequence continues at coordinate 375,520 of NZ_JBEZGO010000005.1, read as the reverse complement.
CGAGATGGCGTTCGGCTTCGGCGGGCTGAGCCGAGGCCGAATCGGCGCGCGCCCGGCTGCGGGAACGCACATCAGTGGCGGGCACGGACTGGGCGCGCGGCGTGCAGGCGCTGGCCGACGCCCTGGTCACCGCCGACGAGAACGGCTACCGGGCCGGCATCGCGTCCTTCACGGCGGCCGGCATGGGCATGCAGGCGGCCCGAGCCCATCTGCTGTTCGGCGAATGGCTGCGCCGCGAGAACCGCCGCTCCGAGGCCCGAGCCGAGTTGCACCGGGCCCACGAGTCCTTCACCACGATCGGCGCCGAGGCTTTGGCCACGCGCGCCGCCCGTGAACTGGCCGCCACCGGCGAAACGGTCCGCGCCAAGGCCCCCGGCACAGCCGACCAGCTGACGGCGCAGGAGGCCCAGATCGCCCGCCTGGCGGTGACCGGCCGCACCAACCCGGAGATCGGCGCTTCGCTGTTCCTGAGCCCCCGGACCGTCGAGTGGCACCTCCGCAAGATCTTCACCAAGCTAGGCATCACGTCCCGCCGCGAACTGGCCGCCGCCCTGCAAGGCTGACACCGCCCGGAGCGGTCGGCCGTTGACTTCCGTTCTGCCGGCCAGATCCCACCAGAGCGTGTCGTCATCGGCGACGTACGCGTGCCACTCGCCCACGGTGCCGCCGGTTTCGAGAGCGACCGCGACCGCTGTCAGATAGGCACTCAGGGACGGCCAGCCCTCGGTGAAATCCGCGGGATTGGAGGTCGGCGCCAGGCCCACCCGCCCGCGGCCCGGTCCAGGTCGCATGTCGATGACTTGCAGCCCGCAGCCCGCATCCCCGAACGGCAGCCAGCGCTCATGCCACCAGGGCTCGGCGTTGGGCGCGTGCACCGCGAAGCCGTCGACGTCAGGAGCGACATCCATCCGAATCGCATACTGTTCGCCGATCTCCTCGACGGCGAGCGGCGTCGCTTCCGGAAAGATGTTCGCCGGCTCCGTCAGCCCGTCATGGCGAAGCAGGGACTCGACAAGCTCAGCTGGAAAAGCGACACCGGCCTGAACCTCGGCCGCCTCAATCAGCTCAGGCGCCGCCGGCCCGGCAAGCACGGCGCCGCTCCGCGGAGTGTAGTGGTGGAGCCAGCCCTCGATCCGAATCCAGGCTTCGGTCACGGTCGCCACGCAGCGAGTCTAGGGCCGCTGACGCAGCGTCACGACCAGCGGCTCGGAGGATTCGTCGAGGTAGCCGTGTCCAGGGTAGTGATCGATGTGCAGATGACTCCGTGGGTCGCCGTCCTCGGCGACACCCCGCACCTCGTCGGCGATCAGGCCGAGTTGTTCGTGTCCTCCTCGGATGTCCAGCACATCAGGGCTCGTGAAGCACCCGATGAGAGCCGGACCCGACGTCTGCTCGACGGTTATGCGCGCCAGCGTCCGGTCGTACGGCGCAGGGTCGCCGATGCGATCCAGTTCGGCCGTGCCGCTGCCCGAGCACACCAGCTCGGCTAAGCCCTCGAGCTCGGCCACGGTGCCACGCAGCTCCATCTCCAGGGTCGCGTCACTTCGCAGGACCTGCACACTCCTCCTTCGAGCATCAGCGGAGACCAGCGTCGGCGCCGTGCTGTCCTTCAGGCGACCCAGCAGTAGAGGGACTGGGTGGTGCGCTGGGCCCTGGCCGCGGTGGCGGCCAGTTCGCTGACTATCTCGTGGGCCAGTTCCTCGTCCAGGGCCTCGCCCTCCCCGGCGCGCAAGGAGAGCCACTGCTCGGCGGCGCCGGAGATGGTTTCGCTGTCGGCGGTGGACAGGGCCTCGACCAGGACGGTGGGGACGCGCAGCAGCATGGGCTCGCCGGCGCCGCTGATGATTTCGGGGCCGCCCTGGTCCAGGACCTCTTCCAGGTCGCGGCCGGTCAGGATGCTCTCCAGTTCCTCCAGCGTCGACCACACGTCGAAGTTGCCGTAGGTGATCGGTTCGAACCTCGCCCCGGGGCCCTCCTCGGCGGCGCCGGCGGCGACCTCGTCGTCGGGGGCCACGAAGAACTTGATGATGGAGCTCACCCGGTCATCTTGCCCTACCGGTCAGGCCGGGATCACCTGGCTGACCGCTATGTGGACCCGGCCGGGGCGGTCGCTCAGGCGCAGTTCGCCCAGGAAGAACGACGCGGCCAGCCAGGTCGGGCCGGGGGAGGGGACCTCGAAGACCGGGCGGGTCGGTATCGGCTCGCCGGGCCGGCCCAGGCCCTCGTTGATGACCGAGACGACGGCCCCTTCGGCCGTACGGAGTTCGTAGCGGGCCCACACGTGGATGGCGCCGTCGGGGCGGACCAGGTTCCAGTCGGCGCCGCCGGGCAGGATCTCGCCGGTCAGGGTGGGGCCGGTGACCGTGCCGCCGAGGATGGGGATGACCCGGCGGTGACCGGTGGGTACCTGGCCCACGTCGCGGGGCTCGGCCAGGTCGACGGTCAGGGTGAAGGCCGGTTTCAGGGTCAGGGTCATCGGGTCAGGCCCAGCAGGCGGGCGGCGTTGTCCTTCAGAATCTTCGGCCGTACGGCGGGTTTGATGTCCAGCGCGGCGAAGTCGGCCAGCCAGCGGTCCGGGGTGAGGACCGGGTAGTCGGAGCCGAAGAGCACCTTGTCCTGGAGCAGCGAGTTGGCGTACCGGATGAGCTGGGGTGGAAAGTACTTCGGCGACCAGCCGGACAGGTCGATGTGGACGTGCTCCTTGTGGGTGGCGACCGCCAGGGCCTCGTCCTGCCACGGGAAGGACGGGTGGGCCAGGATGATGCGCAGGTCGGGGAAGTCCACGGCCACGTCGTCGACGAGCATCGGGTTGGAGTGGCGCAGCCGGATGCCGCCTCCGCCGCGGACGCCGGCGCCGATGCCGGTCTGGCCGGTGTGGAACAGGGCGGGAACGCCCAGTTCCTGGATCGCCTCGTACAGGGGGTAGGCGAGCCGGTCGGACGGGTCGAAGCCCTGCAGGCTCGGGTGGAACTTGAAGCCGCGGACGCCGTGGCCGGTGACCAGGCGGCGCGCTTCGAGGACGCCGGCGCGGCCCCGGTGCGGGTCGATCGACGCGAACGGGATCAGCACGCCGGGGTGGGCCGCGCAGGATTCCGCGACCTCCTCGTTGGAGATGCGCGGGTGCCCGGTCAGGTGTTCGGCGTCGACGGTGAAGACGACGGCGGCCATCCGGCGGTCCCGGTAGTACGACGCCATCTCGTCGATCGTCGGCTGGCGGTGGCCGTGTGCTTTGAAGTACGCCTCGGAGGCGGCCAGCAACTCGCCGCTCAGCGACTTGTGGCCGTCCCGGCTCACCTCGGCGTGGGTGTGGACGTCGATGGCGTCCAGGGCGTCGACGTCAATCATTGCCGGGGGCTTTCGGGGCGGGGATGCCGTACGTCTCCAGGTCGCCGAAGTCATGGTCCGCGATGGCCGAAGCGCTCCATCCGCCGTCGGTGAACGCGACCGTCTTCTCCTTCGGGTGCGCCCAGAGCGCGAGCCGGTCGCCGCCGACGCCGATGGCCTGCCCGGTGAGGCCGGCCGACGCGTCCGAGGCGAGGTAGACGATGAGGCCGGTGACGTCGTCGACGGTTCCCATGCCCTCGTCGCGGCGTACCCAGGCCGGCAGCGGCTCGTCCTTCTCCAGCAGCGGCGCGAAGGTGGGGATCGTCTTCGTCATCTCGGTCGCGGCCACCGGGACGACGGCGTTGACGGTGATGTTCGCCCGGGCCAGCTCGAGCGCCCAGGTGCGGGCCATCGCGGCGATGCCGGCCTTGGCGGCCGCGTAGTTGGTCTGCCCGAAGTTGCCGCGCTGCCCGGCCGGGGAGGAGATGAGGATGAGGCGGCCACCCGTACCCTGGGAACGCATCTGGATCGCCGCGGCCCGGGCGCAGGTGAAGGTGCCGCGCAGGTGCACGTGGACGACGGCGTCGAAATCGTCGTCGGTCATCTTCCACAGGACGCGATCGCGCAGGATGCCGGCGTTGGTGACCAGCACGTCCAGGCGCCCGAAGGTCTTCACCGCGGTGTCGACCAGGCGCTCGGCCGTCGCGGTGTCGCCGACCGCGCCGGCGACGCCGGTCGCCCGGTCGCCGAGGGACGCGACCGCCGCGTCCACGGCCGCCTCGTCGACGTCGTTCACCACCACCGACGCGCCCGCGGCGGCCAGCGCTTTCACGTACGCCAAGCCCAGACCCCGGCCGCTGCCGGTGACGATCGCGACCTTGCCTTCCACGTTCATGCTCGCCTCCATCAGCAGGAATCCTGATCGTGGTCGACGATCAGGATTCCTGTCAATAGCGTAGGGTGACGCCATGGAGAGACCGTCGCTGCTTTACCTGGTCAAGCAGCTGGAACTGGTGGTACGGGCGCGGCTGGACGAGATCGTCCGCACCGGCGGCATCACCGCATTGCAATACACGGCGCTGACCGTGCTGGAACGCCACGACGGGCTGTCGGCGGCGCAGCTGGCCCGCGACTCGTTCGTCACCGCGCAGACCATGGCCGACATGGTCCGAGCCTTGGAGAGCCGTGGGCTGATCCACCGCGAGCGCAACCCGGCCAACCGGCGGGAGCTGCTCATCCACCTCACGGACGAAGGGCGCGGGCTGCTCGCCCAGTACGTGAAGCCGGTACGCGAGCTCGAGGAGGAGATGACCGGGCGGCTGACCGAGGCGCAGGCGGCCGGGTTCCGGCACGCCCTGATCGACAGCTGGCAGGCGCTGGCTTCCATATCGTGAAGCTCTCAATCGAGTCCCATTCAGTATTGGTGCCGCATCGCCGCCCGGCCTAGGTTGAAGGCATGAGCTCGGCATACCTGTACGCCGCTGTCCGTACGCCGTTCGGCCGCTTCGGGGGCGCCCTCGCCGAGTCGCGGCCGGACGACCTCGCGGCGGCCGCGCTCACCGGCGTACTGGGTAAGGCTCCTGACCTTGACCCTGGCTCCATCGGCGACGTCGTGTGGGGATGCGCGAACCAGGCCGGCGAGGACAACCGCAACGTCGGGCGGATGGCCGTGCTGCTGGCCGGACTGCCGGTCGACGTGCCGGCCACGACGGTCAACCGGCTCTGCGGCTCGTCGCTCGACGCGGCCATGATCGGCTCGCGGGCCATCGAGACCGGCGACGCCGACGTGGTGGTGACCGGCGGCGTCGAGTCGATGACCCGCGCGCCCTGGGTGCTGCCGAAACCGTCGAAGGCGTTCCCAGCCGGCAACGTGACGGCCGTGTCGACCACGCTGGGCTGGCGGCTGGTCAACGAGAACATGCCGAAGGAGTGGACCGTCTCGCTGGGCGAGGCGAACGAGATGCTGGGCGAGAAGTTCGGCATCTCCCGCGAACGGCAGGACGCCTTCGCCGCCGGCTCGCACCGTCGCGCCGACGCGGCGTGGACGGCCGGCTTCTACGACGACCTGGTCGTGCCGGTCGGCGGGCTGACCCGCGACGAGGGCATCCGGCCCGGCTCGACGGCGGAGAAACTGGCCGCGCTGAAACCGTCGTTCCGGCCCGACGGCACGATCACCGCGGGCAACGCGTCGCCGCTGAACGACGGCGCCTCGGCCGTGCTGCTCGCCTCGGAACAGGCCGCCGACCGGATCGGCCGGGCGCCGCTGGCCCGGGTCGCCGGCCGTGGCGTGTCCGCCGTCGAACCGCCGATGTTCGGCTACGCGCCGGTCGCGGCGGCCGACCGGGCGCTGGCCCGGGCCGGCATCACCTGGAACGACGTGGCGGCCGTCGAGCTGAACGAGGCCTTCGCGGTGCAGTCGCTGGCCTGCGTCGACGCCTGGGACATCGACCCGGCCATCGTCAACGCCAAGGGCGGCGCCATCGCCATCGGCCACCCGCTCGGCGCCTCCGGCGGCCGCATCCTCGGCACCCTGGCCGCCCGCCTGCGCGAGTCGGGGGATCGCTGGGGTGTGGCCGCCATCTGCATCGGCGTCGGCCAGGCCCTCGCGGTCGTCCTGGAAAACGCTAACTGATCGCCGCGCCCCGGCCGCCGGGCTGGGCGGAGAGCAGGGCGGTGCCCAACGGCGTGCGCAGGTGCAGGACCGCCTTGCCGGCCCGGACGGTCTGAATGAGGCGGGCGTCGCGCAGCACCGCGGTGTGCTGGCTGATCGAGGCGCGGCTCACCCCGACGTGCCGGGCCAGCTCCGAGGTCGTACGCCCGTCTCCCATCGACTCCAGCACCGCGGCCCGGGTGGGTCCGATCAGCGCCGACAGGGCCGTGCCGGTGGCCAGCGAACGGCTCAGCGAGTGCTCGATCGGGTACACCAGCACCGGCGGCAGGCCCGGGTCGAACAGCATGTCGGGGGTGCCGGACGACAGGTACGACGGCACCAGCAGCAGGCCGCGGCCGTTGAGGTGCAGCGCCCGCTGCTGGGGCACGTCGACGTGCAGCACGGGCGGCTCCCAGCGCATCATCGGCCGGAAGCTGTCGAGCAGGCCCTCCGCGCCCTGGTCGAGCAGCACGCGGGCGCGCCGGCCCCGGTCGGCGTCGACCTGGGCGCGGGCGTCGTCGGCGAACGGCGCCACCACCGCGTCGTGATGCGAGCGCAGCGCCGTGGCGAGCTGCCGTAGCGCGCCGGGGTCACCGTCGCCGAGCTGCCGCATCCACGGCGTCAGCGGCGCGCCGGTCCCGGCCAGCCGGGCCATGTCGGTGCGCAGCCGGGTGACCGGGGTCGACATCAGGGCGTCCAGCGCCGTGGGCAGGCCGGCGGTGCCCTCGGGCGGGGTGAGGAAGTCGGGGAAGTACCGCTGCCGCACCAGCGGGCCGAGCACGCTCAGATCCGCTCGCCGGCTCGCCCGGACGGCGTGCCGGCGCCAGTGGCCGAAGGCCAGCTCCGGCCCCGGCCGCCGGAGCCGGAAGACGCTGATGACCGTCTCCCACAGGGGGTCGGCCCCGGTCGCCACCCGGATTCGCGCGACGTCGTCGGCCGTGAAATGGATACGCAGCACGCCGGCCCCCTTCTATCGACCGACGCGATTGTCTCAGGCGGGAGCAAAAGGCATTGTCCAAGATCCGTCCTGATCACCTCCCGCGGGCGAGGCGCGAGGGGGTGAATCGCCACTAGCGTGCGAATCATGAGCACGACGCCGGCCTATGTGTCCACCGGTCACCTGCCTTCGCCGGACGAGGTACGGGCGGCGATCGACGAGACGTACGCGAAATTCCGCACCGTGACGGAGGGCGAGCCGTCCCACGTCTATCCGGCGCTGGCCCGCGTGCCGGTCGACCTGTTCGGCGTCTGCGCGGTCGGCGCGCGCGGCGGCCAGTACGCGGCCGGCGACGCCGAACACGGTTTCACGATCATGAGCGTGGCCAAGCCGTTCGTGTTCGCCCTGGTCTGCGCGATCCTCGGGCCGGATCAGATGCGCCGGCGGCTCGGCGTCAACGCGACCGGGCTGCCGTTCAATTCGCTCACGGCGGTCGAGCGGGCGCCCGGCGGCCGCACCAACCCCATGGTCAACCCGGGCGCGATCGCCACGGCCAGCCTGGTGCCGGGCGAGACGCTGGAGCAGAAGTGGCGGTTCCTGCGGGACGGGCTGTCGCGCTTCGCGGGCCGTCCGCTCGAGATCGACCGGGAGACGTACGCCTCGGCCTCGGCCACCAATCACCGGAACCGCGCCCTGGCCGACCTGCTGCAGACGTACGGCCTGCTCGGTTGCGATCCGATGGAGGCGGTCGACCTCTACACCCGGCAGAGCTGCCTGCGGGTGACCACCACCGGGCTGGCGGCGATGGGCGCCACGCTGGCCGACGGCGGGGTCAACCCGCTCACTCGCGAGCGCGTGGTGGACGCGACGGTGTGCCCGTTCACGCTGGCGGTGATGGCGACGGCCGGTCTCTACGAGACCTCAGGCGATTGGTTGTACGACGTCGGAGTGCCGGGCAAGAGCGGGATCGGCGGTGGCATCGTGGTGGTCTCGCCGGGCAAGGGGGCGCTGGCCGCCTTCGCCCCGCCGCTCGACGCGTACGGCAACAGCGTCCGCGGTCAACTGGCGGCGCGTTTCCTGTCCGTACGGCTGGGCCTGACGCTCTTCGCCTCGGAACCCTCATGAGCTGGGTCGTGGTCCGGGGACGCCGGGTCTTCGTGCGCCGGGGTCCGGAGGTGCCGGGGTCGACGCCGATCGTTCACGTGCACGGCTTCGGGATCTCGGGCGGCTACATGGTGCCGACGGCGCGGGCGCTGGCCCATCGAGCGACCGCGCTCGTGCCGGACCTGCCGGGATACGGGCGCAGCAAGCCGTGGGGGCAGACGCTGGGCATCTCGTCGCTGGCCTGGGCGCTCCTGGAGATCCTGGACGCGCTCGGCCTGGACAAAGTGGTGCTCGTCGGCAACTCGATGGGCGGCCCGGTGTCGCTGGAGGTGGCGCACAGCGCCCCCGAGCGCGTGGCCGGCGTGGTGCTGGCCTCACCCGCCGGGGGAGTGCACAACCAGCCGTTGCTGCGGGCGTTGGTGCAGCTCGCGCGGGACGTGCCACGGGAGTCGGCGCGCATGGTCAGGGTGGCGCTCCCGGACTACCTGCGGTTCGGGCCGGTCAACGCGGTGCACCTGTTCGGGGAGCTGACCCGGTTCCCGTCGCTGGAAAGGCTGCTGCGCACGCCGGTGCCGACGCTGGCGGTGCTCGGCGGCCGGGATCCACTGATGCCGCCGGACCGGCGCGTCGCGGAGCTGAGCCACCTGGGGCCGCCGCACCTGAGCGTCGCGGTGATCGAGGGGGCGGCCCACGCGATGAACTACAGCCACCCGGCCGAGCTGGCCGCCGTGATCGGCGGCTGGCTGGACGAAACCAAGCTCGACGGCGTCAGGTGATCTCGCCGGCCGGCAGGTCCATGAGCAGGCCGTCGTGCCAGGTTCCGTCGGGGGCCTGCTCATAGCGGCGCATGATGCCGACCGGGCGGAAGCCGGCCCTGGTGTAGCAGCGGATCGCGGCGTGGTTGTCGGCCGCGGGATCCGACCACGCGCTCCTCGGCCAGGATGACCAGGGTCGGCGTGTCCGCGTCGAGGACGTCGCCGGGACCCCAGCGCTCGTACACCTCAGGGGTCGCGCGGATCCGGGACAGCGCCGGGACATCGTCCTGAGTGGCCGGGCGCAGGCGAACCAGGGCCCCCTGAAGGGTTTGCATTCCGGGAAAGTATCGGAAAGGGGATGTCCCCGCGTTCGGCCCGGCCCGTCGAGGCTCCGGCCTTAGCGTCAGCGAATGCGGAAATATCCGGTTTTGCGGTCAGGGCTGGCGCTTGTGGGGGTGGCGGCGTCGGCGGCGCTGACCGGCGGGTGCGGTGGGGGCGACGAGAAGGTGGCGCCGCTGACGTCGGCCGAGGCGACCGCGGGGATGGCGGCCGCCGATGAAGCCGGTTTGGCGCCGCAGCGCACGGGCGTGGCGTTCCCGTATCGGGAACTGTTCAGTGACGGCACCCCGCCGGTCGACTGGGCCGTCACGGTGACCGGGGTGAAGTGCGGGATCACGGTCTTCCCCGACGCCGCCGACAACCCGGCCTATACGAGCGGCGACTGGTCCAGTGACGACGTGCCGCCGGAGCACGTCGACGCCCGGCCGCCGAGTGGCTGGGAGTTCTGCCGGATGGACGCGACGATGGAGAACGTCGGGCGTACGCCGGCCTCCGGCACCGAAGAATTCGGGCACCTGGTGACCGACCGGGGCGAGTACGCGTTCTCCGATCTCGACGAGACGGTCGCGGCCAACCTGCAGCGGGCCGAGGACTTCCCCGGTGGCCCGTACAACCCGGGTATGACGGCTCGGCTGATCAAGGTGTGGACGGTGCCGAGCGGCACGAAGGCCGAGGCGGTGCTGTTCCCGCAGGATTCGCTCTTCGACCACCCCGCGCATCGGATCAGTCTGACGTGAGGACGACCTCACGCTTCGGCCTAGTCACGGCGGTGCTGCCGGGACATCCACTGCCAGATGTGCAGGCCGTTGATGCTCGGGTCGTTGCGGGCCACGTAGATCCATGACCAGTGGCCGGGGAACTGGTGACCGTTCCAGATCACGTTGTCGTATAGGGTGACCCGCGACCGGGGGATGACGTCGTGCGCGTGCACGGTGTTGGCGACCGGGTCGACGGTGTCGTCGTCGAGCGAGGTGACCAGCCAGGTCGGGGTGGTGATGGCCGCCAGCTCGGGGTCGGGGATCAGCGGCGGGTTGCCGGCGACGATGCCGCAGATGGGCACCGACGAGGCGAAGACGTCCGGGTAGACGGTGGTCATCTTCAGGCTCATGTAGCCGCCGTTGCTGCAGCCGACGACATGGACGCGGTCGCGGTCGACGTTGTGGCGCCGGGCGACCTCGTCGACGATCTGGCGGATGAGCGGGGCGAAGCGGGGGCCGTCCAGCATCCAGGCGGAGAAGCTCTGGGGCGCCACGACGTACGCGCCGTGGAAGATCCTCTGCCCCTGGGGTGTGGAGAAGCCGAGGGCGCCGCGGTTGGCCCGCAGGGTGGTCTCGTTGTCGTAGTAGCCGTCGGGCAGGGAGGCGCCCTCGCCGCCGCCGTGCAGCCAGACGACGAGTGGGCGCTTCCCCTGGCTCCTGGGCGAGAAGAGGCGGTACTTCATGCCGTCTTTCGAGGTGTGGTAGCTGTAAGCGTCGACCTCGGGGTTCGAGAGCCTTCCCTGTACGAACGTGCCGACGGTGACCGGGCGGCCGCGCGCGACGAAGGGGGCGTTCTGCGTGATCGTGTAGGTCAGGTTCAGCCGGACGTTGCGGCTGCGGCTGACGAGGTAGCCGAGCGTGCCGCCGCCGGGCTGGCCCTCGGCGTAGCTCAGCTCGAGGACGATGTCGCCGTGCCGGTCGACGCGGGCCGCGGTCACCACGCGGTCGAGGTCGTAGCCCGGGTCCGGGGTGACGGCGATGGGGCTGGTGGCCTTGACGTGCACGCTGAACGTGCCCGGGGTGAGGCTGGCGCGGGAGATCGGTCCGAGCCGGCGGGTGCCGAGGGTGAGGCTGACGACCTGTTCGCCGCCGTCGAGGGTGACGGCGTTCAGAGTGAATCCGACGGTTGTGGCCTTGTTCCCGCCCGCCTGGGCGGCGGCGCCGGGGATCGCGAGGCCGGCTGCGGCACCCGCTCCGGCGGCTAGGACAGTGCGACGACTGAGGGGCATGATGGGGGGACTCCCTCGCGCAAATATCGATAGTCGTCACAACGTATCGCGCCGGAAATCTCGTGGCAATGCATCGGAGGGGGCCTTTCGGCCCCCTCCCTCGTCAGGCGGCGTACGTCTCGAACTCGGCCACCCGCGGCGCGGCCGAGGCGCCGGTGATCTCGAAGGTGACCTTCTTCAGGGAGGTCGCGGTGAAGGTGATGGTGCCGGCGCCGGAGCCGGTCTTGAGGACGGCGCCGGTGTCGCCGTTGAGGAGCCGCCAGGCGCCGATCGCGCCGACGGCGCCGCTGTGCTCACGGATGACGGCGCGCGCGACGGTGGTGGCCGAGCCCCACTTGATCGAAATGGAGCCGGTGGTGCCGCTGGGCGACCAGTACGTGCTCAGGCTGCCGTCGCGGACGTCACCGTAGCTGGTGCCGCTCGCCTTGCTGGAACCGTCGGAGCCGGCGCCGATGCTGAGGTTGGTCCCGCTCGGCGGCGGTGTGGTGGCGGGCGGTGTGGTGGTGGGCGGCGTCGTCGTGGGCGGCGTGGTGGCGGGTGGCGTGGTCGGGTTCGTGGTGCCGCAGCTGCCGGTCGAGGTCCGCAGGCCGGTGTTGGCGCCGGCGGTCTGGCGGACGACGTCGGGCACGCAGGAGGCGTTGTCCAGGCGGTAGCTGTACGGGACGGAGACGCTGGTGGTGGAGGTCAGGTTCGGCCCGGCCGGGTTGGTGTCCTCGCCCGGCGCCGACCAGGTCACGTTGTCGAGAATGTTGCCGGCCACCTGCCAGTATCCGGCGGCGTCGGTGTAGAAGGTGCCGAGCACGTCCTTGGAGTCCTCGAAGTAGTTGTTCTCCACCTTGGCCTTGGCGCCGGCCCGGCTGTTGATGCCGGACTCGTTCAGGCGGTAGTAGTAGTTGTTGAAGATGTGGGCGACGCCGCCGCGCAGCAACGGCGTACGGGAATCGATGTTCTCGTATCGGTTGTGGTGGAACGTGATGAAGCTGTTGCCGGTGTCGCTCTCGCTCGACCCGATGAGCCCGCCCCGGCCCGAATTGCGCAGGATGCTGTACGACAAAGTGACGTACTCGGTGTCGTCCTTCATGTCGAAGAGCCCGTCGAAGCCCTCGGACTCGCCGCCGCTGGCTTCGAGCGTGACGTGGTCGACCCAGACGTTGCGGACGGTGCTCTCCATGCCGATGGCGTCGCCGCCGTTGGAGGTGGGCGAGCCCGACTTCTTGACGTTCCGCACCGTCACGTTCTGAACGATGATGTTGCTCGAGTCCCGGATGTGGATGCCGAGCTGATCGAACACGGCCCCACTACCGACCCCGATGATGGTGACGTTGCTGATCCCTTTCAGCTCGATCTTGTCAGCCGCGGTGTTGCAACTACTGCCGGAGACTTTGGTGGTGTTGCCGTGATTGATCGTCCCCTGCACCTCGATCGTGATCGGCGTGCTGCTGCTGGCGCGGCCGCACAAGGCCTGGTGAATCTGGGTGCCGGTGGTGGCCCGAACGGTGCTCCCGCCGTTCCCCCCGGTGGTGCCCCCGTTGACACTGGCGTAGCCCGTCGCCGTGCCCACAGCGGCCGCTTCGGCGTTCGGCGCCGCCAACGCCACCAGAACCGCCGCGCCGGCGACCCCCGTGACCAGGGCCGTAGCTGTCCGTACTCGCATGTCGCTCCTCCTCGCATACCTTTTCGGGCGCTGCCACGAACCAATGCCGTCTCCCACGCCGACCAGGATTCGCATGCAGGAAAGCGCTTACCTTGCTGCTTGTGCCGAGAATAGAAACCCATCAATCCCCACGGCAAGCGTTTGCAGTGTTTGCAATTTCCGCTGCCCGCTGCCCGCTGCCCGCTGCCGCTGCCCGCCGCCCGCTGCCCGCTGCCCGCCGCCCGCTGCCCGCTGCCCGCCGCCCGTTGCTCGCAGCCCGTTGCCCGTTGCCCGCCGCTGCCCGCTGCTGGCGCTCCCGCTGCTGCTGGCGCTACCGGCTGCCGCTGCCCGCCCGCGCGTTTGCCACGCCAGCGGCCCTCGCCTTTGGCCGCCGGCCGTCTGGCCCCGTTGGCCGTTTGCTCCCGTTGGCCGTCGGCTTCCGCTGGCCGTCGGCTTCCGCCGGCCGTCTGCTTCCGTTGGCCGTCTCTCGCGTCGGCCGCTTTCGCCCGCCGGCCGTCTTCTGGCTACCGTCGACCTGTGATCTCGGCGCTCTCCGGTTTCGCGGTCATCGCCGTGATCGTCCTCGTCGGCTGGGTGGCCGGCCGCTGGGCCCGCCTCCCCGCTGAAACCGTCACGGTCGCGGGCCGGCTGGCATTCACGGTGCTGACCCCGTGCCTGCTGTTCACCAGCGCCTCGGCATCCAACCCGCGCGTGCTCTTCTCCTGGCCCCTGCTGGCCTCGGCGCTAGCCGCGTTCGCCTGCTTCGCCCTGCACGCCCTGATCACCCGCCACCGCGACCCCGGCACCCGAATAGTCGGCGCCCTGGCCGCCGGCTACACGAACGCCGGCTACATAGGCATCCCCGTGGCGGCCTACATGCTGCACGACGCCGCCCTGGTCGTCCCGATCATCATGCTCCAACTGCTGATCATCACCCCCGTCGCGCTGACCCTGCTCCAACTGGTGACCACGGGCCACACTTCCTGGCGCGCCTCACTGACAGCACCGCTGCGCAGCCCACTGAGCGTCGCGGTGGTCCTGGGCATAGTCGTAGCAGTGACCGGCGTCCACCTACCCTCCGTCATCACCGAGCCGGCCACCGCCATAGGCCAGGCCGCCGTCCCGGTAGTCCTGATCGCCTTCGGCATGTCCCTCTCCGGCGCCCGCGTCCTGGCCCCCGGCCCCGACCGAACACCCACCATCGCCGCGGTGACCCTCAAGACCACACTGATGCCAGCCATTGCCTCCCTGCTGGCCTTGGCATTGCCGCTGTCCCCCTCAGAGATCCACGCCGTCACGGTGCTGGCCGCCCTCCCCACAGCCCAGAACGTCTTCCTCTACGCCCAGTCCTTCAACGCCGGCGTCCCCTTGGTCCGCGACGCCGTGTTCTTGTCCTCCCTGCTCTGCGTACCCGTCCTGATAGCCCTGACTGTCGCCAACTCCCTGTAACCGGCCGTCCCCGTCACCTCCCTGGTCGCCTCCGGCCGAAGCCAAGCCCGCCCGTCGCCACGCGTTCTGGCTGTCACTCGGTGCCCTAGTCGTCGTTCGCCCGGCCTTGTTGGTGCCTCTGGCGCGGTGGATGTGCTGCGTCGCCGGGCAGTCGGCGCTTGATCATCGCTATCGTGGGCCGGTGACCGTAGCCAGCCCCGCCCAGCAGCACAGGGCCGGACGGCTACGGCGAGGACTTGCCGCCGTAGTAGCCGGCACAGCCCTGACCCTCGGCGTCCTGCTGCTCGCGCACGAAGCGGTCCCCGGCGCCACAGGCTCACTGGTGGACAGCGCCCTGCCCTGGGCTGCCGCCCCGGTCGTGCCGCTGATCGCCGTGGCCGTTCTGACCCGTCGGCGGTGGGCCATCGCGGCCACGGCAGTCCCGCTTCTGATCTGGGCGGCGATGTTCGCCCCGTCTTTGACCGACCGAGCGACCACCGGCCCGCACGATCTGCGCGTCGCCTCCCTCAATCTGGGCTCCGCCGCTCCGGACGCCGCGCTGGCCCCACTCCTGCGAGCCACCCCCGACGTGATCGTCCTGGAGGAGATCACCACCGCCGACCGGAAGGCCGTAACCGCCGCCCTGAACAGCGCTTACCCCCACCATGCCGCCGCCGGCACCGTGGCCGTCTTCAGCCGCTTACCGCTCTCGCACACCACCCCCGTCGACATCCGCATCGGCTGGACTCGCGCCCTCGCCACCACCGTGACCACCCCCAACGGCCCCGTCCGCGTCTACGCCGCACATTTGGCATCGGCCCGCGCCGACATGACCGCCAAGCGCGACCGCACCCTGGAGGCCTTGGCCGCCGCCGTGCATGCCGACCCCAGCCCCCGCCTGGTCCTGGCCGGCGATCTGAACACCGCGACCACCGACCGCCGCTTCGCCGCCTTGGCACCTTTACGCGACACCCAGCAGGACGCCGGCGCCGGTTTCGGCTTCACCTGGCCGGACACCTTCCCGGTCGTACGCCCCGATCACCTCCTTCAACTCGGCATGGCCACCCGCCGCTCCTGGGTCCTGCGAGCTCCCGGCAGCGATCACCGAGCCGTGCTCGCCGACCTCGACACCACCGCCCCACCCGACGCCCGCTCCTGACTCGGGCCTCCGGCGCAGTGGCCGCGTTACCCAAGATGGCCGCCCAGCGCGATACCGTTGCTCTACGTGGATCTTGATCATGCGACGTTGTTGGTGGCCGGAGGTGTCGGCGCGGGCCTGACCGGCTCGATGGCCGGCCTGGCGTCGCTGGTCAGCTATCCGGTGCTCCTCGGCGTCGGCATCCCGCCCGTGGCGGCGAACGTGACCAACACCGTGGCTCTGCTTTCGAGCGCGGCGGGCTCCGCGGCCGGCTCCCGGCACGAACTTCGTGGTCAGGGCGGTCGCCTGCTCCGGCAGTGCGCGGTGGCCGCGGCCGGCGGTGCGGTCGGCGCGGTGCTGCTGCTCAGCACCCCGGCGTCGGCGTTCGAGCGCATCGTTCCCTTCCTTGTCGCTCTCGGTGGCGTCACGCTGCTGCTGCGCGATCCGCTGCGGGTCTGGTACGCGAAACCCGGCTTCCGCCCGCCCCTGGGCTTCAGCATCTTCTTCATCGCCATCTACGGCGGATACTTCGGAGCGGCCGCCGGCGTCCTCCTGCTGGCCGCCATGTCGTTGGCTGTAGCCGAGCCGCTTCCCGTGACGAACGCCGTCAAAAGCATCGTTCTAGGCGCCTCCAATCTCGTCGCCGCCATCCTCTACGCGCTGATCGCACCGGTTCACTGGACCGCGGCGGCGCTTCTCGCGGCCGGGTGCCTGGTCGGTAGCCGCCTCGGCCCGGTCCTCGTCCGCCGCCTCCCCGAGCGCCCGCTGCGCGTGACCATCGCGCTGGCCGCCCTGGGCCTGGCCGTCTCGCTCTGGCTCAACCCCTGAGCTCGCTTTCGTCCATACGAGCCCCTCAGCTCCTCCACTGCCTGGCGGCTGCGGGTTTCCACAGCGCGGCCGCCAGTCCGAGGACGAGGCAGCACGCCACGGAGGCGGCGACCGCCGGCCAGGAGACGGAGACGGGTACATGGGCGCCGATCTGCGCGCTGAGCGACCGGGCGGACCCAGCGATCGCGAGCAACCCCGCCCCACCACCGAGGAGAGAGCCGATCGCGACCACGAGGGTCGTCTCCAGGGCCACGGCCCGCAGCACCTGGCCGCGTGAGGCGCCGGCCAGCCACAGCACACGATGGTCCGGCCCGCGGCGACGGGCTGTCATGAGCAGCGTGTTGGCCACCGCCAGGGCGCCGGCCCCGGCCGAGACGGCCAGCAGCAGCATGGTGAACAGGCGGACGAGCCGGTCGTCCTCGGCGTCGGCCTGGCGGGCGATCTCGCCGGGGCTCGCTGCCCGAGCGCCCACGGGAACCGGGCCCGGCGGCACGGGGTAGGCGCCAGGCGCGAGCGCTGAAGGATCGTGCCGGCGCACAGTGTCCCGGCTCAGGACGAGGTCGGTCGCCAGCGGGCCTGACGGCGCTGTTCCGGCCACCCGCACGGTTTCCCGCTCGCCGTCGGCGAATGTGAGCGTCACGGAACGCCCATACCGCCTGGCGGCCTCCGCGGAGACCAACGCGGTGCCCGCGGCCACCGACTCGGCCCCGCTGACCGCCACGGGGGACCGCTCGACGTAGACGGTCGTGTCCAGCGGGGCGCTGGCCGAAGCGCTGTCGGGCAGCCCGGGGGTCCCGTCGGGGACGAGCACGGTTTCCGCGCCGATCGTGTTGGCGCGGCGCGTCTCCCAGGCGGCCGTCGAAGTCTGAGCCGTACCCGTGACGAAGACGGCGAACGCCACAGTGAACAGAACGGGCGCAGCCGTGGAGGATGTGCGGCGCACGGCGGTACGGGCGCTTTCGCGGGCCAGCACGGCGGTGACGCCGGGCCAAGGACCGAGCAGGACGCGGATCAGCGCCGGAACGACGGCCGGGGCCAGCAGGACCGTCGCAGCGACCAGGGCCATGGCGCCGAACAGGGCGTACGTGCCCACGTCGCGTAGGTCATCGGCGCCAGCGGCGGCGATGCCCGCGCCGGTGGCGGCCGCCGCCATCGTCAGACCGCTGATCCACCGTCCTCGGCTCATCGCGCGCGGCTCGACCCGGGCGACCCGCAGCGCTTCGATCGGGCTGGTCCGAGCGGCCCGGCGCGCCGCCAGAGCCGTGCCGGCCAACGAGATCAACGGCCCGGCCGCGCACGCCACCGCCAGAACCCAGGGCTGCCAGCGCACGGCATAGCCGCGCGGCTCGAGCCCGGCACCGACCAGGAACCGGGCCAGGAACAGGGCGGCAAGCGCACCGAGCAGGACGCCGACCGGCGCGGCGCGCAGCCCCAACAGCAGGGCCGATCGCTGCAGCATCGAACGAACCTGGCGCGGCGTGGCGCCGATCGCCCGAAGCAGCCCGATTTCGCGGCGGCGCTGGTCGACCGCGTACGCCGAAGTCGTAGCGATCAGAAAGACACAGGCGAATCCGGCCAGCGCGGTGGTGGCGGTGAGCACCTGCATGCCGATCCATCGGGTGCGGGCATCGGCACGCGGCTCGGCGACACCCCGCGCGTCGCCGGTCGAGACCGTCCCCGCCGACCCGACCACGGTCTGCACGGCCGCGGCCGATGCCGGCCCGGAGACCCCGATGGCGCGTACGCCGGGACCCAGTCGTTCCGCGTCGGGCCGGGAGAAGTAGACACCACGCCAGTCGGTGTGTCCGCTGACCCGCCAGGTATGGGGACCGGCAGCGGTCAGCAGGGTGATGGTGGCGCCGACCGGCACGCCCAGCGACCGGTCGACGATCACCTCGCCCGGTCCGGGCGGCCCTTCGCCGAGCCAGGCGTGGCCGGTGGTGCTGTCGGTGACCGGGCGCCCGTCGAGCACCGGCTGGGCGTAGAAGCGGTGGTCGACGGCCACGGCCTCGACGCCGGGCACCGAGCGGAGTCGCTCGGCCAGGGACTGCGCCTCCGAAGCGGACCAGGGCACCGGCTCGGCGAACGCGTCCGCTCGATTGGCAGCGTCCGGGCTGGTCACAACTATGGCGAAGTCGGCCAAGCGGTCAGGCACCCGCGGATGACCGGAGGTGAGCAGGAGCAGAAAGGTCGTCACGATCGTCGTGCCCAGCAGAACCGCGAGGAACGTGCCGCGCCGGTCGACGCCGAGTTCCCGACCCCGCCTCAGCACGACCGCTCCATGGCGGTCATGCGGTCGGCCACGGCGGCCGCGTCGGCGCCGGCCAGTTCCTCGATGACCCGGCCGTCGACCAGAAGCAGGACGCGGTCGGCGACCGCGGCCGCCACCGGGTCGTGCGTGACCAGCACGATCGTTCGCTCGTGCTCGTCGACCATGCGCCGCATCAGGGCCAGGACGTGGTGGGAGGTCGCCTTGTCCAAAGCGCCGGTCGGCTCGTCGGCGAAGACGACGGCCGGCTGGGTGAAAAGGGCCCTGGCGATAGCCACCCGCTGTTGCTGACCGCCGGAGAGCTCACTGGGCCGGTGTGACGCCCGATCGGCCAGGCCCACCGCGGCCAGCGCCGCTGTCACCTCGGCCGGGTCGGCTCGGCGACCGGCCAGCCGGGCCGGCAGCGCGACGTTCTGCGCGGCGGTTAGCGACGAGACGAGGTTGAATTCCTGGAAGACGAAGCCGATGCGGTCGCGGCGGAACCGGGTGAGCGCGTTGCCGTCGAGTCTGCCCAGCACTGTGCCGTCCACCGTGACCGTGCCCGATGTGGAGGGTTCGAGGCCGGCGGCGCAATGCAGCAGGGTCGACTTGCCCGAACCGGACGGGCCCATGATCGCGGTGAAGGTGGATCGCTCGAATCCGACCGTCACGCCGTCGAGCGCCGTCACGGTCCCCGCCGTGGCCTGATAAGTCTTGCTTAGCTCGCGCAGGAAGACTGTCATGCGACGACGATCGGGCACGGAGGCGTCGCTGTCGTCAGACCGGAGTCTGTCAACCCGTGGTCTGACGCGGTCGGCGCCCGCCGTCGATAATGTCGGTGGCGTGATTCTTCGCCGATTGATGGATGTCGCTCTGGCAGCAGCCGCCTGGCTGATCTGCTTGTATGCGGCCGCCGAGGACGGCAGCCACCACGAGCCGCCCTGGCTTACCTTCTCGACCGCGACGCTGCTCAGCGTGCCGCTCCTGGTTCGCCGGCCATGGCCAGTCGCTGCCACACTCGTCGTGGGCGTGAGCGCGGGCGGCGCGCTGGCGACCGGCGTCGTGCCCGACTTCGCCTCCGCCGGCCCCCTGTTCGCCGTGGCCGTCATGCTTTTCACCCTCGGTCTTTACGCCGCGGCCCCCTGGAGTATCAGGGTCGCGGCAGCGACGACCATCGTCCTGTTGATCGGAACAGTGGCGGCCGACATCTCGGCTGATGGGCCCGGGCTGGCCGGCACCGTGTTCGCGGCGCTGATCTGCGCGACGAGCTGGGCGCTCGGCTGGACCCTCCGTGAGCGACGGCGCCAGGCGCGGCTGGCCGTCGTGCGCGCGACCGAGCGGGCCGTCTCCGAGGAGCGGCTGCGGATCGCGCGGGAGATGCACGACATCATCGGCCACAGTCTGAGTCTGATCGCGGTCAAGGCGGCCATCGCCAACCATGTGGCCCAACAGCGGCCCCAAGAGGTGCCCGCGGCGCTGGCGGTGATCGAGGCGACAAGCAAACAAGCCCTCGAGGAGCTGCGCCGGTCGGTGGGCGAGCTGCGGACCGCACCCGACTTCACCGCGCCCCCGGCGCTGCGCGACCTCACCCAGCTGGCCGATCAGGCTGCTTCGGCGGGGGTGGCGGTCAGCCTGGAAGTGCGCGGGGGAGACGACGCGCCTGACGGTGTGGTTCTGGCCGCCTACCGGATCGTGCAGGAGTCCCTGACAAACGTGGTGAAGCACGCGGCGCCGGCGAAGTGCCGGGTGGACGTGGCCGCGTCCGACGGCCAGCTGAGGATAGAGGTCGCCGACGACGGGACGCGACGGCCCGCCCCGGCCAGGGACGGGATGGGGCTGGCCGGCATGCGCGAGCGGGTCGCCGCCTATGGCGGCAGTTTCAAAGCGGGGCCGCGCTCGGCCGGCGGGTTCGCGGTGGTTGCCACTCTTCCTTACGGAGGTACGCCGTGACGGCCGAACAGACTGTGCGGGTGCTGATCGCGGATGATCAGGAACTCCTGCGGGCGAGCTTCCGGCTACTGATCGAGCTGACACCGGGACTCGAGGTGGTGGGGGAGGCGGGTAACGGGTCCGAGGCGGTGGAGCTGGCTCGCCGCGAGCAACCCGACGTCGTGCTGATGGACATTCGGATGCCGGAGGTCGACGGCATCCAGGCCACCCGGCTGATCTGCGGTGACGCGCGGACGCCCGACACACGGGTGTTGATCCTGACGACCTTCGACTTCGACGTGTACGTCTTCGCGGCGCTGCGAGCCGGAGCGAGCGGATTTCTGCTCAAGGACGTGGCGCCGAACGACCTGATCGCCGCGATCCGCGCGGTGGCGGCCGGGGATGCCTTGCCGGCTTCGGCGGTCACCCGGAGCCTGATCGCACGCTTCGCGGCGAGTAGTTCCCGCTCGGAGAGCGATCACCCGATCACCGGACTCGACCACGTCACCGATCGCGAGCGCGAGGTGCTGGTGCTGATCGCGGGTGGCATGTCCAACGCGGAGATCGCGGACCGTCTTCGGCTCGGGCTGGCCACGGTGAAGACCCACATCACTCGTCTGCTGGCGAAGTTGCACGCGCGTGACCGCGCCCAGCTGGTCATCACCGCTTACGAGTCGGGCCTGGTGGTCGCCTCTCACCATCGGGACGGGAGGCCGGTCGCCGGTGCGCTGGACCAATGAGGTGGGCGCTGGACCAATGAGGTGGGCGCTGAACCAATGAGGTGGGCGCTGAACCAATGAGGTGGGCGCTGAATCGATGAGGTGGGCGCTGAATCGATGAGGTGGGCGCTGGATTGACGAGGTGGCGCTCGATTGACGAGGTGGGCCGCGACCTCGCGTGTCGCGGCCCGGGTGGCGCCGGTCGGGGCTACTTGGTCGCGGGAGCGTTGCTCGGAGCGTCGGCGGAGGAGGGGGTAACACGGTCGTGGCTCAGTGAGGAACGGGCGGTCTCGCGAGTGACCAGGACGGAGATGATGGTGAGGACGGAGGCGATCGTCATGTAGATGGCCACGGCGGTGGTGTTCGGGTTGTCGGTGCTGCCGAGCAGGCGTACGGCGATGATCGGGGCCAGCGCGCCGGCGAAGATCGAGGCGAGCTGGTAGCCGACCGAGGCGCCCGTGTAGCGGACCGATGTGCCGAAGAGCTCCGAGAAGAACGCGGCCTGTGGGGCGTACATCAGGGCGTGCAGGATCAGCCCGACGACCACCGCGAACGTGATCAGGCCCTCGGAGCGGCTGCCGACCAGGTCGAAGAAAAAGAACGACCACACCGCGACGCCGACCGCGCCCACGAGGTAGAGCGGGCGCCGGCCCACCCGGTCGGAGAACGCGCCGATCACAGGAATGACCACGAATTGCACCACCGAACCGATGAGGAGGGCGCTCAGGATCATGTCCCGGTCGGACTTCTCGCCGGCGTACGTGGTCAGGAAGGTGATGGAGATGACCGTGAACAGGTAGTAGGAGATGTTCTCGGCCAGGCGCATGCCCATCGCGACCAGGACCTCGCGCGGGTAGCGGCGCACCACCTCGAGCAGCGGCTGGTGCCGCTCGGTGAGGCGCTCGCGAGCCGACTGGAACAGCGGCGACTCCTCGACGGACAGTCGCACCCACAGACCGACCAGAACCAGAACGGCACTGAGGAGGAACGGAATGCGCCAGCCCCACGCGTTGAACGCCTCGTCCGACTGCACCGCGGCGAGCACCCACAGCACACCGGTGGCGAGCAGGTTGCCCAGGGCCACGCCGGCCTGCGGCCACGACGTCCACAGTCCGCGACGCTTGTCGTCGCCGTGCTCGGCGGCCATCAACACCGCGCCGCCCCACTCACCGCCGACCGCGAAACCCTGGGCGAGGCGACATACGAGCAGCAGGATGGGGGCGGCCACTCCGATGGTCGCGTATGTCGGCAGCAAGCCGATCGCGATCGTCGCCAGGCCCATCATCAGCAGGGAGACGACCAGCATCTTCTTGCGGCCGACCCGGTCGCCGAAATGGCCGAAGACTATGCCGCCGAGCGGGCGGGCGACGAAACCTAGTGCGTATGTGCCGAACGCGAGCAGCGTCGCGGTCGCGGGATCGGAAGAGGGGAAGAACAACGAGCCGAAGACCAGCGCGGCGGCGGAGCCGTACAGGAAGAAGTCGTACCACTCGACGGCGGTGCCGACCAGGCTGGCGAAGATCACCTTCACGAGGGGTGTTCGAGGGGTGGCAAGCGTCGGCATGAGGGCCTCTCCTGACTGTGATCGGGGCCACATCGTCAGGTGACGATATGCCGCGGACCGGTCGGGATCCCATGGCCGCCGCGCCCATAGCCTGTGGGGCGGGTGTGTTGCTGTCCTACATGCTCAGTCGATGGAGGCGCAGGGCGAGGCGCACGTCCAGGGAGCGCTCCGGGTCCTGCCAGCCGGTGCCGAGCAACTGCGTGACCCGGTCGAGCCGCTGACTGACGGTGTTGACATGGACGTGCAGCTCCTCGGCGGCGCGCGCCAGGCCGCCGCCGGCGGCGAAGTAGGCGTCGAGTGTGTGCATGAGGGCTGTGCCGCGCTTGTCGTCGTACTCGATCACCGGGCCCAGCGTGCTCGCCACGAAGCCGAGGACGTCGTGCCGCTGGCCGTCGCCGAGCAGCAGGCCGACGTAGCCGAGCTCGGCCGCGCTCGCGCCCGTGCCGGTGCGGCCGAGGGCGACGAGGGCGCGGACGCAGCGCTCGGCCTCCCGGTGAGCCGCGGCGACGGTCGCGGCGCCAGCCACAGGACCGGCGGCTTCCCCGATCAGGCCGGCGGCGCCGGCGGTTACGGGGCCGCGGGCGTTGGCGGTGAAAGGGCTGGCGGTTACGGGGCTGGCGGCGCCGGCGGAGAAAGGGCCGGCGGCACTGGCAGAAGAAGGGCTGGCGGCACCGGCGGAGAAAGGGCCGGCGGCGCCGGCGGTTACGGGGCGGCCCAGTTCGCGGTGGGCCTCCTTGGCGACTGATCGGGCGGCTTGGCCCGGGTCGGTGCCGGGCAGCAGCAACGTTGTGCGGCCGTCGCGGGTCATGGCCAGGCCGCTGCGGGTTGCGGCGAAAGTGCGGGCCCAGGAGGTGATCTGGGTGCCGTCGGCGACGACGACCACGTGGGGGGCGTCCAGGTCCACGTTGAGGCGGGCGGCCCTGGAGCGCAGCGCGGCCGGGTCGCGGTCGGGGTGGCTGATGAGGTCGTCCAGGAGTTCGTCGCGTACCTGTGCCTCGGCCTCGGCGACCGTGTGGCGGAACAGGAGCAACAGGGCGGTGATCTGCGCGGCGCGCTCCAACGTTCGCTGGTCGGCCTCCGACAGCGGGCTTGCGGGCTGGAAGACCAGGGCGCCCAGGTCGTCGGTGCCGGCTACCACGGCGGCGACGTAGAGGGGGCCCCTTCGTACGCTTCGGCCCTCGGCGCGGGAAGCGGCTATCGCCTCGGCCAGCATCGCGGGGGGAGGGGAGGGCAGGGAGCCGGCGGCGGCCAGGCGGCGGCCGGTGGCGTCGAAGACCAGGAGGGTGCCGTCCAGGACGTCTACCAGGTCGTGGGCTACGTCTTCCACGCCGCCGCCCCGCAGGACCAATGTCGTCAGGCGGTCGTGGGCGGCCGCGGCTCGTTCCACGGCCTCGTTGGCGGCCGACAACTCGGTCAAAGCGGTGCGGGTCTCCGTCAGCAGGCGGGCCGCGTCGATCGCCACCGCGGCGTGGGCGGCCAAGGAGACCAGCAGCGCCACCTCCTCGCGGGCGAACGGGCGCTCCGTGCGGTTCGCCGCGAACAGGACGCCTATCACCTCCGCGCCCAGCTTCAGGGGTACGCCGAGGATCGCCACCAGGCCCTCGTCGCCTACGCCCCGGTCGATGTCGCTCGTGTGCTCGAAACGGGCGTCGCCCGCGTAGTTCGCCGTCACGTACGGGGTGCCCCGCAGCGCGACCAGGCCGCCCAGGCCGGCGCCCGGCGCCAGGCGGAGACTCTGGAAACTGGCCGCCACCGAGCCGTCCGTTATGCGCATGTACGTGTCGCCTCGGGCCGTGTCGTTCAGCGTCATGTACGACACGTCGGCGTTGAGCAGCGTTCGCGCCCGGTGGACGATCGCGCGCAGCACCGCGTCCAGGTCGCGCAGGGCGGCCAGGTCGCTCGCCGTGTCGTACAGGGCGGAAAGCTCCTCCTCCCGCCGGCGGCGGCGCTCCAGCACCGCCCGTACCTGAAGCGCCCGCAGTTTTGCCCGCTCCAGTTCGGCCAGCTCCGGCGGGGATGCGCCGGCCTCCCGCGCCGCGATCAGCGGCTGCTCGAACTCGGCGGGGGCGGCCTCCCGGGCCAGCAGCTCGAAGAACTCCAGCATGTTCAGTGCGCTGTCCAGCCGCCGTCGAGCGGGATGGACGCGCCCGTGATCATGTCGGCGGCCGGCGAGCACAGGAACGCCACGGTCTCGGCCACCTCGTCCGGCTCGATCAGGCGTTTGATCGCCGCGCGGTCCAGCATCACCTTCGTGATCACCTCGTCCTCCGTGACGCCGTGCTGTTTCGCCTGGTCGGCGATCTGCTTGTCGACCAGGGGAGTACGGACGAAGGCCGGGTTCACGCAGTTCGACGTGACGCCGTGCCCGGCGCCCTCCAGCGCCACCGTCTTCGACAGGCCCTCCAGGGCGTGCTTCGCCGTCACGTACGCGGCCTTGAACGGCGACGCGATCAGCCCGTGCACCGAGGAGATGTTGACGACGCGGCCCCAGCCCCGCCCGTACATGTGCGGCAGCACCCGCCGCACCAGCTGGAACGGCGCCTCCACCATGACCTTCTGCAGGTACGCGAACCGCTCCGGCGGGAACTCGTGCAGCGGCGCCACATGTTGCAGACCCGCGTTGTTGACCAGCACGTCCACGTCCGCCCGCAGCCCGTCGACCGCCGCCTCGCGGGCCAGGTCGACGGCGACCGGCTCACCGTGGATCTCGGCCGCCACCTTCTCCGCGGCCACCCGGTCGACGTCGACGACCAGGACGTACGCCCCGGCGGTGGCCAACCGCAGGGCGCACGCCCGCCCGATCCCGCTGCCGCCACCGGTGACCATCGCGGTGCGCCCCGCAAGGTCGAGCTCGACCACCCCAGTCGTCGTCATGGACCCGAACCTACCCACATGACAGGGCCGTACCCCATGGCTCACCCACACATAGCCGCCGGACCTCCTATGTGACGGGTCCCCTGGATCTGATCGAAATATGTAAGATCGTCAACGCTAAGAACCGCGTTTCCCTCGCAGAAAGATGCTCGATGTCTGACGAGATGGTCCTTCGGGCCCAGCAGTTCATCAACCAGACGTATGCCAACGGCGCGAAGCTGGGCATCTCGAAGGTTCCGGAGGACGGCCAGACCGGCTGGACCACGATGTACGCCCTGACCCGGGCCCTGCAGTACGAAATGGGCATCACCTCCCTGTCGAACACGTTCGGGCCGACCACACTGTCGACCCTCCAGTCGAAGTATCCGAAGCTGAACGCGTCCACCGTGCCGTCCTGGGCCTTCGGCTGCATCCTGCAGTCCGCCCTGTACTGCAAGGGCTACGACGGCGGCGGGATCGACGGCATCTACAGCGCCCGGGTCCAGGCGTCGGTGGCCTCGCTGAAGCAGGACATGGGCGTCGCCGGTGCTTTCCCGGGCGGTGACCTGGAGCCCAAGGTGGTCAAGGCGCTGTTCAACATGGACGCGTACGTCACCGTCAACAACGGCTCGGACACCATCCGCAGCATCCAGCAATGGATGAACGGCCGGTACGCCGGCCGCCGCGACTTCTACATCATCCCGTGCGACGGCCACCACTCGCGCGACGTGGCCACCTCGATGCTCTTCGCGATCCAGTACGAGCTGGGCATGGCCGACGGCACCGCGAACGGCGTCTTCGGCCCGGGCACCCAGAGCGGCCTCAAGCAGCACACCGTCGAGAACGGCGCCACCGGCGTGTGGGCACGGCTGTTCACCGCGGCCATGCGGCTGAACGCGCGGAACGTCGCCTTCGGCGATTTCACGGCCGACGTCAAGGGGGAGGTGGAGCTCTTCCAGTTGTTCTCGAAGCTGCCGGTCACCGGGACGGGCAACTTCGCGACCTGGGCGTCACTTCTGGTGTCGTACGGCGACCAGACCCGCAGCGGCGAGGCGTGCGACGGGGTCACCAAGATCACCCCGGCCCGGGCGCAGGCGCTGAAGGCCGCCGGATACAAGTACATCGGCCGGTACCTCTACAACCCCTCGAAGACCGACCTGCCGGAGAAGCAGATCCAGCCGGGTGAGCTCGACACCATCAAGGAGTACGGGCTGCGGTGCTTCCCGATCTTCCAGACGTGGTCGCGGTCGACTGATTACTTCAGTTACGAGCAGGGGAACACCGACGCGTACAACGCCATCGAGTGGGCCAAGATTCACGGCTTCAAGGCCGGCACGATCATCTACTTCGCCGTCGATTACGACGCCCTGGACGCCGAGGTCACGCGGTACATCATTCCGCACTTCAAAGGCATCTGGGAGGCCATCGGCGAGAGCTCGCACTACGAGGTCGGCATCTACGGCCCGCGTAACGTGTGCCAGCGCGTCTCCGACGCCGGATACGCCGTGACCTCGTTCGTCTCCGACATGTCGTCCGGATTCTCCGGCAACCTCGGCTACCCACTGCCGAAGAACTGGGCGTACGACCAGATCGTCACCAAGAAGATCGGCTCCGGCAGCGGCGCCATCGAGATCGACAACAACATCGCGTCCGGGCGTGACATCGGCCAGAACGACTTCGCCCCGGCGCCGGAATACGTCAACGGCCTCGACGTCGACTTCGACGAGACCTACCGATCGGCCCTGCTGCGGGACGTGCAGGCGTACCAGGAGTCGATCGGCACCCCGGAGACCGGCGGAGAGGGATGGAAGGACAAGGAGTGGGCCACCTTCAATCAGGTGACCACGACGGAAGCCTTCAACACCCTGATGAACATGGACGTCGTGTTCACCAACCTGGCCCGGAAGCTCCGAATCCGGAAGGCCCTCATCCAGGCGCCGGTGCTGTGGGAGCTGCGCCATCTGTGGTTCCAGGACGCCGTTCTCGACGACGCGGTCCGGAAGGGCCTTGTCGACGACTGCAGCACCGGTCTCGGACAGATCTACGCCAAAGTCGCCATCGAGTCCCGCAACTGGTGCATCGACCAGGGGATCATCAACGGAGTGAAGCTGAGCAACGGCTACCTGCGGGCCGTCTGGGACCGGCTGCAGGAACCGGCGTACAACATCCAGTCGGTCGCGTACCTGACGATGTACAACGCCCACCAGGTCGGCCTTCCGATCCCCACCCTGACCACCAGCATGGCCGACGTCGGGAAGATCATCGCCCGGTACAACGGCACCCTCGAGGACAACGGCGCGCCGGACGAGGACGTCCTGCTGTACGGACGCCAGGTGACCGGCCTGTATAGCGTGCTGGAGAGCTACAACGCGCTCTGCCGGGCGGCTGCTTGACCCGGGAGGGCGGCGGCAAGGATGGGCACGTGCGGAGACTGTTGACGGCCGTCGGCCTGAATGTCGTGCTGGGAATTCCCGGCGTCGTTCCGATCGCCCTGACTTATCACTGGCTGAACGACCCGGAGTTCGTGTCCAAACTGCTCCTGTTCCCGATCGCCGGGCTCGCCGTCGGCATCTGGTCCCTTCTCAACTGGGGGCTGTGGCGGCGCGAACTGGTGCCCGCCTGGTCGTACTGGCCGGCCTGTGTCGTCGCCTTCTTCCTGCCCTCCCTCGCCTTGATCGCATTTCTCTAGAAAGGAACACCGAGACAGATGAGTCTCCGGATCAGCCGGCGGGTAGTTCTCCGCACCGGCGCGGCCGCCGTGGTCGCCGGCGCCGCCCTGCCCACCGCCGCGGCGCGGGCGCAGGCCCCCAGCAAGCCCCGGCGCGAGACGTCGGCCAACGGATGGCCGATCCAGGCCACCAAGGACGTCGACTCGCAGGTGTGGACCCGTACGGTGTCGGGCACCGGGCTGAGCGTGCCCGTGTCGATCGGCGACGCCGAGACGATCCTGCTGCACGTCGTGCGCCGGTTCCACTACGAGATCGAACAGATCCCCTCGATCGACCTGACCGGCTGGCAGCCGGCCGCCGAGGTGGCCAAGGGCCGGCCGGAGTCGAACCTGGCCTCCGGCAGCGCGGTCCGCATCCGCCCCGGCTCCCGCGCCAAGGGCGGGTTCTTCCCGCTGCAGGAGCTGGTGCTGCGCGACATCCTCGCCGACTGCGAAGGTGTGGTCCGGTGGGGCGGCGACGACGACCAGGTGGACGAGTCGCTGTTCTACATCGCGCTGGGTCCCCGCCACAAGCGGGTGCGGACGCTGGCCGACCGGTTCCGCGGCTTCGAGCGGAAGCCCGGCGCGGGCGCCGGCGTGAGCGTGGACTTCCTGGCCAAGCCCCGGCGCAGCCGGGCCGACGCGCTGGCCCGCGCCCAGCGGACGCGCTGACTCACGCCCGCGCGCCGGTGACGGCCCAGCTGGCGATCAGGTTGAGGGCGTCCTGGTGCGGGGAGTTCGGTTCGGCGCTGTAGGCGTTCAGCTGCAGCCCCTGGTCGGCGGTCAATTGCATCGACTCGTACGCGAGGTCGAGGTCGCCGACCAGGGGATGCCGCAGGCGTTTCACGCCGGTGCGGTGCTGGCGCACGTCGTGGGCGGCCCACCAGGTGCGGAATCGGTCGCTGCGGGTGGAGAGTTCGCCGATGAGATCGGTCAGGCCCTTGTCGTACGGGTTACGGCCGGCCTCGCCGCGCAGCAGGGCCACGACATCCTCGGCCACCTGCTCCCAGTCCCGGTAGAAATCCCGGGCGGCCGGATCGAGGTAGATGAAGCGGGCCAGATTGGGCGGCCCCTCGAACACCGGGGCGAACACGGCCCGGGCCAGATGGTTCGCGCCGAGGACGTCCAGGCGGCCGTTACGGACGTACGCGGGAGCCCCGGTCATGGCGTCCAGGAGCTGCTGAACGCCGGGGCGCAACTGCCGCGTGGTGCGGCGCCGAGGCGCCCGGGCACTGCGATTGGCCTGCCGGGCGAGGTCGTACAGGTGCTCCCGCTCGGCCTCGTCCAGGCGGAAGGCCCGCGCCAGTGACTCGAGGACGCTCTCGGACACCCCGGAGAGATTGCCGCGTTCCAGCCGCGTGTAGTAGTCGACGCTGACCCCGGCGAGCATCGCCGCTTCCTCCCGGCGCAGCCCCGGCACCCGCCGGCCGGTCCCATAGGCGGGCAGCCCCGCCTGCGCGGGCGTGATCCGCGCACGCCGCGTGGTGAGGAAGTCCTTGATCTCACTCCGGTGGTCCATACCCCGACGCTACGTCGCCACCCGCCCGCCTGCGGTGGTCAGCCCACCTGGGGTGACCGGTAGAAGTTGACGCCCCTGTTTTCCCAGCGGGGATAGTAGGCGTGGATCCGGGTGCGGAACGACTCCCAGTCCTTGCGTGGCGACCAGCCGATCTCGGCGATCGCGGCCAGGCGGGGGAAGGCCATGAACTCGATGTCGTCGAGGTCGCGCAGGGTCTCGGACCAGAGCGGGGCCTCGACGCCGAGTACCGCGCGTTCGGGCACGTAGGTGGTGGGGTCCCAGTCGTACGCCGTCCGCACCTCGATGTAGCCGGCCCAGTTCAGCCCGAGCCGGGTCGACGGGTCGTACTTCATGTCGAGGTAGGCGCGGTTGGCGGGGGAGAGGACCACCTTCGAGGCGTGGACCGGGGTGAAGGTGGGCTTCTGGTTCCAGTACTGAAGGACGGCGTCTTTCGCGGCGGGCGCCTGGTCGATCTCATTCCAGCCGTACGGGGTTTTGCCGTATTTCGCGACCAGCGGTAGCACCCGCTGCTGGAAGGCGAGGTAGTCGGCCTCGGTGGTGGCGTGCGCCTCGTCGCCGCCGATGTGCAGGTAGGGGCCGGGGGTGAGAGCGGCCAGCTCGCGGATGACGTCCTCGACGAACCGGTAGGTGGTCTCCTGGCCGATGCACAGCGAGCTGTAGCCGACCGCGGTGTCGGTGCGCGGCGGCGGTGCGACGCCGTCGCAGGTCAGTTCCGGGTAGGCGACCTGTGCGGCGTTGACGTGCCCGGGCATGTCGATCTCGGGAATGATCGTCACGTACCGGTCGGCGGCGTACCGCACGAGGTCGCGGTAGTCGGCCTTGGTCAGGAATCCGCCGCCGGTCCCGTCGACGCCGGTGCCCGGGGCGCCGCCGACCGCGGTCAGCCGCGGCCACGAGTCGATCTGGACGCGCCAGCCCTGATCGTCGGAGAGATGCAGATGCAGATAGTTGATTTTGAATCGGCTGATCTCGTCGATGTAGCGCTTGACCTCGTCCGGGGTGTGGAAGTGGCGGGCCAGGTCGAGCATCGCCCCGCGGTAGGCGTACCGCGGCCGGTCGGCGATCTCGCCGCCGGCGACCACCCACGCGGCCCGTTGCGGCGTGGCGGCGTCGATCGCGGGCGGCAGGAGCTGCCGCAGGGTCTGCACGCCGTCGAACAGGCCGGCGTTGTCCCGAGCGCCGATGGTGATCGCGCTCTTGGTGACGGTCAGGCGATAACCGGGGCTTTCGTCCGTACGCAGGGAGATCTTGTTGGTTCGGGCCCGCTCGACCACGGGCAGCCGGTAGCCGGTGGCCGGCCGCAGCGCCTCGGCCAGCCGATTCGCGACATTTCGGGCCGAACGCGGCGCCTCGATGACCGTGCGGTCGGTGAGCCGGAACGTCGCCCCCTGCTGGCGTACCTCGAGCGGCGCCGGAACGACACTGCTCAGAGCGATGGCCGGGGCCTCGGCGGCGGGCACCGCCGGGGCCGCGGTCAGCGGCAGGGCGAGCGCCAGCAGGGCGGCAACGATGCGCATTCCTAGACGATAGACGCAGTTCGATCAGAGGTCAGGACGGGATGACGACGTTCTTGATCTCGGCCATGTAGCGGTTGCCGGCGGCGACCGCCTCGTCCGGGGTGCTGCCGTTCTGGCGGGCGTTCAGGTAGGCCGCGTACCAGTCCCACCAGTCGTGCGGCGGGGCCACCGCCTCGAAGGCGCCGTGGTGCTCGGCGGTCTCGTGCAGCAGGTCGGCCAGGGCCGCCACGTCACTGTTGCTCACAGTCGTCTCCTCAGGTTTTCGGTACGGCCAGCATCGCGCACCAGGGTGCCGGGCCGAACCCGTGGAGACCCTGGTCCGATCCCCGGGGGAGGTCTAAAACGTCTGAGCTTTGGGTAGCCCGGGATCATGTCCTCCGGAACCATTCGCACCGATGTCCCGGCCCGGCTCGACCGGCTGCCCTGGGCGCGCTGGCACTGGATGATCGTTATCGGGCTCGGCACGGTGTGGGTGCTCGACGGCCTCGAGGTGACGATCGTCGGTAACCTGTCGGGCCGGCTGTCCGAGTCCGGCAGCGGCCTCGACATCACCCAGAGTCAGGTCACCGGCCTCGGCGCGGCGATCTACGTGCTGGGCGCCTGTTGCGGCGCCCTGTTCTTCGGCTGGCTGACCGACCGGTTCGGCCGCAAGAAGCTGTTCATGGTCACCCTGGCCGTCTACCTGTTCGGCACGGCGATGACCGCCCTGTCGTTCGACCCGTGGTGGTTCTTCCTGTTCCGCTTCGTCACCGGGGCCGGCATCGGCGGCGAGTACGCGGCGATCAACTCGGCCATCGACGAGCTGATCCCGGCCAGGTACCGCGGCCGCATCGACCTGATCATCAACGGCACGTACTGGGCCGGCGCCGCGTTCGGCGCCCTGCTCACCGTGCCGATCCTCACCCAGCTGCCGGTCAGCTGGGGCTGGCGGGCGGCGTTCGGCCTGGGCGTCGTCCTGGGCCTGGTGGTTCTTCTCGTACGCCGGCACGTGCCGGAGAGTCCACGATGGCTGTTCATCCACGGCCGCGGCGAGGAGGCCGAGGCCCTGGTCGCCGACGTCGAGAAGACCGTGGAACGCGAGGACCACGTCACGCTCGACCCCGTCGACAAGAGCATCGAGATCCACACCCGCAAGACCATCGGGTTCGGCACCATCGCCAAGACCCTGATCACCAAGTACCCGAAGCGGGCCGGCCTGGGCTTGGCCCTGTTCATCGGCCAGGCGTTCCTCTACAACGCGATCACCTTCGGCTACGCGCAGATCCTGCAGACCTTCTTCGACGTGCCGTCGGGCAGTACGGGCTACTACTTCGCCGTCATCGCGGTCGGCAATCTGCTCGGCCCGCTGCTGCTGGCCTCGCTCTTCGACTCGGTCGGCCGCAAAATCATGATCACCGGCACGTACGTCCTGTCGGGGGTTCTTCTTCTGGGTACGGCGTGGCTGTTCAGCGCGGGCGTGCTGAACGCGGTGACGATGACCGCCTGCTGGTGTGTGGTGCTGTTCTTCGCCTCGGCCGGCGCCTCCTCGGCGTACCTCACCGTCAGTGAGATCTTCCCGATGGAGACCCGCGCCCTGGCCATCGCGTTCTTCTACGCGGTCGGCACCGCCGTCGGCGGCATCACCGGCCCGCTGCTCTTCTCCAACCTGGTCGGCACCGGCCAGGTCGGCGACACGGTGATCGCTTTCGTCATCGGCGCCGCCGTCATGATCGCCGGCGGCGTGGTCGAGGCCTTCCTGGGCGTCAAGGCCGAGCGCAAGAGCCTGGAGGACATCGCCACCCCGTTGACGGCGGCCTGAACGGGCACGGCCGTTGCCATCGGGTGCCATGCATGGTCAACTGGCTCTCACCTGCGGGAAAGAGGTGATGATCAGCTAGGGGGGGTGACGTCATCACATGCCCCACCATGGCGAGGTTCACCGGGCGGCGCCCGCGCTGCCCCGCGTTCTGGTCCGGCGCGAGCGGCTGCACGCCGAACTCGACGCCGGCGTCCACGGGGCGGTGACGCTGGTCCGGGCCGGAGCCGGCTGGGGCAAGACCGTGCTGATCACGAGCTGGGCCCTCGGCCGCGCCGAACCGGTCCGCTGGCTCACCCTCCATGACCGGCACAACGACGCCGCCGTGCTCCGCGCCGAGCTGACCAGCATGCTCGGCGCGGCGCCGGCCGGTCCGCTGGTGCTGGTGCTCGACGAGCATCAGCGGCTCGTCGACGCCGATGCCCTGGCCGAGCTGGAGACCCTGCTGCACGACTGGTCCCCTCGCGTCCGGATGGTGCTGGCCGGTCGCGGCGAACCGGCCCTGCCCACCCACCGCTGGCAGGCGGCGGGCGAGCTGACCGTGATCGACGCCGGCGCGCTGGCGTTCACCGAGGCCGAGGCGGCCGAGCTGGCCGCCGCGGCCGGCCTGCCGGCGCCGGACCCGGACTCCCTGGGCTGGGCGGCCGGGCTGCGGCTGGACGACGCCGCGGCCGGTGACTATCTGGACAGTGAGGTGCTGTCCGGGCTGTGCGAGTGCACCCGGCGACTGCTGCTGCGCGTCAGCATCCTGAGCTCGGTGCCGTCCGGCCTCGCGGCCGAGCTGTCCGGCGAGCCCGGGGCCGGGCGGATCCTGTCCGGGCTGGCCGCCGCCGACGCGTTCGTGACGGCTGATCCGGGCGACTCCGACCTGTTCCATCTGCACCCCCGGCTGCGGGCCACTCTGCTGCGCCGTCTCCGGCGGGACGAGCCGGGCCAGGTCCGGTCGCTGCACACCCGGGCCATGCGGTGGTACACCGTCCACGAGCCGCGAGAGGCCCTGGACCACGCGCTCGCCGCCGAGGACTGGACCGAGCTCGGCCGGCTGGTTGTCGGGGCCGCGGCGCCGTTCATCGTGTCGGGCGACCGCAACCGGCTGTTCGCGATGCTCCAGCGGGTTCCGTGGCCAGTCCTCACCCGCGACGAGGCCGAACTCGCCGTGTGCGGGGCGCTGCGCCTGTTCTCCGAAGGCGACTACGCGGCCGTGCCCGCGCAACTGGCCCGGGCCGGCCGCCTGCTCGAGGGCCGCACCGAGGCGGACCGGCTGATGGCCGGGACCGCGGTCCGGCTGCTGGAGGCGATCCTGGTCAGGCGGGTCCGGGGCGAGATGCCGGCACTCGTCGCGCAGACCACGCGCATCCTGCGTGAGCTCGCGACCGTACGGCTGGAAGACATGCCCGCGGCCCATCAGTACCGCGCCCTCGCGATCGCCAACAAGGGCATCGGGCTGTTCTGGGCCGGCCGGGCCGACGCCGCCGAACGCTACCTGTGGGCCGGTCTGAGCGTGGCCCGCGCCAACGGGGTGCCGCTCGTCGAAATCAACATGCTCGGGCACCTGGGCGCGCTGGCCCTGGTCACCGGGTCTCGGCAGGACGCTTGGGAGTACGCCGAACAGTCGCGCCACCTCGCCGAGCGGCACCACGTGGAGACCACCCCGCAGGCGTCCCTGGCCTTCCTGGTCGAGGCGTTCGTGGCGGTGGAGCGCAACGACGTCGACACCGCCGAGGAATTGCTGCGGCAGGCGCAGCACTGGGAGCCCTACCCGCACGAGGCGGCGCTGGTGACGATGACCGGCGTGGCCCGGACCCACCTGCTGCTGATCCGCGGCCAGCCGGAGGCGGCCCGCGAAGTGATCCGGCAGGCCCGCCACGACTGGCCGGAAACGCTCGACGCCCCGTTGCTGCGCCGGTGGCTGAACCTCACCGAGTCGGAGGTCGACCTCGAGCTCGGCGACCCGGAGCTGGTTCTGGCCCGGTACGCCGCGATGGGCGAGCCGAGGCTCCTCGCCGCGGAACGCGCCTCGCTGGCCCGCGCCCTGCTGGTCACCGGCGAGAGGGACCGGGCGGACGAGCTGTTCCGCCGGGCCACCGGGGGCAGTGACCCGCTCACGGCCATCATCGCGTGGATCGGGATCGCCCTGGTGGCCGAGGACCGGGGCGCGGAGCCCGAGGCGCTGAGAGCGATCCGCCGCGCCGACGAGCTGGCCGCCCGCGACCGGATCACCTGGCCGTTCCATCGTTTTCCGGGCCGTGCGGCGACGGCCCTGCTGCGGCGCAGCCGCCTCACCCCCGAGGCCGCCCCGGCCCGCGCCGGGCCGCTACCGCCACTGGCCGAACCGCTGAGCAACCGCGAGGTGGAGGTCCTGCACTTCCTGCCGACCCTGCTGACGGTCAACGAGATCGCCGACAGCCTCTCCATCTCCGCCAACACCGTCAAGGTCCACTTACGAGCCATTTACCGCAAACTGGGCGCCCGCCGCCGCCGCGAGGCCGTCCTCATCGCCCGCGACCGCGGCCTGCTCTAAAGTCCCAGCACCTTGTCGAGGGCGGCGCGCAAGGTGGCGGACGGGTCGTCGGTGACGGTGGCGCTGCGGAAGCAGACATGGTTGTCGGGGCGCAGCAGCACGCAGCCGCTGTCGCCGATCTCGCGCAGGCGGGCCCAGTCGCCGTAGGGGTCCTCGTAGTCGGCGCCGGGGCCGATGGTGACGGCGGTGATGCCGTGCGCCGAAGCGGCGGCAACCCAGGCCTCGCCGCCGATTCCGGTGAGCAGCGTGAAGCGGCCCCGGCCGCCCAGATCCAGTGTGGACAGCCGCTCGGCGCCGCGGGTCACCCAGGCGTGGGGCACCTTCGCGCCGGGCCAGGTGGTCGCGTGGTGGTACAGCTCGTCGTCGCGCGGGTTCGCCGGGGGTGGTGTCCCGTCCGGCGTGACGGCCGACGAGACTTACCTCTGATTCAGCTCGACGCCGTGGGTGTTGAACTCGTAGTTCTTGAACTCGATGGCCTCGCGGAGCGCCCGCCGCTGCTTCTCCGCCTCCGGCGTGGGAAGTTTGCGGGCGTCCATGTTGGCCCGCAGCTGGGCCGGATCGTCCGTCGACAGCAGGCCCAGCGCCTCGAAGACGCGGGCGGTCTCGCCGATGCTGCGGTTGGCCCGGTCGACGATCTGCCGGCCGATCGGGGCCCGCTCGGCCGAGTAGGTGTCGAGCAGCGACGGGCCCGCCGTGCCGTCCAGAACCAACTTCACCTTCCAGGCCAGGTTGTACGCGTCCTGAATGGACGTGTTGGAACCGAGGCCGTTCGACGGGGGATGCCGGTGCACGGCGTCGCCCATGCAGAAGACGCGGCCGCGGTGGTACGTCTCGGCGTACAGGTGATTGACCGTCCAGGCCGAGGACGACTTGATGGTGACCGGCACGGTGTCGTCGCCGATGAGGTGGTGGGCGATCCGCCGGGCGTACTCCTCGGTGAGGTCCGGCGGCTCGCCGTCGATGTCGTAGCCCCAGACGATGAGCCATTCGTGCCAGGGGCGCACGCAGCGGACCAGCCCCATGCCGATGCCGCCGACGTCCGATCCGGTCTGCAGCACCCAGTACAGGGTGCTCGGCCGGTAGGCGGTGTACTTCGTGAGGTCGGCCTCGAAGACGATGTTGATGCTGCCGGCCACGCCCATCCGGCCCACCATCGGCAGGCCGATGTCCTCGGCCACCTTGCTGCGGCCGCCGTCGGCGCCGATCAGATACTTCGCACGGATCTGGTATTCGTCGCCGCGCAGCCGGTCCCGCACGGTCGCGGTGACCCCGTCTTCGTCCTGTTCGAGCGACAGGTATTCGGTCTGGAAGCGGAACGACGTGCCCCGCGCGATCGCGTTCGACGCCAGCACCGGTTCCATCAGATGCTGCGGCATGTCGCAGATGCTCGACGGCGAGGCGAGCAGGTGGTCGGCCAGCCGCGACGGGTGGGTGTACCAGGTGTGCAGCCGGCCCAGCTCCTCGCCGGCCAGGCTGGTGCAGAACGTGGTGTCGCCCATCAGGTGCTGCGGGGTGGCCTGGGCGATCACCTGGTCCTCGATCCCGGCGTCGCGCAGCACCTCCATGGTCCGCTGATTGGTGATGTGCGCCCGCGGCGTGTCGGACAGGGCGGCGTATTTGGTGACGACCACATTGGGTACGCCGTACGTGCTCAGCAGCAGCGCGGCGGCGCCGCCGGCCGGGCCGCTGCCCACGATGAGAACGTCAGTCTCCAGCACTGTCGGGCCCCAATCGGAAGGTGAAGGCGACGCGGCGGGTGCCGTCCTCGTCGCTCGGGAAGTCGATGATCAGGTCGTCCTTGACGCCGAAGACCGCGTCCGAGTCGAGGTACGGTCCGCCGGCGACGAAGAGCTGGGTGACGAGCCGGCGATGACCGGGCGCGCTGATCATGAAGTGCAGGTGCGGCGCCCGGTACGGATGGCGCCCGGTGGCCCGCAACATCCGCCCGACCGGTCCGTCGTCGGGGATCGGGTATTCCGAGGGCAGGATCGACCGGAACCACAGGCGGCCGTCGCCGTCGGTGCGCAGCCGGGCCCGCAGCACCGGGCCTTCCAGGTCGGGCAGCTGGACGTCGTAGTAGCCGTCCTGATTGGACTGCCAGACGTCGAC
This sequence comes from Actinoplanes sp. NPDC048796, assembly GCF_040650035.1. Lineage (NCBI taxonomy): Bacteria > Bacillati > Actinomycetota > Actinomycetes > Micromonosporales > Micromonosporaceae > Actinoplanes > Actinoplanes sp. NPDC048796. The sequence goes on along the minus strand of NZ_JBEZGO010000005.1, from coordinate 337,895 downwards.
GGTCGCGCCCGCCACCGGCCGCCCGTCGACGTCGGTGACGCGCACGTCGGCCCGCAGCGGCGTGCCGGGCAGGCCCTCGGCGAGGTCGGCACCGTGCTCCTTGACCGGCGGCCCCTCGACGTAGAAGGGGCCGAGCACGGCCGACGGTGTGGTGTCGGGGGAGCGCGAATTGCTCAGCAGATCGACCGCGCTGGAGATGCCGAGCGTGTCGCTCAGCAGCACGAACTCCTGCCGGGTGGGCGAGCAGAGCTGCCCGGTCTCGGTGAGGAACCCGATGGCGGCCGTCCACTCGGCCTCGGTGAGGTCGTTGTCGGCCACGAAGCCGTGCAGGCGCGTCACCAGGTCACCGAGCAGCGCGGCCAGCCGCTGGTCGGGCGCGCCGGCGAAGCTGGCGACCACCTGCGCGGTGAGCCGGCTCAGATCGCCGGCGGCCGTGGCCGGGCGATGGCCGTGCCACGCGTCGGACAGCAGGCGCTCGACGCCGTCCGCCGTCACGGCTCGCGGGTTCGGGTACGGCGTCTCGGTGGCCGCCACCGCCGCTGTCCTCAGCGCGGTCTCGGGAAGGCCGAGTTCGGCCAGCGAGGTGGGCGCGCCGAGGCGGGCCGCCAGATCGAAGACCCCGGCCGGGGCGTCGGAGACGCCGAGCGCGGCGGCGATACGCGCCATCGCCGTGGGCGCGTTGTAGGCCATCACGTGCGGCAGCACGACGGCGTGCGTCTCCGAGTGGGGCAGGCCGAACGAGCCGCCCAGCACGTGGCAGAGCTTGTGGTGCAACCCCATCCCGACGGTGCCGAGGCAGATCCCGGCCAGCCAGGCGCCGGTCAGCGCGTCGGCGCGGGCGTCGAGATCGTCCGGCCGGTCGGCGATGCGGGGCAGCGCCCGCGCGAGCCGCCCGATCGCGTCCAGGGCGAAACTGTCGATCGCCGGGTTGGCCTGCGGCGAGTACAGCGCCTCGACCGCGTGCGCCATCGCGTTCAGCCCGCTGGTCACCGACAGCCCGGCCGGCAGGGTCCGGGTCAGCTCCACGTCGTAGATCACCGTTGCCGGCAGGAGCGCCGGGTCGCGGCGTGTGGTCTTCACCCCGCCGTCGGTCTCACCGAGGATCGGCGTCATCTCCGACCCGGCGTACGTGGTGGGAACCGCGATCAGCGGCAGCCCGGTGCGCGCCACGAGAGCCTTGCCGAGCCCCGTGCTCGATCCGCCGCCGAGCGCCACCAGGCAGTCGGCGCCCCGCTCGCGCACCACCTCCAGCGCGCGCTCGGTGACCTCGACCGGCGTGTGCATGGCCACCCCGTCGAACACGGCGTCGACGCCGGCCACCGGCCCGCGCCTGCTGAGCAGCAGCGGACGTGACCCGCCGGCCCGCGCGATCTCCGCCGGCAGCCGGCTCAGCGTCCCCGCCCCGAAGACGACCCGGGGATGGTGCGCGGTGTACTCGAACGACTCCACGCGCCCAGTGTCAGCCCGCCGAGCGCGCCGATCCTGCACAAAACCGCTGCACGATTCAGCCGCGGCGCAGCGCGGCCGGGGTAACCCCCAGGTGGGCCCGCAGCACCCTGGTCAGATGTTCCTGATGGGAGAAACCGCAGCGCTGGGCGACCTCGGCGATCGGCATGGCCGTGCGGCGCAGCAGCGAGGTGGCGGCGTCGACCCGGCGCTGGATGACGAACTGGTGCGGCGACAGGCCGGTCCGCGCCTTGAACTGCCGGGCGAACTGGCTCACGCTCAACCCGGCCACGGCCGCCAGGTCGGACAGCGGCAGCGGCTCGCCCAGCCGCTGCTCGATCAGATCGCGTACGGCGCGAACCTGCCGGTCCGGCAGACCGGCGCGGGCCGGGCGCCGCGTCTCGGCCGCGGGCTTCGGCCGTACGCTGTGACGCCGTGCCAATTGCGCGGCGAGCGCCTGCCCGAGATGGTCGACGTAGGTGCGCGCCGACGGCTCCCACGCGCGCAGCACGCCGTCGAGGGTCAGCAGCAGCTGCTCGACCAGCGGGTCGAGGCTGCCCAGCTCCTCGGCCAGCTCGACCGGGTCGCCGTCGTGGGCCGCCCGGAGCATGTCGTCGGTCAGGTAGGCGTGCACGGTGTCGAGCTGCCCGCCCAGCTCGACGGTGAGCTCCTTGCCGGCCGGGTGCACGAACAGGCCGCCCGGCGGCACCGTACGCCCGCGGGTGAGCCCGAGGTGCCCGCGGCGCACGGTGACCGGACCGTTCAGGTGCAGGATGACCAGATGGCTGCCGGCGCCGCCGAACGAGGCCTGATAGGGCTGCTCGCGCTGGGTGGAGACGTACAGTTGCTCCCACCCGAGGCCCCGGCTGGTGCGCTCCGGATGAACCCACGACTGGCGGAGGATGCCATTCGTGTCGGCCACCGTCATCTCCGCCATCGCCCCGTCATAGCCCCAAAGCAATGATCAAATCAACCCGTCCAACCGCCCCGCCACCGCCCTTAATCGGAAGAAATGATCCTTACGGCCTCACCACGCTGCCAGCCCGCGATGTCCTCGACCACCTGTTCGTACATGGTCCGCAGGCCGGCCTCGGTCACGTAGCCCAGATGCGGCAGCAGGACCGTGTTCGGCGCGCCCCGCAGCGGGTTGCCCAGCGGCAGCGGCTCCTCGTCGTAGACGTCCAGCCCGGCCCCGGCGATGGTCCGCGCCGTGAGCGCGGCGACCAGCGCGCCCTCGTCGACGATCGGCCCGCGCGACGTGTTGACCAGGATGGAGGTCGGCTTCATGGCGCTCAGTTCGGCCGCGCCGACCAGGCCTTTGGTGCGGTCGCTGAGCTTGAGGTGCACCGTCAGCACGTCACTCTCGGCGAAAAGCTGGTCCTTGCCGGCATAGGTGACACCGGCCTCCTCGGCGCGTTCCGGCGTCAGGTTCTGACTCCAGGCGATCACCCGCATGTCGAAGGCCTGCCCGATCCGGGCGATCTGCCGTCCCAGCCGGCCCAGGCCCAGCACGCCGAGGGTGCTGCCGGCCAGGTCGGTGCCCACCGTCGTCTGCCAGCGCCCGTCGCGCAGCGCCCGGTCCTCGACCACGACGTGCCGGCGGACCGCCAGGATGAGCGCCCAGGTCAGCTCCGCAGTGTTGGAGCTCTTGGTGGACCCGTACATCTGGGTGCCGCAGACCGTGACCCCGCGCTCAGCCGCCGCCGCGAGGTCGATGGCGGCGTTGGCCATGCCCGTGGTGACCAGCAGCCGCAGGCCGGGCAGCTTGCCGAACAGCGACGCCGGAAACGCCGTCCGCTCGCGCATGACCACCACGACGTCCGCGCCGCGCAGCGCGTCGGCCAGCTCGTCCTCGTCGGCGAGATGCTCGTGCAGCACCTCGACCTCGGCCTCCAGGGTGTCGAACGGCCCGTACTCCCGAGCGACCCGCTGATAGTCGTCCAACACGACAATCCTCATGGTCATCACCGTACGTCCGATTCGGCGGCTTCTCGGAGCCGGCGCAGAAGCTGGGCGGAATCGGACTCGGCGCGGCCGGTGAACACGGCCAGCGCGAGGCTTCCGTGGTCGGCCCAGCCGCAGACGGTGTCAGCGGCCGCGGTTCCGCATTTCATGGTGCCGCCGAGCGGGCCGGCGTCCACGGTGTGCAGATCCGTCGCCTCGGTGTGCGCCTTGTCGGCGAGCAGCCCGAAGGCGGAGTCCAGAACGCTTCCGGGCGCCCACATCGACTTGGTGCCGCCGAGGAAGCGTACGTTCTTGCCGGTGCCGTCCAGGTAGACCGCGCCGACCGCTGTCTTCACGGTGATGCCGTCGGACAGGACGGTCCGCAGGTTCTCGGCGGTGGACCGGCCGTCGTCGGAGAGGTCCAGGCGCAGCGGGCCGACCGTGTCGGGAGTGGAGAGTACGGTGTCGCGGGCCGACACGATCGGCCACCCGACCCCGGCGACGGCGGCGACGCCGCAGAGCGCCACGGCAGTGATGATCTTCTTCGGCACCGCGGGAGAGTAGCAAAAAGATCATGTAGTTAAGATTCGCGCCGTGATCGATACGAAAGCCCGTCGACGGCGCGTTTGGTGGATCGCCGGCGGGCTCGCCGTGGTGCTGGCGGCGGCCGCCGGGGTGGCCGTGACGGCCTGGCCGGCCACGCCGGCGCCGGTCGCGGCCGCGCCGGCCTCGCCCAGCCCGGTGGTGACAGTGGAGCCGGTGAAGCTGAAGCGGCCGGCCGCGTCGGCACCCCGGTCGCAATGGCAGGCCTGGGTCGGCCAGGAGGCGGAGGCCGCCATGAAAAGGCAGTCGGCCGCGCTGCTCGCCGGCGACTTCGCCGGGTTCACGGCCGACGCCCTGCCGGGCGCCAAAGCCGAACTGGGGCGCCGCTACCGCAGCCTGCGCTCCTTGCACGTCACCCGCTTCGAGCAGTCGGTGGGCGGCAACCCGTGGCCGCCGGCCGAAGCGGGCGGTGACTGGCGCGTCGAAACGCTGGTGGACCACTGCCTGGTCGAGAAGGAGTGCGCGGCCGACTACGCGTACTTCGACAGCATGTGGCGGATCACCCCGCAGGGCCTGCGGCTCGCCGGCTACCACGTCTACGACGAGGCGACCACCTGCTTCGACTGCACCGGCGGCAGCCACACCTTCTCCCGCCCGTGGGAGACGACCGAGCTGGTCGCGCGGGCCGGCCGGCGCACCCTGGTGGCGGTGCCGCTCGCCTACCGGAGCCGGCTGGCCGACCTGAGCCGCCGGGCCGAGGCCGCCGCCGCGGTCGCCGACCGCTACACGGTGGGGGAGGGGCGGGTGGACCGCTACCGGGTCTTCCTGGCCGACGCGGCGTCCTGGAAGCGCTGGTACCGTGGCAACCCCGGCTCCTGGGTGGCCGGCTGGGCCGTGCCGACCGGACGCGACCGCATCGAGACGGAGGTGCTGGCCAGCGAGATGACCCCCGGCTACTCCGACGAGCTGCTGCGGCACGAACTGGCCCACGTGTCGACGCTGCGCAACGACAGTTACTACGGCAAGAACGATGTGTGGTGGCTGGTCGAGGGCATGGCCGACCACGTGGCCCTGGCCGGCAACCCCCAGGGGACCGCCCAGGAGCGGCAGGACCTGCACCGCTATCTGCGCTCCCACAACCTCACGACGGTGGCGGTGCCCCACCCACCCGACGACGCGTCAAACGACGACGCCGGCGGCCGCTACGCCGTCGGCTACTACGCCTTGCACTACCTGATCGCGAAGTACGGCCAGAAGGCCGCCCTGGCGTTCTTCCAGCAGGCGGTCCAGCAGGGCATCGGCTTGGAGGGCGCCGCCATCTCCTCCTTGCAGAAGCCGTGGTCCCAGGTGAACCGCGAGTGCGTGGCCGCCGTCCGCAAGGCGTGACCATGTTCCGCCGCCGGCACCCTCTCCACTACGAGGCGGGTGGAAAGGCCGACATCGGGTTCGTCGACGAGCCAGAGCGTCAACTCGACCTTGCCGGGACCTGGCGGCGCGCCGCGATCCTCGTGGTCAAGGACGCGCGGTCTCCCTGGGGTCAGCCGGCGGAGCGGCTTGCCGTGAGGCGACGTATCGCGATTGTCGCGGTCGAGTGAGCTCCGGCCGCTACCTGTTTCCGCAGTGCTTCCGCAAAGCGTTCAAGCGTTCAAGTCGAGGGTTCGCAGATAGCCGAGGCGATGGTAGGCGGCCGGGTCGAAGGTTCCGATGACGCAGCGGTGGTGCAGCGCCAGGAGAGCGGTGTGCACGATGTCCGGGCGTTCCCCGGTCTTGAGGCGGGCGATGATGTCGGTGTGCCGGAACGTCAGCGGAGGCACCTCGATCGCCGGGCGTGAGTCTTCCGGCTTCTCCCGGGTTTCCGTGGCCGGCTCGAGATGCCGCAGAAACCGGTACAGGCGCTGGTCCTGCTCGCCGGTGAGCCCGGGGGCGACGTGCAGGTAAGCCTGCGGGGACGCGATGACCTGACACGTGTCGTCGGCGACGGCTTCGACCAGGGCGGCGCCCACGGTGAGACTGTCCAGGCGGGCATGCGAGGCCAGCACCGACGCGTCGACGACGAAGTTCGGCCAGCTGATGTGCGGGCGCGCATAGTCGAGATAACCCAGCCGGTAGACGGCCGCAGCCAGCGCGGCGGTGTCTTTCGGCCGCGGTTCGGCGTGCCGGTTCTCCCGCAGGTGAGGCAGCAGCATCTGGTGAATGCCGTCGAAGCCGTTGCCAGCACTCTGATATTGCTCCAGCAGGCGGGCGGCGGCACGTTCGCGAGATGTCGGTTCGGGTTCCACGGCGCTCGACCGTAGGCGGCACGAAGCCAGCCCATCAATCGCCGCGAAAATCCCGCCCAAAGGTGAGGCGCCTAACAAGAAAATAGCGTTCTAGCAGGTCAGCGACTTGAGCGGAGGCCACCGGCAGTGCTGCCGGCGACCAAGTCCGACATGCCCGACATAAAATCGCCAGCAACTGACCACATCGTGGGAAGCGGCGACAGGTGTGGCATCCTGGCACGCTTTTGCCCACGAAGACCCGGCACCCGAGTTGTGGCGCGGCCCTAACGAAACCCAGCCGGCCGCAACAGAGACGCCCCTCAACCGGCTCACACGATGCCGTTCGATCAGGTCGGGGCTGAGAGCCGTGGCGCATTCTCAAATGCTTTCGCACCGCCCCTGCGCACGGTTTCAGGTATCGCCAGTGATTCCGTGATGCCACCATCTTCCTGAGGCGTGGCTGAGCGGTGAATACCCGATCTTCCGACCGCCTCCTGTGGCCGATATTCACGGCGCAACGCGGCGTTCCATATCGCCCGGCGAATTCGCCCCGTGTGGTGACCTTCGCCTGGGTCGCCGCCTCATCGTAAATGTGGTTTTCGGGCCGCACTATCGTCTTGGCCTTGACTGTCGGTTCCGGCTTCATCGCCGTCGCGGGCTGGGCCACCTCCGCGGTTCGTGCTGCCGATTCCTCAACCGGCTCCCGCGCGCGGCAGGCGGGCGCACCCTCCGGGTGAGCAGCGGCTTTCGCCGGGTCAACGGGCCGCCGCGTACACGTGACCTCGTCATCCCAGAGCAGCGGCGGTATCCGCTCGACCGAATCATGTAGCCCCAACTCGCCGCACAGCCGCGAACAGCCATGCAATCGGCACAGCTTCAACGCATGACGCCGTTTGAGTCCCCACCGTCGCCGCTCCTCACAATCACGCCGGAAATCGGCCATGTCCGGCGAATGGCTCGGCACCCCGGACCAGTCACGCATCGCCGCGATCTCCGACCTGGAAAAGACCCCCAACTGCGTCATAAACCATTATCCCGCACCCCGGAGATCGAAAACAAAGAAAGGATCATGCCAATAAGAATGGGGCGCAAAGAAGGATCCGGGAGTCAGCGAGAAGCACGCTCACCTGCCGCCTGTCGTATGTGCCGCCAGCCGCCAGCCGCCAGCCGCCAGCCGTGAGCCGTGAGCCGCGCGCCACCGAGCCGCCACCCGCGCGCCACCGAGCCGCCACCCGCGCGCCGCCGAGCCGCCACCCGCGCGCCGCCGAGCCGCCACCCGCGAGCCGTGAGCCCGCCGAGCCGTGAGCCGCCGAGCCGCGAGCCGCGCGCCGCCGAGCCGTGAGCCGCCACCCGCGAGCCGCCACCCGCGCGCCGCCGAGCCGCCACCCGCGCGCCGCCGAGCCGCCACCCGCGCGCCGCCGAGCCGTGAGCCGCGCGCCGCCGAGCTGCGAGCCGCGCGCCGCCGAGCTGCGAGCCGCGCGCCGCCGAGCTGCGAGCCGCGCGCCGCCAGCTGTCACGCGTCCCGGGACTGGATGGCGGAGCTCAAGGCAACTGCCAGTAGTTCCATGATGCCGAGCGCTAGGGCGAACTGACGCCGCATCGTGTGGGCATCACGCTGGCTTGGCGCCTTGCTCAGCCGTCGATCCGTGATCGATTGATAGGCGGCAGAAGTGGCCAGTGCCGCCACCGTGGCCATGCGCTCACCCCGCGGCTGCTTGGTGGGCTCGTTCAACCGGGCCAGCACCAGATACGGGCACTAACGATCGGCAATGGAGCGGGTGAAGACGCCGTCAATGTTCACCAGGAGCACCGGCGCTCGGGACGGGGGCCGCCCTTGAGATCGGCGCCTGCCTCAACTCGGGCCGGCGACCGGCTTCCGCCCGAGCTCATGGATACAACTGGCGAGGTCCGCCTTGGTCGAGTCATTGTGGAGCCGGTTCGGCTTTGGAACCAAAGGCGCGGCTCAGTCGCCGGCGCAGATGTTGGCGTCTGTGTTGGTGTCGGTGACGCAAGGGCGGGCGCGCTGGGCCGGGTGGTACGTGTGCTTGAGGATGACGATGCTCGGGATCAGGAGCACGATCGCCAGGGCTCCGCTGGTCAGCGCGCGCGGGCGGCGGTCGGTCAGCAGGAACACGAAGAACAGCAGGGCGGGCAGCGCGACCATCAGTACGGTGATCAGCGAGAAGGCGGCGTCGGCCCGGTCTTCGCGCTCGGCCAGGGACGAGCCGTCGGTGAACAGCTGGTCGACTTGGAAACCGCTGTACAGCCGGGGCCAATCCGCCAGGCGCAACGGAGCGGCCACCAGCACGGCCGTGACCGCGACGGCCCACCAGATCCGGTACGGACGCAGGCCTCGCCACCACGGCAGGGCCCAGAGCAGTAGCCAGCCCACCGCGAACAGCCGGGCGTGCCGGGCGACCATCGCCAGAATGGTTTCCGAGCAGCCGTTCTCGGCGAAGGTGGTGCCGCACAGCGCCGGATAGTCAGTCGCGTCCCGCGCCACCAGCACGCCGATGCTCAGGGCCGGCGCCGGTGCCAGCAGAACGGTCACCGCCGGTGTGATCAGCCAGCCCGGCAGATCCCGCCGCCGGTTCAGGCGGCTGGGCGACTCGATCGGCACGGCCGGGGAGCATACCGGGTGGCGCGTCTCGCGGGCGGGGTGTTGTCGCGCGGGGCAGGACCGTCAGGGCGATGAGCGTGGCCGCGAGCAGCAGGGCCGCGCACAAGGTCAGGCCGAACGCGTAGCCGGCGGTGAGGGAGCCGGTAGTGGTGGTGTGGTGGGCGGCTGCCGTGCCGAGGACGGCCAGGCCCAGCGACGCTCCTATCTGGCGGGAGCTGCTCAGCAGGCCGGACGCCATGCCCGACTCGTGCGGGACCACGCCGGCGGTGGCGAGCGAGACGATCGGGGCCAGGCAGAGGCCGAACCCGAGGCTGGCCACGAGGGACGGGCCGAGGATGTCGGTGGCGAAGGCGCCGTCGGGGTTGATCCCGGAGAACCAGGCGAAGCCGGCGGCGGTGAGCAGGCCGCCCAGGACGAGCAGGACGCGGGGCGGGAAGCGGTAGCCCAGGCGCACGGCCAGCACCGAGCCGGCCACCACGCCGAGGGCGAACGGCAGGAACATCACGCCGGTCAGGGCCGGTCCGACGCCGAGCACGCCCTGCAGGTAGAGCGAGGCGAAGTAGAAGGCCGCGGCCATCGCCGCGCCGACCAGCAGGTTGTACGCGTTGGCGCCGGCCACCGACCGGTTGGTGAACAGGCCCAGCCGGATCAGCGGATCCCTGGTGGTCCGGCGCTCGACCAGCACGAACGCCGCCAGCAGGAGCAGGGCCGGCAGGGTCCAGAGCCACGACTGCCGGACTATCGCGTACACCAGCACGGTCATGCCTGTGGTGCCCAGCGCGGCGCCGGCCACGTCGGGGCGCCCGCGCGGGGCGACCGGGTCGTCGGGGGCGACACCGCGCCAGGTCAGGACCAGGGCGACCAGCGACATGGGAACGCTGACGAACATCACCCAGCGCCAGCCGGCCCACTGGGTGAGCACGCCGCCGATGAGGACGCCGAGAGCGCCGCCGGCCGCGTTGGTCGCGGCCCAGACACCGAAGGCCCGCACGCGTGGCCGGCCGGTGGGGAAGGTGGCCGTGAGCAGGGCCAAAGCGGCCGGCGCCAGCGCGGCGGCGCCGATGCCCTGGGCGAACCGGGCGGCGACGAGGTGACCCGGCGACTGGGCGAAGCCGCCGGCCAGTGAGGCGACGGCGAACAGCGTCAGGCCGGCCAGCAGGACCCGCCGCCGGCCGAAGCGGTCGGCGGCCTTGCCGCCGAGCAGGAGGAGCCCGCCGAAGGCGAGCGCGTAGGCGTGGATGACCCAGGTGAGCCCGGTGGCGCCGAAGCCGAGGCCGTCACGGATTGCCGGAAGACCGACATTTACGACCGAGAGATCAAGCGACACCATGAACTGCACGACGGCCACGGCCGTCAGGGTGAGCGACTTTCGGAACATGTTCGAAAACTAGTGCCCGGGGCGGGCGGGGGCAAGATGGGGAACGTGCCAAGAACTGGACGCCCGCCCGTGACCTCCCGCGCGCAGATCCTCGCCACCGCGCGGCGGCTGATCGACCACCACGGCTGGGAGAAGCTGACGATCCGCCGGCTCGCCGGTGAGCTCGGGATCGGGCCGACCACGCTCTACCACCACGTACGGGACAAGGAAGCTCTTCTCCTGCTGCTGCTGAACGAGTACGCCGAACAGGCGGCCCCGCCCGACCTGCCCGACGCCCCGGGGGAGCGCGTCGTCGTCGCCGCCCAGGCCCTGCACGACGGGCTGGCCGCGTGGCCTTGGGCGGCCGAGGTGCTCACCGTCGACGGTTTCGTCGGGCGGCTCGGCGCGCCGGCGCTGCGGCTCGTCGAGGTGATCCTGGACGGCGCGGTCGACTGCGGCCTCACCCGCGAGCAGGCCGTCGACGCCTTCCGCGCCATCTGGTACTACACCGTCGGCGAAATCCTGGTCCGTGCCCGCTCGGCCCGGCGCGACCTCGGCGGCTGGGAGATCACGTTCACCGACTTCGACCCGGAACGGGTGCCCACCCTGGCCGCCATCGGTTCGCGGTGGCCCGAGCTAGTGGCCCGCGACATCTACCCCGAGGGTCTGCGGGCGCTGGTCGGCGGGCTGATAGGCGCCGCGCGCCAGGGCGATTAATTCGGTCAGGCCGTACGGGCGGTCGTCGCGCCACCAAGCGAGCCACACCGGAATGCGCGGGGCGTCCCGCACCGCCCGGTAGGCGACCCCCGGCCGCGGGTTCTGGTTGGCCGTCGCCTCCGACGTCACGCCGACCGCCTGTCCCGCCGCGATCAGCGTCAGCCACTCGTCGACACCGTGCGTCTCCCGCGTCGACGCCGGTCCCGACCCGGCCGGCCACAGCGAGGCCGTGGTCGTGCCCGTCCGGCTGTCCAGGGCCACCGTGTAGCGGGCCAGGCCACTGATCCGGACCGTGCGCCGGCGCGCCAGCGCGTTGTCGGTGGCCACGGCGGCATACCGCGCCTCCGTACCGACCAGAGCGGTGTCGAAACGCTCGTCGCCGTCGAGGGCCCGGCGCAGCACCGCCACGTCCGCCAGCCCTTCGGCCAGACCCGCGGTCGCGGTGCCGGACTGCACGAAGACCAGCGGCAAGCCGGAACCGCCGCGGGCGCCGTCACCATGGGCAGCGCCGCCAGCAACCAGATCGGCGCGGCCGTGGGCTCACACGCCTTTCCGGTCATGGGGCCGGGCGGGGTCGTGGCCGTGCGGCAGATCGTGGCCGCGGCCGTCCTCATCCCGGTGGCCCGCCCGGACGTGCGCCGCTTCACGTGGGGACAGTGGTGGCCCGTACTGCTGCTGGGCCTGGTCTTCGCCACCATGAACCTGAGCCTCTACATGGCGATCGACCGGATCGGCCTGGGCCTGGCGGTGACGCTGGAGTTCCTCGGCCCCCTCGCGGTCGCCCTCGCCGGCTCACGGACCCGCCGCGACCTGCTGTGCGCGGCCCTGGCCGGCGCCGGTGTCCACATCCTCGTGTCGCCGGGCCCGGCCAGCGACTTCACCGGCGTCGGCCTCGGGCTTCTGGCGGCCGCCTGCTGGGCCGCGTACATCCTCCTCAACCGCCTCGCCGGGCGTCGCCTGACGGGCCTTCAGGCCCCCGCGGTCGCGACCTCCGTCTCCGCCCTGGCCTACCTTCCGGTCCTGCTGACAGTCGAATTCGAGGGCTTGCCGTACGCCGTGACGGCCGGCCTGCTGAGCTCCGTCATCCCTTACGCCGCCGACCTGGTCGTGCTCCGCCGCGTACCACCCCGCCTGTTCGGCGTCTTCATGAGCGTGCACCCGCTGATGGCCGCCCTGGCCGGTCTGACCCTGCTGGGCCAGCCCCTGACGGTCCATCAGTGGACCGGAATCCTGCTGGTCGTGACGGCGAACGCTACAGCGGCCGGCGCTGCCTCCACTGCTCGCTCGTGATTTCGTAGCGCACCCCGCCGTGCTCGGCGCCTTCCGTCAACACCATGCCGACCTTCTCCAGCACGTTCCGGGAGGCGCTGTTCGCGGTCATGGTCTCGGCCCAGACGGTACGCACCCCCAGCTCGGTGAACGCCTTTCCCAGCAGGGCTTTCGCGCCCTCGGTGGCGTACCCCGCGCCCCATGCCGCCCGCCGCAGCCGATAGCCGAGCTCGACCTCGTCCAGCGGGCCGCCCCGCTCGGGCCGCAGAAAGAACCAGCCGACGAAGGCCCCGCCGGCCTTCTCCCGCGCCGCGAAGAGCCCGAAGTCGCCGCCCCACCTCTCGTACCCGGCGATGATGTTCGGCAGGTTCCGCTCGCGAATCACCTCGGGCGCGGTCGGCTCCCCGCCGCTCAGATAGCGCATGACCGCCGGATCACTGTCCAGCTCGATCAGCAGCTCCGCATCCTTGTCGGTGAACTGACGAAGGATCAGGCGCCCGGTGTCCAGGTACTCGCTCACGCCCGCATCCTGCGCCACCGGCCCGAAAAGGGCCAGCACTTCGAGTGTGGTGGCGGCGCGTGCCGGGTTCTGTGACGACCAGTACACCGGACCAGGGGAACTCCCGGGTGCGGGACGGGGTACTGCCGGGCGAGGGTGAGAGCACCACCAACCAGGGGAGACGCCATGTTCTCAGGAACGCACCACCTGCCGAAACAAGGCCCGCTGCCGCTGCTCGACGGCGCGACCGGCTGGCTCAACACCGGGCCGTTGCGGGCGGAGGAACTGCGCGGCAAGGTGGTTCTCGTCAACTTCTGGACCTTCACCTGCGTCAACTGGCTGCGCCAGCTTCCCTATGTGCGGGCCTGGCACGAGAAGTACGCCTCTCAGGGGCTCGTCGTTCTCGGCGTGCACACGCCCGAGTTCCGGTTCGAGCACGACCTCGAGGACGTACGCCGGGAGATGCGCGCCGACGGCATCGAGTATCCCGTCGCTCTCGACAACGAGTACGGCGTGTGGCGTGCCTTCGACAACCATTACTGGCCGGCGCTGTATCTGGCCGACGCCGACGGGGAGATCCGGTTCCACCACTTCGGCGAGGGCGAGTACGAGCGTACCGAGAAAGCGATCCAGCGCCTGCTTCACGAGGCCGGCGCCGACCCCGGGCACGATCTGGTCGTCGTCGAGCCGCGGCCGGTGGAGGAGGCGGCCGACTGGTCGACCCTCGAATCGCAGGAGAACTACACCGGATACGACCGCACCGAGCGCTTCGCCTCGCCCGACGGCCTGATTCTCGGCAAACCGCACCGGTACACGCTTCCGGACACGCTCGGGCTCAACGAGTGGTCCCTGGAGGGGGACTGGACGATGAACGAGCAGGCGACCGTCTCCGGCGCCGCCGGAGCCCGCCTGCTCTACCGCTTCCACGCCCGGGACCTGAACATCGTCGCGGGGGCCGCCACGCCCGTACGCTTCCAGATCCTCGTCGACGGGGAGCCGCCGGCCGCCGGCGCGGGCCAGGACGTCGACGCCGACGGCTACGGCACGCTCGGCGACCGCCGCCTGTACCAGCTGCTGCGCCAGCCCGACCCGATCACCGACCACACCGTGGAGATCACCTTTCTGGAGCCGGGCGCCGAGACGTACAGCTTCACGTTCGGCTGAGAGCGTTCGGCTGAGAGCGTTCGGCTGAGAGCGTTCGGCTGAGAGCGTTCGGCTGTGGGCCGGCCGCCGTCAGCGGATGGTGTGGTTCATCCGGAACATGACGTCCGGATCGTAGCGGCGTTTGACCGCGCGCAGACGGTCGTAGAGTTCGCGACCGTACACTTCGGACAGCTCCTGCGGGTCGACCGCCTCCTCGGTCGAGAGGAAGTTCAGCATCCGGCGGTGTCGCGGGTCCGACCACGGCCGCATCGCGGTGACCAGCCGTTCGAGGCGGCGGTGGCCGCCGTCCAGGTCGTCGGCGCCGACCGCGAAGGCGACAGCTGGAACGGCAGGCCCCGGCTGGGCACCGAGTCGGGTGTGGCCGGCGGGCGGTCCATGGCGCCGCCCAGGGCCCGCACCTCGACGCTGGTCAGCGGGATCCGGGTGCCGGGGCCGGTCAGCTCGATCAGCTTGTCCAGGGCGGCGTCGGGCAGGCCGCTCAGGCCGAGGCTGCGGTCCTGGTACGGCGAGGCGTCGACCGGGTCGTTGTGCAGGGTCGCCGCGACCGCGAACGGCACCTCGGCCACCGTGTCGATGAGGGCGGGCGCGACCGCCCGCATCGGCGCCAGCAGCGCCTCGCCCTCCTCGGCCGGGCCCAGGTGGGCGAAGCGGACGCTCAGCACGTGCGCGCCGCGCAGCGGCTCGGGCAGCTGCGGGATCGGGGGGCCGCGCAGCGCCGCGAACAGCTCGTCGTCGCCACTGACCGTGCGGAGCTCCCCGTCCGCCGTCACGATGTCGAACGAGGTCACGTGGTCGGACGCGTATCCGTACGGCCGGGAAAGAATCGGACCCTGCCCGCCACCGAGCACGTAACCGATCGCGCCGACCGTGACCGACGAGCCGGCCATCGGGGCCAGCCCTTCCTTGGCGGCGGCGTCGATGACCTCCCGCCAGAGCGCGCCGCCGGTCACCCGCGCGGTCCGCCGCCCGGCGTCGACGGTGACCCCGGCCATCCGGTCCAGGGTGATGAGCACGGCGCCCTCGGCCGTGTACGGCTGCATGTGACCGCCGCCACGGACCGCGACCGCCAGCCTGTTCGCCGCCGCGTACCGGACCGCCGCCCGCACGTCGGCGACGTCGGCGGCGCCGACCGCGATCGCCGGCCGCAACGGGGTCAGCAGGTTCTGGGTGCGGCGTTCCTCGTCGTATCCGGGGTCGCCCGGGCGCAGTACCGGCCCGGTCAGTTTCTCAAGATCAGTCATGACCATCTCGACGCGATGTGGCGCGCCCGGGTTCGTGGACAGTGGCGAGCGGTACTCGAGGCCATCGCGCCGGTACCTGAGAACGATGCGCCGGCCCGCCCGCGGAAGCGATCTTTGCGACATGGTGATCCTTCTCAGTGACCCGCGCGTTCTGGCTGTGCCGGTGCGGGAAGCCGGAGTCCCGCTGGTGCGGCTCGGCGCCGAGTTCGGCCCGGCGCGTGCCCGGGTGCGGGCCGACCTGGCCGAACGCCTCGGCTGGGCGCGGGCGGCATTGCCCGCGGGCGTGTTCCCGCGCGTGGTGGAGGGCCATCGCGAGGTCGCGAGGCAACGGCAGATCATCGAGATGTACGAGGCCCAGGTGCGCTCGGCCCGTCCGGCCGTCGACGAGGCCGGACTGCACCACCTGGTGAGCCGCTTCGTGGCGCCCGTCGAGGTGGCCCCGCACGTGGCCGGCGCCGCCGTCGACCTGACGCTGAGCGGCCCGGACGGCGACCTCGACATGGGCACGCCGATCGACGCCACCCCCGAGGAGTCGGACGGCGCCTGCTATTTCGCGGCCCAGAACATCAGCCCGCGGGCGCGGGCCAACCGGATGCTGCTGTCCCGCGTGCTCGGCGGGGCCGGCCTGGTGAACTATCCGACCGAGTGGTGGCACTGGAGTTACGGCGACCGCTACTGGGCGCTGATGACGGGCGCGCCGGCCTCGCTGCACGGCCCGGTCGCCGCATGACCGTCGCCACCCTCGGCGCCGGGCCGCGAGTCACCGTCGACCTGGGCGCCGTCGCGGGCAACACCCGGACGCTGGCCGCCCGCGCCCGCGGTGAGCTGATGGCCGTGGTGAAGGCCGACGGTTTCGGGCACGGAGCGCTGGGCGTGGCCCGGGCCGCGCTCGGCGCCGGTGCGGCCTGGCTGGGCGTGACCGGCCTCGGCGAGGCGCTCGACCTGCGCGCGAACGGGCTGACCGCGCCGATTCTGAGCTGGCTCAATCCGCTCGGCACGGATTTCGAGGCGGCCGTACGGCACCGGGTCGACCTCGCCGTGCCGAGCCTCACCCACCTGGCCGCCCTCCCGCCCGGCGCCCGGGTGCACCTTCAGCTCGACACCGGAATGGCGCGCGAGGGCGCGTCCCTCAGCGAATGGGCCGCGCTGTGCCGGGCCGCCTTCACCGCCGAGCGCGGCGGTCGCCTGGTCGTGGCCGGCATCATGAGCCATCTGGCCGGCCCGGAGACGGCGGCCGCCACCCGGCGTTTCCGGGACGGCATCGCGGTCGCCTTCGCGGCCGGCCTGCGCCCCCGGCTGTGCCACCTGG
The DNA here is from genome assembly GCF_040650035.1 of Actinoplanes sp. NPDC048796. Taxonomy (NCBI): domain Bacteria; kingdom Bacillati; phylum Actinomycetota; class Actinomycetes; order Micromonosporales; family Micromonosporaceae; genus Actinoplanes; species Actinoplanes sp. NPDC048796. Next base: position 321,528 of record NZ_JBEZGO010000005.1, on the reverse strand, counting down.
CCGCCACCGCAGCCACCCTGACCCGCCCCGAGACCCACTTCGACCTGGTCCGCACCGGCGCCGGCCTGGTCGGCATCGACCCCTCCGGTGGTACTTCGCTGCGCGGCGCCATGACGCTCACCGCGCCGGTCGTCGAGGTGCGCCGGGTCGCGGCGGGCACGCCGGTCGGCTACGACCACACCTGGCGCGCGGCCCGTGACACCCACCTGGCGCTGCTGCCGCTGGGCTACGCCGACGGCCTTCCACGCGGCGCCGGGCCACGGGCCGAAGTCCTGCTGGGCGGCCGCCGCTGCCGCGTGGCCGGCCGTATCTCCATGGACCAGACCGTCGTCGAGACCGGCCCCGAGGTCCGGCCCGGCGACACCGCGACCGTCTTCGGCCCGGGCGACGACGGCGAGCCGACCATCGCCGACTGGGCCGCCTGGGCCGGCACGCTTCCGCACGAAATCGTCACCGGGCTGGGCGCCCGCCCACACCGTCACGTCATCGGGGGTAACTGACATGTCCCGCATCCGCGCCGCCGTCATCGGCGGCGGCCGCAACGGCGAACACCAGGTCTCGCTCGCCTCGGCCGCGGCCGTCGCGGCCGCTCTCGACCCGGAGCGTTATCAGGCCGTACGGCTGACCATCGCCCCCGACGGCACCTGGCGCGACGGCGCCGGAGCGCCGATCGGGCTGCCCGCCGCCGTCTCCGTCCTGCAGAGCTGTGACGTGGCTCTGCCCATCGTGCACGGCCCGCACGGCGAGGACGGCACCTTGGCCGCGCTTCTGGAGCTGGCCGGCGTCCCGTACATCGGCTCCGGAGTCCGCCCGGGAGCGCTCGCGATGGACAAGTGGGTGACCAAGCTGATCGCCTCGGCGCTCGGCATCGCCACCGCGCCCGGGCGGCTGTTCACCGCCCGCACCGCCGCCGGTTGCGCCTGGACCGGTCCCGTCGTGGTCAAGCCGGTGGCCGCCGGGTCCAGCCTCGGCGTCTGTCTCGTGCGGGACGCCGAGTCGCTGCCGGCCGCCCTGGCCGAGGCGCTGCGGCACGACGACCGGGTCCTGGTCGAGGAGGTGGTCACCGGCCGGGAGGTCGACATCGCCGTGCTGGACGGCTTCGTCACGCCCGCCCTCGAGGTCGTGGCCGACGGTTTCTTCGACTACGAGGCCAAATACTCCGGGAGTACGGTCTTCCGGGTGCCGGCGCCGATCGATCCGGCCGCCGGCAAGGCCCTCGAGGACGCCGCGCTCGCCCTCTACGACGCGCTCGGCTGCCGGGGCGTGGCCCGGGTCGACTTCTTCGTCACCGAGGCCGGCCCGGTGCTCAACGAGGTGAACACGATGCCCGGCTTCACCGAGCACTCGCAGGTCCCGCGGATGTTCGCGGCCGCTGGATGGGGTTACCCGGAGCTGCTCGACCGCCTGATCCGCGACACCCTCGCCTAACGTGGAAGGCGTGCGCGATCGGACGTGGTGGTGGCCGGACATCGGCGCGGCGGCGCTGGTGCTGCTGTTCGGCGCGCTCGAATACATGACGAACGACTGGCTCTCCTACTTCAGCCCGGTCCGCCGGCTCCTGTTCTGGCTGGTGGTCCTCGGCACCGCCCTGGCCGTCGGGCTGGTGCGGAGGGCGCCGGCCGTCTCCCTCGTGCTCGTCTGGGCGATCCCGCTGTGCCAGGCGGCGACCGGAAGCCCGTACATCGCCACCCAGATCGCGATCCTGGCCGTCGCGTTCGGCACGGCCCGCTGGGGCGGCACGGTGACGCTGCGGGCGAGCGCCCTGTCGATTCCGGCCGCCGCGGTCGCTGCCGTGCTGCTCGTCCAGGCCGAAGCGGTCAGAATCAACTTCCCCATTCCCTCGTACGGTCTCATCGCCGCGACAGTGGATCAGCTCGGCATCGGCTGGCGGATCGGCGTCGCCGTCGTCATGGCCGCCCTGATCGGCGTTCCGTGGCTGGCCGGGCTGGCGCTGCGCATCTCCGGCCGGGCCCACGCCGACCTGGCCGAGGCGGCCCGGGAACGGGCGGAAGCCGAGGAGACGGCCCGGATCCGGGCCGCGCAGACCCGGCTGGCCCGCGACGTGCACGACGTCGTCGGCCACTCCTTGGCCGTGATCCTCACCCAGGCCGAGGCGGGGCAGTATCTGCCCGACGAGGACCCGGGCGCGCTGAAATCGTTGCTGGCCGGGATCGCCACCTCGGCCCGCACGTCGCTGCGGGACGTGCAGGAGGTGCTGTCGACGACCCGCGACACCGCCGACGACATGGACAAGCTGATCGGCAACCTGCGCGACGGCGGCCGCGAGGTCGTCTCGGGCCAGGACGGCACGCCGCGCGTGCTGACCCAGGAGCAACGGGTGACGGCCTACCGGGTGCTGCAGGAGATGCTCACCAACGCGATCCGGCACGGCCGGCACGACAGCGCGGTCATCGTCCAGCGCTCCTGGACCGCCGACAGCCTGGTCATCGAGGTCCGCAACGCCACCGGCGCCCCTGGTTCGCCGCCCGGCTCCGGCTCGGGCCTGCACGGCATGCGGGAACGGCTCGCGGCGGTCGGCGGGTCGCTGGAGACCGGCCGCCGCGACGACGTCTTCGTGGCCGTCGCCCGGATCCCGGTGCCGCTGCCGTGAGCGACGACATCGAGGTCCTGGTCGTCGACGACCAGGAGCTGTTCCGGGCCGGTGTGGTGGTCATCCTGAACGCGCAGCCCGGCATCCGGGTGGTCGGCGAGGCCGGTGACGGCCGGGACGCCGTACGCCTGACCGAGGAACTGCAGCCGGACGTGGTGTTGATGGACCTGCGGATGCCCGAGTTCGACGGCGTCGAGGCGACCCGGCTCATCTACGCCACACCCAGGACCCATCCGGTACGGGTCCTGGTGCTCACCACCTTCAACCTGGACGACCGGGCGGCCATGGCCATCCGCCACGGCGCCAGCGGCTTCCTGCTCAAGGACACCACCCCGGCCCAGCTGGCCGACGCCATCCGCAGCGTCCACGCCGGCAACGCCGTACTGGCCCCCAACGACCTTTCCGCCCTGCTGGAGGGGCAGTTCCCGGCCCGCTCGCCAGTACCCGACGCCTACCTCGCGCTGACCGACAAGGAACGGGCCGTCTTCCGGGCCGTGGCCCGCGGCCTGTCCAACGCCGAGATCGCCGCCGAGATCTTCGCCGGCGAGTCCACGGTCAAGACCCACGTCGGGGCCATCCTCCGCAAACTGAACCTCCGCGACCGCGTCCAGATCGTCGTCTTCGCCCACGAACACGGCCTTCGCACCTGACCGAGATCCGGCGACGGCCCCTCGGACATCGATCATGGCAGGATAGGTGATCGTGTAGCCCTCGCCGTGACCGCAGCCCTTGGAACTGGCTGCTGCTCATCCCGATCGTCGTGCCGCTCCTGACGTTTCTCTACAACCGTGACGAGCCGCGGCTGTTCGGCTTCCCCGCGTTCTACTGGATCCAGCTTCTCCTCATCCTCGTCGGCGTCGTGGCGACCGCTGTCGTCTACCGGATGACGAAGCGGGGACGCCGGCCATGAGGGACCACATCACCGAGATCGTCGTCTTCACGCTGCTGTTCCTGCTGGTCAGCGGCATGGGTTTCGTGGCCGCCCGCTGGCGCGCCCCCAAAGACATGGCACACCTGGACGAGTGGGGCCTGGGCGGGCGCAACTTCGGCGGCTGGATCACCTGGTTCCTGGTCGGCGGTGACCTCTACACGGCGTACACCTTCGTCGCCGTACCCGCGCTGATCTTCGGCGCCGGCGCGGCCGGATTCTTCGCCATTCCCGACACCATCATCACTTATCCATTGTTCTTTCTGATTCTGATCAGGCTCTGGTCGGTGTCGCACCGGCACGGTTTCGTGACCCCGGCCGACTTCGTGCGCAGCCGGTTCGACTCGCCCACGCTGGCCCTCGTCGTGGCCATCACCGGCATCGTGGCCACCATGCCGTACATCGCCCTGCAGCTCGTCGGCATCGAGGCGGTGCTCAAGACGATGGGCGTGACCGGCGACAGCCTGCTCGCCCGGCATGCGCCGATCATCATCGCGTTCGCGATCCTGGCCGCGTACACCTATCAATCGGGTCTTCGCGCCCCCGCGCTGATCGCTTTCGTCAAAGATGCGCTGATCTACGTCGTGATTTTGGTGGCGGTCATCTATCTTCCGTTCAAGTTGGGCGGCTGGGGCAGCATCTTCGACGCCGCCGACGAGAAGTTTCAGGCCAGCGTGTCGGCGAACGACGGAATTCTGCTCAACGCCGGCAATCAATTGCAGTATGTGACGCTCGCCTTGGGATCGGGACTCGCGCTGTTTCTCTATCCGCACAGCATCACCGGGGTGCTGGCCAGCAAGAACCGCACCGTGATCAAGCGGAACATGTCGGCCCTGCCGGCCTACAGCTTCCTGCTCGGCCTGCTCGCGCTTCTGGGGTACGCGGCCATCGCGTCCAACGTGAAGCCGCTGCCCGGCGCCACCCAGGGCACCGTCGACAGCAACACCGTCGTACCGCTGCTGTTCGACATGCAGTTCCCGGCCTGGTTCGCCGGCGTCGCCTTCGCCGCGATCGGCATCGGCGCCCTCGTCCCGGCCGCCATCATGTCGATCGCCGCGGCCAACCTGTTCACCCGCAACATCTACAAGGAATACCTGCGCAAAAACGCCTCACACGCCGACGAAGCCCGCGTCTCGAAAATCACCTCGCTGGTCGTCAAAATCGGCGCGGTCGCCTGCATCGCCTTCCTCGACCCGCAGTTCTCCATCGACCTGCAACTCATCGGCGGCGTGATCATCCTGCAGACCGCTCCCGCGGTCGCCCTCGGCCTGTTCACCCGGTGGCTGCACCGGGGCGCCCTGATCGCCGGCTGGGTGGCCGGCATGGGCCTGTCGATGTGGATGCTGTGGCAGATTCCCAACCCGGCCACCAAACACGCGCACTTCGGCGGGTCGGCGTTCCCGCTGTCCGAATTCGGCTTCGACACCAAACGCACCATCTACGTCGGCTTCGTGACCGTGCTGGTCAACCTGCTGATCGCCGTGATCGTCACGCTGATCCTGCGAGCGGCCAAGACCCCGGCCGGCGTCGACGGCACCACGCGGGATGACTACTTCGCCGACGAGGGCGACCCGCGCGTCGACCCCGACCCGACGGCGGTGGAGACGCCGTCACGCGCCTAGTGCGGCATCTCCATGTCGATGAATGGACCCACCCGAGCCTCTGAAGGGCTTGAAGAGGGAGACGGTGCGTCAGGTATGTAGGGCCCTGTCTTGCGGCTTCGAAGGGGTACTCCGGGTGGCGGATCCTCGAGTCCGTAATGCGTGGACGGTGTCAGCCTGGTTCCGTGGTGTCTTTACCTGCGAGGTTCTGTAAGAGGTCGGTCACGCCGAGGTTGCCCAGCAGCCTCGCCTCCACCTCGAGCTTGGATCCGGTGGTGGTGTCGGTGAAGTCGATCTGCGTGCCATGCTCCGGTGCTTGTGCCGCCGATCTGGCCGCCGAGCGCTCCGCCGAGCGCGGCCCCGATGGCTCCGGACCGCGTCGATCCGCGGAAATACACCAGGGCGACGTCCTGGATGGTGTCGTCCGGGATCACCTGCGACACCCCGGCTCGGGCTTTGTTCTCGCGTGACATCGGAAATCCTCCCGGATGAACTGTGGTGCCCGCTCGCGTGGTCGCACGCTACGGCGCGGTCACGTGGCCCTGAGCCGCGCGATCTCGGCGCGGGCGTGGATGACGCGTTCGGTGTCCTGCCCCCGAGATTCGGCCAGTTCCTGCGCCAGGTCATGCGCGGCAGCCAGCACGTGCTCGGCGGTCTTTCTCTCGTGATGGCCGTGTACCGACTTGCGGTACGCCTTGCGGGTTCTTCGCCCTCCGGCGGCGGCGTTGACCTCGGCGTCGGTGAGCACACCACCCTCGGCCTCGGGCGCCAGGATCGCCCGCAGCCAGGATTGCTCCTGCGGGGCGGCCAGCCGGAACGTCGTCCGGAGCAGGATCAGTTCAGCGATGATCGTCACGATCATGAGGCCTAAGAAGCCGAAGCCGCCGGCGATGACGTAGCCGTAGGCGGCCATGTTGTCCCAGATGCTGTGCGCCAGCATCGCCGAGAGCATCAGTACCAGCCCGCGAAGGCGGTGCCCGCGGTCGCCGCGCCCGATCAGCCACATCAGACCGGCGCAGAACACCGCGCTGAACAGCACGTGCTGGAAGAGCCCGGCCCAACCCCGGCTGGACAGCGTGGCGAAAGCGGTACCGACTTGGTCGGTGCCGAAGGCGGCGGCGGTGCCGTTGACCACGTACAGCACATCCTCGGAGATCTGCAGGCCGAGGCCGGCGAAGGCGCCGATGATCAGGCCGTCGTACGGGCTGCGGACCAGCCGCGGCGCCAGGCCGATCAGCAGGATCAGCGCGCTGGCCTTGGCGAACTCCTCGGTGAACAGCGCGGTCAGGCCGGGACCCCAGTCGTGGGCCCAGGCCGGGCCGAACGCCTTGGTGTACAGCGACACGATCGCGTCGTTGGCCTGCAACCCGATCGCGTAGGTTCCGGCGATGCCGGACCACAGTGCGGCGACCAGCAGCAGCTTCGGCGGCAGCGAGGTGTACCTGTTGTGATAGCTGAGCAGGAACAACCACGGGATCGTGTACAGGGCGAACATGATGATGCCGCTGCCCAGGCCGACGCCGTAGGTGCCCAGCGTGGGACTGTAGTACTGGATCATCAGGAGGATGCCCGCCGCCATGCCGAACACGAACACCCAGAAGGCGGCGTTGCGGAGTTGAACCAGCCGGAACGGGGTACCCCAGCCGGAGGCCTCGATCGCAGCAGCCCGGGCCGCACGAAGATCAAGAGCCGCGTCGGTAGTCGTCATGACGGCTCCTTGAAGGAGACACTGCGCAGCATCGCGTCGACCTGGTCGGCGCGCGCGGCGAACTGCCCGCCCGCGGCGGCATCGACCTCCACCGTCAGGCCCCGGCCGTCGGCCAGCTTGTACGCGGCGACCAACCCCTCACCCGCGGTACTGGTGTACGTCTCGACCAACCCGGTGATCCCATCGATCGAGGTCACCGAAGCCCGGCCGCCGGTCACCGTGAACTGAGGACGTGTGGACGACCTGGTGAGGTTCTTGTTCACCTGGTCCAGCAGTGCGCTGGCATCACCGGCGAACGCCGCGGTTCGGATGTCGGCCACCACACCGTCGTCGGCGACCTCGGCGACTGGCGAACCCTGATCGGGGATCGTCGTAGCAGCACCGACCCTCAACCCGCTCACCAACTGCCACCCGGCCGGCGGCGCGATCGTCAGCCCGTCGCCGAGGTTCAGCCGATCACCGGCCCGGACCGTGTCGTCGTTCGGAACCACCCGATCGATCAGCGGCAGCAACCCGCCGAGCAGAATCCCCACACCTGCCACCACGAGCGCCGAAGGCAGACTTCGGCGGTCCAAGCCCCACCAGCGCCGCTCCACCGGCACCCAGGTACCGGACAGGCGGCCTCCATCGTACGCATCGGACATCGATCCAATCTCACACGAGCCCAGCGATGACAGCATCGACGTTGCGTTACGGGTCAATGGCTGAAGGGACGGTTCGCTGCGTCGATTTGAGTCGATGGCGCCCGCCCGCGACCGCAGCGACGCACAGCTCGCGTGGTAAACCCGGCGGCGACATCCTGCCGTACTCGGCTCGATCGATGGCCGCGATCCGCTCGGTGAGTTCGGCCGGCGTGGCGACTTCCGGCACGGAGACCAGGTGGTTGCGCCGGAACGGTGGTCTGCTCAGGCCGACGGGCGCAGGGGGCCCAGCGTGAACGGCAGGTCGGCGGTGATCCGTGTGCCGCGGCCGGGCGGGCTGTCCACGGACAGGGAACCACCCAGCGCCTCGACGCGGTCCCGAAGGCCCAGCAGTCCCCAGCCGCGCGCGTCGGCGCCGCCGGCGCCGTCGTCGCTTATGGCCAGGCGCAAAGTTTCGTCGCGGTGCTCGACCCACACCTCGATGTGCGTGGCGGCCGAATGTTTGACCGCGTTGGCCAGTGCCTCCGAGACGACGAAGTAGGTGGCCGCCTCGATGGGCTCGGCCGGCCGCTCGTTGAGTGCGAGTCTCAGGTCGACCGCGATCGCCGAGCGGCGGGCCAGGGATCTCAGGGCCGCGCTCAGGCCGCCCTGGGTGAGTGCGGCCGGGTGAATGCCGCGGGCCAGCTCGCGCAGCTCCTCGACCGCGGCGGCGAGACCGGTGGCCACGGTGGAGAGGTCGTCGCGCAGATCGCCGAGCGACGCCGGCAGCGAGGACTGGACCGACCGGACGGCCAGGGCGAGCGAGACCAGGCGCTGCTGAGTGCCGTCGTGCAGGTTCCGCTCGATGGTGCGCCGGGCCTCGTCGGCCGCGGCGACGATCCGCCGCCGGGAGGCCGCCAGCTCGGAGCGGTTCTCCGAGTTGGCGATGGCCGTGGTGAACAGGTTGGCGAACCTGGTCAGCCGTTGCTCGGTGTCCGGCGGCAGCGGAGCCCGGTCGCTCACCGTCATGACGCCCCACAGACGGCCCTCCACGATGATCGGGCTCGCCACCGTCGAGACGATGCCCAGTCGGTGGATTTCCGCTCCGTGCGGCCCCGTGGCCGGCGCCGGGCCGGCCGCCTCGACCCGAACCGGCTGCCTTGTCCGGTGCACCGCGGCCGCGGCGGGGGTTTCCCCGATCGGCCAGTGACTTCCGGTCGGAACGGCGATCTCGCCCGACTTGCCCACGAGGACGACCTCGGACAGATCGTCGTCGAATCGCATGACGGCGCTCATCGCGGCGAACGTCGCCGCGAGCTCGTCCGTGATCGCCTTGAGCAGCGCCGCCGGGCCCGCGCCCTCGGCCACCAGCGTGGCGACGCGGCGCAGGCTGGCCTGCTCCTCGCCGTATCGGCGGACCTGCTCATGAGCCTCGGTGTTGGCCACCGCGGTCGCGACCAGGTCGGCGAAGGTCGCCAGCCGCTCCTCGATGTCGGCCGCGAAGGGCTCATCGGAGCGGGTGGCGACGAGCAGCAAGCCCCAGACGCGCCCCTCGACGAGGATCGGCGCGGCGATCTCGGCCGGGTCCCCGGGGGTGTCGTGGTTCGCCACCCGGGCCGGCCGGCCGGTGCGGGCCACGATGCTCGTGGCGTCGTGGCCGCCGAGCGTGACCCGGGTGCCGACCGGCAGCCCGTCGGTGCCGGTGCTCCAGCTGCCCAGCACCGTAACGGTTCCGTCGCCGTTGCGGCCGGCCACCATGGAGATGTCGGTGCCCAGCAACGCGCCCGCCTCCCCGGCCACGGCGGCGAAGACCTCGCTGGGCGGGGCGCCGTGCGCCGCCAGCATCGCGACTCGGCGCAGCGCCGCCTGCTCCTCGGCCAGGCGCGCCAGCGCGTGCCGCGACTCGGCGTCGGCGATCGCTGTCGACATCACATTGGTGAACTGTCTCAGCGAAGTCTCGGCGTCCGGCGGCAAGGCCCGGCCGGGGGCGGCGGCGACCGTGAGGAACCCCCACAGCCCACCCTCGGCGAAGACCGGGACGGCCAGCGTCGTGGGGGGGGGGGCGGGCGCCCCCCCCCCCCCCCCGGGGGGGGGGGGGGGGGGGGGCCGCCCCCGGGGGGGGGGGGGGCGCCGCCCGCGCCCCCCCCCACTCGCGCGGCGGTCG